>NZ_CP086120.1:1842500-3142500 GCF_021216675.1 Streptomyces gobiensis | reverse complement strand
GCGGATTCGACCTGGTCGGTGACGTCGGCGGCGAAGACCAGGACGCCTCGGTCGTCGCCCTTCTTGCCGTTCCTACCGTCCTTACTGTCCTTGCCGTCCCTCTTCCACTCCTTCTTCCAGTCTTTCCTTCCGTTCCCGCCGTTCCCGCCGTTCCCGGCCAGCTCGATCGGGGTGCAGGTGAACGTGTAGTAGCTGTGCTTGGGCTCGCTGGGGACCTGGCGGGCCTTGACCGTGCGGGGTTTGCCGCTGCGCTGGACCTGATCCATGAGGGGCAGCAGGCCGAGCTCGACCAGCTCGGGGAGGGCGGCGCGGGCGGGAGTGCCGCAGTTGCGGTTGCCGAAGGCCATGGCGTAGGCGTCGTTGACGTAGGCGATGCGGTGGTCGGGGCCCTGGACGACGACGACCGGGGCGGGGACCTGACCCAGCAGATCGTGGACGGAGAGCGCGTCGATGGTGCGGGCGGTTCCGTCGGGGTCGTCGGGCGCGTCAGCGATGGCCGGATCGGCGAGCTCACCACGGGCGGCCGGCACGGAGTCGGCGGACTGGTCCGCTTGCGCGGCGACGGTGCGTCGCTGCGTACCGGGCAGGCGGGCGCTCCAGCGCGTGAAGTTCACTGCGGTTCAGATCCGATTCTGCTGAGGGGCTATGAGGTTCTGTCGGGGGTCTGGGGGTGCTGCTGGGGGGTGCTGCTGGGGTGCTGCTGGCTGACTCGTGACTCTTCGCTAATGCGAGCCCACCCATGGTCACATGTCCAGTGTGGCCGAGGGGAATGACATCCGTCAGCGGTCCCCGGGACGGCGGCCTTCTCCGGCGGCCATCTCGAACTCGGCCCTGGGGTGTTCCAGGGAACCAAGGGAGACGATCTCTCTCTTGAAGAATCCGGCGAGTGTCCATTCGGCGAGTACGCGAGCCTTGCGGTTGACGGTCGGCACCCGGCTGAGGTGGTAAACGCGGTGCATGAACCAGGCGGGGTAGCCCTTGAGCTTGCGACCGTATACGCGGGCGACTCCCTTGTGGAGGCCGAGGGAAGCGACAGAACCCGCGTACGAGTGGCGGTAGACGGTCAGCGGCTTACCGCGCAGCGACGCAGCGAGGTTGTCGCCGAGAACGCGCGCCTGGCGGACGGCGTGCTGGGCGTTGGGGGCGCACTCCGCGTCCGGATCCTTGGCGGAGAGGTCAGGGACCGCGGCGGCGTCACCGGCGGCCCAGGCGTGCTCCGTACCGTCGATCTGGAGGGTCGCGGCACAGCGCAGGCTGCCGCGTTCCGTCAGGGGGAGATCAGTGGCGGCGAGGATGGGGTGCGGTTTGACGCCCGCGGTCCATACGAGCGTGCGACAGGGATGGCGCGAGCCGTCGCTGAGTACGGCGACACGGTCCTCGCAGGATTTGAGCAGGGTTTCCAGGCGGACATCGATGTTACGGCCGCGTAGCTCCCGTACGGCGTACTTGCCCATCTCCTCGCCGACCTCGGGAAGGATCTTGTCGCTCGCCTCGACGAGGATCCACTTCTGCTCCTCGGGGCTGAGGTTGTGGTAGTAGCGGCAGGCGTAGCGGGCCATGTCCTCCAGCTCGCCAAGGGCTTCGACACCGGCGTAGCCGCCGCCGACGAAGACGAAGGTGAGGGCGGCGTCCCGGATCTCCGGATTGCGGGTGGAGGACGCGATGTCGAGCTGTTCGAGGACGTGATTGCGCAGGCCGATGGCCTCTTCGACGGTCTTGAAGCCAATGCCGAAGTCGGCGAGACCGGGGATGGGCAGGGCACGGGAGATGGAGCCGGGGGCGAGCACCAGCTCGTCGTAACCCAGCTGAAGAGGGCCGGTGTCGTCCCGTTCCTCGGTGGCAAGGGTCTGGACCGTGGCGACGCGCTTCGCGTGGTCGATGGCCTTGGCCTCACCGACCAGGATCTTGCAGTCGGGCAGTACGCGGCGCAGCGGGACGACGACATGGCGCGGGGAGATATTGCCCGCGCCGGCTTCGGGGAGGAAGGGCTGGTACGTCATATACGACTCGGGGCTGATGAGGACGATCTCGACACCACCGCGTCCCTCACGCCCCATCTTGAGCTCGTGCTTGAGCTTTTTCTGCAGGCGGAGGGCGGTGTACATGCCGACATAGCCACCGCCGACCACGAGGATGCGCGCTGGCTCCCGCGCTGCTCCCAGTCCTGCTCCCAGTGCGGGTGCTGGTGCTGAATCCTTGGTCGCCTTTGGCCCTTGCCCATGCCTCTGTCCATGCGTCACCTGTCCATGACGCACCCACAGACGGATGTTTGTCCACAGGTCTCGATAAATGTGTGACCGGGGGAGGTGGGGGCTCCGGTTTGGCCGCAGAGTGGGCCCGTAGGATGAAAGTCCAGGTCAGCAAGGTTCCTGGGGTGAGGCGAGGTGCCACCAAAGGGGACGGACCAGGGTTGTACTCCGATCGGGGGGCAGTCCGGCCGGAACCGCCCTCTTCTCTCATGACCACCGCTCAACTATGTTCTTACTTCGTCGGGGTGACGGGGGTGACCCTCATCGCCACGACGGTAAGACGGGGAGTCTCCGGGGGGAGACAGTCATTACCGGGGGAACACATATGCGCATTCAGGGCATTCATGACGTTCAGCGCTCTCATGAGGCGACCCTTGTCGCTTCCGAAGGGATGAGCGGGGGCGGCGGCCGGACCACGCCATTGCGGGTCGACGCCCAGCGGAATCTGGAACACGTACTGCGCGCGGCTCGCGAGGTCTTTGGCGAGCTGGGGTATGGCGCGCCCATGGAGGATGTGGCGCGCCGGGCCCGGGTCGGTGTGGGGACGGTGTATCGCCGCTTCCCCAGCAAGGACGTGCTGGTCCGACGGATAGCGGAGGAGGAGACAGCCCGGCTGACCGAGCAGGCTCGGGCAGCGCTGGGGCAGGAGGAGGAGCCGTGGTCGGCTCTTTCACGGTTTCTGCGCACATCAGTGGCCTCGGGCGCTGGGCGGCTGCTGCCGCCGCGGGTCCTGCGGGTCGGGGCGCCGGACGCGGAAGAGTTCGCAGGGGTCGTAGGCGTCGATGGCGTCGTCGGCGTCTATGGGCGTGAGCATGAGCCGCGGGTGCCGCAGCAGCGGCAGTCGGTGGATAACGCGCAGACGCCGGAGCTGCGGCTGGTCGAGCAGCAGACGGCTCCCGAGGCTGGCGAGGCTTCCGAAGCTCCGGGGGTGGAGCTGGATGGCTTCCAGCCGGAGGACCGGAGCGCCACGGAGCTGTTGAACGTGGTCGGGCAGCTGGTGCAGCGGGCCCGCGCGGCTGGTGAGCTGCGCTCCGATGTGACGGTCGCTGATGTGCTGCTGGTGATAGCCACAGCCGCGCCCTCGCTGCCGGACGCCGCGCAGCAGGCCGAGGCCTCGACCCGGCTGCTGGACATCCTGCTGGAAGGACTGCGGTCCCGACCGGGCGTCTGACGGTCCCGATACGAGTCCTGGTCCTTCGCCTGGCCCGTACAGGTCCTTTACCGGGCCTGTACGGGCCAGGCAATTTCGCATCACCCATACGGGTGGGTTTCACGGCCTCGCGGCGTGGGGTCACCCCGGACGAGTGGTTGAGTCGCAGGGCTGGCTCCTTTGACACGACCGTGTGGCACGCTTCTGGAAGTTGGAGAGAAACAGCGTGTCGGGGGGCTTCCGCGATGGGTGTTGACGGGCGGAATGAACCGCACGACGGGGACAGGCGCAAGCCGGGTGAGTCAGGTGGTCGGCGGGGGCGGCGCTCAGTGCCGCAGCAGCGCAAGGCGACCGGGTCCCAGCCGGGGCTTCCGGGACAGCCGGGTCAGCCGGGACAGCCGGGACATGGGGAAGAGCCCGTTGGTGACACCGAGTTGGTGTCCCGGATGCGTAGCGGTGACCCCGAGGCGTACGACGAGCTCTACCGGCGCCATGCGGAAGCCGTACGCCGGTACGCCCGTACGTGTTGCCGGGACTCCGACACGGCGGATGACCTCACCAATGAGGTGTTCGCCCGTACGCTCCAGGCGGTACAGGGCGGCAGGGGGCCGGACACCGCAGTGCGGGCCTATCTGCTGACCGCTGTGCGGCATGCCGCCGCGGCCTGGGGCAGGACGGCCAAGCGTGAGCACCTGGTCGAGGACTTCGCGGTGTTCGCGGTGTCGGCGGTCGGATCGCGGGCCAGCGAGGAGGACACCCTCGACCTCGGCGCGGATGTGCTGGCCATGCATGAGGCCGAGCAGTCGATGGTGGTGCAGGCTTTCCGTACCCTGCCTGAGCGGTGGCAGACCGTGCTGTGGCACACCACCGTTGAGGAATCGTCCCCCCAGGATGTGGCCCCGATCCTGGGCCTGACCGCCAACGCCACGGCGGTGCTGGCGCACCGGGCGCGGGAGGGCCTGAAGCAGGCGTATCTCCAGGCTCATGTGAACGAGTCGCTGACAACGGGTGGTGCCTGCGCCCGCTATGCCGACCGGCTGGGCGCGTATGCCCGTGGGGGCCTGCGGGTGCGGGCTGAGCGGGGGCTGCGTAGGCACTTGGCGGGGTGCGCCAAGTGCCGTGTGGCGGCGCTGGAGGTCAAGAACGTCAACAAGCGGCTGCGTGCGCTGCTGCCGGTCGCGGTCATCGGCTGGTTCGCGGCTACGTACTCGGTCAAGGCGGCCGGTGCGATCGCGGGGGGCGCCGGTGCGGCGGCCGCCACGGGCACGGCCGCGGCGGCGGGCGGCAAGGCCGGGGCGGGGGCTTCCGGGGGTGTGGCGTCCGAAGGGCTCGGCGGCCCGGCGAAGGCCGGTATCGCGGCGAGCGCGCTGGCCGCGTCGGCGGTGGCGGCGGCGCTGATCCTCGCGATGGCGGGGAACCCGAAGAAGGATCCGCCTGCGCCGCCGGCGCAGGCACAGCCGTCTTCGGCGCCGAACGTGCCGTCGCCGTCGCTGTCCCCGGAGCGGGAGCGGGAGCGGGAGCGGGAACCGGAGCAGCCGCCCTGGACACCGGCGGCGGCCGCGCCGTCGGCCTCCACGACGACCCTGCGGCTTACGCCGACGCCCACCCCCACCCCGACGCCTACTCTGATGCTGACCCCGACGCCCACCCCGACGCCTACGTTCACGCTCACGCCTACGCCCACGCCCACCCCGACACCGACGCTTACGCCCACACCCACGCCCACGCCCACTCCGACTCCTACGGCGCCGGCTCCGGCCGCGTATCAGGTGAACCAGCTCGGCTGGGACGCCCTCGGCGGCGACGATGAGCCGAAGATCCGGGTCGGCAGCAGCAGCTGGGTGTGGCAGCGCTCGGATCTGCGGATCGGCGGCCAGCGGTATGGGCACGGGATTACCGTGAACGCACCGTCGTCCGTGACCATCGACCTCAACCGGGACTGCGCCTCGTACGAGGCGCTGGTCGGTGTCGACGACCTGACGATGGGGTCCGGCGCGATCCGGTTCGCCGTGTACGGCGATGAGCGGCAGTTGTGGCAGTCCGGTGTGGTGCGGGGTGGGGAGCCGCCGGTGCCGGTGAGTGTGCCGCTGAGTGGTGTGACGACGATGCGGCTGGTCGTTGAGCCGCATACGCCGTTCGGCACGGTCGCACTGGCGGACTGGGCCCACTCGGTAATCCACTGCCGCTAGGGGTGGATTACCCCTATCCCACCCCTTCCCGAAACCGGGGGCTAGCGCCCCCAGACCCCCACCCCGTTGTGGGCACTCGGTCCGCCCGAGGGGCGTGGGGGCACCTCCTGGGGGCACCTCCCAGACGGAGTCTGGGGGAGGTAGCTGGGAAAGGGTGGGCACAACACGGGCCACCGGCCCGCACCCAGCAACCCCGGAGCCCACCATGTTGTGGGCACTCGGGCCGCCCGAGGGGCGGCACGGGTGGGCACAACACCCGGCCACCGGAGCCGCACCGACCACCCCGGGGCCCGGGGCTACTCCCCGGTTTCCGGGAAGGGGCGGGATACGGGGAAACCCACCCACAGCACCCCCGCAGCCGGGCGGAGACCCGGCCCCGGGGCGGGGACCGCCCGCCCCGTGGTGGAGCCCCGCCACGCGGCGGAGCCGCAGCCGGGCGGGGCTGGGCGGCGGGTCAGTGGGCCGGGGGGAGGGGGGAGCCCTGGGGGACGCCGGCGGCTACCGCGCGTTGGCGGGGCGCCGACGAACCCGTCCAGCACGTACCCCGCCGGGCCAGCAGCCGCCGTAGCCACAGCTCCGTGGAGACCAGCTCCGCCAGCCCGTCCAGCGCGAGCGGCTCGCCCTCGGCGGCCGCCCACAGCGCCTCCCGGACGACCCGCGCCTCAATCAGCCCCGCGTCCGCGAGCAGCGGCGCGTCGAAGAGCTCGAGCAGTTCCTCGACCGCGAGCCGCAGCCCGGCCCGTACGGCCGCCGCGTGCGCGGCATGCGAGGTCGCGCCCCAGCCGGGCGGCAGATCGTGGATCCCGGCCCCGGCGAGTACGGTCCGCAGCACCGCCGCCCGCGCCCCGGGCCGTACCCGTAGCGCTTCGGGCAGCTCCCATGCGGCGCGTACGACCTGGTTGTCCAGGAACGGGGCGTGCAGCCGCTGGCTGCGGATCTCGGCGGCCTGCTCCAGGACCCGGTAGTCCGCCGCCTGCCGGGCGAGGGCCGCCCGTGCCCGCCGTACGCCAGGGCGGCTGCTGAAGCCCGTATGGGAGGAGCGGATCGCCGCACTCTCCAGGCGAACCGATACTTCTGCCAGCGCCTCCCCGGTCAGCCAGCGCGCGGCCGGTCCCGGGCGGCACCAGGTGAGCGCGGCGAGGGAGGCGCCGAGCGCGCCCTCCAACGGGCCCGAGGCCCCGAACTGGCCCTCGCGCAGCCGCCGCGCGGCCTGGGTGACGCCGTCCCGCTGGCTCGTACGGGCGAGCCGTCGCGCCGCGCGGTACACGGTCAGCGGCACCAGCACCGACGTGCCGCGCGAGCCCTCGGCCAGACCGGTACGGGCCAGCGCGGCGACCGGGCGCAGCAGATGGCGGCGTCTTCGGTCCAGCAGCAGATCGGCGAGGCGGGCCGGGTGCGCGTCGAGCACCTGCCGGGCGCCGTGGCCGGTCAGATGGTCCGCGCTGCCCGCGGACAGCCGCCGGCGGTGCCGCTCGGCGAACACCAGCGAGGGGCCCGGCTCATCGGTCAGCGGTCCGCCGTCCAGATCCGCGTACGGCAGCGCCTCTTCGCCGGCCGCCACGATGACATGGTGCAGCCGGGGGTTCTCCGCGACCGCGCGGGCCCGCTCCAGCTCGGCTTCCCGGCTGGTATCGCCATGGCCCGGATGGCCGCCCGTCAGATCGTTGAAGGTGACCGCCAGGAGCCGTTCCCCGGCGGTCGTACCCGGGGTGCCGAACATCGTTCCGGGCACGCCCGGCAGCCCGGCGGCGAGCAGGGCGAGGGTGGCGGAGGCGGAGCCGCCGGAGAGGTCCGCCCCGATGCCGGGCACCGGAGCGCCGCGACCGGCTCGCCGCTCGGCGGGGCCCATGCCGGGGATGGGGCCGGGGTCCAGCCCGTCGTACCCGTCCAGGCCGGGGCCGCCGCCCGGGTACGCCCCCTCGGGTGCGTGCCGGGGTGCGGCCAGCCGTACCCGTACGGCCTCGACCAGGGCTTCCCGTACGCCCTCGACCGCCTTTCCCGCGTCAAGGGGCGGGGCGGCTACGACGGTTGGCGCGGTCGGCTCATAGCTGGCGATCTCCCGGGAGCCGCCCTCGCGCAGGATCAGCGCGTGCCCGGGCGGTACGCGGTGCACACCCGCGTAGGGCGTGCTGTCGCCCAGCGCCTCGGGCGAGTCGGGGGCGGCGAGCAGCGCGGCGAGGTGGCTGACGTCGAGCTGGGCCTCGATGAGGTCGGCGAGCGGCAGGGCGGCGGTGGCGTAGGCGGTGCCGCCCGCCCAGGGGGTGTGGAACACGGGCCGGGCACCGGCCAGGTCGGTGGTGATGGCGATACGGCGGCCGATGCGGGCGACGGCCGTATAGGAGCCGGGCCAGGCGGTCAGATGGCGCAGGGCACCGCCGCGCGCCGCGAACAGCCCGACGCGTAGCTGGTCATCGCTCGCCCCGCAGCGGCCGAAGACCGCGAGCCGGGTGGCGGGGTCGGCTTCGACGACCCGTACTTCGTCGGTCCGCCAGTCGCCGACCGCCCACAAGGGGTCGGGGTCGCACCACAGTTGCTGGGAGCCGACGGGGTGCAGGGTCCGGGGGCTCGCCGTTGCGGCGGTGCTGTTCCATCCCACCAACCACCGCATAGCCGCCGCCTCCGCCTGTGACTCCTGGCCTGACTCCTGGCCCGCAACTGCCCATGCTGCCATGAGAAGGGCGCAAGAGAGGCGCGAAGGGGGCGTGCTTATGGGCGTGTTCGGGGGAGTTGGCGGCTGGGCAGCCGCGATTCAAACAGCGACATTCAGCCAACTTCAGGCCAGACGTCGGCGCTTGTTGGGTCGTATACAAGGCCTATGTGGAACGCATATGACGGTCCGGGAGATGTGAACATCTCCCGGACCGAACCACCGCCCGCGGGGAATGAGGCGGTGGCATCCCCCAGCCCACTGGATCCAGTGCAGTGGGCCGACCCACGCAGGACCCATGGAAACGCTCCCGCCCGGCCTCGCACAGAGCGCACGGACGGGCGCACGGCCACACAGCCGGTGCACATGCACAAGCGGCGGACCGCTCGGTGGCACGGCCGGCGGGACGCCGACCGAAATCCCAAACGCACTGGTGTACGAAGATGATTCCCGCCATCCGGGAAGCCGCCCCTTAACGGTCGGGATGCGGCGAACTACGCTGGGTTCACGAATGCCCCGAGCATGTTCATCAGGTTGGGGGGCGGCCGTCGGTGTGTCAGGGGTGCGCGCATGTCCAGAGAGCCACGCGGACCGAATGAAAAGCTCGGTACCGTTCTCGCACTCGCGGGAATCAGCAACGCCGGACTCGCCCGGAGGGTCAATGACCTGGGCGCCCAAAGAGGCCTGACGCTTCGCTACGACAAGACCTCGGTGGCCCGCTGGGTGTCGAAGGGGATGGTGCCACAGGGAGCGGCGCCCCATCTGATCGCCGCGGCGATCGGCAGCAAGCTCGGCCGCCCGGTTCCGCTGCACGAGATCGGCCTCGCGGACGCCGATCCGGCGCCCGAGATCGGCCTCGCCTTCCCGCGCGACGTGGGTGCGGCCGTAAAGGCTGCAACTGATCTGTACCGGCTGGATCTCGCCGGTCGGCGCGGCAGTGGGGGGATATGGCAGTCGCTGGCCGGATCGTTCGCGGTGAGCGCGTACGCCACGCCGGCTTCACGCTGGCTGATAACCCCGGCCGACAGCTCGGTGGCGCGCGAGGCCTCGGCGGTCTCGGCAGCCTCGGCAGTCTCGGAAGGGGACCACGGCACCGCTGCGGGGTCACCGCTGCGGGTGGGCCACAGCGATGTGTCGAAGCTGCGGGAGGCGGCGGAGGAGGCACGTCGCTGGGACTCCAAGTACGGCGGGGGCGACTGGCGTTCGTCGATGGTCCCGGAGTGTCTGCGGGTCGACGCGGCCCCGCTGCTGCTGGGCTCGTACACCGACGAGGTGGGACGTTCCCTCTTCGGCGCCACCGCTGAACTCACCCGGCTGGCCGGGTGGATGGCCTTCGACACCGGGCAGCAGGAGGCGGCGCAGCGGTACTACATCCAGGCGCTGCGGCTGGCCCGGGCGGCGGCGGATGTGCCGCTGGGCGGTTATGTGCTGGCGTCCATGTCCCTGCAGGCGACCTACCGGGGCTTCGCCGATGAGGGCGTCGATCTGGCGCAGGCCGCGCTGGAGCGCAACCGGGGGCTGGCGACGGCCCGGGTGATGAGCTTCTTCCACCTGGTGGAGGCGCGAGCCCAGGCGAAGGCCAGCGACTCGGCGGCCTGCGGCACGGCGCTGGCGGCGGCGGAGGGCTGGCTGGAGCGGGCCCGGGAGGGCGACCAGGATCCGCCCTGGCTGGACTTCTATTCGTATGACCGGCTGGCGGCGGATGCGGCGGAGTGCTACCGGGATCTGAAGGCCCCACGTCAGGTGCGGCGCTTCACCGAGCAGGCGCTCTCCCGGCCCACGGAGGAGTTCGTACGGTCACATGGGCTGCGGCTGGTGGTCTCGGCGGTGGCGGAGCTGGAGTCCGGCAATCTGGACGCGGCGTGCGCGGCCGGGACCCGGGCGGTGGAGGTCGCGGGGCGGATCTCCTCGGCCCGTACGACGGAATATGTGCGGGATCTGCTGCACCGGCTGGAGCCGTACGGCGATGAGCCGCGGGTCGCGGAGCTGCGGGAGCGGGCGAGGCCGCTGCTGGTGGCCCCGGCGTGACGAAGATCGCGGCGCGTTGTCAGTGCTCAGGTCCATGATGGTGCCGTGGTGCCTGTGAAGTACGACTGGACGTACGACTGCGACGTGCTGGTGATCGGCGGCGGAATCGTCGGCCTGTCGACCGCGTACGCGCTCACCCGCGCCCGGCCGGGCATCCAGGTGACGGTCCTGGAGAAGGAGCCCGCCCCGGCCCGGCACCAGACCGGCCGGAACAGCGGCGTGATCCACAGCGGTATCTACTACCGCCCGGGGTCCCTCAAGGCCCGCTTCGCGACACAGGGCGCCGCGGAGATGGTGAAATTCTGCGCAGAGCACGGCATTCCGCATGAGGTCACCGGAAAGCTGATCGTCGCGACGGACCGTGCCGAGCTCCCCCGTCTGCACGCCCTGGCCCAGCGGGGCCGGGAGAACGGCATCCCGGTGCGGGAGCTGGGCCCCGCCCAGATCGCCGGGCATGAGCCGCGTATCCAGGGGCTGGCGGCGATCCATGTCGCCACGACCGGCATCTGCGACTTCACCGCGGTCACCAGGGAGCTGGCCCGGCTGGCCTCCGACGCGGGCGCGGACGTGCGGTACGGCTGCCGCGTCGAGGCGATCGACCGCCGGGAGGGGATGGGCGTCGCGGTCCGTACGACATCCGGGGCCGTCTTCCGGTCCCGGACCCTGGTCAACTGCGCGGGCCTGCACTGCGACAAGATCGCCCAGCTGGCGGGCGACGACCCCCCGGCCCGTATCGTCCCGTTCCGGGGCGAGTACTTCTCCCTGGCCCCGCCCCGTACGGATCTGGTGCAGGGCCTGGTCTACCCGGTGCCTGACCCCGCCTTCCCCTTCCTGGGCGTCCACCTCACCCGCGGCGTCGACGGCGGCGTCCATGTCGGGCCGAACGCCGTACCGGCGCTGGCGCGCGAGGGGTACGACTGGCGTACGGTCCGGGTGGGCGACCTCACCCGGTCCCTGGCCTGGCCCGGATCCTGGCGCATAGCCCGCCGCCACTGGCGCTACGGAGGGGGCGAGCTGCGCCGCTCCCTGTCCAAGGCCGCCTTCACCACCGCGGTCCGCCGCCTGCTGCCGGAGGTGGAGCCGGATGACCTCATCCCCGCCCCGGCCGGGGTACGCGCCCAGGCGGTGCTGCGGGACGGCACGCTCGTCGACGACTTCCTGATCACCGAGGCCCCGCATACGGTCCATGTGCTGAACGCCCCCTCCCCGGCGGCGACGGCTTCCCTGCCCATCGGCCGGGAGATCGCGGACCGTCTGCTCACCCGCCTGCCCGCGTAGAACCGCCCACGTAGAATCGAACACACTGTGTCCGAGAAATCCCCCATGTTCGAGCCCGGCACCGGCCCCGCCGCCGACCCCGCCGGATCGCACCACGAGCGCCGTATCCGCAGCTTCCAGCCCCGCCGCAGCCGGGTCACCCAAGGCCAGCGCGACGCGCTGCACCGCCTGTGGCCCCAGTGGGGCATCGATATCGACGGCCTCCACGTCCTCGACCTGGACACCCTCTTTGACACCCTTCCCCCGGGCTCCCCCATCGTCCTGGAGATCGGCTTCGGCATGGGCGAGGCCACCGCCCGGATGGCCGCCGAAGACCCGGCGACCGGCATTCTCGCCGCCGATGTCCACACCCCTGGCCAGGGCAACCTGCTGCGCCTCGCCGAAGAGATGGGTCTCACCAACATCCGGGTCGCCAACGGCGACGCGATCATCCTGCTGCGCGAGATGCTCGCCCCCGGCACCCTCTCCGGCCTGCGTGTCTTCTTCCCCGACCCATGGCCCAAGAAGCGGCACCACAAGCGCCGTATCATCCAGCCCGAGTTCCTGGACCTGGCCGCCACCCGGCTGGCCCCCGGCGCCCTGGTCCACTGCGCGACCGACTGGGAGCCCTACGCGGAGCAGATGCTGGACGTCCTCACCGCCCACCCCGCGTTCGAGAACACCCAGCCGGACGGCGGTTACGCCCCGCGCCCCGCGTCCCGCCCCCGCACCCGCTTCGAGGGGCAGGGCCTGCACAAGGGACATACGGTCCGCGACCTCCTCTTCCGCCGCCGCCCAGCAGCCTCCGCAAGCTAGGGCCTAGGCTCTACGAGTGCAGAATCCGCACTTCCCCGCGATGCCCACGGCACCGGCCAACTGGCATTACGCGCCACGCCGGGCCCCGTGGTGGCACAGCCGCACTTTGCGCGCGATAACCGCCGGTCTCCTGCTCGCCCTGTCCGGACTCACGATCCTCGCGATCGTCCGCGAACAGACGGGCACCGAGGGCTTCATCATCGGCCTGCTCCTGTCCACCCTCCCGGTGCCGCTCCTGATAGCGGCCTTCCGCTGGATCGACAGCGTCGAGCCCACGCCCTGGCGCAACCTGGTTTTCGCCTTCGCCTGGGGCGCGTGCGCCGCCACCCTGGTCGCCATCGTCGCCAACAGCCTCGCCACGGAGTGGCTGGCGACCACGGTCATGGCCGGCAGCGACACCGGCACCGGCACCGGCACCAGCCCCGACACGGAGACCCTCAGCGCGACGCTCATCGCGCCGATCGTCGAGGAAACCGCCAAGGCCGCCGCGATCCTCATCCTCTTTCTCCACCGCCGCCGGGACTTCGAGGGCGTGGTCGCCGGGATCGTCATCGCGGGCATCACCGCGACCGGCTTCGCCTTCACCGAGAACATCCTCTATCTGGGCAGCGCCTACGGCGAGGACCAGGCCCTGGGCTCCACTGGCCTGCCCTCCACCACGGCCGCGACGTTCTTCATCCGCATCGTGATGTCGCCCTTCGCGCACCCGCTCTTCACCGCGCTGACCGGCATAGGCTTCGGCATAGCCGCCGCCCTGGGCACCCGCCGCCGCGCGGTCCGTATCACGCTTCCCCTGCTGGGCCTGCTCACCGCCATGCTGCTGCACGCCCTGTGGAACGGCTCGGCCTCCCTCACCGGCTTCCACTTCCTCGCCGTCTACGCCCTGTTCATGATCCCGGTCTTCGTCACCCTCACCTGGCTGGCGGTCTGGTCCCGCCAGAAGGACCTACGGACCGTACGGGCCACCCTCCACGCCTACGCCGACGCCGGCTGGCTGGCCCACCCCGAACCCTGGGCCCTGGGCTCCATGCGGGCCCGCGCCCACGCCCGTAACCTGGCCCGCCGCACCCACGGCCCCACCGGCGCCCAGACGGTCTCCGAATACCACGCCGCCGCCACCTCCCTGGCCCTCCTCCGCGCCCGCGCCGAACGGGGCTCCGCACCCCCCGACTTCCCCGCCCGCGAACAGGAGCTCCTCTACCACCTCCTCACCCGCCGCCCGGTAGCCAGCCCCGTCACCACGTCCGCGGCCCTGGCCCACGCCCGGCCGTATATCCCACCCCAGTGGGGCGGTTACGGGGGCTACGGCGGTTACGGCGGCCCATACGGTGACTTCCCTCCGCACTCAGACAACCGCCCTGCGTACTAGTACTACAGCCGGAGACGACAGGGGTGCCCCGCGAGTCAGTTCCTCTCGGTTTCGAGGGTGCGCAGCAAATCGGCAGCGACGCTCACGGCAATTGTCGCGGGTTCCTTGCCGGTGACGTCGGCCAGCCCGATCGGGGTCTTGATCCGATCGATGGTGGCCTCGTCGTGACCGCCCTCGGTGGCGAGGCGTTTGCGGAACCGCACCCACTTGGCCGCCGACCCGATCAGCCCGATGGAGCCGAGATGGGTTGTGCGCAAGGCGGCGTCGCACAGAGCGGCGTCCTCGGCGTGATCATGGGTCATGATCAGGATGTGGGTGCCGCGCGGCAACTCCGCCAGCACCTCCTCGGGCAGCAGCGGCGTGTGATGCACGTGCACCTGCGCCACCGCGTCTGCCAGCACGTCGAGCCGCTCCTCGCTGAGCATGTCGGAGCGGCTGTCGATCAGATGGAGGTCGAGGTCCTGACGTGCCAGGATGCGCGCCAGTTCCAGCCCGACGTGCCCGACGCCGAAGATCGCCACCGCCCGTACCACCGGCAGCGGTTCGAGCAGCACCGAGACCGTGCCGCCGCAGCACTGCACGCCATGCTGGTTGGTCACCTTGTCGTTCAGGGCGAAATCAATCAGCTCCGGCTCCGGTTTGGACGCGGCGATCATCTCCCGGGCCCGATCGATCGCGACGGCCTCGACATTGCCGCCACCGATCGAGCCCCACGCCTCGGTCTGTCCCACAACGAGTTTCGCACCGGCCTCGCGCGGGGCATGGCCGCGCACGGTCGCGACGGTCACCAGCACGCCGGACTCCCGGCGTGCTCGCAACCGTGCGACCGCGGCGACCCACGTCATGTCAGGCACCGCTCAACGCTTCTGCGTCGGTTCGGATCTGGCCGTTGGCGGCGTGCCCGTTTCCTGCGTGGCCGTTGGTGGCAAACCCGTTGCGGGCGTAACCGTTCCGGGAGGCATCGCCCTGGCGAGCCGCCTGGATCGCCCAGTACACCGCCTCCGGCGTCGCGGGCGAGGCCAACTCGACGCTGACCCCGTTCGGCCCGAACGCGGCGGCGGCCTGCCGCAACGCTTCTCGCACGGAGAACGCCAGCATCAGCGGAGGCTCACCCACCGCCTTGGACCCGTACACCGCGCCCTCTTCGGTGGCGTTCTCCAGAAGCGTGACGTTGAACTCCTCGGGCATCTCCGAGAAGCTCGGCAGCTTGTAGGTGCTCGCGGCCTGGGTCAGCAGCCGACCGCGGTTCGGCCCGTCACTGGCGTCCCAGCGCATGTCCTCGAGGGTCAGCCAGCCCGCGCCCTGCACGAAACCACCCTCGACCTGACCGATGTCGATCATCGGGGACAGGCTGTCGCCGACATCGTGCACGATGTCCACCCGCCGGATGCGGTACGCGCCGGTGAAGCCGTCCACCTCCACCTCGGCTGCGGCGGCGCCATAGGCGAAGTACTTGAACGGGGAGCCGTGGAAAGTCTTGGCGTCCCAGTGCAGACCCTCGGTCCGGTAGAAACCGGCCGCCGACAACTGGACTCGCTGGAAGTACGCGGTGCGCACCAGGTCGTCCCAGGCCAGCTCCTTGTCGTTGCCGAGGGCGCGCGCGACACCCTCGACGATGCGCACATCCGAGGCGTTCGCACTCAGCTGGGTGCCGGCCACCTGCAGCAGCCGTTCGCGCAGCTGCTCGCAGGCGTTCTTCACCGCCGCACCGTTGAGATCCGCACCGGAACTGGCGGCGGTGGCAGAGGTGTTGGGCACCTTGTCGGTTCGCGTCGGGGCCAGCCGCACCTTGTGCAGCGGGATACCCAGCGTGGTCGCGGCCACCTGCAGCATCTTGGTGTGCAGGCCCTGGCCCATCTCGGTGCCGCCGTGGTTGATCAGGACCGAGCCGTCCTTGTAGATCAGCACCAGCGCGCCGCCCTGGTTGAAGGCGGTGAGGTTGAACGAGATTCCGAACTTGACGCCGGTGATCGCAAGCGCCCGCTTGGTGTTCGGGTGCGTGGCATTGAAGGCCGCGATCTCGCGCTTGCGATCGGCGATGCCGGCGCTGTTCTGAACCTGCTGCCAGGTGACGGAGATCCGCTCGGGGTGAGCGACCGGCTGGCCGTACGGCGTCGACTGGCCCTGCCGGTAGAAGTTGCGCTCCCGCAACTCCATGGGATCCAGGCCGAGCAGCGGCGCGCACCGGCCCAGGATGTCCTCGATCACCAGCATGCCCTGCGGTCCGCCGAAGCCGCGGAACGCGGTGTTGGAGACCTTGTTGGTCTTGGCGATGCGACCGGCGATGCGCGCGTTGGGAAGCCAGTAGGTGTTGTCGATGTGGCACAGCGCACGGGCCAGCACCGGCTCGGAGAGGTCCAGGCTCCAGCCGCCGTCCGCGGTCAAGGTGGCGTCCAGGGCCTGGATGCGGCCGTCGGCGTCGAAGCCGATCTTCCACTTGGCGTGGAATCCGTGCCGCTTACCGGACATGGTCAGGTCCTGAGTCCGGTTGAGCCGCAGCCGAACCGGCCGACCGGTCAGCTTGGCGCCGAGCGCGGCGACGGCCGCGAACCCGTGTGGCTGCATCTCCTTGCCGCCGAAGCCGCCACCCATCCGCAGACACTGCACGGTCACCTCGTGGCTGTGCAGACCGAGCACGTGCGCGACGATTTCCTGGGTCTCCGAAGGATGCTGGGTGCTGCTCTGGACGAACACCTGCTCGGCCTCGTCGACATAGGCCAGCGCCGCGTGCGTCTCGAGGTAGAAGTGTTCCTGATCGGAGAACTGGAACTCGCCGGTGAACACGTGCGCGGAGTCGGCAAAGCCGGCGTCGACGTCGCCAGTCAGCATCACGGGCCGAGCGCCGTGAAAACTGTTGGCCGCGATCGCGTCCTGCAGCGTGATCAGGGAGGGCTGTTCGTCGAGTTCCACCTCGACGGCCGCCGCACCGAGCCGGGCCGCCTCCAGGGTCTCGGCGAGCACCCAGGCGACCGCGTGGCCGTAGAACATGACCTCGTCGGGGAACAGCGGTTCGTCATGCTTCATCCCGGCATCGTTGATGCCGGGCACGTCGGCACCGGTCAGCACGCGGACCACACCGGGCACGACGAGCGCGGGCTCGGTGCGCAGCGCGGTGATCCTGCCGTGGGCCTTCATGACCTGGACCGGGTAGGCGTGCAGCACGTCCTTGGTGCGACAGACCAGGTCGTCGGTGTAGAGCGCGGCGCCGGTGACGTGCAGGGCGGCACTCTCGTGCGGCATCGAGACGCCGACGACAGACTTTTCGGGGCGCTCGGACAAATGGCTCATGACGACACCGCCTCGGTGGTTTGCGCGTTCAGCTTCAGCAGGCTCTGGCCGAGCATCGCGGAGCGGTAGTCGGCGCTGGCGCGATGATCGTTCATCGGCGTGCCCTCGGCCTGCAGCAACGGGGCCGCGGCCTGGACAGTCTCCGCCGCCCACGGCTCGCCCTCCAGGGCAGCCTCGGTAGCGAGGGCACGGATCGGGGTGGCGGCCACGCCGCCCAGGCCGATGCGTGCCTTGCGGACGATCCCGTCCTCGATGTCGAGCGCGAAAGCGACTGCCACGCTGGAGATGTCGTCAAAGCGCCGCTTGGCGATCTTGTGGAAGGCCACGACCGGCGACAGGGGCAGCGGGATGCGCACCGTGCGGATCAGCTCGCCGGGACGGCGTACGCTCTGCCGATAGCCGGTGAAGTAGTCCGCCAGCGGGACCTCGCGCTCACCGTCGGCGTCGGCGAGCACCACCGATGCCTCCAGCGCGAGCAGCACCGGCGGGCTGTCACCGATGGGGGAGCCGGTACCCAGGTTGCCGCCGAGGGTCGCACCGTTGCGGATGAGGCGGGATGCGAACTGCGGGAACAGCTCTGCCAGCAGCGGGACGCTGCCGTCGAGGCGGCGTTCGATCTCGGTGAGCGTCAGCGCCGCCCCGATCTCGATGTGGTCGGATTCGACTCGCAGCTCCCGCAGTTCGGACAGCCGGTCGATGGCGACCACGCAATCCGCCCGGCGGGAACGGATGTTCACCTCCACGCCCCAGTCGGTGGAGCCGGCGAGCACCACCGCGTCGGGCCGCTCGCGCAGCAGCTGCAGCGTTTCGGCCAGGGTGCTCTTCCGCAGGAAGGCGCTGTCGTCCTGGGTGTACTCGGTGGCGACCGGTGCGGGCGGAGCCTGCTCGCGACGCTGCGCCAGCGGGTCCTCACCGGTGGGCGTACCGACGGCGAATGCGGCATCGCGAATCGGGCGATAACCGGTGCAGCGGCACAGGTTTCCGCTCAGCGCGTGCAGATCGAAACCGTTCGGACCGTGCTCGGCGTCGGCGCTGTCGGCCGAGTCCGCGTGTGCGCAGCGGTCGGGTCGGTAGTACTCGGCGGCCATGCTGCAGATGAATCCCGGCGTGCAGTAACCGCATTGGGAGCCGCCGCGGACCGCCATCTCCTCCTGCACCGGGTGCAGGGTGGGCGACATGCCGGGTTCGTCGGTGGTGGCGAGACCTTCGGAGGTAATGATCTCCTGACCGTCGAGCGCCGCGACCGGGACCAGACAGGCGTTGACCGCCACCCAGTCGGTGGGCTTGTTCACCCCGGGACGGGCCACCAGGACCGAACAGGCGCCGCATTCACCCTCGGCGCAGCCCTCCTTGGTGCCGGTGAGGCCACGCTCGCGCAGAAAATCCAGCATTGTGGTGTGGGGCGCAGCCGGTGAAATCGGTGTTTCTTTCCCGTTGACCGTGATCCGTGCCGCTACCATGACAGGCCTTCGTTTCGGTGCGCGGTCGGTCGATTCATCATGTTCGCCAATTTCGGGCAGCTTTCTGTGTTCAGACGCGCCACGTACGAGGAGCGGGCGCAAAACGGCACGTAACAGCGACATGCCGGGAGGTGGTGACGGAAAACTCAGAATGTGCCACGGACGGGCACATCAGAACGGCGTGCTCAGCAGCCGTGCGCGATTCGACCCGGAACCCAGACCGTGCGGTGGGCGAGGCGACCGAGATCAGAGTTGGTGTACATCCGTTGGTCGCCTCCTTTCGATAATTATGGGCCGACGTTTACCGCAAAGTAGTAGCTGGGGCCACAGAGGTCAAGGGGTTGGCCTCGGTCTCTCGAGAACCGATCGGATTTCAGGCTGGGGCGCCACTGCTGGGGGCCTTGACCCCCGCTCTTGGACACTTGAGACGTGGATCTTGAGGATCTGAGAACGGGCATCTTGTGGTCATGAAGCACTATCCGCCGGCGTTCAAGGCAGACGCGGTCGCGTCGTAGGAGTCGCGGCCGGGAGCGACGAACCGCCCACAGCCCGGGAGGCGGCCCCCGCTCCGCGCAGGAAGGTCCGCGCGTCGACCAGCGGAGCGGGGGCCGCCTACCGGGCTCGGCACCTGCGCCGCGTGACGACGAGGTCCCTGGAGACGGCCCCAAGGCCGGCGGACGACCCGGTCGTCATGCCGACACCCAACGTGCGGGGTATTCACTTGTGTTCGTGGATGTTCACTCCTTATTGCGGTGCCGGAAAGTTCTGGGATCCACAGCGGTCTGGTTGGTTCGATTCACTCGATGCCAGTGCGCGGTGAACCGGGTTTTCAGTAGTCGATGCGGTCGGACTTGGCCAGCCACGCGTCGAACGGGGCCGTACGGTTCGGCAGGTCCAGCTGCTCGACCGCCATCGGCCACAGATCCGCGGGCTTCTTGTCGAACAGCTCGTAGAACTTGCGGTCGTCGAAACCGGCCACCGCAGCGTCATCCCGATCAGCGGCGAAGATGATCCGGTCGACTCGCGCCCACAGCGCAGAGGAAAGACACATCGGGCATGGCTCACACGAGGTGACCAGGACGCAGCCCTCGAGCGAGAAGGTGTCCAGTTGCTTGCAGGCGGCACGGATCGCGCTCACCTCGCCATGCGCTGTCGGGTCCAGGGTCGCGGTGACCTGGTTGTTTCCGATCGCGACAATCTCGCCGTTCTTGGCGATCAGTGCGCCGAACGGGCCGCCGCCGTTCTTCACGCTGTTGGTGGCAAGGTCGATGGCCTCGTCCATCCAGGCGCGCTCGGTCTCCTGGATGCTCGTTTCTTGGGTGTGCGTGGTCATGGTTACTCCTTTTTTCGCAGGCGGTGGGGGCTCCCCGGATGCTCTGCCCGTGCGGGACACCGCACGGGCAGAGCATCCGGGGCAACAGTGGGGATCTGCGGGTGCCGCCTTGAGATCAGCTCGGTCGGCGACACCCGGGGGATCAGCGCGGCTAGACGCCGACGATGTGCTCCGGTGAGACCGGGGTGTGGGTCAGGTTCAACCCTGTCGCGTTGCGGATGGCGTTCACGACCGCCGGGGTGGCGGAAATGGTGGGCGGCTCGCCGACACCACGCACGCCGTACGGCGAGTTCGGGTCGGCCCTTTCGATCACATCCACCGTCATCGACGGCGTGTCCAGAATGGTCGGGATCAGGTAGTCGGTGAACGACGGGTTGCGGATCTTGCCGTCCTTGACCTGGATCTCCTCCATCACGGCAAGGCCGAGTCCCTGTGTGGAACCACCGTGGATCTGCCCGAGGACGGCGTCCGGGTTGATGGCCTTGCCGACGTCCTGCGCACAGTCCAGCTGCACGACCTTGACCAGACCCAGCTCGGTGTCCACCTCCACCACCGCCCGGTGCGCGGAGTAAGCGTGCTGGACGTGCACCCGCCGGCTCTGTCCGGTCACCGGGTCCATCGCGTATGTCTGCAGGTGGTGGTATTCCCTGGTTTCCTCGATCACGTCATCGCCGAGCACGTCGACGAGATCGGCGATGACACCGGTGGCTTGGGAAACAACCTTGCCACCGGTAAGCGACAGATCCTCGGGGTTTGCGCCGAAACGCTGGGCAACCCGATCGAAGAGCACCTCGCGGACGGCTTCACACGCGTTCTTGACGGCACCGCCGGTGATGTAGGTCTGCCGGGAAGCCGAGCTCGACCCCGCGTCGCCGACGTTGGTGTCGGTCGGGTGGGTGTTCACCCGCTCCACGCCGAGTTCGCTGCGAACGATCTGCTGCTGCACGGTGTGCAGGCCCTGCCCGACCTCGGCCGCCGCGGTGTGCACCATCGCCACCGGTTCGCCACCAATGGCCTGCAACCGCACCCGCGCCGTGGAGTAGTCGTCGGCGCCTTCCGCGTAGGAAACGTTCTTGATGATCACGCTGTAGCCGACGCCCCGAACAACGCCTTCACCGTGCGAGGTGTTGGACAGACCGCCAGGCAGGCCGCGGACGTCGGCCTGGCCGTCGGCGGTCTTCCAGGCGTCCTCCGGCGGCAGCGGCATGTCCTTGAGGCGCTGCAGCAGCTCGGCGATCGGCGCGGGGGAATCAAGGACCTGCCCGGTGTGCATGGTCGAGCCCTCCTCGACAGCGTTGAGCTGACGCAACCGCACCGGGTCCATGTCCAACGCCTTGGCGAGTTTGTCCATCTGGGACTCGTAGGCGTATGCGGGCTGCACGGCGCCGAGGCCACGCATCGCGCCGCACGGCGGGTTGTTCGTGTACAGGCCCCAACCCTCGATCTTGACGTTGGGTACCTCGTACGGCCCGGTGCCCAGCGAAGTGGCGTTGCTGACCACGACCGGGGTCTTGGAGGCATACGCGCCGCCGTCGAAGTACATCTTCGCCTTGATGTAGACGAGCTTGCCGTCCTTGGTCGCGCCGTGCTCGTAATACATCTTCGCCGGGTGGCGGTGCACGTGGCCGTAGAAGGACTCTTCCCTGTTGTAGACCATCTTCACCGGCTTGCCGGTGTGCAGCGCCAGCATGCAGCAGTGGATCTGCATGGACAGGTCCTCGCGGCCACCGAAGGCACCGCCGACACCGGACATGGTGAAGCGCACCTTCTCGACCGGGAGCCCGAGCGCCCGCGCCGTCTGCTTCTGGTCCACGTGCAGCCACTGGGTGGCGATGAACAGGTCAACCCCGCCGTCCTCGGCCGGGATGGCCAAACCGGATTCCGGCCCGAGGAACGCCTGGTCCTGCATGCCCAGGGTGTACACATCGGACACCACGACGTCGGCCTTGGCTTCCGGGTCCCCCTTGGTGATCGGCTGGTAGCGCACCACGTTGCCCTCGGGGTGCTCGGGGTGCAGCTTGGGCAGCGTGTCGTCGTGCGCGGCCCGCTCCGGGTCGGTGATCGGCTCGAATACCTCGTAGTCGACCACGATCTTTTCCAGCGCGCGCCGGGCCGTCTCCGGGTGATCGGCGGCAACAAGGGCAACCGGCTCGCCCTGGTAGCGCACGATGTCCTCGGCAAGCGCCGGCGTATCGGCGACCTTCAGGCCGTAGATGTTCTCGCCGGGGACGTCCTCGTGGGTCAGCACCGCGTACACGCCGGGATGCTTGAGCGCGGGGCCTATGTCGATCGACTTGATCCGCGCATAGGGGTGCGGGCTGCGCAGTGTCGCGCCCCAGAGCATGTCCTCCGCCCACAGATCCGAGGAGTAGGCGTACTCCCCGCTTACCTTCAGCGTTCCGTCCGGCCGCAACGGGCTGTCGCCGATCCCCCCGGTGATCGACTCATTGAGATCCTGCTGGGTGCGGGCGGGAGAAGTCTGGTTGGCCATCAGGAAGCCTCCATTGTCTGGTCACTCGGCAGCCCGAGTTTGGGCCGAGTGAGTTCGGGCGGAGTGGGGTGAATACGCCCGCTTGGCAGGCAGTTTGCTGACGTCCCGCAACTCGCGGGAAATGTCGATCTCCGATGGGCATGGCCGCGGGTGCCCCACCGGTAGAGGTGATGGTGGGTGTTCACCAGGCCCGGGGTGACCAGGCAACCGCGCCCATCGACGTGCTGAACGGGCCCGCCCTGGCCTGGGGCCGGGGCCGGGCCAGGGCCGATCGCGCCGATGCCGCCCTTGTTGTGCTTCTGGGCGACGTTGGTGATGCACCCCGCCTTGGGGATGTGGATGGCCTTGATCAGCTCGTCCGCCTCGAGGGCGTTGCGCTTGACGCCCTTGTAGAACTCGTCGATCGGGATCAGCCGCGAACCACGGGCCTGCGACTCGACCTCGACATCGGCGCCCGAGGAGAGCAGCGCCGGGTGGGAGTCACCGGCCAGCGAGGCGCAACCGAGGTTGCCGCCGACGCCGCCACGGCTGCGGATCTGCGGGGAGGCCACGGTGTGCGAGGCGTACGACACCGAGGGGCCGAGGGCGACGTTCTCCTCGCCGACATGCCACTCGCTCAGCTCTGTGATCCGGTTGAGGTTGAGCAGGTACTCGGGGCGCCGGTGGTCGAAGTTGATCTCGATCATGATGTCGGTGCCCCCCGCAATCGGCACAGCCGTGGAATGCTCAGCCTTGGCGGCGAGCGCCTCCTCCCAGCTGGCGGGGCGAAGGAAGTCCATGTACGGCTCTTTTCATTCGTATCGGGGCGTTCGTTTCGCCCCAGAGGACCGAAGTCCCTCCCGTGACTCGTTCACGTGCTGTCAATGCGGAATGGCGCAAGTACACCCGCCGGGCCCCGTCGAGGGTCAGTCACCGAAACCATGAAGGAATTGGCTGGTCGGCTGGCCCCTCTTGTAGATTCATATGAATGACAGAACTCAGTAACCCCAGCGCTTTCCGCTGGTCACATTCGGCGACGACGCGCACGGTCCGCGGCGTGATGACGTCCACGGACTGAGGGATCCCAGCCGCTATCTCACCGGCGGCGGACTGGTCCTCACGGGCCTCGCCTGGCGTCGCGACGCCGCCGACTCCGAGCCGTTCGCACGCATCTTCGCGTCCACCGGCGTGGCCGGTCCAGTGGTCGGCGAGGCCTGGCTCGGCGACATCCCGGCGACCTCGTGGCGGCTTGCATTCGGTGCCGTATGCCGCTTTTCGCCATCAATGAGCACGTGGCCTTCGTCACAATCACCGAGCATGTGGTGCGTCAGGTGTCCGGCGAGCAGGCCGGCGACCTGGCCGCGGCCCACGGCCGCGGATCGGCCTCCGCCTCCCACGACGTACGCGAGACGGTCCTGCCCGACTGGCTGCTCGCCGTGGAGGCCGGCGCGGGCGACTGGTCGAGACCGATGAGGACGAGTCAGAAGCCGCCTGAAGCAAACATGCCAAGGGGCCCGGCACACGTGATGTGTGCCGGGCCCCTTGGCATGCAGTTCAGTTCAAGTGGTGGGTGTCGTTGAGGGCCTGCACCGTGCCGGTGCCGTCCTTGTCGTACGTCACCGTCGACAGGGAGGCTGCTGCGACTTCCATGCGGAACAAACTGTGTGGTGGGGCCTGGAGGGCGAGGCGGATCAGGGCTCTGAGTGGTCCGACGTGGGAGACGACCAGAACCGTGGCGCCGGCGTACTGGGCCAGGAGGCCGTCTCGTACGGCGGCGGCCCGGCGGGTGACCTGTTGCATGGTCTCGTCTGCGCCCGAGGGGGGAGCCTCGGGCGAGGCGAGCCATGCGCTCAGGTCGTCCGGGTAGCGTTCGCGGACTTCGGTGAAGGTCAGGCCCTCCCAAGCACCGAAGTCCGCTTCCCGCAGGTCCCGGTCGACCTGGACGCTCAGGCCGAGGCGCGCGGCCACGGACTGAGCGGTCTCCTGGCAGCGCCGCATCGGTGAAGTGACGACCGCCTCGATGTCGCCGCGGTGAGTGAGGGCGTCTGCTGCCGCCTGGGCTTGGCGGCGTCCGGCCGGTGAGAGTCCCGGGTTGGATCCTCCGCTGCCGGAGAGCCGCCGTTGCGGGGTGAGCAGGGTTTCGCCGTGCCGCAGCAGTACGAGCGTCGTCACGTCACTCACTTCGCGGTCTTCGCGAAGTGGTCTCGTACGGCGTCGGTCTGCTTCTCCATGACGCCGATGATGGCCTCGACCACGTTCAGGTCGGCGTCGTCGGCGATCTCCAGGATCCGGGACCACTCGAAGAAGCTGCGGGCCGGGTCGTTGGTGATGGGGCGTACGCGGATGGTGGCCTCGTAGCTGTTGACTCCGCTGGTGGGGGCGACGGCCCGGTAGGACTGGGTCTTGTTGATCTCGTCTCGGGCAGCGATCTCCTGCTGGACCAGGCCGCCGTTGAGCGTGAGCTTGAAGTCGTAGCGGGCCGGGACCGTGTCCACCGAGCCGCCTTCCGTCCAGGTGACGTCAGTGTGGATGTCCAAGTCGCCCGGGGACACGATCTCCAGGATCTTCATGGCGTCGCGGACAGTCGCCCACACGGTGTCCGGGCCGGCCTCAAGGATGGTGGAGTGGTACATGGTGTGCTTGCGCTGGATCGGCACCGGGGTGCTCCTTCTTCTAGTAGTTGACGCGGTCGGTCTTGGCAACCCACGCGCCGAACGGCGCGGTGCGGTCGGGGGCGTTGGTGGTGGTTATCGCGTGGACTCCGGGGACTCGTTCTTGGTGACGAGGTGGTTTCCGAGGATCAGATAGTCGATCTCGGTGCCCATAAAGCAGTTAAGGGCGTCGGTGGGGGTGCAGACGATGGGTTCGCCGGCGACATTGAACGAGGTGTTGATCAGGCAGGGGGTGTCGGTGAGTTCGGTGAACTTCCGCAGCAGTGCCGTAAGCCGTGGGGTTCCCTCGTCTGCCAGGGTCTGGATACGGGAGGTGCCGTCCACGTGTACGGCGCCGGGGATGCGGTCCTTGTATTCGTCGCGGACGGGGAAGACGAACGTCATGTACGGGGAGCTGGTCTTACGCCCCATGTCGAAGATCTTCGGCGCCTGCTCTTCGAGGACAAGGGGAGCGAACGGGCGGAAGGGTTCGCGGTGCTTGACCCGGGTGTTGATGATGTCCTTGATGTCGGTGAAGCCGGGGTTCGCGAGGATGCTGCGATGCCCCAGCGCGCGTGGCCCGTGCTCGATGCGGCCTTCGAACCAGCCGATGACGACCTTCTTCGTCAGCAGCTTCGCCACATACTCGATGACCTCGTCATCGTCCAGGCGCGAGACGAGGACGCGGCCGGTGAATCCCTCAAGGGCCTCCTCGATCGCGGCGTCGTCGTAGGCCGGGCCCAGATAGGGGGTGACGGGTGCGGCGGCGGCGAGGATGTTCGCGGGGTCGGTGTCGGGGTGGTTGAGCCAGGCGTGGGCTGCGGCTCCGATGGTGATGCCGGTGTCAGAGGCACCGAAGCTGACCTGCATGTCCTCGAAGCGGGAGCCTTCGAACATCGGGGTGTTGTTCAGGCAGTTCAGGGCGACGCCGCCTTCGAACAACAGCCGGTCGAGATCCGTCCTGTTCTCCAGGTGGCGGACCTGGTGGGCGGTGGCGACGTTCAGCATCTGCTGCGCGGCGGCGGCGACGCGGGCCTTGTATTCGAGGGTGTCTTCGAAGGGTCCGAAGTACTCCTCGAACAGGGCGTCGTGGCTGTGGGGGTTGTCGGTCTGAAGGGGCTTGGTGAAGGTGTAGCGGCCGTCGTCGTGCAGCGTCAGAAGGTGGTCGATGAACGGGTTCGGAGTCGGGGGGGCGGTGTATCCGGCCAGACCCATCACTTTGTACTCGTCGTTGTTGGGGACGAAGCCGAGGAAGCGGGTGATGGCGGAGAACAGGGTGCCGATGGAGTACTGGGAGCCGGTGACGGTGTCGTCGAAGACGGTGATCTGGCCGTTGCGGATCTCGCCCATCAAGGTCGAGAAGCGTTCGGCGCGGCCGTCACTGACGAGGAACGCGGAGTCCTTCATGCCGGCGAGGTAGTAGCCGGTCGTAGCGTGGGCCAGGTGGTGAGGGACGAAGCGGACTTTGGCCGGGTCGGGGCGGTGTCCGGTGCGGGCTTCGAAGTCTGCGAGGATCGCCTCGTGGCTGACGACCTGGTCGAACAAGTCCGTCATGTCGCCCATGAGGCTGTTCTTCGCGGCCTGCGGCATCGGCGAGGTGCGGATGCCGTCCAGGATCTCGTCCAGAACTTGGGTGGTCCAGTTCCAGGGGAAGGCGAACAGGTCGACGTCATCGAACGTGATCCCGGCTTCCTTTAGGCACCAGTCGATCGCGTTCGTGGGGAAGTCGGTGGTCTTCTTCTCCCGGTTGAGGCGTTCTTCCTCTACCGCGGCGACCAGGCGGCCGTCCATCAGGAGTGCGGCGGCGGCGTCGTGGCCCAAGAGGTAATGCTTGTTGATGCCGGTCGCACCGAGGCGTTCGGAGAAGAACTCCGACACCCGACTGAAACCATTACATCCCAGAACAATCACGGCATTCTCTCCTGTTATGGGGCTACTTGACGATCAGCAGGTCGCGGAGCTTCTCCCCGGCCGCGGGTGCCTGGCACAGGCCCGCGCCGGTGAATCCGGCCGCGTACAGGAAGCGGCGGGTGGGGTGTTCGCCGATGAGGGCGGTGTTGTTGGGGCTGGCGTCGAAGTCGCCGGTCCACGCGCGATGCAGGCCAATGCCGTCCAAGGCGGGGTACAGGGTGCCGAGATGGCCGGCGATGCGGCCGAGCCAGGCTTCGCGTGCTTCGCCGGCCTTGGGTACGCCCATGGCGAGGAGGATGCGGTCCTTCCATGAGCGGATCCGCAGGCCGGATGTGGCGTGCATCGTCATGGGCATCTCGCGCTGCGGGGAGGGCGGGATGTCGGTGAACAGCATCTCGATCGCGTGAGGTGTCATCGGCAGGTCGACCGACGCCATGGATGCCACCTCGCGGGACCAGGGCCCGGCCGTGCACACAATGCTGTCTGCCTTGATGCTGCCCTGTGGGGTGTGGATGGTGTTGTCGTCGTCGATGCCTGTGACGGGTGTGTGGGTGAACAGGCGGGCACCGTGATTGCGGGCGGCGGCGGCGTAGCCGCGGACGATGTCGAGGCCATCTACGTGGTATGCCTCAGGAGACCAGGCGGCGGCCAGGACGGCGCGTTCGTTGATCAGCGGGTTGAGTCCGGACGCTTCGCGGGCACTGATCAGGCCGACGTGGACGCCGGCGGCCTGCTGGGCTTGATGGGTGGCCTCGAATTTGGCGATCTGCTCTTCTTCGGTGAACAGCACCATGAACCCGAGCCGCTTCAGGCCGAGGGGGGCTGCGGTGTGGCGGGCGAAGTCGTGGTAGGCGTTCAAGCTGCGCACGGCCATTTGCCCGGTGTAGGGGTCGCCGGGGAAGTAGGTGCGGACCATGCCCGCGGTGTGCGCCGAGGCCCCGCCGCCGAGGCTGCCGCGTTCCAGCAGCACGGTGTTCATGCCGGCTTCGGCGAGGTGGTAGGCGGCGGAGGTTCCGATCACTCCCCCGCCGATGACGACAGCGTCAGCCCGGGCAGGCAGGGCGCTCAAGATTTCTCCTTTGGTGTGGGGTTCAGGTGGCGGGGATGAGTGGCGGTGTCGTCATCTCCTCGGCGCCTCCGCTCCGGGCATGGCTACGCGCCTTCCTTGGCGTCCTGCTGGCGCAGGTGGTCTCCGGTCTCCCACGGGTACAGGTGGAGGTTCCAGCCGCCGAGGCAGTTGATGTAGAGGGCCATCTGGCTGGTGACGGCGTAGAAGTCGTCACGGTCGAGGCGGTCGAGGACGTCAAGGAAGCGCTGGGTGAACGCCCACAGTTTCTCCAGGCCGCAGTAGCCCAGGAACTCGGCGGGGACGCCGACCAGGAGGCGGGCCATGTGGACGAGGGAGGCCATGGGCATGTCCTGGACGGCGGCGCGCACGAGTCCGCCGTAGGCGGCGTAACCCAGGGGCCGGGTCTCGCCGTTGACGAATAGCAGGGTGGGAAGGACGGTGCCGAAGTTGCCTGCCTGGGAGGGGATGATGCCCTGGTGGAGGTCGTCCAGCTCGGCCGGGGGTGCGAGCCAGATCTTCTCGGTCTCGGCGAAGATGTCGGCGATCAGGTGGCTGGCGGCCGTGTTGGTGGCGTGGAGCATCGGGATGCGGTGGCCGCCCGACTCGCCTGCGCGGCGGACTTCGGCGAGGATCTGCTTCTTTGTGGAGTAGACGGCGTCCCAGATCGCGGCCCCGGCTTCCAGCAGGGCGGGCATGTCTGCCTCACGGATCTGGCCAACGGGGGTGGCGGGCATCGGCTCGGTCAGGGTGCCGTACTTGATGCCCAGGTGCAGCAAGCCGGAGCAGAACACGGTGCCGTTGGGGGCCTCGCGCCGGTCGGGGATGCGGGTGGCGTGGGGGGTGTGCAGCAGGGTGGGTATCGGCGCTACGTGGTAGAGGTGTTCTCCCGCGATGAGGGCGTGTCCCTGGAGGCTCTGGTACGGCAGGGACTCCCACAGGGCGTCGGCGAGTGCCGGGTTGCGGTCGTCAAGGTCGGCTGTGACCGTGATGCCGAGGTTGGGCCAGGAGATCTCGATCTGACGGCCAGGCAGCTTCTCAGACAAGGCTTTCCCCGTTCGTTGGTTCGGCTTGTCCGAGGAGTACATCGTCGGCAGGCGGGCTTCAGCCAGGCGTCGAAAACATGAAATGTCAGCAGCCTGAGACCCGTAGTTCGTGTCTTTCTACGAGAATCAGGCCCTCCGGTTAATGGTCAATGAGCCACCCTCCCACGACCGCCTGCGGAAGTGGGCCGCCGACGGCACCTGGGAGAAGGTCTTCACCGCCCTGCTCGCCCAGGCCGACGCCGAAGGCGACCTGGACTGGGTCGTCGCGGTCGACTCCACCATCGTCCGAGCCCACCAGCACGCCGCCGGGGCCCGTCAAAAGGGGCCCCGGCCGGCGAGCCGGACGACCATGCCCTCGGACGCTCCCGCGGCGGACTGACCACCAAGATCCACCTCGCCGCGGACAGCCACTGCCGGCCCCTGGCCTTCGTCATCACGCCTGGCCAGGCAGGTGACGCACCCGCATTCCCCGAGGTCATGGCCCGCTTACGGGTGCCCCGGCCAATCGGCCGGCCCAGGATCACGCCGGACGTGATCCTGGCCGACAAGGCCTACTCATCCCGCGCGATCCGGACCCATCTCCGTCGGCGCGGGATCCGGGCCGTGATCCCGCAGCCCGCCGACCAGGCCGCCAACCGCAAACGCCGCGGCAGCCGCGGCGGCAGACCACCAGCCTTCGACCGCGACGCCTACAAGCGGCGCAACACGGTCGAGCGCTGCATCAACAGACTCAAGCAATGGCGCGGCCTGGCCACCCGCTACGACAAGACCGCCACCATCTACCTCGCCGGACTCCACCTCGCCGCCATCTTCATCTGGTCAGCGAGGTGATCCAAAAGAAACGGCCTAGCCCCGCCGTCGAGTCCCCTCAGCACCAGCGTCCCAACGCCTGCCCCACGCGTCCCATGCCGTCCCGGACGGTGAACCGTCCTGGCTGATCAACAGCTGGGATATCCCTCCCTGTCCCGTCCCACCGCGATCTCCTTCCAGGGACGCCGCCCGAGACCACAGCATGTGCAGCGTCATCAGGCGAAACGGCATGTGCGCCGTCGCCCTCCGCCACAAAGGAGTTCTCATGAAAGCGTCCAAGCGCATCGCTATGGCCCTGACCACAGCCACGGTGTTCGGCGGCCTGGCCCTCGCGCCTGCCGCCTCGGCCGATAACACCGCCCCCAGGGCCCAACCCAGCACCCAGACGCACAGCCAGACGGTGACCAGCAAGGGCCGTTGTGGCGGACACCTGGTGGCGACGGCTGTCAAGTACTCATACTCCACGTCGAGCTGCAGTGTTGCCGGACATGCGGGATACAAGCTCGGGATCAAGTGGACGGCGACCGACCGCTACACCGCCCTGCAGGTCCGGGGGTACGGCAAGAACGGGAAGGCTAAGTGGTACAACTGCGGCTCCGGAGGCGGAAAGTGCACGGTCCCGTGGGGCAACAGGCTGGGTAAGCCGAAGGTCCGCGGCTGGAACGCGGTGCGACCGGCCACGGTCTACTTCAGCCACTGAGCTGCTGAATGACCATGACCGTCGGTTCCGTCACCGCACGGAACCGACGGTCATCGGGCTGAGCGGCCTGAGCGGGCTGAGCGGCCGATGCGCACTACCCGCAGTTGAGCTTACGGGTGGGACCGATCTTCGTACCGGCCAGCGGGCCGCTGTTCCAGTAGAGGATGAGGCGGTGGTCGTGCACACCGGCACATCCGGCACGCAGTGTCCGGCTCCCGCTCCCCCGTCCGGCACACCCCATGCTGAACCGCTCAGGAGGCCACGCCCAAGCCTTTCGAGCACCGTCGAAAAGGCAGGCAGGCGAAAAGGCAGGCAGGGCTTGGTAGCCACCCTCAGCCCGAAATCGCCGCCGGGAGGATCACCGCCAGGTTGCTCAGGACGTACATCACCGCCGCGATAATCACCCGGCGGCGTTCCCGGCTGGGGTTCCGGTCGCTGCCCCCGGAAGTCGTCCAGGTGATGATGGTGATCCCGAGCATGATGATGGTGAAGACGAGACCCAGGATATGGATTTTGTCCGTGAGGGTCAGTGCCGTCTCGGCACCGATCGTGGTCGACGACTGCTGCATATTCACCACGATCGCGAACAGCACCGCCCCCAGCAGGCTCAGGCGCCCGAGCATGACCTCAGCGCTGTCCAGTACCAGAACGAAGATCACCAACGTGATCATCGAAGCCACATAGACCGGGCCGGTCAGCTTGATGAAGCTGTTGTACTCGGCCCGAGCGATGTCCATCTGCAGTTCGAGCCGGTCGTAGGTGCTTCCCTTCTCCGGCTTCAGGGCGGGGTCACCGAATGTGGTGCGATAGGTATGACGGCTCTTGACGATCCGAAAGGACACGATCTGCCATTCCTCGGGGATCGCGTCGAGATCGTAGGTGGTGTTCTCCTTGTCGGCCACATATCTGGAGTCGGAGATATCGTCGGTCGGCTCCATAGCGATGACCAGCCGATGCCGGTCAAAAGGGAACGCCCGGGTATCCCAGTCGACCCGGAAACTTCCCACGACCTTCATATACCCCCAGACGCCTTCGTCGACCGGCGTGGTCGCGTGCAGGCTCTTCTCCACCTTGTTGGCGTTGGTGAACTCCATGACCTCCAGCGGGTCATGCCCCTCGTCAGGGCACAGGCTCCACACCCACAGATCCGCACGGAAGGAGCCGCCAGCCGGGCTGAAGTCGTACGTGTCCATCACATACGCGCCCACCTTGCAGGTGACCGGCCCGTCCGCCTGCGCCACCGGAGCTGCAACAACGGCCACCGCTGCTACGGCTACGCACAGCGCGGCGCAGACCCTCCACACCCAGCAGCCGACCCGGTTCGTCGCCGAGCTCATACGAAGACCCGCCCCCACACCAGCCCGGCTCAGGGCCGCCGCGCGACATCGGAGTCCACCTCGCGGACCGTACGATCGCCACCCCGCCGACCTCCCGTGGCAATCGCCATACCCCAGTCGCGATCCTGTAACTAGGCTCCCCAGGCACCCAGTTGACGTTCTGCATTCCCCGGCGTGGGCTACGGAAATCCATCGGGGCGGCAACCACGCACGGTTGCCGCCCCGACCTGCCACACGGGTCTCAGGCCCACGAGCGCAGCAGAACAGCAGTGCGCCGCCGTGCCGTCTTTGATCGTCTCTTGCTCATGGGAGGTGCTCACCAGTCCTGGATCGCATCGGTGGGGGACATACGTGCAGCTCGTCGGGCAGGGGCCAGCGAGCCGACCGCGACCACAAGCAGGGTGAGACCGAGAAGGAGGGCGATGGTGCCCATCGACGGCAGCGGCACCCGGTCCTGTACGTACGGCGCCAACTCGGCCTGTCACCCCGCATGGTGGCGCCCGCGCTGGCGACGTGATCGCGCCAAGGAGCCGAGTACATCAAGCCAAGCCATCTCAAGCAGCAGATCCCCCATGCCCGTGCCCGACACTAAGCAGGGGTGATCAAAGCGAGAAGCAGAGCAATCATATACGGACAATGACCCACATCGTACTCGCGCTTACGCGATCATGAAGTTACGTGCGCTGTCAGAGCCCGTTGATAGAACGATACGACACCAACAGCCCATACCAGCAGGAGTCATGACGTGATCGATGCCTTCGCAGAACAGGCCCCTCCGGTCCCGGGGATCTACGAGCGTCTGATCACGTCCCGACTAGAGCAGCGGCTCACCGAGATGCACGCCGAGGGATGGCACGCCGCCGAGCAGAGAGTGGGTGACCAGTCATCGCCGCACATCCTCGCTCGGCACATCGCCGACACTGTGCGCCAGCTGCTCGCCTCGATGCCACCTGAGCGGCGGGTGGAAGAGGCAAACAACATTCTTGAGGCCCTAAGCAGCCACGAAGGCGCACGCGAGTTGATCGAGTTCATCGCGGATGGACCGCGCCAGTTGGTTGCCATTGCTGAGCAGCAGGCCCCCGGTGTCTACACAGTACGACCGGCTACCCCGCTCTCTGAGAGCGCGCTGATTACGAACTCTCCCGAGGACCCCAATCTCGGTTATGAACTGCGTGCCGAGTTGGAGACAGCTGACCGTATCGACCTGCTCTGTGCCTTTGTGAAGTGGCATGGCTTGCGCGTCCTAGAGGACTCACTCAAGGCTGCCAGCAGCCGAGGGGTGCGTATCCGCGTCATCACGACGACGTACATCGGCGCCACGGAGCGACGCGCGCTTGACCGCCTAGTCAGAGAGTTCAACGCCGAGGTCAAGGTCAACTATGAGACACGATCGACGCGCCTGCACGCGAAAGCTTGGCTCTTCCGCCGCCACACGGGGTACGACACGGCCTACGTAGGTAGCTCGAACCTCTCCAAGGCTGCGCTGCTCGATGGCTTGGAGTGGAACGTCCGTCTGTCGTCAGTCGCAACACCTGCTGTCCTGAAGAAGTTCGAGGCGACCTTCGACTCTTACTGGAGTGAGGCAGCCTTCGAGTCATACGACCCCGACAGAGATCACCGGCGACTGGACGAAGCGCTCATCCAGGCCACAGGTAAGCAGCGAGGCGATACACATGCCATTAGCCTCTCTGGCCTTGAGGTACGGCCATACCCTCACCAGCAGGACATGCTGGAGCGGCTCCAGGTCGAGCGAGACATTCACGGTCGTCACCGGAACCTGCTCGTTGCCGCCACTGGCACTGGTAAGACCGTTATGGCAGCGCTTGACTACAAACGTCTCAAGAGAACTCATCCAGGACGGCAACTCAAGCTGCTCTTTGTGGCGCACCGCAAGGAGATCCTCAAGCAGTCGCTGCGTACGTACCAAGAGGTCTTGGACGATGCGAACTTCGGTGAGCTCTTCGTCGGCGGGGAGATCCCACGGGACTGGCAGCATGTGTTCGCCAGCGTCCAGTCATTGAGCGCCAGATCTCTGGACCAACTGAACCCTCACCACTTCGATGTCATTGTGATCGATGAGTTCCATCATGCGGTGGCGAACACCTACCGTCGGCTCATTGACCACTTTCAACCCATTGAGCTCCTTGGCCTGACAGCCACGCCAGAACGTCTGGACGGAAGAAACGTTCAGGATGAGTTCTTTGGCGGGCATATTGCCGCCGAGATGCGCCTCTGGGAAGCACTGGAGAATGATCTCCTCAGTCCTTTCCACTACTTCGGGATCGCCGACAGCACGGACCTGGAGACGGTGACGTGGAAGCGAGGGTCCTATGACATCAGCGAGCTGGACAAGCTCTTCACTGGCAACCATGCGCGGGCGCGACTCATCATCAAAGCCATCCAGGACAAGGTCACCGATCCCAGCACCCTGCGCGCCTTGGGCTTCTGCGTGTCCGTAGCACACGCCCGCTTCATGGCGGACTGCTTCCAGAAGGCCGGGTTCAAGGCGAAAGCTCTAGACGGAACAAGCCACGCCCAGGAGCGAGAGACAGCGCTGAGCGAGCTCAAGGACGGCAAGATCCAGGTGCTGTTCTCAGTGGACCTCTTCAACGAAGGGCTGGATGTACCTGACGTCGACACGCTGCTGCTTCTCCGTCCAACGTCCAGCGCCACGGTCTTTCTGCAGCAACTCGGACGCGGGCTACGCCGAACCCCAGACAAAGCTGTCCTCACGGTGCTCGACTTCATCGGCCAGCACCGCAAGGAGTTCCGGTTCGAGAACCAGTTCAGAGCCCTGACAAACCTCACTCGTAGTCGTTTGGTCGACCACATCCAACGTGACTTTCCCAAGCTCCCCTCCGGCTGTCAAATTATCCTGGAGCGGAAGTCAAAGGAACGAATCCTTGACAACATCAAGAGCCAGCTCAACGTCAATGTGACCCAGCTGGCGCGTGAGGTTGCGGACTACTCCCAGCCCCGGCTGGCTGACTATCTACGGGAGAGCGGTCGCGAGCTCAAGGAGCTCTACAAGGGCAGCGGCTCCTGGACAGGGCTCCTGCGCCGAGCCAACCTCATCGCCAGCGAAGCACCCGACGGCGAAGAGCAACTCCTCAAGCGCGCAATGGCCTTCCTCCACGTCGACGATCCGGCACGGGTAGCGGCCTACTCCCAGATACTCGGCCACGACGCGCCACGCTATGAAGAGCTGGATGAACTAGGACGCGCCTACGCTCGGATGCTGTTCTTCTCGCTCTGGCCCGTGGGCGGAAAGTTCCGCAGCTACGCCGAGGGGTTCGATCACCTGCGCCAGCAACCGGTCTTCCGCGATGAGTTGCGGCAGATGTTGTCGTACAACCTCGAGCGCACGGAACACTATCCAATCCCGCTCGTGAGCGAGCATGGAGCAATCCCTCTGACGGTTCACGCGGCGTACAGCCGCGAAGAGATACTTCCTGCTCTCGGCCAGGCAGCCGTGGACGGCTTCAAGCCCGGCAACTTCCGCGAGGGAGTGAAGTGGTGCGAAGGCCTTAGAAGTCATCTCAATTGGCGAGTCTGCGGTAGCAGATGAGGGTGCACGCGATGCTGGTGAAGGCGAGGAAGTGCTCGGCTTTGCGCTCGTAGCGTCGGTGGAGGCGTCGGCAGCCGGCGAGCCAAGCCATGGTGCGCTCAACGGTCCAACGGTGGCGGCCCAGTCGCTGCGAGGACTCGATTCCCTTGCGGGCTATGCGGTGGGTGATGCCGCGCTCGCGTAACCATCGCCGCAGGTGAGCGTAGTCATAGCCTTTGTCGGCGTGAAGCTTTCCCGGCCTGCGCCGTCGCCGTCCGCGGCGGGAGCGGATCGGCGGTATGCCCTTCACCAGGGGTATCAGGGCCTGGCTGTCGTGCAGGTTCGCCCCTGAAATACCGACGGACAAGGGCAGACCGGTCCGCTCGGTGATCAAGTGGATCTTCGAGCCGTACTTGCCCCGGTCGATAGGATTCGGACCTGTCAGGTCCCCCTTTTCAGGGCCCGCATGTTCACCGAGTCGATCGCGCAGCGGGACCAGTCCAACTCGCCGCGGGCACCCAGCTCGTCGAGGACCAGGCGGTGGAGCTTGGCCCATACCCTGGCCTTCGTCCACTCGGAGAAGCGGCGGTGGGCCGTTGCCCCCGACGGCCCGAACGACGCCGACGGCAACTGCTGCCACGTACAGCCTGACGTGGCAACGAACACAATCGCCGCCAGCACCTCCCTGTCACCATGCCGCCGTCGCCCACCCCCCTGAGGCCGCGACGGCGCCTCTGGCACCACCCGCTGGAACAACTCCCACAACTCGTCCGGCACCAGCCGCTCAACGATCCCCACCACGACCGACAGTTTACCGAGTCGTCCAAATGAGATGACTTCTTAATACCGATGCCCTGCTGATAACCCTTGAGAAGGACGAGAAGGACTTCTCCCCGCAAACGCGCTATAAGGACTATGCGATGAGCGCGGACCGCTTTCACTGGGAGTCCCAAAACCAAACGTCTGCGACTTCGACAACCGGACAGCGCTACCAGCACCACAAGGAGCGTGGCAGCGATGTCCTCCTGTTCGTCCGTCGCTACAAGAAGACCGACATTGGCGGCCCTCAGCCGTGGACGCTGCTTAGTCCTGCCGAGTACGAGTCTCACGAGGGCAGCAAGCCCATGGGCATCGTCTGGAAGCTTCGCCATGAACTTCCCGCCGACATCTGGACGTACTCCAGTATCGTCGGAGGATAGGGATCGATCGATCAGCGTCCGGTCACTGAGCTACCTCCGCACTCATCAGTGACCGGACAACTGCGGTCACCGCTGGGCGGTCCTGTTCGAGCCAATCGACATCAAAGGCCTGTCCGGGGTGAGCCAGCGCAGCTCATCGTGGTCTTGGAGCGGGCGCGGCTCACCCTCCAGCAGCTGCGCCCGCCACACGTGCAGCACAAGGCCCGGCTGTAGCGGCCACTCCCCTGCGACTCGCGCAAGGGGCTTCACCTCGATACCAAGCTCCTCGCGCAGCTCGCGGACCAGCGCCTGTTCCGGAGTCTCGCCCGGCTCGACCTTGCCGCCAGGCAGCTCCCAGCGTCCCGCGAGAACAGCTGGGGCAGTTCGTCTTGCCGCCATCAACCTCCCCCGGTCACACACAGCGCCGCCCACAACCACCTTGCACTCCGGATCGCGCCGAGTCATAGGCGCAGCTTACGTCCCGAACAGCGACAGGGAGTCACCCACGAGCCGAGGAGAAGTCCACGTCGGCCAGCTGGGACATCAGCTCCCACGCCTCCAACGCGAAGTCGCATCTGAGCTCGTCATAGTCACGCAAGCAATCGTCCCGCCAGTCTGATACCTCACCGCCGAATGTATCGACAATCTCGCTAAGAGCCGCGTTGGAGATCCCCATCACTCGCCTGCACCGACTTCTACCGCGAGACGCGTCAGTGTCGCGAGCACCGCAGCATCAGAGCAACGACCTTGCGCACGGAGCCAGCGCAGCAGGTCAGCGATCAGGCAGACGGCCGTCTCATGAGCCGTGCCGGGGCCGAGGCCATCCGCCAGGTTGTCCGACCCGCCGTAGCGGGTGATCAGCGCCTCGGCACTCCCCTCCGGGGAGGGGCCCCTGATGACCGCTGGGCACGGCGGTCGCCGCATCCAGCTCGCACCAGACGGTCTTGGTGTCATCGTGCTGGATGACAGGACCGCCACGGTGTCCAGCACAGCCACCCCTCGGCCTGACTCCTCGCTCTCCGTGGTGCTGAGGAGAGTGGGCAAAGCCCGGGGGTCGGGGTCAGTCAGCTCGATCCGCAGACGAGTGCTGGACGTCGAGATGTGCAGAACGATGGGGGTCCCCTTGCCGACGTGCACGATGGTGTTAGTGACCATCTCGCTTACGCAGAGCTGGGCGGCATCGCTGAGTGATGACACCCCCCAGAGCACAAGGTGAGATCGGCCCCGTCGGCGTAGGTCGGCCACAACTTCCGGCCGGGCGAGCAGCGGAACCGTAAGAGTCCCGCCCATCAGCCTGTTTCCTCGTTCACTCACTGCCGCCACGCTCCTGCCCCAGATGCCTGCGGATCCTGTCGTTCAAGTCCTCGACTCGCTGCCTCAACTCCCCAAGACTGACGGGCTCTTCACTGCCATGTCGCCGCCCCTGCCGTCCCTTCCGCTGACAGATGGAACATGGGAAGGGACATGGCTTCACGCGCGTGCCAGGCGGCACATGAACCACACCGGACGCTGGTACGAGATGGGGCCGTTCGCCATCTCCACCTACTTCTTTCTGGGGTTCTGCTTGTGCTCTCGCCGCTGAGTCATGCAAAGGGATGGCCCAGTCGCCTCCCTCGGAGTCAGGGGCAGGCTGCGATGGCGAAGCGGTCATGCGTATCTCCCAACGTGTGCCTTCACATGGGTGTCGCCACCGTGGCTGGGCCACCCAAGCACCTGTGGGCAGGCGCAGGCAGCTGCACTGCGGGTTTACTGGCGACCTCGCTGCGTGACCGACCATAGGACAGAGTCACCAACGCGTGCTACCGATGCGCATAACTCGTTGGAGTGGCCCGTCGCTCGTGATCGTGGGTATGACAACATGGGCGAGACACGACCAGGAAGGCAGACATGCCACCAAGAGAGGCACCGACCGCCAGGCAGCGACGACTTGGCACCGAGCTACGCAAGATGCGTGAGCGCGCTGGGATGACTGCCCAGCGGGCTGCCGAAGCGATCAGCACCAATCGGACCGGGATCAGTAATCTCGAAGCCGGACGGTTCGGGATCAGTGCGGACCGGGTTCGAACCCTGGCCAGCATCTATGCGTGCGCGGATCAGATGTACATCGATGCGCTTGCCACCATGGCGGAGGAGCGACGGAAAGGCTGGTGGGAGGAGTACAGGGGTAGTCTGACTACAACCTTGCTGGACTTGGCCGAACTCGAACACCGCGCAGTCACTCTGCACAGCATGCAGTCGATGCATGTTCCCGGACTGCTACAGACTGAAGAATATGCCAAGGCGGTTTTCTCCACAAACATTCCCCAGCTTGCCCCAGCGGACCATCGTCGCCTGATCTCATTCCGCATGCGGCGAAGGGACGTTCTTGATAAGCCTGGCGCACCACAGTGCACCTTCTTGATTCATGAAGCCGCCATGCGGATGGAGTTCGGCGGCGCGAAGGTGCTGCGCAGTCAGCTTCAGTACCTGCTGGAGGCATCAGAGCGGGACAACATCACCATTCGCGCCGTGCCATTCTCGGCGGGTGGACACACCTACGCAGGAAGTTCAATCCTGTACGCATGTGGACCAGTTCGGCAGCTTGACACGGTGCACCTAGATCTGGCCACAGAGGGGGTACTGATTGATGCCGAGACTCACCTAGCCAACTATCGGGCCATCTTGGAGCATATCGAAGAGACTTCCCTTCCCCCCAAGGATTCGCGGGATTTTATCCGCAATATCGCACACAAACTATGAAGGCGTGACAATGTCGGAAATCCGCTGGCAAAAATCCTCATACTCTACCAACCAAGGAGACTGCGTTGAGCTTGCGCTTGCCCCTGAGGGCACGGAGGTCATACTCCTGCGAGAAGGCGACCGCCCCGAGGAGATCATTACCACCAGCCGCGAGAATCTCCGTGCACTCGTGCGTGGTCTCAAGTCCGGAGGATTCCACCACCTCAGCTAGCGACCCCTCAACCTCGCTTCTGGTGGCATGGGATCCTTCATCATGAACTGACACAATAACCTCGAAAGTTTAATTATGTCGAAAATTTGGTGGCAAAAGTCCTCATACTCGGCCAGTGCCACCGATTGCCTGGAGATCGCAACTGGGGCTGAGGGTAGCGCCCTCGTGCGCGAGAGCGACGACCCGGACGTGATCGTCAACGCCAGCCACAAGAACCTCCAGTCGCTCATACTCGGAGTCAAGCTTCGGAAGTTCGACCACCTGAGATAGCAAGCCGAATCCGCAGGCTTCCCACCACCAACGCAGCACGGGGGTCTGGTTATGTATGGAGAACAGCATTCCGCCGCTTGGCAAGGAACGTGTATCACAGAGCGCTACCGAGCCAACGTCAGTGTCGACATAAATACCGGAGCGGTGCAGCCTGGAACTTTCCCCCTGACACAACGGCAGGCGGCGTCCTGAGGCCTGACCTTCCTCTGTCCGGAGCTGACTCCTGAGAGTCAGCTCATACGCCGCACCACCACAGTTCCCGACACCTTGTCGTGCAGGCACAGTTGGAACGGCTTATCCCAGCAGCACCACAGGGATTTAGCAGGCCAAGGGACCGGGGTGGGAAGTGAAATCAGCCAGAAGGCCTCCCGGCCCACTGCTCGCCAGAAGCCGCTGCACTCGCCGTTCCGTTGGTGCGTCACTTGCACTCCACAAATCCGCTTACCGAGCGTGCAACCGAATAGGGTCAGGGGTAGCGCGAAGTACAACAGCAATGACGCCGTGAGCCAAGTGACCAGGATCGTCAAGAACAGGGGACCGGCCCGGTCAGGCCTGATCGAGGTGAGCACCGCTCAGCCTTCCAGATGCTATGGCTTCAGCGATCTCCTTCCCAGCTGAGTGAACCGCAAGGTTGGCTAACGCCTTCTCCAGGTCCTGAGGCTTAACGCTTGTCCCGCGCAACTCCTCACGGATACTCCGCTCCGTTTCCCCACCCCGCTGGAATGGCTGAGGTTCACTGTTCTCGGCGTACCGGACAGACTCCGATGGCCGATGCGGCCCACCCTCGGCGGGGCCGCCGTTGCCGTTGGGCCCTGGCGTGCCTTCGCCACTCTCAGGGGCACCACCATTTGTGGGCCCGTGATCAACCGTGCTTGCGCCACCTGGAGCGGCGTCACGGCCTTGACCCGAAGAGTCACGACCGGGGCTGTCTGGGGAAGCGCGGTCCGCGCCGTTGCCGGGGAGACCGTCTCCCGCGTGGGCGGTGGCGTTGGTGGGTGCGTTCGTGCCACCGGGCAGGTCGCGGCCAGCACCCGGCACGTTGTCAGGTACGTGTGCGGTGGCCCCTGGTGGTGTGCGGTTGGTGCCGAAGAAGGCGGGTTCGCTTTGGGGGGTGGGGGTTGGTTGGTGTTGCGGTTGAGGCGGTCGGCGGGGGAAGGTTCCGGTGGGGCGTCTTCGACGGGGTGGCTGCGGCCGTCGGGGGTGGTGACGTTGCCGTGTTGGTCGATGCTGCCGTACTGGGGGGTGCTGTATGCCGCCGCCGGGCAGTTTCTTGATGCCGGGGATGACTTTGCAGAGTTGGGCGGTGAGGCCGAATGCTTTGGCGAGGCGGGTGATGGCTTCGTTGCTCAGGCCTCTGCCGACGTAGGCCATGGGATCGACATACGTCCCGGCTTTGCCTACAGCGTTCACCGTCTTGGCGGCCTTGCCCGCTAGTCCGGCCTTGGTGCCGCCAATGCCGAGGGTGAGGATGTTGAAGGTGACCGTTCCGCCGCGCGGGCGGGGTTCTTGCCCCACTCGTCCCAGGCGACCAGCGACTTGCCGAAGTCCCTGGTCGCTTGTTTCATCCGTTCTTCGTCCTCGGACGGTTCGGCCGCGCCCAGGGTCTTGTCCAGCACCTACTCATACGGCGAGGCCACGTACAGACCGACCCCGCCGACCACATTTCCCAGACCGGACCAGGCATCCGTGAAGCCGTCCCACACAAAGGTCTTGATGCCATTGCCCAGGGACTCCAGCCAGTCACGAGGCGGCTCCACCGCCTTGCCCCACGGAGTGTCCGTGGCCTGCTTCATGTCCTCCACGCTCAGGCCGTAAGCGTTGGCCTTCTGCTTCTCAGCCGTGGGATCACCGGCCACCCACTGAGTTCCGCCCACCAGGGCACTGATCTTGCTGGCGGCACGGCGCTCCGCGTCATGGAACCGGGCAACGGCCACATTGACTTCCTGCACCAGAGCGTTGTTCCGGGCGGCCTTGTCCTTGTCATTCCGCCATCCGTCCTCCCCCTCAACAGAGGCGACGAACGCGGTCGCCTGTGCCTTCGGCCCCCGAAGCTCCCGTACGATCGGGTCAGCCTCAGCGGCGTACTCAGCCAGCGCTTTAGCGGCCTTCTCCAGATCACCAGCAAACCCGTCCGCCCGATCAGCCACCGGCTTCGTCGTCGCGAACAGCTGCTCCGCCTCTGGAGCGTCGTAGAAGCCTGACAGTCCCTGGAAGCTGGAGTTCACGTCCGTACCGGTTTTCCGGATCGCGGCCGCGTCCTTCCGTAAAGCGGCCGCGTCCTTCTCCAGTAGGCCTAAGTCACCGGTGAACTCCGGTATCCCGGACGGATCGGTACGGTCTACCTCCTGCCGACACATCTCTAGTGACACAGCTGTGCTGCCCCCAACCATCAGCACCCGCTCCACGGGGCTCCCCCGCCCTACGTATCGCACAAACGTCTACCAACTGTACGACTACGAACACAGCGTGAAGCCAACGGACACTTATATGAGCGAGTGTTGACAGTCGACGGTCAGACGACATCCTCACCCACATCCCCCGGCCAGCAGTCAGATGGCCAACTACCACGGTTCCATCACCGTCGAAACCATGACCATGACCACGAACTCGCCAACTCGACGAGCGCGCCCACCGCCCAATGCGCACGTTCGGAAACACTCGTTCGATGCCCGTAGTGGTGCTGCGGCCAATGACCGCGGAGACAGACCCAGACGCCGGGCGGGTTGCTACTGGCGGTGTTCCCGCCGCGACCACATGCTGGCCGCCGAGTGGCGACAGCCAGGCTCTGCTCCCGTAGAGCTCGTAACAGGATCACGGGCGGGCCTTCTTGAGACGTCTCCAGCAGATGAGGCTGGAGGCCAACGAGATGAACACGTCGTGGAGTGCGGTTCGGCGTTCCCAGCGGACGGCGAGGCGCTTGAACTGGTGGAGGAGGGCGAAGGTCTGCTCGACGACGTAGCGGAGTTTGCCCAGGCCCTTGATGTTCGGGGCGCCCTTGCGGGAGATGAACGGCAGGATCCGCCGCTTGCGCAGCTCTCGGCGGTTGGGGTTGGAGCCGTAGCCCCTGTCGCCGAGAAGTGAGTCGGGGCGGCGGCGCGGGCAGCCGGGCCGTCCGACCACGGGCGGGATGCCGTCGACGAGGGCGAGGGTCTGGGTGACGTCGTTGACGTCGGCCGCGGTGGTGATGACCTTGAACGGGGTACCGTGTCCGTCGAAGATCAGGTGGTGTTTGCTGCCCGCCTTCCGCCCGGTCGACCGGCGACGGACCGGTGTCGGTTCGCCTCTCTTTTCGCGCGGATGTGGGAGCTGTCCACGCCGGCCCTGGACCAGTCGAGTTCGCCGGCCCACGTTGAGTTCGGCAAGCAGGATCTCGGTGCAGCTGGTCGAAGACCCCAGCCTACTGCCAGCGGTCCAGGCGCCGCCAGCAGGTCTGTCCCGAGCCTAACCCAAGCTCCAAGGGCGGGAGTTGCCAGGCAATGTCGTTGTAGAGCACGTACAGGATGCCCCTGCAGACACAGCCGGTCCGCCACCGGTCGCGTCCCCGGCGCCTTCTCCGGCCAGGGCGGCAGCAGCGGCTCGATCAGCGCCCACAAGTCGTCATCCACGATCCACGGCCGGGTACTCACACAGCACGAACAGCCGAATCATTACACCAGTCACCGCAACCAGCACACCACAACAAGATCGTGTTACGAGCTCGTAGGCCGTCAAGCGAACCCAAGCCCAGACGTCAAAGAAGCAACTGAAGCCTTCCAGGAACGCTCCACATGTCACCAACCCCCTACAAGTGCACGCGCATCCGGAGCCTAACCTTAAGCTAAAACGCCCTCCGCAATCGGATAAGATCGGACAGCACAGGACGCGCCGCGCCACACTGGAGTACCACAATGGCCAACACCTCATCAAACCCGATGGCGCGTCCCTCCGATATCCAGGGTATCGGTCCGCAAGCCCCGGGCGAATCAGGAATCCGGGCACGGGTTAGATTCCATCAATCATGGTATCGCCAGCACATACTAAAACTCCCGAGATATGGGAACACTGAACCCCACTCCGGAAACCGACCGAGTGGCAGCATTCTGCATCCCGAAGACGCCGCAGCCGGGAAGAACTTCACCACGCTTTCCGCAGAGAATCTCTACCGGACACGCAGGCGCGATGGCTGGGGAGTTGACCCTATTCGCTGCACAAGGTACCTGACATCCAGTCAAGCGTTGACTATCAATCTCCTGGCCCCCTTGAAGGAAGACCCCGACTGGGCCGCTCGCTCCATAAGCGGCCTAATTGGCATGAAAATCAAGCGGGTTACCAAGATGGATGTCGAGTTCGCTCCTCAGAGGCGCAACCTTCACCTCGGAGACATGACAAGGCTGGATGCGTGGATCCATCTCGAAACCGAAAGCGGTCCCCTTGGCCTTGCCGTCGAAGTCAAGTATTCCGACCGTTTCAACAGCCGTCATTTGAAGGTTTCCGAGAATCCTAAATATCAAGCGCTAGCAATCGAAACCGGGCTATGGGATCTAAGCGACCGAAAAAGTCAATCTCGACCAGTCAACCAATTGCTTCGGTGTCATGCCCTAGCCGCCGATCTTTGGCTCACCACTCACAAAGGAGGGGATCTCCCTACCATTCTTGTCCTACATCACCCTGGCGACCAATCGGCACCTAAAACGGCAGAACTGTATCGAGAAGCACTCAATAGGCCGGATCTCATGAAGGTGGCTAGTTTGGATCAACTAGTCTCCCAAATGAGGATAACGGCGACGTCAAAATACCAACGAACCGTTGCCCAGACACTCAGGATCCGATACTTGGACCACGAGCTGAGCGAAGCCTCCTGGATGAAATATCTAGATAATCGGCGTGCTTAGGTTAGTAGTTACAGTAGTTGCCTCCCCGCCGCGGCAAGCGAACCCCTCGTCACCGACTCGCAAACGGATTCCCACCTGCTCAAAACTTCTCCGAGCGTGATCAGTCCAAACCTCGACTACGTCTCTCAGTCAGGCCTGCAAACGGAGGACCGGGCACAGCAAGGTCTTCCGGTGCGAGTGTCAGTAGCCCATCCAGCCAATCCTCAACATGTTGTATGTTTCCTGGCAAGAAAGGAAGTGCTCCAATTCCAAGCGATTCGAGCGCCTCACGAAGTTTCAAGTTAGGAAATTCTGAAGACGCAGCGCTGGACAGAGGAAATAGTGCCGCCCCCTTCACAACGGGACGGGCTTTGCTTTCCCCCCGACCAACCACGATCGCATCCCTATAACGATGAAGGGCGTTAATGGCATCAATTGGAGGGCCCGGGCAGCCGAATTGATGCTGGTAGCCGTCTGAAGCATCCAGCCGATACTTTGCATCAAGCAAGACGATCAGATCTGGCCAGCCATCATGCCGAAACTTAAGAACGATATCCGGTTTCTGCTGCCCCGTTAGCCCTCGGTAATGATCGTTGTAAGAAACATCGAGTGTGACAGTGGGTGATTTACATGTAACAGCCGTGCGTCGCCCCTGAGCCAGGCGTACCCGAATGCCACTCTCTTCCACTCTCAACAAGGTCGAAAGGTCGGCAGATCCGCCCGTCTTCGCCAAAACAATCCTCAGAACTTCGAGGTAGCACCAAGTTTCGTACAGGCCATGAACATCCATGACTGATAGGTCAAAGGATTCGCCGTGGATCGACAACCCAAGCCTCAACACCATGATCACACGATGAGCTTCGCCGTACCCGATACCACTCAGCAGCGTGAGCGAAGCGAAGCCTGATGGAGGAGGCTCCGTTATACTGTCGAACAGCGGAAGTGCCAGCAGCTCCGAGATACTCCGGGAGAAGCCGGCAACCTCCCTTTCCTCAGCCACCAGCCTTGCTGGCGCGGCGCCTCCGCCTGTCCGGGACCGTTCCAGCTCCGCGGACACAGTGGCATGGATGTCTGATAGTCGATCGCGGATCAGAGCGAGCTGCAGACGAAGCCACCGGTGTTCAGCGGTATCCAAGGTCTCGCGGCTGCGGGATGCTGGCAGAACGCTTCGGATGCGGCCAGCGCCTGGCAGTTCAGTCCAAGGACCCTGCCCACGGCCTCGTACGATTGCCTTGCGGATGGTCGCATCTGCGCGCTTGATGCGGTCGACACGTACATAGTCAATCTCGCGACTCAGCGCTCTGTGCGGGTGCTCATTAACGTACCGGATTGATCGAACCAGCAGGCTGATCTCATTGCGCAACAGCGTTATCCAATCGAGACTGGTCGCATCTCGAACGTCACGAGTTTCACCCGTCTGGTATGTGGCTCGCAGATACTCCAACGCAAGTGCCCGAGACGTAGCCGCTACATCAGAGAGCAGGTCCTGGTAATCGGTAGCGTAGTCAATCTTGGCAGGGAAAACCTCGATTGTCAGCCGCAATGTTTCGTGACCGACGCCCACCTCCAAGGTGCACAAACCAACCTGCCGACCAAAATTTACTGACCCGGCGCACATCAAGTCCTCTGGATAGGAGTCGATGGAATTAAGTAGCAGGGGATCGCGGTGTACCAGCACTGGAGATCTTCCCGGAATACGGGACTTAACTCTTATCCGGTAAGTAGTTTCCTCGAAGAAATGTGGGAACTCTGCCCCAGCTATACCCGAGGCAGAGTCAGAACGTCCCACCACCTGCACACCGGCTGAGCCAGTCGATGCCTCAATCTCGAGTCGTGGCTCAACGTCCGACGGAGTCGAGAGAGCCCAGCGTGCCCGTCGCGGCCCATGGATCTCCACAGTCGCGAATGGCGTAACGACTTGAAGCAAGCGTTCGCTTACCATGCGCTACAGCCAGAAGTTAGTGAAGCCCGTTTCCTGCAAACGTCGCAGCATGAGCTCCAGTCGGTCAGTGCAGAACGGGTACTGGGAATCGTTGCCCGAGGGTACTCCATGAGCTTCCTCTTCCGAAGATGGAGATGCCCAAACGTGGAGGCTGTCGAGTACGTTCCGGATGGTCGCTCCTCCACCCTGTACTCGTGGCAGCACCTTCATCGCTATAGCGAGATCAAGCGGATCGACCGTCCCGGAGTTGGACGTAGCAAACAGGTCTGCACAATCCTTCGCTGCGAGGCAGAACATGGTGATTTCATCGCGCACCCGATAGCCGAATTGAAGCTGGCCTTGCTCCAGAATCCCATTGACCTCTGTCAGGGTTTCGATGATAGAGGCAACCGCTTCAGTATCACAGTCGGGATGACTGCTCAGCGAGAGCGCACGAGCCTTCCAGTGAGAACATTCCCATTGGGCTGGTTGTACAGATTGCCCATTCGTCGGCTTCACGGCAGACAAGTCGACTTGCGAGAACTCAATCACGAAGGCACGGTCAAGAACTTTCTTGGAGAAGCCATACGTGGTCTCATCCATGTTGACAGAGCCAACGAGGCACAGATTATCTGGCAGCCGCACCTGCGCCCATTCATTCGCAGCTGAATCAACCAGATGGGGGGCCAGGGGGTCAGACATAACTCTGCCGTCAGAGTCCCGGCTACGGTTCTCCAAGTGGCTAAGCACTTCAGCCAGATAATATTCAACCCGCGCAATGTTCATCTCGTCCAATACGAAGAAGAACTGTTGCTCGGGATGCTCCTGCGCCTGGCGAGCAACACGCAACAGTTCTCCGGGTTGAAACGAACCATCGAGTCGCTCAAAGCCGATCAGATCACTGCTGTCAGTCCAGTCTGGGCGAACAGGGACGGTGATACATTTAGCTCCAGTCGCCTCAGCCACAAGCCTAGGTAGCTTGGTCTTTCCGGTTCCCGAGATGCCGGCCAGAATCACAAACGGCTTGGTACGCACGGCCGTAATGAAAGCAGCAATTTGCCAGGGGTCGAATACGAAGCCCCGGGTGGCTACGTACTGCGCGACATGCTCTATCTGCTCTGCAAGGTTTGCGGACGGCGCTGCGGAAGTCGACGTTGGAGTGGATAGTGGTGTCGAAGCTCGAGGCTGAGGGGCCGCTGGGAGGTATTCCGCTGGATCGGCGAGCGTATCGGCGAAAGCGTGCGTCACAAGGACTCCTCAGCGGTCGTCGATTCGACTTGCGACGCCAAATCGAGCAGATTCTCATTTCTCGCAGTAAACAGGGCATCGAGTTCAGCATCATTTAGTCCGAGGTCGGTGATAGCCGCATCAATCAGCTCCTCCTCGGTAGGCTCGCGCTGAAATCTCTCCTCGAGATCAGTAAATCGGAACCACCAGATGGCAGTGTCAAGTATCCGCGGTCGCTCCCCAGAGAAATTACCCTGTGCACCCTTAACAATGAAGAACGACTCCAGTTCCTGCTTGCTCCGCTCTTCGAACCTGAAGGCCTTTGGACTGGTTCCGGGCACCAGCTTCAGCGGCGGCGTGGCACTTTGAGACTGCCAGCGACTAACTGTGTCAGATGATCCATTCGATGGATACTTGTGGGAACGGTAGCCACGGTTCTTCTCACGCGTGGCTCCGAACGGAACGAAGTACGGGTTTTCGGCCTCACCTCCTGCGCCCAGATCTGGGTGACACAAGGTAAGTTGCTCAATCGCCTGCACGAAGTGCTGCGACTTGGTGCCTGTGACGACGTCGGTGGGCTCGGTTGCCGAGTCTTGCCCCTGCACCTCCACCTTTTTGATCTCCAGAGCCCTCTTGAAGACCAGGAAGTCACCGAGCCGAGCCGCGGCTGATGACTCCCCGAGTCGGCGAACGGCTTCTTTGAGAGCGGTCTTCGACAGGTAAATCGGCACCTCACGACTCCAAGTCGAGTTGACTGTCTAGCTTCTTGAGCTCATCGGCAACGTGCTCGCAGTAATCCTCACTGAGGTCAATTCCAATTGAGCGGATTCCGTTCGACCTGGCAAACAACATGGACGTTCCCGACCCATTAAATGGATCCAGCACGATTCCTTGAGGGGGCGTCGTCGCCAAGATTGGGATTCGCACGAGATCATCAGAGAACGCTGCGCGGTGCTTTCCTCCGTTGCCAGAGGCAGTTCGCGCATCCCACGTGTCGAGCGGTGGCAGGACGCGCCCCGTCTTCTCTTGCTTTCTCCCTACAGGGAGGCGATCGAAGTAGTACCAGCGGCTTTTCGTCAAATGGAACACGTACTCGTGTGAGATCGAGCAGCGATCACGTACCTGATCTGGAACAGGATTGGGCTTCACCCACACATTGTCGTTGCGGACAAGCCAGCCGGCTTCCTGCAGAGCGATAGCAAGCCTATGAGGGATTAGAAGCAACTGCTTCGGCCGCGCCCACTTGCCATCTCCGGGCCGGTCTTGGGGTCTGATTCCGAAGCGTCGCGCTCCCTGCTTCGCTTCACCGCTCTTATGCGCGCCCTTGCCACTCCAGTAGGTGTCACCGATGTTGATCCACAGCGAACCAGTATCGCTGAGAACCTCCCAACACAGCTGGAACACCTCCACCAGGTTGTCGATGAACTGTTGCGGGCGCTCTTCGAGGCCAAGTTGACCATCGTATCCGTAATCACGTTGCCCGTAGTAGGGCGGCGAAGTCACAATGCAGTCGACTTTGATTCCCGCATCGATCAATTTACGTAGCCCAGCGCGGACGTCGTCGCGGAGCACGACAGCCTTCTCGTCAGCGTAGTAGGTGTGGTCAATCAGTTCTGGATCCGTAAAGAGAGCCTGCGGTGTCACCACGGGATGCAGCGCACGGTTCGCTGGTGTGTCCTTCAACTTGCCATCGTCAACGGACGCACGACCTGGTGGCAGGGGTGCTTGCCTCGCTGAGACACCCTCGCCCATGGCGGAGATCTCTCGCATGACCGGTGTTTCCAAAGGCTCCATGTCTCCATCCACCAAGTAGCACGTTAGGTCGCCAGTGCTGTCCCTGCGCGAACCCCATCCCTAAACCCGCTACTCTCCGCTACAGAACACGTCCGATTCTCGCTTAGCGCGACGCTGGGCAGCGAACCCACTGTACCGGCGGAGATCTGCATGGTTTGCAGGCTGTGGATAACTGTGTGAGAGCCTGCCGGACTCACGACCCCGTACTGTCAGCTGGTTTGATCACCTGCAGGTGGGCGTAGGGGAGTGTGCCACGACTGCGGGTCCTGCCGAACCCCGGCTGACCTGCGACAACGATCTGTCCCGACGAGCACCCACCAACCCGGAGCCGTGGAACCCGGCGCCCACCCGACGCGACAGCCGGGCCACCAGCCTGCCCACCTGCAAAATCCCCACCCCGAACGAGCGGAAAGGGCCCGTCAGCAAGCTGACGGACCCTCATGCAAGATCGAGGCTAGCACTTCGACCTGAGCACCACGCCTGTTGAGCCACTGCTCCAGTTCCTTGCCCTTGAGCTCGACGGTCGAACCGCTGGAGAACAGAGTCACAGGGCCAAACACTGTGCCTGAGAGGCCGTGAACTCTGGTCTGCCCATCCACACACGGGCCCTGAGAATCGTCTCGCTCGCGACAGCGCCAGACAGGTCTGCCCCGCGCAGGTCAACACCACCGAGAGACGTATCCATGAGCCGAGCTCCCTGGAAGCTTGCCCCAGAAGCACCGACCGAGTGGAGCGAAGCCTTGACCATGTTCGCATGGTCCAACCGCGCGAGCCGAAGCGTCGTCTCGTCTAGGTTCGCCCGCACAAGGCAGGATTCCGTCAAGTCAGCGCCGGAAAGATCAGCGCCTTCCAAGTCAGCTCGATAGAAGTCTGTACCCACTAGTGGCACTTCACTCAGAAGCGCCTCTGTGAACCACGACTCTGAGAAATTTCCGCCAGAAAGGTCAGCGCCACGTAGGTCGAGATCTATTGCGTAGAGCTTTCCACCGTCCCCAACCAAGCGGTGACCTTGTGGGGCGGCCTCAGGGTTCGCGGGGAGAACAGCCGGGGTCCACTTATCACGGATACCAGATGACACGGTTCTCCCGCCACAGACGTCGATGGGAGCTATCCCTCCGCATGGTCTTCCCAGAGGCGCCATCCGGCCGGATGGAAGACCGGATCGTCGGCATCTATGCGTTCGAAGACGGCGTAGTGGTCAGAAATGGCCGGCTGGTCGAGGTTGGCCCACGTCTGGACGTGGGTGGCGAGTTCGTCGGCGAGGGCCGGGGTGCCGATGTAGTGGGCGTCGCCGGTGCGTTGGATCCAGGCGGTGCCGTGTTTCGCGTCGTGGAGGCAGGCCATGCCCAGGGCGGGGTTGAGGCCGTCGATGTAGGCGCGGATGGTGCGGCGGGATTGGCAGGCGAGGTGGAACCACAGGTCGTAGTAAGCGTCGGGCTCCAGGGCGGGGCCGATGTTCTTGCGGGTGGTGAGCTTCTGGGCGGGCAGGGGCTCGGGGAGGGCCTGGATCTGGGCCTCGGGCCATGCATACAGCGGGCCGGTGGCGCTCATGAAGTCGCTCGACATGACGCCATGGCCTGTAAGGCGGGCTCCGTCACGGGTGACAGCGAGGGTGGGGTGGAAACCACCGTGGGCGACCGGGACGACGATCAGGCCGTCGCCGGTGAGCTGGTCGAGCCAGTACGGTGAGAGACCGGTGACGCCGCAGGTGACGACGATCCGGTCGTACGGGCCCGCGCCCGGCGCAGCCGAGATAGCCGTCCGGTACCAGTGCGGTGACGTTCTTCTCCCCGGCCCGCGCGGTGGCTTGTGTGGCTTCGGTGACGATGACGTCACAGACGTCGATGGTGACCACCTCGACGCCGGTGATCGCTGTGATCAGGGTGGCGTTGTAGCCGGTCCCCGCGCCGATCTCCAGCACGCGCATGCCGGCGGTGAGCTGGAAGGCTTCCAGCATGCCGGCGATGACGCGGGGCTGGGAGGTGGAGCTGTAGCGCCCGGCCGTGTCCTCGGCCTTGGGCACGTGCGTCATCAGGGCGGTGTCGGAGTAGACAAGGTCGAGGAGTTCGTCATCCAGTTCGGGTGGGACGGGGACGAAGGCGCCACGGCTGTAGAAGCCCCCGGTCTTGGCGACTTCCAGCCAGGCACGGGAGGTCAGGGGCGGGAAGCGCACGCCGGTTTTCCAGGTCGGCCAGGCGCCGCGTATGCGGCAGAGCAGGGCGGTAGCGATGGAGCGGGGCAGGCAGCCGTAGCCGCTGCCGCAGCGTGGGCTCACCGTGGTCACCACGTGGCGGGCGTGTGCGGCCTGATCGTAGGTGGCTGCCCGCGCCCCGGAACGCTACGGCCAGGCCGCCTGACCCCATCTCAGGAAGACTCCTTCATGCCCGCTGAACAGTTCGGGCGCTAGTCCAGGCCGCCACCTGACCTTGCGCAGGATGCGGCCGCCCAGCTCGCGCTGCGTACCTTGCACGCCGTCAACGAGATCTCCAAGGGGGTCGGGCCGGGTCCCGCCGCCGCGGTGATGGCTCGTCGTTAAGGAAGCTGTCACCAGGTACACGCGATTGCGGCGCATGACCACGATCACCAGGTACCGGCCGCTACTTTGCGGCTGGCGTGCGAGCTGGGACTCCTGGGCACAGAGCTTCAGGTTTGGTTTTCGAGCCGGAGCTTCAGCTGTTGGCCAGGGTGCGGTCGAGGAGGGGGAGCAGGCGGTCCCAGTGGCGCTGCAGTGCGGAGGGGTTGAAGGCGTCGGTGTCGGACATGGTGAAGCCGTGGACGGTGCCGGGGTAGATCTCGCAGGTGTAGCCGGCACCTGCGGCATCCAGGGACCGGTTGAGCTCGCTGATGGCCTCGGACGGCATGTCGTTTTCGGCGAGGCCGAGGTGGACTTGGGCGGTGAGCTTGGGGACGAGGCGGTGCGGGCTGTCGGGCGCGTCGGTGACCAAGGGGCCGGGGTGGAATCCGGCGACGGCGGCCACCTGGTCGGGGTGGGCCGCTGCGGTGCGCATCGCCAGGACGGCGCCCATGCAGTAGCCGATCACGGCGACCGGTTCGCCGCTGACCTCGGGCTGGGTGGTGAGGAACCCGAGGTAGGCGTCGGCGTCGCGCAGGGCACGTTCGGTGGTGTGCGCTTCGATCAAGGGCATCAGCTGGGCGATGACCGCGGGCCGGATCTCTTCTCCGATGTGCTCGGGAAGTTCGATCACCGGTGCCGGGCCGTGCCGGTAGTAGAGGTTGGGGACGAGCACGTAGTACCCGTGCTTGGCCAGTTCGCGGGCCATCTCCCCCAGCACGGGCCGCACGCCGAAGGCGTCCGTGTACAGCAGCGCCCCCGGGTGCCGCTCGCCACGGTCGGGGAAGGCGGCGAAAGCGTCGGCCTGGCCGTCCGTGGTGGGAATCTGCAGTGTCTTGGTGGGCAAGCTCTTCCTTCCTTGGGCTGGTACCAGTGCACAGCCTCTATCAGGGTCGAGGTCAACCAGAGATCAACCCAGCGATGACCAGACCCCCAAGTTAACCCGAATCGTGATCATTCTCAGCGATAACGGCTGTCCGCTAGTTCCTCAACCCCGGTGAGCCACGGGGGTTCAGGGCAACTGAAGCCTGTTCAGCCGGAACTCGCGGGTCGGTCCGTGTGCATCAGCTGGGTGTGTCCGTGGGTTCGGCGAGAACATGAGGGGGTGGGCTGCGAGGTGGCGGGCTTCGGCCGTGACCTCAGCGTCGACCTCCGGCACTGTTCTGTCGCCGTATTCGAGGGTGTCGTATTCGTCGTCGAGTTCGGCAATTCGTTCAGTCAAGGGCAGCTCGTGTCCGTAGCGCTGGTGAATCCGGAAGGTGAACTCCCGAGGTGTCAGCTCGCCGACGAGCATGCGACGTGCCAGCGCTCGGGCGGCGACTTCTTGGCCGGCATCGCTGGCGATCGGATAGAAGGTGAGCCCGAGCTCGCTGAGTGCTTCAGGGAGCAAGTCGTGCACGTCGTAGTCCGCCTCGGCACGCGTGCAGGCGGCCAACGTCCGGAGCCCAGGGCTGTCGAGTCCGGCAACGAGCGCATCACAGGCGGCATTGACGACGTCGCTGGCCCGGACTTCTCCCATACTCCAGAGGGCGGCATGGTCCTGTAGGGCACTTGCTGCTGCTTCGGTCGACGTCACCCGCCCATGATTCCCTTCATGGTGTGCCCCGGTCGAGCAGATTTCGTCGAAGTTGCTGTTCAGCGGCTTGCTCCAGCAGGGCTCGTGCGGAGTCCGCGTAGCGCATAGCGGTCTTCGCGTCGAGCCCGAATATCTCGGCGAGGTGGAGTGGATCGGGTCCGTGGGTGAGGGCCTCTTCGAGTTGCCGGTTAACGCAGAGCCCGTTCCAGTGTCGCGTCCTGCCCGCGCATCGCGACGCTGATCCAGTGGTGGGACTGTAAATAGAAAGGCTCTGTCGCACTTCCGGTGGTGACGGAGGGTGACTGGCGTCGTTGACATCGTGTGGGAGATGTCAACGAGGTTGTGAACACAGTGTTTTCGGGCCTGTCGCCACTGGTTATCGGGGACGTGGTGGACGAGGGCGAAATGATCCGGGTGTCGACGAAGACACGGAAGGAGCCGGTGCCGTGCCCGGTGTGCGGGACGCTGACCGAGAGGGTGCATGGTTTCCATGGGCGCACGGTGGCGGACGTGCCGGTGGACGGCCGACGGGTGGTGGTGTCGGTGCGGGTACGGCGCCTGGTGTGCCCGGTGCTGGACTGCCCGCGGCAGACGTTCCGCGAGCAGGTGCCCGGCCTGCTCGAGCGCTACCAACGCCGCACGACCCCGCCCAGGACGAAGCCGCCGCCGGTGGCGGCCAGGGCGCCCCGGCTGGCCAGCCAACTCGGCGCGGTCGTCAAGGAGTTAGCGGGCCGCGCAGGCGCCCGCCTCTCCCACGTCCTCGCCGCTTCGATCTCCCGCTCGACCGCGCTGCGGATGCTGACGAGGCTGCCGCTGCCCCCGCTGCGTGTGCCGCGGGTGCTCGGCGTTGACGACTTCGCCCTGAAGCGGCGGCACCGCTACGCCACCATCCTTACCGACGCCGAGACCGGCGAGCGGATCGACGTACTGACGGACCGCAGCGCGGACACGCTCGAAAGGTGGCTGCGCGAGCATCCCGGCGTCGAGATCGTCTGCCGCGACGGCTCGGGGGCCTACGGCGAGGCAATCCGCCGGGCCCTGCCCGGTGCGGTGCAGGTCAGCGACCGCTGGCACATCTGGAAGAACCTCTGCGACAAGACGCTGGCCACCGTCCGCTCTCACAGCTCCTGCTGGGCCACCGCCAACACGCCCCGCCCCGCGGGCGTGCACGAGCAGACCACCCGCGAGCGCTGGCACGCCGTCCACGACCTCCTCGGCAAGGGCGTCGGCCTGCTCGAATGCGCCCGCCGCCTCAACCTCGCCCTCAACACGGTCAAGCGCTACGCACGGACCCGGGAACCCGAGGCCCTGCGCCGAGCACCGCGCTACCGGCCCACCCTTGTCGATCCCTACCGCGATCAACTCCGCGAGCGCCGCGCCGCCGACCCCGGCGTCCCCGTCAAGCAGCTGTTCCGTGAGATCAAGGAGCTGGGCTACACCGGCAGCCTCAACCTCCTCTACCGATACCTCACCCAGGGCCGGGCCGAGGGCGACCGGCCCGTCACCACCCCGCAGCGGCTGGCCCGCCTCCTCCTCAGCCACCCCGGCAACCTGCGGGACAAGGATGCCGAGCTCCTAAGGGAGCTCACCACCTCTTGCCCCGAGATGACCGAGCTCGCCAGGCTCGTCCGGGAGTTCGCTGAACTCCTCACTCCGGCTCCGGGCAACGACGCGGCACTCACGAAGTGGATCACCGCCGTGCGTGCCTCCGACCTTCCCTACCTGCACGCCTTCGCCAACGGCCTCGAACTCGACCGCGCGGCCGTCGCCGCCGGCCGCACCCTCCCGCACCACAACGGCCGCACCGAAGGCGTCAACACCCGTACGAAGAGGCTCATGAGGCAGATGCACGGCCGCGCCGGGTTCGCCCTCCTCCGCCACCGCATACTCCTGCACTGATCAACACGAAGCGCGACCACCGATTATGCGACAGAGCCGTTAACTTGACGGACCCTCTCAGGATGCCTGGGGCGGCGGGCGTGGCAAGGTGAGACGAGAAGTCTCAAGGCCACAGAGAGCGTTGTTGTGATCGGCTGGACTGATCGGTGGCCTCCGCCGACGGCCCGAACGGTGCAGGTGCGGCCCGGGGTCTGCGGGCGGTAACGAGGCCGATCAAGGACAAAGGAGTCCACGATGGCCGTCCCGATGCCTGGCAACTCCGCTGCCGTACGGTGCCGTTTGACCAGCAGCACGTAAACGGGAGGCTGTCATTTCTACAACAGAAGAACGGCGAATGCGGTTATCGCCCAGCGCACTGACCATGACGCGGCAGGGGCAAGGCCGAGGTCTGATAGCAGTGGTCCCGGCCACGGTGGCGCTGCTGTTGGGGGTGTGGGGGATCCGCCGCGACGGTTCAATGTGGCGGGGCGAAGCCGTGACCGAAGCCGTTGCACACCGCACTGTGTCGGAGCTGTAAGGGCTGGTGCAGAACATTGATGCTGTCCACAGCTTCTACTACCTGCTGATGCACGGCTGGCTCGCTGTGTGGGACGGCGGCCTGGTCGCCCTCCGCCTGCCTTCCGTGGTCGCTACCGCCATTGTGGCGGCCGGTGTCGCCGCAATCGGGAAGCGGCTCGTCTCCTCCCGTGCGGGGCTCCTGGCAGGACTCGCTACGCCATCACTCCGATAGTGCAGCACTATGCGCAGGAAGGCCGTTCGTACGCTTTGGTGGCCGCATGCGTGGTGTGGCCACCTGGTTTCTCGTCCGTGCCGCAGAAGACAACCGAACCTGCTTCTGGGTGGCATATGCCGTCGCCGGTCTGGTGGGCTGCTGGCTGAATCTGTTCGCGGCCTTCGCTCTGGTCGCTCACGGGGGGTGGCGCTCCGCTTCACTGGCGCACCGCGCCCCGTGCTCCGTGCGTTCACCGTCTCGGCCGCCACTGTGGCGGTCGGGACCGCCCCGCTTGCTGCTCTTGCCGTGGGGCAGGCTGGTACGCAGCTCGGATGGCTCTCGCGGCCTGGTGTGACCGAATGGGCCGGGTTCATCGCGGTCGCGTCGGCCGGGATGCTGCTGACCGCCGTGAAGTATCCGGTGCGCGGACCTGTCGGGATGCGGGCCCTGGCCTTCTCCCTGCTAGCTCTTCCACCCGGGCTGCTCATCCTGCTGTCGATGGTCAAGCCCTATTACGTCGACCGGTACGTCGTGTACTGCATGTGCGGGCTCGCCCTGCTGGTGGGCGCTGTTGCTGACTGGGCTGTCGGCCCGGAAGGGATCCGCCATATCTTCCCGCACCCTCCGTACCGGTGGGCGGCCGTTGCGGTGGTTCCGGCAGTTCTGGCCGCTGTGCTGGCACCATGGCACACCGCAATGCGTAGCCCCGAGGCCCGCAAGGACAACGCGTTTGCGGTATCCACCGCTGTGCGTGAGGTTGCCGAGCCCGGCGACACAGTCCTGTTCACCCCGTCCCGACGGCGCGACTGGCTACTGCACTCCCCGGTTCCGTACCGGATGCTCGATGACATCGCGTTGAAGGAGACCCCGGAGAAGTCCGGGACCCTGCACGGCATCGAATATCCGGCCGGGGACATCCGCGAACGCATTGCCGCCGCCGACCGCATCATCGCCCTCGCAGATCCCGAGGGGCAGCCGCTCGACGAAACCCCTCAGGAGACCGTTAAACGGGATGCTCTGGGCAAGCACTTCAACGATTGCCGGACGATCACGGTGCACGGCGCCCGGGTCACCGTATGGGCCCGCTCCTGCGGCACAGATAAAGGAACGGGCGTGATGGCTGAGAAGCTGTTGTTCAACCGCACTTGATCGCTGCCTTTTGGCTGGTCGAGCATGCTGTGGTCGGGAGTGAGGTAAAGGTCGGCCCGGCAGGGCCTTGAAGCGGTCAACATCCTCCGCCACGGTCACGGCGTCGGCCCCGTGCTCCACGACTACGCGGGCGACACCCTCGGCTTCCTCGTGCCGCCCGGCACGGTCGCGCACAGGGCGCTGGTCGGCAGCGCGTGCGCGCCGCTGTACGGGCTGCCCGGCCGCGGGTCGGTCACCGGGACGTCGCGACCCTGCCGCTCACCGACGCGGACCGGCTCCACGCCGCGCTCCACGAACCCACCCACACCCTCGCCGCCGCCGACCGCCGCTGAGCGATGCCGGACCGACCGGGGCGGCGGCCACCCAGGAGAGTGACCGCCGCGCCCGTGCACAGGGGTTCGAGATGAGTTCCGGCTCAGTCCGCCGGCGACCACCAGGCTGGCGACAAGTTGATGGCCCAGACATCCCCCGCCTCCTGTTTGGCAGGCTCGTCTGGATCCACTTCGCCGTAGCCATAAGGATCGGGATCCGCGACGACGAAGATCCTCGCGCCGGTCTCGGGCACCCGGTACCGGTGGATGTCCCTCGTCGTCGCGTCGTTGTCCGGCTCGATCGAGTAGCCCAGGCCGTTGATCACGGCGGTCAGCTCGTCGAACGTCACGCGGGTAGCAAAACGGCCGTACCTGTTCCGGAGGGGTGCTGGAACCGTGGACACGTCACCCTGTCGCAGGCGGTGAACCTGCACGCTGATGCCGAAGCACAGCCACGCGTCCTGGTCCTCCTGGAACGAAAGCTCCACGAGTCCGTAGTCCCGGCGCATGATGCCCTGCGACCTGTCATCGAGGTAGTCGGAACCCAGCTTCGCCTCCCACTCGGCGGGTTGCGTGCCGATGCCGGCCCCCAGCACGTCGCCACGGGTTGCGACATGGGCATAGAAGTCGAGGTCGAGCATTTACATCTTCTCCATGGCGTTGATCAAGGCCTGCAATTCTGCCGTCCGGTCGTTGCTGAAGCGCCACTGCGGGTTGCGACCCTCCTTCATGGCCTTGGCGCTGGACTCGAAGACCTCCTTGGCGGACTTCGTCACCCTGATCATGTCCGCACGCAGTTTCGGGTTGGACTTGATGGATGCGATCACGGCATCCACCTGCTTCTGCGTGGCGGTCCCGTTCTTCAGACGTATCGCCTCGCCCTTGATGCCGCCCTTGCCGTCCGGGCGGATCGCCACCTCCATGCCGTCCTTCATATTGACGTGAGCTCCCTTTGTCACCCAATCCTGGTCCACCTGGCCCACGTGATCGACGATGAGGCCGCACTTGTTCTTTTTGGCGTTGTGGACCAGGACCGGACTATCGCCCGCCAGTACGTAGTACGTGTGCAGGCCGGCGACGGTGAGGTTGTGCACCTGCTGGCGCGGGGCGGTCCAGGCTTTGACGCCGGTGATCTGGGCGAGGGTGCCGGCGCTGGTGCGCAACCACATACCAGCCCGGAGGTCTGCGGCGTCGGTCCAACGCCCAGGGCGTTCGGTCCAGAGGGGATGACGGCCGGTGGCGGTGAGGCTGCTCGTGTGCCGCTCCTGGTCACCGCCGGTGTCGATGGTGATGCGGACGAGCTGCTTCGTGCCCTCGCTGCTGATCAGGGCGGTGACGGGCGCCGACTCGGTCCGGCCCGACTGGGGGTCGGTGGCCAGGACCTGGTCCCCCACCCGCACCTCTTCGATCGGGGTGCGGGTGCCGTCGGCCAGGAGCACTGGGGTGCCGGGAACGAAACTGTTGTCTGGGACGCAGGCAGCGGCCCCTTTGCCCTTGCGTGCGTCGCGGACGTCCTCGGCCCTCAGGACCTTGCCGCCCACCTTGAGCCAGCGCAGGACCACGAGCGAACCTAGCAGGCGGTCGGTGCCGTTGAGCTTTTCGCCGGTGGCCAAGTCCTGGCCGGTCACAGCCTCGATGATCCCTTTTCCGTCGCCGATGCCGGGAATCAGGTCCAGCAACAGGGACATCCAACGCCGCTGTTCGGCGTTGTCCAGGCCCGTTGAGCCGGAGCCCCAGGTGTCTCCGATACCGGAGTAGTCGATGTCCGAGACTTCGCCGAGCTTCTCCGCCCCCTTCTTGATGCCGGGGACTGCCTTGTTGGCCCGGTCCATGCCGCGGTTGGCCTGGGCGATGCCCGCGTTCATCTCGTCCATACCGCGGTTAGCCTGGGCGATGCCCTTGTTCGCCTGCTCAAGCCCCTTGTTGACCTGGGCGACGCCCGCGTTCATCTGCTTGAGGCCGCGGTTCATCTGCTCGAAGCCCGCGTTCATCTGGTCGAAGGCCTCGCCGAGCTCCTTGAGCTCCTTGTCCCAGTCGATGAGCGGCTTGGCGGGCTTGGTGGGCTTGGTGCCCTCAGGCAGTGGTTTCGACTCCGCGTAGTGGTCGCCCAGCATGACAGTCAGCATGCTTAGAGCAACCAGGGAGTCGGTTTCGGCTCCCATCAGCCGGTCGGCCGCGGCGATGTCGGCGCCGAGGCTCTTCAAATGAGGCTTGGCAGCCCGGAAAGCCCTGACCGCGTGGGTCAGGCTCTTCTCCTGATGCTTAGCGTCGCCCGCCTTGGCAGGATCCTCCAGCTCAGCGAGCTTGAGGTCCTTGAGCGTCTTCAGTTCTTTGTTGAGGCTGGCGAAGCGGGCGCCCTGGTCCTTCATCGCGCTCTGCGTGCCGTACAGGAACAGTGCCGTACCGGCGCCGACCTTGACGGCCTTGCCCCCGAACTCACGCAAACACTTCGCCTTCTCCCGTAGCCGAAGGTCGTCGCATTGCGCGTACTCCGAGACCCGCTTGGCGATATCGACAAGACTGCGCTGCTGCTTCTGTTCGGCGGCATACGCGCTGTCGCCGTTCCCGGCGCCTGTGGCGAGCAGGACGCACAGTGCGGTCGTGGTGATCACGACTCTGGATATGAATCTGTGGTGCATGGATTCCTTGGTCTAATTGGTCTAAGGAGCGGGCCGCAACGCTCTCTTAGGGTTTGCGATCCGCGGCTTCCCCCTGACGGGTGCCCGTCATAGTTACTGATGAGTACGGTAGCACCGGGGTGAACGCAGGAATTCAAGACTCAACCGCTGGTTCTGCGGCGGTACTTATCGAACCCTTGGGGCACTGGCCCGCAGACGGTACGTGTACGCCCGTGCGAGCCCCGCACTTCTCCGCTGCTACGGGGCCGGTTGCACACGGCGAGCGGCTCTGTCCGGAGGTCCCCCAGCGCCAGCACCATGCGCAGCGTGTTCAGGTCGCCGATGTCACGGGCGGCGGCTGCCGCCGCGTGGAAGCGCTGGGGCATCGATCCGGCTCCCTCGGGTGCGGAACGGGAGTACACCCCTTAGTCAAGCGATCTGTGGCCGCGCGGAGTTCGGCGCGGATGCGTTCGGGTGTCGCGGTCCTGGATGTCCTCGCTGCCGGGCAGGGGTGGAGGGGGGTGGGGCTGGCGGCGGTGGTTGCGTTCCAAGGCGTAGATGAGGAGTGCCAGCGGGGTGAGGGCGATGAGTGCACAGGCTGACCAGGGCAGGGGCGCCCGGGGGTAAAAGCCGGTGCGGGGGTGGGTTTTGGGGTGGCAGGGTGTTGAGAATGGCCATGTCTTCGTTACCTCGTCAGCTTGCCCGGACTCGGCGGTTCAGCCTTGGTACGCCTGGACGGTTCACCGTGTCGTCGGATGGGGGCACGGTTTTCTTTCTGCGCAGCAGGGCCGGGGACGACCCGGTTTCCTGTCTGTGGGCGCTCGACTGCGCGAGTGGGGAAGAGCGGCTGCTGGTGGATCCGCGCAGTCTGCTGGGTGGTGCCGTTGAGCGGTTGGCGCGTGAGGAGCGGGCTCGTCGGGAGCACGCTCGGGAGTTGTCTTCCGGGATTGTCGGCTACGCGGCGGATGGTGGCTGTCAGTTGCTGGCCTTCGCGCTCTCGGGGCAGCTGTGGACGGTCCGGACCTCGGATGGTGCGGTACGGCGGCTTCCTGCCGTGGAGCCGGTGGTCGATCCCCGGCCGGATCCGACAGGGCGGTGGATCGCCTATGTCAGTGGGGGCGCTCTGCGTGTGGTGGGGGCTGATGGGGACGGGGACCGGACGGTCGCTGTGCCGGACGGGCCCGAGGTTGGCTTCGGGCTGGCCGAGCATGTCGCCGCCGAGTCGATGGGGCGTCCCGGTGGTTACTGGTGGGCGCCGGACGGGCGCCGGGTGCTGGTCGCCAGGGTGGACACCTTTGCCGTACAGCGGTGGTATCTCGCCGATCCCACAGATCCCGCCCGTTCGCCGGTCGCCTTGCCCTACCCGGCTGTCGGCACTGCCAACGCCGGGGTGAGTCTGTGGGTTGTGGATGTGGAGGGCGGCACGTCGGCGGAGCGCACGGCTGTGGACTGGGATGCCGGGGCGTTTGAGTATCTGCCGAGCGCGGGCTGGGATGCGTACGGGCCCTACGCCGCCGTGCAGAGCCGCAGTCAGCGGCACGTTCGGGTGCTTGGCATCGACGCCGTCACCGGCGCTACCGAGGTGCTGGCGGAGCAGCACAGCGACGCCTGGGTGGAGCTCGTACCGGGGCTGCCCGCGCGGACTGCAGGAGGCGTCCTGTTGACCAGCGCCGATCAGGACGATACGCGGCGGCTGGTGGTTGGCGGGCGGTCCGTTACCCCGCCTGGTCTTCAGCTGACGGCCGTGCTGGCGGTAGATGGGGAGACGGTGCTGTTCGCCGCGTCGGAAGAGCCGACGCAGACGCATCTGTGGGCCTACGATCCCGCCTCGGGGCTACGGCGGTTGAGCGACGAGTCCGGTGTACACAGTGGTACGCGGCGGGCTGGCACCACCGTCCTCGTCTCCCGCACCCTGGATCGCCCGGGTAGTCGTACTGCTGTCCTGTGGGAGGCCGGCGAGGGGGAGATCGCCTCGTATGCCGAGCGGCCGGTGCTGGAGCCGCGGGTGGAGATGCTGTCCCTTGGACCCCGCAAGCTGCGCGCCGCCCTGTTCCTGCCGTCCTGGCACCGTCCCGGAGACGGTCCGCTGCCGGTGCTGATGGACCCCTACGCCGGACCCGCGTTGCGCAAGGTGACCGCTGAGCAGGCGTGGTGGACGTATGTCTCGCAGTGGTTCGCCGAGCAGGGCTTCGCGGTGCTCGCGGTGGACGGCCGCGGCACGCCCGGCCGTGGGCCCGCGTGGGAGCGGGCGGTCCATCTGGACCTTGCCGGACCGGTGCTGGACGACCAGGTGGCGGCGCTTCAGGAGGCCGCCGGGCGGTGTCCCTCGCTGGATCTGACCCGGGTGGGCATCCGCGGGTGGTCCTTCGGCGGGTTCCTCGCGGCTCTTGCGGTGCTGCGCCGCCCTGATGTCTTCCACGCCGCCGTCGCCGGAGCCCCCGTCACCGACCAGCGGCTGTACGACACGCACTGGCGGGAGCGGCATCTCGGTCACCCCGATGAGCACCCGGAGGCCTACGACCGCTGCTCGCCGATCCTGGAGGGCGGCGTCGCTGAGCCGCCCGCTGCTGCTGGTGCACGGGCTCGCCGACGACAACGTGGTCGCGGCGCACACCCTGCGGTTGTCCGCCGCACTGCTGGCAGCCGGGCGGCCGCACGAGGTGCTGCCGCTGCCCCGGGCGACGCATCTGCCCTCGGAGGAGGGGGTGGCGGAGAATCTGCTGCTGCACCAGCTGGACTTTCTGCGTCGTGCGCTGGGGTTGTCACGGCGGGCGGCGCGCTGAGAGGTGGAGGGCGCCCGATTGGGGTGGGTATGGCTACGGTGGACTCGCTGACGGGAGAGGAGTTCTTCGTGGCAGAAGGTGCGTTGCTGGCGTTGTTCGCTGAGCGGAAGCTTGGGGTGCTGGCCACCCTTAAGGGGGATGGGTGGCCGCAGCTGTCCAACGTTAATTATGCGTATGACCCGGATGAGCGGATCGTCCGGATCTCTACGACCGACGACCGGGCCAAAGTGCGGAATCTGCGGCGGGATCCGCGGGCTTGTTTTCATGTGATGTCCGAGGACGGCTGGGCCTGGACGGTGGGTGAGGGGACGGCTGAGCTGTCGGGGGTGGCGGCGGATCCGTATGACGATGTGGTGGCGGAACTGATTGACGTCTATCGGGCCATTCGGGGGGAGCATCCGGACTGGGAGGAGTTCCGGGCGGCGATGGTCGCTGAGCGGCGGTTGGTCGTACGGCTTGAGGTTGAGCACGCGTATGGGAAGTACCGCGAGTGATGCGGGGGCTGGGGGCGGTGCCGCTGCTGGAGCCGCTGGCGTATCCGGGGCGGGTGGTGGACAGGCCGGGGCTGTTGTCCGGTGGGGAGTTGCTGCCGCTGCGGGGGTACGACGCGGCGGGGCGGGTGCCGGTGCTGGCGGTGGGGTCCAACGCGTCGCCCGCGCAGTTGAGCTACAAGCTGGCGCGGGCCGGTGTGTCCGGCACGGTGCCGATGGTGCCGGTACGGGTGCGCGGCGTGGGGGTGGGGCTGTCCGGGCACATCAGCCGGGTGGGATATGTGTCGGCCTCGCCCTGGCTGCTGCTGGGGCGGGAATCGGCGCTGGTGGTGACCTGGCTGGAGGAGGCGCAGCTGGCGGCGGTGGATCGTACGGAGCTGCCGTTCAAGCGGGCTTTTCTGCCTGCGGATGAGTTCCCTGTGACGGTGCCGGGGGACGGCGCGGATATAGCGGGGGCGTCGTTTATAGGGGCGTATGTGTACGTCAATCGGCGGGGAGTGCTCGGGTATCCGGATGGGTCGCTGCGGGCGGGGGGTGAGCAGCGGTCGGTGCTGGCCGGGCTGTTGCGGCAGTCGGTGCGGCTGCGGGAATTGTTCGGGGCGACGCCGGAGTCGTGGGTGAGGAGAGCGCGGGAGGATCCGGAGCTTGCAGGAAAAGGGACGGCGGTATTCCGGGATGAGGGGTGGGTGGTGGAACAGCCGGAATTCGCCCCGTATGTGCTTTAGGGGGGTGACCAGTAAAGTAATTCTCTGTGTATAGAGCCGATGCACAGAGTGAGCGAGACCCGTTGCTGATTCTGTCGAACCGGATCAGCGAGATCCTGTCGGACACCTGGCTGTCAGGCCTGCTGGGGGCCACGGTGGCGCAGTCTCCGCGGAAGATCTGGCTTGTCGAGCCCGGTGATGTGGTGGTGACGCCGCTGCCCGTACCGCCCGCGTTCAAGGCGTACGCGTGCGAGCTTATTGAGGTGGACCCGGACGCGGTGACGGTGCTGACCGTGCCGTCCGGCACGAAGGTTCCGCTGGCCGAGGCCGTCCGGCGGGACGGGGTCATGGGCCGGCTGCGCGAGATCGCCGAGGGCCGGCCGGAGATGCGGATTCTGCCGTACCAGCTGGACCGGTCAATTGCTGAGCTGGCCGCCACGCTTGGGCTTCCGCTGCACCATTACGGGTCGGCGGGGGTGGGGAACGAGGCGCTGGACGCGGTCTACCGGCTCAACGCCAAAAGCGGCTTCCGGGAGGCGGCGGAGCGGCTGGCTTTCCCGGTCCCGGATGGCAGGGTCTGCCGCGATGCGGCGGAGCTGCGGGCGGCCGTCTCGGAGATGTCGGCGTATCCCCAGCTGATCGTCAAACCGGCCCGTTCGTCGAATGGGTATGGCATCACGCGTCTGCCGCAGGCCAGTCCGGCGGAGATTGAGGAGCGGATCTCCGCGTATCTGCGGACGGCGGGTGATCTGCCGGGCGGGTGGGTCGTCGAGGAGTACATCGACGCGGCACTGGATGTGAGTGTGCAGGTGCTGGCGGAGCCCGGCGGGGCCCGGGTGCTGTACCACGGGATGATGCGCAATACCGAAGACGCCTATCGCGGGTACTGCTCTCCGCTGCCGGAGACGCCGGAGACGGCAGGCGAGGGGACTGACCGTTTGCTGTGGATGGGTGAACGGTTCGGTCACTACCTGGCCGAACATGGCTACTACGGGCACTGCTCGGTCGACGCCAGACTCACCGGGGACGGCCGTGTGTACGCCATTGAGAGCAATGTCCGCCGTACCGGCACCACCACTTTTGACGTGCTGGTTCACCGCTTGGTCCCGGATGCCCGTGTGGGTGGTGGGGCTGGTGCGCCGGGGCCCGTATGGGTCGCCGACTGCCGGCCGGGCGGCATGCCACGGGACTTCGGCCAGGCCGTGGCGCGGTTGCGCACGGGCGGCCTGGCGTTCGACCGGAAGCACGCGGAAGGTGCGGTCCTGCTCAACAGCGCCCTGGTGCCGGAGGGCAGGTGGTCGTATCTGGTCATCGGGGACAGCCATGAGCGGGTGCTGGAGCTGGAACGGGCGGTGCACGCGGAGTTGGGGCTGCGGTAGTCGCATCGGGCGGGCCCACGAAAGGCCGGCGGCCCTGGTGTCGGGGGGTGGTCCACCAGGGCCGCCGGGGCAGGCGTCGCCGTCCCGTCCCCTCCTGGTGCGGGACGGCGACGGGGTACAGGGGTACGGGGGATGAGGGGCGGCGGGCTAGACGTTGAGACCCTTGCCGCGTAGCCAGGCGAGGGGGTCGACGGGGTCGCCGCCGCCGGGGCGGACCTCCAGGTGGAGGTGCGGGCCGGAGGAGTTGCCGGTGGAGCCGACTCGGCCGATGGTGTCGCCGGTGGTGACCTTGCCGCTGGTCTTGATCATGGAGGAGAGGTGGGCGTACCAGATTTCGGTGCCGTCATCGAGCTCCAGGACAATGCGGTAGCCGTACGAACCGGCCCAGCCCGCTTCCTTGATGGTGCCGGTGTGCACCGCCTTGACCGGTGTGCCGCTGGAGGCGGTGAAGTCCTGGCCGGTGTGGTTGGCGCTCCACATGGAACCGGAGGAACCGTAGCCGGGCCCAAGTCCCTGGTAGGAGCTGAGCGGGAGGGTGAAGCTGGCGGCGAGCTTGCGCAGCCGCTCCTCCTCCGCCTTGCGCTTACGCTCCTCCTCGGCCTTCCGCCGCCGCTCGGCCTCCGCCTTGCGCTCCGCCTCGGCCACCTTGGCCGCCTCGGCGGCGGCCGCTTCCGCGGCCTTGGCGGCGGCCTCCGAGGCGGCGGCCTCCAGCGCCTGCTGGTCGGCGGCGGCCTGCTGCTGGTCGGCCTGCTGAAGTATCCGGGCCCGGAGTGCCTCGCCCGCGTCGGTCTGGCCCGCGGCGGTGTCCGCGCCGCTCAGCCCGGCCTGGGTGAGGGGGGCGGCGGCCACGGTCGTATCGGCCGCGTTGCCGTCGCTGCCACCGGACACAAGGTCGCCGACGCCGGGGAGATCGGCCATGTCGGGCAGTACGTCCGGCATGGAGACGGGCGCCTTGGGCTTGTCCTGCGCGGTGGCCATGCCGCCCGCGCCGATGGCCGCGACCATGCCGACACCGAGGACCGCGCCGCTGCGTCCCATGCCGCCGCGCTGCTTGCCTACGCGATGGCGGCCACGTACGGGGCGTATGGAGTCTTCGGTGGGATTCCACTCGTCCCAGGAATCACCGGCGGACGGGCCATAGGCAGCGTACTCACCGGACTCACCGGGTTCGCCGAACTCGCGGGGCTCATGGAGTTCGTTGTATGGAGCCTCGGGGGCAGGCCTGCTTGACGCCACGGGGGCGCTCTCCTTTCCTTCCTTCTCGCCTACCGGGTTAGCTGACGGGTTCGGAGCAGGAAGGTCTCCTACCGGCAACTTCCAGGGGAAGCTGCCCGATTCACCCCAAGGTGGTGGTTCCCCGGTTCCTTTGGTGCAGTTGTTGTGCCTGATAGTGCACTGTCAGGATTCGGCCAAGGCGCACGGTGCCGCCTCTTGCGACGGCAGTGACGACCGCGCTGCGTTATCGAACGTTAATAGACCCGGACGCTGGATTCCAAGTCCTCCTGGGAATAAGTAGCCACCGCCACCACGACTTTCCTCGCTCGGCCGGACAGAGTCGGGCATAACCACGAGTAAAATAAATCCAAGTCTTCCGCTTCTTAGCCAAGTTGTTATGCGGAGGGATTCGACTCAATCACGCTGGGTGATAGCAGTTGTGAGTCCGATGCGGTCCCGTCCATTCAGGGTGGGCACCAACTGACGGCTGCACGTCCGGCTGAAGGCGACGTAATGGGCCGTCACGGGGCGTGCCCTGGTGCGTTGCAGGGCACACCAGACCATGGCGCCATATGCCTTATGTGACCGCTCATCGTCATGTTGTGCGAGGGTTACGTTGCTCGGGAGGGTGCTTTCCCCGGTCCCTGCCCCAGCTACCGCTGGGGGTGCCCCCAGGAGGTGCCCCCACGCCCTGCGGAACGACTGCCCACAACGAACGACTGCCCACAACGGCTATGGGCGGTTGGCTACTGCTAGTAGGGCCATGTCGTCGGTGGGTTCGCCGGCTGTGTGTCTGGCCACGTCGGCGAGTAGCGCGTCCAGCAGGCCGTCCGGGTCGCGCTGGGCCCAGCCGCCTGTGGAGGCGCGGCGGGCCGGTTCGTAGAAGGCGCCGCTGGCGTTGCGGGCCTCGGTGAGGCCGTCCGTGTAGAGGAGCAGGGTCGCGCCGGGCGGGAAGGCGGTCTCATCGGTGCCGACCGGGACGGGCCGGTCGGCGTTCAGGTCTCCCAGGCCCAGCGGCAGCGCGGGCGTGGACGGCTCCAGGGTCCGTACGGTGCCGTCGGTGCCGTCGGTGCCGTCTGCGCCGTCGGCATACAGCAGCAGCGGCGGCGGATGGCCCCGGTTCACCAGCCGTAGCCGGTCGTTGTCGGCCACCTCCGCCAGTACGGCCGTGATGAAACCCTCGACGTACTCCACGCCCTCCCTGCGCTGCCGCTCCCGGAGCAGCGCGTGGTCCAGCCGGGCGGCGACCTGCTCCAGCGAGGTCTCCTGCTCGGCGGCCTCCCGGAAGGTGCCGATGGCCAGGGCCACCGCCCCGACCGCGCCCAGGCCCTTGCCGCGTACATCGCCGACGAGCAGCCGGACGCCGTGCGGGGTCTTTTCGACCGCGTAGAGATCGCCGCCGATCAGCGCATCGGCGTGGGCCGCCTCATAGCGGGCGGCGATCTCCAGTGCGCCTATCCGGGCCGGGGGTGTCGGCAGCACGGCCAGCTGGGCGGCCTCGGCGACGCCGCGGGCGGAGGCGAGCCGTTTCTCGGCCTCCCGCACGACGTGGTTGATGAAGAGGGCCAGGGCGGACAGCGAGGCCACGGTGGCGACCTTCATCAGTTCATCGGTCGTGACCACACGGTCATTGAGGGGAAGCAGCACGCCCAGGGTGAGCGTCGCGGCCAGACCGGCCAGCGCGGTGGCGCGGGCGGAGAACAGCGGGGCGACGACCAGTGGGGCAGCGGCGAAGAGTGCCGAGAAGGCGACGTGCGCGGGGGTGGCCAGGTGGACGATGACCCCGAATACGATCAGCAGGGCGGGCAGCAGCAAAAGGACCCGGTTACCCGCCAACGCCTCCGGCCGCCCTCGCCTGCCCATGGTCTCAATCTCCCGGCCATGCCCGCCCCGGGCGAGCCGACGACAGCCATCCGGGTGGACACGGCCGGGGGCTCACGCCTGAGGGAAGCTGAGCCGTGGCCCCGCTCCGTGGGGTTCAGTGCTCGTGAAGCTGCCTGGGCTCGGCGGGCGGACGCGACGCGTGCGGGCGTCCCGCCGCCGCCAGGAGCAGTTCTGCCTCTGCCTGGATGGTCGGGGGCGGTACGACCAGCAGGTCGCAACAGCCGCCACCGTGTGAGAGCAGGCAGATGGTATGGCGGCTCTCGGCGCGGTCGGAGAGAAAGATGCGGATCGTCCGGCCGGCGAGCTGTATCGATCTGTGACCAGGGCGCCACATGTCGGCGTGCACCGTGACGCGGGTGATGTCGTCCCAGCGGGGCGCCAAGGCCCTCAGCAAAGGGAGCAGCTCACGGTGCAGACCGCGGGTGCGGGGCCACCAAGCGCCGTCGACACAGTGCGGCCCGAGGACTTCCGGCGCCAGCGATACCCGGGCCGGCGGCGGAGGCACGGCATGCGAGGCACGGCCTCTCACGGTCCTGGGCATTCTGTGAACGCGGTGACTGGAGCTGCCGGGAAGCACAGGGCGTGTGCGCAGTGCATGATGTCCTCAGATCTGGAGTGAGCGGTATGCCCGCAGGGAGCAGTGGATCAGTGGGCGCGGGACCTCGGCGCCCCGGAAGCGGCTGGCGCGCCGCGAGGAGAGCCGAAATGGGCGGCTAGGGGCGGGACACCTGGCGTCATCGCTCATGGAGAACGGCATCGGCGCGGCAGCCGGTGCTCGGAATACTCTCGGTTTTTCTAGCCTACTCCCTACTCCGGCAACGGGCGGAACGGACCACGGCCCGGTGCCGGGTTCTCCGTGCCGCTTCGGGCTGTCACTATGCGAAGGCGGGGCGTTCCCGGTGGCGGCATAGGAGAAGCGTATGGCGGAGATGTACCTACGGCGGCTGACTCGGTGGCAGGCCGAGACACAGCGAGAGGCCATTGCGGATATGCACGTCGAGGCGTACGACGGCGTACCGGGCGAGGAGTTTGGTGACCGGCAGAAGTTCCTGCGACGGTTCGCGGGTCACGTCAAGCGCTCCGGGTTCGAGATGTCGGTCGCGGGCCCCACGCCCTTGGCCGGTTGCGCCTACGGGTTCCGGGCTGACCGCAAGGGCACCTGGTGGCAGGGTTTCTCCGGCACGCTCCCCTCAGAGGTGGAAGAACTCACCGCTTCGGGGCAGGTCTTCGTCATGGCCGAGGTGATGGTCATGCCTCCCCATCGGCGCCGCCAGGTCGCCACCCGCCTTGAGGACCACCTTCTGACCCGCTGCGGCGCCGCCTTGGCCGTCGCGTGCGTCGCCCCGGCCAACAGCCGGGCCCAGGCCGCATATCAGGCATGGGCCTGGACGAAGTTCGGACAACTCCGTCCGTCCCCGGGAACATCACTTCTCGACGTGTGGGTCCGACGCCTCATACACTGACCACTCCGGTCTGTAAGCAGGAGAAACGGCGAAGACGGCTCCTGGCAGCACCTCCGATCACGCTTCGGGATCTGCGCCGCTCGACCATCACCCTCACCCTCCGGACACGCCTGGCTGGCTGGACAGCCAGCGGCCACCCACGCGCTGGACATGATCGCTACGGACCACTGGTTCGACAGCCCACCGCTCTGGAATGACCTGCGCTGCGCCCCCGGGCTCAGCTTCGGAGAACGGTTCGCGCACCATGTCCCACCGATCCCGGGCGCTTGCCAAGGTCAGGACAGCGAAAACCGCCGGTCAGAGAAGTCTGACCGGCGGATTCCACGGTAGGCCGTGTGGGACTCGAACCCACAACCAACGGATTAAAAAAGTCCCGATGAGTCCGTGCCGGACGGTGACGCATGATCCGGCACAGTCCTTCCGGTCCAGGCCAGGGCGGGTGCGCGCCATTTCGCGTACCGACTGGTGACGTCTCGTACAAAGGCGTCCGGGCTCACACCGGGCTCACCTACGTGACGACCCCTCACATTGTCGCTGCGGGCTCACTCCCCACGTCCCTCGCCGCGAACCGGGTTAATGCCGAAGGCGCGCAGCAGATCCGAGGCTGCGTCGACCGCGTCGCCCAGGTTCGTGTTCGGGCCGACCGATCCGTCGGCGAGCTCCCGCGTTGACGATGTCCCACGGGTCGCGCGTCGCGGCGCCGGAGCGCGACGCAGCGCCAACGGGGCGAGGCCGATGGCATACAAGCCGCTACCGGCCCGCCTCATCCGTGCGGAGGGTCATGTCCAGCGTGAATGCCCCGATGGTCACGCCGAGGATGCCGTGGCACAGCGAGTTCGGGTCCTCCGCCGTCGGGTCCCCTTGGCAACCGTTCACCACGTGGTCAGTCTCCGCGGCCTTCATCTTGTCGATCTGCTCCGTGGACTTCGGACCGGCGCGCACGAACGGGGCCTGCGGGCGACGGACATCTCCATTGACGAGCAGGGGACCGGCATCCTGGCCCGCGGCCGTGAGGGCACCACCGTGCGGGCCGCGTTCATCAAGCAGACCGAAGCCGAGGACATCGCCAAGCGGGCGCTCGCCCTGCGCACCGCCGCCGGGACCCTCTCCGGTGAAGCCGTCGGGGAGCAGGTCGAAGAGGTGGGCGTGACGACGATCGTCGACCACCTGCGGGCCGTCTGGCCAGATGGGGCCGAGGCCGTGCACTCACACCGGCTGGTGGAGGCCCTGGCCGCCTACCGGGCGAATCTGTACGGGGCGTGGCTGGAGACGGACGCGGCCGCCAGCTCCACAGCGTTCAGCGCCGCGCTAAAGCCGCACAAGGTGCCCACCCAGCAGCTGACCATCCGGGAGTGCTGCGGCGGCGCCAAGGGCGTGCGGTACGCCGACCTTCCCGAGCCACGCGAGGCCGCCGAAGGGGACGCGTAGAAGGGGCCCCGGGGCCGGTTTCGGGTGCCGGGGTGGTTTCGCCCCTGCCCGAAACCGGTTTCGCCTCTGATATCAGCCGAACTGGCCTGTGACCTGCGCCGATATCGGGTTTCGGGCCGGGCGGCCAGCACACGGAAACGGCCGGATACAGGGTGTTGGAGCCGCCCGCCGGGCGCCGAAGCCGTATAGGCGCAGCTGGTGGACGAAGCCCCAGCGCGGACACTGGCCACCCGCCACATCACTCAAACGAGTGATACAACCCACATCCCCACCCGGCAGTCAAACCACCGCCGCCCCTCCCCGTTCCCACCATCACGGAGCACCGATGCGTATCCGCACCATTGCCGTACTCGCCGCTGCCCTCGCGCTGCCGCTCACCGCATGCGCCGCCGAAGAGGACACCGCCGAGCCCGAAGCCAAGCCCTCGGCCACCGTGGGCGCGCCGGTCGAGAAAGAAGCCGAGGACAGTGGCGAGGCAGCCAGCAGCCCGCCCGCCAAAGTTGACTCCGGCATCCCGAAGGGCCCGACCGGGCAGGCCCGCACCGGGTACCTCGACGCGCTCCGCGCCATCGACCCCTGGTTCGTCGACGACAAGGGCGAAGAGGACGCCATCGACAACGGCCGTAACCAGTGCTCCAGCCTCGACGGGGACAGGGCCGTCTGGTCCGCGCAGAAGCGCTTCGGCAAGGGCCCTCTCCGGGAAGTCACCGAGGCTGAGGCCAAGAAGATCAATGAGGCCGTACGCAAGTACATCTGCCCCAACTCTTAGGACGAGAAGATGGACAACGTGGAGGTTCCAGTTGAAGGCCAGCCACGGCCCCGCCGCCGTGCACTCGTGTGGGGCATCGCTGTAGCCGCAGCAGGAGCCATCGCAGCAGGCAGCTTCGCCCTCGGCCGCGCCACCGCACCCGAACCGCCAGACGACACGGCAGCCGCGTGCGAAGACGCACGACAAGTGGTCGCTGACAACATGGAGGACGCTTCCGAATCAATACCGGGCGAGGACGACATCCGAGGGACCCGCGAACAGGACGAGGACAGAGCGGAAGCCCTCAGCTATGCCTCGGTCGCCTTCAACACAATCCTCCCGAACCCCGATTGCTTTGATGTGAGCGAGCGCGCCCACGCCCAAACTTTCCTCGACACCATCAGCCGCTGACTCTTGAGCCAGCCCGCTGCTCGCCGCCGTGGTCGGCGGGTACGGCTCTGGCGAGCCAGCGTGCCCGGCCAGGGGCCTGTATCGGCCGGCCCAACGGCTCGAGCTCGAGGGCAGCGCACAGCCGCTCGAGGGCGCGGCGGACTTCGCTCTCGTCATCGGCCTTGTACGGCGTATTGCACAGCCATACGGGCCAGTGTGGAGGTGCACCAGGCACGACGTGGGCGGTATCCGGGAGTTAGCCCGCACAGCACAACAGCGGCCCCGTCAAACCGCGGCGGCCGCTTTACTATCTCCCCGAAACGGGTCACAGGTAGCGTGGAGAGCATCCACCTGGCGGGGGTGCCCATGCACAACGATGAGCACAGCATCGGCGACCGAATCGCCCGACTAAGGTCCCGACGGGGCCTCACCCAAGAACGACTCGCAGAACGCGCAGCCATATCCGTCGACGTCGTACGGAAACTGGAGCAGGGCCGACGTCAAACCGCGCGGCTGTCCACCATCAACCGGCTTGCCCGCGCGCTCGATGTGGAGCCATCCGTACTGATCGGCCAACCCACCACCTTCGAAGCCCACGACGACAGCGGCTCCCCCTCGGTGCTGGCCCTGCGGCAAGCCGTCTCACCCATAACCGACCTCCTTGGCGAGGACCCCGACCCAGAAGACCCACCCACCGTGGGGGCGTTGCGGGCCGCGCTGCACTCGACCGAACGCATCCGCCGTGAGGGCCGTATGGGCGCCATCGGAAACATGCTGCCCCAGCTCATCCGGGACGCCCGGACCGCCGCCCACGCACACACCGGGCCCGACCAGGCCGCCGCCTACGCGGTGCTCGCCGAGGCCTACCAAGTGGCCGCGACCACGCTCACCGCACTGGGTAAGGAAGATGCGGCGTTCACCGCGATAGAGCGCGCCATGGCCGCCGCGCGCCGCTCGGATGACCCACACCTGGAGACCCTGGGCATCTCCTCTCTGTCGTGGATCTTCACCAAGCAGGGCCGGTTGGAGGACGCCGAACACATAGCCCTGGCCTGCGCCGAGAAGATCGAGCCCAGTTTTCGCTCCGCACCGCTGGATCTGTCGCTGTGGGGAATCCTGCTCCTGCGGGCTGCCACCGCCACCGTGCGGCAGGGCAAGCACAACACCGTGGAAGAGCTGCTGAACATGGCATCGGCCGCCGCCGCCCGTATCGGCCGGGACCGGCTGGACTACGCGACCCCGTTCGGCCCGACCAACGCGGGCGTGGCGAAAGTCAACTTCCTGGTGGAGATGGAGCAGAGCGCCAAGGCCCTCACAGCGGCCCGTACGGTGCCCGAACTCGCCTCGCTCCCGCCCACCTGGCGGGCCCGCTTCCACGTCGATCGGGCCCTGGCGTACGCCGACTTGGGCAAGGACGACAGCACGGTGCGGGCCCTGCTGGCGGCCGAGCAAGATGCCCCGGAGTGGATGCGCTACCACGGCACCACGCGGCGGATCGTGGCCGAACTGCGGGGCCGGGAACGGCGCCGTACCTCGCCGGTCACCGAACTCGCCGATCGGCTCCACCTCGACGGGTAGGACGCGGCGTCCTACCACCGTGGCAAAGTGGCACGTAGCGTCACTGTCACGCTGCTGTACGCGGTCCTAGCGTGCGCTCACTGGACGGCGGCGCCGACTGGAGAAACCCCGCCAGGGCCCCGGGTCGGCGCCGCTTCACGCAGCAGTGAGGAAGTGGACCCACCCATGACGCCCCGTATCAAGGCCCTGTGTGGAGCCCGCCGCCCCGGCTGGCAGCAGAGGCCGCCTCTGGTCTGTTCCCGTCTGCCCTGTGTCCGGGAGGCCGGGCATGAGGGTGTTCACCGTGATGCGCTGGCCGACACCTGGGCCATCACCAGCCCGGAGCTGGAATACGCGCTCGCCATCCTGTTTGCGGGTGAGCAGCTGCGGGAGCTCCTGGACGAGGGGAGCCGGTCGTGATGACCCTCACGGTGTACCGGGTCCGGGCGGACGGGACACGGACACCGGTCCTGTCCTCCACGACGGTCCGCGATGACGTGCACGACCCCGAGCGGCTGATCCTGCCGGGCACCTACCCGCCCTGCCAGTGCCCCCGGCACCGGGCCAGGAGACCACCCGGCCGCCGATAGCCGCCTGCCTGCGTCCCCGTCGCAGGCAGGCACCCCGCCGCCCCGGAAACGATCCAGGCATATCGGCCCGGGGTGGCGGGATTTAGCTCCCGCTCCGGCTGGTGCCCCTTGGTGAGGACGGACGACCAGCCGGGGCGGGCTTCCCGCACACCCACATGCATCGGAGGTAGAGCATTGAGCATTCCCGGACCCGACGCCCGCGCGTTGCTGACCGACCCGGAATTCGACGCAGTGACCGCCACCGTGATGGACAACAACACCGGTATGAACTACCAGATGGCCAGCCGCATCGTCGGCCAGGCCCTCGCGTTCGTCGCCACCGCGGCGCACTACCGCACCGCCCGCATCGCCCCCTCGCGGGTAGTTGACGAGGGATGGCACGCCCTCATTCTCCATACCGGCACCTACGCCCGACTGTGTGACCGGCTCGGCGGCATGGTGCACCACTACCCCGAGCGGCCCGACCCCGAGCGCCAGACCCAGCAGATCATCGACCGCACCACAGCGCTGATGCAGGAGGCTGGCCACCCGGTCGACTACGACCTGTGGCGCGTGCCGGCGAAGGAACTGGTGCCCGTCACGGCAAGCTGCGGGCACACCCCGCCGGGAGGCTGCGGGCCGATCGGCCCCACCCCCCGCCCCGGGCCCGGACCCGGCGCGCAGCCGGTAGAAGACTCCAGCCGCTACGGTGGGGCAACTGACAGGGAGGTAGCCAGTGGAGTGGATTGACCCGCGATATGAGGAAGTCGTCGCAGCCATCCGGGCCCGCCAGGAAGCCGAGGTAGAAAGCGGGCTGCCTGAGCGCCCGCTCCGCGGCTTCATCATCCCCGTCGAGGAGGACTGAGCGTCTGTCTACGGCCCCGGTCGTCTGCCCCTGTGGCGGGCGGCCGGGGCCCGTGTGCCCGGTCGCTGAGCTGCACGGCCCACAGCCGGGGTGAAACTGGCGAGCTCGCGTATTCGTGAGTCGCGTATTCCTCAGCGTGTGAGGGCTCGTCTCACCGTGAGTGGTCGCCGGGGGGATCCGGGGTCATGGGTTGTCCGGCTCGTCGGCGGGGGAAGAGCGATCGGCGTCGGGATTGTTGCGGTCATGGTGTTCGGCCGCTGGCCCGGGTAGCCCAGCAGCATCCCGACGAAGGGGGCGGGAACCAGCTCGGACATGTGCGAGGCTGCCCGCATGCGGAAATTGAGGACGGCCACCATCACCGGCGCCGCCCTGGCGGCAGCCCTGCTGCTCGCCACACCGGGGTGCGCTCCTCTGTGGCCACAGCAGGACGACGGGCTGCCTTCCATGCCGTCCGAGTCCCTGCCCGAGGACCCCGATCCGAAGCAGTCGGCCGCACAGGCTGAGGACTTCCGCGCCTACATCGCCCGGCACGGCACCGGCAGCCGCCGGGAGGCGGTGCAGCACGTGCAGAAGATCTTCGGGAGCTGGGCCGACAGCGCGGGCCGGGCGTTCATCGTCACCGACCTGCCGCCGGGCGATCAGCAGCCCGCGGAACTGATCATCGGTGCCTATACCGACTGGCGCCTGTCCCTCGACCCCGGCCCCGGCCTCATCGGCGTCTACGGCAAGACGGGGCACCTTACTGCCACCAACTTCCCCCGGCACGCCCCGGACCCCCCAGGCACCCCGAGGGGCCCCGCTCCCCCTCCCCCGCCCCGGCCGCCGAATGAGGGGGTCAAAACAACTGGCGACCTCGCGTAATGGACCGTCGCCCATTCGTCAGCGAGTGAGGGCTCGTCGTCACCGCGCGTGGTCGCCCGGAGCGTAGTGGCGCCAGGTTCCTCCGGCCTCCGCCGCGAGTTGGGCGGTGGTGTCGTCGTGGTAGCCGAGCATGCGGGCGACCACCGGTGCGGGGGCCTGGAGGACGAGGTGCCGGATCGCCGCCGTGCGTCCCCGCTGGGTGGGGAAGCCCAGGCGCCGGAGCCGGAGTTCGAGGGTGTTCGAGGTCATGGGCTGCCCGGCCCGGCGGCCGGGGAACAGCCAGCGGGCTTCGGGGTTGGTGGCGGTCATGGTGTTCGGGCGCTGGGCGAGGTAGGCCAGCATCAGCCCGGCGAAGGGCTCGGGAACGGGCGACGGCGGATCGCCGAGCCGGACGAGGACCTCGCCATCCTCCAGGAGGACATCGTCGGTGGTGAGCCTGGCAATCCGGGTCAGTGGCTGCGCGTAGAGAAGGACAAGCATGGCAGCGACACGGTCCTGGAGCGGGACGTCCTCGCGGTTCACGGCCTGCCGCAGCAGCGCGAGGCGCTGGTGCTGGGCGATCGGAGCGGGGTTGCTCGTTGAGCGGTGCGGGACGGTGAGGGCGAGCATGTGCTTGGAGCGCATCGCCCACCGCAGGAACGCATGGGTGAGGCGCCGGGCGGTGTAGCCGTCTGCGTACCAGGTGTCGACATCGGCCTGGGTGCAGTCGACGAGCGTGTGTCCGCGCTCGGCGAGGTGGGCGAGGAAGGCGGTCGCGAGACGGATCTCGTCCCGTGCCTGCCGGATCTGGTCGCTGGTCAGTGGGCCACGAGCGGCCAGGGTGTTCAGGCGGCGCTGGACGTGCCAGGCGGCGAAGAGCTCCAGCAGCCGCCGGTGATCGACATCGACGGCGGGCAGCTTCTCGGCGAGCCATCGCTGGAAGAGCAGCAGCTGTCGGTCGGCCGGAGGCAGGATGCCAGTCTCCATGAGCAGGTCGCGCAGGTAGGCGACCGAACGCCAAGGGGTGAGCTGGCTCAATCCGTCGTGGGTCAGCGGGACTTCGCTGCGGGCCAGGGCCCGCAGGTTGCGCTGGACGTGGGGGTGGCCGGTCCAGGTCATCCCGCCCCAGGGGCGTTTCATCTGCCGAAGCGCATCGAACAGGGGGAGGAGTTCGACCCGGACGCTGCCGGTGCCGTCGTCGAGGAGCTCATGGAGGCGTTCGGTCAGGACGCACCGGCCGCAGATGCCGCGACGGTAGCGCCTGGCTTCCTGGCCGCAGCGTTCGCAGATGAAGTCGCCGAGTCCGCCCGCGCAGTCCGTGCAGAGCTTGCCGCCGTCCGGCGTGAGGCCGGGGGTGAGCCGCTCGACGCCGCAGCCGACGCACGTTCCATAGGTCTCCAGGGCCCGAGTCATACAGGTCTGGCAGATGTAGCCCTCGGGCCAGCGGTTCGTCTCGGGCCGCACTGCCCGGCCGCAGCGGGTGCAGAACCGCGCGCTCGCGGGCACTCGGGTCCGGCTCATCCTTCGGGCCGGATACGGGCGCGCTTGGGGCGGACCGCCGACAGGTCGACGACCGCGTTGTCGGCGGCGACCTTGCGGACCGCGGCGTTCTCCGCCTTGGTGGCGATCAGGTCCGCCGGGGTGCACTCGAAGATGTCGCAGAGCGCGGCCAGCACCGGCAGGGACAGCCGTTCGGGGGTGCCGGTGACGAGCCGGTGGACTTGGGAGAGCGAGAGGTTGATGCCGCGCTCGGCGAGAGGCGGGGCAAGCTCGCTGGTGGTGAACATCCCGGCGGCGGCCATAAGCTCGCGCAGCCGCCACTGGTAGCTGACCTGGCGTTTCATCAGGCCCTCCTGGCGGGCTTGAGCGCGGCCTCGACCGTGGCGTCCAGGGCCCGCCGCAGCGTGCGGGTGCGGAAGTCGGAGGATACGCATAATGGTGGAGTCGGGTATTGGAACTGCCTGAATGCCTCTGGAACGAGAGGTTCTCCGAGCGGGACCTGACCACCCTGGGGTGAGCGTTCGGCAACCTCGAAGTGCCAGGTCACATGGCGTGTCGGGGTTGGCGAGTGGTCTGTACTTCGCACTCTGCGGCGTGATCGAATGGGGGATGACATCGTTCTGGACTGGCAATCGGATACGCCTGCGCGGTATCGAGCCTGACGACTGGACCGCGTTCATGCGGTTCGCCGTGGACGAAGAGCGGATGGGCGACCTGCTGAACCTGCCTCGTTCCGCCGAAGGATTTCGTGCCTGGGCGAAGGAACAGGCCGCTGCCAAGTCCGATAGCGACTGCTTCCAGTTGGCGATCGAGGACGTCGACGCGGGGGAAATAGTCGGTGCTGTCGGCTCGCACCAGGCTGATCCGCATGCGGGCTGGTTCGAGTACGGCGTCACGATCGGTGCTGATCACCGGCGCAAGGGCTATGCGGCGGAAGCCGTGGTGATGCTGCTGCGTTTCATGTTCGCCGAGCGGCGTTATCACAAGTGCGAAGCACGGATCTTCGCGCAAAACGAGGCGTCGCTAGCACTTCATCGTCGGCTCGGTTTCGTCGAGGAGGGGCGCCTCCGCGATCGCGTGTTCCTTGCCGGCCGCCACCATGATCTCGTCGTGATGGGCATGCTCGCCGATGAGTTCGCCCAACGGCATTCGATCAGAGAGCTTGCTCGCCCCGCGGTCGGTGGATGAGACCAGGGCAGGGAGAGCAGAGCTCCGGGTTGACCGTCCCAGATTAGTCCTGCATCGCGTCACGAGCTGTTCCGGCGGCTGACCTCGGCTGCGTAAGCGGCCCAGTCTCCGGCGGCGGCCCGCTGCCATTTGACAGCGACGGTGATGTCGATGCCGAGGGTGCGGGCGAGGACTGCTGCGGGCAGCTCGGTGGCGAGTTGGAAGAGCGCGGTCGAGCGTGCTTCCGCGAGCCGGATGCCGAGTTTGCGGAGCCGTTCGCCCATGGCCCAGGCACTGATCGGGCGGCCGGGCTGGCCTCCGGGGAACAGCCAGGGTGAGTCTGTCCGGGCGAGGACGGCATGGCTGCGACGGACCGCGACTTGTTGGAGGGCGAGTTCAGCGACAGGTGCCGGAAGTTCGACCGGGACGGCACCGAGGTGGATGCGGACGGCTCCGTCCGTCTCCTCGATGTGGTCGACGGTGAGCCGGGAAATCGCAGCGGGCCACTGGGCATAGAGGAGTAACAGCAGGCCGGCGAGGCGGTCTTCGGGCTTGAGGGCGTCGTCGTGCAGCAGTCGACGGGTGGTGTCCCAGCGGGCGTCGTCGTCCATCGCCTGAGTGGGGCCGTTCCATCTCACGGCGGGGAAGCTGAGATCGCGGGTGATCTTCTGGGCCAGAGCCCAGCGCACGAAGTGGCCTGTCTCCCGGCGGTGGCGGACGTCGTCGCTGGTCATCCAGCGTTCGAGGTCGGCCTGACAGCAGGTGGCAAGGGTGAGGTTCTGGTCCTCGATCCAGTCCAGGAGGCGGACGGCCGCCCGCAGATGTTGCCGCGCAACCGCGAGTTGGTAGTGGGTGACCTCCGTGCCCCGGCTTCGTCGGCGAAGCCGACGAAGAAGGTGCCAAGTTGCGTACCGGTGCAGGATTTTCCGTCCCTCGACGGTCGCATGCGAGGCGACGAGGTTCTTCACATGCCGTTCGAGACGGACCATCTGCTCGTCCCGCCTGGGTAGGACGCCGGTGGCGACGAGAACACTGCGGATGTGCTCGACGACCTTGCCTTCAAGGAGTTCGTCTAGGGCCGCGTGGGTGAGGGGACGACGGCCAGAGCCAAGATCGGACAGGACAGTGGAGACGATGCCCTTGGAAAGCCAGCGCATGGCGGTGCCGGCCCGTTCAGTGCTGGCCAGGGCGTCGTGGAGGGGCTGCAGCTTCGGGGTTATAGAGCCGGTGTCGTCGGCGAGGATCTCGTGGAGCCGTTGCTTGAGTGTGCAACGAGGGCACGGTCCCGGCGCGTGCAGCCGCTCGGCTTGTCCGCAGGTCGGACAGGGACGCCAGAGTTCAGCGTCCGGCGTGGTGCAGGGGCCGCAAATGGGGGCGTCGGCGGTGCCGGAGTGAATGCCGCGCAATCGTCCGCAGGCGGTGCAGTGAGCTTGGCGCCTGTCACAGCCGCCGCAGCGGGGCAGGCCGGTGAGTTTCGAGAGCATGCAGGGTGCGGTGCGGCCGCAGATCGAGCAAAGCAGTACGGGCAAGGGGCGGCAGTTCGGGCAGATCGGCCCGTCCGTGGTGCGGCAGTTGACCATGCGTGACTCGCCGCAGACGGTGCATGTCTCCAGGTTCGCCGGGTCCCTGACCAGGCAGCTCGGACACAGCGGTCGCCCCTCGGCGTCGCGGGTGGCTGGCTCGCGCCGAGCGCCGCAGCGTACGCATTCTTCGAAGCGGGACTTGGCGATGCAGTTGCGGCAGACCCGCTGCCCATCCAGCGGCTTGTCGATGCGGACCACCCGGTGGCAGCGAGGGCAGGTGGGCCGGACGATCCCGGCGACGCCTGCCGTGTGCAATAGGTCGATGAACCGCAAGATGGCGCGAAGCGGCGCCAGATATCCCTCCCCGGTCAGCAGCCGGGGGTTCTCCTCCAGGACCCAGACCACTCGCTGGCGATAGTGGGGACGGTGGGGTGCCGTCCGGCGGAGGGCCTCGGCGACTACGTCACCGTCGGCGCCCGGAGCGATCGCGTTGATCAGTTCGTGGACGACCATGGCTGGATCACGGTCGTCGTGGTCGGGACACATCGAACAGCGCGGCAGCCCCTTGCGGTCCCGGAAGCCAACGCGTCGGACGTTGCCGCAGGCGGTGCACTCGGCGGTCTCCTGCCCGCAGACTCCGCAGTACCAGTCCTGGCCCTTGCGCTGGAGAGTTCGCAGCTTCTTGCCGCACTCGGCACAGACCGGCGGTGCGATCGCCAAGGCGCCGGCCTTGCGGAGCTCGATGAGTAGATCGCCGACGGCCCGGGGCGCCGGGGAGCGGCCGTCGGTCAGCACGGCGGGGCGTATCGCCAGGGCTTGCGCCAGGCGTCGTGACTTCGCGCGACCGCCCGCGACCTCGGTGACCACGGCCCGGATGGTCTCGACGTCGAGTTCCTTCTCGACGTCGGCGACGAGGTCCGTGATCAAGCCGACCGGGTCTGCGACGGCGCGGTCGAGCTGGTCAGCCGCAGTCATGATCGGTCAACACCCCTGATCCGGGCCCGCTTTGGCCGCAGCCCGCCGAGTCCCTCCGCATCGGACGCCGAGCCACCGGCGGCTGCCTTCTTCGGCTTCTTCACGGACCCGGCCGCCGCAATGGGCTCGATGAGGTCGTCCATGGTGCAGTCGAGGATGTCGAGCAGGGCCATGAGGATCTTCAGGCTCAGTCGCTCCGGTCGCTCGACGACGAGCCGGTAGACCTGGCTCGTGGAGAGCGTGATGCCACGTTCGGCGAGCAGAGGGAGGAGGTCGGTGGTGGAGAACATCCCGCGGTCGGCCATGACTTTGCGCAGGTGCCAGTGGTAGTCGAGTTTGGCGGCCATCGCCGGATCCCTCCTGTCAGGCTCCGGCGAACGCCGGGGCCAGTGCCTTGTGCAGGGAAGTGTTCATGAAGTCGTCGCTGACGTGCGTGTAGATGGCCAGGGAGCTGTCGCACTCGTGGCCGACCTGCTGCTGGATGAAGCGCCGGTCCACCCCATCCTCGGTCAGATGCGTGACGTATGAGTGGCGAAGTCCGTGCGGGGTCAACTCTTTGGGCAGCCCGAGGGCGTCCCGGTATGCCTCGAACCGGTCGTTGATCGAGCCGGGCTGCAGGCGGCCCCCGCGCTCGGTGATCCACAGAGCGGGGTGATCGGAGAACCCGAAGCGCGGGCGGACGTTCTCGACGTAGTCGGCGACCGCCTCGACGGCCCAGTCCATCACTGACAGCACGTTCCGCCGCCGCGGCGGCTGGCCCTTCTTGGCTTTGCCGTAGCGGACGTTGAGCGTGCCGTACCGGCCGAACTGCCGAGCCTGCGGGTTGCGTCCGAAGTCGACCACATCGAGCTTGGACGTCTCGGTCCGGCGAAGCCCCCACCCGTAGATGACCTTGAAGAGGGTGGCGTCGCGGTAGGCCGCCAGGACTCCCTTGCGTTTCGCCCGTACCGCTCGTTCGACCTGGTCGTCGGCGTAGTCGAGGAAGAGCTGCAGCTCTTCCCTGGTGAACGGCCGTGCCTCCGGGTCTCCTTCGTAATCCTGCAGGTGAGGGACGGTGTTCCATTCGTGGCAGATCGCCACCGGGAAGGTGCCGAAGGCTTCCTCACAGGCCGGGAACCAGCCGTAGCGGGCGTCGATGAGGAGTTCGGTGAACAGCCGGACCGTGCCCTGGTAGCTGCGGACCGTGGACGGCGCCAAGTGCCTCTCGCTCGTCAACGACACCGACCATTCGTCCAGGTGGGCTGGCGTCCATCGCCACGGATACTCGTTCGTGAAGTCCAGGAACCGGCGGATCAGCCGTTCCCTCGGGTCGATCGTGTCGTCCTTCAGCCCCCGCGACTTCTGCTGAGCCCGCCAGCCCCGCAGCATCGCGTCGAACATCGCGTCCTCAGGACGCAGCTGGACCACCCCGGAGACGAGCTCCAGTTGAGCCGACCCGGCCAGGGCCACCTTGCGCTGATGCACCACTCCAGACCATCCCTTCTGGAGGGCAGATCATGCATCAGAAGGGATCAATTCGGCAACATGCCTGCTCAGGAGGCCAGTTCGTAGAGGCTATGAACTGCTTCCGCTTCCTGTCGCAACCAGGTGACCTGCGGATCCTCACCCGTCTGATGCAATTCCCGAGGGTTGGTGTAGATCGAGGTTGTGCTTGCGTGATCGTGGCCAGCCTGGGACTGCACGAAGAACGCGTCCCAGCCGTCTTCGATCAGGTGGGTGACGTAGGATCTTCGTAGCGAGTGGAAGTCCAGGACCGGGTCGAGGCCGAGGTCGTCTCGGTAGGTGGCGAAGCGGGAGTCCAGCCGCTGCAGCCCGAGCCGGCGTCCGCGTTCCGACGGCCACAGGGCAGGCCCGTCCGCGTGCCGCATGGCGGGCCGGACCTCGCTCGTCCACTGATCGAGGATCTCGGCCGACCATTCCCATATCGTCAGCACGCTGCGGCGCTTGGGCGGCGAGCCCTTCTTCGCCTTGCCGTGGCGGACGTAGCAGGCGCCGAACTCGCCGAACTCCGGGCCTTCGGGGTTGCGGCCGAAGTCGGCGGTGTCCAGCATGCGGGTCTCGTTCCGCCGTAGTCCGTAGGCGTACGCGGTCTTGAAGAGCATCGCGTCGCGGAAGGCGGGCAGCCAGCCCTTGCGGCCGCGTCCACGCACGCGGCTGACCTGATCGTCGGCGTGATCGAAGAACGCCTGCAACTCGTCCCGGGTGAAGGCCCGTTTCGGGGACTCGGCCTCGCACTCCTGCATGTGCACGGCGGTGTTCCACTCGTGGCAGACCTGGATCGGATGAGTGCCGAACCGCCGCTCACACTCGGCCGCCCAGCCGTAGGCCGGGTCGATGGCGTAGTCACAGAACAGCCGCACCGCCTCCTGGTAGCCGCGCAGCGTCGAACGTACGCAGCCACGAACGGCCCGCAGGTCGCCGAACCACTCGTCCGCCAGCGACGAGGACCAGCTCCAGGGGAAGGCGTCCGCGTGGGCGGCGAACGCCCGCACCTTCCGCTCACGGCCGTTGATGGTCGACAGCGCGAGGTTCCGGGCCAGCTGCTGGTTACGCCAACCGTCCAGCATCGCCTCGAAGACCTGCTCGTCCGGCCTCAGCAGCGGCACCCCATCGGCCAGGTGCAGCCGCGCGAGCCCCGGCACGGTCCCGTCCTTGCCCGCCAAATCATCACGCTCCGTAGATCGCATCCGTCGCGAGAATCTCGCATCAGATGCGAAGCCCGGAGCGGAATGGCAGGTCAGTCATCCCATCGAGTGAAGCGGCACGACAGCGAGCAGGGCTGTCAGCTACCGTCCCTGCGAGTACACGGCGAGCCATGTACGTGCTGATCAGCGGCTTCCCGGGAGCCGCTCGACCAATGCGGCGCAAGATGAGTCCAGTTCGCATCAGATGCGATTCGCGCCGGTTCCCAGATACGCGTCAAAGGGGCAATAAGGTGATCTTGAAGCCCTGAAGGACCCGGCCCATCACCCGTTCGGCGCAGTCGTTGGGTGGTGATGTTGTTGCCGTCTTGGGCTGGGGTGGGTTGTGACCTCGATCGAGCGGACCGCGTACCCACGGTTCAAGCGTCGCACCATGGTCTTGGCCGTGATGCTGCGATCCTCGTCCGATGTCAAGCAGCCCCATAGGCAGCCGATTGATCGGGATCTCGACTGAGACTCTCGTGCGGGCGGTGGCAAGCGCGGTGGCTTAAAAACACGCACTGAGCCCTGACACCGACTGAGCTGGTCGGCCCGGCGGCCAGATTCGGCCGCCGGGCCAAGAGACAGCCGGTCTCAAGCGGCTCGGTCTGGCGCAAGAGTCCATTCCTTGGCCACCGAGTGCGGGGCGCGGTACGGAACGACGTATGGATCGCTCTAGCTGTTGTGCTGCTGACCGAGAACCAAGGCGCCTTGGCCGTCGGCGTCCAGTCCAGTGTCGAGGATCTTGTCGTCCAGGAAGGCCGCGGCCTGCTCGTCCAGGAAGAGCCGAGCTCCTTCGACGACCATGACCTCGTCGCCATCGGCGGGTGCCGCGGTGACCCCAAGCTGCAAGGTCTCGGAACCGTCGGTCGCGGAAATGCGCAGCCCGGCGTCCGCCGGCGCGCCCTCCGTGCTGATCATCGTGCGAACGGCCTCGATGGCCGTGGGGGTGAGCATCAACATGGTCCAGATCCTCCCCCCGAGCAGCCTCCCACGCACGTCGTAGGCGTCGGCAACCAGTCGGCGCTCTCTCTTAAAGGCCCCGGTCTCCTATCTCTGACCCACGGTACAAAGTAGCCGTCGCACCGTCCAGGAGAGCCGTTTCCCCACACCGCGGTGTCGCCGAGTCCGTCCACGCACCCCAGGCGCTTGGCCACAACATCACCACCAACGACTGCGCCGAACGGGTGACGGGCCGGGCCCTTCAGGGCTTCAAGATCACCTCATTGCCCCTTTGACGCGTATCTGGGTCACACCCCCACAGCGGGCGTAACCCCAGCTCCGGAACCGGATTTGGGCCGTAAGACTCCCCGTCCCGGGCCTGTCGGGGTGCGGGCCCTGAACCCGGGACGGGGCCCAGACGGCCGCCTGCCCCGCTATCCAGCCCCCTGGCAGCGCGGGGCGGGCGGTCCCCCGTCGGTCCGTGGACGGCGCTACCGCGCGAGGTGCGCCCTTCCCGCTCTGACGACGGGGACGCGGGCCCCACAGCCCCGGGAGATGTACGTGTGTCCGTCTCCCGGGGCTTCCTACGTCCGGTAGCAGCAGGTGAGCGAGGGTGCCCACGCGCGCGAGGCGCGCATCGTTGAAACCGGCGGGCTCACTTCGGGCTCACCTTGGCCCGAAACGACGAAGGCGCCCCGGCTGAACAAGATCAGCCAGAGCGCCCCGCCGCTGGACAACAAGGGTTTCCCTGTTGAGCCGTTCGGTAGGCCGTGTGGGACTCGAACCCACAACCAACGGATTAAAAGTCCGCTGCTCTGCCAATTGAGCTAACGGCCCGTGGTCGTGCTCCCCCGAAGCATAGCCGGACGGAAGCCGGAGACCCGAACGGGTTCTGTCGTTCGGGTCCCCAACCCGGTCCGGCTACGCACAAAGCCCCGGGAACGCAGAGCTTTCCCGGGGCCTGGCGGCGGCTGTCAGCGGGGCGGTCAGCCGCGCTCAGCCGTCAGTAGGGCTCAGCCGTTGCGCTTCCAGCGCGGCTTGTCGGTGCGGCGGTCGAAGGAGCGGCCGCCGGTGTTGCTGCCGGAGTTGCCGCCGGGGTTGGTGCCGCCGCGGTGGTCGTCACGGCGGCCGTACGGGCGGCGGTCGTCGCGGCGCTCGAACGGACGCGCCGGGCGGTCGTCGCGGCGGAAGCCACCACGGTCCCGGTCGCCCTCGCGACGGTCCCGGTTGAACGGACGGTCACGGCGCTCGCCGCGGTCGTTGCCCCGGCGGTCGTCGCGGCGGTCCCGGTTGAACGGGCGGTCACCGTCGCGGCGGTCGTCGCGGCGATCGCGGTTGAACGGGGGGCGGTCGCCGTCACGGCGGTCGTACGAGCGCGCCGGGCGGTCGTCGCGGCGGAAGCCACCACGGTCCCGGTCGCCCTCGCGACGGTCGCGGTTGTAGGGGCGGTCACGGCGCTCGTAAGAGCCGTCGCGCTTGCGCTCATCGCGGTTCTCCGCGGCCTTGCGCTCCTTCTCGGCACGCGCGGCGGCCGCCTTGGCCTCGCGCGCGGCCTCCTCGGCGGCCTCCTTGGCCAGCGCCTCGGCGGCCTGGGCCACCGCCTCCACCGGGTCGTCGCCCCGCTCCCGGGCGGCACGGGCCGTCAGCTGGTCGGCCTCCTCGCGGAGTTCGAGCGCACGGCGCTGGGCCTTCTCCAGCTTCCGGGTGAGGTCGGTGACCTCACGCTCGGCCTGCTTGGCGGCGTTGGCGGCGGACTCGGCCTGCACCTCGCTGAGCGAGCGAGCGCCGGTGATACGGGCCACGTCCTCATCGAAGACATCGCCACGGCCGATGATGTGCCGTGTGGCGTCGACACCCGCGTCCTCCATCAGCCGGAAGATCTGGCGGCGCTGGTGCGGCAGGGCCAGCGAGACGACCGTGCCGGACTGGCCGGCGCGGGCGGTACGGCCCGAGCGGTGCAGATAGTCCTTGTGGTCACCGGCCGGGTCGACGTTCAGGACCAGGTCGATGCCGTCGACGTGGATGCCGCGAGCGGCGACATCGGTGGCGACCAGGACATTGACGTAGCCGTCCTTGAAGTCGGCCAGCGTGCGGGTACGGGCGCCCTGGGTCATACCGCCGTGCAGCGCGTCGGCCTTCACCCCGGCCTCACGGACCTGCTCGGCGACCCGGTCGGCGCCGAGCTGGGTGCGCACAAAGATGATCGTGCGGCCCTTGCGGGCGGCGATGGCGGCAGTGACGGGGGTCTTGTCGCGCGGCTTCACGACCAGGACGTGGTGGGTCATGGTGGTGACCGCGCCCTGCGCCGCGTCGACCTCATGGCTGACGGGGTCGACGAGGTAGCGCTTGACCAGGGAGTCGATCTCGTTCTCCAGCGTCGCGGAGAACAGCATCCGCTGACCGCCGGCCGGGACCAGGTCGAGCAGCTCGGTGACCTCGGGCAGGAAGCCCAGGTCAGCCATCTGGTCGGCCTCGTCCAGCACGGCGACCTCAATGGCGTCGAGCGAGCAGGCGCCCCGGTTGATCAGGTCACGCAGTCGGCCGGGGGTGGCGACGAGGACGTCAACACCGCGTTCCAGCGCACCGATCTGGTTGCCCATGGAGGTGCCGCCGCAGACGACCTTCAGCTTGAGGCCGAGGACATCGCCGTACGGCTGCAGCGCGTCGGAGACCTGCATGGCCAGCTCGCGGGTCGGGGTCAGGATGACACCGCGCGGGCGCTTCCGCTCGGTGCGGCGGCCCTCCAGCCGGGTGAGCAGGGGCAGGCCGAAGCTCAGAGTCTTGCCGGAGCCGGTACGGCCACGGCCGAGGATGTCCTTGCCCGCCAGCGCGTCCGGGATGGTCGCGGCCTGGATGGGGAAGGGGGAGGTGACGCCGTTCTGGGCGAGCTTGCGTACGACCGGGTCGGGGAGACCGAGGTCGGCAAAGGTGACGGTCTTCTCCGCCAGCTGCTCGTCCTCGGGCAGGACGACGTCAGGGGTGGCAATTGGCATGCGAAATGCGAACCTTCCGGAGTTCTTCGGCACGCGCCCATAACTCCGTGATTCGCACACGACCGCCTCTATGCGGTCAGCCCACGGTTAAGCAAAGGAACGCGCCACGCGGCGCGCTTCGGTTGGGGCGCCGGGCAAATGGGATCAAACGATCTACCACCATACGCACCCAGGGGCGGGATGCGCAAACCCGCTGCCCCGAGGGGTGCTACGTATCACCCAGTTCGGTTCATTCGGTTCGGTTCACTCAGTATCGGACGCGTCCTCGCCCGGGTCCGGGGAGGGCTGCGGAGATGTGGTCGGGCTCACACTCTGGGACGGGGTGGGCGACTCGGACGGCGATGCCTGCGGGGACGTACTCGTCGAGGGTGACGGGGACGACGTGCCAGGCGGCGCCGGGCGGGCTTGCGAGGAGTCTCCCGGGCGACTTGGGTCGCTGACGCCGGGGGTGGCGCTCTGCCCGGCCTGCTTTCCCGGCCTCCCTGACTTCCCGGGCTGCTCGGCGGACGGCGACTCGGAGGGGCCCTCCCCCGCCTCCGGGCGCGCCTTGGGCCCCGTCGGGACGCCACGCGGTTCCTTGCGTACTCCCCCGTCCGGTACCGCGTTCTGGCCCTTGTCCGGGGAGGAAGTCCGGCCCGCCGGGGCGGGCTTGTGGTCGTCCTCCTCCGCGCCGACGGTCATACAGCCACTGACCGCGGCCAGCGCGAGTACGGCGACGGTCATACGGACCGCCAGAGAGGCATGGGCGCGGGGACAGCGCACGGGCGGACACCTTCCGGGACGGGTGAGCGGGAGAGCCCCCTGCCCAACTCCCTTGGCCGCGCTGAGGACACGCCGCCCGCGTGCCCAGTACGTGCCCGGCTGGTCACATCAGCAGATCCCGGGTCAGGGTGAAGCCGAAGTAGACCGCGCCCAGACCGACGAAGAACGTCGCCGTCACATTGGCCACCGCCAGGAACTTCCAGCCGCGCTCGGCCAGTCGCAGCGTCTCGTAGGAGAAGGTCGAGTACGTGGTCAGCGCCCCGCACAGCCCCGTACCGAGCAGCGCCTGGGCACCGGAGCCGACCGCGCCACCGGTCACCGCACCCGTCAGTACGCCCAGCACCAGACTCCCCCCGGCGTTGACCACCAACGTCCCCCACGGAAAGACCGAGTCATGCCGGATCTGCACCGCCCGGTCGGCCAGATACCGCAGCGGCGCGCCCACGGCGGCGCCCAGCGCCACCAGCAGCCAGGTCACGGGGCCGCCCCCGGCGTCCCCGACGGCGATTCGAACCGGCGCACCAGCGCCCGTACGGCCGCCGCCCCGGCCCACACGGCGATCAGCGCGGCGATCACCGTGCCGCCCATATACGCCAGGGCGACCCCGGCGGCACCCTCATCCAGCAGCCGGGACACATCGATCGCGTACGTCGAAAAGCTGGTGAAGCCGCCGAGCACCCCCACCCCCAGGAAGGGCCGCACCAGCGGATTCACCGGCGTACCGCGCTCGCTCACCAGCACCATCAGCACCCCGATGAGCGCACATCCCAGCACATTCGCCACAAACATCCCCAGCGGAAAGCCGCTCCCCTCGCCCGGCCAGACGAGCGTGAGCCCGTACCGGCCCAGCCCGCCGACCGCGCCGCCCACCGCGATCGCCGCCAGAACCTGCCAGGCGTGCCGGCCGGCCGTCTCCAGCCGGTGCTGCGGGACATGGAGATCGACATCCGGATCGATCGCCTCCGGATGCTCCACGCCGCCGTGCAGCGCCGCCGCCTCGTGTTCGGCGCTCATCCGTACCCCAGACTCATCCGTACCCCAGTGCGTGCAGCCGTTCGTCCTCGATGCCGAAGTGGTGGGCGATTTCATGCACCACCGTGATCTCGACTTCCTCGACGACCAGCTCACGGTCCCCGCCGTCCCGCTCGCACATCCGCAGGGTCGGCCCCATATAGATCGAGATACGGTCCGGCAGCACCCCGGCGTACCACTCACCGCGCTCGGTCAGCGGCGTCCCCTCGTAGAGCCCCAGCAGCTCCGGGTCGTCCTTGGAGGGCTCGTCCTCGACAAAGACCGCCACATTGTCCATCAGCCGCGTCAGCTCAGGCGGAATGCGGTCCAGCGCCTCGGCGACCAGTTCCTCGAACTCCTCGCGCGTCATCTCCAGCACTAACCCATTGTCGGGTACGCCCCCCTCCCATCGCATAGTCGGCCCGCGGAACGGGCATACGGCTCCGCATGGCCCGTGCTCTCCGGATGCTCCGTGGCTCGCTCGGCAGGGTGGGCGGCGCCGCCCCCGGCGCCCTCCTGCGGCGTTACCGTGCCCATCACCGCACCCCCACCGTCTCGCTGGTCAGCCCGCCGCACCCGTATGCCCGAGCACTCGGGATGGCGGTCGTCACGCTGCTGGGGGCGTGGCTGGGGCTCCTGATCGTGGGGAGTGTGCACAAGCCGGTGGGGCCCGTGGACACCACCATGACGCTGCGTCCCTCCGTCTACGGCGGCACAAAGATCAATGTGCCACCGCTGGGCGCGCTTGAGCTGGAGAGCCATCACGCACCGCTCCGGCTCGATGTGGATGTCTCCGCGCTGGACCCGGAGCGGGCCGGATATCTGGTCAACCACCCGGAGCGGATCACCGGACTGCAGCAGACGGTGGCCCGTGATGTGGAGTCCGGCACCCGGGATCTGGCCCTGCGGTCCTGTATCGCCGTTGTCGTCGGCGCCACCGCCCTCGGGCTGGCCGTCTACCGGCGCCCCCGGCGCGCCCTGACCGCGGGCGCGCTGGCGCTCGCGCTGCTGGTGTCCTCGGGCGCTACGGCGTATGCGACCTGGAACGAGAAGGCGATACTTGAGCCGAAGTTCTCCGGGCTGCTCGCGGGCGCGCAGAGCCTGGTCGGCGATGCCCGCAACATTGTCACCGAGTTCAACGTCTACCAGCAGGAGCTTGCCCGGCTGGTGACCAATGTGACCAAGCTCTACGACGCGGCCTCCACGCTCCCCACCTACCAGCCCGACCCGAATACCACCCGGGTGCTGCATGTCTCGGACATCCATCTCAACCCGGCCGCCTGGTCGATCATCAAGTCGCTGGTCGAGCAGTACGAGATCGACTTGATCATCGACGCGGGCGACACGATGGACCATGGCACCAGCGCCGAGAACCCCTTCCTGGACCCGGTGGAGGACCTTGGCGCTCCCTTTGTCTGGGTGCGTGGGAACCATGACTCGCAGACGACCCAGGAGTATCTGGGCGAGAAGGCGAATGTGCATGTCCTGGACGACGGCAAGCCGGTCGAGGTCGCCGGGCTGCGGATCGCGGGCATGGGCGACCCCCAGTTCACCCCGGACCGCTCGGTCGTCGCCGCCGGCGATCCGGCGGAGGCGGCGGCGGGCCGCAAGCTAGCCAGAACGCTACGGGCCCAGAAGGCCCGGGGAAAGCCGGTGGACATCGCGGTGGCCCACAACCCGGTGCTGGCCGAGCAGACCGACGGGGAGGTGCCGCTGGCGCTGACCGGGCATACCCACAACCGCAAGCAGCGGACCCTGGACAAGGGCACCCTGCTGATGATCGAGGGCTCCACGGGCGGCGGCGGACTGCGCGCGGTGGAGGGCAAGGTGCCGGAGAACGTCTCGGCATCGGTGCTCTACTTCAGCCAGGACACCGGACAGCTCCAGGCCTGGGACGAGATCACCCTGGGCGGGCTGGGCATGACGACCGCCGAGGTGAGCCGCCACCTGCCACCGGGTGCGGCAGAGCCACCGGGCCCAGCGGAGCCGACGGAGTCACCGGAACCAACAGAGTCACCGGAGTCACCGGCGGCACCGGGGTCTCCGGGGGAACGGGAGTCACCAGCGGCACGGGAGTGACCCGAGGACTGAGGCCCGAAAACCCGGCCCACGAGAATCTGTTTTGGCGATCGGTCGCGGTTTCCCATATGCTTCTCACGTCCCCGACGCGCTGACGAAGCGCCCAGGTGGGCCATCAGCCCTCATCGTCTAGTGGCCCAGGACGCCGCCCTTTCAAGGCGGTAGCACGGGTTCGAATCCCGTTGGGGGCACGCAACACCCTGTGCGAGACTAGTGCTCGCACTACGCTTGGTCCTGTGGAGCAGTTTGGAGTGCTCGCCACCCTGTCAAGGTGGAGGCCGCGGGTTCAAATCCCGTCAGGACCGCTGCGGCTCCGCTGAGCCGCGTGGCTGGGTAGCTCAGTTGGTACGAGCGTCCGCCTGAAAAGCGGAAGGTCGCCGGTTCGACCCCGGCCCCAGCCACAGCGCTGAACAGCGAAAAGCCCCGCCGGGTGATCCCGGTGGGGCTTTTTGCCGGGCATGTACCGCCAATTCGTACGCCACCCCCACCACCACGGCCCCCACCACCAGCCATGCCGCAAAAGCCTGTCGCAGCACGCTGACGCGAGATGCGATCCTGGAAGCCGTATGTCCACTGTGCCTGTCCTCACCCTGCCCGCCCTCCTGGAGCGGCTGCCCGAGCTGATGCCGCGAGACGAGCGGCGGCTGGGCCGACGGCTCGACGGTGCCCGCCGGATCCGTAAGCCGGAGGCCAAGCAGGCCGTCCTGGCCGAGATCGCCACCGAGATCGAGCAGGCCGAGCTGCGGGTCGCGAACCGTCGCGCCGCCGTGCCCAAGGTGACGTATCCGGAGCAGCTGCCGGTCAGCCAGCGGAAGGACGAGATCAGCAAGGCCATCCGCGATCACCAGGTCGTGATCATCGCGGGTGAGACAGGCTCCGGCAAGACCACCCAGATCCCGAAGATCTGTCTGGAGCTGGGCCGGGGGATCAAGGGCACGATCGGACACACCCAGCCCCGCCGGATCGCGGCCCGTACGGTCGCGGAGCGGGTGGCCGAGGAGCTGAACACCCCGCTGGGCGAGGCGGTGGGCTGGCGGGTCCGTTTCACCGACCAGGTGAAGGACACCACCCTGGTCAAGCTGATGACGGACGGCATTCTGCTCGCCGAAATCCAGACCGACCGCGAGCTGCGCCAGTACGACACGATCATCATTGACGAGGCCCATGAGCGCAGCCTCAATATCGACTTCCTGCTCGGCTATCTCGCCCAGCTGCTGCCCAGGCGCCCGGATCTGAAGGTCATCATCACCTCGGCGACCATCGACCCGGAACGCTTCTCGCGGCATTTCGGCGACGGCAAGGGCAACGACGCGCCGATCGTCGAGGTCAGCGGGCGTACGTATCCCGTCGAGGTCCGCTATCGGCCGCTGCTCGAGGATGGCGACGGCGACGGCGATGGCGACGACAGCGACCGTGACCAGATCACCGCGATCTGTGACGCCGTCGATGAGCTCCAGGCCGAGGGGCCGGGCGACATCCTGGTCTTTCTCTCCGGCGAGCGGGAGATCCGCGATACGGCGGACGCGCTGAACAGGAAGAACCTGCGGCTGACCGAGGTCCTGCCCCTCTACGCCCGGCTGTCCCACGCCGAGCAGCACCGTGTCTTCCAGCGGCATACGGGCAGACGGATCGTCCTCGCCACCAATGTCGCCGAGACGTCGCTGACCGTTCCCGGCATCAAATATGTGATCGACCCGGGCCGGGCCCGGATCTCCCGCTACAGCCACCGCACCAAGGTCCAGCGGCTCCCCATCGAGCCGGTCTCGCAGGCCAGCGCCAACCAGCGCAAGGGCCGCTGCGGCCGTACCTCGGACGGCATCTGCATCCGGCTCTACTCCGAGGACGACTTCCTCACCCGCCCGGAGTTCACCGACGCCGAGATCCTGCGTACGAACCTGGCCTCCGTCATCCTGCAGATGAACGCCGCCGGCCTGGGCGAGATCGGGAAGTTCCCCTTTATCGACGCCCCGGACCACCGCAGCATCAAGGCGGGCGTCCAGCTGCTCGAGGAGCTGGGCGCGCTGCGCGCCGGTCGGCTGACCGATCTGGGCCGTAAGCTCGCCCAGCTCCCGGTCGACCCCCGGCTGGCCCGGATGGTGTTGGAGGCGGACCGCAACGGCTGTGTCCGTGAGGTCATGGTCATCGCGGCGGCCCTGTCCATTCAGGACCCGCGCGAGCGCCCCTCCGACAAGCAGCAGCAGGCCGATCAGCAGCACGCCCGGTTCAAGGATGAGACGAGCGACTTCCTCGCTTTTCTGAATCTGTGGCGCTATATCCGTGAGCAGCAAAAAGCGCTGTCCTCCTCCGCCTTCCGCCGGATGTGCAAGGCGGAGTTCCTCAACTATCTGCGGATACGCGAATGGCAGGACATCTATACGCAGCTCCGTCAGGTCGCCAAGACCATGGGCGTCCATCTGTCGGAGCAGGACGCCTCCCCCGACGCCATCCATCAGTCGCTGCTCGCCGGGTTGCTCTCGCACATTGGGCTGAAGGATCCGGAGAAGCACGAATATCTGGGCGCCCGCAGCACCAAGTTCGCGGTCTTCCCCGGCTCCGCGCTCTTCAAGAAGCCGCCGCGCTGGCTGATGTCCGCCGAGCTGGTGGAAACCTCCCGGCTGTGGGCCCGGGTGAACGCCAGGATCGACCCCGACTGGGTAGAGCCGCTGGCCCAGCATCTGGTCAAGCGCACCTACAGCGAGCCGCACTGGGAGCAGAAGCAGGCGGCCGTGATGGCGTACGAGAAGGTCACGCTCTACGGTGTGCCGATCGTCGCCCAGCGGAAGGCCAACTACGGCCGGATCGCCCCGGAGACCTGCCGCGACCTGTTCATCCGCAATGCCCTGGTGGAGGGCGACTGGCGGACCCACCATCAGTTCTTCCATGACAACCGCAAACTCCTGGGCGAGGTAGCGGAACTGGAGCACCGGGCACGTCGCCGCGACATCCTGGTCGATGACGAGACCCTCTATGACTTCTACGATCAGCGCATCCCGGACGATGTGGTCTCCGGCGCGCACTTCGACTCCTGGTGGAAGAAGAAGCGCCGGGAAGAGCCGGACCTGCTCAACTTCGAGAAGTCGATGCTCATCAATGAGCGGGCCGAGGAAGTCACCAAGGCGGATTATCCGGACAGCTGGCGGCAGGGGAAGCTGAAGCTCAAGGTCACCTATCAGTTTGAGCCGGGTGCGGACGCCGACGGTGTCACCGTCCATATCCCGCTCCAGGTGCTCAACCAGGTCACCCCCGAAGGCTTCGACTGGCAGATCCCGGGACTACGGGAGGACTTGGTCACCGAGCTGATCCGCTCCCTGCCCAAACCCATCCGCCGCAATTACGTACCGGCACCGAATTTCGCCCAGCGGTTCCTGGCCGGAGCCGGACCATCACGGGAGCAGGAGCAGGAGCAGGAGCGGGACCGGGACCGGGAGCAGGAGCCGCTGACCGCCGCCCTGGCCCGTGATCTTCAGCGCATGGGCGGCGTGCGGATGTCCCCGGAGGACTTCGATCTGGCCAAGGTCCCCGACCATCTCAAAATCACCTTCCGGGTGGTGGATGAGCGCCGCCGCAAGATCGCTGAGGACAAGGACCTTGAGGCGCTGAAGCTGCGGCTCAAGCCGAAGGCACAGGCGGCCCTGTCCAGGGCCTTCGAGGCCTCGGGCGGCAACGCCCCCGCTGAGCAGCGTACGGGCCTCACCAGCTGGACGATCGGCACGCTCAGCCGCACCTTTGAGTCCCGGCGGGCGGGCCAGCCGGTCAAGGCGTACCCGGCCCTGGTCGACGAGGGCACCTCGGTCTCCGTAAAGCTCTTTGACACCGAGGATGAACAGCAGCAGGCGATGTGGCGCGGCACCCGCCGCCTCATCCTGCTGAACCTCCCCGCTGATCCGGCCAAGTTCGCCCAGTCCAAGCTGACCAACCAGCAGAAGCTCGCGCTCTCCCGGTCCCCGCACGGCAGCGTGCAGGCGCTCTTCGAAGACTGCGTCTCCGCCGCCGCCGACCGGCTGATCGCCGCCCGTGGCGGCCCGGTCTGGGACGAGGAGAGCTTCCGCAAACTCTTCGACGCGGTACGCGCGGATATCGTCGACGCGACGCTGCGGACCGTCCAGCAGGTCCAGGAGATCCTTGCGGCCTGGCAGTCCTGCGAGCGGCGGCTGAAGGCCACCAAGAGCCTGACCCTGGTGCCGTCCCTGACCGACATCAAGGAACAGCTCGACGCGCTGATCTGCCCCGGCTTTGTCACCGCGCACGGCGTCAAGCGGCTGCCCGATCTGATGCGGTACCTGGTGGCCGCCGACCGTCGCCTCCAGCAGCTCCCCACCAACGCGGAGCGGGACCGCACCCGGATGGCGAAGGTGAAGGAGATGCAGGACGAATACGCCTGGCTCCTGGAGCAGTTCCCGCCGGGGCGGCCGGTGCCGCAGCAGACGCGGGAGATCCGCTGGATGATCGAGGAGCTACGGGTCAGCTACTTCGCGCACGCGCTGGGCACGGCGTACCCGGTCTCGGACAAACGCATCATCAAGGCCGTGGACGCGGCGGCGCCGTAGCGCGGGGTAGTGCGGGGTGGTTGCGCGGTAGCGCTTTGGTTGCGTTGAGTGAGTTCGCAATGCGCGGCTGACCTGCTGTAGAGTCTGTTTTCGCGCCGCGCCGCGTCGCGTACTGGGTCCTGTGGAGCAGTTTGGAGTGCTCGCCACCCTGTCAAGGTGGAGGCCGCGGGTTCAAATCCCGTCAGGACCGCATCCCAGAAGCGCCCAACTCCCCCAGGGAGCCGGGCGCTTCTTCCGTTTCCCCCCTCCTGCCCCGATACGCGGCTGCGCCGCGCGGCGGAGCTTCGCCGCAGCGCGCGGGGGTGGGGTTCCCCTACGCCCGCCCCTACCCGGCTGTACCCGACATGCGGCTCCGCCGCGTGGCGGGGCTCCGCCCGGCTCCGGGGGTGCCGTGGGTGGGGGTCCCCGTATCCCGCCCCTTCCCGGAAACCGGGGCTCCCCCCCCGGGGCCCCCGGGGGTGGCCCGGTGCGGGCCGGTGGCCGGGTGTTGTGCCCACCCACAGCCCCTCGCGGGGCTGCGAGTGCCCACAACGCTGTGGGGGTCTGGGGGCGGAGCCCCCAAGTTTCGGGGAGGGGTGGGAATTGGGGAAGCCCCCCGCCACCGCCCCGCGGGGGGAATCGGCCAGGGGCACATGCTGGCTGTATCTGCCCCCTTGACGGCGCCATGGAGCGCGAGTACCTCTGCTAAGAGGGAGGTGGGCGATGACGACGACTCCGGGCTACCCGCGCCATGAGACGCGAGCTCTGCTGCGCGCGCATCTGTCGGCCGCTACGCGGTACCGCCATGTGACCCGTCACTGCCCCATATGCCACCGGCTGCTGCGACTCGCCCTGGAGCACCCGGAGACCGCTCCGGGTGCTGACCAAAGTCGCTCACCTCAGTGACGAAAGCGCCCGCATGAACCCACCCTTGGGTGCGAGGGTGGGTTGGGTGAGCATGCGCGGCTTCCACTACCGCAGTGCCGTACGACGCGGCAAGGGGTGGGCCGCTGTGACGGGAGTCACCGAACTTCTTCAGGAGACGGTGGGGTTTATTCCGTTCCTACACGCCGTCAATTTAATATGTGCAATTGCACTGCCCGCACATGAGCCCTGCAGCAGGGAAGCAGTAGGAGAGCAGCAGGGAAGCAGCAGGGCATAAAAGATCGCGCCGGACCCGGCGGAGTCCGACGCGATCAACGTCAAGCAACCATGGGGGACAGCTACCTGACGCTTACTGCTTGGCGGCGCCACACAGGGTGGGGGGCCCTGCGAACGCCCGTTATGCGGTTATTCAGGCCTCGCTGCGCTGCTGCGGGATGCCCGCGAGCAAAGCGCGTACCTCCGCTTCGCGGTAGCGGCGGTGCCCTCCGAGCGTGCGGATGGACGTGAGCTTGCCTGCTTTAGCCCAGCGTGTGACCGTCTTCGGATCCACGCGGAACATCGTGGCAACCTCAGCCGGGGTCAGCAGCGGCTCGGCATCAGGGGTGCGAGCGGTCATGAGCGGCCTCCTCGGGAGAACCGAACCATCACGGTTCTTTCCTCTAAATTCTGCACCTTGGCCCGCGTTGCCCGAAATGGCGCACGCAGGCCGAGTCGGTTATAGGACGAACGGCTTGTCCTCGGCACTACAACTACACCATCTGTCCAGCCACGTCGGCCAAACCGATGGAATTGCCCTCTCAGGTGTTCAACCTCGGCGGATACCGATGGACCATGCCATAACGGACAGTTACCCGCCCGTGACGATCAGTCACAGAGGCTGACCAGGTGACACCAGAGCTAACAAGAAGTGCAATACCGAAGTGTCCGTCCTTAGTCGGACGGAAGGAGGCCCTCCCGGGCTCCTTGTCCTATTTTGACACGAGGAACGGGCTTGAGGGCAAGGGCCTCTTTAGTGCTATCCGTCACGCTTGGGGGTAATGCCCCGGATCGGGACCTAGGTCCCAGGGCCTCTCCCTAGCTGGCGAACTGTCGCTCCCGCACGGCGCGCCAACGCTCCGTGAGCCGGTCGTACAGCTCACCAGCACGCTCCGCGTCCCCCGCGCGCAGCGCCGCCAGTCCCTCGGCGGCGTCCGCTGCCGAGTGGTCAGCGGCAAGCTGTTCTTCGGGGATGGTGTGCACCAGCCCTCCGTAGTCCAGCTCGACCAGCGAACGGGGGTGGAACTCCTCGAGCCACCGCCCCACATCTACCAGCCCGTCAACCAGCGGCCCCTCCTCCAGTTCAGCGCGGAGGAGCTTCAGCGAACGTGCGACGCGACGCCTAGCCTGGACCATGGGGGTGCGGTAGCGCAGGACGAGACCTTCGTCCGCCTTCCCATAATCGCGCTCTTCATCCCTGAAAAGCAGGAACCACCGGACCGGGACATGCCAGAGCGCCGAACGGATCCATGGCCGGGCGTCCGGATTCCGCTCCCGCCAGCGGTCGTAGTCGTCCGCGGCCTGGCGGCGGACGACCGGCGGGAGCGCTGCGTCCAGCACCGGCTCGGGCAGCTCATCGGCCGCCTCCATGAGCGCCAGCCAGCCACGCAGCCGGGTGCGCCACGGGCAGACGCAGGTGACACCGTCCACCTCGGCCACGAACGCGTCGGCGCTCTCCCGCACCGGCACCGCGACCGGCGGCACCGGCAGCAGATCGGCGAGCGCACGCCGGAGCTCGTCCTGGGCTCCGGGGTGGTCCTCGCGCCTGGCATAGCGCACCCAGTGCGAGCGCTCCGGCTCGGGGAAAGCGGCCAGCGGCTCGTATACCCGCAAGTACGCCGCGTACGGCACCGTCACGGCCGGAGTGGGGGCCACAGGCGTTCCCTCCCTTTTCTGCGGCAGACGCCAACGTGCTGCTTACCCCGATAGTGGCACTGCGACGATCCGCCACGCCGACAGGTCTACGCTGCTGCTCTACAGGCCCTCCCCACCCGCAGGAGGGTGTCCACCGCGTCATACAGGAGTCACCACCGTGACCGACGTACGTCCAGCCGTCAGCGTCGACGGCGTGTTGCAGACCCTCTTCCACTCGGAGCAGGGCGGCCACGAGCAGGTTGTGCTCTGCCAGGACCGTGCCAGCGGCCTGAAAGCAGTCATCGCGATCCACTCCACCGCCCTGGGTCCCGCCCTCGGCGGCACCCGGTTTCACGCGTACGAGGACGAGGAGTTCCCCGAGGAGGCGGCCGTCCTGGACGCGCTGAACCTTGCCCGGGGCATGTCCTACAAGAACGCGCTCGCCGGGCTGGAGCACGGCGGCGGCAAGGCCGTGATCATCGGCGATCCGGAAAAGATCAAGACCGAAGAGCTGCTGCTGGCCTACGGGCGGTTTGTCGCCGCGCTCGGCGGGCGCTATGTGACCGCCTGCGATGTCGGCACCTATGTCCACGACATGGATGTCATCGCCCGTGAGTGCCGCTGGACGACCGGCCGCTCCCCCGCGAACGGCGGCGCGGGCGACTCGTCCGTGCTGACCGCCTTCGGCGTCTTCCAGGGCATGCGGGCCAGCGCCCAGCATCTGTGGGACGCGCCCACGCTGCGCGGCCGTAAGGTCGGCATCGCCGGGGTCGGCAAGGTCGGCCACCACCTGGTGGAGCATCTGCTGGAGGACGGCGCCGAGGTCGTGATCACGGATGTGCGGCCGGAGGCGGTTCAGCGCGTACGCTCCGCGCACCCCGAGGCCGCCGTGGTCGTGGACACGGACGCCCTCATCCGGACCGAGGGCCTGGATATCTACGCCCCCTGCGCGCTGGGCGGCGCGCTGAACGATGACACCGTGCCGGTGCTGACCGCCAAGGTGGTCTGCGGCGCGGCCAACAACCAGCTCGCCCACCCGGGCGTCGAGAAGGACCTCGCCGACCGGGGCATCCTCTACGCCCCGGACTATGTGGTGAACGCCGGCGGTGTGATCCAGGTGGCGGAGGAACTCCATGGCTTTGACTTCGCTCGTGCGAAGGCAAAGGCGGCGAAGATCTTCGATACGACGGTGGAGATATTCCTGCGGGCCAAGAGCGACGGGGTACCGCCGGCGGTCGCCGCGGACCGCATCGCGGAACACCGCATGGCCAGAGCGGGCCGCTGAGCCGCGTTCCCCGGGAGTAACGGCGCCCCGGGGGCAGTGGTTTCGTCACGCTGGGTGACGGGCGGTGAGGGAGATATCTCTCACCGCCCTTCGGCGGGTCACGCGTTGCACAGCGGGTAAAATCGTTGCTGACCAGCAAAGAATGGGTCTCTGGGCACGTCGGGGACCTGCTGGGTCGTGCGGGCGGCGTACCGTACGGCCGCGGAAGCAGGTACCGTTGAAGCCCACGAGCCGGTCTCTCATGAGAGAGTCCGCTCTGAATCATGAACGCGTGTCAAGACTCTGGGGCCGTCGAGCCCCGTCGTTGAGGGGGTCGAGCCATGGGGCGCGGCCGGGCCAAGGCCAAGCAGACGAAGGTCGCCCGCCAGCTGAAGTACAACAGCGGTGGGACGGATCTCTCACGCCTGGCCGAGGAGCTGGGCGCATCGACGTCGAATCAGCCGCCGAACGGCGAGCGCTTCGAGGACGATGAGCTGGACGACGACCCGTACGCACAGTACGCGGATCTGTACAACGCCGACGACGAGGACGAAGACGACGAGAAGTCGTCCGACTCGCCGTCGCAGCGGCGGCGCGCCTGACGCGCGTTCCGTCCAACCCCTGCGGGGAACAATCGCACAGTGAGCCCGGTCCGGCAGCCGCCAGACCGGGTTCTGTGCTGCATACGGCCTGCATCAGCGCTGTATCAGGGCGCTGCTTCAGGCCGCGTAGTCACCGGTGAGGGCCGCCGCTTCGGCACGGTCTCCGCGCTCGGTGATCTCGCCGGCGACCCAGGCGTCCACGCCCCGGTCAGCGAGGGTCGTCAGGGCCGCATCAACCGACTCCTGGGGCACCACAGCCATCATGCCGACGCCCATGTTCAGGGTCTTCTCCAGCTCGGAGCGGGTGACAGCACCGAGCGCTCGCACGGTGTCGAAGACGGCGCCCGGGGTCCAGGTGGAGCGGTCAACGGTGGCATGCAGCTCATCCGGGATGACTCGGGCCAGATTGCTGGCGAGCCCGCCGCCGGTGATGTGCGAGAAGGCGTGCACCTCGGTGGTGCGGGTCAGCGCCAGACAGTCCAGTGAGTAGATCTTGGTGGGTTCGAGGAGCTCCTCGCCCAGGGTCCGGCCGAACTCCGGCACATCCCGGTCCAGCGTCCAGCCGGCCCGGTCGAAGAGCACATGACGGACCAGCGAGTACCCGTTGGAGTGAAGGCCGGAGGATGCCATCGCGATGACGGCGTCGCCCGTACGGATACGATCCGCGCCCAGCACCCGGTCGGCCTCGACCACACCGGTGCCCGCGCCCGCCACGTCGTACTCATCCGGGCCCAGCAGCCCCGGGTGCTCGGCGGTCTCGCCGCCGACGAGGGCGCAGCCCGCCAGGACACAGCCCTCGGCGATGCCCTTGACGATCGCGGACACCCGCTCGGGGACGACCTTGCCGACGCAGATGTAATCGGTCATGAACAGCGGCTCGGCGCCACAGACGACCAGATCGTCGACGACCATGGCGACCAGGTCATGGCCGATCGTGTCGTGGATATCCATCTTCTGGGCGATGGCGACCTTGGTACCCACACCGTCGGTGGCGGAAGCGAGCAGCGGGCGCTCATAGCGCTTGAGCGCGGAGGCGTCGAAGAGCCCGGCGAAGCCGCCGAGACCGCCGAGGGACTCGGGGCGCTGGGCCTTGCGCACCCAGTCCTTCATCAGGTCGACAGCGCGGTCGCCCGCCTCGATGTCCACGCCGGCGGCGGCGTAGCTGGCGCCTTCGCCTTCAGTTCCGCCTTCAGTCTGGGTCATGCGTCTCTCTCGTCTGGCTGTCTGGCTGAGTAGCTGACTGTCTGGCTGGGTGGCTGGGTGACCGGCTGGCTACGGGCGGCGCAGCGCGTCGGCGCCGCCGGGGCCGGTGAGCAGGGTCTGTACGCCGTCCACATCCGGCTTGGCGGTCTGCTCGGTCTCGGACTCCAGAAGGTGCTTGCCCAGCAGCTCCGGGTCGGGCAGATCCATCGGGTACTCGCCGTCGAAGCAGGCGCGGCAGAGGTTCGGCTTGGCGATGGTGGTCGCCTCGATCATGCCGTCGATGGAGATGTACGAGAGCGAGTCGGCGCCCAGCGACTTGCCGATCTCCTCGACGCTGAGCCCATTGCCGATCAGCTCGGCGCGGGTGGCGAAGTCGATACCGAAGAAGCACGGCCACTTGATGGGCGGCGAGGAGATACGGATGTGCACCTCGGCGGCGCCCGCCTCACGGAGCATCCGGACCAGGGCGCGCTGGGTGTTGCCACGGACGATGGAGTCATCCACGACCACCAGGCGCTTGCCCCGGATGACCTCCTTGAGCGGGTTGAGCTTCAGCCGGATACCGAGCTGGCGGATGGTCTGCGAGGGCTGGATGAAGGTCCGGCCGACGTAGGAGTTCTTCACCAGACCGGCACCGAACGGGATTCCGCTGGCCTCCGCGTAGCCGATGGCGGCGGGGGTGCCGGACTCAGGCGTCGGTATCACCAGGTCGGCCTCGGCCGGGGCCTCTGCGGCGAGCTTGCGGCCCATCTCGACCCGGGAGAGGTAGACATTGCGGCCCGCGATGTCCGTATCGGGACGGGCGAGGTACACATACTCGAAGACACAGCCCTTGGGCTTTGCCTCCGCGAAGCGGCTGGACCGGAGCCCGTTCTCGTCGACGGCGATCAGCTCGCCGGGCTCGACCTCCCGGATGAAGGAGGCGCCGACGATATCGAGGGCGGCGGTCTCGCTGGCGACCACCCAGCCGCGCTCCAGCCGACCGAGCACGAGGGGGCGTATGCCCTGCGGATCGCGGGCGGCGTACAGGGTGTGCTCGTCCATGAAGACGAAGGAGAAGGCGCCCATGACCTTGGGCAGCACCCGCGGTGCGGCCTCCTCGACGGTCAGCGGCTTGCCGTCCTCGTCGGTCTGGCCCGCGAGCAGTGCGGTGACCAGGTCGGTGTCATTGGTGGCCGCGACCTGGTTGGCCCGGCCGTTGCCACTGCCGGAGGAGAGCTTGGCGACGAGCTCGGAGAGCTCGGCGGTGTTGACCAGGTTGCCGTTGTGGCCCAGCGCGATGGAGCCATGGCCGGTGGCGCGGAACGTGGGCTGGGCGTTCTCCCAGACGGAGGCGCCGGTCGTCGAGTAGCGGGCGTGGCCCACGGCGATGTGGCCCCGCAGGGACCCGAGGGAGGTCTCGTCGAAGACCTGGGAGACCAGGCCCATGTCCTTGAAGACGAGGATCTGGGAGCCGTTGCTCACCGCGATCCCCGCGGACTCCTGTCCTCGGTGCTGCAGCGCGTACAGCCCGAAATAAGAGAGTTTGGCGACCTCTTCACCGGGTGCCCAGACTCCGAAGACGCCGCAAGCGTCCTGGGGGCCCTTCTCGCCGGGGAGCAGGTCGTGGCTGAGTCGTCCGTCACCACGTGGCACGCCTCCGAGTCTAGACCGGCCCCTGGGTTACTCCGAATCGGGGAGCGCCCCGGACCCCCGTGACCTGCGGTGCGGCGCTTTCCTACGAGACCGAGGTCTCCTTTTCGGCGGCGCGCGGGCGCCGTCCCGGCGCCGGAGGCTCCCGGGCTCTCGGCTCCGCCGCGCCGCGGGCTCCGCCCGGCTCCGGGGTGCCGCGGGGGTGCGGCTCCGCCACGGGGGCGGGGGTTGGCCCACGGTGCCGGGGTGGGTTTCCCCAATTCCCGCCCCTTCCCGGAAACCGGGGCTTCGCCCCGGGGCCCCGGGGTTGGCCCGGTGCGGGCCGGTGGCCGGTGTTGTGCCCACCCACAGCCCCTCGCGGGGCTGCGAGTGCCCACAACGGGGTCGGGGTTTGGGGGCTTCCACCGGGCGCGGGGGTGGTCAGGTCAGTACCGGGAGGTGGGGGGAGAGGTCTGCGCGGGGGCCGCTGGCGGAGATCGCGCCGGAGGCGACCGCGCGGGACCACGGCACCCGTCCCGTAGCCAGGCGGAACCAGGTGAGGGGGTCGGTTTCGACAACGTTGGCCGGGGTGCCCCGCGTATGGCGGGGACCCTCGACGCACTGCACGACCGCGAAGGGCGGGATTCGGACCTCGACAGAGCGGCCGGGTGCCTTCGTGGCGAGCACGTCGGCGAGCAGCCGGACGACGGAGGCGAGGGCGTAGCGGTCCAGCCGTACCGGGCTGCTGGTGGCGCGGGCGAGATCGTCGGTGTGGACCACCAGCTCCACCAGGCGGGTGATGGTGAAATCCAGCGCCCGCATCGCGCCGAAGGGATGCGGCAGCAGCACGTCCTCGCGCACCGCCATCTCCAGCACCGGTTCCAGCTCCTGGGCGGCAACGTCGATGGACGCGGCAGGGTCCTTGGTCCGGACGGCCTCCTCCCGGGTACGGGCGTCAAGCTCTTCAGCGACGGCCGCGGTGGAGACCGCCCACGTCCTCAGGTCCGCCTCGGGCCGGTTCACGGTGGGGGCGGGCTCGGCGAGCAGCCGGGGTACGGCATCGATCTGCTGAGCGATATGCACCAGGAGGTGGTGGACGTCCCAGCCGGGCAGACCGGAGTCCAACGCGAGCTGTTCGGCCGTGCAGCCATGCGCGGCCGTACGCACCGTCTCGACCTGCGCGGCGAGCGCGTCCCGCACCCTGGCGGGGTCGTAGCTGCGGGGCTTGCGTCGTGCGGGTGGCATGGGAGAAGAGAGTAACGGTCGGCGCTGTCCTTGGGCGGGTAGGCGGGAAGGACCCGGTGTGCCAGGATCGCTTCATGGCTATTGCGGATCGTTACCTCGCCGATGATGAAGAGCTGGTGCAAGTCACCCGGCAGCACTGGACCGAGATGGTCAGTGAGTTTCTGATGCTCTGTCTCATCTGGCTGGTGGCGGGCGCGCTCATCTGGGTGATCCCATCCGGCGAGGAGTGGGACAAGATGGCCATCTATGTGGTGCTCGGTGCCGCCGTGCTCGCCTCGCTGTGGTTCTGGCTGATCCCGCTGCTGAAGTGGCGCAGCACGATGTACATCCTGACCACGAAGCGGATCTACAAGCGCAGTGGGTTCCTGACGAAGGCGGGCCGCAGCATTCCGCTGATCCGGGTCAATGATGTCTCGTTCAAGGCCTCGCTCTGGGAGCGGATGATGCGCTACGGAACGCTGAGCATTCAGTCTGCCTCTGAGCAGGGGATGATGACGCTCAAGCATGTGCCGGACCCGGAAGGGCTGAAGGCCAAGATCTACCGGGCGGTTGATGAGGAGCAGCGGCATCAGCAGATGGGGCCGGGGCTGGCAGGGCCGGGACCGGGGCCTGACGGGATGATGCCGCCCATGCGCTGACCCGACCTGCGGGGTGCCCTGCCCTAAGACTTAGAGGGCAGGGCACCCGCAGCCCGTCAGCTGAGCAGGGCCGGGATGGTGGCCTCGTGGGCTTCCTTCAGGACGCTCAGCGGGATGCTGAACTGGCCCTGGAGCTCGATGTCCTGGCCGTCGACCACGCCAATGCGGGTGACCGGGAGGCCCCGGGCGCCGCACATGTCGTTGAAGCGGACCTCCTCGCTGCGCGGGACGGCGACGATCGCACGGCCAGCGGACTCGGAGAAGAGGAAGACGAAGGGGTCGAGTCCGTCAGGGGTGATCAGCCGGGCTCCCCTGCCGCCCTTCAGGCAGGACTCCACCACGGCCTGGATGAGGCCGCCGTCGCTCAGGTCATGAGCCGCGTCAATCATGCCGTCGCGGGAGGCCGAGATCAGGATCTCGGCCAGCAGACGCTCCCGGTCGAGGTCGACCTGCGGGGGCAGACCGCCGAGGTGGTCGTGGGCCACCTGGGACCAGGCCGAGCCGCCCAGCTCCTCCCTGGTGTCGCCGAGGAGGTAGATCAGGTGACCCTCGTCGGTGAAGGCGATCGGGGTGCGCCGGGTGACATCGTCGATGACACCCAGTACGCCGACGACCGGGGTCGGGTGGATGGCGACGTCGCCCGTCTGGTTGTAGAGGGAGACATTGCCGCCGGTGACCGGGGTACCGAGCTGCTGGCAGGCGTCGGCGAGACCGCGCGCCGCCTCGGCGAACTGCCACATGGCCGCCGGGTCCTCGGGGGAGCCGAAGTTGAGGCAGTTGGTGACGGCGAGCGGCTTGGCACCGGTGGCCGCGACATTGCGGTAGGACTCGACGAGGGCGAGCTGGGCGCCCGTATAGGGGTCGAGCTTGGCGTAGCGGCCGTTGCCGTCCGTGGCGAGGGCGACACCGAGGTTGGTGTCGTCATCGATGCGGATCATGCCGCTGTCCTCCGGCTGGGCGAGGACCGTGTTACCGAGGACGTAGCGGTCGTACTGGTCGGTGATCCAGGACTTGGCGGCCTGGTTGGGTGAGCCGACCAGCTTCAGTACATCGGTGCGGAGCTCGTCGCCCGTCTGCGGGCGGGGCAGCTTGTTCGCGTCGTCCGCCTGGAGGGTGTCCTGCCAGGCCGGGCGCTCGTACGGCCGCTCGTAGACCGGGCCCTCGTGGGCGACCGTGCGCGGCGGTACGTCGACGATCTGCTCGCCGTGCCAGAAGATCTCCAGCCGGTCGCCCTCGGTGACCTCACCGATGACGGTGGCGATGACGTCCCACTTCTCGCAGATCTGCAGAAAGCGGTCCACGTTCTCCGGGGCGACGACCGCGCACATCCGCTCCTGGGACTCGCTCATGAGGATTTCCTCGGGAGAGAGCGTCGCGTCGCGGAGCGGGACGGTGTCCAGCTCAACGCGCATACCGCCGGAGCCCGCGCTCGCCAGCTCGCTGGTGGCGCAGGACAGGCCCGCGCCGCCGAGGTCCTGGATGCCGACGACCAGCTCTTCCCGGAAGACCTCCAGGGTGCACTCGATGAGCAGCTTCTCCTGGAAGGGGTCGCCGACCTGGACGGCGGGGCGATTGGCGGAGGCCCCGTCGGGAGAATCAGCGTCAAAGGTTTCGGAGGCGAGAACGGAGACGCCGCCGATGCCGTCGCCGCCCGTACGCGCGCCATAGAGGATGACCTTGTTGCCGGTGCCCGAGGCCTTGGCGAGGTGGATGTCCTCGTGCTTCATCACGCCCACGCACAGGGCGTTGACCAGCGGGTTGCCCTGGTAGCAGGAGTCGAAGACGACCTCGCCGCCGATGTTGGGCAGGCCCAGGCAGTTGCCGTAGCCGCCGATGCCCGCGACGACGCCGGGCAGCACCCGCTTGGTGTCGGGGTGGTCGGCGGCGCCGAAGCGCAGCGGGTCCATCACGGCGACCGGGCGGGCGCCCATGGCGAGGATGTCGCGGACGATGCCGCCGATACCGGTGGCCGCGCCCTGGTAGGGCTCGATGTAGGAGGGGTGGTTGTGGGACTCCACCTTGAAGGTGACGGCGTACCCCTGGCCGACGTCGACCACGCCGGCGTTCTCGCCGATACCGACGAGGAGGGCATCGGATTCGGGGGCCTTCTCGCCGAACTGGCGCAGATGCACCTTGCTGGACTTGTACGAACAGTGCTCGGACCACATCACCGAGTACATGGCGAGCTCGGCGCCGGTCGGGCGGCGGCCGAGGATCTCCCGGATGCGCTCGTACTCGTCCTGCTTAAGACCGAGTTCGGCCCAGGGCAGACCGGTATCGGGGGTGTCTGTGGCGTGCTTGACGGTGTCGAGAGTCATCGGGCGTCCACCAGAGTCTTGAGTGCCGAGGTGAAGAATCCCAGCCCGTCGGTGGTCGGGCCGGTCAGGGTCTCGACGGCGTGCTCGGGGTGCGGCATGAGGCCGACCACGTTCCCGGCCTCATTGGAGATCCCGGCGATATCGCGGCGGGAGCCATTCGGGTTCGTACCGACATAGCGGAAGACGACACGGCCCTCCGCCTCCAAGGCGTCGAGGGTCCGCCAGTCGGCGACATAGCCGCCCTCACCGTTCTTCAGCGGAACAGTGATCTCCTGTCCCTGGCTGTAGTCGGTGGTCCAGGCGGTGGTGGCGTTCTCCACGCGAAGCGTCTGGTCACGGCAGATGAAGTGCAGATGGTCGTTGCGGGTCAGCGCGCCGGGCAGCAGATGCGATTCGCACAGCACCTGGAAGCCATTGCAGATTCCCAGGACCGGCATTCCGGCCCTCGCCTGCTCGATCACCGTCTCCATGACGGGCGAGAAACGGGCGATGGCACCGCAGCGCAGATAGTCGCCGTAGCTGAAACCGCCGGGGAGGACCACCGCGTCAACCTGATGCAGATCTTTGTCGCGGTGCCAGAGGGAAACGGGCTCACCACCCGCGAGCCGGACCGCGCGCAGGGCGTCCTGGTCATCGAGAGAACCGGGGAAAGTAACGACTCCGATACGCGTGGTCACGCCGCGGCCGCCTCTTCGGTCTGCTCGGTCTCTTCGATACGGACCGTGAAGTCCTCGATGACGGTGTTGGCGAGGAACTTCTCCGCCAGTTCATGGACACGGGCGAGGGCGGCGTCATCGACGGGGCCCTCCACTTCCAGCTCGAAGCGCTTGCCCTGGCGGACATCGGCGATGCCCTCGAATCCGAGCCGGGGCAGTGCGCGCTGCACCGCCTGCCCCTGGGGGTCGAGGATCTCCGGCTTGAGCATGACGTCGACTACGACGCGAGCCACAGGTACTCCCGGTGGTGTTGGTGCTTGACGCTGCGCTTCTCAGCGTACCCGCCAGAAAAATCTACGCGGGTAGATATAGGAGGGACTATGATGAAGACGGCATCACATTCGTATCTCGGGACCGGAAACCCCTGCACGAAACCACAGGGAAAACGTATGGTCCCGATTGCGGCATGACACGCGGGGGAAAATCCCCCCGCTTCGCAATGCAATGGGTGCCGCTGTAAAAATGAAATGAAGATGCCCCGGATCTCCGGGATGCAGGGCATCTCCGCACGTCAGCGCGGTGATCGCACCAGATAACAGGTGGCGATCCTCCCGAAAGGACCGATATCCGTGGCACAGCGCGTTGTGGTCACACTCTCCGACGACATCGACGGCGGGGAAGCGTCCGAGACGGTTGCCTTCGGCCTCGACGGGAAGACCTACGAGATCGATCTCAACTCGGCCAATGCAAAGAAACTACGGGGCACTCTTGCACCGTATGTGAGGGCCGGTCGCAAGCGGTCGAAATCGGGCAAGACCTACCACCACACCGCGATCGCACCGAATCCGCAGACGGTGCGCGCGTGGGCGAAGTCCCATGGCTATGAGGTGCCCGCCCGTGGTCGTATCCCGAAGAAGGTCTACGAGGCGTTCAGCGCGGCGAGTTGAGCCGCGACACCCACCGACTTGCACGGCACCCGGGGTGATCCGCTAGAGTCTGGAACACGCCGCGAGGGCGGGCCCGAAAAGGCCCGAAGTCGCAGGTCATGCGGGTGTAGCTCAGTAGTAGAGCGCCCTCTTTCCAAGAGGGAGGCGCAGTGTGCGATCCCTGTCACCCGCTCTGACTGCTCAAGTGGTCTAAACGATCAGGTAGAGTAGCTGTTGCGCCGCCCGGTGAAAGCCGGGTGGAGGCACGCGGACGTAGCTCAGTTGGTAGAGCGCAACCTTGCCAAGGTTGAGGTCGCGAGTTCGAGCCTCGTCGTCCGCTCAGGGATAAGGCCCCGGTCTTCGGACCGGGGCCTTTGTCGTGGAAACAGGTGCCGCGGTCTTCAGGGCCTCAGGGCCTTCAGGACCGGGGCTCTTCGCACACCGTAGGTGCGGCACTACGCTGTCCCGACTACCGGTTGTCGCCTTTGGAGTTCCCTTGGCCTGTGACCTCTGGCTGGTCCCCCTCGTCGATGTGCTCTGCCACAGCCCCGACAATCCGTTCGCCGAGGAAATCGCGATCTACGACAAGGCCCTGCACGAGGCGGGGCTGCCTTCGGTTCCCGTGTATGGCTATATGCCGGGATTGTCGGGCGAAGTCGCCCCGATAGCCGGCTTTGACTACGACGCCCTGCACTTTCTGCGGCGGGCGTATCTCCTTCAGCTGCACGGGCTGGAGGTGACGCCGGTGGACGCGCTGGGCAGCGACTATGAACAGCTCCTGGAGATGTTCGAGGCGACCGCCCAGCAGTCGCATCTGGTCTGGCACTACGACCATGCGGGTGCGTACGTACCCATCGACTTCGCGGCACCGCTGTCCAACGACGAGCTGCTGGCGGGGGGTGGACCGCTCGGCTCCAGCCACGGGTTGCTGCGCGAGCTCGAGGCCGTCGCCCCTCACCTCGGCCTGGACCCGGCCAACCCGCCCCCGGCGCCGGCGCCGCCCGTCCGTCCCACGGAGCTGGAGGAGCCTGCGGCTCCCGCGCCCCAGGACGGCGGGCCCTTCGCCCGGGAACGCCATGTCTGGCTCGGCCTGCACGCGGCAACCACCCGCAGCCTGGCCCAGGGCTCAATGATCGTCTTCAGCTGACCGTCCCGGCCGGGGCTCTCCCCTAACCCGCCCCTTCCCGAAACTGGGGGCTTGCGCCCCAGACCCCGAGGCGTTGTGGGCGCTCGGGCCCCGAGGCGTTGTGGGCACTCGCAGCCCCGCGAGGGGCTGTGGGTGGGCACAACCCGGCCACCGGCCCGCACCGGGCCAGCCCCGGGGCCCCGGGGCAAAGCCCCGGTTACGGGAAGGGGCGGGATACGGGGAAACCCACCCACGGCCCCCCGCAAAAGGGGCGAAGCCCCGCCGCGCGGCGGAGCCGCGTACCGGTACAGCCGGGAAGGGGCGGGGGGTACGGGGAACACCCACGGCACCCCGCAGCCGGGCGGAGCCAGCCGCGCGGAGCCGCGTACCGGTACAGCCGGAAGGGGAGGGATTACGGGCAACCCAGGCGCCGGGTGCGTATGCGCGGAGCCGTAAGCGGATCAGCGCGGGCCCTCCGGCGGACGCTGGCGGGGCATGTTCGGGCGGGCCCCCGGGGGAAGCGGGAAACGGGGAGCGCTGGCCCCGTTGGACTCCGGGCGCGAGGCCCAAGTACCGGGCACCAGGGACTGCGTGAGAACCGGAACCGGCCCGGAGCGGAACTCGGCCATCCAGTCAGCGGTCTCGGCCCGGACGATCTCCGTCACATCCTCCGCGAAGCGCCGTAGCACCCCCAGACACCGCTCCGCGGCCTCACTCGCCGTGCCCTCGGCCGGGCCGAGCACTTCCCGTACGGACTCCGACGCCCAGTCGTACTGCAGCGCCTCCAGCCGCCGCTGCACCGCCTGCGCGGTGGCGACATCGCGCATCCAGCCGGAGGTCAGCCCGAACCAGCGGTCGCAGCCCACACAGATCGCCGCGCCGAGCAGCGAAAGGTAGCCCCAGGCCAGGGCGGAGCCCAGCACTCCGGTCAGGTCCAGCAGCAGGAGTATGGCACCGACCGCGAGCCCCGCCGCGGTCCCGGCCCGCAGCGCCCGGGCGGCGCGGCGCTTCCAGCCGCGGTCGATGAGATACCAGTCGATGACCCGGAGGGCGCCCTGCTCCACCCACTGGTACAGCTCGTCAAGCCGCTCAGCGGGCTCCCCCCAGTCGCCGAGCGGAAAGGAGCGGCCGAGCAGATCCCCTCGACCGTCCCGCCTAGCGCCCTCGGGCTGCATTTCCGGCTGACTCACCCGCCACTCCCCACAACAAGCCGCGCTCCGACTCACACGGAGCACCCATTTCTACCCTCGAAAGTGGGGTCGCGATGCGGCTTGCGGCGGTTTTCCGCCCGGAAGTGGATCCCGGTCAGGTATAGCGGATTTCCCGCTCTCACCCGAAAGAGTGCGCCCTGCGGCCTGCTGCCGCCCCTTCCCGGCTGTACCGGTACGCGGCTCCGCCGCGTGGCGGGGCTCCGCCTGGCTCCGGGCGTGCTGTGGGTGGGTGTTCCCCAATTCCCGCCCCTTCCCGGCTGTGCCGATATGCGGCTCCGCCGCGTGGCGGGGCTTCGCCTGGCTCCGCCCGGCTGCGGGTGCCGTGGGTGGGTGTCCCCGTATCCCGCCCCTTCCCGGAAACCGGGGCTTCGCCCCCGGGGCCCCGGGGGTGGCCCGGTGCGGGCCGGTGGCCGGGTTGTGCCCACCCACAGCCCCTCGCGGGGCTGGGGGCACCTCCCAGCGTTAGCTGGGGGAGAGTGCCCACAACACCCGGGGGCTAGGCTTCGGGGCGTGAAGGTCCTTGTCATCGGCGGCGGTGCCCGCGAACACGCCCTGTGCCGCTCTCTCTCCCTCGATCCCGACGTCACCGCGCTGCACTGCGCCCCCGGCAATGCCGGGACGGCGGAGGTGGCGACCCCGCACCCGGTGGACGCGCTGGACGGCGCCGCGGTCGCCGCGCTGGCGGCGGACGAGCTCGGGCTGACCGGCGCCGATCTGGTGATCGTCGGCCCGGAGGCGCCGCTCGTCGCTGGCGTCGCCGACGCCGTACGGGAGCGCGGTATCCCGGTCTTCGGGCCATCCGCCGAGGCCGCGGAGCTGGAGGGCTCCAAGGCGTTCGCCAAGGACGTGATGGCCGCCGCCGGGGTGCCCACGGCGCGTAGCTACGTATGCACGACCGCCGAGGAGATCGACGAGGCGCTTGACGCCTTCGGCGCCCCGTATGTGGTCAAGGACGATGGCCTCGCCGCCGGTAAGGGGGTCGTCGTCACCGGCGACCTGGCCGCCGCCCGGGAGCATGCCCTCGCCTGTGGCCGGGTGGTGATCGAGGAGTTCCTGGACGGACCCGAGGTGTCCCTCTTCGCCGTCACCGACGGTGAGACCGTCGTGCCGTTGCAGCCCGCACAGGACTTCAAGCGCGCCTACGACGGTGACGAGGGCCCCAACACCGGTGGCATGGGCGCCTACTCCCCGCTCCCCTGGGCCGATCCCAAGCTGGTCGACGAGGTCCAGGCCACCGTGTTGCAGCCCACCGTCGATGAGCTGCGCCGCCGGGGCACGCCCTTCTCCGGGCTGCTCTACGCGGGCCTTGCGATCACTTCGCGCGGGGTGCGCGTCATCGAGTTCAACGCCCGCTTCGGTGACCCGGAGACCCAGGCGGTGCTGGCCCGGCTCAAGACGCCGCTGGCCGGGCTGCTGCGGGCCGCCGCGACCGGGCAGCTCGCCACGTTCCCGCCGCTGCGCTGGAGTGACGGCGCCGCCGTCACCGTCGTCATCGCCTCGCAGGGCTATCCGGCCTCGCCCCGCACCGGAGACCCGGTCGAGGGGCTGGAGGCGGTCGCGGAGCAGGACGCCCCGGAGGCGTATGTGCTGCACGCCGGTACGCGGCTTGACGAGGCCGGGCGAGTGCTCAGCGCCGGGGGCCGGGTGCTGTCGGTGACCGCTACCGGCGCCGATCTCGCGCAGGCCCGGGAGCGCGCCTACCAGGCCGTGGGCCGGATTTCCCTGGCCGGTTCGCACCACCGCGGCGACATCGCCCAGCGGGCGGCCGAAGCAGCCGAATAGGGACACCTACGGCAGGACCGGTTCCGCAACACCTCTACCCAAAGCCATTCCATCGAGTGACCAGTCCCGTATCCAGCTGACGCTCGCGCGGGGCCCAACTAGGGTTCCGCGCAGCAGGCCAGGTGCTCTGGATCAACTGGCCCAGCACACATTGCGATGTCCGTGCCCGGTGCGACAGTGGGGGAGTACCAGGCACTCTCGATACGGCAGGGGGTGAGCGGACCCATGGGAGTTCCGGCAACGGGCACCCGGTCGGCGCGGGATCACGCGCTGGCCGTGCTGCGGATTCGCGGCGCGGCGTTCGCCGTCGCGCTGCTGCCTACGGCGGCTGCCGTCATTCTGGTCACAGGTGGAGCGACGGGCCATATCGGCGGCGGCTGGAGCGGCTTGCGCTGGGCCCTCGTCCTCGTCGCCGTGGTGGCGCTGGCGGCGGGAGCCGCCACCACCACCGTGATCGCCCGCGCGCGTACCGCCATCTCCCCCACCGTCCCGGTCGAGGAGCGCTCCGCCCCCGATCTGTACCGGCTGATCCGCGATCTCTCCGACCGGCTCGATGTCCCGGCACCGGCCGCCCTCGCGCTCACCCCGGACTGCGACAGCTGGCTGGAGGACCGGGGCGGCGACTCCCCCGTCCTGGTCATCGGCTCGCCTTTTCTGTGGTGGATGCGCGTCGCCGAGCTCCGCGCCCTGCTCGCCCCGGTCGTCGCCGGTACGGGGCCCTCCGCGCATCCGGACATCGCCGCGGCCCGCCGGGTCGTACGGGCCCTGGACGCCGCCGTGGCACATGAGCGGGTCGGCTGGCTCGCCCGGCTGCTGCTACGGGCCATCGGGCCGCACGCCGCGGAGATGGAGCGGCTGGTCGCCGCCGCCGCGTCGGCCCGCGCCCAGACCGTGGACTACGGCCTGCGGATCGTCGCCCAGGAGCAGGTCGGACTCGCCTACGCGGGCTGGGACCGGCTGCTGACCCGGGTCGCGCTGCCCGCCTGGCGCACCGGGCGCTGGCCGTCCCGACTGGACGCCGGGGTGGTCTCCGCCCTCACCGAGCTCTCCCGCCGGGACCGGCTGGCCGAGGGCTTCACCTCCCGGCTGGGCGAGCGGCCCGCCTGCGATCTGCTGGAGGAGCCCGGCGCCGTTGACGAGCAGGTCTCCCTGCTCGCCGCCCGGCTCTTCCACGGCGGTCCGGCCGAGCCGGGCCCGGACTGGTCGCCGGTCGACTGGGCGGCGTATCCGGAGGAGGTGGTGGACCGTATCTGGCGCACCGAGGCAGCCCGCCTCTTCGCCGCCCTGGACGCCACCGAGGGCCCCGGTGGCCGCCCGACGCTGGCCCGGATCATGGACCGGCTGGACAAGGTGCCGGACCGCACCGTGCTCGCCGCGCGGATCAGCGCCGACGCCGCGCGGGCCGAGCGACGGACTGCGGTCCCGGCACAGGACACCGGCGGCCTGATACCAGGTTTCCCCGGTGACGCGGCGCCCATGGGGTTTCCGCCACCGCCGCCGCGCAGCGGCCGGGAGCTGCTGGCGGATCACATCGCCGCGGCGGTCTGCTGCGCCGTCATCGACACCGGCGGCGCCGAGCCGGGGCTCGACTGGCTGGACGGGCCCGCCCTGCTGGTCGACGGGGAACGGCGGGCCGATCTGACCCGGCCAGTGCTCTCGCTGGCCGAGGACGGCGACGCCCAGCCGCTGCGCGACTGGCTGGCGACGGTCGGGGTCCGCGCCGACAAGCCCGTACGGCTGATCTGAGTCAGGGGCTGATGTGAATATGAGTCAGGGGCTGAGCTGGGGCTGATCCGAACTGGTCTGGGCCAACGGTCGGTTCAACCAGATACCCCAACCAATTCAGGATGAACGGTGACGGAATGACTGCACTATGTGATGTGCTGGTCCTGGCATCGGGGCAACGGGGACAACAAGGCACAGGAGGAGGGGAACGGACAGGTGGGGACGGAGCAGATCCGACGCTGGGAGTCGGGCGCGCTCGCACACGCGGTCACGGACCCGTTCGGGCAGGGGCCGTTGCCCTGGCTGCGCGGCAGCGAGCATTACTTCGACAATGGCCAGGTCATCCCCTGGTACGTCGACCGGGCCAACCTCGCCGCCGATGGCCGTATCCTCCCGGGTCAGCGCGCTTCCGGCCGTTCCACCTGTACCGCGGACGATGTGCACTGCCAGATCAAGGGCTTCGCCTCAACCGGCTCCGTCGCCCCCGGCGAGTCCATCGACTTCCGGATCACGGTCAATCCGCCGCAGCCGTTCAGTATGGATATTTACCGCATCGGCCACTATGACGGTGAGGGCGCTACCAAGATCACCACCAGCCCACGGCTCTCCGGGATCGTGCAGCCCGCACCGCTCGCCGCTGAGCGCACCATCTCCTGCCACAACTGGTGGCTGTCCTGGCGGCTGCAGATCCCGGACTACTGGAGCACCGGCGCCCATGTCGCCGTCCTCACCAGCGCCGACGGCAACCGCTCACATATCCCCTTCACCATCCGCGATGTCCGCACCGCCGATCTGCTGCTGGTGCTGCCGGACATCACCTGGCAGGCGTACAACCTCTTCCCGGAGGACGGCCGCACCGGCGCCAGCCTCTACCACGCCTGGGACGATCAGGGTCGGCTGCTGGGCGAACAGGACGCGGCCGTCACGGTCTCCTTCGACCGGCCGTACGCGGGCGCGGGGCTGCCCCTCCATGTGGGGCACGCCTACGATTTCATCCGCTGGGCCGAGCGCTATGGCTACGACCTCGGGTACGCGGACGCGCGTGATCTGCACGCGGGCCGTGTCGACCCCACCCGCTACCGGGGGCTGGTTTTCCCGGGCCACGACGAGTACTGGTCGGTGTCGATGCGCCGGACCGTTGAGAAGGCCCGGGACAGCGGCACCGCACTGGTCTTTCTCTCGGCCAACAGCGTGTACTGGCAGGTGGAACTGAGCTCCCTGCCGTCCGGTGAGCCCGACCGGCTGCTGAGCTGCCGCAAGCGGCGCGGGCCGGGCCGACCCGCGCTCTGGCGGGAGCAGGCCGAGCCGGAGCAGCAGCTGCTGGGCATCCAGTACGCGGGGCAGGTTCCGGCCCCGCATCCGCTGGTCGTACGGAACGCCGACCACTGGCTGTGGGACGCCACCGGCGCGGGCGACGGCGATGAGCTGCCGGGCCTGGTCGCGGGCGAGGCCGACCGCTACTTCCCCCGCACCCAGCTGCCGGAGCACACCCACCGGATCCTGCTCGCCCACTCTCCGTACCAGGACGCAGGCGGCGTCCGCCGCCACCAGGAGACCTCCCTCTACCGTGCGCCCAGCGGCGCCCTGGTCTTCTCCTCCGGCACCTTCGCCTGGTCCCCGGCGCTCGACCGGCCGGGCCACACCGACACCCGGATCCAGCGCGCGACAGCGAATCTGCTGGACCGGATCTGCAAGCGCGACTGACCTCGGCTGGGTGCTTGCCCCCCCCGCCGTGCCCCCCGCCGTGCCCTCTGCGGGTCCATACGGGAGAATCGGTAGGTCTCGTAGAACTCTCCATGGAGGACTTGTGTCCGGATTCGTCGAGAAGCCCGAGCCCGTGCAGGTGCCTGGCCTGATGCACCTGCACACCGGCAAAGTGCGCGACCTCTACCGGAATGAGTCAGGAGATCTCGTGCTGGTCGCCAGCGACCGGATCTCCGCGTATGACTGGGTGCTGCCCACGGAGATCCCCGACAAGGGGCGCATTCTCACCCAGCTCTCCCTGTGGTGGTTCGACCAGGTCGCCGATCTGGTGCCCAACCATGTGCTGTCCACCGAGGTCCCGGAGGGTGCCCCGGCCGACTGGGCGGGGCGCACCATGGTCTGCACCTCGCTGCGGATGATCCCGGTCGAGTGTGTGGCCCGGGGCTATCTGGCCGGTTCGGGGCTGGTCGAGTACCAGGAGTCCCGCACGGTCTGCGGCCTCGCCCTCCCCGAGGGCCTGGTCGACGGCTCGGAGCTGCCCGCACCGATCTTCACTCCGGCCACCAAGGCGGAGGTCGGCGACCACGACGAGAACGTCTCCTACGAGGAAGTCGCCCGCGAGGTCGGCGCCGAGACCGCCGCCCAGCTCCGCCAGATCACCCTCGCGGTCTACGGACGGGCCCGGGACACCGCCCGGGACCGGGGGATCATCCTGGCGGATACGAAGTTTGAGTTCGGATGGGACGACGGCACGCTCGTGCTCGCGGATGAGGTGCTGACGCCGGACTCGTCCCGTTTCTGGCCTGCTGAGCGGTGGGAGCCGGGGCGGGCCCAGCTGTCCTTCGACAAGCAGTTCGTCCGTGACTGGCTCACCAGCCCGGAGGCGGGCTGGGACCGGACGGGTGAGCAGCCGCCGCCGGAGCTGCCCCCGGAGATCGTCGAGCAGACGCGGGCGAAGTACGTCGAGGCGTACGAGCGGCTGACCGGCAGCCCCTGGAGCTGACCGGGGGGTCTTCCCCTGTCCCGCCCCTTCCCGGAAACCGGGGCTTTGCCCCGGGGCCCCCGGCGTTTGCCGGGTGCGGCCGGTGGCCGGGTTGTGCCCACCCACAGCCCCTCGCGGGGCTGGGGGCACCTCCCAGCGATAGCTGGGGGAGAGTGCCCACAACTGGGGTGGGGTCTGGCAACCCGGCTACGGGCTGGCCGTGGCCAGGGTGTGGATCAGGGTGAGGGAGTGGGCGTTGTAGGCCGCGACAACGCGCTCCGCGCCATCCGCGTCTCGCCGTTCAACCGCATCGATCAGCTCAAGGTGGCCGGCCCACAGCATCCCCCGAAGATCGGGCTGAGCCCGCAGATAGGGGACGGCGAACACCCAGCAGTGGACGCGGACCCGGTCCAGGAAGTCGGAGACGTAGGGGTTGCCGACGAGCTCGCCCAGCTCCCGCCAGAAGCGGAGGTCGTAGGCGATCAGCACATCGAGGTCCCCGGCGAGCGCCGCTCGCTGGGAGGCCTCGGCGCGGCGGCGGATGGAGGCCAGCATCTTGGCGGAGGGGGCGGGCGGCGCCTCATGAGCCGCCGACTTGCGGAAGATGCCCTCGATGATGAGGGTGCGGGCCTCGACCATCGCGGTGAAGTCGGCCAGCGTGAACTCGTGGACTCTGAAGCCCCGGTGGTGGTCGGCCTCGAGCAGGCCCTGTGCGGACAGGTCGACCAGTGCCTCACGCACCGGGGTCGCGGAGACCCCGTACTGCTCAGCGATCTCCTTGACGGTGAACTGTCGCCCGGCCGGAAGCCGCCCGGCCAGCACTTCGTCACGCAGCGCGTCCGCGATCTGCTGGCGCAGGGTGCTGCGGGTGATAGCGCCGGGCATGAGAGCGTTCTCCTTAGTGGGGGTTTCGCTCACCCTAGGGTGTGCGCATCCGCCGCCGTCAGTGCCTCGTCAAGGACGGCAAGGCCTTCCTTCGCCTCCGTCTCGCTGATCGTGCAGGGCGGCACGACATGTGTGCGGTTCATATTGACGAACGGCCACAGCCCCCGCTGCTTGCAGGCCGCCGCGAAGTCGGCCATCGGCCGGAAGGCGTCACCGGTGGCGTTGTACGGGACCAGGGGCTCCCGGGTCGTACGGTCGCGTACCAGGTCGAGCGCCCAGAAGACGCCCATGCCGCGCACCTCGCCAATCGAGGGGTGCCGCTCGGCGAGCTCCCGCAGCCCGGGGCCGAGGACGGTCGCGCCGATATGCGCGGCGTGCTCGACGATGCCCTCCTCCGCCATGGCGTTGATCGTCGCGACGGCGGAGGCGCAGGCGAGCGGGTGTCCGGAGTAGGTGAGACCGCCCGGGTAGGGCCGCTGGTCGAAGTCGGCAGCGATCTTCGCGGAGATGGCGACACCGCCGAGCGGCACATAGCCGGAGTTGACGCCCTTGGCGAAGGTCAGCAGATCCGGGGTGACGCCGAAGTGGTCGAGGGCGAACCACGCGCCCGTACGGCCGAAGCCCGCCATGACCTCGTCGAAGACAAGGACGATGCCGTAGCGGTCGCAGAGGTCGCGTACGCCCTGGAGGTAGCCGGGCGGCGGCACCAGGATGCCCCCGCCGCCGACGACGGTCTCCAGGATGATCGCGGCAATGGTCTGCGGGCCCTCGAAGGCGACGGTCTCCTCAAGGTGCGCCAGCGCCCGTGCGCACTCCTGCTGCTCGGTCTCGGCGTGGAAGTGCGAACGGTAGAGGTACGGCCCCCAGAAGTGGACGACGCCCGCGGAGCCGGTATCGGAGGCCCAACGGCGCGGATCCCCGGTGAGGTTGATCGCGGCGGCGGTGGCGCCGTGGTACGAACGGTAGGCGGACAGCAGCTTGGGGCGGCCGGTGTGCAGCCGGGCCATCCGTACGGCGTTCTCCACGGCCTCGGCGCCGCCATTGGTGAAGAAGATCTTGTCCAGATCACCAGGGGTGCGCTCGGCGATCAGCCGGGCGGCCTCGGAGCGTACGTCCACCGCGAAGCCGGGGGCGACGGTGCACATCTTCGCCGCCTGCTCCTGGATCGCGGCGACGACCTTGGGGTGCTGGTGGCCGATGTTGGTGTTCACCAGCTGGGAGGAGAAGTCGAGGTAGCGCCTGCCGTCGTAGTCCCAGAAGTACGAGCCCGCGGCCCGTTCGACGGGAAGCGGGTCGATGAGGCCCTGGGCGGACCAGGAGTGGAAGACATGCGCACGGTCGGCGGCCTTGACCGCTTCCTTGCTGCTCATACGTACCTCAACCTCTTGCATCCTGCCTCTTGCCCTCTTGCCTCTGACGCCGTGCGCACGCGCTCGGGATCTTCAGCCTAGCTCGCCATCGCTATTGACAGCATGCTGTCCTCTCGACAGACTACTGTCATGATAGCCACCAAGACCGTGCACATAGCCCTGTACGACGGGCTCGCTGACTGGGAGATCGGGCATGTGACCCCGTATCTGCGGAAGAACGGCTGCCAGGTGATCACCGTCGCTCAGCAGCCGGAGCCGGTGACGACCATGGGCGGGCTGAGTGTGCTGCCCGACCGCACACTGGACCAGCTGCGTCCGCAGGACAGCGCGATGCTGGTTCTGCCGGGCGCGGGCGACTGGGAGCGGGCGATCCCGCCGTTCGCCGCCAAGGCCCGGGAGTTCCTGGCCGCCGGGGTGCCGGTCGCGGCGATCTGCGGGGCGACCAGCGCGCTGGCGGCCGAGGGGCTGCTGGACGACCGTAAGCACACCAGCTCGGTCGCGCCGGTGCTGGAGATGACGGGCTACGCGGGCGGCGCGCACTACCGCGAGGCGGACGCGGTGACCGACCGCGATGTGATCACTGCCGGGCCCACCGAGCCTGTGGCCTTCGCCCGGGAGATCCTCGCCCGGCTGGAGCTGCTGGAGCCGGCGGTGCTGGACGCCTGGTTCCGGCTGTACGCGCACTCGGATGTCAGCGCCTATGAGGTCGCGGTGGCGGCCGAGGGTGCCGGGGGAGCGGCCGGATGAGCCGTGCCGAACAGGAGCTCCTCAGTCGGGCGGCGCTCACCTCCTTCCGGCTGAACGGCCAGTTTCTGACCGTCGCCGAGGGCCTGGCCAAGCCCGCCGGGCTGACCGCCGCCTGGTGGCAGGTGCTCGGCGCGGTGCTGCGTGAGCCGCTGCCGGTGGCGGGGATCGCCCGCACGATGGGCATCACCCGGCAGAGCGTGCAGCGCATCGCCGATCTGCTGGTCGAGCGGGGGCTGGCGGCATACGAACCGAACCCCGCGCACCGCCGGGCGAAGCTGCTCACACCGACCGAGGAGGGCCGGGCTGCCATCGAACAAATCGGGCCGGGCCATGCGGAGTTCGCGGTCCGGCTGACCGAAGCGGTCGGCGGGGAGGCGGAGTTGGCACAGCTGGTGGCGGCTCTGGAACGGCTCTCCGGCGCCCTGGAGGGGATTGAGGGGTGAGGGCGGGGGCGGGGAGCGGGCTGGAGGCGTAAGAGGAGCGGGCTGGAGCGACTTCGTGTGCAGTGAACCTATTCGCCGTATCCTCAGCCGGACCAGAGGATACGGGGAGGAGCTCCACGATGAGGCTGAAGAGGTTATGGGCGGACTGTCCTTGGTCCTGGGGGGCGGTACTGGTCGCCGCCCTGGCCATCCTGGCTCTGCTGGCCTCGCTCTTCGCGCTGATCACGCTGTTGCACGAGGAGGCACCCCAAGGAGGTGATCAGCTCTTGAGGCTGGCGAAGGCGACGATGTTCGCGTCGTAGCCGTCCTCCTGGCTCCAGCTGCCGCCGCAGGTGATCAGTCGCAGTTGCGGAGTCCTGGTGAGCCCGTAGACCCGGTCGTTGGGGAAGTCGTCCTTCTGATACTGCTCGACCGAGTCCACGGTGAAGACGGCGGTGTCGCCGTCCTCCCGCTCGACATGGATCTCCGCCCCCGGTTCCAGCGAGCCGAGCCCGGCGAAGGCGGCCGGGCCATCATCGGTGTCGAGGTGCCCGATGAGCAGCGCGGGTCCCTGCTCGCCGGGGGCCGGGCCACCCTGGTACCAGGCCGCGCGCAGGGCGTCGTTCTCGTCCGGTGTCGGCGGAGTGCCGTCGTCCTCGGCATCGGCGGCGAAGACCTCGATATCCGTGCCGAGTTGCGGGATGAGCACCCGGGTGGGCTCCGAGCGGGGCAGCTGGACGGGATCGCTGAGCGGCGGCCGGGTGTCGACGGCTTCGGGCCGGGAAACGCCCTTGGCCACCTGAGTCTGTTCCTTCATACGCCGCTGGCTGGCGGTGCGGTCCTCGTCGGCGGGCACGGCGGCGCACAGTATGGCGGCGGCGAGCACGGTCACGGCCGCGGTCACCGTCTCAAGACGGCGGCCGCGGGCCGCGAGCCGCTGCTGTCGGGTGGTCATGGCTATCCGGGGGTGCCTCATGCGTGGTCGGCGCCTGCTCGGCGACGCCAGACGAGTACGTAGCCGGCGACCCCGGCCACGGCCAGTCCGCCCGCGACGCTGGCAGCCGTTGTGGTGGTGACCGAGAGGCTGGAGCCGGAGCCGCCCGAGAGGCCGCCCAGACCGGCGTGCGCACCACCGCTGACACCAGTGAAGGTGAAGGTGCCGGTCAGCTGCTTGCCGTCCTTGCAGAAGCCGACGACCTTGAACGTCTCGCCCTTCTTCAGACCCTCGTGCCGGACCGTGGCCTTGGCGAACGGCTTGTGGTGGTGGATCATGTCCTCCTTGCCGTCCTTGCCCTCCTTGCCCTTGGTACCGTGGTCGCGATCGTCGTGGTGGTCACCGTCGTGGTGGTCACCATCGTGGTGACGCCCGTCGAGAAGGGCCCGGCTTTCCTCGAAGGCTCTGGAAGCGACGGTGCCCTCGCCCCCGGCCTTGCAGAGTGCCTTGACCTTTACTGTGGCACCCGCCCCGGCGGACGACGGGATGATCTTCAGACCGCCCGCGTCGCTGGGGTCGCCACCCGCTACGGCAGGACCGGCCGTAGTGAGGACGAGTGCGGTGGACGCGGCCGCGGCCGCGAGAGAGCGCATCTTCATGAGAAGCGTGACCTCCATCAGGTGGGGCGCGTGCGGGGGCGGTTCCCCCGCGGAGCATTGCGCGCCTCGCCACTCATGCGATCAGGGCCCCGGGTGCGCCGCACCCGCTGTACCTCCCGCCGGGTGTCTCGTTGGCCCAACCGTGGGCGTGGCTACGTGCCGCCTACTTGCTCTCCAGGTCCCGGCGGCGCAGGCCCGCCAGGCCGACGGCCACCAGGGCGGCCGCCAGTGCGGTGAGGATCACCAGCGGTGTCCAGTCCAGTGACGCCGCGGGCAGCCGCGGTACGTGCCCGAAGGGGGAGAGGTTGTTCATCCAGTCCGGGAACCGCAGGATCTGCCCCAGATAGCCGACGACAAAGGCGTACACCACGACCAGCCACGCCGCCGCGCTCGCCCGTGGCAGCCAGCCGAAGAGCACCACCGTGACCCCGGCGGTCACCCAGAGCGCCGGTGCGTAGGCCACCGCCGCGCCGAGCAGCCTGGGCAGCAGGCTGCTGTCCCCCACGGACGCCGCCCCCGTCAGACCGAAGCCGAGACCGGCCAGGAGCAGCAGCACGGTGCCGCCGGTCATGGCGACGGCCAGGTGGCTGCCGGCCCAGCGGGCGCGGGACAGCGCGGTGGCCAGCAGTGGCTCGGCCCGGCCCGTGCTCTCCTCAGCGCGGGGTCGCAGCGCGGCCATCACCACATAGATGGAAGCGACGATCGCGACCACGACCATGGCCATGGAGGCGAAAGACTCGGCGACCGAGCCCCCGCCGATCTCATCGAGCGCCTCCTCCAGCGCGGTGACGTTCTCCAGCATCTTCTCGGCTTCGCCCAGGATCGACCCGTACGAGACGCCCATGAAGAACAGCCCGGCGCCAAAGCCGGTCAGCAGCCCGCGGTGCAGCCGCAGCGCGAAGCCGAACGGGTGGACGAGCCACTCGGAGGCGGTCGCCCGGCCCAGCCGGGCCGCCCGCAGACCGGCGCCGACGTCCCGGCGGGTGCTGAGCGCATACGCCGCCGTGGCGGCGACCGCGGTCAGTACGAGCGCCGGAAGCAGCGGCCACCAGCGGTCGTCGACATACGCGTAGGTGCGCTGGGCCCAGCCGATGGGCGACAGCCACGCCATCGCGTCGCTGCCCACATCGCCCGAGACGCGCAGCACATAGGCGACGCCGAGCACCGCGAGCGCCATCCCGGAGGCGCCCCGGGAGTGCGCGGTGAGCTGCACGGTCACCGCGGCGACGGCCGCGAAGACGAGGCCCACCGCGGCGTGCGCGGCACCGTAGAGCAGGGAGCCGCCCCAGGTGATGCCCTCGATCCCCAGCCCGGCCAGGCCCACGGTGAGCAGCAGGGCCAGGGCGAGGTTGGCGAGGAGCGCCACCGTCAGCGCGGCCGTCAGATAGGCGTGCCGTCCGACGACGGTGGAGCGCACCAGCTCGGCGCGGCCCGTCTCCTCCTCGGTGCGGGTGTGCCGGCAGACGATCAGCACGCTCATGATCGCCACCAGGATGGTGACAAAGCCGAGCATCTGGTGGCTCAGCATCGAGCCGTAGGTGTAGTCGGCCAGATAGCGGCTCGGCCCGGACATGGCGAGCCCGGCGGGGCTGTCCATGGTTTCGGCGACCGACTGCCGCTCGGCCGCTGTGGCGTAGAGGTCCTGGTAGCTCTGGGCCGTCAGCAGGGTGCCGAGCCACAGGGCGAGGATCCAGACCGGGAGGCGGATCCGGTCCCGGCGCAGGGCGAACCGGAGGAGAGCGCCGGTTCCGGCCAGGGTGTCGCCCCCGGCGGCGCGCTCGGCGCGCTCCGGCGCCCTGGGGGCGGGGGCGGTGGTGGTCATCGGACGTCTCCGTTGCTGGCGTTGCCGCTGCCATTGCCCTTGCCGCTGCCGTTGGTCTCGGCGAGCTCATCGCCGTAGTGGCGCAGCATGAGCTCTTCGAGCGTCGGCGGATGGCTGGTCAGGCTGCGGAGGCCGAGCTCGCCCAGGCGACGTACGACGCCATCGAGGTGGTCGCCGTCCACGGCGAAGCGCACCCGTCCGTCCGCGGTCCGCAGATCGTGCACCCCGGGAAGCGTGTGAAAGCCGGTGGCCGGCTGTTCGGTCTCCGCCTCGATCGTGGTCCGGGTGAGGTGGCGCATTTCGCTCAGCGTCCCGGACTGGACGATCTTGCCAAGCCGGATGATGCTGATCCGGTCGGCGAGCTTCTCGACCTGGGCGAGGATATGGCTGGAGAGCAGCACGGTCTTGCCCGCCGCCCTGGCCTGGAAGATGACGTCCTGGAAGACCACTTCCATCAGCGGGTCGAGCCCCGATGTGGGCTCGTCCAGGATCAGCAGCTCGGCGTCGGAGGCCAGCGCGGCCACGATGGCGACCTTCTGCCGGTTGCCCTTGGAGTAGCTGCGCCCCTTCTTGGTGGGGTCGAGGTCGAAGCGCTCGATGAGCTCATCGCGGCGCTCCCGGGAGATCCCACCGCGCAGCCGGGCAAGCAGGTCGATGGCCTCGCCGCCGGTGAGATTGGGCCAGAGCTCCACGTCGCCGGGCACGTATGCGAGGCGTTTGTGCAGCTCGACGGCGTCGTGCCAGGGATCACGGCCGAGCATCCGGGCCGTGCCGGAGTCTGCGCGGAGCAGGCCGAGCAGGACCCGGATGGTGGTCGACTTGCCCGCACCATTGGGGCCGAGGAAGCCGTGTACCTCCCCGGCCGTAACGCTGAAGTCGAGGCCGTCGAGGGCCCGTGTACGGCCGAAGGTCTTGACGAGGCCGGATACGGAGATGGCTGTGGTGGTGGCTGTGGCCGTGGTTGCCGTGGTCATACTTGAGAAGCTACGCTAACTTCACAAATTTGTGAAGGTTATGGAACGCTAAAAACCATGAGGCGGGCTCCCCACCTGGGAGGATGGTGAAGTGGTGTCCAAGAACGAAGAACAGCCTGAGCATTCCAGCGCATACGACGAAGCGGTGTCGGCCTTCGTCGAGCGGTTCGCCGCGGATCTCACCGAAGCCGGTATGCAGCGGATGGCCTCGCGCGTCTTCGCATGCCTTCTCGCCTCCGACTCCGGAGCACTCAGCTCCGCCGAGCTCGCCGAGCGGCTGCAGATCAGCCCGGCCGCGGTCTCCGGCGCGGTTCGCTATCTCGCCCAGGTCCATATGGTCACCCGCGAGCGCGTGCCCGGCTCCCGGCGCGAGCGCTACCGGGTGCACGCGGACGTCTGGTACGAGGCGCTGACCAACCGCGACGCCGTCATAGGCCGCTGGATGAGCACCTTCAAGGCGGGCATCGACGCCCTTGGCCCCGACACCCCCGCCGGTCACCGGCTGGCCGAGACGGCGGAGTTCTTCGAGTTCATGCGCAAGGAGCTCAGCTCTCTGATGGAGCGCTGGCACCAGCACCGGCTGGAGCAGCGGGGCTCCTCAGCTCCCGGGGACGGTCAGCCGGAGGGCTGACGGCGCCACCGTCCAGGTACGGGGATGGAAATCCGGCCCGGAAACGGTGACGGCCCGCGCCCGGGCCCGTACCAGCGAGGACCCGGACTTCTGGAACCCCACGGCCGCCCGCCGCACCACCACATCGGCCAGACCGCCGCCCGCACCCCCGGTCTGTGTCGACACGGACACCTCCGCCACCGGACTCCCCGGCTCCGCCAGCACCACCCCGTCCGCCTCCACCCGCAGCCGGGGCAGCAGCGGCGACGGTGGCCAGGACGGCCGTACCAGCGAGGCGCACCGGCTCAGCGCACCGCGTACCCCCGGCGGCCCCGAATGTCCCGGCTGCCCCGGCTGTCCCGGTGCCTTCCGGGCGGCCGGAATACGCAGTCCGCCCAGCACCACCGCGTCACAGTCGTCGACCAGCAGGTCAAGCCGCCGCTCCACCCCGGCCAGCACCGCCCGCGCCGCGGTCACCACATCCAGCGGCACGCCCAGCCCGTGGGCCAGCGCGACCGCCCCGGCCGCCCCCACCGGCACCACCGCCAGCGCGGCATCCGCCAGCGCCCGGTCCCGGTGCAGCAGCTCCACCGCGCACAGCAGTGCCCGGTCATCGCCGACCACCACCGGCTGCCGGCTGCCGCGCCGGGCGAGCGCCCGAGCGACATCCTCCCGGCCCTCGGGGAGGCACACTTTCGCGCCGGGCGCACCCGCGCACAGCACGTCCTTCGCGATCCGTACGGACTCGCCGTCTATGCGCCGGGCAGCCGGATCGACGACCACGAGCAGGTCTGGAGCCGACACCTTCGTCCTTCCTCAGGTAACCTCTCGGTGCAAGAGCCCCTGTCGCTGTTGCGCCAGGGGCTTCGTCTATCCGGGGCACCCGGTCCGCGGCTCTACGCACGTTGGACATGCCCCGCCCGGAAGGGGTGTACGCCTGTGCCCGCACTTGTGCTGCTCGGTGCTCAGTGGGGTGATGAGGGCAAGGGAAAGGCCACCGACCTGCTCGGCGGCTCCGTGGACTATGTGGTGCGCTTCCAGGGCGGCAACAACGCCGGCCACACGGTCGTCGTCGGCGACCAGAAATACGCGCTGCATCTCCTCCCCTCCGGGATCCTCTCCCCCGGCTGCACCCCGGTTATCGGCAATGGTGTCGTCGTCGACCCCGCGGTCCTGCTCTCCGAGCTGAGCGGGCTGCAGCAGCGTGGCGTCGACACCTCCAAGCTGCTGCTCAGTGGTAACGCGCACCTGATCACGCCGTACCACACCGAGGTCGACAAGGTGACGGAACGCTTCCTCGGAAAGCGCAAGATCGGCACCACGGGACGAGGTATCGGCCCGACCTACGCGGACAAGATCAACCGGGTGGGTATCCGGGTCCAGGACCTCTTCGACGAGTCGATCCTGCGGCAGAAGGTCGAGGCGGCCCTCGACTTCAAGAACCAGGTCCTCGCCAAGCTCTACAACCGCCGCTCGATCAAGCCGGAGCAGGTCGTCGAGGAGCTGCTGGGCTACGCCGACCAGCTGGCCGGCTGTGTCTGCGACACCACGCTGATCCTGAACAACGCCATCGACGACGGCAAGGTCGTCCTCTTCGAGGGCGGCCAGGGCACCCTGCTCGATGTCGACCACGGCACGTACCCCTTCGTCACCTCTTCCAACCCCACCGCGGGCGGCGCCTGCACGGGCGCGGGCGTGGGCCCGACGAAGATCAGCCGGGTCATCGGCATCCTCAAGGCGTACACCACCCGCGTCGGCGCCGGTCCGTTCCCCACCGAGCTCCTCGACAAGGACGGCGAGGCGCTGCGCACCATCGGCGGCGAGCGCGGCGTCACCACCGGCCGGGACCGCCGCTGCGGCTGGTTCGACGCGGTGATCGCCCGCTATGCGACCCGGGTCAACGGCCTCACCGACTTCTTTCTGACCAAGCTCGATGTGCTCACCGGCTGGGAGCAGATCCCGGTCTGTGTCGCCTACGAGATCGAGGGCAAGCGGGTCGAGGAGCTGCCGTACAGCCAGAGTGATTTCCATCACGCGAAGCCGGTCTATGAGTTCCTGCCGGGCTGGTCGGAGGACATCACCAAGGCGAAGTCCTTCTCCGACCTGCCGAAGAACGCCCAGGCCTACGTGAAGGCGCTGGAGGAGATGTCCGGCGCCCCGATCTCCGCGATCGGCGTCGGCCCCGGCCGCGACGAGACGATCCAGATCAACTCGTTCCTGGACTGACCCGTCCCCGGCACCCCTGGCGCAGGCTCACCGGCCCGCGCCAGGGGTGCCGGGGGTAGGCGTCCCCCAGCTACCTCCCCCAGGAGGTGCCCCGACCTTCCTGGCTGTACCGATACGCGTCTCCGCCGCGCGGCGGGGTTTCGCCTCGCTCCGCCCGGCTTCGGGCGTGCCGTGGGTGGGTGCCCCCGTATCCCGCCCCTTCCCGGAAACCGGGGCTTCGCCCCGGGGTTTGGCGGTGCGGGCCGGTGGCCGGTGTTGTGCCCACCCACAGCCCCTCGCGGGGCTGCGAGTGCCCACAGCACTGGGGGTCTGGGGGCCAAGCCCCAGTTTCGGGAAGGGGCGGGGCTGGGGAAAACCACCTCAGACCTCGACCCACAGCTCCCGCAGTCCCCGGATGACGTACCCCGACCGCCACTGCGGCTCCGCCGCGAGCCGCAGCGTCGGTGCCCGGCGGAGCAGCGCGCCGAAGGACGCGGCCAGCTCAACGCGGGCCAGCGGGGCACCCAGGCAGTAGTGGATGCCCGCACCGAAACTCAGGTGCGGGTTGTCCCGGCGCCCCAGATCCAGCCGGTCCGGGTCGGCGAACCGGGCCGGATCCCGGTTCGCCGAGCCGAAGAGCAGGGCGACCTCCGCGCCACGCGGAATTGTGGTCCCGCCCACCTCGATGTCATCCAGCACCCATCGCTCGAACATCTGCAGCGGCGTGTCAAAGCGCATCAGCTCCTCCACCGCCCCCGGCAGCAGCCCCGGGTCCGCCCGAAGCCGGGCCAGTTCGCCGGGGTTCCGGAAGAGGCTCCACCACCCATTTCCCGTGGTTCCCACCGTCGCCTCGTGCCCGGCGTTCAGCAGCAGCACGCAGGTGGAGATCATCTCCTGCTCGGAGAGCCGGTCCTCCGCATCGTGCGCGGCGATGAGCGCGCTGATCAGATCCTCGCCGGGCGCCCGGCGCCGTACAGCGATCAGTTCCCGCAGATACGCCGAGAACTCCTCGGAGGCCCGCACCGCCCGCCGCGCGGTCTCCTCCCGCGGATTCAGCTCGAACATCCCGCAGATATCCGCCGACCAGGGCCGCAGCAACGGCCGGTCCGCCACCGGAATACCGAGCATCTCGGCGATCACCGCCACCGGCAACGGCTCCGCGATCCGTTCGATCAGATCCCCACCGCCATCGGCCGCGAGGTCATCGACCAACCCCTCGGCCAGCCGCCGCACGGTGGGCGCCAGCCGCTCCACCGTCCTGGGCGTAAACGCCTTCCCGACCAGCCGCCGGATCCGGGTGTGGTCCGGCGGCTCCAGCTCAAGCAGCCCATGGTCGTTGAGGGTGTGGAACGGCTCCTGCCCGGCGGGCGGCGGAGTCTGGCCGAACTCCTCATGCGTAAACCGGTGCAGATACGTCCGCCCAAGCCGCCGGTCCCGCAGCAGGGCGCTGACATCCGCATAACGCGGGATCAACCACTGCTGGGACCGCTCAAACCAGTGCGCCCGCCCACGCTCCCGCAACGCCGCGTATGCGGGATACGGATCGGCGACGAACTCGGGCGACCACGGGTCGAATTCCGCACCAGATACGGCCTCGCTGCTCATGGCGCGACGCTAGACGCCCCAGCCCACCGCGCCAAGGGCGGCGCCGCCCGCCGCACGTTCGGGTGAAGATCACCGAGGACGGCACGCCATGGTTAACGCTTGCGTTAACTTCTGCCTCATGGCTCAATGGGAAGTGGTCCTGGTGGCAGAGGTAGCTGCCTGGTTCGACGCACTAGCGCAGGAGGACTGGAACAGCGCCGAGCAGGTAGAGGACGCAATCGAGAAGCTTGCTGCGACCGGACCCACTCTCGGTCGGCCGCTGGTAGACCGGATCAAGGGCTCGGAACAGCACCACATGAAGGAGCTACGTCCAGGGTCCGCCGGCGTCGCGGAGATCCGTATCCTCTTCGCCTTCGACCCTGTCCGCCGGGCAGTACTGCTCGTCGCTGGAGACAAAGCAGGTAACTGGAACGGGTGGTACGACGTCAATATCCCCATCGCCGAAAAGCGCTACCCCAGAGCCACCTCGCAGAGCTCGACACCCGGGAGTACGAATGAACACTGTCCGTTGGGAAGACGTGAAGCGACAGGTCTACGAGCGTCGAGAGGCAGCTGGGCTGCCCGTGCGTACCGCAGAAGAGAAGCGGGCCGCCATGGAGCGGCTGGACGCGGAGATCCGCGCCTACAAGCTCGCCGAGATCCGCCAGGACCAAGCTCTGACCCAGCGCGGGGTCGCGAAGACGATGGGTGTCTCGGCTCCCCGGGTCTCCGCCATAGAGCATGGCGAGATCGACCGCACTGAAGTGGCCACATTGCGCTCCTATGTCGAGGCACTCGGCGGCAAACTGCGGGTCGTGGCGGACTTCGGCGACACGGAGTACACCGTCGCCTGACGCAGGTGGTGACAGCACGGCGCGTGCGGAGTTACTGATTCCGGTATAACGCGGGATTGCCATCTCAACAGGCGGCAGCATATTTTCTGCCTACCTGAACTCCCTTTTCACGAAGGTCCGTTCCGTCCTTGTAAGGTGCGCGATGCGGGGCCGTGTGCGCGGAGGTTGACCTCCTCCCATTCCATGACGGCCACGCTCGTATCCATAGCCCACCGAACGGGGAAGTTCACTTGCGGATCACGCTCTTGCTGCACAATGCCTACGCCGTCGGCGGCACATCCCGGACCACATTTACCCTGGCCCGCTCGCTGGCCGAGCGGGGGCATGACGTGGAGCTGGTCTCGGTGTTCCGGCACCGGGAAACGCCTCAGCTCGCGGAGTTTCCCGGGATTCCGGTCACGCCGCTGGTGGACCGGCGAAAGGGGTCGGCCGATATGGCTGACCCGCTGTCGCGCGTACCGGGGAGTGTGTTCCCGAAGGGTGACAGCCGGGCTCATCAGTATCACCGGCTGGCTGAGCAGCGGATACTTGACTGGTTCGGGCGGGCCGAGAGCGACGTCGTCATTGGCACCCGGGCGGGGCTGAACGCGCTGCTCGCCCGGTTCGGCCCCCGGCAGGCGGTCCGTATCGGGCAGGAACATCTCACCCATGACGGCCATCCGCACCGGCTGCGGATTGAACTGCAGGAACATTACCGGGGGTTGGACGCGCTGGTCACCATGACGGAGGCCGATGCGCGCTGCCACCGTAGCGGAATGCATCTTTCCGGCACCCGGGTGCTGGCCATCCCCAACTCCGTGCCGAATCCGGATATTGCCCCGGCGGATGGCAGTGCGCGCATGGTCGTCGCCGCCGGGCGGATCGTGCGGACGAAACGGTACGGCATGCTCGTCGATGCCTTCGCGCGGGTCAGCCCGGACTTTCCCGACTGGACGCTGCGCATCTACGGGGAGGGAGAAGCGCGTAAGACCCTTGGCTCGTACATCCAGTGCCGGGGACTGCACAATCGGGTGCTGCTGATGGGGCCCGCCATACCCATTGAGGCCGAGTGGGTCAAGGGCTCGATCGCTGCGGTGACCTCCGCGCATGAGTCCTTCGGTATGACCATCGTCGAAGCGATGCGCTGCGGGCTTCCGGTTGTCAGCACCGACTGCCCGCATGGCCCGGCCGAGATTATCCAGGACCGGGAGAACGGACGGCTGGTGCCGCGCGACAACGTGGGCGCCTTCGCCGACGCGCTGCGTGAGCTGATGGGCGACCAGGAGCTGCGCACCCGTATGGGGCAGGCGGCACGGCAGCGGGCCACTGAACGGTTCGCGCCCGAGGAGGTCGCCGGGCGGTACGAGCGGCTTATCGGTGAGCTGGCAGCCGACCGGGCCGGGGATATGGCTCACGCCCCGGGCCTGGTGGGGCGGTTCCGGGTGCATGCCGCCACGTCCAGGCTGCTGGCGCGGGGGGCGTTGCGCCGCGCAGGCCGGGCGCTCACGCGCACCCGCGTGGAGAGAGGAATCCTGCTGTGATCGCCGACTGCCGTATCGCCGAGGACCGTGCGATGACCGTGCAGCTGCACAGGGACCGTACGGCCGTCGAGGGGGCGGAGCTGCTGCTTCGGCACCGCGGCCGTGCCACGGCGCAGCTGCGGCTGGCGTGCGAAACCGTGCTGGCGGACCTGGCAGGGCGCCCGGTCGCGCAGGGTGAGCGTGTTCAGGCCGTACTGCCGCCCGCCCCTGGGCTCTTGCGCGAGGGTCACTGGGACCTCCTCCTGGCCACCCCGGGCCAGGAGCCGCGACCGCTGTCCGGTGCGGGAGTGCTCGATACCCGGCAACTGCTGTCACCGCAGCGGGCGAACGGCCCCGGCCCGCTGCTGGTCCGGCTGCCCTACCGTACCGGCGACGGCACCCTGGCCCTGCGGGTATGGGAACGGGAGCGGCACGCCGAGGCGGGCGAGCTGCACGTGGCGGCGAACGGCACCCTGACCGTCAACGCCGCCCTGCACGGGTTCGCTGCGGATGCCGGTGCGGATGCCGGTGAGGCCACGCTTGAGCTGCGGCGCCGGGGCGAGGCGTCGGCGGGGGACGGCGGCGCTGAAGTCGAAGGGGAGCGGACTGGCGCGTATGCCTACCGGTTCACCGTCACCCCGGCGCAGTGGCGCGGCGGGGAGGGCGGCGAGGTCGTGTGGGATCTGTACGTACGGGTGGGTGAGACCGCTTGCCGACTGGGCCGGATCCTGGACGACATCCATGACAAGAAGCGGGTACTCACTCTCCCGTCGATGACCGTGCCGGTGGCGGGCAGCGGCACTCGCCGGTTGCAACTGCGCCCGTATTACACGGTGGAGAACAATCTGTCCGTGGTCACGCGCGGCGGATCATGTCCAGCAGGACATTGAAGGCCGGTTTGGTGGGGTGGAAGGGCGCGAAGTGGCCGGTGCCGGGGAGGAGCTGGAGGCGGGCGCCCCAGTTGTTGGCGTAGCGGCGGGAGAGCTCGATGGGGACGTCCAGGTCCGCCGTGCCGTGCACGACCTCCACCGGGACCCGGGGCAGCAGCCGCATGGGGTCGGCCTCCGGGAGCCGTTCGGCGACAAAAGCCTGGCCGCCGAGGAAGTCGGTTACCGCGCCGTCGCTGAGCCCCAGATCGTAGGCGCGGGAGAGGTCCGCGATGGGGGCCACCGCGATCACCCGGTCCGCCGCCCGGTCCCGTGTCGCCGCCGCCCAGAGCGCGAGCTGGCCGCCCGCGGAGTGGCCCAGCAGCACCTTGGGCGGGCCGCCGAGGTGGGTGAGGGCGGCCTCGATGTCCTCGGCGGTCTGCGGCCAGCCTCCCCCGCCACCCACGCGGCGGTACTCGACCAGTTCGACGGAGAAGCCCTGGGCGGCGAGCGCGGCGGCGAAGGGTGAGAGGTGGGTACGGTCGTAGGTCTCCCGCCAGTAGCCGCCGTGCAGCACGGTCACCCGGGGCCCGGACCCCTTCCCGTACCGGTCTATGACCTGGGAAGGGTGCTTCCCGTAGCTCTCCGTGCTCCCCGGCTCCACCGACGCCAGCTCCATCAGGGCCGACTGCTCCATCTGGCTCACGACACGACCTCCCCCAGTACCCGCGCGGCACGCTCCGCATCGGTGAATGAGGTGTACAGCGGGGTGAATCCAAAGCGCAAGACGTCCGGTTCGCGGAAGTCGCCGACGACGCGACGGGCGATCAGCTCGCCCATGACCCGCTTCGCGTCCGCACAGCGCAGGGAGATCTGGCTGCCGCGACGGGTGTGATCGGCCGGGGTGAGGGGGGCGACCCGTGCGGCGGGTGCGCTGGCCTCGACGCAGCGGAGGAAGAAGTCCGTGACGGCCAGCGACTTGGTGCGTACGGCTGCGATGTCCACGTCCTGCCACACCTCCAGCGCGGCTTCGAGCGCCAGCATGGAGAGGATGTCCGGCGTCCCGACCCGGCCCCGGGCCGGGCCCTCGGCAGGGGCGTAGTCGGGGGTCATGGCGAAGGGGTCGCGGTGGGAGTTCCAGCCGGGGAGCGGGGAGTCAAAGCGGGGCTGGTGCTCGCGGCGCACATAGAGATACGCGGGGGAGCCCGGGCCGCCGTTGAGGTACTTGTAGGTGCACCCGATGGCGAAGTCGATGCCGTGCTCGTCGAGGCCGACGGGGAGCGCGCCCGCGCTGTGGCACAGGTCCGCGACGAGATACGCGCCCGCGGCGTGGGTGGCGGCGGTGATGGCGGGCAGGTCGTAGAGCTCGCCGCTGCGGTAGTCGACATGGTTGACGAGGACGGCGGCGGTACGCGGGCCGACGGCCCCGGGCATCTCGGCGGGGGCTACGGGCCGTACGGTGCGGCCGGTCATCCGGGCGGCGGACTCGGCGATATAGCCGTCGGTGGGGAAGGTGGTGGCGTCGACCAGGATTTCGTCGCGGGAGCGGGAGCGGGAGCGAGAGCGAGAGTCCGCCGCCGCGAGACGTACGGCGGCTACGACGGCCTTGAAGACATTGACGGAGGTCGAGTCGCCCACCACGACCTGGCCGGGTGCCGCGCCGATCAGCGGTGCGATACGGTCCCCGATCCGCTCGGGCGCCTCCCACCAGCCGGACTCGGTCCAGGAGCGGATACGCAGCTCGCCCCACTCCCGGGCGATGACATCGGCGACCCGGTCGGGGACGGTGGCCGGGAGGGCGCCCAGGGAGTTGCCGTCGAGGTAGACGGTGGTCTCATCGAGCACGAAGCGGTCACGGACGCCGGCGAGCTGGTCGGCTGCGTCCAGCCACGCCGCCTCCGCACGCAGGCTCACTCCGGCAGGCAGGCCACTGCTCACCACAACCACCAACCTTTCGTCCACTTCGAAGCGGGGCCACCGCCCCAGACCCACACCTTTTCATCGTGCGCTCCACCGGGCTCGTAACCCAGCCCAACCCCGCAAGGCAACCCACCACCCACACCAGCCACGACGACTACGCCCACCCCGTGACGGGGTTCCTTCATCGTGCGCTTCCCCGGGCTCGTAACCGAGCCCAACCCCGCAAGGCAACCCACCACCCACACCAGCCAAGGCGACTACGCCCACCCCGTGACGGGGTTCCTAGACCTGGCTTCTCGCCGTCCACAGCTCCGGGAAGACGTTCTTGCTGGCACGTTTCTCCAGCCAGGCCACGCCCGCGGAGCCACCGGTCCCGGCCTTGGCGCCCATCGCGCGGCGGGTGGCGACCAAGTGGTCGTTACGCCAGCGCCACACCAGCTCGGCGACCTCGGTCAGCGCCTCGCCGAGGCGGGCGGGGCCGGTGTCGGGGTCACCGGCGTAGATACGGGCCCAGGCGGCCTCGACGTCCGGGTCGGGCTCATAGCGCTGGGTGATGTCGCGGCTCAGTACCCGCTCCGGGATACCGGCGCCCTGGCGGGCGAGATAGCCCAGCACCTCGTCGTAGAGGCTGGGCTCGTGCAGCGCCTTCTCCAGCTCATCGTGGACGCGCGGTGCGCCACGGTGCGGTACGAGCATCGACGCGGACTTCTCGCCAAGCAGGAATTCCATCCGGCGGTACATCGCCGACTGAAAGCCGGAGCCTTCGCCGAGGGCGGAGCGGTAGGAGTTGAACTGCGCGGGAGTGAGGTGGGCCAGCGGCTTCCAGGAAGCGTTGAGCGACTCCAGCTCGTAGGCGGAACGCTTCAGGGCTTCCAGCGCGGCGCGCAGGTCGTTTCTGCGCAGCGCCTGGGCGGCGGTCTGCCACTCATGCACGATGACGGTGAACCACAGCTCCATGACCTGCGTGGTCACCAGGAACACCATCTCTCCGGGGTCCTCGGAGAGCGGGTGCTGGAGGTGGGTGAGGACATCAGCCTGTACGTAGTCCTCGTAGGGGGTCGTACCTGCGAAATCCAGGTTCGGGGTCTCCGACATGGCTTCTCCTCAATGCCTCACCCGGGGTCACCGGGCTCTCCAGAGATCATCTCTGGCGGGCCCGGTGACGGCAAGGGCTCAGGACAGGGTCGCCGCCGCGGTGGGCGAGCTCTCCTTGAGGAAGGTGGAGCAGCGCTCGTACTCGTCCTGCTCGCCGATGGCCTGAGCGGCGCGGGCCAGGGCGTGCAGAGCGCGGAGGAAGCCGCGGTTCGGCTCGTGCTCGAACGGCACCGGGCCATGCCCCTTCCAGCCGCTGCGGCGGAGGGCGTCCAGCCCGCGGTGATAGCCGGTGCGGGCGTAGGCGTAGGACTCGACTGGACGCCCGGCCTCGAAGGCGTCGTCCGCGAGCTGGGCCCAGGCCAGGGAGGAGGTCGGGTATTTTGCGGCGACATCGGCGGGCGCGGCGCCCGACGCGAGCAGCTCGCGCGGCTCCGGGTCGTCGGGGAGGTGGGTCGGGGGCGGTCCCCCGAGGAGGTTCTCGTGAATGGCCATACGTCCAAGTGTGCCGTGCCGGGCAGGCGAAAGGGCCCGGCGGGTGCCGGACCCTTTCGCAATGCGGATATGTGCTTACTGCAGCGTGCTTACTTCAGCTTGGTGCCGGTGGCGCGCAGGTCGGCGCAGGCCTTCTGCACCCGCTCGGCCATGGAGGCCTCGGCGAGCTTGCCCCAGCTGCGCGGGTCGTAGGTCTTCTTGTTGCCGACCTCGCCGTCGACCTTCAGGACGCCGTCGTAGTTACGGAACATGTGGTCCGCGACCGGGCGGGTGAAGGCGTACTGGGTGTCCGTGTCCAGGTTCATCTTGACCACGCCGTTCTCCAGCGCGGTCGCGATCTCCTGCTCGGTGGAGCCGGAGCCGCCGTGGAAGACGAAGTCGAACGGGTTCTGCTTGCCGTGCTTGGCGGCGACGCCCTCCTGGAGGTCCTTGAGGAGCTCGGGGCGGAGGACGACATTGCCCGGCTTGTAGACGCCGTGGACATTGCCGAAGGAGGCGGCGAGCAGGTAGCGGCCCTTCTCGCCCAGGCCCAGCGCTTCGGCGGTACGCAGCGCGTCGTCGACGGTGGTGTACAGCTCGTCGTTGATCTCGTGGGTGACACCGTCTTCCTCACCACCGGTCGGGGTGATCTCGACCTCAAGGATGATCTTGGCGGCGGCGGCCGCGGCCAGCAGCTCCTGGCCGATCTCCAGGTTGTCCGCGAGCGTCTCGGCGGATCCGTCCCACATATGGGACTGGAAGAGCGGGTTCTGACCGGCGGCCACCCGTTCCCGGGAGACCTCGATCAGCGGGCGGACATAGCCGTCGAGCTTGTCCTTGGGGCAGTGGTCGGTGTGCAGGGCGATGTTCACCGGGTACTTCTTGGCGACGATGTGCGCGAACTCGGCCAGCGCGACCGCGCCGGTGACCATGTCCTTGCTGTACTGGCCGCCCAGGAACTCCGCACCACCGGTGGAGATCTGAACGATGCCGTCGCTCTCGGCCTCGGCGAAGCCCCGCAGTGCCGCATGCAGGGTCTGAGTCGAGGTGACGTTGATGGCCGGGTAGGCGAACTTGCCTGCCTTCGCCCGGTCGAGCATCTCGTTATAGACCTCGGGGGTTGCGATGGGCATCTGTCCGCTCCTTGTGAGATGTGCGGGTGTGCGTATGGGTGCGAGCTGGGCCCTGACCTTGGGGCGACGTCATCGTCAAACCCATCTTCCCAGACGCGCTCGGATGCTCCAGTCCGCCTGGATTCCCCGGTTCGCCAAGGCACGGGCGGGCGCGCCAGCGGTTTCACGTGAAACCGCTGGCCGGACCCGGTCAGGCCAGGTCGAGGGCCTTGAGGTCGTAGGCGTAGCGGTACTCCAGGCCCGCCTCCGCCATGGCCCGCGCCGCGCTCCGCTCCACGATCGTGGCGACCGCGACGACCTCAGCGCCCGCCTCCCGGGCGGCCTCCACGGCGGTCAGGGGTGAGCCCCCGGTGGTCGAGGTGTCCTCGACGATCAGCACTCGACGGCCCTTGATGTCCGGTCCCTCGATCCGCCGCTGCAGCCCGTGCGCCTTGCCCGCCTTCCGTACGACGAAGGCGTCCAGCCGCTGTCCGCGAGCGGCGGCGGCGTGCAGCATCGAGGCGGCCACCGGGTCGGCGCCCAGCGTGAGCCCACCGACCGCGTCATAGTCCAGATCGGCGGTCAGGTCGAGCATGACCTGACCGGTCAGCGGTGCGGCCTCGCCATCGAGGGTGATCCGGCGCAGATCGACATAGAAGTCCGCCTCCGCCCCGGAGGAGAGGGTCACCTTGCCGTGCACCACGGCCTTTTCCTTGATCTGCCGCAGCAGCTCAGCACGAACGTCGCTCATGGGAATGAGCCTAAGCCAGGACCTTCCATGACCATGTCGTGGCAATCTCCAGCGGCTCGATGGGGGTGACCAGCCGGGGATCCGTATTGAGCCCGTTGGGCGGGCCGGACTGCGGCTCGACGCAGACGGCGGTCTCCTGCTTGTCGTAGATCACGACCCACTCGGCGGACCGGCTGACGACCTTGAGCTCCAGCTCCCCGGGCCAGGTGAGGGTGACATCGACGCCGTCCGGCATACCGAAACAGTCGTCCCAGGGGCCGGGCCGCGGGTCGATCCGTCTGCCCGTGGGCAGCTCGTCGTCGCCGCGCTCCTCCTGCCACTCGGGGCTGAAGTCAATGCGGACGTCCTGGCCTCCCTGGCCCAGGTTCCGCAGGAACCAGGGGTGCCAGCCCACCTGGGCGGGGAAGGAGTCGCCGATCGTCTCCACGCCCAGGGCGAGCGTCACACCGCCGCCGTCCTCGGCCACCTCGATGACCTGGGTGACCGTGCCGGGCCAGGGCCAGGGGTCGGCCATGCCCAGCTCATAGGTGAAGGCCGCGGATCTTTCGTTCATCCGTACGGTCTGCCAGGCGGCGGCGCGGGCGAGGCCGTGCATGGCGTGTGGGCCGTCGGTGACCGGCAGGTGGTACGTCTCGCCGCCGTTGACCACGCGGCCTCGGTCGGTGCGGCCGCACCAGGGCACCATCACGAAGGAGCCGTACTTCTCGCCTTGCCGCAGCAGCTCGGTGCCGCGCACCTTCAGCGAGGCGATTCGGCAGCCGTGGGCGGGCTCGATGGTGAGCTCGGTTTCTGCGGCTGCGAGGTGGACTTGGGTTGTGTGGGTGGTCACGTAACGAGCGTAGGCGGTATGGGGCCGCCGTGCGGCGGCGCCACGTAGCGGGGTGCCGCCCTGGCTGCGGGGCTCCGCCCGGCTGCGGGGCTCCGCCTGGCTGCGGGGTTGCCGTGGGTGGGTTTCCCCAATTCCCGCCCCTTCCCGTAACCGGGGCTTCGCCCCGGGCCCCGGGGTTTGCCGGTGCGCTCCGGTGGCCGGTGTTGTGCCCACCCGTTCCGCCCCTCGGGCGGACCGAGTGCCCACAACACCTCGGGGTCTGGGGGCGTCAGCCCCCAGTTTCGGGGGACTTGCCCCCGGGTGGGTTACCGGCGGCGGCGGAGGGCTCGGCTTACTACTACCGCGGTGGCCAGTGCCAGGGCGGCCGCAGGGGCCGCCCAGCGCAGTGTGGCGGTGGTGGAGCTGGTCTCGGGCGCGGGAACCGGCGCGTAACGGCCGCGCGGCGGTGCGTGGTCCACCTCTTCCGCGCTGCGCCCGATCATGGTCCGCCGGGCATGCGCCGCTTCCGCGGACGGCTCCGTGGCAGCCTCCGGGGACGGGATCCCGGGGATGGCCCGCTCGTTGTCATCGGCGGGTGTGTCCACCGCCAGACTCTCCGCGAACGCCGTACCGAAACGGTCCAGCAGCCGCCGCCCCACGGCCAGCGCCTGCTTGTCCTCGAACTCCGCGATCCGCCCCTCGCCCCGCACCGTCCCGGAGCACGCCAGCACCGTGCCCTGACCGTCCTCGGCGTCCCGCGGCACCACCGTGAGCGCGAGCTTCACCGATCCGCTGCCCCGCGCCTCGGTGCCTTCGCCCGCTACGGCGAAACCGTTCTCCCGCTCGGTCAGGCTCAGGACACCGCGATACGTAATGGTGGAGCCCCCGATCCGGACCCGCAGCCGCCCTTCGACCGCACCACTGTCCTCGGCCGCATCACCCTGGGCGTCCAGCTGCAACCCCGGCACACAGCGCACCACGCGCTCCGGCTCAGCGAGCGCGGCGCGCACGGAACCGACAGGGAACGGAACGTACATCTCATGCTCCATGGGGCGGAGCCTACCCACGACTCCTGTGACATGTCCCCAGTCGTGGGCATTCCACCGCGCGTCACCCCAGATAGCGGGGGTGCATCAGCGTCGAGGGCGGCAGGTCCGGCATCCGCTGGCGTTCGGCCGCGATGGCCGCACGGTGCAGGTCGGGTTCGGTGAGAGCCTTGGGGCGGGCGTCGCCCGGCGGGAGGGTGAGGGGTGGTGCGGTGCCGGGGGCGGCGAGGAGGAAGCCCCAGTCGGTACGGCGGTCAGTGGGATGTACGCCGGGGGCGTGCTGGTTCTGGGAACGGTCGGGGCCCGAGGTGAAGCCGGAAACCCGGCCGTCGACGGCGTACGGGGTGGGGTGCAGACCGGCCGTACGGAGGGTCGCGTCGACCGTCCAGAAGGCTCGGCGGTCGGTAACCGGCGAGCCCGCGTGCACGGCGACCCGGCCATCGTCGGCCAGGGAGCGGCGGACCAGGCCGTAGAACTCCTGGGAGTACAGCTTGGTGCTGGCGGTGATCCGGGGGTCCGGGAGGCCGGAGATGATGACGTCATACGGAGCTTCGCCCGGGCCGGGCCCACCACGCAGCCAGTGGAAGGCGTCCGCGGTCTCGATCCGGACCCGGGGGTCGTCCAGGGAGCCCTCATTGAGGGCGCTCAACGGGGGATCGGTACGGGCCAGTTCGATGACGCCCGGGTCAATATCGACAACGGTCACGGCCCGTACGTCGTCGTAGCGAAGCACTTCGCGCAGGGCGAGCCCATCGCCGCCGCCCAGGATGAGCACCCGGGCGTGCGGCCCCGAGGCCATCGCGGGGTGGACGAGCGCCTGGTGATAGCGGGCCTCATCCGCGCTGCACACCCGTAGCCGGCCGTCGATGAACAGCTCGAGGCCATGCGGACGGTGCTCACCCGGCTCGCCATCACCCCGGCCCTCGGTGAGCACGATCTCCTGGACATCGGTCCACATCGCGACCCGTACATCGCCGCCGTACACCGCGCGCCGCGCCGCCTCCTCAAAGCTCCCGGCGAACGCGGCGGCCGCGGCGAGCAGCACTACCACCCCGATGTTGACCACCAGCAGCGCACCCCGGCAGAAGGCGCTGAGATCGTGCCGGAAGAGCCACAGCACCACGACACCGCCCGCCACCGTGTTCACCACGCCGACCAGCAGCGCACCGGTGAGCTGACCGAGGAAGGGCAGGAGGAGGAAGGGAAACGCCAGACCGCCGACGAGCGCGCCGACATAGTCGGCGGCGAAGAGATCGGCGACCGCGCCGCCCGCGTCCTGGGCGCGGACGCGCTGGATGAGGGTCATCAGCAGCGGCATCTCGGCGCCGATGAGCACCCCGATGGCGAGGGAGAAGCCGACGAGCGCGATACGCGATTCCCCGAACCAGGCGAAGCACGCGTACAGCGCCATAGCGGAAACGCCGCCGATGAGCGCGAGCAGCGCCTCAATAAAGCCAAAGCCCGCTGCCGCGCGGTAGCACAATCGTTTCGCGAGGAGTGAGCCGATGCCCATGGCGAAGACCATCACGGAGAGCACGATGGATGCCTGGGTCACCGAGTCGCCGACCAAGTACGAGGCCAGGGCGACAAGTTCGAGCTCGTATACGAGACCGCAGGCGGCGCAGATAAAGACAGAGCCCAGGACGAGAAGGCGGCCGAGTCCAGGCGGCACCGGCAGCTGCGCGGGTGCCACATCCGACCCGTGATCTGGCTGCTGCGCCACCGGTGCGGACACGGGCTGGTCGATCATGGGTGAACGCTACGTGACACTAATCGTCCATCAAGTCACCCACAGGAGTGGAATTTTCAGGGGGCTCGGTACACCGAGTAACGGCGTACTAGGCCTGGGCCTCCCCCGGGGTGGATATGCCCACCCGGGTGCGGGTCGCGACCAGCCGCCCTTCCTGCGGATAGGAGTGCCAGGTACGCCAGCACACCTGGCCCTTCATGCGCTGCACGAGAAGCGCGGTGAACGCGTTCGGGCTGCCGGGGAAGGTCCCGGCGAGGCCATGGGGGTGATCGGCGACCAGCGCCAGCAGCTCCTGGGCACGGCCCGCGAAGCAACCGTGGGAAAGGGTTTCAACGCGCGCGGCGAACTCATAGTCCAAGGTGCCGAGCCGCTTGGAGACGCCTACCGGCAGCGGAGTGCTGCTGCCGGGCATACAGGCCACGGTCTCAGAACAGACTCCGTTCTCCTCTTCGAGCAGTACCTGATGGGAGGCGCCAAGCAGCCGCAACTGCACCTTGGCGCCGGAGAGTTCCAGGTCGAGCGCTGCCAGCGAGGGCAGTGGTTCCCGGCCGAGCGCCCAGGCGAGGTCGCCGGCTCGGGTGTCGGTGTAGGCAGTTTTGAGAGTGGTGAGCATGGGTCGGCTCCGCAAAGCACACAGTGTGGAGGTTCGGGACTCTTCGTTCGCCGGCTCGTGCCCACGTGGGGTCCGGATACGGCTTTACCGAATCATGATTCGTGCCAAGTCCACAGCGGTTTTACCCAACTCCGCTGGGGTTCCATACCGGCGAGGGCCGAACTGGTCATATGTTCAACGAGCGCCCACCACTTGGGTAATGCGGGTCAGCAACCGCCCCCGCCACCTCCGCCGTCGCCGCCGGCGCAGGAGCCGCCGTCTCCCCCGCCGGAGAAGCCCCCACCCCCGCCCCCAGCGCCCCAGTAGCCGCCACTGGACGATCCGCCGCGCCAAGAGCTACGCCCCCCACCGCTGGTGGACACGGCCCCTACGAGCCATCTCACCAGGGCCGCCACAACGACCAAACCGACGACGATGATGATGAATCCGAATTCCCCCATTGCACTTCCCCCTGTGTTGTGCCGTCAGATGCGCTGTGTCACGTGTGCCGGGCTGGTTCCCCGGCCCGGCCGGTCTCAAAGCGGAGTTGAGGAAGTTCAGAGGTTCACCACCACAGACTGAACGAGATCGTGATGGCGTCCCGTATCACGGTGCGGCTCCGGGGTGGCCGGGGTGGGGGTGTCCCCGTATCCCGCCCCTTCCCGGCTGTACCGATGTGCGGCTGCCGCCGCGCGGCGGGGCTTCGCCCGGCTGCGGGGGTGCCGTGGTGGGTTTCCCCGTATCCCGCCCCTTCCCGGAAACCGGGGCGTAGCCCCGGGCCCCGGGGTGGCCGGTGCGGCTCCGGTGGCCGGGGTTGTGCCCACCCTCCCCCAGCTACCGCTGGGAGGTGCCCCCACGCCCAGCGGAACGACTGCCCACAACACTGTGGGGGTCTGGGGGCGCAAGCCCCCAGTTTCGGGAAGGGGTGGGTTAGGGGAGAAGTCCGGCGGGCCGGTCGCGGCGGGATCAGCGGGCGGTCGCCAGGCGGGTTACGGCTGTCTGGAGGGAGGGGGCCTGCTTGCAGAAGGAGAAGCGGACCAGCCAGGCGGGGGCGTCCGCACTGACGTAGAAGGCCGAGGTGGGGATGGCCACGACGCCCGCCCGCTCCGGAAGGTCACGGCAGAACCGCACACCGTCCTGGTAGCCCCACGGCCGTACGTCGGCCTGTACGAAATAGCCGGCGTCCGCGCGGAAGGGGCGTAGCCCGGCCCGGGACAGGCCGTCGCTCAGCAGGTCCCGGTTCCGGCGCAGTGTGCCCCGTAGCTCGGTCGCCCACTCCTCCACCGAACCGAGCGCCCGTGCCAGGGCCTCCTGGTACGGGGTGCCAGAGGCGTAGGTCAGAAACTGCTTCGCGGCGCCGGCCGCGGCCACGAGCGGCGCCGGGCCGCAGAGCCAACCGACCTTCCAGCCCGTCGTGTTGAAGGTCTTGCCCGCCGAGGAGATGATCAGCGTCCGCTCCCGCATGCCGGGCAGCGCCGCGATGGTCAGATGGTGCGCGCTGTTGTCATAGATGAGGTGCTCGTAGACCTCGTCCGTGACGACCGTCAACGAGTGTTCGCGGCAGATATCGGCGATGGCGGCCAGTTCCCCGGCCGTGAACACCTTGCCCGTGGGATTGTGCGGGGTGTTCAGGATCAGCATCCGGGTCCGGGACGTTACGGCGGCCCGCAGCGCGTCCGCGTCAAGGGCGAAGCCGTCGCCGTCGAGGACCAGCGGGACGCCGATGAGCTGGGCGCCGGCGAGCCGGGAGTCCGCCGCGTAGGCGTCGTAGCAGGGGTCGAAGGCGAGGATCTCGTCCGCCGGGTCGCACAGCGCAAGCAGCGCCGAGGCGAGGGCTTCGGTCGCGCCCGTGGTGACCAGTACCTCCCCCTGGGCCTGGTAGTCGAGGCCGTACCGGCGGAGCTGATGTGCCGCGATGGCCTCCCGTAGCGCCGGGAAACCGTGCGCGGGCGGATACTGGTTGTGGCCCGACAGCACCGCGTCGGCCACGTCCTTGAGCAGCGTGGCGGGGCTGTCCAGCTCCGGCACGCCCTGCCCCAGGTTTACCGCCCCCGTGCGCCGCGCCAGCTCCGTCATCTCCGTGAAGATCGACGTACCCATGCCCCGCACCCGCGCCGCGGCGCTCCACCGCGCTGGGGTCGCCTGAGTATCCATGCCATCCCGCTTTCCGAGTCATCGCCTCATCGGCGTCATCAGCAGTCGTCAGCAGTCGTCAGCAGTCGTCGGCCAGAGGTTCGCCCTCACCATAGGCGCGCGGCAGGACAACGCGCACCGGCCCCCAGGCGAGTGCCTGGGGGCCGGTGTGGTGGTGGTTCGGTCCTGATGAGCGCTGTAAGCCCTCGTCTAGCCCTCGTCGGACTCGTCGGGTCCGGACTCGGCGTCCTTCTCCAGACCGAGCGTGTCGACAAGCCACTTGTCGAACTCAATCGAGGCCCGCACCCAGCTGACCGTGCTGGAGACAAAGTGCTCCAGCGAGACACCGGTGCCGATCAGCATCTGTGCCTCACCGATCAGCCGGACCGTGCCATCGTCATGGGTGTGGCTGTAGACCTTGGGCCACAGGGTGCGACGGTTCCAGTCGTCGACCGACTCCAGAAGCTTGATCTTGTCATCGATCGGGTGAGGCCGGTCGTAGAACGTACGGACCGAGAAGACCTGCTGTTCGTCCTCTCCACGGAACATAAAGTACGTCCGGAATTCCTCCCACGGCGCGGCGAGGTCACCCTCGTCGTCGACGACGTACTTCAGCTCCATCTGGTCGAGAAGCTGCTTGACCAAGTCCTGGTCCGGGATGACCGGACCTGCCGGGCCGCCGCTCCCCTCGGGTTCAGGCTGTTTGCCCCCGAAATTCGGAATCGAGGACGGGTCGATGCTCACGTGGGTGTTCCCTTCGTACGGCTCCGTCCATCCTCCCTCACTTTGACCCCGTCCTGGCAAGCCCGGTCGGCTGAGTGGTGGCTAAGTGGCCTGTTACACCCGGTGATCGGGTGCACCGTCAGGCCCGTACCGGCCCCACGACCAGCCCATTACCCACGGCCTCACCGGCAACATCCACGCGAACCGTTTCGCCGTCCTTGATCTCGCCCGCCAGGATCTCCCGCGCGAGCTGGTCACCGATGGCCGTCTGGACCAGGCGGCGCAGCGGGCGGGCGCCGTACGCCGGATCGTTGCCCTCGACCGCCAGCCAGTGCAGGGCGGCGTCGGTGACCTCCAGCGAGAGACGGCGCTCGGCCAGCCGCTTCTGCAGGCTGGCGATCTGCAGCGCGGCGATCCGCTCCAGCTCGATGCTGCTGAGCGCGGAGAAGACGACCACATCGTCCAGCCGGTTCAGAAACTCCGGACGGAAGGAGCTACGGACCGTGGCCAGGACCTTCTCCCGTTTCTCCTCCTCCTTGGCGAGGGTGTCCATCAGGTACTGGCTGCCCAGGTTGGAGGTGAGCACCAGGATGGTGTTACGGAAGTCCACCGTCCGCCCCTGGCCATCGGTCAGCCGACCGTCGTCGAGTACCTGGAGCAGGATGTCGAAGACCTCATGGTGGGCCTTCTCCACCTCATCGAGCAGTACGACCGTGTACGGGCGCCGCCGTACCGCCTCCGTCAGCTGGCCGCCCTCCTCGTAGCCGACATAGCCGGGGGGCGCGCCCACCAGCCGGGCGACGCTGTGCTTCTCGCTGTACTCACTCATATCGATACGGACCATCGCCCGCTCATCGTCGAAGAGGAAGTCCGCGAGCGCCTTGGCCAGCTCGGTCTTGCCGACACCGGTCGGGCCGAGGAAGAGGAAGGAGCCGGTGGGCCGGTCCGGATCGGCGACTCCGGCGCGGCTGCGGCGTACCGCGTCGGAGACCGCCCGTACCGCCTCGGTCTGGCCGATCAGCCGCTTGCCGAGCTCGTCCTCCATCCGCAGCAGCTTCTGGGTCTCGCCCTCCAGCAGCCGCCCGGCGGGGATGCCGGTCCAGGAGGCGACCACATCGGCGATGTCGTCGGTACCGACCTCCTCCTTGACCATGGTGTCCTGGGCCGCTTCCTGCTCGGCCTCGGCCTTCGCCGCCTCCTCCAGCTGCCGCTCCAGACCGGGGATCTCCCCGTAGATCAGCTTGGAGGCCGTATCGAAGTCGCCATCGCGCTCCGCGCGCTCGGCCTGGCCGCGCAGCTCATCGAGGCGCTCCTTGAGCTCACCGACGCGGTTGAGGGCCTGCTTCTCCTTCTCCCAGCGGGCGGTCAGGCCACGCAGCTCCTCCTCACGGTCGGCGAGGTCGCGCTTGAGCCTGGCCAGCCGCTCCTGAGAGCCGGGGTCGGACTCGGTGGCAAGGGCCATCTCCTCCATCTTCATCCGGTCGACGGAACGCTGAAGTTCATCGATCTCTACCGGGGAGGAGTCGATCTCCATCCGGAGCCGAGAGGCCGCCTCATCGACCAGGTCGATGGCCTTGTCCGGCAGGAACCGGGAGGTGATGTAGCGGTCGGACAGGGTCGCCGCGGCGACCAGCGCGCCATCGGCGATCTGCACCTTGTGGTGTGCCTCGTAACGGCCCTTGAGCCCGCGCAGAATCGCGATGGAGTCCTCCACGGTCGGCTCGGCGACCAGCACCTGCTGGAAGCGGCGCTCCAGCGCGGCGTCCTTCTCGATCCGCTCGCGGTACTCATCGAGCGTGGTGGCGCCGACCATCCGCAGCTCGCCGCGGGCCAGCATCGGCTTGAGCATATTGCCCGCGTCCATCGCGGAGTCGCCGCCCGCACCGGCCCCGACCACGGTGTGCAGCTCGTCGATGAAGGTGATGATCTGGCCGTCGCTGGACTTGATCTCGGACAGTACGGTCTTCAGGCGCTCCTCGAACTCACCCCGGTACTTGGCACCGGCCACCATCGCACCCAGATCGAGCGCGACCAGCCGCTTGTTCCGCAGCGACTCGGGCACATCGCCCTTGACGACGCGCTGCGCCAGGCCCTCTACGACAGCGGTCTTGCCGACGCCCGGCTCACCGATGAGCACGGGGTTGTTCTTCGTACGCCGGGAGAGCACCTGCACCACCCGGCGGATCTCCTGATCCCGGCCGATGACCGGGTCGAGCCTGCCCTCCCGGGCGGCGGCGGTGAGGTCCGTACCGAACTTCTCCAGCGCCTTGTACGTGCCCTCCGGGTCGGGCGTGGTCACCCGCTGACCGCCACGGATCTGCTCAAAGGCGGCGAGCAGCTTCTTGGCGCTCCCGCCCTGCTCGGTCAGCAGCTCGCCGGTGTGGCCGCCCTTGGCGGCGATACCGATGAGGAGATGCTCGGTGGAGACATAGGCGTCGCCCAGCTCCTTGGCCCGCTGGGCAGCGTCGGCGATAACGGCCAGCAGCTCCCGGTTGGGCTGCGGCTTGGCGACGCTGGTGCCCTGCACGGTGGGGAGCCCGGCGAGCAGCCGCTCGACACCGGAGCGCAGGGCGGCCTGATCCGCGTCGACGGCGGCGAGCAGATCCTGGATGTTCTCGTTCTCCGCGCCCTCCAGCAGGGCCAGCAGCAGATGGGCCGGAGTGATGTCGGGGTGACCATCGGTGATGGCGCGGTTGTTCGCCGCGCCGATCGCTTCCCGGCTCTTGTTCGTCAGCTCGGCATCCACGTGCGGTCTCTCCTCCTTGCGGGTCTTGGGCTCCTCGGCACGCTGCTTTAGAGAACCTGCATAAAGTTGAGTCTACTCCACTCAATGCCTCAGATTCACCCTCTTACCTCGCGGATCACCGCCACACTTCAGGGTGAACGACCGGGTACGCGCTCCGCCACCGGCTGCGGCGCGGTGCAGCATGACGCCCATGCCACACCAGCCGCCCACCCAGAAAGACCTCCTCCTGGAGAGCTTTCTGACTCTGGAGCCCCCCGAAGGCCTGCGTGCCGAGCTCATCGAGGGGGAGATCGTTGTCTCACCGCCACCGGACGGCGATCACGAACACTGTCTTTCCAGGCTCGTCCAGCAGGTGTACCGGCACGCGAAGACGGACATGCAGTTCTCCGGCAACAAGGGGCTGATTCCCGGCCCTACGAATCGGGCAATTCCGGACGCCACCTTCGTGCCACGCGAACTCGGGCTTTTCCAGGATGCCGAACCCTGGATGCCCTGCGACGGGGTCGCCATGGTCACCGAGGTGACCAACGCCAGACCACACAGGGACCGCGTCACCAAACGGCACTGCTACGCCCGCGCCGATATCCCCCTCTAACTCCTCGTAGATCGCGAACAGCGCAGAGTCACCCTCCTCAGCGAGCCATCCGGCCAGGACTACACCGAGACGCGCTCCGTCGCCCCCGGCAAATCCATCGCCCTCCCCGCTCTCTTCTCCTTCGAGCTGGAGACCAGGGACCTCGTCTGACCCCTCGCCCACTACCCTTCCTGCATGGCGATCGACGTACGTGACCCGAGCCCGGAGTACCTCGCGTTCTGGCGTGAGTACCACCTGTGCACCCTGACGACCACGCGGCCCGACGGCACTCCGCACGTCGTCCCGGTCGGTGTCACCTACGACCCGGGGGCGGGATTGGCCCGGGTCATCACCAACAAGCACAGCGCCAAGGTCGCCCACATCCTCGCCGCGGGCCCGGAAGGTGCGCGGGTCGCGGTGTGCCAGGTGCACCGGGGGCGCTGGGCGACGCTGGAGGGCGTCGCCACGGTCCGTACGGACGCACCGGCCATCGCGGACGCGGTCGCCCGCTACGCCGAGCGCTACGGCCGCACCCCGAAGCCCAACCCGGACCGTGTCCTGATCGAAATCACCCTCACCCGAGCCATGGGCCACGCCTAGCAGGCGCCTCCCAATGTTGTGGGCACTCTCCCCCAGCTAACTCCCCCAGACTCCTCCCCCAGCTACCGCTGGGAGGTGCCCCCAGGGAGGTGCCCCCAGGAGGTGCCTCCAGCCCCGCGAGGGGCGTGGGCCCGCCCTGCTACGCAACCACCCACCCACACCAACCACGACGCTCCGGCCCACCCCGCAACGGAGCTCGCGACGCTTGGTGGGCACAACACCCGGCCACCGACCCGCACCGGACAAGGGGCCCCGGGGCGAGGCCCCGGTTTCCGGGAAGGGGCGGGGTCGGGGGAAACTCCACCAGCCGCCCGGCTAGGACGCGCGGGCCGCCCGCTCAAACAGCGCCCTACCCGTATGAGCCGGATAGGGCCGCCCCAGCACCTGCCCCGCGCCGCTGCCCACCGACAGCACGCCGACCACCGTGCCAGTCCGCGACGCCTCGTCGAAGCCCTGCAGCCAGGGCCCCCCACTGGCCCCCCGCGTCAGCCGGCAAGGCTCCAGCAGCAGACCGCCGACGTTCGACTTGTGCGCGGTCACCTCGGTAAGCAGCTCCACCGCGCCCGCGCAGTAGCTCAGCGACTCGCCGTCAAACGGCGGCCCGGCCGCATAGCCCAACGCGACAACCCGCTGACGGGCGTCGACAGGCGTGAACGCCAGCGCGTTCGCACCGTGAGCGTCCTGGACCGACTCGCCGTCCTTCTTCTCGACGGTCACAAACGCGTAGTCATGGGGAAGTATCTTCTCGATCCGCTGGCTGACATCCCAGCCCGGCGGGGTGTGATACGACTCGATCTTCCACCCGGACTTCATCGCACCCGCCGTGCCGATGCGGTCGTATCCGGGGGCGAACCACCCGCGTATCGGGGTGTCAGGGAAGTCCGGCGTATTGACGCAGTGCGCGGCGGTGGCCACGACACTGCCGCTGGGGGAATCGACGACGGCGCCAGAGCAGACGCCCACCCTGCCGTCGCCGAGATCCGTAATGATCTTGCCCACGCTCTCCACGGGCTTACCAGCCCAGGGATCTCCCCGGGAATCGGGAATGTCAGCGGCCCGGGGGCCAGGGAAGGTGACGCCGACCAGTGCTATGGCGGTGACGCCGGTCGCGAGGCCGGCTATCACCCTGCGTATCTGCTCCATGCCACCACGGTGTGGTGACTCAGCGCCATCAGCCAGTCACGTGGAGCCGACCGGGTTACGCGACTACTCTCCGCGCCCCGGGCGCCAGACGACCAGGGCGCTGGACTGCTGGACGTCCTGGTACGGGACCAGGTCGCGGCGGTAGGAGGCGTGTACCTGGGCCTCGCGCTGGCGCATGGTGACCGCCGCGCCCTCCAGCGCCTGCTGCAGCTCGGCGACCCGCGACTGGAGCGCGGCCACCTGATTCTCCAGCTCGATGATGCGCTTGATCCCGGCGAGGTTGATGCCCTCGTCCTGGCTCAGGCGCTGGACCTCACGCAGCAGCTGGATGTCGCGCGCCGAGTACCGGCGGCCGCGCCCGGCCGTGCGGTCCGGGGAGACCAGGCCGAGGCGGTCGTACTGGCGCAGGGTCTGCGGGTGCAGCCCGGAGAGCTGAGCGGCGACCGAGATGACGTAGACCGGCGACTCATCGGTCAGCTCGTATGGATTCCTGCGTACACCTCGGCCGTCCACCTCAGTCTCCCTTCGCGGCCTCGAACAGCGCCGCCCGTGGGTCCTCTCCCGCGGTAGCGTCGCGGAAGGACTCCAGGGTCTCCTTCGCCTTCTTGTTCAGATCCTTCGGTACGGCGATCTCGACGGTGACCAGAAGATCGCCCCGAGTGCCGTCCTGACGTACCGCGCCCTTGCCCCGGGCCCGCAGCGTGCGGCCACTCGGTGTCCCGGGCGGCAGCTTGAGCGTGACCGGCGGTCCGCCGAGCGTCGGCACCTTGATCTCACCACCCAGCGCCGCTTCCGTGAAGGTGACCGGCACCGTCACGGTGAGATTGTCGCCCCGGCGGCCGAAGACCGGGTGCTGGTCGACGTGGACGACGACATAGAGGTCACCGTTCGGGCCGCCCCGCTCGCCCGGCGCGCCCTTGCCGCGCAGCCGGATGCGCTGCCCGTCCGCGACCCCGGCGGGGATCCGGACCTGCATGGTGCGCGAACTGGTGGCCCGGCCGCTGCCCTTGCAGACCTCGCACGGGTCCTGGGCGATCAGGCCCCGGCCCCGGCAGTCCAGACAGGGGTCGGTGAGCGAGAAGCCGCCACCGCCACCCCGGCTGACCTGCCCGGTGCCGACACAGGTCGGGCACACCCTGGGCGTGCCGTGCTTGTCGCCGGTGCCCGAACAGGCCTTGCACGCCGCGCTGCTGGACATCCGCAGCGGGACCGTGGCCCCGTCGACCGCCTCGGTGAAGCTGAGCGTCACCTCGGACTCGATGTCCTGGCCACGGCGGGGCTGCGTACGGGTGCCGGCGCCGCCACGGTTGAACAGCCCGCCGAACACATCGCCGAGACCGCCGCCGAAGCCGCCCGCGCCACCGGGGCCGCCGGGGCCCTGGGTGCCGCCGAAGAGGTCGCCCAGGTCGAAGTTGAAGCTGCCGCCGGTGCCCGGGCCCGGGCGGAAGCCGCCCGCGCCCAGCAGGCTGCGCGCTTCGTCGTACTCCTTGCGCTGCTTGGGGTCGGAGAGGATGTCGTTGGCCTCGGAGACCTCCTTGAAGCGCTCCTCCGCCCTGGCGTCGCCCTTGTTGGCGTCCGGATGGTACTCGCGGGCGAGCTTCCGGTACGCCTTCTTGATCTCCGCCTCGGTGGCGTCCTTGGGAACGCCGAGGGTTTTATACAGATCCTTTTCCAGCACTTCTCTGCTGAGACTCATCCTCGGCGCCCCTCCTTCCGTTCTTCTCCAGCCTTCACGTCAGCCCTCGTCCGGGCCACCGTTCTCCTCGCCCGTCGCCGGTGCTTCCTCACCCTTCGGTGCCTGCGGCGCGGCGCCGGGCTGCGGCTCGGCGACACCGACCCGCGCTGGGCGGATCGTACGCTCGCCGATGCGATACCCGGGCTGCAGGATCTGCACGCATGTCGTCTCGGTGACATCCGGTGAGTACGAGTGCATCAGCGCCTCATGCACCATCGGGTCGAAGGGCTCACCCTCCTTACCGAACTGCTGCAGGCCCATCTTCGCCGCGACCATCTCCAGCGATTCGGCCACCGACTTGAAGCCGCCGACCAGCTCGCCGTGGTCCCGGGCGCGGCCGATGTCATCGAGCACCGGCAGCAGCTCGGTCAGCAGATTGGCGATCGCGACCTCCTTGACGGAGACACGGTCCCGCTCCACCCGGCGGCGGTAGTTGGCGAACTCGGCCTGCAGCCGCTGCAGATCCGCCGTGCGCTCATTGAGCGCCGTACGGGCCTGGTCCAGCTGCGCGGTGAGGGCTACTCCCTGGAGCTCCTGCGAGCCCCCGGCCGGGGCCGCCTGACCCGCCTGGTCGGCGAGTCCGGCGGCCTGTACCGCGGCGTCCTCGGACTGTGCGGCGGCGTCGGCGGGGACTTCAGGCTCCTGGTTGTTGTTCTCGAAGCCCGGGGTCTCCTCCGTCACGCGGCACCACCCTTCGGCTTCTCGTCGTCCACGATCTCGGCGTCGACGACATCTTCGTCGCCAGCGCCGCCCTGAGCACCCTGGCCGTCAGGCGAACCGGCACCGCCCGGCGCGGCACCGCCGGCGGCCTGCTGCGCCTGGGCGTCCGCGTAGAGCGCCTGGCCCAGCTTCTGGCTGGTGGCCGCGACCTTCTCGGAGGCCTCGCGAATGGCGGCGGTGTCCTCGCCCTTCAGCTTCTCCTTGAGGTCGGTCAGCGCGGCCTCGACCTCGGACTTGACGTCCGCGGGCACCTTCTCGTCGTTGTCCTTGAGGAACTTCTCGGTCGTGTAGACCAGCTGCTCGCCCTGGTTACGGCTCTCAGCGGCCTCCCGGCGCCGGTGGTCCTCATCGGCGTACTGCTCGGCATCGCGCATCATGCGCTCGATGTCTTCCTTCGGCAGCGCGGAGCCACCGGTGACGGTCATGCGCTGCTCCTTGCCGGTACCGAGGTCCTTGGCGGAGACGTGCATGATGCCGTTGGCGTCGATGTCGAAGGTGACCTCGATCTGCGGGACGCCGCGCGGGGCGGGCGGCAGACCGGTCAGCTCGAACATCCCGAGCTTCTTGTTGTACGCGGCGATCTCGCGCTCGCCCTGGTAGACCTGGATCTGCACGGACGGCTGGTTGTCCTCGGCCGTGGTGAAGATCTCCGAGCGCTTGGTCGGGATCGTGGTGTTGCGCTCGATCAGCTTGGTCATGATGCCGCCCTTGGTCTCGATACCGAGGGACAGCGGGGTGACGTCCAGCAGCAGAACGTCCTTGACCTCACCCTTGAGCACACCGGCCTGCAGGGTGGCGCCGATGGCGACCACCTCATCCGGGTTGACGCCCTTGTTGGCGTCCTTGCCGCCGGTCAGGTCCTTGACGAGCTCGGCGACAGCGGGCATCCGGGTGGAGCCGCCGACCAGGACCACGTGGTTGATCTCGGAGAGCTGGATGCCAGCGTCCTTGATCACGTTGTGGAACGGGGTCTTGCAGCGCTCCAGCAGATCCTGGGTGAGCTGCTGGAACTGCGCCCGGGTCAGCTTCTCGTCCAGGTGCAGCGGGCCCTCGGCGGAGGCGGTGATGTAGGGGAGGTTGATCGTGGTCTCGGTGGACGAGGACAGCTCGATCTTCGCCTTCTCGGCGGCCTCACGCAGCCGCTGCAGCGCCATCTTGTCCTTGGCCAGGTCCACGCCGTGCCCGGACTGGAACTGCCTGACCAGGTAGTCGACGATGCGCTGGTCCCAGTCGTCACCACCGAGGTGGTTGTCGCCGTTGGTGGCCTTCACCTCGACGACGCCGTCGCCGATCTCCAGCAGCGAGACATCGAAGGTGCCGCCACCGAGGTCGAAGACCAGGATGGTCTGGTCTTCCTTCTCCATGCCGTAGGCCAGCGCGGCGGCGGTCGGCTCGTTGACGATACGCAGGACGTTGAGGCCCGCGATCTCACCGGCCTCCTTGGTGGCCTGCCGCTCGTGGTCGTTGAAGTACGCCGGGACGGTGATCACGGCGTCGGTGACCTTCTCGCCCAGGTAGGCCTCGGCGTCCCGCTTGAGCTTCTGCAGGATGAACGCGCTCATCTGCTGCGGGTTGAAGTCCTTGCCGTCCAGGTTGATCTTCCAGTCGGTGCCCATGTGGCGCTTGACCGACCGGACGGTCCTGTCGACGTTGGTGACGGCCTGGCGCTTGGCTACCTCGCCGACCAGAACCTCACCGTTCTTCGCAAAGGCGACAACGGACGGCGTGGTCCTGGCGCCCTCGGCGTTGGTGATGACGGTGGGCTCACCGCCCTCGAGAACACTGACGACGGAGTTCGTCGTACCCAGGTCGATGCCGACCGCACGTGCCATTTCGGACTCTCCTCCAGCTATGTCTTACAGCTCAGTAACTCAGTATTGAGTGGAACTGGCTCAAGAGTGCATCACAAGGTGGCCCGGCGTCAAAGTACCTGAGTGCAGCCGACTCAACTCTTATCCAGCCCTTACACGCAACCGCCCGGTCAGGGCTGGTCGCGGCGTGTGAGATGCGGCCGCAGAAGCGCGTCCCAGCCATGCCGCAGGGCGTCGTACTCCTCTTCGGAGAGCCCGGCGCGGTCCTCGGAGAGCCGGTTGTCGCCCACGAGATGCCGGTAGCGCTTTGGGTCCGACCCGTAGAGATACGAGTGGTAGTTGACCGCCCGGACGGCGTCGGCGGCGTGCGGACCGGCGAAGTCAACATCCCGGGGGTCGGTGTCCTCGGCATACAGCTCATAGTTCTCGGCGGCGGCCAGAATCGCCGCCTGGCCCTTCTTACCCTGCGGGATAAGGCTGTAGGCGGCGAACTGATCCGCCACATCCTCCTCACGCCCCGTGTAGGGCAGCGCCAGCTTGTCCAGCAGCGCATGACCGGCCTCGTGGTACAGGGCCTCGGTCATCACGCCCACGGTCTTCCGGTCCACGACAGCATCGGCGATATCAGCGATATCGGCGTCCGCTGCGGAGGGCGCCGCCGCGAACATCTCCCGGACCTCGGCCACAAACTCGTAGCAGACATCGATACGCGCGCGCTCAGGGTCGTACGCCACCTCCGTGTCACCACAGGAGCGGCCGGTCATCCGCACCGTGGCGGGCATCGCGACAAGCTCGTTGAGCCGCCCGGAGACCTCTTCCAGCACCCTGTGGTCCTGCAGAAACGCCCGCTCCCGGGCAGTGCCCCCGGCTGGCTTACCGTACTCCGGAACAAAGCCGCCCGAGCCCGTCCTCGTCTGGTCGGCACCGGCGCCGGAGGTGACGAGAAGCAGTGGCACCACCACCAGGCACACCAGTGCGAAGGCCACCAACAGAATGGTCCCGAGGGCTGTGGGCCACCGGGAGGACAGGTCAGAGGTGGCGTAGCGTCCAGGCATACCCCTTACTCTCCAGCAACCGGCCCCCGGTGCGGATCCACCACACGTCGCCATCCGCCCCCGCCAGTCGGCGGGGTGGTGACGCGGAAGAGTGGTGACACGGAAGAGCTGAGCGAGCTGAGCGAGCGGAAAGAGCGGAACCCGTGATTCGAGTGGTCGTCGTCGACGACGAGCAGCTGGTCCGGTCCGGCGTACGGATGATCCTGGGCACCGCCGAGGACATCGAGGTCGTCGCGGACTGCTCGGGGCCCGGGGCCGTGGAGACCGTACTGGCCGCCCGGCCCGATGTCGTGCTGCTGGACATCCGGATGCCGCAGGTGGACGGGCTGGCCGTACTGCGTGGGCTGTGTGAGGCGTATGGGCGGCACAGCTGGCGGCGGCGGCCCGCAGTGTCGATGCTGACCACCTTTGACGCGGACGATTATCTGACGGCCGCGCTCCGGCTGGGCGCGGCGGGCTATCTCCTCAAGGACGCCGAACCGGAACGGCTCATCCAGGCCGTACGGTCGCTGGCCGCGGGTGAGGCCACCCTCGACCCGGGCGTCACCCGGGCGGTGATAGGCGGCTATCTGGAGGGTGTCGGAGGAACACCCGAAGCGGTACGGGCCGTGGCCACGCTCACCCCACGGGAGCGTGAGGTGCTGACCCTGCTTGCCGACGGCATGTCGAACGCGGCCATCGCCCGGCAGATGGGCCTGGCACACGGCACGGTCAAGGACCATGTCAGCGCGCTGCTCAGCAAGCTGGGCGGCATCAACCGGGTGCAGGCGGCGATCGTCGCCGACCGCGCCGGGCTCACCGGGCGGCCGGGTGAACCATGCTGAGACCGGCACTCTCCCTGCTGGGCCCGGCCGTCCTCGCGGGCGCCGACGCGCTGCTGGTCAACGGGGTCACGCCCAGCAAGGAACTCTGGTTCTCGCTGGCCGCCGCCGGGGCGCTGCTGCTGCGCCGCCGCTGGCCGGTCCCGGTGCTGCTGGTGGCGCTGCTCGGGCTGTATATCGGCTTCATCTGGTTCGCCCCGCTGATCGCCCTCTACACCGTCGCCCGGTACCGCGGCGGCCGCCGCACGCTCGCGGGGTGCGCCCTGCTGTTCGCCCTGGCCTACTTCGTTCCGAACCCGGCGGACGACCTCTTCCAGAGCCCGGTCCGGGAGATCCTGCTGGATATCGCCGATACGGGGGTGGTCATCGCCGCGCCCATCGCCATCGGCCTGCTGGTCGCCGCCCGGGGCCGGGAGAACGAACTGCTCGCCGAGCGGGTACTGAGCACCGAACGGGCCCGGCTGGCCCGGGAGATGCATGATGTGGTCGCCCATCAGGTGAGCCTGATCAGCCTCCAGGCAGGGGCCCTGCGCATCAGCACCGGCGACCCCGCCGCCAAGGAGACCGCGGGCACCATCCGGGCACTGTCGATCGCCACCCTGGATGAACTGCGCCACCTGGTGGGGGTGCTACGGGCGGCGGGCGGCAGCGCCCAACAGCTCAGCCCACAGCCCCGGCTGGCCGATCTGCCCCGGCTGATCGCGGACAGCGGGCTGGAGGTCGACCTGGACGTGGGCTTCGCCGCGGATTCCGCGATGCTGGACGCGGTGCCGGAGGAGAGCCGCTATCCGGAGGCGGTGGAGCGGGCCGCCTTCCGTACGGTCCAGGAGTCGCTGACCAATATCCGTAAGCACGCGCCGGGCGCCACGGTCCAGGTGCGGCTGTGGGAGGCTGACGACCGGCTCCACGTCGAGGTCAGCAATGGCCCGGCCGCCCGGGACGCCGAGGCGATGCGGCTGCCGGGCGGCGGCCATGGGCTGGTGGGGCTGCGGGAGCGTGCCCAGCAGCTCGGCGGCGGCTGTACGGCGGGGCCGACGGACGACGGTGGCTTCCGGGTCCAGGCCCAGTTGCCGGTGCAGAGCACGGGCCGGTCAGGAGATTAATACAACTACCCGCTTTTTCCTGTATTGGATGGAATTATTCCGCCACACCATTTAACGATCACAGCGCCAGGACAGGCCAGGCGGTATCCGGAGCTGGATGAGCCGGATGAGCCCATGGCCTGACGGGAGATCGTGCTGGTGTTGGTGTCTGTGCGTGCGTCGTATCCAGCCCGAGCGCTGACCGCCCTGCTGGGCGCACTCCTGGTGCCGGCGCTGCCCATATTCGACGCCGCTCCCAGCCGGGCCGACGACCGTGGGCGGCAGGAAGTCACCATCCGTATCGCCGCCGCCGAGGCCGACGCCGCACGCGTCTACCGGGCGGCGGCAGGTGCCTCCCGTACGTACGAGAAGGTCCGCCGCGCGACCAAGCGGCAGCGCCGTACGGTCAACCGGCTGACGGACGCGCTGGACAGCAAGCGGCACGCGTACGCCGAACTGCGCCGGACCGTCGGGGGGATGGCCGCCCGGCAGTACCGTTCGGGGGCTTCGGGAGGACTGCTGCCCAGCGCCCAGCTGATGCTGGCCGACTCGCCGGAGGAGTTTCTGGCGCAGACCTCCTCCTTGCTCCGGGGCAACCGGGCCGCGGCCCAGCTGGCTGAGCGGGCCGAGCGGGCCCGGGACGATGTGGCACGGAGCAAGGCCGCGGCGGACCGGGCGCTGGAGCGGCTACGGCGGGACCAGGCTCGCCAGAACAAGATCAAGCGGGGTATCGAGGCGAAGCTGTCCCGGGTCGAGCGGCAGGTCGGGCTGCTGCTCAGCGCCTTCGGCGCGCCGCCCGCCGCGCGCGGCTGCGCTACCGGCCCACCGGCCGGGCCACCCCCACGGCGGCGGTCCGGCTGGGTCGCCCCGGTGGAGCGATACCGGCTGTCCGCTGGGTACGCCGAGCGGGGCCGCCACTGGGCTCACCGGCACAGCGGGCAGGACTTCGCGGTCGACCCCGGAACCCCTGTGCGCGCCGCCGGTGCGGGCACGGTGACGGTGGCGACCTGCGGGGACGGTTTCGGTAACCAGCTGCTGATCCGCCATGACAACGGCTACTACACCCAGTACGCCCATCTGTCCCTGTTGCAGGCCAGGCCGGGGCAGCGGGTGCGGCCGGGGGAGCAGATCGGGCTGGCCGGTGCGAGTGGCAATGCGAGCGGGCCGCATCTGCATTTCGAGGTACGCGTCACGCCTCAGTACGGGGCCGGTGTCGATCCCGTCCCCTGGCTGCGCGAACGCGGCGTCCGCCTCTAGCGCCCAGGGCGGGGTGTACCGCTATGCGGCTCCGCCGCGCGGCGGGGCTCCGCCCCGGGGCGGGTGCCGTGGGTGGGTGTCCCCTATGCCCGCCCCTTCCCGGCTGTGCCGATATGCGGCTCCGCCGCGTGGCGGGGCTCCGCCCCGGGGCGGGTGTCGTGGGTGGGTGTCCCCCGTATCCCGCCCCTTCCCGGAAACCGGGGCTTCGCCCCGGGGCCCCGGGGTTGGCCGGGTGCAGGCCGGTGGCCGGGGGTTGTGCCCACCCACAGCCCCTCGCGGGGCTGCGAGTGCCCACAACGCTGGGGGTCTGGGGGCGGCAGCCCCCAGTTTCGGGAAGGGGCCGGGTTAGGGGAATCCCTCCGCCGACAGCGGTGCTCGGCCAGCACCGACGGGGCGGCCCGAAGCCCGCGAGGGCCCCTGGGGCCGAGAGGCGCGAGGACGCCGTAACAGAGGGGTGCCGCAGATCACCGCTGGCCTCGCTACAGCGAGGGGCGGATAGTGGGTAGTCTCATACAGACTGGATAAGTTACTGCTTAGTAAGCCTGCCCTCGCAGGCACCGGCACTGCCCCCGCAGGTTCGAGGAGCCGTCATGCAACTCGCCGCGATCATCGTCACGCTGGCACTCACCGCGGTCGGCGTCGCGCTCTTCGCTCGCGCCATCGCACAGATCTACCGCTTTGTGAAGCTCGGCCAGCCGGTCCCGGCAGGATCGCGCACCAACGACTGGAAGCTGCGCACGGCCACCCTGATCAGGGAATTCCTCGGTCACACGCGGATGAACCGCTGGGCCGTCGTCGGCGTCGCCCACTGGTTCGTGGCGATCGGCTTCCTGACGCTGCCGCCGACGATCATCAACGCATACGGCCAGCTCTTCCAGGCCGACTGGGCGCTGCCGCTGCTCGGCGGCTTCCTGCCGTATGAGATGTACATCGAGTTCATCGGTCTGATGACCACGGTGGGCATCGCCACGCTGATGGTGATCCGACTGCTGAGCCTGCCCTCCCGGGCAGGCCGCAAGTCGCGCTTCGCGGGGTCGAAGGCCTGGCAGGGGTACTTCGTCGAGTACGTCATCTTCATCATCGGTCTGGCCATCCTGATGCTGCGCGGCCTGGAGGGCGCGCTGCACCACGTGGAGAGCTACGAACCCGCCTACTTCGTCTCGTACCCGCTGGTCGCCCTCTTCGGCGGGCTGAGCCTGACCGCCCTGCAGAACCTCGTCTACTTCTGGGCGATGGTGAAGCTGGGCACGACGATGATCTGGATGATCACGGTCAGCCTGAACACCAACATGGGGGTGGCCTGGCACCGCTTCCTCGCCTTCCCCAACATCTGGTTCAAGCGTGACGCCAAGGGCGGCACCGCGCTGGGCGAGCTTCAGCCGATGACCTCGGGCGGCAAGCCGATCGACTTCGAGACGGTCTTCGACGAGGAGGGCGGCGAAGAGACCCAGTTCGGTGTGTCCCAGGTCGAGCACTTCTCCTGGAAAGGCATCCTCGACTTCTCCACCTGCACCGAGTGCGGTCGCTGCCAGTCGCAGTGCCCCGCCTGGAACACCGGCAAGCCGCTCTCCCCGAAGCTGCTGATCATGTCGCTGCGCGACCACGCGTACGCCAAGGCCCCGTATCTGCTCGCGGGCGGCGGCAAGACCATGGAGGGCGAGGAGAAGGCCACCGCCGAGCAGCTGAAGGACGTCCCCGCCAGCGCGCTGGCCGAGGCCGAGCGCCCGCTGATCGGTACGTACGAGGAGAACGGGGTCATCGACCCCGATGTGCTGTGGTCCTGCACCACCTGCGGCGCCTGCGTGGAGCAGTGCCCGGTGGACATCGAGCATGTCGACCACATCGTCGACATGCGCCGCTACCAGGTGATGATCGAGTCCGCCTTCCCCTCCGAGGCGGGCACGATGCTCAAGAACCTGGAGAAGAAGGGCAACCCCTGGGGGCTGGCCAAGAAGCAGCGGCTGGAGTGGACCAAGGAGGTCGACTTCGAGGTGCCGGTCGTCGGCAAGACGGTCGATGACCTCACCGAGGTTGACTACCTCTTCTGGGTCGGCTGCGCCGGTGCCCTGGAGGACCGGGCCAAGAAGACCACCAAGGCCTTCGCGGAGCTGCTGCACATCGCGGGCGTCAAGTTCGCGATCATGGGCGGCGATGAGAAGTGCACCGGTGACTCGGCCCGCCGCCTGGGCAATGAGTTCCTGTTCCAGCAGCTCGGCGAGGAGAACGTCGCCACGCTGAACGCGGCCTTCGGTGAGGATGAGGACGAGGGGATCACCGTCCCCAAGTCCAAGAAGAAGATCGTCTCCACCTGCCCGCACTGCTTCAACACCATCGCCAATGAGTACCCGCAGCTGGGCGGCGAGTACGAGGTCATCCACCACACCCAGCTGCTCCAGCACCTCATCGACGAGGGCAAGCTGATCCCGGTCACCCCGGTTGAGGGTCTGATCACCTACCACGACCCCTGCTACCTGGGCCGGCACAACCAGGTGTACACCCCGCCGCGCGAGATCATCGGGAAGGTCCCCGGGCTGCGCAACGAGGAGATGCACCGCCACAAGGAGCGCGGCTTCTGCTGTGGCGCCGGTGGCGCGCGGATGTGGATGGAAGAGCGGATCGGCAAGCGCGTCAACAACGAGCGGGTGGACGAGGCGCTGTCCCTCAACCCGGACATCGTCTCCACCGCCTGCCCGTTCTGCCTGGTCATGCTGACCGATTCGGTCAACGGCAAGAAGAACGACGGGTCGGCCAAGGAGTCGGTCCAGGTCGTGGACGTCGCCCAGCTCCTGCTGGAGTCGGTCAGGACCCCGGCGGGACCGGAGGGGCCGGAGGACGGCGACACCACGGAGTCCGCCGCCCCAGAGCCCCAGCCCGCCCAGTAGCCGGGCAAGGCTCCCATACGGCCGATGGCCGGCCCTGCAGCTCGCGGGGCCGGCCATCGCCGTATGGGGGCCGACCGCCGGGGTTGGGGAAACACTCCCGTGCGAGCAAATACGAACCCCTTCGAGCAGGCACTGATCCCTTTCGGTCAGCCATCGCACCGAACAAGACAGCCCCCACGCCCCACTGTTGGACACCGCCCGAGCGGCCTAGCCTCGACGCTATGCCTGTGGACCAGGCGGCATGCCCGCACCACACCATCTCCGTACAGCGGCTGCGCCCCGGCGACCACGCCTTCCTCCGCTACGACAACGACGCCACCCGCTGGGAGATCGCCTCCGTATTCGTCCGTACGGGCCTGCTCCTCGGTGAGAAGGTCCTGGCCCTGCTCGACCCCGAGGTGCCCACGGCCGAGGCGCTCGTCCGGCTGGGCGGCCATGACCCGGCCCTGGCCGAAGCCCGGCACAGTGGTCAGCTCGTACTGACCACCATGGGCGAGCTCATCCACCCCGACCGGCGGTTCACCAGCGAGCGGCAGTGGGCCCGGCTCCGCGAGGAGACCGCGCGCGCGGTCGAGGAGGGGTATACGGCCGCACGCGCCTTTATCGATATGGCCTGGGTCCAGGCCCTCCACATGGACGTCGACGGGGTGATGCGGCGGGAGTCCCGCGCGGACCATCTGTTCACCGGTCGGGCCTACAGCGAGCTCTGCGCATACGACGGCCGTCGGTTCAGCGAGGAGGTGCTGGATGCCATGTGCGGCGCACACCCCCATAACGTACTCGCGGGGCTGGGAATCCTGCGCACGATCTACGCCGACGGCTCGGTCCGGCTCATAGGCGACGCCGACCTCAATACCCGGCTCGCCTTCACCGAGGCACTGCGCGACGGTCTCTCCCAGACCACCCGCTCCCGCTGTCTGATCGTGGACCTCACCCGGCTCCACTTCCTCAGCATCGGCTGCGCGACCGATCTGCTGTTGCTCGCCTCGGACGCCGACGGACACGACCGTATTGAGGTGCACTGCGTCCCTTTCCAGGCCAATACGCTCCGTAAGCTCGGTGCGGAGTTGGTGGAGTCGCTCGCTCTGGTGGAGGTGGAGGTGGAGTGCGGATGCTAGCGAGGTCCAGTTCCCGCTCCAGCCGACCCGAACAACAACTGCTCAAACGCCGCTTCACCGCCCGCACACTCCCGCAGCTTCGGGTCGGCGTCGAGGAGTGCGCGGCCTGGGCCGGGCTGACAGAGCCACGGCGGGGTGAGTTCGTCCTGGCGGTCGACGCGGTCGTGTCAAACGCGATCGAGCACGCGGGCGGCGAGGGCCAGCTGCTGCTACGCCGCATCGGCGCTGAGCTGGAGGCCCGCGTCACCGACTCCGGCCCCGGCTTTACGGCGGATGTCATCCCGGAACTGCTCCCCGGTCTGGACGGCGGACCGGGTGGCCGCGGGCTGTGGCTCGCCCGGCTCACCACCGACCGGCTGACGATCGCCGCCGCCCACCCGGGCGCGATCGTCACCCTGGGGGTGTCGCTGGACTGACGCCCGCTGGGATGTACCGAACCAGCCACAATGCGGACCGATCAGCCCCCAATAACGCCCATATTCCCCGGGTGCGGCATCGGCCTCCCGCTGAGCACGGTACGTTCGATTACGTGGCTGGATTCAGGATCGGACGCGGCCGGGACCCGCGGAACGCACAACAGCAGGGGCCTTACCCCCCGCAGACCCCGCAGCACTCACAACACCCGCAGGGTGCCCCTCAGCAGGCGCCGGGCCCGTACTCGCCGTACGGGCAGCAGGCGCCGCAGGGCCAGCAGGGGCCCTGGCAGCGGGGCGGGCACGGTGAGCCGGAGTACTTCGACGGCCAAACCGGCCCCGATCCGTATGCCAACGCTCCGGGTCACACCCAGCAGTTCCGCTTCGGCGAGGAGCCGGACTACGGCTACAACCAGGGCGCCACCTACGCCGCGGGCCGCACCACCGCTCCCGCCATCGGGCCGAAGCTGCCCTGGAAGCAGCTGCTGAGCGGCATTGTCCTCCGGCCGAACGCCACCTTCTGGCAGATGCGTGACCACTCCGTATGGGGCCCGGCGATCATCGTCACCTTCCTCTACGGGCTGCTCGCCGTCTTCGGCTTCGACCAGGCCCGCGAGGATGTGCTGAACTCGACGCTCGCCAGCGCCGTCCCCTACGTGATCGTCACCGGCATCGCGGTCGTACTCTCCGGGCTGGTACTGGGCTCGGTCACGCACACGCTGGCCCGGCAGTTCGGCGGCGACGGAGCCTGGGGGCCAACGGTCGGCCTGGCGATGCTGATCGCGTCGATTACGGATGCCCCCCGGCTGTTCTTCGCCCTCTTCCTCAGCGGCAACGCGCCCTTCGTCCAGGTCCTCGGCTGGGTCACCTGGGTCGCGGCGGGCGCGCTCTTCACCTCGATGGTCAGCCGCTCTCACGATCTGCCATGGCAGAAGGCGCTGGGCGCGTCCTCGATCCAGCTCATCGCACTGCTCGTACTGATCAAGCTGGGCACGCTGTAACCCATGCCGTCGCGCATGCCGTAAAGCGCATACGAAGAGGGCCCCGCCTGCTTCTTAGCGATGGGGCCCTCTCCCTCACCCCTCTAGCCGAACCGCTGGCTGTCCGAGCCATCGCACTGCCGCAGGCGCACCTGATCACGCGCGTCCGACAGCGCCAGACACAGCTGTGGCGCGGCGGCGGGCTTGATCGCCCCGCCGTCCCGGATGAACCGCTGGTTCTCGCTCCCCGAGCAGTTCCACAGCACAAGCCCCGCGCCCGGCTCATACTTCCCGCGGGGCACATCGAGACACCGGTCGTGGGTCAGCTCGGTATAGAGCTGCTTACTGCGCTCGTCGTACCACCAGCCCTGGTTGCGCTGACCGTGGCATTCCCAGCCCCGCACCGCGGTCCCGTCGCGGCTGCTTGCCTTGTCCGCGTCCAGACAGCTCCCTGTCCCCGCATTGCGCAGCGGCGCGAAGGCGTCGTCCCAGGCCACCGGATACAGCTCCGGCTGCCCGGCCCCGGACGGGTCGGCGCAGGACGCCTCCCGCAGGCCGGAGGCGTCCAGCTGCGTCAGGCAGGCGGCGAAGGCGCCATGGCCACGGTAGTTGGGGTGGAAGGACTGCCGTACGGAGTTCTCATCCGGCGGGAAGGGGTTGGACAGCTCCACCCACAGCCCACGGGCCCAGGGATTCTCCATACACACCTCATGCCCCTGGAAAAGCCGCGAGGCGTCCAGGTAGTGCGCCCCGGTGCTCTGCGCGACCTTACGGATGCCGTCCTGGAAGCGCGGCACGGCGTAGTCCCGCGCCCAGCGCGCGTCCGAGGTGTAGCCGGTGCAGCCGCCCGGCAGCTTGCCGGGGTACTGGGGATTGTCCTCGACATCCGGCCCGACCGGGCTGGGGTAACTCATCACCACGAGCTTGTAGTCACCATCCGCGTAACCCGCGTCCCGCATCACCTTCTTGAGGTCGTTGACGGTCGAGGTGACCTTGGGCACCAGCCCGTCGACCCGGCCCTGCCAGCCCGGCTCGTACTTGGGCGCACAGGGCCCCTGGAGCGTAAACCACCGCACGACGCAGTCCGTCATGACCGACCCGAACTGCAGATCATCATTGGCGCCCGCGACCAGCACGATCATCTTCAGCCTGGTGTTACGCGCCTTGATCGCCAGACTGTCGCTCTGCACCAGCTCATCGGCGTACTGCTGCCGTCCGCCGATCCTGATATGGACGGTGGAGGCCCCGGAGCAGGCGACGTTGTATGTCTCGTCCGCCGCGATCCCGGTCCGGTGGATCGCCACATCGGGCGACCGGTGGCACCAGTTGTCCGGCCCATCGGTGCCGGGCTCATAGGTGCCGACGCCCTCACCCGATATCTCGCTGTCGCCCAGCGAGATCAGTGAGGTCTTGCGCTGTTCCATCGGCCGCTCGGCCGGATCCCCGTAGAGAACTCTGGCCTCCGCGGCCCGGATCTCCTCCAACTCGGGCGGCAGCGGCGTACTTTCGGCCTGAGGTGTACTGTCCTGCGCCACCGCGGGTGCCCCCACGGCTAACAGCGCCAGTGCGGTTACCGCGACGCAGACGGCCTGTATACGTCCGGTTCGGTGTTTGCCACGTGTCATGGGGGTTCTCCCTCACGCAGACATGCCTGTTACCCACGGTTTTTACTTGCAGGTAACAGAAGAGGGAACCCCCATGCACACATCAATAACGGAAGCCCCCGCGCTCAGGCACCGAGGATCTGCCCCGCTCGGCGTAGGACCGGAGACTCAACGCACCAGGGGAAGTTGATCCACTCGTCAGTGCGCTTCCACACGCACTCACGCTTGACCGGCGGTTCAGCTCCCCCGCACCGCGCTCATACGCCCTCAGACCTGCGTGCGATGGAAGTTCAGATAAGAACGCGACGGCGTCGGACCGCGCTGACCCTGGTAGCGGGAGCCATAACGGGCGGAGCCATAGGGATGCTCGGCGGGAGAGGTGAGCCGGAACATACAGAGCTGCCCGATCTTCATACCGGGCCAGAGCTTCATGGGCAGGGTGGCGACATTGCTGAGCTCCAGCGTCACATGCCCGGAGAAGCCGGGGTCGATGAACCCCGCCGTGGAGTGCGTCAGCAGCCCCAGCCTGCCCAGCGAGCTCTTCCCCTCCAGCCGCGAGGCGATGTCCTCGGGCAGGGAGACCACCTCATACGTCGAGGCGAGCACAAACTCCCCGGGGTGCAGGATGAACGGCTCATCGCCCTGGGGCTCGATCAGCCGGGTCAGATCGGGCTGCTCGACGGCCGGATCGATGTGCGGGTAGCGGTGGTTCTCGAACACCCGGAAGAAACGGTCCAGCCGGACATCGATACTGGACGGCTGAACCATCGAGGGGTCGTACGGATCAATCCGAACCCGACCCGCGTCAATCTCGGTCCGGATGTCCTTGTCTGAGAGAAGCACGTCCTGAGAGTACGCGCAGACAGGGGCCCGGCCCAATCGGACCGGGCCCTGTCTCAAGATCAGTGCTTCCGGGTCTTCACCGGCACGGCATGCCGCAGCCGAGCGCAGCGCGGACACCGCAGCAGCCGCCCGGGGCCGATCCGGTCGCTGCCAAGCTGCTGCATCGGGAATGTCGCGGTGTTGAACACATGCCCTTCGGCGCAGCGGACGACGGTGGTCTCCATCGCTTCCTCTCCCCAAGTACGTGGACGACAAAAGCCACGATAGGGGATGACCCAGACACCAGACCTCCCGGCACTCCGCGATCCACCGTACGCCTCAACTCCCTTTCCCCGCTGCCCGCATCCCCCACCCGGGAAAAAGAAACGGACCCCTCGGCCTGTGCACCGGGGGTCCGCCATGAGGTACAGTGTGCGGCGACGAGCGGGCTCCATCTCTAGGGACATACCGCTCCTTGCGGGCGTAGTTTAATGGTAGAACATGAGCTTCCCAAGCTCAGAGCGCGGGTTCGATTCCCGTCGCCCGCTCCAGAGCGAAACCCCAGGTCAACGACCTGGGGTTTGTTTTCGTCTAGTCCAATTCGAGGGCGCCGTACCCTCTGCATGCCCCTAAGTGCCATAAGAGGGACGGCTGGTTGGGCCTACGTCGCCCCATTCGGGGGGCGACCCCACTCACGCGTCTCGAATCCCGAGACGCACTCTCCGCGACCCGCGTCACTCACCAGGGGGCGGCTGGGGCCCTGCCAGTGTGTCCTTCGGCGGCGCGCCGGACCAGGTGGAGAGGGTGTGGCCGGTGTGCCGGAGATCGTAGAAGCGGATGTTGTCCGGCAGCCCGACCAGGGCACGGACCTTGCGCCACTTACGGCCCGAAGGTCGTACGGCGGAAAGGGCGCCCTTCTCTCCGACGAACAGCAGGCCGTTCTCGCCAGGCTCAGTGAACCAGGCGAGATGGAGCAGGAGCCGGTACAGGTCGGCAGTAACCGCGAGGCCCAGCTCGTCGACCCACGTGAGGGCGAACTCCTCGAAGGCTGCCGAAGTCACGCCGCCGCTGCGGCCTGCGCGGCGCCATCAGGCCGCCTTCCCGTAGCGGGAACACCGCCTTCGGACCGGCTCGACCGTCCGCTCCACAACGTACGCGTCGAGGACGCTGTCGGCGATGCGGATGTGCTTGCCCAACTTCACGTAGCGGATATGGCGTTCGACCACGCGGCGCCGGACGAAGCGCACGCCGGTACCCAGGCGCTCGGCAGTCTCCTCCACGGTGAGCAGCCGGTCAGCATGCGTGATCACCTCCGTCGCGGCGTGGAGGAGACGGGGGTGGCGCGGGAGGGCAGGGTGGTATGGCCTCTTGGCACAAGGGGGTTCCTTCGCTGGCGCGGTGGTGCGACCCCCGTCCAGGTAGCCACGCCGTAGCCGGGTATCAAGCCGGAGTCCGCCGTGCCCTCCATCTCCTCGAACGCCAAGGTGAGCGACTGCAGCACCCCGTCCCGGGGCCGCTGCGTCGTCTTCCGGGTTGTGCACGAAGACCAGCTCAGGCGGGCGTGGCTCAGGGCGAGCTGCCGGGCGATGTACGGGCGGCTGAGGCAGCGGCCCCGGTCGCCCTGGCCGCCGGGCGGCACTCCGGCACTGACCGCCGCCTGACGATCGGGGACCGGAATGAAACCGACCTTGGTCGAGACCCCGATCCGCGGATGCCGGTCGGGGGCTCCACCGAGAAGCGGTTCGGCCAGAACCCGCGGGACATCGTGGAGTGGATCACGGCTCTGCGCAGGAGCCCCGGACGGTCACGGCCGCCCGGTTTCGCACCGGGCCGGCTGCTTTCGCACCGGGTCGGCTGCTGAGGATGGCCCGGTCCGACGTCAGCGCCGCAGCGCCTCGGCAGGCTGGACGCAGGAGGCCCGCCAAGAGGGATAGAGGCCGGCCAGGACCCCCGTGATCAGGCCGATCACGGGCGCGGCCAGGACCGTCGCCGGATGGACGACCGGGGTCCAGGAGCGGGCCGCCGCAACTGTCACCACCGTGATCACCCCCAGCGAGGTGCCGACGAGCCCGCCGAGCGCGCCCAGCGCGCCGGACTCGGCCAGGAACTGCGCCATAACGTGCCGACCCCGCGCCCCCAGGGCCCGCCGCAGGCCGATCTCGCCGGTGCGTTCCAGAACCGCCACCAGGGTGGTGTTGGCGATCCCGACCGCGCCGATGACCAGGCAGATCGCGGCAAGCAGCAGGAAGAGCCGGCCCAGGTCGTCGCCCACTCCCGTCCGCAGGGCCTTCGGATCGGGCGGCGGCACGGCCTTCAGGTATTCGGGGTGGTCGGGCCGCAGCGCGGTGGGCGCCAGTTCGGCGACCTGCTGCGCCGCTCCCAATTCCGTCGCCACCAGCATCGACGCACCGCCACCCTCCGGCGGATCCCACACCTTCTCGGCGGTGGTCCGCGGCACGATCACCGACAGCAGCAGGTCCGCCTTGCGCTGGGTGTCGTTGATGATCCCGACGACGGTGAACGGCTGGTCCCCGATGAACACGGCCGGGTGACTCCGCAGAGTGGTGATGCCGAGCCGGGAGGCCACCCCGGAGCCGAGGACGGTGACGAACTCGCCGTCCTCGTCCATCTTCCGGTCGTACAAGCGCCCCTGGGAGACGGTGGGCTGAGCAGCCTGGAGGACCCCCGGGGAGGCTGCGACCACGTCGATGTCGGAACCCTGTGTCTTCGCCCCGATCAGGGCGGCACGGACCTGGGTATCGGCTCCGGTGCGGACGGTCCAGTACACACCGGCGGCCCGGACGCCGTTGAGCGCGCCGATCCGGTCGTCCGCGTTCTCGGGGAAGGCGGGCCCCGCGTGCGGGTCCTGCTCGGCGGCGACGTCTTCGATCGTCACCTCCGTCGCGGTCAGCGCGTTGAAGCGTCCGTCGATCTGCGAGGACGTGGTCGCGGTCAGGCCGAGGATCGCCACGAAGGTGCCGACGCCCAGGACCGTACCCAGCGCGGTCAACGCCGAGCGGCCGGGGCGCTGGAGCATGCCGGCGAACGCCTCGCCCAGCAGGTCCCTCAGCGGCAGAACGGACAAGGGCACGGTGCGCCCGGGCGTGCGGCGGCCGGGTCGGAGCACGCGGCGCAGTCGGATCACAGTGCCTCCGGTCCGCCCGCGAGAACCCCGGCGAGCTGCTCGCGCAGGACGCCGTCCCGGACCGCGACGGTACGGCTGCCGCGCCGGGCCACGTCGGCGTCGTGGGTGATGACCAGCACCGTCATACCGCCCACATGCAACTCGTCCAGCAGGGCCAGCACAGAACGGGCGTTGTCCGTGTCGAGGTTGCCGGTGGGCTCGTCGCACAACAGCAGGGCGGGACGGGCCACCAGGGCGCGGGCGATGGCCACCCGCTGCCGTTCACCGCCCGAGAGCCGAGTGGGCACGGCGGCGGCACGATGGCCGAGGCCCACCCGCTCCAGCGCCTCCCGGGCGTCCGCGCGGCGCGTTCGGCGGGGCGACCCGTTGTACACGAGCGCCAGCTCGACGTTCTCCTGCGCGCTGCGGTGCGGCAGCAGATGGAACGACTGGAAGACGAAACCGATCCGACGGCCGCGCAACGCGGTGCGTTCGGCGTCTTTGAGGGCGGAGGTGTCCAGGCCGTCCAGCAGGTAACGGCCCCCGGTGGGGCTGTCGAGCAGACCGACGATGTTGAGGAAGGTCGACTTGCCGGACCCCGACGGGCCGACCACGGTCACGAACTCCCCGCGCCGCACGGTCAGATCGCACGGCTTGAGGGCCGCGACCGGCGGCGGGCCCGGATAGGTGAGCCCGACCTGCCGGAACTCGATGACGGGCGTGGCGGGTTCGTACGTCACGGCGCCGTCCCACCCGCCGCGTCCGACGGCGACCGGCCCGCGTCGACTCCCGTGACCACCAGGTCGCCGGCCTTCAAGCCGCCCTTCGCCACCGGCTCCACGGCGACGTACCCGTCGCCGCTGGTCCCGGAGCGGACCTCCACTCTGCGCTGCCGCCCCCCGTCGTCTGCCACCGTGACCACGGTGCGGCCGTCCGCGCCCGAGGTGATCGCGGTGACAGGCACCACCAGAGCCTTGTCGCCGGTGGACGCCGCCTCGATGGTGAGCCGGACGTCGTAGCCGGTCAGCCGGGGGTCGAGTGCCTTGTCCGGCGTGATCCGCACCAGGTATCCGGACTCCCCGCCGACCGGGCCGGCCGCGCCGTCACCCTTGTCCCCGCCGCCGCCGGAGGACTGGCCGCGCGTGGTCATGGTGTCCGCGACCGAGGTCACCTTCCCTGTTGCGGTCACTCCACTGAGCTCAGAGTGGATCTCCACCGGCTGGTCGGAACGGAGCAGCCCCTTCTGGTACTCGGGTACGTACGCCTCCACCAGTAGGCGTCCCGACGAGACGACCATGGCGGTGCCCGTCACCTGGTCGCCAACCCGGCCCTGCACCGAGCCCACCCGGGCCGGAAAGCCCTCCAGGAACACCGCCTCCCCGGCCGGGAGCATCGGGCCGGACTGTGCCTGGGCCTTGGCGTACGCCTTCCGAGCATCGGCGAGATCCTCCCGAGCGCGGTCGACGGCCTTGCCCCGACTCCCGCCGTCGTCCGTCCCGGCGTCGTCGGCGTCCTCGGCGGCGCCCTCGGCGTCCTCCAAGGCGCGTTCGGCGCCCTTCACCGTCTTCTCGGCTGTGTCCAGCGCGGCTCCCTCGTCGTCCTGGGCGGGCCGCGGGTCGTAGCCGATCGAGGCATAGAACGCGGTCAACGCCTTCTTGGTCCCCGCGCCGAAGGTTCCCTCCGGGTCGCTGCCGGTGCCGTGCCCGAGGTCCCGCAGCGCCTTCTGGAGCTGGGCGACGTCCTTGCCGGTGGCGCCCGGCCGTAGGTCCCGGTAGACCGGCACAGTGCCCTTGAGCGCAAACACCGGCCGTCCGGCGACCTCCAGCAGCACCTGCCCCTGCTTCACCTCGGACCCGGCCTGCGCCGCGATCTTGGTGATCACCGCGCCCGAGGTTCCTTCTCCGCCCGAGATCTGCGGAGCGATCCTCGCCGTCTGCCCCGCGACCACCTGGCCCCGGGTGATCAGCGACGACACCAGCACCCGGTGCTCCACCGGAGCCGTCAGCACGTCCCTGGGCGGCGGTCCGGCCTCGGCCGCCGCCTGTGCGGGCGACTTGATCACCAGCGAGGCGCCAAGTCCGCTCAGCGCGACCAGCGCCGCACCGGCGGCCACGGCGACCACCCAGCGGCGGCGCCTACGCAAGCTTCCGGGAGAACCCGCCGCCGCCTCGGGCTTCACGGCCCCCGTCACATCGCCCGTCACAGCCCTACGCTCCCCGGCACCGACGACCACACTCGTCCTTTCCCTCCACCCTGCGTACCACCAGCTCAGCCGCCGACGACGGCGTCACCCACCCCGGTGCCCGTCGGCCGGCAGTCCTGCAGCGCGGCGCGCAGCTCCGGGTCCTCGGCAACCCCCGCGGCCTCCAGGTCCACCTCACCGGTCTTCGGGTCGGGGTCCGGGTAATCCTCGTAGCCCTTCTCCCGTACGCAGGCGCTCACCTTTCGCGCCGCCGCCAGTCTCTCCTCGGAGACCGGCGGATCGGGTATCGCCTTCAGAAAGTCCCGGCACGTCTCCTCGGCCGCCGTGGCCGCCGCCTCGTCCGTGTTCTTGTCCTTGTCTACGCGGAGCTGGCCCGGGTTGGGCGTCTCCAGAACGAGTCCGTTCTTCTCGAGGCAGCGGTAGTAGGCGGTCTCCTCCGCGCTCACCGTCTCCGACGGGCTCGCGGACGGTTCGGCCGCGCCATCGGACGAACCGGCACAGCCGGTCAACGCGAGAGCCGCCAGAGCGGCTCCGCAGACGAGAAGAGCAGGGCGCATGCGGCGACTCCTGAGCTGAAACCACGCACGGGAACACGCATGGGAAACGGTGGGAGGGATGGGAACGCGGCCTTGGGAACTCGGCCTATGGGCCAGGCAACTTGACGGTCCGCTACGAGAACACCAGGGAACCTACCAGTCCGTCACAGGCGCCACTACTGTCCCTCGCGCCAGTAGACGCCCCGTCAGGTGGCGTGTTGGATCACCCTGGCGTTTCTGTAAACGGACCCCCGGATTCCCACCAGGAGACATGATGTCCAGGAGCACGACCCACCGCCTCGGGGCGCTGGCAACCATCGCCGTCGCGACTGCCGGTCTGCTGATCGGCACGACGACCAGCGCCGCAGCCGACTTCAAGGACGGTGTTCTCGAGACGAACGAGTTCGGCCTGTACTACAACTCTGGCCTCGGCGGCTGTGTCTTCGACGTCTACGACAGTGACAGCGACTTCTCGAACGACAAGTTCAAGGGAAGCTGCAGCGGCTCGGGCCAGACCACCAACGACAACACGGCTTCCTACTGGAACCGGGACAACGTCTTCGACTACTACGTCTACACGGACGCCAACTATCGCGGGTCCTGGGGCACCATCCCGAGCGGCTACTCGGGCGACGCCTCCAGCACCTTCAAGAACGAGATCTCCGCGACCAACAGCTGAGGACAGAGCTCGCCTCATCCGACATCGCAGACAGCGTACGGCCGATGTTCCGACCCGTGCCCTCGGCGGAATAGCGGCCGTACGGCTCTTCCCGAACTCCTCCGAGGACCCGCATGCCCTCTCCCCTTGTCCGGCGGATCACCCCCGCGCTCACCACCGCGTGCACAGTGCTGTTGACCGCCTGCGCCGGCACCCCCGAGTCCGGCAACACGGTCGGCGAACCCGACCCGGGGGAAATCCCGGTCATGCTGGAGACGAAGCACCTCGAATTCCCTCTGGGCACCTATGAGGCCACCAACGACGAACGGCGGAAACTCAGCAGCGCGCAAGACGCTCTCGTGGTCGAGTGCATGTCCCGGTTCGGATTCGCCTACACGCCGCCCCCGCAGCAAACGGCTCCGGCGACGGACAACCGCTACATCTTCGGTGTGGTCGACGCCAAGGAAGTCGCCCGGTACGGGTACGGGAACCCGCTGGCCACCGCCGCCGCAAAACGCAAGCGGCCTGCCCGGCCCGCCCTGTCCAGCACCGAGCGACTGGTCCTCGGCGGTGCGGATGACACCAACCCGCAATCCCTGCCGATGAGCCAGGAGGCCGCCCAACGCGAGGGCGGCAGCAGCCAGAAGGTCAACGGCCAGGCCGTTCCCGTAGGCGGCTGCAGCCGCGAGGCGTTCCTCAAGCTCTACGCACCGAAGCCGAACGCCGTGGACATCATGTACGTGTTCAACCTCAGGAGCGAGGCGGAGTCCCAGACCCGCGCGGACTCCCGCGTGCGAGCGAACGACAAGAAGTGGTCGGCTTGCATGAAGAAGTCCGGGTACTCCGTCACCAACCCCATGGACGCGGCCAACGAACTCGGCATCCAGAACGAGGAGCTGTCCTCGCCCGACGCCATCGCCGCGGCTACAGCGGATATCGCGTGCAAGAAGAAAGTCAACCTGGTCGGCGTCCGCTATGCGGTGACCACCGCGTACCAGAAGCGGCTGATCGACAAGAACGCCGAGACGCTGAACCTCGCCCGTCAGCAGCACGAGGACCGGATGAAGCTGGCCGCCACTCTGCTCTCCTAAGAGGGGCCGAGCGAGTCGGCATCCGTTTCGCCCCCGGCCAGGGGGGCGTGTGCCAACCCGCCTGGAACACCGCCACGTTCGACAGTAGCGCGGTCCGGCGGCGAGTCCACACCGTCAGGGAGCCCGTTGACGTGTTCGAACGGCGCGCGATGGACCGGCTCAGACCGAGCGCACTGTCCATGATCACGAAGATGTGAGTATGTAGAGCGTGTACGCGACAAGTTCTCCACGTTCAAGCGAGTTGCCAGCAGCCTTGCCGGCACCCCTGGCTGCGGCCCTCACCATGACCGACACGCTCAGCAACAGGGAAGCCGAGGTCTTCTCGCTGCTGGCACACGCCCCGTCCTACAACGACATGGCAGAGCAACTAGGCATCAGCCGCCGCACCGTGCGATTCCACATCGAGAAGATCCGGCACAAGCTCGGGCCCCTGCAGTACCACCAACTCTGCGCGGCCTCCTACCTGCACTCGCTCACAACGGCTTGGGAGACAAGTACTGGATCACACTCTCCGGAGACGCCCGCATCCGGAGATTCGCACACGATCAGCCGACCAGCCCGCCCTGCCGGGCCGGCCGGACCGCGCCCACTGTGACGCCCTGCCTATGGCGAGAGGCTGCCCCATCCACCCGGCGAGACTGGCGGACCGCTTCCAGAGCCGCGCCCCTTCAAGCCAGACAGGCAGGCCAGCGACCCAGCGCAGGCTCGCCGCCCGCCGTGGGGCGGGTAAACGGCACACCGAACGCCCCGTAGCCCTTGATCGTCACGGTGACGCGGCGTGTCACCGCAGGAGGTACGGCCAGCTCGACGCGTGGATCCTCGTACATCCTGCCGAACAGCAGCCGCGGCCCGCGACCCGGCCCGGGGAGGATGCGCCCCCGCGACCAGGGGGTGCCGCCCATGCCGCTCACACCACTCATCCCACTCTTGCCGCCCATGCCGCTCATCCCCTCATGCCGGTCATGTCGCGACCGGCAGCGGGCTCCGCATGCCGCTGTGCCGCTCGGCGACGAGCCAGATCAGCGCGACGAGCGAGGTTGGCGGTGAGCATCCGTCCGAGCTCCTCGATGTTGCCGCCGGAAAAGAGCAGACCACCCGTGTTGAGGGCGACCAGCAGCCCGGTCTGCACGGCCGCCGCCAGATACGGGCGCAGCCCACTGAGCACCCAGAGGCGATACCGACCTCGGCCAGTCCCATCGCCACGAGCAACGGGGTGACCGCCGCCTCGGGCACGAAAGGAGCGTCGGCGACGATCGCACGGTGGTCGGCGCGTCCGGGCAGCACCTTGCACCAGAAACCCTCGTAAAACCAGACGAGAGCCACCGCCGCGGCGGCCATCGACCGTTGCCTCCACGTCGAGGCACCTCTCGAACACCTGGTCCGCTACAGCTGAGAGAGTCGCCACGATCTCGAAACGCGGCATGCGCTCACCTCAAAGGCACAGAACTACACAGCCACAAGTAGGCCGTACTGACCTCCGACATCGATGACATGGCCCGACTGTGCGGCGACCGCGTCCAGATCATCGGTATCTGAGCACTCGGAGGAGTTCGCAACCCAGCACCTGCACCCCGACAGCCCGGCACTGCACCACTGCCGCACCAGTAGGACCGGTACGCAGCAGTCAGCACGGGTACAGCCCTTGGCCCCACCGCTCGCATGCCACAGAGGCACCCTTTTGCCTGACCTGCACAAGCCCACCCGTGGACCACAGGACTCCCAAGCTCAGAGCGCGGGTTCGATTCCCGTCGTCCGCTCCACGGTGAAGGCCCAGGTCAGCAACCTGGGCCTTGTCTATTGTCAAGACCTCTTATGGGCCCTCGCACTCAGATGTCGCCGAGGGATTCCAGTAGGCCACGCAAGTCCTTTGCCATGCGGTCGCGCTGAGCGCGGGTGAGTCCGGCGAGCAGTCGGTTCTGGGTCGCTACGTTGTCGAGGAGTGCCTCGTCGACGAGGGCACGTCCGTCGTCGGTGAGGGCGACGTCGAAGCTGCGTGCGTCGTGTTCTCTGCGGGTGCGGGTGATCAGCCCGCGGCCTTCGAGGCGGTCCAGACGCTGAGTGATGGCACCTGAGGTGACCATGGAGGTACGCATGAGTTCGGCGGGGGTCAGGCGGTGCGGTGGGGGGCTGCGGCGGAGGGTGGCGAGGACGTCGAAGGCTGCGACGTCGAGGCTGTGATTCTTATAGGTGGCTCGCAGTTCACCTTCGATGATTTGCGCGAGTCGCTTGATGCGGCCGACGACGGCCATGGGGGATGCGTCGAGATCGGGGGCTTGCTCTGCCCACTGCGCCATGACGCGGTCTACGTGGTCAGTCATGCCGTCAGCCTAGCGGCTGCCTTAGGGGTGAGATATCTATTGCCTTAGAGTTAAGATAGTGGTTAGGTTTCCCTATGATCAACGAGACCGCTCCACTGACGGTACCGCAGGCCATTCGTGCACGTCGCAGCATTCGCCACTATCTGCCCGACCCCATCCCGGTCGAGCGGCTGACCGAGCTGCTCGACCTGACACTGGAGGCACCCTCCAGCTGGAACGTGCAGGCCCGCTCCGTCGTCGTCGTCTCCGATCAAGAGGGCCGCGACGGCCTCGCCTGGGCCACCGGCGGCCAGCCGCACCCGCAGGAAGCGCCAGTGACGCTGGTCTTCGTGGCCTCCAGTCAGACCTGGCGTGAGGACCTGAGTGACGTCTACGAGCAGGCGCGCAAGAACGGCGCGTGGAACGAACAGTTCATTGCCGGGTTCTCGCAGGCCAGCCTGGACTTCCACAGGGATCTGGAGGAGCGTGGCCTGCTGCGTGAATACGCGATCAAGGACGCAGTCATCGCCGCCACCTATGCGATGGTCACCGCCGCCTCCATGGGCCTTGCCACCTCACCGATGAACGGCTGGGACGAATGCAAGGTCAAGAAGGTCATCGGCATTGAGGACCGCGATGATCTGCACATCGCGATGCTGCTGCCGGTGGGCAAGGCTGCGGAGGAACGCCGGCACCCCGGCCGCAGGCCGCTCGCGCAGAACGCCTTCGATGGCCGTTACGGCCGCGGCTACGACTCCGTCCCGGGGCGGACCGTCCGGGTCTGACCCCGCCAACAGTCACCAAGCGGACGCCAACCACCAACAGCACGTGCCCGGGGGCACTTCGTGCTGCCCTCATTCACCTCGGACAAAAGGAACATGCAATGACGGACATGAAGAATCTGGTCCAGGTCGCCGGAATCATCGACGACAAAGAGGCGGCGCTGCTCGTCGAGGAAGGCGTCGACTGGTTCGGTTTCCCCCTGCGCCTGCCCTCGGGCAAGGACGACATCTCCGAGCCGGACGCGGTTCGCATCATCGGCGGCCTGAAGGCACCCCAGGCCGGTGTCCTGATCAGTTACCTCACCGACGCACAGGAGATCAGCGCCTTCACCACCCAGCTCGGCGTGACCGCCGTGCAGCTTCACGGGGATGTGGAGGTAACACAGCTGCGCAAGCTCAAGGCTGCCCGGCCTGACCTGTATGTGCTGAAGAGTCTGGTGGTGCGCGAGGACAATGCCGACGGGCTGCTGAAGCTGGTCGACGAGGTCGCCGATTCGGTGGACATGTTCATCACCGACACCTTCAACCCTGCCACCGGCGCGAAGGGCGCCACTGGCCTCACGCACGACTGGGGAGTGAGCGCCGAGCTGGTCCGCCGTTCGCCGAAGCCTCTGATGATGGCGGGTGGCCTGAATCCGGAGAACGTCGCCGAGGCGATCCGCGTGGTCGAGCCCGCCGCGGTGGATGCCCACACCGGCCTGGAAGGCCCGGACGGCCGTAAGGACCGCGCCAAGGTCGCGAAGTTCGTGGCCGAGTCCCGCCGAGCCTTCGCCGAGATCGCCTGATCTCGCTGGGCATCGCTTGATCTCCAGCTGCGGGCGGCCTCGCCGCCAAGCATTCAGCCGCCCGCAGCCGGGCTCCATCAACCGACGACAAGTAGGTTCTCATGGCGACTGGCCACAACGTCCACCTACTCCCGCAGACCAATCAACTGCGGGCAATGCACACGATCATCCGAGACCGCAACGCCTCCCGCGCGGACTTCGTCTTCTACTCCCGGCGCATCATCCGCCTCCTGCTGGAGGCGGGCCTGGATCTCCTGCCGTTCGACAAACACGAGGTCACCACCCCCGTCGGAGAGACCTACCACGGTCTGAAGTTCGCTTCCCAGCTGTGCGCCGTACCCGTCATCCGGGCCGGGGAGTCCATGGAAGCCGAGTTGCGGGATGTCCACCCCGGCATCCGCATCGGCAAGATCCTCATCCAGCGGGACAAGAAGACCAAGCTCCCTCACCTGTACTACTCGAATCTGCCGGACGACATCGCCGATCGGCATGTGCTTCTCCTCGAACCGATGCTCGCCACCGGGGGCAGCGCCCTCGCTGCGATCGGCGTCCTCCTGGATGCCGGCGTGCGCGAGGAGAACATCGTCTTCATCAACTTCCTCACCGCGCCCGAGGGCATCCACGCCGTCTGCGGCAAGCACCCGAAGGTCAAGATCGCCACCTCTGCCATCGAGGACCGCCTCAACGAGAACGCCTTCATGGTGCCCGGCATTGGGGACTTCGGGGACCGATTCTTCGGCACGACCGATTCGGCTGTGGCCCGGTGAAGCGCAACCGGGTCGTAATCGACTCCGCCCTCACCGCTCTCGCACCCTCGATCTGGGGCTCCACTTACCTCGTCACTACCGAACTCCTGCCCCCGGACAGGCCACTGCTCGCTTCGGTGATCCGAGCCCTGCCCGCAGGTCTGGTTCTCCTGGCGCTCGGCCGGGCGCTGCCCCGCGGCGTGTGGTGGTGGCGGGCCCTGGTTCTTGGCGTACTGAACATCGGCGCCTTCTTCTACCTGCTGTTCGTCGCCGCCTACCACCTCCCCGGCGGAGTCGCGGCCCTGGTGATGTCCGTACAGCCGATGGTGGTGCTGATCTTGTCGGCGCTGCTGCTCAAGGACAAGGTCAACCCGATCCACGTGGCCGCTTGCGTGCTGGGTGCCGGCGGTGTCGGATTGCTGGTTTTGCAACCGCACGCGGCTCTGGATGCGGTGGGTGTCGGGGCTGGACTCCTGGGCGCGGTGAGCATGGCGGCAGGGATCGTACTCACGAAGCGCTGGGGGCGACCGGAGGGGGTGGGGCTGCTGCCCTTCACCGGATGGCAACTGACTGTCGGCGGGCTCGTCCTCGCGCCGGTCACGCTGATAGGCGAAGGCCTGCCCAGCACCATCAGCGGTGCCAACCTCGCAGGTTTCGGCTATCTCGGCCTGATCGGGGCGCTGTTCGCCTACGCGATCTGGTTCCGCGGCGTGGAACGACTGCCCGCACTCGCCGTCTCGTTCTTGAGTTTCGCGTCTCCACTGGCCGCAACGGTCCTCGGCTATCTCGTCCTGAACCAGGCCCTGTCGCCTCTCCAGATCACCGGCGCCCTGGCCGTGGTCGCCGCGGTCGTCCTGGCCCAGCCCAGAGGAGGGCGTCGCAAGACAGCACAGACGCAAAAAAAGTCCGAAGAAATCATCAACGCGTAATCGCGCACCGTCAGACGGGGGACACGTTGGAAACGCAGGCATTCAGCACGCGAAGAACTGACACTCTCTACAGCACCCGGCTGCCAGACCTGCTCAGGCAGCAGGCCAGCACGCATCCAGAGGCCGTCGCTGTTGTCTACGACGGCCAGGAGCTGACCTACCGGGAACTGCAGGCCAATTCAAGCCAGCTGGCTCTGTATCTGCGATACCTGGGCGCTGGGGCCGACACCCCGGTGGGCCTGTACGTCGAACCGTCGTTGGAGCTCATGATCGGCGCGTGGGGCATCCTCGCCTCGGGGGGATCCTATCTGCCGCTGTCGCCGGAGTATCCGGACGACCGGCTGCGCTACATGATCAAGAATTCCGCCGCGAAGGTCATCGTAACGCAGGAGCACCTGGCGGCCCGCGTGGAGGAGCTGGCGCCCAACAGCACCACGATCGTCACCGTGGGCGATACGAGCACAGTCCCGACAGGAGCGTGGATCCGACGGACGTGGGAACCACTGCGCCCGGACAACCTGGCGTACGTCATCTACACCTCCGGATCCACGGGCCGTCCGAAGGGCGTGATGATCGAGCACCGCAGCATCGTCTCTCAGCTTCGCTGGATGCAGGCCTGTGGCTACCTCGGCCCCGGCACCACCGTGCTGCAGAAGACGCCGATGAGTTTCGACGCCGCACAGTGGGAGATCCTCGCCCCCGCCGTCGGCGGGCGGGTCGTCATGGGTGCGCCCGGCATCTACCGGGACCCCGAGGCACTGATCGACACGATCGTGAAGAACAAGGTGACCACGCTCCAGTGCGTGCCCACGCTGCTGCAGGCCCTGCTGGACACCGAGAACCTCCCGTCGTGCACCTCACTCAAGCAGGTGTTCTCCGGCGGTGAGGCGCTGACCACCAAGCTGGCGCGGGCCTTCGCCGAGGAGATGCCACGCTCGTCGCTGGTCAACCTGTACGGCCCGACCGAGTGCACCATCAACGCGACCGCTCATCTGATCGATCCGGAAACCCTCGGCGACGAGGAGGCGTCCGCGATCGTGTCCATCGGTGTGCCAGTGGACAACACGACGTGCTTCATCCTCGATGAGAACCTGCAGCCGGTGAATATCGGGGAGAAGGGCGAGCTGTACATCGGCGGGGCTCAACTGGCCCGCGGCTACCTGAATCTGCCCGGGCAGACGAAGGAACGCTTTATCACTCACCCGTTCATCCCGTGCGAGCGCCTGTACAAGACCGGTGACCTGGCGTACTGGAACCCCGATGGGACGATCCAGTTCTCCGGCCGTGCGGACTCCCAGGTCAAGCTGCGCGGCTACCGCGTGGAGCTGGAGGAGATCGCCTCGGCGATCGAGGAGCATATCTGGGTCAAGCGGGCCGCTGCTGTGGTCACCGACGACCCGCGCACCGGCTTCCAGAACCTCGTCGCGTGCGTAGAGCTGAACCCCAAGGAAGCCGCCCTGATGGACCAGGGCAACCACGGCTCCCACCACCAGTCCAAGGAGAGCAAGCTTCAGGTCAAGGCCCAGCTGTCCAACCCAGGCCTTCGGGACCCTGAGGAGCTTCGGATCCGACCGGTGATCGAGCTGCCCGGAGGTAAGGAGTCGAGCCGACAGCGGCGGGAGGTGTTCGCCCGTAAGACCTACCGGTTCTACGAGGGCGGCGAGGTCTCCTACGCCGACCTGCGGGAGCTGCTCCAGCCCCGTGAGGTGACCAGCTACTCACGCAGCGTCGATCAGCTGCGACGCGCTGAGCTGGGCGAGATACTGCGCTGGTTCGGCCCGTTCTACAGCGAGGAACGGCTGCTGCCGAAGTATGCCTACGCCTCCCCGGGGGCGCTGTATGCCACGCAGATGTATCTGGAGACCGGCGGTGTCGCGGGGCTGGATGCGGGCGTCTACTACTTCCACCCCATGGATCACACGCTGGTGCGTGTCAGTGATGCGCAGTGCCCGGCACCGGAAGGCGTGGAGGTGCACTTCCTGGGCAAGAAGCAGGCAATCGAGCCGGTGTACCGCAACAACATCCAGGAGGTGCTGGAGTTCGAGACCGGCCACATGCTGGGCGTATTCGAGGAAGTGCTGCCCGAGTACGGGCTGACGATCCGGCCGGCGGGGTACCGGCAGTCGGTGAAGGACGTCCTGGACGTGGCCGGAGAGGACTACTACCTGGGGACGTTCGAGATCGGCTCCAACGACGGGCAGCCCGGCTTCGACGCAGTGGAGATATTCCTGCAGGCCCACCCGGGCCGCGTGGAGGGGCTGCGGAGCGGCATGTACCGCTACGCTGACGGCGACTTCGACCGCATCTCGGATGAGATGGTGCTGAAGAAGCACGTCATCGCGATCAATCAGGGCGCCTATGAGTCCGCGAGTTTCGGGATCACCGCGGTCAGCAGGGCCGACCAGGGCTGGCTGGAGTACGTGAGTCTGGGCAAGAAGCTGCACCATCTACAGCGCAACGGCTTGCAGCTGGGCTTCATGTCCTCCGGCTACTCCTCGAAGACGGGGTATCCACTTCCGGCCGCGCAGCGCATCGACGACATCCTCGACGACGCCGGCGTCGCTTCGGGAGCGTCGTACTTCTTCCTCGGCGGCAAGGTCAGCGAGGAGCAGATCCGCTCCACCGGCATGCGCGAGGACTCGGTCCATATGAAAGGCCCGACCGAGATGATCCGGGACGACCTTGCCCGGTTCCTCCCCGACTACATGATCCCCAACCGGGTGCTGATGCTGGACGAGCTGCCCCTGACCGCCAATGGAAAGATCGACTGCAAAGCCCTGGCGGCCTCGGAGGAGGTGAATGATGCCGCGAATACCGCTGCAACTTATGTGGCCCCTGAGACGCCGGTTGAACGATGGCTGGTCGACGCGTGGGGGAAGGCGCTGAAGTATTCGGATGTCTCGATGGAGGACACCTTCTTCGCCTCTGGGGGGAACTCTCTGATCGCCGTGATGCTCACGCACAAGATCAACCGGGAGTTCGGGACCTCCCTACCCCTGCAGATCCTCTTCGAGTACTCCAAGCTGGGCGATCTCGCAGCCCGCATCGAGGACGACAGCCCCGAGCCGTCTTCGCGCCTGCTGCTTCTGCACGACGGGGGCGAAGGAACGCCGGTGTTCGCCTGGCCGGGTCTTGGCGGATACCCCATGAACCTGCGTCTCCTGGCCCAAGAGGCGGGCACAGGTGGCCCCTTCTACGGCATCCAGGCGGCCGGCATCAACACAGGCGAGGTGCCCTACCCCACCATCCGGGACATGGCCGCGGCCGATGTGGAGGAGATCCGCCGCGCCCAGTCCGAAGGCCCCTACACCCTGTGGGGCTACTCCTTCGGCGCCCGGGTGGCCTTCGAGACCGCGTGGCAGCTGGAGCAGGCCGGGGAGAAGGTGGAGAACCTGCTGCTGATCTGTCCCGGCAACCCCAAGGTGCGGCAGGTAGACAGGCGGCAGCACGGCCGTGAAGCCTCCTACCGCAACCCTGCCTACGTAACGATCCTGTTCTCCGTCTTCGCGGGCTCGATCACCGGACCCGAGCTGTATGCGTGCCTGCGGGCCACACGGGATGAGGACAGCTTCGTGGCCTGCATCGCCGCAGCCTTCCCTGCGCTGGATAAGGAGCTGGTCCGGCGCATCACACGCATCGTCGGGGAGACCTACGAGTTCGACTACTCGTTCGATGAGCTGTCCGAACGCCGACTCGACGCACCGGTGACGATCTTCAAGGCGAGCGGGGACGACTATTCCTTCATCGAAGGCCGTTCCGGCTATTCGGCAGCCCCGCCCACCGTGCTCGACCTCGAAGGCGACCACTACCAGGTGCTCAAAAGCCACGGCGTCGCCGAGCTGGTGGGGGCCATCCGCACCCGGCTGGCCTTGAGCTGAGCAAGCACCAGACTCCTCGCCCCGGCAATCCCCCCACCGGGGGAGGACAGGACGGCACACCGGCCAACGCGGCGTTTCGCGACCGGTGTGCCGCCCCAGCCCCACCTCACCCAGGGACTTCACCGAAGAGCAGAGCCAGGCGATCGACGCGGCGGTCAGCAAGGCCGTCATGGACACCTTCGACACCGGAGAAGAGACCATCTCGATCGCGCTGGAGCCGATCGCGAAGAACGACTGGAACGAGCAAGTCCTCGCAGAGATCTTCGCGCGGGAGGACCTGCTGATCAGAGCACCCGCTTACGGGAAGAAGAAGTGAGAGCCCAATGAGTGCACGCAGCGGCATCCCGATCATCTACAGCGACGAGGTCCACCAGGCCCTCCACGAGAACGCGCCGATCGTGGCGCTGGAAAGCAACGTCATCACGCACGGTCTGCCGTATCCGGACAACGCGGCCACCGCCCGGAAGGTGGAAGCCGCGGTTCGGGTCGGCGGAGCGGTACCAGCGACGATCTGCATCGAAAATGGCGCGATACGCGTCGGCATGACGGACGAGGACATTGAGCGGTTCGCAGCCACGCCGGGGATTCCGAAGGTCTCCAGCCGCGATATGCCGGTCGTGTTGGCCCAGGGCGGCATGGGCGCCACGACCGTGGCGTCCTCGGTCGTGGCGGCCGAGCTGGCGGGGATCCCGTTCTTCTCCTCCGCCGGCATCGGCGGGGTTCACCGCGGCGCCCAGGAAACGTTCGACATCTCCTCGGATCTGATCCAGTTCACCCGCTCCAAAGTCGCCGTCGTCTGCGCAGGCGCGAAGATGATCCTGGACCTGGGGCTGACCCTGGAGTACCTGGAAACGCAGTGTGTTCCGGTGGTCTCCTACCAGTCGGATGACTTCCCTGCCTTCTACTGCCGCACGAGTGGCCATCGTGCCCCGCACCGGCTGGACGACGAGCAGATCATTGCCCGCGCCATCGAGGCCCACTGGGCGCTGGGCAATCACAGCTCGTTCCTGATCACCACGCCGGTCAGGGAAGAAGACGCCATCGACTCTGCAGAGGTCGACGCGGCTATCCGCAAGACCGTGGCCGCGGCCGGGCGAGACGGCGTCTCAGGTCAAGGCATTACCAAGTACCTGATGCGGGCGGTAGACGCAGCCACCGACGGGCGATCGGCGCAGGCCAACATGGCGGTTCTGGTGTCTTGCGCCGAGGTTGCGGGGCGCCTGGCCGTCGCGCACGCCCGGCACCGTGCCGAACTCTCAGGCGAATAGATCCTGCCCCACTTCACTTCAACGATCCCTAGCAGGAGAAGCATGTCCAAGACGCTGTTCGAACCGGTCACCCTGGGCAAACTGGCCCTGAACAACCGCATGGTCATGGCCCCCATGACGCGGAACCGGGCCACCGCCGACGGCCGGGCCACTGAGCTGATGGCCACCTACTACGCCCAGCGTGCCAGCGCCGGCCTCATCATTACCGAAGGCATCCAGCCCAGCACCGTCGGCCAGGGGTTCCTCAATACCCCAGGGCTGCACACTGACGAGCAGGTCGCTTCCTGGCAGCCCGTCACCGAAGCCGTGCACCGGGCCGACGGCCGGATCGTGGCTCAGCTGATGCACTCCGGGCGCATCGGCCATCCCTCGCTGTATCCCAGCGCGCACCATTCGGTCGCACCCTCCCCGATAGCCGCCGCCGGGCAGTGCTTCGGCCCCGACGGCCCGTTGGACTACCCAGTGCCGCACGAACTGACGGCCGACGAGATCGCCCAGGCCGTCCGCGACTTCGCGGCCGCGTCCCAGAACGCCATCGATGCCGGATTCGACGGGGTTGAGCTGCACGCCGGTAACGGATTCCTGCTCCATCAGTTCCTGTCGGACAACACCAACCACCGCACCGACGCATACGGCGGCAGCGTTGCTGCCCGTACCCGCTTCGTGGCCGAAGTGGCCGAGGCCACCGCCGGACGAATAGGAGCCGACAGGGTCGGGATGCGCATCTCGCCCGCCAACCCGTACAACGACATCGCCGAGAGCGACACCGCCCATCTGTACGCCGAGCTGGTCCAAGCACTGCCGCCGCTGGCGTTCTTGCATGTGATGGAGGCCGCAAACCGGCCCCAGACGCTGGCGGTGCGTGAGCAGTGGCAGGGGCAGCTGATTCTCAACCCACACTCCACCACCGATGCGGGGCCGGTCAGCCCGGAGACCGCAACCGAGGCTCTGAATGACGGGGTCGCTGATGCCGTCTGCTTCGGCGCCATGTTCCTGGCCAATCCGGACTTGCCGGACCGTATCCGTGCCGGCGGTCCGTACAACACGGTCGATGAGAGTGCGCTCTACGGTGGCGACCATCGTGGATACACCGACTACCCGGTCCTGCGGCAGGGGGACGTCACATGAACGAGAGGCAGATGCTGCTGTTCTCCGGGCGTGCGCACCCCCGGCTGGCCGAGGCGGTCGCTGACGAGCTGGGGACGTCGCTGGTGCCCACGAAGGCGATCGACTTCGCCAACGGCGAGATCTACGTCCGCTATCAGGCGTCAGTGCGGGGTGCGGACTGCTTCCTCATGCAGAGCCACACAGCCCCCATTAACAAGTCGATCATGGAACAGCTGGTCATGATTGACGCGCTGAAGCGGGCCTCCGCACAGAACATCACCGTCATCGTGCCGTTCTACGGCTACGCCCGGCAGGATCGCAAACACAGCGGCCGGGAGCCCATCTCAGCCCGGCTCATGGCCGATCTGCTGAAGACCGCGGGCGCGGACCGGATCCTGACCATCGACCTGCACGCCGACCAGATCCAGGGCTTCTTCGACGGCCCCGTGGACCATCTGTTCGCCAGGCCGGTGCTTGCGGAGTACGTCGGCGCCAAGGGCGACCGGAAGAAGTTGACGGTCGTCTCCCCCGATGCGGGGCGCGTGCGGGTGGCGGACGGCTGGTGTGACCGTCTCGGGGCGCCTCTGGCTATCGTGCACAAGCGGCGTGACAGGGACGTCGCGAACCAGGTCACAGCGCACGAGGTCGTGGGTGAGGTGCAGGGCCGGGTGTGTGTCCTGGTCGATGACATGATCGACACAGGTGGCACAATCTGCGCCGCTGCCGACGCGCTGTTCGCTCAGGGGGCGGAGGATGTGATCGTGGCGGCCACGCACGGCGTGCTCTCAGGCCCCGCAGGCGACCGGCTGATGAACTCGAAGGTCAGCGAGTTCATCTTCACCGACACCCTGCCAGTGCCCGCGGACCTCGCCTTGGACAAGGTCACTGTCCTGCCGATCGCGCCTCTGATCGCGAGCGCCGTACGGGAGGTGTTCGAGAACGGGTCTGTGACCCGGCTTCTGCAGGATCGGTAAACCTTCGAACAAGCGGGCCGCTTACGTGGGGATCCTGGGCGGCCCGCTTGTCTCTGCTGAGGATGAAGTCGCTGCCCGGCACGACCTGCCAATTTCCCGCCAGGTCCCGGGTGATTTCAAGGCTCAGAGCGCGGTTCGATTCCCGTCACCCGTTCCACGACAGCCCGAGCAAATGGCCCGGAGGGTTGCTTCTGGGCCAGACAATTTTCAGGAGGCCCCGCCTAGCGGATCGCGCGTCGGAGGGTGGTGTCGTACCCAAACTCGCCCTCGTACTCTCTCGCCTGCTTTCCCGGCCCATGCAGGGAAGCTGTTCTCCCGCTCGGTGAGCCACGCGGTCAGGCGCTCGTCGGTGACCGGCTCGGGGACCACGTCCACGTATTCCACTGCGGCCTTCACCGGCCGCCATGAGGCGTACGCTCCTGACTGACGTTGACCGCGCGCTGAAGGCGTTCATTCGCGTCCTGGAAGACGGTACCGGTTTGCTCGGCCAGGGCCTGGTCCAGCAGATCCAGCACCCGCACCGGTCCCAGGCCGAGCATGCTGTCGAAGACCGCCCGCGACAGGAACGCCGCCGTCTTCCCGGCCCCCCGCTCCAGTAATGCGCTGTCCGGGATCTCTCTCCTGCGGCACTCCGCTGGCTCTTTCCTCAGGCTCACCCGGCGAGGGTGACTCCGTTTCCGGCGAAGGACACCTTGATTCCGTCGTCGGTGGCCTGCACGGTCTTGGCTGTGATGCCCCAGGGGATCCCGGTCAGGGAGATGTTCTGCTCCGGAGCTCCCTCGGTCTCCGGGGTGATACGGATGGTGTTGCCGTCGGTGGAGATCCGGGCGATGACATGCATGCCGTCCCGGGTAATGCGGATCCGGTCCGGGCCGCCGGTGACTGGGGCGATCTCGGTCTTCCCGGTGTCGCCGTCCAGGGCACGGGCGATGGACGCGTAGGTGACGGTGGCGGTGCCCTCAACTTGCTCGGCGACCGCACCGGAGAAGCCGCCGGTGATCTTCACCCCATGGGCCGTGCCCTTGATGTCACGTACCGCGATGCCGCTGCCGTTGGCGGGAGCGGTGTCGTCAGCGGAGATCCTGATCTCATGGAGCTCCTTGCCCAGGACCTGGGTGAGAAACGGAAAGCCCTCGATATCGACCTGCGTCTTTCCCTCTCCGGAACCGGTGGCGGATGCGGTGGCGGAGGTGACTTTGCCGGCCAGGAAGTCTTCGGCGAACCAGAGAGCGAGCCTGTCCGCCCCGATGAATATCACGGCCAGGACGATAAGGGTGATGACGGTTCGGCGCAGCGCGCGCATGGTGTTCTCCCCGCTGTAGTTGGTCGTGTGACGCCATGTCGGTATCACCGTCGTGATGCCGACAGGTCACCCTATGCGGCCCGTGATCGGGTCAGCGGCTGGTAGTACCGGCCGCCGAGTTCCTGCGCGCGACGCGCGGCATCCGCACTGCTGACCGGTATACAGTGCGAACATCGTGCAACTTCAATAGGCGGGGGCCATCATGGCGCTGTTCGGAAACGCACACACTGTCGATCCGATGGCGGCGCAGCAGGACTACGCGCGGCTGCTGGGGCAGGGCGAGCAGGTGCACGCCGCGTACCAGCTAATACGCGACACCATCCTCTTCACCGACCGTCGGCTCATCCTCGTCGACAAGCAGGGAATAACAGGCAAGAAGGTGGAGTACCACTCCATTCCCTACAAGAGCATCACGCACTTCGCGGTGGAGACCGCCGGTACATTCGACCTCGACGCGGAGCTCAAGATCTGGATCTCCAGCAACGCCGCCCCCATCGAGAAAACCTTCACCAAGGGCGTTGACATCTACGAAGTCCAGGCCATCCTCACCCAGTTCGTGACGAAATAGCCTACGGGGCCGGGGAAGCACGCCCGTTGTGTGGGTGGTTACTGCGGCGCGGCTGATGGGGTGCGGCATTCCGGACACTCGGCCGGGGAACACACGGCGATCCGGCCGACGGCGGTGAGTTTCGCGGCGGTCCGCTGGCCCCGGCGGGCCATGGCTCGCCGGGGCGGCGTCGCGCTCAGCGGGGGCGGGCGGCAGGCAAGGGCCGGTCGGGGACGGTGAGTTTCCGCGTCACCATGGGGTCGGCGACCGTATGACGGACCGTCGCCCGCCACAGCCGTACGGCGGACACGGCGGCTGCGGACAGCAGGAGCAGATTGCGTGCGTACAGTACGGCGATGGCCAGCGGATCGGCGTCGTCCCGCAACTCCCGGTACAGCAATGGGAATTCAAGCGTGGTGAACACGCATGCGGCCAGCAGCAGCCAGGCCACCGGACGTTGAGTGGTGTCCCGCCGCAGCAGACATACGGCGGCCAGCCCGACCAGCCACACCAGATACTGCGGGCTGATCACCCGGCTGGTCACCACAAACAGCAGCACCGCCGTCAGCGCCGCGTCGGGCAGAACCCAGGGAGCCGCCGTGCGGTACGACCGGTTACGCCACCACAGCAGCCAACCCAGGGCCAGCACGCTCAGCGCCTGGCTGATCCGGCTCGCCAGCTCCACATACGGGCCGACGAACTCATGCGAGCCGTCCTTGGCCGCCCAGGTGCCGCTCCAGCCGAAGTGGCGGGCGATGTGGAAGGGCATGGAGCCCACTGACTCAATCTGGATGCCCCGTTCGCGCTGTGCGGTGAGGAACGCGAACGCGTTCGGCATGGCGAGCGCGAAGCCGAGCGCCAGCAGAGCCATGGCCAGGGCTGCGGCGGACCAGGCGATACGGGTACGGCGGCCCCGGGTGGTGGCCGCGAGAAGCAGCACCGGCCACACCTTGATCATCGCCCCGGCCGCGGTGAGGGCGCCAAAGGCGTGGTCGGCCCAGGGACGTTGGGCGGCGGCGACGAGCAGGGCGGCTATCGCGACGGCGGTGACCAAGAGATCGAAGCGGTTCCAGGGAAGGGTGCTGAGCACCGCCAGACCCACGATCCACAGCCAGACACCGGCCATGGAACGGTCCCGGCGCGCCCCCCTGCGCGCCAGTGCCACCAGCACCGCCGCGTCGCACACCGCGCACAGCACGACAAAGGCGTGGCCGTAGTCCAGGCCCGGGAGCAGCGCCGGGGCCATGATCGGGGCGGCGGCGCCCGGCGGGTACTGCCAGCTGACGTCGTCCAGCGGGAAGGCGCCGGTACTCAGCACCTCGTACCAGCCCTGGTAGACCTTTGCGACCGAAGGGTCGAGTGTCCCCCGGCCGGTCACCGGATTGATCTTCAGCGCCGCCGTCACCAGCCAAAGCCGGGTCAGGCACCAGGCCGTGACCGCCGCCCAGATGTGGGCCGTACCAGCAGCGGGGCGCGTCTCTCCACGATCTTCCATATACGAGAAGAGGCGATACCGGCCCCGGGCGTGCCCCGAACGCGTGAATTGGCTGGGCCCAGACGGGTGGCCTGGGCCCCCGACCTCAGGGGCGGAACCGGGGCTCAGGCCTCAGACGTCGAACTCGCGCGGCTCAATGCCCAAGGCGAAGCAGGCCTCTCGGACAATGGCCCGTTCGCTCTGGTCGAAGTTGCCGTCGGCGCCACCGATGACGATGCCGATCTGGATGACCGCACGGGCCTCGGTCGGCTTCTTCTGCACCTTGCCGATGGTCTGCATCAGGCTGACCTTGCCGAAGTCGAAGTCGGTGGTCAGCTTCTGGCAGTAGTCGTTGAAGAGCCGCTGCAGATCGTCGGCGGGGAAGTTCTGCAGGACCTCATTGTTGGCGATCAGGGAGGCGACACGCTGCCGCTCCGCGGCATCGATGGAGCCGTCCGCGGCAGCCACCAGGGCACACATCGCCATGCTCGCATCGCGGAAACCGCCGCTCTTCAGATCGTTCTTCTTCGCGTTGAGCTGAGTCTGCATCGTCGACGCGGACTCCTTGATGCGGTCCCAGAGGGCCATCGGGTCTCCTTGGTGCGGTGCTCAATTTGGTCGGTGATCAATGCCTATATCACCGTAGAAGCTACCAAGGGGAACGGACGGTCGATCCGAGGGAGTTGACTGAAAGCGGGTCGGGCGTGGCGGGGCTCGGCGCGGGGTTGCAGGTGAAGCCCAGCCGCTTCATCGCGCGCGTCACCTCGAAGGCGGTGAAGTCCCGCCGGTCCTGTCGGGTGATCACTGCACCCACCTGCATGACGGGGTACGCACGCCGACCGATCTGTACGGAGACGCCGGTGACGGACTCGGGCTTGGTGCCGCTCATCGCGTGCTCCACCTCGCTCGCGGTCAGGTCAAAGGGATAGCCAGCGATGATGCAGCGCATAGTGCCTCTACGGGGAGAAGGGGGTGATGCCCGGTGTGACCAGCGTCGCACAGCCAGGGCTGTCCGTCACCCTCCCAACGATACTGACGATGCTGAGATGTGTGCTAGGTTGGTTCCAGTTGCAGTTTTGGTACCCATAAACTTTATGCGCGCCTGAGCGAATGACGCATCAGGCGCGTTTTGTTTTTTCCGGTTTCTCCGGATGGGGTCATTGCGGCGACGCGGAGTTCGCAAGGTGCGTACTCCAGCACTGCCCCCATGAAGGAGATAGAACATGGCTACTGGCACCGTGAAGTGGTTCAACGCCGAAAAGGGTTTCGGCTTCATTGAGCAGGACGGCGGCGGCGCCGACGTCTTCGCCCACTACTCGAACATCGCCACCCAGGGCTTCCGTGAGCTCCAGGAAGGCCAGAAGGTGACCTTCGACGTCACGCAGGGCCAGAAGGGCCCGCAGGCCGAGAACATCGTCCCCGCCTGATAGCGGACGACAACGCGCCAGACAGCTGGGGCCCGCACCTCTAAGGGGTGCGGGCCCCGGCCGCGTTCTGCCCCCTGCCGCGCAACACCGCGAAGAGCAGGGTGAGGGCCAGGCCCGCCACCGCCCAGGCGGCGAGCACCAGCAGCGGACCGGTGATGGCCGCGCCGTCGAAGTAGGCGATGGAGCGGGCCGACCAGGTGCCCGCGCCGGGCGGGAACGCGGGGCCGATCGTCCGCCAGAAGGGCGGGAGCAGCGGGCCGGGGTAAGCACCGCCCGCGCTGGGATTGCCCAGGACCACCACCAGCAGGATCGCCACGCCGATGCCGATGACCCCGGCCATACCCTGCAGGGCGAGGGTGGCCGCGCCGACCGCGAAGACGATCAGGGCTCCCAGGCCCCACAGCGCCAGCGGGTTACCGGGCAGCGCGCCCAGTACGGGCCCGGCGATCAGCGCGCCGCCCAGCCCCGCGACGATGGCGTAGACCGCGAGGGCGCCCAGCCGGATCAGTGCCCGGCTGAGGTTGATGGGCCGGGCACCGTAGCTCATCGCGAGAATCGCGGCGATCAGATAGCCGCCCACGGACCAGCCGACGACGAGATAGAACGAGGACAGCCCACGGGCGTCCCCCTTCTCGACCGGGACCACATCCTCGACCTCAACGAGGCGCTGCTGGGCCTGCTGGACCGCCCTGATGACCTGTTCCAGGGCTTGGGAGAGAGAGGCACCCGCGCCGCTGGCCACCAGCAGCCGGTCGGTCGTACCGGCTGGATCGACGACGAGAGCGCCATCGATCTTCCGGTTCTTGATCTGCTGAACGGCCTCGGCCTCGTCGTCGGTCGCAGTGCGCACCTTGAGCGGGGTGCCCGGCAGGGTGTCGAGGCGCTGCGTGTACTCATCCTGCACCTGCTGTGGTGCGACCACCGCGATGGGGACCTTGTCGGGGGTGGGGTTGTGGAAGGCACCGAGGTAGGAGGTGACGAAGGCCAGTTGCAGCGCGAGCACTCCGAGCACCAGCAGGGCGGCGCGCAGTGACACCGCGTCCCTCAGCTCACCGAGGAAGCCGTCCTTGCCGCCCTTGCCGCCCGCCGCTGCCGATGCCATGCGCCCCAGCCTTCGGGGCGGGCCAGCGGTGTGCACCTATAGCTGGGCCGAACGGCTGACAGCGACCGTTAGTCTTGCGGTCCGCCACCGCACCAACTCAATGGAAAGGCCTCTCCTATGGGCATACGGAGCCTCCTGCGGAATGTGTTCGGACGTCCCCAGTCGACGGAGAGTGTCGATAAGGCGGAATCGTCGGAATCGACGCCCCCGAGCGAGGCGGAGCCCCGGCCCGAGACCACGCGGGAGTCCGCGACGGAGCCGAAGGCCGAGCCAGCACCCGCAGCCGCCACCACGCCCGAGCCCAGTCCCGAGCCCGCCCCGGAGCCGCAGCCCGAGACCGCCGCCGAGCCGGAAGCCCGACCCGCACCCGCGACACGGCCGGAGAGCGCGCCCGTGTCGCGTACCGCTCCGGCGGCAGCGGGAGCAGAGACCGATGACGCCGCTACAGACCCGGCTGAGCCCGAGCCCGCCCCGGAGCCGCAGCCCGAGACCGCCGCTGCGCCGGAGACGGAGCCAGCGACCGCACCCGCGTCGCGTACCGCTCCGGTGGAAGCGGAAACGGAAGCCGATGACGCGGCTACGGACCTGGCTGAGCCCGAGCCCACCACCGCCGAGTCGGGCTCAAAGGCTGAAATCGTCGCCGGGTCCGGGCTGGCGGCGGTGGAAGCGAAGGCGCCCGAGCTGGTCGGCCTGTACAAGGCGGCCGCCGTGTCGCTGGAGAAGCATGGGCTGTCCGGGCAGCGGGCGGCCGTCTACCTCGTGCTGGACCGCTCCGGGTCGATGCGGCGCTATTACAAGGACGGCACCGTCCAGCACCTCGCCGAGCAGGTGCTGGGCCTGTCCGCGAACCTCGATGACGACGGCATCGTCCCCGTTGTGTTCTTCTCGACCGATATCGATGGCACCGCCGACATCTCTCTCACCCATTACGCCGGCCGTATCGGGGAGCTGCACGACACCTACGGGCATATGGGCCGTACGAGCTACCACTGCGCCATCGAGGCTGTCGTCGAGCACTACGAGAAGTCCGGCGCGACCGACCCGGCCCTGGTGATCTTCCAGACGGACGGCGCTCCCACCAGCAAGGCCGCCGCCGAGCGGGCGCTCTGCGAGGCCGCGGACAAGCCGCTCTTCTGGCAGTTCATCGGCTTTGGCGACCCCAAATCCGCAGGGCTGAACTTTCTGCGGAAGCTGGACAGTGGACTGCCGGTCCCGGAGAAGCGGACCATTGACAACGCGGGCTTCTTCCACGCCGGACTGGAACCGCGCGAGCTTACGGACGCCGATCTGTATGAGGGACTGACCGAGGAATTCCCACGGTGGCTGGCAGCGGCCCGGGAAGCGGGCATCGTTCGCTGAGGAAACTCCGGGCGGGTGGTGGCCGGGGCTCGGATACGATATTTGGCGGCTCATCGGAGCATATAGTCACGCACAGTAACGACTTGGGAGCAGCCGCAATGGCTCGACACCTCATCACAAGCGCCCTTCCCTACATCAACGGGATCAAGCACCTGGGCAACATGGTGGGGTCCATGCTCCCGGCCGATGTCTATGCCCGCTATATGCGTCAGCGCGGCCATGACGTGCTGTACATCTGTGCCACTGACGAGCACGGCACCCCCGCCGAGCTGGCCGCCAAGGAGGCCGGGCTGCCGGTGTCGGAGTTCTGCGCCCAGCAGCATGACGCGCAGAAGGCGATCTACGACGGCTTCAGCCTGGCCTTCGACTATTTCGGCCGAAGCTCCTCGGAGCAGAACGTCGAGATCACCCAGCGCATCGCCCGCAGCCTGAACGAGAACGGCTTCATCGAGGAGCGTGCCATCCGTCAGGTGTATTCGCTGACGGATGGCCGCTTCCTGCCGGACCGCTACATCGTCGGTACCTGTCCGCACTGCGGCTACGACAAGGCGCGCGGCGACCAGTGCGAGAACTGCACCCGGGTGCTGGATCCGACCGACCTGATCGACGCCCGCTCGGCGATCAGCGGCAGCAGCGAGCTGGAGGTCCGGGAGACCAAGCATCTCTTCCTCCTCCAGTCGAAGCTGGCCAATGAGGTCGAGGCGTGGATCGACGCGGTCGGCCAGGAGTGGCCGACGCTCGCCTCCTCCATCGCTCGCAAGTGGCTGACCGAGGGGTTGCAGGACCGCTCCATCACCCGTGATCTGGACTGGGGCGTGCCGGTTCCGGCCGACACCTGGCCGGAGCTGGCGGCCGAGGGCAAGGTCTTCTACGTGTGGTTCGACGCCCCGATCGAGTACATCGGCGCCACCAAGGAGTGGTCCGACCAGGACCCGGCGAACCGTGACTGGGAGTCCTGGTGGTACGAGGCGGATGACGTCTACTACACCGAGTTCATGGCGAAGGACAATGTCCCGTTCCACACGGTGATGTTCCCGGCCACTCAGCTCGGCACCCGTAACCCCTGGAAGAAGGTCGACTACGTCAAGGCCTTCAACTGGCTCAACTACTACGGCGGCAAGTTCTCCACCTCCCAGAAGCGCGGCATCTTCACCGACGCCGCGCTGGAGCTGCTGCCCGCCGACTACTGGCGTTACTTCCTTATGGCGCACGCGCCGGAGTCGGATGACACCAGCTTCACCTGGGAGCTGTTCTCCGCGTCGGTGAACAAGGACCTGGCCGACACCCTCGGCAACTTTGTGAACCGGGTGCTGACCTTCTCCCGTAAGCGGTTCGGCGACGCTGTCCCGGCGGGCGCGGCGGCCGGGGAGGCCGAGCGGAAGCTGGGCGAGGAGATCGCTCAGCTGCTCGCGGAGTACGAGCAGCACATGGACACCCTGCAGTTCCGCAAGGCGGCGCAGTCGCTGCGGTCGCTGTGGAGCGCGGGCAACGCGTATCTGGAGGAGAAGGCGCCCTGGCTGGAGATCAAGACGGATCAGGACGCGGCGGCGCTGACGCTCCGTACGGCAATGAACCTGATCCATCTGTACTCGGTGATCTCCGAGCCGTTCATTCCGACATCGGCGAGGGCGATGCGCGCCGCGTTCGCGCTGGCCGGTGATGACAGGGCGTGGGTGACATCCGATGAGGCCCGCGCGCTGGACTCCGTCCCGGCGGGTACGGCCTTTACGGTGCCGCCGGTGCTCTTTGCGAAGATCACCGAGGAAGACCTCGAGTCCTATCGCGAGCGCTTCGGCGGCGAGGGCGCGTAACCGAGCACACTAGAGCGCACTAGCCCCAGACCGGTGGGGGTGAGTCCTCCCGGATCTCGAACCAGATCGACTTGCCCTCACCCCTCGGGTCCACGCCCCACGCACCGGCCAGCAGATCCATCAGGATCAGGCCGCGTCCGGAGGAGGCCAGCTCGCCGGGGTGGCGCCGGTGGGGCAGCTCATCGCTCTTGTCGGCGACATCCACCCGGAGCCGGCGGGCCCCACGGTCGCCCGTGATCTCGGCGACCATCAGCGCGTCGCCCTCCGTGTGCACCAGGACGTTCGTCAGCATCTCCGAGAGCATCAGCACCGCCCCGTCCACCTGGTCCTCGACCATCCAGTCGTACAGCAGCTCCTGCAACTGGTGCCGGGCCTCCGCGATCCGTGCGGCGTCGGCCTGCGCGATCGTGGAGACCGTACGCCGCGCGGTGATGGTCTCCGCCAAGAGCCCGGTGTCGCGGCTCAGCAGCAGCAGCGCGATGTCGTCCTCACGGCGGTCGGCGAGCGGCCCGGTCATATGGTGCGAGGGCGGCCCATGGACGGCCTGTACCAGCGCGTCGGCCAGCTCTTCGACCTTCGCCTCCGGCCGTGCCCCGAACACCTCGCGGATCCGGGCCCAGCCGGTCTCGACGTCATGGCCACCGGTCTCGATCAACCCGTCCGTGCAGGCCAGCAGCGTCTCGCCGGGCTCAAGCACCAGCCGGGTGGTCGGATAGTCGTCGTCCGTTTCGATGCCCAGCGGCAGCCCGCCCGCCGTGGGGCGGACCAGCAGTGTGCCGTCGGCCAGCCGTGTCGCGGGGTCGTGGTGTCCCGCGCGGGCGATATCGAGCGTGCCGGTGACCGGGTCGGCCTCGATATAGAGGCAGGTCGCGAAGCGCTCATCGCTGCAGTCCGGGTCCCCGTCGGGATCGCTGACCGATGCGGCGCCCATCCCGGCCAGGAAGCGGGAGGCCCGGGAGAGCACCGCGTCCGGCCGGTGTCCCTCGGCCGCGTACGCCCGCAGCGCGATCCGCAGCTGCGCCATGATCCCGGCGGCTCGTACATCGTGGCCCTGTACATCACCGATGACCAGGGCCGTACGCCCCGACGGCAGCGGGATGACGTCATACCAGTCGCCGCCGACCTGGAGCCCGCCGCCGGTCGGGATATAGCGCGCGGCGATCGACAAGCCCTTGATATCCGGCTTGTGGGCGGGCCGCATGGTGCGCTGCAACCCCTCGGTCAGCTCACGCTCGGACTCATGGAGATACGCCCGGGACAGCGCCTGCGCGAGCATCCGCGCCACCGTGGTCAGCACGGATCGCTCATCCGGGGTGAAGGCGACCCGATAGCCGAACGACGCCATCCAGGCGCCAATGGTGCGGCCCGCGACGATCAACGGCAGAAAGGCCCAGGACTGGCGGCCGAACGGCTCGGCCAGCGACCAGGTGGCCGGGTAGCGGCGCTGGTACTCCTCCGGGCTGGTGAGGTAGATCGCCCGTCCGGTCCGCACCACATCAGCGGCCGGATACGAGGTGTGCAGCGGCATATCGAGAAACGGATCCTCGGAGCCGGGCTCATGCCCATGGTGGCCGATCACCGACAGCCGGTCGCCCTCCAGCCCGAAGACGGCGAGACCGGCAGGGGAGAAACCGGGCATGGAGAGCGTCGCGGCGACCCGCAGCACCTCGGCGGTCGACCGCGCCTCGGCCAGCGCCCGCCCGGCGTCCAGCAGAAAGGCCTCCCGGGACCGCCGCCAGTCCCCGGTGACCGGGGTCTGCGCCGGGGACGGCTCGGGCACCTCGGAGACCGTGCCGACCAGTACGTAGGGCGAGCCCGGTACGTGGTCGCTGTCACCGTTGGGGTGCGGGTGCAGCCGGACGCGTACGGTCCGTAGCGCCGTGCCGTCCCCGGCCACCACCCGGAGCCGGGCCTCGGCGATCCGGCCCTCGGCGACGGCGAGGGTGACGATGCCGCCGAGCTCAACAAAGTCGACAACGTGGAAGCGTGCGCGCACGGCGGACTCGGTGGCGGTGATCCGCTCGGGCGGCAGGCCAAGCAGTTCCGCCGCCTTCGCGTCCAGGGTGACCTGGCCGGAGGCGTTGTTCCAGCGCCATATGCCGGTCCCGGTGGCCGCCAGGACATCCTCGGTGCGCATATGCACCACTCTATGAGGAACCCGGCGACGGGGCTGGCCGGAGTGCGGGCTCGGAGTGCGGGGCTGAGCCACGGCGTACGCCTTGGGCCTGGACGGTAGGCTGAGAGGCCCGCCAGTAGGCACAGCACCTGACCTGACGACTTGGATGAATGATGCATCGGTACCGGTCCCACAACTGCGGCGAGCTTCGCGCTTCCGACGTCGACGCCGACGTCCGGCTCAGCGGCTGGCTGCACAATCGGCGCGACCTGGGCGGCATCCTCTTCATCGATCTCCGTGACCACTATGGCCTGGTCCAGCTGGTCGCGCGCCCCGGCACCGCCGCGAACGAGGCGCTGAGCCACCTCACCAAGGAGACCGTGGTCCGGATCGACGGCAAGGTCGTCAACCGGGGCGCCGACAACATCAACCCCGAGCTGCCGACCGGCGAGATCGAGGTCGAGGTCAGCGAGGTGGAGGTGCTGGGCACCGCCGACCAGGTCCCCTTCACGATCAACACCGAGGACGGCGTCAATGAGGAGAAGCGGCTTGAGTACCGCTTCCTCGATCTGCGCCGCGAGCGGATGCACCGCAACATCCTGCTGCGTACGGCCGTCATCTCCGCCATCCGGCAGAAGATGACCACCCTGGGCTTCAACGAGATGGCGACCCCGATTCTGTCCGCCACCTCCCCCGAGGGCGCGCGCGACTTCCTGGTGCCGTCCCGGCTGCACCCGGGCAACTTCTACGCGCTTCCGCAGGCCCCCCAGCAGTTCAAGCAGCTGCTGATGATCGCGGGCTTTGACCGTTACTTCCAGATCGCGCCCTGCTTCCGTGACGAGGACGCCCGCGCCGACCGCTCACCGGGCGAGTTCTACCAGCTCGATGTCGAGATGAGCTTTGTCGAGCAGGAGGATGTCTTCCAGGTCATCGAGACGGTGATGACCGAGCTCTTCCAGGAGTTCGGCGGCGGCCGCGAGGTCACCTCGCCGTTCGTCCGTATTCCGTTCCGCGAGGCGATGGTCAAGTACGGCACCGACAAGCCGGACCTGCGTGCTCAGCTGGAGCTGGTGGATGTCTCGGATGTCTTCGCGGGGTCGGGCTTCAATGCCTTCGCCGACAAGCATGTACGGGCCATGGCCGTGCCGGACACCGCGGACCGGCCGCGGAAGTTCTTCGACCAGCTGGGGGACTTCGCGATCCAGCAGGGTGCCAAGGGCCTGGCCTGGGTGCGGGTCGGTGACGACAACGCGCTGACCGGCCCGATCGCCAAGTTCCTCACCGATGAGAACATCTCGGCACTCCTCACCACGCTGAACGCCAAGCCGGGCACGTCCATCTTCTTCGGCGCCGGTGAGTTCGACGAGGTCTCCAAGATCATGAGCGCCGTCCGGGTCGAGGCGGCCAAGCGCGCCGGGCACTTCGAGGAGAACGTCTTCCGGTTCTGCTGGATCGTGGACTTCCCGATGTACGAGAAGGACGAGGACACCGGCAAGATCGAGTTCTCCCACAACCCCTTCTCGATGCCGCAGGGCGGTCTGGAGGCCCTGGAGACCCAGGACCCGCTGGACGTCCTCGCCTGGCAGTACGACATCGTCTGCAACGGCGTTGAGCTCTCCTCCGGCGCCATCCGTAACCATGAGCCGGAGATCATGTACAAGGCCTTCGAGATCGCCGGTTACACCAAGGAGACCGTGGAGCAGGAGTTCGGCGGCATGCTCCGCGCCTTCAAGTTCGGCGCCCCGCCGCACGGCGGCATCGCCCCGGGCGTGGACCGTATCGTCATGCTGCTGGCGGACGAGCCCAACATCCGCGAGACGATCGCGTTCCCGCTGAACGGCAACGCGCAGGACCTGCTGATGGGCGCACCCAGCGAGGTCGACGACGCCCGCCTGAAGGAACTCCACCTCAGCATCAGCAAGGCCCCCTCGCCCCAGCTCCGCTTCAAGCCCACGAAGTAGCCCCAAGGGGGGCGAGGCCGCCAAAGCGCCCCGCCCCCCTTGGGCAGCACCGCCGGGGTCAAGGGACAGCCCTGAGGGCTGCCTCCCTATGTCCAGGTCATAAGGCGCTTGGGGTGTTCCAGGATCGCCGCTGTGTCGGCCAGGACCTTGGAGCCGAGTTCGCCGTCGACCAGGCGGTGGTCGAAGGAGAGGGCCAGGGTGGTGACCTTGCGTGGCTTGACCTTGCCCTTGTGGACCCAGGGCTGGTCCTTGACCGCGCCGAAGGCGAGAATCGCGGATTCGCCCGGGTTCAGAATGGGCGTGCCCGTGTCGACGCCGAAGACACCGACATTGGTGATGGTGACCGTGCCGCCCTGCATATCGGCCGGGGAGGTCTTGCCCTCCCGGGCCGTGGAGATCAACTCGCTGAGGGACCGGGAGAGTTCCGGCAGGGTCTTGGCCTGGGCGTCCTTGATGTTCGGGACGATCAGCCCACGCGGCGTGGCCGCCGCGATTCCCAGGTTGACGTAGTCCTTGTAGACAATCTCCTGGTTCTCCTCGTCCCAGGACGCGTTGACATCCGGGTTACGGCGGATGGCCACCAGCAGCGCCTTGGCGACCATCAGCAGCGGGTTGACCCGCAGGCCCGCCATCTCCGGATCCTGCTTGAGGTTCTGGACGAGCTTCATGGTGCGGGTGACATCGACCGTCACAAACTCCGTGACATGCGGCGCGGTGAAGGCGCTGGACACCATCGCCGCCGCCGTGGCCTTGCGTACACCCTTGACCGGCACCCGGCGCTCCCGGATGGCGGCCAGGGACTGCGGCTCCACGGAGGGTGCCGGGGCCGGGGCCTCGGGGGCTGCCACGGGCTCCGGCGTGGGGGCCGCGGCGGCCTGCACATCCTCCCGGGTGATGATTCCGTCCGGCCCGGTCGGGGTGACGGTGGTCAGATCGACGCCCAGATCCTTGGCGAGCTTACGTACCGGCGGCTTGGCCAGCGGCCGGGGCGGCGCCGCCGCGGGAGCGGTGCCGTTGAGCTCGGCCTGTACGGCCGCCTGCGCGGCCTGCGGGGGGCCACCCTTGCGCGGGCGGCGCTTGGTCGAGGCCGCTGAGACGCCGTAACCGACCAGCACCGGCTGACGCTTGCCGCCCTCCGGCTCGGCCTCGGCCGCCGCCCCCGTTTCGGCCGCCGCCTCGGGCTCGGCCGGGGCTTCCGGTGCGGCCGCGGGCGCACCGGCGCTCGGGTCCGTATCGACCACGATGATCGGCGTACCCACATCGACCGTCGTGCCCTCGTCGAAGCGCAGTTCGCTGACCGCCCCGTTGAAGGGGATCGGCAGCTCGACGGCGGCCTTCGCCGTCTCGACCTCACAGACGACCTGACCGTCCGTCACCATGTCACCGGGCTGTACGTGCCATTTGAGGATCTCGGCCTCGGTGAGTCCCTCGCCCACGTCGGGCATCTTGAACTCGCGGAACCGCTCTTGGGTGGCAGTCATCGTCACGACTCTCCTCAGCCCTCTCAGTACGCCAGCGCGCGGTCGACGGCGTCAAGCACGCGGTCCAGACCCGGAAGGTACTCATCCTCCAGCCGGGCGGGCGGATATGGCGCATGGAAGCCACCGACGCGGAGCACCGGCGCCTCCAGGTGGTAGAAGCACCGTTCGGTGATCCGGGCGGCGATCTCCGAGCCGGTACCCAGGAAAACCGGTGCCTCATGCACGACCACCAGGCGGCCGGTCTTCTCAACCGAGCGCTGAAGGGTGTCGAAGTCGATCGGCGACATCGAGCGCAGATCGACGACCTCCAGGGACTTGCCCTCTTCCTGAGCCGCCGCGGCGACCTCCAGACAGGTTTTCACCATGGGCCCGTAGGCCGCCAGGGTGAGGTCCGTACCCGCCTGGGCGACACGCGCCTCGTGCAGCGGGTCCGGGATGGCCGAGGTGTCGACCTCGCCCTTGTCCCAGTAGCGGCGCTTGGGCTCAAAGAAGATCACCGGGTCGTCGCTGTCGATGGCCTGCTGCAGCATCCAGTAGGCGTCCGAGGCGTTGGACGGCGAGACACACTTCAGCCCCGCGACATGTGCGAACAGCGCCTCCGGGGACTCGCTGTGGTGCTCGACCGCGCCGATGCCGCCCGCGTACGGGATACGGATGACGACCGGCAGCTTGATCTTGCCCAGCGCCCGGGCGTGCATCTTCGCCAGCTGGGTGACGATCTGGTCGTAGGCGGGGAAGACAAAGCCGTCGAACTGGATCTCCACCACCGGCCGGTAGCCGCGCAGGGCCAGCCCGATGGCGGTGCCGACGATGCCGGACTCGGCCAGCGGGGTGTCGATGACCCGGTCCTCGCCGAAGTCCTTCTGCAGCCCGTCGGTGATCCGGAAGACGCCGCCGAGCTTGCCGACGTCCTCTCCCATGATCAGGACCTTGGGGTCGGTCTCCAGCGCCTTGCGCAGCGACTCATTGAGGGCCTTGGCGATCGGCATCTTGCTCTTGGACGTGGCAGCCATGGTCAGTTGCCCTTCCCCTCTTCGTGGGAGTCGGCGAAGGACGCCAGGTACTCGGCGAACTGAGCGCGCTCCTCGTCGACAAGCGCATGGCCGTCGGCGTAGACATTCTCGAAGATCGCCATGGTGTCGGGGTCGGGCATGGTGCGGATCTGCTCCCGCACATGCTGGCCCAGCTCCTCGCTCTCGGTCTCCAGGCCGGTGAAGAAGGCCTCGTCGGCCAGGCCCTCCCGCTCCAGATAGGTCTTCAGCCGCAGGATCGGATCCTTGGCCTCCCAGGCCACGCGCTCATCGTCGTGCCGGTAGCGCGTCGGGTCATCGGAGGTGGTGTGGGCGCCCATCCGGTAGGTGAAGGCCTCCACCAGGGTCGGGCCCTCCCCGGAGCGTGCCCGCTCCAGGGCCGCCCTGGTCACGGCGAGGACAGCGAGGACGTCATTGCCGTCCACCCGGACTCCGGGGAAGCCGAAGCCCTGTGAGCGCTGATAGATCGGCACCCGGGACTGGCGCTCGGCGGGCTCGGAGATCGCCCACTGGTTGTTCTGGCAGAAGAAGACCACCGGGGCGTTGTAGACCGCCGAGAAGGTGAAGGCCTCGGCCACATCGCCCTGGCTGGAGGCGCCGTCGCCGAAGTAGGCGATGACGGCCGAGTCGGCGCCGTCCTTGGTCACGCCCATGGCGTAGCCGGTGGCGTGCAGCGCCTGGGAGCCGATCACGATGGTGTAGAGGTGGAAGTTGTTGCTGTTCGGGTCCCAGCCGCCGTTGTTCACCCCGCGGAACATGCCGAGCAGATTGGTCGGGTCGACCCCACGGCACCAGGCCACGCCATGCTCGCGGTAGGTCGGGAAGACATAGTCATCGTCGCGCAGCGCCCGGCCCGAGCCGATCTGGGCGGCCTCCTGGCCCAGCAGTGAAGCCCACAGGCCCAGCTCGCCCTGCCGCTGCAGCGCGGTGGCCTCGGCGTCGAAGCGCCGGGTGAGCACCATGTCGCGGTACAGCCCGCGCAGCTCCTCCGGGGTCAGGTCGATGGCGTATTCCGGATGCTCGACCCGCTCTCCCTCCGGGGTCAGCAGTTGTACGAGCTCCGGCTGCGCTGCGGCGGCCGTTTGCGCGGTCTTTTTCGTCGCGCGCTTTCCACCGCTGCTGCGGCGCGGCTTGCGCGCGGCAGTGCTTTCCACGGTCACGTGTGCTCCTCCGTCTGTCCGGCCCCCGGGGTCTCCGGATGAGCCAGTGCGGCTCGCCCGGTGCCGTTGCGGCGCACGGGGTGGGTGCGGCGCGGACGGACCGAGCGTGACAGGTGTCCCGTTCGACGGCCCGCAAAAGGCACGTTACCTAGTTCCACCTTGTGTGTGCGAAACACTGCTGACCTGCAATTTTCCTTGGATTTCCAAGTAAATCGCGAAAGCCGGGAACGTCACTGGTCACAGCCTTGCAAGCCTGAAGGACAAGCGCACGTTAACCCGGGCGGCATGGCCACGGGAAGAGCAACGGCGGGGCGGTATGTGAGACTGATCGTGTGCGCGAAGATGGAAAATCACCGTATTCCTGCTGGATGACCATGAGGTAGTCCGCCGTGGGGTACACGAGATGCTGGCCGTGGAGCCGGATATCGAGGTCGTCGGTGAGGCCGGTACGGTCGCCGACGCCCTGGTCCGGATTCCCGCGGCCCGGCCCGATGTCGCGGTGCTGGATGTCAGGCTGCCGGACGGCAGCGGGGTCGAGGTCTGCCGGGAGATCCGCTCCGGGGACGAGGACATCAAGTGCCTGATGCTGACCTCGTTCGCCGATGACGAGGCCCTCTTCGACGCGATCATGGCTGGCGCCTCCGGCTATGTGCTCAAGGCGATCCGCGGCGCCGAGCTGTTGCAGGCCGTACGGGATGTGGCGGCCGGGAAGTCGCTGCTGGACCCGGTGGCCACCCAGCGGGTGCTGGAGCGGCTGCGGGACGGGGGCCGCGCGAAGGGCGATGAGCGGCTGGCGCACCTCACCGAGCAGGAGCGGAAGATTCTCGATCTGATCGGCGAGGGACTCACCAATCGGGCGATCGGTGAGCGGCTGCGTCTCGCCGAAAAAACAATCAAGAATTATGTCTCCAGCCTGCTCGCCAAGCTCGGCATGGAACGCCGTGCGCAGGCAGCCGCGTATGTGGCCCGGATTCAGGCAGAGTGGACCCATGCCGACCGAGGAAGAGGAAGCCCGCGCCATTGAGCTGCTGGCCCGTACTCCGTACGGCAGGGTCGGGGCAAGCAGACAGGCGCTCCCCTTTGTCACGATCGCCCGGCATGTGGTGCTGGACGGGGCCGTGCTGATCCGGCTCCACAGGGGCTTCGGCTATCACCGTGCCTGTGATGGCAGCGTGGTCGCCTACGAGGCGGACAATGTCGGCCACGGTGGGGACGATGTGTGGTCCGTGCAGTTCGTGGGGACAGCGCGGCTGATCACGCCGAACGCGGCGCAGCTGGCCCGCTTCGGCCCCCTCTCAAGCACCGCGGACGGCGCCCCCTTCGACCCCGCGTACCTCCGCATCGACCCCCAATTCATCCAACTCCACCACCTAACAAACGTCCCCCACCACACCTAACCCGCCCCCGTTGTGGGCACTCGCAGCCCCGCGAGGGGCGTGGGCCCACCCTGCTACGCAACCCCCCACCCACCCAGCCACGACGCTCCGGCCCACCCCGGGGCGGAGCTCGCGACGCTTGGTGGGCACAACACCCGGCCACCGGCCCGCACCCGGCGACCCCGGGGCCCCCGGGGCGAAGCCCCGGTTTCCGGGAAGGGGCGGGAATTGGGGAAACCCACCCCAGGCACCCCCGCAGCCGGGCGAAGCCCCGCCACGTGGCGGGGGGGGGGAACACCCACCGGCTACGTGCAGAACGCGTCGCGCACCACCCCATACTCCCGCGTCCACCAGACAATCAACGCCGCAGCCGCCGGAAACTGCGAATCCGCACGGCGGTCCCCCCGCTGATACCGCCACCGCAGCATCCAGAAGTCATTCAGCCGCTCCCACCACACCCGATGCACGGCCGCGGCCAGTTCCTCGGCATCCGCACCGGCCGCCCGCCGGTAAGCGCGGGCGTAGGAGCGCACCTTGGACAACTCCAGCGTCCCATCGGGCTGTACGAAGAAGATCGCGGCGGCCCGCACCGCCTCCTCGGCGCGCGGCTGCACCCCGAGCCGGTCCCAGTCGACGATCGCGACGGGTTCGAAGGGGGCCTCGGTGCGGTAGAGCAGATTGAACGGATGGAAGTCACCGTGCACCCAGCCCGCGACCGGCTCGGTGCCCTCGGCCGGACGGCGGTGTGCGTGCTCACGAAGCAGCGCGCGGCGCTCCAGCAGCCGGTGTTCGGCCAGCACATCGAAGCTGTCGGGTGAGCGCCGGGCGCGGATCCGGCTCAGCAGCCCATCGATGAGCAGATGGGTGTGCGCGGGGTCGGCGCTGGTGTGCGAGGGCACGGCGTCCTCGTTCGGGGAGGCCAGTATCACCTGTTCCAGCCGGACATGGACGAGTCCGAGGAGGGCGCCGAGCCGACGGGACTGTGCGCGGGTCAGCTGGCCACCGTCCCGGTGGCGGCCCTCAACCCAGGGGTGCAGGGCGTAGCAGCGGCCGCCGACGACGGCGACGGTGTGGCCTTCCGGGTCGGGTACGGGCGGTACGACGGGGACCCCGACGGCGCCCAGCCGGGCGGTGGCACGGTGTTGGTGGCCGATGGTGACCGGGTCGCCGTCGAGGTGGTGCTTCAGAAAGAACCGGCCCCGGGTGGTGGAGATCCGGTAGCCGCGGTTGAGCAGCCCCTGGGCCACTGGTTCACAGGACAGCGGTTCCCCCGCGCCGTAACGGCGCAACAGGGTGCTGAGGGTGCGCTGACGGAGCGCTCCGGGTGGCTGCACGAGCGGCATCGTACTGGGGGCCGGAAGACCTCCCCCAGATCATCGCAGCACACCCGTCCGATGTGATAACCGACTTACGCGCCGTCAGGCGCTGTCGCCGGCTCCGCCCTGCTGGTTGGTGCCGCCTTCCTCGCCGCCACCCGGGTCGGCGCCTTGATCGGTGCCGCCCTCGTCGCCGCCGCCCGAGTCGCCACCGCTCGGGTTCTTGCCGTCGGTGTCACCCTCACTGGTACCGCCCTGCTGGCCCTCGGTGGGGCTACTGCCGGTACCCCCGTCGTCGGTGCCGGTGTCGTCGGTTTCGGTGGGCTCTTCGGTCGGGTCCGGGTCGTCGGTGGTCGGTGGGGCGGTGGGGGTGAACGGCGGGGGCGTCGGTTGCTGATTGCCCCACTCGCCGGTGGTGTTGGCGTCCTCGGTCGGGGCCTGGCTGGGCGGCTCCGAGGCTGGGTCCTTGGAGGTCTTCTCCTCGGTGGGCGAGATGCTGTTCTCCGCCGGGGTCTTCTTCTGCTGCTGTCCTGTGTCGGCGTTCTGCATCGCGAAGAACACACCCGCCGCGACCGCGAGCACCGCGAAGAAGGCGACGAACGCGTACTTTATGCCGCCGCTCTTCCCACCGCCCCGTGGGCCGCCCTCGTACCCTCCGTTATCGCGGTCCGGCCGGCCCATCAGCATCGGCGGGGCCAGCTGAGTCGGGGTATCGCCGCTGGGGGCGTGCTGCTGGGCGCCGACCGCGGGCACGCCCATGGCCGGGGTGCCCCCGGCGTGCACCGGACCGGTGTTCCACAGGCCGCCGGTGTGGCCGCCCTGCTCCTGCAGCTGGCGCAGCGCGTACTGGGCGAGCCCGCGCATCTCCTCGGCGGACTGGAAGCGGTCGTCCGGGTCCTTGGCGAGGGAGCGCATCACCAGGCCGTCGAGCTCCGGCGGCACCGCGTCGGAGACCTCCGACGGCAGCACCGGGTCGTCCTGGACATGCTGATAGACGACGGAGAGCGGCGTCTCGCCGGTGAAGGGGGGGCGCAGGGTGAGCAGTTCGTAGAGCAGACACCCGGTGGCGTAGAGATCGGAACGGGTGTCGACCGTCTTGCCGAGCGCCTGCTCGGGTGACAGATACTGCGGTGTGCCCATCACCATGCCGGTCTGGGTCATGGTCTGGGACGCTCCGTGCAGCGCCCGGGCGATGCCGAAGTCCATCACCTTGACCGCGCCGGTGTGGGTGATGATGACGTTGGCGGGCTTGATGTCGCGGTGCACGATGCCGTGCTGGTGGCTGTAGGCCAGCGCTTCCAGCACTCCGGAGACGATGATCAGCGCCTGGTCCGGCGGCGGGGCCTCGGCGCTGATGAGCAGATCGCGGATCGTACGGCCCTCGACCAGCTCCATCACGATGTACGGCACGGTGTTGCCGTCAATGGTGTCCTCGCCGGAGTCGTATACGGCGACGACGGCGTGATGGTTCAGCCCGGCGACGGACTGGGCCTCGCGAGTGAACCGGGCCTTGGAGACCGGGTCCTCGGCGAGGTCGGAGCGGAGCAGCTTGACGGCGACGGTGCGGCCCAGGCGGACGTCCTCGGCGGCGAAGACCTCGGCCATGCCACCACGGCCGAGACGGCCGGTGAGGCGGTACCGGCCATCGCCGACAAGTCCGTTATTTCCCCACATTTCTGGAGCGCTAGACGCACCGTTGCCCGTCTCGTCAGGCTCCGGAGGGCCTCCGGCGGATTGCGTCTGTGCCATCAGTCCTCGCCGTAGTTGGAACCCGCTGGGTGCGGGCGAGCGTGTGGGGGGATGGGCAAGCTATCCAACCCGCTCCCTGCTGGGGCTGGCAAGTTACGGCCTTATACCCGGAGTACGCGCACGTACGTTCCGTGCATCGGGTCACGGAACGGGCAAGCGGCTTGACTCGTCACACCCCTGGGGCAGACTTGGCCCAGGTATCCCGATCAATAGCAACCGTACATGCGCAGAGTCTGGTCCGTGGGTGGGCTGCGGCGCCAAGGGGGAAGCAGTCAGATGAGTGACGAGGGCGCACAGCCGGACAACTATGAGGGCCGCACCGTCGGCAACGGCCGCTATCAGCTTCGGGACCTGCTGGGCGCCGGTGGCATGGCTTCCGTCCACCTCGCTTACGACTCTGTGCTCGACCGCCAGGTCGCGGTCAAGACCCTCCACACCGAGCTGGGCCGTGAGGCCGCCTTCCGGGAGCGCTTCCGGCGGGAGGCGCAGGCCGTCGCCAAGCTGACACATACCAATATCGTCTCGGTTTTTGACTCAGGCGAGGACGAGATCGACGGCAACACCGTGCCGTACATCGTCATGGAGTACGTGGACGGCAAGCCGCTGCGCAACGTACTCGACGAGGACATAGCCCAGCACGGCGCGATGCCGACCGCGAAGGCCCTCAAGATCACAGGTGATGTGCTGGCGGCGCTCGAGGCCAGCCATGAGATGGGCCTGGTCCACCGGGACATCAAACCGGGCAATGTGATGATGACCCGCCGTGGTGTGGTCAAAGTCATGGACTTCGGCATCGCCCGCGCCATGCAGTCGGGTGTGACGTCCATGACCCAGACCGGCATGGTCGTCGGCACCCCGCAGTATCTGTCGCCGGAGCAGGCGCTGGGGCGCGGCGTGGACGCCCGCTCCGATCTCTACACGGTCGGCATCATGCTCTTCGAGCTGCTCACCGGGCGGCTGCCTTTTGACGCGGACTCGCCATTGGCCATCGCCTACGCGCATGTCCAGGAGGAGCCGGTCGCGCCGTCCTCCATCAACCAGTCGGTGCCGCCGGCCGTGGACGCACTGGTCGCACGGTCGCTGCGGAAGAACCCGAACGAGCGTTTCCCCACCGCCGAGACCATGCATCAGGAGTGCGAGCGGCTCGGCGGCTCGGGCGCGGCTTCCGGCGCGGCGCCGCTCATCATCAGCGGCGGTCCGCCCGCCAACAGCGGAGCGGGCCTGGCCCAGTCGGTCTTCCCGCCGGTCAACGCCACCGGCACACCGCCACCACCGAGCACCATGCCCATGGGTCAGCAGGGCAGCTACCAGGGGCCGACGCCCTACGGCAACCTGCACGGCTACGGCCCGTCCACGCCCCCGCCCGCCAACGCCATGCAGGCCAGCGGCTATTCCACCCCACCGCCCTACCACATGGTCCCGGCGGCCGGCACCCAGCCCGGTGGCGGTGGCGGCAACAAGAACACGCCGCTGATCATCGGTGCCGCGGTCACGGCGCTGGTCGTGATCATCGCGGTGGGCATCATCATCGCGGTGCGGGGCGGGGACGGCGGCGGCGACGAGCCGCAGGCGGGTGACGCCCCAGCGACGTCCGCTCCGGACACTTCCGGTAACCAGAACAGCAACAACAACAATGACGATGACGACGATGACGACGACGACGTAATCGACTTCAAGCCCGAGGACAAGACCAAGACCATCGACGCCACGGACTGCACCGAGGCGCGCGACTACTTCGCGGACCGGGACAAGGACGAGCCCCGGAAGTCCATGCCGAACCTCTCCTTCAAGAACCTCGGCTCGGTGCGGGAGTGCATCAGCAAGGCGGGCTGGAAGCTCAACTCGGATCTGGACTACGAGGACGAGGCCATCTACGGCAAGAACATCGTCCTCAGGCAGTCGCCGAAGGCCTATCAGCCCTTTGACCCGGAGAACGACGAGATCAACCTCGTCGTTTCCACCGGCAAGGCGGGCTGACTACCTCGCCTCGGGCGTCGGCATCCCGCTGTCCTACCGTCCGGCCGTCCGGCCGTCCGGCCGTCCGCATGGCGGAAACCGATTTCATACGCATACCTGTTGTATCTAAGGTGTGCGCATGACCTCTCCCGCCGCCCCCGCCAAGCAGCCGCCCGCCGCCGAGCGTGTCTACGGATATGTCAAGCAGGCCCTGCTGGAGCGGCACTTTGAGGGCGGGGCGCTGCTCACCGAGGGCGAGCTGGCCGAGGCCGTGGGGGTGTCCCGGACGCCCGTACGGGAAGCGCTGCTCCGGCTTGAGGTGGAAGGGCTGATCAAGCTCTACCCCAAGAAGGGCGCGCTCGTCCTTCCGGTGTCCACGCGGGAGATCGCCGATGTCGTGGAGACGCGGCTTCTCGTCGAAGAACACGCCGCGCGGCACGCGGCGGCGGCCCCGGCGGCCCCGGCCGCAGCCGCGCTGATCGAGCAGCTGACGGAGCTGCTGGAGCAGCAGCGGGCCCAGGCCGAAGCCGGGGAGCTGGCGGACGTGGCGGTCACCGACCGGTGTTTCCACGCGGCCATCGTCAAGAGCACCGGGAATGAGATTCTCTCCCGGCTCTACGACCAGCTCCGGGACCGCCAGCTGCGTATGGGGGTGGCCGTGATGCATGCCCACCCCGAGCGGATCGCCAAGAACATCGCCGAGCACACCGAGATCCTGGAGGCCATCCGGGCCGGGGACCGCGAGGCCGCGGCCGATGCCGTGCACCGGCATGTCAGCTCGGTGCATGAGCTGCTGCGCGGCGTTGGGCGATGAGCGGACCCAGCGGACGGGGGAACATACGGCTGCCCGGGGACCCGCCGGGCGGCCGCCGCGCCATCGCCATGTGGGGGCTCGGGGTCGCGGTCTACTTCATCGCCATCACCTACCGGACCAGCCTCGGCGTGGCGGGGATCAACGCCGCTGACCGCTTCGGGATCAACGCCTCCGCGCTGTCCACCTTCTCCATCCTCCAGCTGCTCGTCTACGCCGGGATGCAGATCCCGGTCGGGCTGCTGGTCGACCGATGGGGGACCAAGAAGGTGCTGACCCTCGGCATCGTGCTGTTCACCCTCGGACAGTTCGGCTTCGCGCTGTCCAGCTCCTACGCCATGGCGCTGGCCTGCCGGGCGCTGCTGGGCTGCGGTGACGCGATGACCTTCATCAGTGTGCTGCGGCTGGGCGCCCGCTGGTTCCCGGCGAAGCGCGGACCGCTGATCGCGCAGATCGCCGGGCTGATCGGGATGGCGGGAAATCTGGTCACCACACTGGTGCTGGCCCGCGTGCTGCACACATATGGCTGGACACCGACCTTCGCCGGCAGCGCGGCGGGCGGCGTTCTCATCCTCGTCCTTGTGCTGGTGTTCCTGAAGGATCAGCCCGAGGGGTTCGGACCCCGGCAGGCGGTTCACACCGGGCGGGGGTACGTCCGACGGCAGATCGCCGACGCCTGGCGGGAGCCGGGCACCCGGCTCGGCATGTGGGTGCACTTCACCACCCAGTTCCCGGCGATGGTCTTTCTGCTGCTGTGGGGACTGCCCTTCCTCGTCGAGGCGCAGGGACTCACACTCGCCGACGCCGGGACGCTGCTGACGGTGGTGGTGCTCTCGAATATGGCGATCGGGCTGGTCTACGGCCAGATCATCGCCCGGCACCATCGCGCGCGGGCCCCCATCGCGCTGGGCACGGTCGCGGCCACCGCGGTCGTCTGGGGCGCTGTGCTGGCCTGGCCGGGGCAGGCGCCGGTGTGGGCGCTGGTGGTGATGTGCGCTGTACTGGGCGCCTGCGGCCCGGCCTCCATGGTCGGCTTTGACTTCGCCCGCCCGGCCAACCCGCCGGAGCGGCAGGGGACGGCCTCCGGGATCGTCAATATGGGCGGCTTCACCGCGTCCATGACGACGCTGCTGGCCGTTGGTGTGCTGCTCGATGCCACCGGGGACAATTTCCGGGTGGCCTTCGCCAGCGTCTTTGTGCTGCAGGCCCTTGGGGTCAGCCAGATTCTGCGGCTGCGCGGGCGCGCGGACCGCCGGGAACGGGAACGTATCGTCGCCAGCCGTGTGGAGGCGGTCCACGTACCGGCGTAGCGGGCCTTTCCCCGATCCCCGGGGCAAGCCCCTACGGCGTTACCGCGAAGTGGCCCAGAATCGCCTTGGCCAGCGCCGTATCGCCCTCGACCTTCACCCTGTCGGCCACGGCGTCCGGCCGTACCCGGCCGCAGGCCAGCCGGACATAGGTCTCCCAGTCCAGTGAGAAGGTCACCGCGGGGCCCAGCGAGGGGCTGCCGTTGACCGTGGCCGTGCCGCCCTGGTCGACCCGGACCGTCCGCATGAACTCCACCGGCCCGCTCACATCGAAGACCACCGCGGAATTCGCCGGTGCCGAGGCCTTCTTGGCGACCACCTTTGGCAACCCTGCCACCAGCACATCGCGGGCGATCAGCGCGCCCGGTGAGTCAAGGTTGCCCGGCGTGCCCAGCGCCCGGCGCAGATCCTGCTCATGGGCCCAGACATCGAAGGCCCGCAGCTGCAGCAGGCGTTCAAGGGTGAGCTCCATGCCCAGCGGGGTCATCATCCTGGCCGACGGAGCCCGCTTCTCATTCCGCAGCTGCCGTGAGCGGCGGATGATGGTGTACTCCAGCTCGCTGGTCATCTCCGGGCCGGTGTGGTGCCGCCGCACATCGACCTGGACCTCCATCCGGCGGCTGGTCTCATCGACGACATGGCGAAGATCACGCGGCAGGGAGTGGATCGGTCGTGGATCGCCCAGAAGCTCGCACTCGATACCGATGATGTGCGAGACGACGTCCCGCACCGACCATCCCGGGCACTCTGTGGCCCGGTTCCACTCGCCCTCGACGAGCGGGTTCACCAACTCGGATATGGCTTCGATGGAGTGCGTCCAGGCGTCAACGTAGGGCTGAAGGCTCGGGTGCTCGGTCACGTGACCCCTCATTGCGTACGGATCGTTCGCGGTCTGGGTGCTCTCAAGTTAGTCTGCGCACGGGCACCCCGGCAGTGCTTTTGGGTGACGATCGTAGGCCCAGTTTGACCCCTTCGAATCCATGGACGGTGGTACGGTGCGCGCTTCACTGATCCAGATCGGTGTGGACCCGGATGAGCCGGTCAATTCGCGCCGCGACAGGGCCGCTTCGTTCGTACGTGATCAGTCCGGAGCGGACCTGGTGGTGCTGCCTGAGCTTTGGACCGTGGGTGCCTTCGCGTTCGACCGCTTCGAGGCGGAAGCTGAGCCGGTACGGACCGGGCCGACCGCCGAGGTGATGGCTCAGGCGGCAGGTGATGCACGGGTATGGCTGCACGCCGGGTCCATTGTGGAACGCGCCCCTGATGGCGCCCTGTACAACACCTCGCTGGTCTTCTCACCCGACGGCGAACTCGCCCGTACGTACCGGAAGATCCACCGCTTTGGCTTTGACCGTGGCGAGGTGACCCTGATGTCCGCCGGCGATGAACCGGTGACCGTCAGCCTCCCGGCGCTCACGGTGGGCCTGGCCACCTGCTACGACCTGCGCTTCCCGGAGCTCTTCCGGGCACTGACCGACGCGGGGTCCCAGCTGCTGGTCATCCCGGCGGGCTGGCCCGACCAGCGCGCCGCGCACTGGACGCTGCTGGCCCGGGCCCGGGCGGTCGAGAACCAGTGCTATGTCCTGGCCTGCGGCACCGCGGGCACCCACGCCGGGGTACCGCAGGCGGGCCGCAGCGCGATCATCGACCCCTGGGGCGAGATGCTGGCCGAGGCACCGGACGCGACGGAGCAGGTGATCACCGCCGAGTTCGATCCGGCGCAGGTGGCAAAGGTCCGCGAGGACTTCCCCGCCCTGAAGGACAGGGTGCTGTAGGCAGAGCACCCCCAGGGCGCCCACCCGCCGCTGGGTGCCTGATTGACTGGGGCCATGGCTTCACGTGCGCGCGTCCGGGCCCCCGAGCTGATCGGCGAGGGCGGCTGGCTCAACACCGGCGGTACCGATCTCACCCTCGCTGACCTGCGAGGACGCATTGTCATCCTGGACTTCTGGACCTTCTGCTGTGTGAACTGTCTGCATGTTCTGGACGAGCTGCGAGAGCTAGAGGACAAGCACCGCGACACCGTGGTGATCATCGGCGTCCATTCGCCGAAGTTCGCGCATGAGGCCGAGCACCAGTCGGTCATCGACGCCGTCGAGCGCTATGAGGTGCACCACCCGGTCCTTGACGACCCCACGCTGGCCACCTGGAAGCAGTACGCCGTACGGGCCTGGCCGACGCTGGTCGTGATCGACCCGGAGGGGTATGTCGTCGCCCAGCACGCCGGTGAGGGGCATGCGCACGCCATCGCGGCGCTGGTGGAGGAGCTGACAGCCGAGCACGCCGCCAAGGGCACCCTGCGGCGCGGGGACGGTCCGTACGTACCCCCGGAGCCGGTCGCGACGGACCTCCGCTTCCCCGGCAAGGCACTGCTGCTGCCCGGCGGCACCTTCCTGGTTTCCGACTCCACCCGGCACGCGCTGGTGGAGCTGGCGGCGGACGGGGAGACGGTGCTGCGGCGGGTGGGCACCGGGGTGCGTGGCCTCACCGATGGCCCTGCGGAGAAGGCCCAGTTCAGCGAACCGCAGGGGCTCGCTCTGCTGCCGGACAAGACCGTGGTGGTCGCGGACACCGTCAACCACGCGCTGCGTACGTACGACCCGGCCAGCGGTGAGGTCCGTACGATCGCCGGGACCGGCCAGCAGTGGTGGCAGGGCTCGCCCACCTCCGGGCCCGCCCGGGAGGTGGCCCTCTCCTCCCCCTGGGATGTGGCCTGGTTCGCGGACCGGCTGTGGATCGCGATGGCCGGTGTCCACCAGCTGTGGACCTACGACCCCGCCGACGGCACGGTCGCCGTCGCGGCTGGTACGACGAACGAGGGCCTGGTCGACGGCCCGGCCACCGAGGCCTGGTTCGCCCAGCCCTCCGGGCTCGCCGCCACCGGGGACCGGCTGTGGATCGCCGACTCGGAGACCTCGGCGGTGCGCTGGGTCGACGGCGACCTCGTCGTCCATACGGCCGTCGGCACCGGCCTCTTCGACTTCGGCCACCGCGATGGTGCCGCCGACCGGGCGCTGCTCCAGCACCCCCTGGGGGTCACCGCCCTGCCCGACGGCTCGGTGGCGATCTCCGATACGTACAACCACGCCCTGCGCCGCTTCGACCCGGCGACCGGTGAGGTCACCACGCTCGCCACGGATCTGCGGGAGCCCTCCGACGCGGTGCTGGCCGACCAGGACATCGTCGTCGTGGAGTCCGCCCGCCACCGCCTCACCCGCCTTCGCCTCCCCGAGGAGGCGGTCCAGGTGGAGTCGGTGGCCCACCGCACCCAACGGGCGGCGACCGATGTGGCACCCGGCACCCTCCAGCTGGACGTGATCTTCCAGCCCCCGCCGGGCCAGAAGCTCGACACCAGGTATGGCCCCTCCACCCGTCTCCTGGTCAGCGCCACCCCACCGGAACTGCTGGCCGAAGGCGCGGGCCCGGCCACAGAACTGTCCCGCGAGCTGACCCTCGCCCCGGGCATACCCGAGGGCGTGCTGCATGTCTCCGCGATGGCCGCGTCCTGCGATGACGATCCGTCAAACGAGTACCCGGCCTGCCATGTCCACCAGCAGGACTGGGGCGTCCCGGTACGGGTGACGGACAGCGGCGCGAAGAGGCTGCCGCTGGTGCTGGCGGGGATGGACGCGGGCTGACCGGGCAGGGTTCAGCGCCTCAGCGCTTCTTGGACGTAAAAAGAGGGGCGGACCGTTGCCGGTCCGCCCCCGCTCCCCCGTTCTCCCCGTTTCCCCCGTTGCGCACCACTCTCGTACGTGATCTTCACGGTTGTGTCATGGACATTTGACAGCCCATCGACAGGAAACGGCGGACCGGAGCCCATCGCTCCGGTCGGTCACCCCCGCAGAAACGCCGTCAGCGCACTCGTCAGCAGATGTGGGTCATCCGCACCGGCCAGCTCCCGCGCCGAGTGCATCGACAGAATGGCCACCCCGATGTCAACGGTCGAAATCCCGTGCCGGGCCGCCGTGATGGGACCGATCGTGGTGCCACAGGGCATCGCGTTGTTGGAGACGAAGCTCTGCCATGGCACCCCGGCCTTCTCGCAGGCAGCGGCGAAGGTCCCGCGCCCGGTGCCGTCGGTGGCGTAACGCTGGTTGACGTTGACCTTGAGGATCGGGCCGCCGTTCGGCATCGGGTGGTGGGTGGGGTCGTGACGGTCGGCGTAGTTGGGGTGCACGGCGTGGCCCGTATCGGAGGAGAGGCAGACCGTACCCGCGTACGCTCGCGCCCGGTCCTCGTAGGAACCGCCCCGCGCGAAGACGGAGCGTTCCAGCACATTGCCGAGCAGCGGGCCGTCGGCGCCGGTATCGGACTGGCTGCCGTTCTCCTCGTGGTCGAACGCGGCCAGCACCGGGATATACGGGAGGTCCTGACCGGCGACCTCCGCCAGCGCGGCCGTACCGGCGTGCACGGACAGCAGGTTGTCCAGACGCGGCCCGGCGATCAGCTCCCGGTCGCGGCCCAGATAGGCGGGCGGTTCGACGCTGTGCGTCATCAGATCCCAGCCGATGACATCCCCGGCCGGGGTCCCGGCCTCCTCGGCGAGAAAGGCGATCAGATCGCCCTCCCGCGGGTCGCCGATGCCCCAGATGGGATTCATATGGCGCTGCCGGTCCAGCTTCAGCCCCTCATTGACCTGCCGGTCAAGATGGATGGCGAGCTGCGGTACGCGCAGCAGCGGCCGGTCGATGTTCACCAGCCGGGCGGACCCGTCCCGCAGAGAGAGCCGTCCGGCGAGCCCCAGGTCCCGGTCCAGCCAGGTGTTGAGCAGGGTGCCGCCGTAGATCTCCACGGCGAGCTGCCGCCAGCCGTGCGAGCCGGTGTCGGGGGACGGCTTCACCCGTAGATTCGGTGAGTCGGTGTGCGCCCCGACGATCCGGTACGGCGTGGCCGCTGCCGCTTCCTCCGGCACGTACCACGCGATGATCGCGCCACCGCGCAGCACATACTTGCCGCCGGTCGACGCGTCCCACCGGGCGGTCTCCGAGACCTCCCGGAAACCGGCCTTCTCCAGCCGCTCGGCGGCGCTCGTCACCGCGTGATACGGCGTGGGAGAGGCCGCGAGGAAGGCCAGGAGGTCGTCGGTGTGGGACCGGTCGAAGGAGGGGAACGCAGCCATACCGTCCAGGATACGGACCCTCAGCGACGGCCCCCGGCCAGCTGACGGCTGCTCTCGCCCCGTACGGGGCCCTTACGGACACGGCGAGGTCCCGCTCCCCCCGACCGGGAGCGGGACCTCACGCGTGCTTGGGACGCTGTCTCAGAAGGCCTCTTCGTCCAGCTCCATGATGGACAGGTCGATGGCCTCGGCGAGCTGCCGCTGCACGGCGACGCCCGGCAGGACGTTGGCCGCGAAGAACTTCGCCGCCGCGATCTTGCCCGTGTAGAACGGCTTGTCCTTGGCGGAGGCGCCCGGCAGCTTGTCGGCCGCGACCGCCGCGCCCTTGAGCAGCAGATAGCCGATGACGACATCGCCGGAGGCCATCAGGAAGCGGGTGGTGTTCAGACCGACCTTGTAGATGGACTTGACGTCCTTCTCGGTGGCCGCGAGGTCGGTCAGCATGGCGCCGACGATCGCCTCGAGATCCACGGCGGCCTGGGAAAGCTGCTCGCGGGCCTGGGCGAGCTCCTCGCCGCCGTGCGCCTCGGCGAGGAACTTCTTGATGTCCTCGGAGAGGGCGGTCAGCGCCTGGCCCTGGTCCCGGACGACCTTCCGGAAGAAGTAGTCCTGGCCCTGGATCGCCGTGGTGCCCTCATAGAGGGTGTCGATCTTGGCGTCCCGGATGTACTGCTCGACCGGGTACTCCTGGAGGTACCCGGAGCCACCGAGGGTCTGCAGCGACTGCGCCAGCTGCTCATAGGACCTCTCGGAGCCGTAGCCCTTGACGATCGGCAGGAGCAGGTCGTTGAGGCGGATCGCCGCCGAGGCGTCCTCACCCGCGGCTTCCTTGATCAGGATCTCGTCCTGGATGGAAGCGGTGTAGAGGACCAGGGCGCGCATGCCCTCGGCGTACGCCTTCTGCGTCATCAGCGAGCGGCGTACATCGGGGTGGTGGGTGATGGTGACGCGCGGCGCGGTCTTGTCGGTGAACTGCGCCAGGTCGGCGCCCTGCACCCGTTCCTTGGCGTACTCCAGGGCGTTGAGGTAGCCGGTCGAGAGGGTCGCGATGGCCTTCGTACCGACCATCATCCGGGCGAACTCGATGATCTTGAACATCTGGCGGATGCCGTCGTGCTTCTCGCCGAGCAGCCAGCCCTTGGCCGGGGCGTTGGCGCCGAAGGTCATCTCACAGGTGTTGGAGGCCTTGAGGCCCATCTTGTGCTCGACGTTGGTGGCGTAGACGCCGTTGCGCTCGCCGAGCTCGCCGGTCTCCCAGTCGAAGTCGTACTTCGGCACGATGAAGAGGGAGAGGCCCTTGGTGCCGGGGCCGTGGCCCTCGGGGCGGGCGAGGACGAAGTGCACGATGTTCTCGGACATGTCGTGCTCACCGGAGGTGATGAAGCGCTTCACGCCCTCGATGTGCCAGGAGCCGTCCTCCTGCTTGACGGCCTTGGTGCGGCCCGCGCCGACGTCGGAGCCCGCGTCCGGCTCAGTCAGCACCATGGTGGAGCCCCACTGCTTGTCCACCATCAGCTGGGCGATCTTGTACTGATCCTCGGTGCCCTCCTCGTAGAGGACACCGGCGAAGGCCGGGCCGGAGGCGTACATCCACACGGCCGGGTTGGAGCCCAGGATGGTCTCGGCGAAGGCCCACAGCAGGGAGCGCGGCGCGGCGGTGCCGCCGAGCGCCTCCGGGATGCCCAGCCGCCACCACTCGGCGTCCATGTACGCCTGGTAGCTCTTCTTGAAGGAGTCCGGCACCGGTGCGGTGTTGGTCTCCGGGTCGAAGACCGGAGGATTGCGGTCGGCGTCCTCGAAGGACGCGGCCAGCTCATTCTCAGAGAGACGTGCGATCTCAGAGAGCACGCTCTTGGCGGTCTCGATGTCCATCTCCGCGAACGGGCCGGTGCCGTACACCGAGTCGCGCCCGAGGACCTCGAACAGGTTGAACTCGATGTCGCGGAGATTCGACTTGTAGTGCCCCATGGCGACAGGCTCCGTAAGGACGGGGAGGGAGGACTCCTCCAGATTGCATACCAGTCAGTAGTCGCCATCATGCTACCCGTCGGTAATAAGAATCAACCCCAAACCGTTCGAGTGTGACTCGTTACCCTTTGCCTCATGTACGGCTACGAGCAGACCGCCTCCGCGGGGCATCAGCAGCACTACGCGGCCCAGCCCCCGCCGCAGCAGCCGCCGCCCGGCTATGGCCAGCAGTCGCCGCCGCCCCAGCAGCCGCTCTACCCGGAGCCGTCCCCACCGTCCCTCGCCGAGGCCGTGCGGGCCTTCACCACGGGGGTGATGTCACCCGAGGACTTCCAGGGGATCTTCTCGACCTCCAAGGTCTACTGCCCGCGCGGTGACACCCCCGGCTTTCTGGCGCTGCACAACACCCAGCAGCCGGTGATCCCGATGTTCACCACGCTCAAGGAACTGCGCCGTTACGCGGGCAAGGAGTCGAAGTACTTCGTGATCACGGGCGCGGAGGTGCTGGATCTGCTGCCCTCCGGCTATGGCTTCGTACTGGATATGGAGGGCGATCACCGGGTCGTCTTCGACGCGAAGGCGGTCGAGGAGATGGTCGACTTCGCGATGCGCCGCATGTACGGCTAGCTGTACGGCTGGGCGGCGTCCGGGCGGTCTTTCCCCAATCCCGCCCCTTCCCGAAACTGTGGGCTGCCGCCCCCAGCCCCCCACAGTGTTGTGGGGGCACCTCCCGGAGCCCCCCGGGTGCTACGGCGCCGGGTCCAGGTCCGTCTCCTCGAAGACCAGCAACGTCCGGGTGCTCAGTACCTCCGGTATCGCCTGGATACGCGTCAGCACCAGCTCCCGTAGCGCCCGGTTGTCCGCGGTATGCACCAGCAGCAGCACATCGAAGTCCCCGCTGACCAGCGCAATATGGGCCGCACCCGGCAGCTCCTGGAGCCGTTCCCGTACCGTGCGCCAGGAGTTCTGCACGATCTTGAGCGTGATGTACGCCGACGCTCCCTGCCCGGCCCGCTCCTGATCCACCCGGGCGCTGAAACCCCGGATCACCCCGTCATCGATGAGCCGGTTGATCCGGGCGTAGGCGTTCGCCCGGGACACATGTACCCGCTCGGCTACGGAGCGTATGGACGCGCGGCCATCGGTCTGGAGCATGCGGAGGATCGCGCGGTCGATGGTGTCGAGCGGCCGTGGAGCCATCTGTCCGTCCCCCATGCGCTGGGGCCTCCCCTCGATGGACGTCCTGTTGTCATCCCAGTGCCTGCCCAGCCATTTGTCCACAGGCCTCCCCCGCCTGTAGCCAGAATGTGCCGTGGACCGAACAATCGGTAGGGGGCGTACAACGCCCCCACGCCCCTTGCTTGCCCCTACGAGGAGGTGTGCTCGATATGACGGTCCTAGAGCAGCCAGGCGACTGGCGTCCCGCTCCGCCCCCTTCCTGGCGCCCCCGCACCGATGCGACGCCGCTGCTGCCGGATGAGGAGCCGTACCGTCTGCTGGGCACCGGTGCCCAGCTCGACCCCGAACTCCTCCGGGAGCTCTACGCCCAGCTGATCCGTGGCCGCCGCTACAACCAGCAGGCCACCGCGCTGACCAAGCAGGGACGGCTGGCCGTCTACCCCTCCTCGGTCGGTCAGGAGGCCTGCCAGGTCGCCGCCGCGCTCGCGCTGGCGGACCGGGACTGGCTCTTCCCCAGCTACCGCGACACCTTCGCCGCCGTCGCCCGCGGCGTTGACTCCGTGCAGGCGCTGTCGCTGCTGCGCGGCGACTGGCACAGCGGGTACGACCCGCATCAGCACCGGGTCGCCCCGCTGTGCACCCCGCTGGCCACCCAGCTTCCGCACGCGGTCGGGCTGGCGCACGCCGCGCGGCTGGCGGGCGATGATGTGGTGGCCCTCGCCCTGGTCGGCGACGGCGGCACCAGTGAGGGCGACTTCCACGAGGCGCTGAACTTCGCGGCCGTATGGCAGGCGCCGGTGGTCTTCCTCGTACAGAACAACGGCTTCGCGATCTCCGTCCCGCTGGCCAAGCAGACCGCCGCGCCCTCACTGGCGCACAAGGCGGTCGGCTATGGCATGCCGGGGCGACTGGTCGACGGCAATGACGCGGCAGCGGTGCACGAGGTGCTGACCGGGGCGATCGACCGGGCCCGGCGCGGCGGCGGGCCGACGCTGGTCGAAGCGGTGACCTACCGGATCGAGGCGCATACGAACGCCGATGACGCGACGCGCTATCGCGCTGACGCCGAGGTGGCGGCGTGGCGTGAACACGACCCGATCACCCTGCTGGAGCGCGAGCTGACCTCCCGCGAGCTGCTGGACGATGACGTCATACGCACGGCACGGGACGCGGCGGAGCGGCTCGCCGCCGATCTGCGGGACCGGATGAACGAGAACCCGGAGCTCGACCCGATGTCGCTCTTTGACCATGTCTACGCGCAGCAGACCTCACAACTGCGGGAACAGGCCGCCCAGTTGCAGGCGGAGCTGGACGCTGAGGGAGCTGAGGGAGAAGAGCGATGAGCACGGCGGCAGTTGATACCGGTACGGGCACGGGCGCAGCCCGTAAGCCCGCCACCATGGCGCAGGCGCTGACCCGTGCGATGCGGGACGCGATGGCCGAGGACGGCCGGGTCCATGTGCTGGGCGAGGATGTCGGCACGCTGGGCGGGGTCTTCCGGGTGACGGACGGGCTGGCGAAGGAGTTCGGCGACGACCGCTGTACGGATACGCCGCTGGCCGAGGCCGGAATTCTGGGCGCGGCGGTCGGTATGGCGATGTACGGGCTGCGGCCGGTGGTCGAGATGCAGTTCGACGCGTTCGCGTATCCCGCCTTTGAGCAGCTGATCTCCCATGTGTCACGGATGCGGAACCGTACGCGGGGCGCGCTGCCGCTGCCGATCACCATCCGGGTGCCGTACGGCGGTGGGATCGGCGGGGTGGAGCACCACAGCGATTCCTCCGAGGCGTACTACATGGCGACGCCCGGCCTGCATGTGGTCGCTCCGGCGACGGTCGCCGACGCGTACGGGCTGCTGCGGGCGGCGATCGCCTCGGACGACCCGGTGATCTTCCTGGAGCCGAAGCGGCTGTACTGGTCGAAGGCGGACTGGTCGGCCCAGGCACCCGAGCCGGTCGCCCCGATCGGCCGTGCGGCGGTACGGCGCACCGGCACCTCGGCCACGCTGGTGACCTACGGGCCCTCGGTCCCCGTCTGCCTGGAGACGGCGGAGGCCGGGCGGTCGGAGGGCTGGGACCTGGAGGTCGTGGATCTGCGGTCGCTGGTGCCCTTCGACGACGAGACGGTCTGCGCCTCGGTGCGGCGCACCGGACGGGCGGTTGTCGTGCATGAGTCCGGTGGCTTCGGCGGACCGGGCGGTGAGATCGCGGCACGGATCAGCGAGCGCTGCTTCCACTATCTGGAGGCGCCGGTGCTGCGGGTGGCGGGCTTCGACATTCCGTATCCGCCGCCGATGCTGGAGCGGCACCATCTGCCGGGCGTCGACCGCGTGCTGGATGCGGTCGGCCGGTTGCAGTGGGAGTCTCAGTGGACGGAAGGGGGTGGCCGCTGATGGCTGAGGTACGTGAGTTCACCCTGCCCGATCTGGGGGAGGGGCTGACGGAGGCCGAGATCACGCGGTGGCTGGTCGAGGTCGGCGAGGTGGTCGCCGTTGATCAGCCGGTGGTTGAGGTGGAGACGGCCAAGGCGCTGGTCGAGGTGCCGTGCCCCTACGGCGGTGTGGTCACGGCCCGCTACGGGGACGCCGGGGACGAGATCCCCGTCGGCGCCCCCCTGGTGACGGTGGCCTCCGGCACCCTCGCCGAGCAGCCCGACGCCGGCTCCGGCAACGTCCTGGTCGGCTACGGCACGAGTGCGCCGCGGGCTCGAACCCGGCCTGTCCTGGGGGCACCTCCTGGGGGCACCTCCCAGACAGAGTCTGGGGGAGGTAGCTGGGGGAGATTGAGGACCGGGGGTCCGGGGGCGGAGTCCCCGGTTACGGGAAGGGGCGGGACCGGGGACAACACCATTGCCGTGATCTCACCGCTCGTGCGGCGCCTCGCCCGGGAACAGGGGATCGACCTGCGCGAGATCACCGGCTCCGGCCCGGACGGTCTGATCCTGCGGGCCGACGTGGAGCGGCGGGCCGCATCCACCCCCGAGGCGGCAACCGGCGAGCGCATCCCACTCAAGGGTGTCCGGGGAGCCGTCGCCGAGAAGCTGGCGCGCAGCCGCCGGGAGATTCCCGAGGCCACCTGCTGGGTGGATGCCGACGCCACCGAGCTGCTGGCCGCCCGCCGGGTGATGGACGTGCCGCTGCTCGCCGTACTGGCCCGCATCTGTACGGCCGCGCTGGCGCGGCACCCCGAGCTGAACGCGACCGTGGACACCGAGGCCCGGGAGATCGTACGGCTGCCCGCCGTGCACCTGGGGTTCGCGGCGCAGACCGACCGAGGGCTCGTCGTACCCGTCGTCCGCGACGCGCACGCCCGTAACGCGCAGGACCTCGGCGCCGAGATGACGCGCCTCACCGAGGCCGCCCGGGCCGGGCAGCTGCCGCCCGCCGAGCTGACCGGCGGGACGTTCACGCTCAACAACTACGGCGTATTCGGGGTGGACGGGTCCACGCCCATCATCAACTTCCCCGAGGCGGCCATGCTGGGGGTCGGGCGGATCACCCCCAAGCCCTGGGTACATGAGGGGGAGCTCGCGGTGCGGCATGTGGTGCAGCTCTCCCTCACCTTTGACCACCGGGTCTGCGACGGCGGTACCGCGGGCGGCTTCCTGCGCTATGTCGCGGACTGCGTGGAGCAACCGGCCGTGCTGCTCCGTACGCTCTAGTACGTGACCTACGACGCGATCGTTATCGCGGGCGGCCGTGCCCGCCGCCTGGGCGGGGCGGACAAACCGGCCCTCACCATCGGGGGCCGGTCGCTGCTCGACCGGACGCTGGCCGCCTGCGCGAACGCGGCGCGGACCGTTGTCGTGGGGCCCCGGCGGCCCACGTACCGACATGTCGTATGGACCCGGGAGGAGCGGCCCGGTGGTGGGCCGCTGGCTGCCATCGACGCCGGGCTGCGGGAGGTCAAGGAGGACACCGTGCTGGTGCTGTCCGGTGATCTGCCGTTCTTGCGGGCCGAGACCGTACGGCGGCTGACGGCCGCGCCCGGCCAGGACGGGGCCATCGTCAATGACGGGCGGGACCAGCCGCTTCTTGGCGCGTACCGCACCGAATCGCTGCGCCGGGAGCTCGCACTGCTTGCCACCGAGCACGGACGGCTCGACAATCTTCCTCTCCGACTGCTCACCGCCGAGCTGACGCTGAGCCGTATCACCACGGCTACCCCGCCCGAGGCCCTGGACTGCGACACCTGGGAAGACATCGCGGCCGCCCGGGCCCGTATCAGGGAGCATGGTCACGTGCTGGATGAATGGATTTCCGCAGTCAAGGCCGAGCTGGGCATCGACCTCGACGTCGACACGGACGAGCTGCTCGATCTCGCGCGGGACGCCGCGCATGGGGTCGCCCGCCCGGCCGCCCCACTGACGACGTTCCTGGTCGGATACGCCGCCGCGCAGCGGGGTGGCTCGCCCGAAGAGGTCGCGGCGGCAGCCCGTAAGGCCGCCGTGCTCGCCGCCCGATGGGCAGCGGAAGCAGCGGAAGGCTCAGAAGACGCGGGGAACGCGGGAACGGAATGAGTGACGACTTTGATGAGGTGCTGGCCCTCGTGAACGGCGCCGGGGCCGCCGCCGGGGCGCGCCCGCAGCCCGCCCACCCCGCCGGGTGCGGCTGGGCGGCAGCCCGCGCGATCGCCCGCGACGCCGTGACCCCCGGCGAGCCCACCGAGATCCCCCTCGACCGTGCCCTGCACCACACGCTGGCCGCCCCGCTGGCCGCCCTCACCGACCTCCCCGCCTTCGATACCGCCGCCATGGACGGCTGGGCGGTATCCGGACCGGGACCCTGGCTGCTCACGGTGCCCCCCGGGGAGCCCGGCATCCTCGCGGGCGCGGACCCCGACTCGCTCCCCGACGGCCACGCCGTACCCATCGCCACCGGTGCCCGGATCCCACGGGGCGCCACCGCCGTCCTCCGCTCCGAGCACGGCGCCGCCGAGGGGGACAGGCTGGCCGCTCCCGCCTCGCCCCCGCAGGGCACCGATATCCGGCCGCGGGGCCAGGAATGCCGGGCCGGTGATCTGCTGCTGCCCGCCGGGGCCACCGTGACCCCGGCGGTGCTGGGGCTCGCCGCCGCCGCTGGGTATGACGTGCTGACCGTGACCCGGCGCCCCCGGGTCGAAGTCCTCGTACTCGGCGATGAGCTGCTGCACCAGGGCACCCCACGGGACGGCCGTATCCGGGACGCGCTCGGCCCCATGCTGGCCCCCTGGCTCACGGCCCTGGGCGCCGATGTCCTGGCCACCCGGCAGCTGGGCGATGACGCCGACGCGCTGTACAAGGCGGTCACCACGACCACCGCCGACCTGGTCGTCAGCACCGGCGGCACCGCGTCCGGCCCCGTCGACCATGTGCACCCCACGCTGGCGCGGATCGGCGCGACACTGCTCGTCGACGGGGTCGCCGTCCGCCCGGGCCACCCCATGCTGCTCGCGGCGCTGCCGGACGAGGCGGGGCGGCATCTCATCGGCCTGCCCGGCAACCCGCTGGCCGCCGTATCCGGGCTGCTCACCCTCGCCGAGCCGCTGCTGCGCACCCTCGCCGACCGGAACCCGGACCCCGAGCCGGTCACCGCCCGGCTCACCGACGCGGCTCCCGGACACCCCCAGGACACCCGGCTCGTCCCCGTGATCCACATCACGGGCGAGGCGCGTCCCCTGCGCTACCACGGCCCGGCTATGCTCCGTGGGATCGCCTCGGCCACCGCGCTGGCGGTCATCCCACCCGGCGGTGCCACCCCGGGCACAGCCGTAGAACTTCTGGAACTCCCCTGGGCATGAAGCTCCGCCTCCGTAACCCCATCACCATGGGGAAAACGACCTTCGCCGATGAACACACCTTCCGGGTGCAGCTGCCCCGGCAGCTCACCGGCCCGGCGATCCAGGTGGCCAAGCGGTTGCTGGTCGCCCATATCGTGCTCTTCACCAACGCCTTCGTCGTCTGGTTCGGCCGGGACGGCTTTACGGATGATGTGGACGGCGCGGTCAACTTTCTGGACGCGCTGTATTACTCCACGGTTTCCCTGTCGACCACCGGCTATGGCGACATCGCCCCGGTCACCACCGAGGCGCGGCTGATCACCACCTTTATCACCACCCCGCTGCGGGTGCTGTTCGTGCTGATCCTGATCGGCACCACACTGGAAGTGCTCACCGAACGCACTCGTGAGCAGTGGCGGCTTACGCACTGGAGGACTCGCGTGCGCGACCACATCGTCATCATCGGCTTCGGCACCAAGGGCCGGTCCGCCGCCGAGACCCTGCTGGCGACCGGGCTCGCCAAGGAACAGATCGTGGTGGTGGACCCCAGCGCCAAGGTGATCGACGCCGCCAACGCGGACGGCTTCGCGGGCGTGGTCGGCGACGCCACCCGCTCCAGCGTGCTGGAGCGGGCCCGGGTCGACCGGGCCCGGCAGATCGTCGTCGCCCCACAGCGCGACGACACCGCGGTGCTGGTCACTCTGACCGCCCGGCAGATGAACCGGTCGCTCAACATCGTGGTGGCGGTGCGGGAGGAGGAGAACGCTCCGCTGCTGCGGCAGTCCGGTGCGGACTCGGTCATCACCAGCTCCGGCGCGGCGGGCCGTCTGCTGGGCCTGTCGCTGATCAGCCCGAGCGCCGGTCAGGTGATGGAGGATCTGATCCAGCATGGCCACGGCCTGCGCATTATCGAGCGCCCGGTGACCAAGGCGGAAGTGGGCCGCTCGCCACGGGAGCTCCGTGACCTGGTCGTCTCGGTGATAAGGGGACATCGGCTGCTGGGCTTTGATGAGGCGGACGCGGCGACGCTGCAGCCGGAGGACCGGTTGGTGGCGATCCGCCGGATAAAGGAGGGGGCGACGACGACCAAGCTGCGCAAGAGCGAGGACGAGGACACCGGCGGGCTGCTCACCCCGCCCAAGATGGAGCCCGCCAAACCCTCCTGGCAGGAACCCCGCGACGAACTGGGCCAGTAGACGAACCGGAACAGCGGGGAGGCCATTGAGGCCGTTCCCCTAAGGTGGTTCCCCTATGTACGCCATCACTCTTCCTGAACCCGGTGGTCCCGACGCCCTGCTCTGGGCCGAGGTCCCCGACCCCGTGCCCGGTGAGGGCGAGGTACTGATCGAGGTCGCGGCCAGCGGCGTCAACCGGGCCGATCTGCTGCAACGGCAGGGCTTTTACGATCCACCGCCGGGGGCCTCCCCGTATCCGGGCCTGGAGTGCGCGGGCCGGGTCGCCGCGCTGGGGCCGGGGGTCAGTGGCTGGGCGGTCGGCGATGAGGTGTGCGCGCTGCTGAGCGGCGGCGGATACGCGGAGCGGGTCGCGGTGCCGGCGGGGCAGCTGCTGCCGGTGCCGGAGGGGGTCGACCTGGTCACCGCGGCCGCCCTCCCCGAAGTGGCCGCCACGGTCTGGTCCAACGTTTTCCTGATCGCGCACCTTCGTCCCGGTGAGACGCTGCTGGTGCATGGCGGCGCCAGCGGTATCGGCACGATGGCGATCCAGCTGGCGAAGGCGGTCGGCGCCCGGGTGGCGGTCACCGCGGGCAGCGCCGAGAAGCTGGCGCGCTGTGCGGAGCTGGGCGCGGACATCCTCATCGACTACCACGAACAGGATTTCGTCGAGGAGCTGAAGAAGGCCACGGACGGACATGGCGCGGACGTCGTCCTCGACATCATCGGCGCGAAGTATCTGACGCGGAACATCAAGGCGCTCGCCGTGAACGGCCGGATCGTCGTCATCGGTCTGCAGGGCGGCGTCAAGGGCGAGTTGAACCTTGGCGCACTGCTCGCCAAGCGGGGTGCTCTGATCGCGACCTCCCTGCGTGCCCGCCCGGTCGCGGAGAAGGCGGCGATCGTCGCGGCGGTACGGGAGCACGTCTGGCCGTTGATCGAGAGCGGACGAGTACGGGCCGTGGTGGACCGGCGACTGCCCATGGCGGAGGCGGCGGACGCACACCGGGCCATGGAGAGCGGCAGCCATGTAGGGAAGATCATCCTTACTCTCTGAAAACCCTTCCGCCCAGGATGCTGAGCGTATTCATTCATGTGAGGCTGGGTAGCTGATCAGCGAATGGCTCGGCTCGAATGGCTCGCTCGGAGGGGACTCACCCGGTGAAGGCGTGTGCGATCGGGCTGTTCCTGAGTACGGCGGTGCTGACGGCCCCGGTTGCCGTCAGCACCTCCCCTACGCCTTCGTCTTCGCCGGAGCCGTCCTCCACGTTCTCGATACCGGTGATCGGCGGCGGATCACCACAGCCCGGCGCCTCCGATACCGCCGATGCCGGCCCGGACCCCACGGGCTCAGCCGCGCCGCCCGGTTCGACACCGGCACCGTCGGACTCGTCGCCGTCGCCATCGGGACCCGGCGCCGGTCCATCGGCGACCGGCCCGGAGCCCTCTCCCTCGCTCGCCGCGGAGGACGCCGCAGGGCGCCGGCGGGCACGGCCTCCATCGGCCCCGGAGTGGCCCGTACGGCCCTGGGCCCCAGGGCGGCCTCAGGTCCTGCAGCCTGCCTTCGGCAACCACGATCTCTACGCGGACGAGGACGAGCCGGCCGAAGCAGGCGACGACCGCTTGCTCAGCGCCCCCCGAAATGAGCTTCTTCCCGTGCTGCCGCTGGGCGCGGGGCTGGCCTCACTCGGCCTTGGCCTGGCATTTCTCGGACTGCGACTGCGGCGCCGGTGAGAAGGGGCGGGGAATGCAGAATAGGGGTATGACACAGCGGAGGAACGAACCATCGCAGGAGAGCCAGCACGTCCTGGTCGTCGGTCCGGACGGGATGGCCCTCGGCAGTGCCGCCCAGAAGGGCGGTGATGGCGAGGAGGAGTCACGTGAGGTTCCCGTGATGGAAATGGTCGAACAGCCCGCGAAGGTCATGCGTATTGGCAGCATGATCAAGCAGCTGCTGGAGGAGGTCAAAGCGGCACCGCTGGACGAGGCGAGCCGTGCCCGGCTCAAGGAGATCCACGCCAGCTCGGTCAAGGAGCTGGAGGACGGGCTGGCGCCCGAGCTGATCGATGAGCTGGAGCGGATTTCGTTGCCCTTCACGGATGACGTCGTGCCTACCGAGGCTGAGCTGCGCATCGCTCAGGCCCAGCTGGTGGGGTGGCTGGAAGGGCTCTTCCACGGGATCCAGACCACGCTTTTCGCTCAGCAGATGGCTGCGCGGGCGCAGTTGGAGCAGATGCGGCGGGCGTTGCCCCCAGGCGTGATGCCGGAGGGCGAGGAGGCCCCCACCGAACACGGCCCAGACCGCTCAGGCCCGTACCTCTGACTCAACCACCGCTGCCGGGGTTCCCCAACCCCCGGTGTTGTGGGCACTCGCAGCCCCGCGAGGGGCTGTGAGTGGGCACAACACCGGCCACCGGCCCGCACCGACAAACTTCGGGGCCCCGGGGGCGAAGCCCCGGTTACGGGAAGGGGCGGGCATTGGGGGAATCCCCCGTGTCGGGCCGCCCGGCGGAGCTGGGCTGGCTGTCCCGCATCAAGAAGCGGTGGTGGCAGGTATGCGCCCCAGGCGGCCTGCCTGGAAGTCATTGAAGGCCTGGGTCAGTTCCGCCTGGGTGTTCATGACGAACGGCCCATAGTGGGCCATCGGCTCGCGGATGGGGCGGCCGCCGAGGAGGATGACATCCAGGGCGGGGTGGTGGGAGTCCTGGGACTCGTCCGCCCGCAGCGTCAGGGAGTCGCCGTCACCGAAGACCGCGGTCTGGCCAAGACGGACGGGCCGTCGGTCCGTACCGACCGATCCTCGCCCGGCGAGCACATAGGCGAGCGCGTTCCAGTCCGGCCGCCACGGCAGAGTAATCCGCGCGCCGGGGGTGACGGTCGCGTGGACCATTGTGATCGGGCTGTGCGTGATGCCCGGTCCCTCGTGACCGTCCAGCTCACCGGCGATCAGGCGGAGCAGCGCGCCGCCGTCCGGGGTGCTGAGGAGCTTGACCTTGCCGCCGTGGATGTCCTGGTAGCGGGGGTTCCTCATCTTGTCCTTCGCCGGAAGGTTCACCCACAGCTGGACGCCGTGGAAGAGGCCGCCCTTGACCACCAGTTCCTCCGGGGGTGCCTCGATATGCAGCAGCCCGGACCCGGCGGTCATCCACTGGGTGTCACCGCCGCTGATGGTGCCGCCACCGCCCTCGGAGTCCTGATGGACAAACGTTCCGTCGATGAGATACGTGACGGTCTCGAAGCCACGGTGCGGATGCCAAGGGGTGCCCTTGGGCTCGCCCGGGGCGTAATCCACCTCACCCATCTGGTCCATCATGATGAACGGGTCAAGGTACTGGTAGTTGATCCCGGCGAAGGCACGGCGCACGGGGAAGCCCTCGCCTTCCAAGCCGCTGGGCGCGGTCGTTACAGCGAGCACGGGCCGCGCTGCGACCTCACCCGCGGGTGCCGCGACGCGCGGCAGCGCGAGAGGGTTCGGGGCGGTGATCGCGGGCATGAGCAGACCTCCTCGACTGGTGGGCCCAATGTAGTTGAACGCTGAACATCTACCAAGTGGCGGCTGTTCCGGAACCCGTATCCGTGGGCCACTCCGCGACCGCTGCCAAACGCAACGTCCGCGAATCGGGGATAGGACGCACCACGCCAGTCAGCCGGTACCAGAGCGGCGTGAGCCCGCTGGGCGTCTTCGACCTGTGCGGCAATGTCTGGGAACGGTGCGCCACCGAGTCCCGGCCCGGACGCTAGGAACTCAAGGGCAGCCCCCCGCTGCGTCGTAGCAGCGGAGAGCATGCCGCCTGCCGAGTGACGGGATGACGATTGGAACCCTGCCGGGTGGTCACTGCGGCCGGTGCCCCGTTATGTCTCCTGGGCGGCGGCCCGGAATGCGGTCCGCCAGCCTTGGCCTTGCCGGATGAGGTCGGCTGGGCTGCCGGGCCGGGGAAGCGGCGGCTCGGGCTGACTTGTGGGCGCGGGGGGTGGTTTCTCCGTCTTGCGGAGGTTCGGCTTGGGCGGTTTGGACCAGGGCGGCAGCGGGGGAAGGTAGCGCAGGAGCCGCTGGCGTACGAAGCCCCTTGGGGAGCGGATTCCGTCTGGCGGCAGCCCTTGGGCGACCACGGCCCGGATGATTTCGGGGCCTTCGCCGCGCAGCAGGTAGTGCCCGGCGATCTGGGCGAGTTCACGTGCTTCGGGCACGGCGAGGGCCAGCTGCGGTGTGCTGCGGCGTAGCTGAAGCAGGGCGGTTTCGGCGCGGCTGGCGTAGGTGGCGAGGGGACCGGTGAGTGGTGAAAGCCCGGTCTCCGGCTGCGCCTTGGGTTTGTTCTCGTGCTGAGGCTGAGGCTGGGGCTGGGTTGTGGGGAGTGGGTGGGGGGTGTGGTGTACGTCTGTCTGGTCCCCTTCCTGGGGGCGTGGCCGGGTGGGCCGTGGGGCGGGTGTACCGGCGGCCGGTTGTGGGGCCAGCCATGGGGCGGAGTTGAGGATGCGTACCCCCAGTTTCCGGGATGCGGCGGTGTCCTTGCCCAGCCGCATGGCTTCTTCGGCCGCAGCCCATCCGGCTTCGATCTCTGCCTTGGTCCGGAGTGGGGTGAGGGAGGCCAGGCGCTGGTCGCGGAGTTCGCCCCGGGGGTTGCGCCGTTTGCGGGCGTGCCAGTGGCCGAGTGCGCGCAGGGCTTTGCGGGCGGCGTTGGTCTTCTCCTTGCCCATCCGCAGCTTCCTCGCGACGGCGTCGCTGTTGTGCCTGTTGCGGGGCGGGAGCTTGACCATTCCTTGGAGGAGACGGAAGGCGCTGTCAGGAACGGCGACATCATCGATCAGCGCTTCGGGCGTTTGCAGGAAGGGAGCACGCACGGGCGCGCTAACATCGCAGTGCATGGGCGGTGGAGGTCCTGTCCACTCGTCGGTGTAGGCCCTTGGCGCGGTGGTTGCACACCTGCCAAGGGCTGCTTCGTTACGTATACGAAGCGGGCCGTGACCCAACGTACACGTACGTCGACAAGATCACTTGCCTTCCCCGCGATTTAGGAGTGCCTATGCGGCGGTGACGAGCTGGCGGGCGCGTTCGTTGAAATCGGCGACAAGCCGGTGCTGCCCGTAGGGCTGCATGCGCGTAACCCGCGAGTTCTTAACCTGCTGGGCGAGGGGCAGCCTGCGCCAGCCGGGCCGTATCCCGAACGTCAGCCGCGCGATGCTCCCTGCGGCCAGACCACATCCACCGGCACTCCCGCTGCACGAGCCTGCACCACGGTGTCCGCAGTGCCCCCACCCTTTCCCGAGGGCGGCCGCCCGTCCCACACAGCCACCAGGCGATCCGCCCGCTCCAGCAGCACCCGGTTCGCCGCCTCGTACGCCGCGCGGTTCGCGGTCTCGTGCGGCATCACCAGCGCCTCGGCCGCCGCGTCGGCGAGCCGATCGAAATCGGCCGCGTGATCAGGCTTCACCTTCCGCGCCCGATAGTCCTCCGACGGGATCACCACGATCAGCTTGCCACCGGCGTCGAGCACGGCCTCAGCGAAGACCGAGTCGGCGCCCTTCGCGATACACGACACCCCGACCAGATCGCCCTCATACCGCTGGAGCAGCTCGTCCTGGGCCGCTCGCACCAGCGGCACGGTCGGGTCGCTCAGATCCATGTGGCCGGTCACCGCGAGGGTCGTCACCGGGTCCTCCCTTTTCAGCTTGACAGCAGATCGCGGATGCTATCGCGCGCTTCCCGTACGGACCTTGGAGCATCTCGTCCCACGGTGTACGGGTAGAGGTGAGCGAGCTGGGTGTGGACGCGGCCGGACCTCGTGCGCGCCGCCGCAGCGACAGCTCGGTGCGTCTCGTCCGTGGCGGTCCTGATGTCACCGGCAAGGAACGCGCACTTGGCAAGGCCGATCCGGTGCAGGGCGTGGCCGCCCTGCTTCTGGGCCTCTGTGGGCGAGAGCGTGCCGGATGGAGGCGGCTGCGGGCTCGGCGTGCTGGCGCGGGTCCCGGCGGGCCAGGTCGAGCAGTCGGCCGCCGGTCACTCCGGCGAGCGCACGAGGCCCCCACCGTGTGATGGGGGCCGCGAGCTGTTCCCCCGCAGTAACGGGGGCGCGTACCGTTCTGAGTGCGACCGCAGAACGGCTTACGCAACGGAGTTCAGCATGCCACAGAGCACCGACATGTCGGCAGAGCACCCGCAGACCTTCGGGCAGCGTGTACAGAAGCACCGCACACGCAGGGGGATTACCCGAACTGTCCTCGCGGGACTGGTCGGGCGCTCCCCGGAGTGGGTCAAAGCCATCGAGAACGACCGTATCAGCATGCCCAGGCTGCCCCGGCTACTACGCCTCGCCGAGGCCCTCGGCATTGACGACATCGCCGAGCTGACCGGAGACGAGCGGATCGCCAGGAGCCGCTATGCCAAGCGTTCTCACGAATCTCTGGATACCGTCCGCACATCCCTGGTCTCCTCCCCCGTAACTAGCGGTCCGGACGAGCCGGTAGACCTGTCCGCCTTCGCTGCACGAGTCGCTGCGGCCTGGCGTGCCTGGCACTCCAGCCGCGAGGAACGGACCGCTGTGGCACCGCTGCTGCCGGGACTGCTTGTTGACGGCCGTCGGGCGTTGCGCGGGCTCGACGGCACGGAGCGTCGTGAGATGGCCCGTCTCATGACGCAGGTCTACCACCTGACGCAGCTGTTCTGTACGTTCCAGCCCGCCCCTGAGCTGGTCTACATGGCATCCGACCGAGCGATGCTGAGCGCTGAGGACGCTGACGACCCGGCAGCCATGGCCGGAGCTGCTTGGTACCTGAACCACGTGTGGCGGGACGCGGGGGAAGCCGCAGACGCCAGGGTAGAGATCGCTCTTCGTATCGCCGACATGCTCCGCTGCGAATCCTCCCGGGAACACCGGGCGCTTTACAGCCTGATGCACCTGGCGGCTGCCCTGTCGTACGCCAAGACCGGCCGGGAAGGCGAAGCCTGGCATCACCACGACAAAGCCGGGCGTGCGGCCCGCGACACCGACGGGTACACGCACCCCTGGCTGATGGTCGGAACCGGCATGGTCGAGCACTACGCCGTCACCATCCACCTTGATCTTCAGCAGCCCGCACGGGCGCTCGACATGGCGAAGAAGATCGACCCTTCGGCACTGCCGTCCCGCACGCGCAAGTCGCGGTATCTGGTGGAGATCGCCCGTGCCCATCACCAGCTCGGCAACGATGACGCGGCGGTGTACCAGATGAGCAAGGCGCGTGAGGTGTCCCTCGATACGTTCGGGTTTTCGCTGTTCGCCAAGTCGATGGTCTCTGACATGTTGCCGAGGGCTTCCGCCTCCAGCGCGGACGATGTGCGGGACCTGGCGCGGACGCTGAACCTGACCGTCTGATCGGGTAGGAAACCTACCCCTCCGCGAGGGGGTAGGGACTGTACCCCTTGCCCCCAGCAGGCGCCCCTACGGTCGGTTGTCATCTAATCACCGACCTGCCGGGGGATCCCGTGCCGACCTACCTCAATCCCGCTACACCGTGGAGACCGCCCACCGGGCCTGATGTGCAGGTGATGCCTGCGGGACGGTGGTGGGACATGGTCCGTGTGCCGCGCTGGCTCGGCGCGCTGGCGCTGCCACGACTGGGCGAGGACTCTGGTGCCGTGATCGAGGACGGCTTCGGCCGTGTCTGGTACTGGCTGATCCCGCCAGGCACGGCTGACGGCTGGGAGCTCCGGCACGTCGTTGTGCTGGGCGAGACATGCCATGTCGCCGTGCCGCCCCAGTGGTTCACGGAGGGGCCTGGTCTGCGCTGGCGGGTACCGCTTGCCCCGGGCCGCTACCTGACCGACCCCGAGCTGCTGCACAAGGCACTGACAGCCGCAACAGCTGATGCCCTCGGGCCCAGGGCGTAACCGATTCATGACCCTGCCACAAGAAGACCCCGGCAAGGTGGCGAGACCTCCCGGGGCGTGGCCGACCTACGCAGGAGATCGACATGAGCATTATCCACGCACTGACCGCTCTGGCCAGAGCAGCGATCACGGCCCTGTACGGGCTGGAGGAACGGCACCCGATGCACCCGATCGCCCCGAACCCGCCCCAGCCGCCCGCTCCAGCGCCCGCGCCGCCCCCTACGCCGCTGCCCCGCCACCGATCACCGTACGGGCTCGACGAGCCGCTGTGCGCCGACGCGTTGCCCCTGGTGCGGCCGTACGTCGCGGCCGAGGAGCAGCGTCAGCGCCGCCAGGACTTGATCGCGGCCGCGCAGTTCAACACCGACACGGACCCCTACGTGTACAGGGGTGCGCTGTGACCACCGGCAAGGAGCTGTGCGGCGCCACGCACCCCGAACACCCGCTGCCCTGCCGCCGTGCCGCCGACCACGGCGACCTGCACCGCGACGGCAACGGCACCGCATGGATCGACCCCAGCGGCACGCTGGCCTGGTCCATCGCGGTCCTGATGGCAGCCGACCAACTACTCGCTGAAGTGGCGGCCGACCCGCACGACACCGACGCCGACCAACTCTGGCGCACCTTCCTCGACCACGCCGTCCAGTGCACCCCATGCACCGCAGGCGATGACTGCAACCAATCGCGCCAACTACTCACCGAATACCGCAACGCACTACGGCACCAAGAGGTATGACCTGTGCCCTGTACGGCAGGGTCCCAAGATTCGGAAGGGGAGGTAAGAGGAAAAGGCCCTACGTTCGGAGGCCTGCGAAGGCTGTGCGGACTACCGCTTCGGCAACCTCCTCGCTCGTGCCGTGACCGCCCCGCTCCGGCCGGTACCACTCCACAATGGAGTTGATCATCCCGAAGAGCAGTCGGGTAGCCAGCCGGACATCCACATCCGGCCGCAGATCGCCGTCCGCCGCCGCCTGCTTCAGCAGCTCCGCGACCCGGTGGTCGAACTCCCGGCGCCGGGCCATCGCCCAGCGCTCGGTGTCCGTGTTGCCGTGCACGCGCAGCAGCAGCGTGACGTAGGGCAGCTCGGCCATCAGGACCTCGGCGGTGCGCCGCGTGACGTACTCAAGGCGTTCGATGGCCCGCCCCGTACGCGCGGCGGGCTCGTCGAGAATGCCGAAGAGACCGTCCAGCGCCCGGCTTATCGCCCGGCGCAGCAGTTCCTCCTTGCCCCGGACATGGTGGTAAATGGAGGACTTGGAGATCCCGGCGGCCTTGGAGAGGTGCTCCATCGACGTACCGTCATAGCCGCGCTCGTTGAACACCCGCACAGCGACCGTGAGGAGGGTTTCGGGTGTGTACGTATCGCGCTTGGCCATGGTCATGATTGTGCATCCTGCCTGCGGAGCTTCCGTCGGAGGAGGGCCTGTGAGGGGGCGTAGCGCCCGGTGGGATAGCAGGCGTGCAGTCGGCGCAGTACCTGCTCCACCCACTCCGGGCCGAGGGCGTCGCCCCACTCCAGGGGGCCGCGTGGATAGTTCACCCCGAGCCGCATCGCCGTATCGATGTCCTCCTCGGTCGCTACGGACCGGGCCAGCGCGTCCACGGCGAAGTCGGCCAGCATCGCGACCGTACGGGCCACGATCAGCCCGGGAACCGGCTCGATCACGCTGACCTGCTTGCCCAGGGCCTGGAAGAGGCCGGTCGCCGCCCGGCGGTCCCCCGCGGAGACGGGGTCGGCGGGGGCGAGGGCGATACGGGCAGCCGTCCGGTAGTCCAGCGCGAGGTCGAAGTGGATCTCGGGGCCCTGCGGCGCGTAGCCGTTGGCCAGCAGCAGGCGGCCGCCCCCGGGCAGAGCGATGTAGCCCTGCCCGGTCACGCCGACCCGGTCGGCCTTGATACCGGCCCCGGCCAGCAGCTCCGGCAGTACGGCGGCGGGGCCCAGGTCGCCATGGACCTCCACCGCCTCGGGCGCCGGGCAGGCCGCCGCGGTGTGCGGCGCAGGGGACGGCTCGTCCTCGGGGCCGTATCCGTACCATCCCTGGCCCGACTTGCGGCCGAGCTGACCGGACTGTACGAGGCGGCGCTGGGCGAGGGAGGGCGTGAACTTCGGGTCCTGGAAGAAGGAGTCCCATACGGACGTGGTCACGGCCTCATTGACGTCCTGGCCGATCAGATCGGTGAGCTGGAAGGGGCCCATCCGGAAACCGCCGCACTCGCGCAGCACCGCGTCAAGGGTGGCCGGGTCGGCGGCCCGCTCCTCGTAGACCCGGAACGCCTCGGCGTAGAAGGGGCGGGCTACGCGGTTGACGATGAAGCCGGGGGTGTCGGCGCAACGGACAGGGGTCTTGCCCCAGGCGGTGGCGAGGTCGTACGCCCGGTCGGCGGCCGACGGGTCCGTCGCGTGGCCGCTGACCACCTCGACGAGCGGGAGCAGCGGCGCGGGGTTGAAGAAGTGCAGGCCGACACAGCGGCCCGGGAAACGCAGGGCGGCGGCGATGGCGGTGACGGAGAGCGAGGAGGTGTTGGTGGCGAGGAGGCAGCGCTCGCTGACGACGGATTCCAGGGCGCTGAACAGCTGCTGTTTGGCGCCCAGGTCCTCCAGGATCGCCTCGACGACCAGGTCCGCGTCGGCCAGTTCACCCAGCTCTCCGGCCGGATGCAGCCGGGCCGCCGCGGCGGCCTGCTCCTCGGCGGTCAGCTGGCCCTTCTCGACGAGGCGGTCAAGCCGGTGGCCGATCGCGGCGGCGGTCTGCGCGGCCCGTTCCGGCGCCACATCGTGCAGCCGGACCCGGTGCCCGGCGACCAGCGCGACCTGGGCGATGCCCTGGCCCATGGTCCCGGTGCCCACGACGGCGACAGTGCCCACGGTGTCCATTCTTGCCCCCTTGTCCCGACCGATCGTTCGGTTACTCTAACTCTGTCTACCTGTACCTGCCCATCCATCGCCCACCTCGACGAGGAGTTGGTCCCTGATGGCCGCCGCACTCAACGCAGTGCAGTTGATCGAGAAGCACCGTCCCACGCTCGACCAGGCGCTGGACACGATCCGTAGCCGGGCGTACTGGTCGCCGTATCCGGAGCACCCGAAGGCTTACGGCGCCGAGCATGGCTCGCTGAGCGCCGCCGACGGTCAGGCGGCCTTCGACGCGCTGCGCGGCCGGCGCTTCGAGCTGGACCAGCCCGGCGAGGACGGCTGGACCGGCGGCGAAACCTCGCCGTACGGCATCAAGCTGGGCATCGAGTACCCGCACACCGACCCCGATGTCCTGCTCCCCGCGATGCGCGAGGCCATGCCCGCCTGGCGGGCGACGGGCCCCGAGACCCGGGCGGCGGTGTGCCTGGAGATCCTGGCCCGGATCAACGCCCGTACCCATGAGTTCGCCCACGCGGTCATGCACACCAGCGGACAGGCCTTCATGATGGCCCTGCAGGCGGGCGGGCCACACGCCCAGGACCGCGGCCTGGAGGCGGTGGCCTACGCCTACGTCGAGCAGGCCCGCACCCCGGACTCGGCGCACTGGACCAAGCCCCAGGGCAAACGCGACCCGCTCCAGCTGGACAAGCGCTTCACCCCGGTTCCGCGCGGCATCTCACTCCTCATCGGCTGCAACACCTTCCCCACCTGGAACGGCTACCCGGGCCTGTTCGCCTCGCTGGCCACCGGCAACCCGGTCCTCGTCAAGCCGCACCCGCGCGCGGTGCTGCCGCTGGCGCTCACGGTACGGATCGCCCGCGAGGTGCTGGCCGAGACGGGCTTCGACCCCAACCTGGTCTCACTGGCCGCCGAACGGGACGGCGAGGGCATCGCCAAGACCCTCGCCGTACGCCCCGAGATCCGCATCATCGACTACACCGGCGGCACCGCCTTCGGCGACTGGCTGGAGGCCAACGCCCGGCAGGCGCAGGTCTTCACGGAGAAGGCCGGAGTCAACACCGTCATCATCGACTCCACCGACGACTACCAGGGCATGCTGGCCAACCTGGCGTTCTCCCTCTCCCTCTACAGCGGCCAGATGTGCACCACCCCGCAGAACCTGCTGATCCCCCGGGACGGCATCGCCACCGACGCCGGGGACAAGTCCTACGACGAGGTGGTGAGCGACCTCGCCACGGCGGTGGACAAGCTCCTCGGCGACGACGCCCGCGCCAACGCCCTGCTCGGCGCCATCGTCAACCCCCAGGTCAAGGAGCGCCTGGAAGCGGCCCCCGCGCTGGGCGAGACCGCCCTGGCCTCCCGCACCATCCGCCACCCCGACTTCCCCGAAGCCACCGTCCGCACCCCGGTCATCGTCAAGCTGGACCGGGCCAAGCCGGACGCCGAGGAGTCCTACCTCAGCGAGTGCTTCGGCCCGGTCTCCTTCGCGGTCGCCATGGACTCCACGGAGGACGCGGTGGCGCTGCTGTGCCGCACGATCCGGGAGAAGGGCGCGATGACCGTCGGCGCGTACACCACGGACCCGAACGCCGAGCGGCTGATCGAGGACGCCTGCCTCCAGGAATGCGCCCAGCTGTCGCTCAACCTCACCGGCGGTGTCTACGTCAACCAGACCGCGGCCTTCTCCGACTTCCACGGCTCCGGCGGCAACCCGGCCGCCAACGCGGCGCTATGCGACGGCGCCTTCGTCACCCCCCGCTTCCGCACGGTGGAGGTACGCCGCCCCGCCTAGGCCCTGTCGACCAGTGGTAGAGGGCCATCGCCACGCTGGTGGCCAGGTTGTAGCTGGATACCTGCGGGCGCATGGGCAGGGCCACCAAGTGGTCTGCCCGCGCCCGCAGTTCCGGGGAGACCCCGTGCCGCTCCGTACCGAAGGCGAGCAGCGCGTCATCGGGGATGGCGGTGGCCCGGATATCCGCCCCTTCCGGGTCCAGGACATACAGCGGCCCACTCGGCAGTGCGTCCGGCGTCACCCGCTCCACCGCCGTGGCGTAGTGCAGCCCGGCCCCGCCCCGCACGGCATTGGGGTGCCAGGGGTCGGCGCCCCCGGTGGTCACCACCCCGGTCACCCCCATCCCGGCCGCCAGCCGGACCACGGCCCCGATGTTGCCCAGGTTCCGCGGCTCCTCCAGCACCACCACGGGGGCCCGGCGCGGCAGCCCGCCCAGCACGGCCAGGTTGGCCTGCCGGTCCGGGCGCTCGGCAAGCGCCGCGACCCCGGTCGGATGCGGCCGGGGCACCAGCCCCCGCAGCGTCTCCCGGCCCACCTCGACCGCCAGCGCGTCAAGCCGCTCCGCGATATCCCCCGCCAGCTCCTCACCCAGCGCCAGCGCGGCGGCCCGGTCCTCGACGAGCACCGTCCGCACCCGGGCGCCGAACCGCAGCGCGTGCTTGAGTGCGTGGAAGCCGTCCAGCAGTACGGCCCCGGCCGGGGCGGCCCGCCACGCCCGTACCGCGTCCTGGGCGTCGTGGATATCGTCGGTATCGTCCCTGGTCACCGCCCCAGCCTACGGCTCGCCCGGGTCCCCGGGTCACAGACCGCCGGTGAAGAGCAGGCGGTTGAGCGAGGTCTCGTCCACCGTGAGAACGCCCTTGGTGGAGGTGTTGTTGAGCCATGTCGTGACGGTCGCCGCGTCGGCGTTCGGGTTCGCGGTCTTGTAGAGAGCCGCGACGCCCGCGACGTGCGGCGCGGCCATCGAGGTCCCGTCCAGCGTCCTGCTGCCGCCGCCCAGCCTCGCGGAGACGATCTGGGCACCCGGGGCGTACAGCGACAGGCACTCGCCGAAGTTGCTGAAGCTGGTCTGCCTGTCCTGCTGGTCGGTCGCCCCGACGGTGAACGCCCGGTCCGCGCTCGCGGGTGAGACCTGGCAGGCGTCCTTGGCGTCGTTTCCGGCCGCGGCGACCGGCAGAACGCCCCTGGTGGCCAGCGTGTTCACGGCGCGGTTTGTGGCCGGGGAGCGGTCGTCGCCGAACGAGGCGTTCAGCACGGCGGGCTGGCGGGCGTTGTCGGCCACCCAGTCGAACGCGGCGATGACCCCGGACAGGGTGCCCTCGCCCGCGCAGTCGAGCACCCGCACGCTGACCAGCGTGGCCTGGCGTGCCACCCCGTACGTGGCGCCGCCCGCGGTGCCCGCGACATGGGTACCGTGACCGTGGCAGTCCCGGCCCCGGCGGCCGTCGCCGATGGCGTCGAAGCCGAAGACGGCGCGCCCGCCGAACTCGCTGTGGAAGTAGTCGATGCCGGTGTCGGTGATGTAGATGCTGGCGCCCAGGCCACTGCGGTTGACGTTGAACTGGCCATCGAGCGGCAGGTTCCGCTGATCGATCCGGTCCAGCCCCCAGCTGGCGGCCGGCACCCGGGCGCCCCGGGCGGCACGGCCGGTTGGTCTCCTCGCGGCGGTCTCGGGAACGGACACCGCGCTGTCCTCCTCGACGGCCGCGACGCCGGGGAACTTCCGTACCGCTGCCAGCTGATCCGGGCTGAGGCTGGCGGCGAATCCGCGAAGGGCCGTCTTGTACTGGAAGAGCGGCTTCACACCGAGCTGGCTGGCCGCGGCCGCCACGTCGGTCTTCGGCTCCAGCGTGACGATGTACCGGCCCGGCAGGGCGTCGGCCGAGCGGTGCAGCGGAGCGGGAGCGCGGTCGGCAGGGGCGGTGGGGGCGGTGGTGGGCGTGGGGTCGTGGTCGGGGTGTGCTGCGGCTGCCGGGGGGAGGACCAGCGGGCCGAGCAGCAGCAGGGCGGCTGCCGCGGTACGCGAGAGCATGCGCATTCGGTGCTCCGTTCGGAACGGTGATCGCGGTCGTTCGGCCAGTTGATCTTTCGTCCCCGGCACGCGCCGACTTGAGCCGCGTCAATCGAACGGTCGAGCGGAGGCGGGCCCGTACGAGTGCAGCAGCGCCACGCCATGGGAGCAGCCCAGCCGTGGCTTCGAACACCGGGTGTGCGGCGGGTGAAAAACGGCTCGCGCGTGCGTCACGTTACGTGACCGAATAGCCACCATGAGAGACGCGTCGGGGTCGGACACCACTGACCCGAACCAGAGCGAGGAACTGCGGTTTGTGGATGTGACGGGCAGTCACGCGAAGGCCGCAGCAAAGATCACTACCGGGGATTGGCCCGTCGGCTGCCCCATCTCGTACGCCGGTCCCTCGCCCTCGCGTGGCGGGTGGACCGGCGCGCCGCGATGGGGCTGCTGGTGTGCCAGACCCTTGCGGGGGCGATGCAGGCCTTCGGGCTGCTGGCCATCACCGGCACCATCGCGGCGCTGGTCGGTGACGGCGATATCGTCCAGCGGCTCGTCTCCGCCTGGCCCTCGCTCGCCGTGCTGGCAGGGGCCGCCGGGGTCCGGGCCGTGCTGGGTATCACCGTGACGTGGCTGTCCTCCCGGCTCGGGCCGCTGATGGCCCGTGAGGCGGAGCTGATGATGCTGGACGCGGCCGTCAACGCCGAGCTGGCCGCCTATGACAGCCCGGGCTTCGACGAACGCCGGGAGGCCGCCGACCGGGGAGCGGAGCGGACGCCGGATCTGATCGGCGAGGGCCAGGAGGTGCTGGCCGCGACCGCCTCACTCATCGCCGGGGCCGGAGTCCTCGCGGTGCTGCATCCGTTGCTGCTGCCTCTTCTCGTGCTCGCCTGCCTGCCGCAGGCCGTAGCGCAGACCCGTGCCGCCCGCGTCCGCTATCTGTCCGCGCTCGGGATGTCCGGGCACAGCCGCATGCTGGGCGTCCTGCGCTGGCATATGTGCAATCACCTCGCCGCCGACCAGGTCCGCGCCGGCACCATGGGCCGGTTTCTGGTCGGCAAGTACCGGCGGATCAACGACCGCGTCAACGCCGCTGAACGCCAGGCGGTGAACACCGGCGCCCGGATGGCGCTCACCGGGGCCCTGGTCGGCGGCGTCGGCTCCGGGATCGTCTGGTTCACGCTGCTGTGGCTGCTGGCCAGCGGCCGTATGTCGGTGGCGAACGCCGGCGGGGCGGTCTTCGCCCTCCAGACCGCCGGGCAGGCTGTGCGGGGCATCGTGAGCGGTGGCGCCCGCATGATGCGCTTCGGTTTCTACCTGGACGACTGGCGGAACTTCCTGGAGCAGGCCGGGGGTTTCCGTATGCGACGCGGCCAGGCCCAGCCCAAGCCGCCCGCCGAAGTGGCGGCCAGGGACGCGGTCTTCCGTTACGAGGAGGCCGACAAGGATGCCCTGCGCGGGGTCTCCCTCACCGTACGGCGAGGCGAGATCGTCGCCCTCGTCGGAGAGAACGGCTCCGGCAAGACCACCCTGGCCAAGCTCCTCACCGGTCTCTATCTGCCCACCACCGGCAGCGTGACCTGGGACGGAACAAGGACCGACGACATGGCCCCGGAAGCCCTGTGGGCCCAGGTCGCCATGGTTCCCCAGGACTACGCGCGCTGGCCGCTCACCGCGCGGGAGAACATCACCCTCGGGCAGCCCACGGAATACGGCGACCAGGCGGTCCACGCCGCCTGCGAAGCATCCGGAGCCGGGGAAGTCATCACCGGCCTGCGCTCCGGCCTCGGCACGCTGCTGGCCCGCGAATGGCTCGGCGGCCAGGAACTCTCCGGCGGCCAGTGGCAGCGCATCGCCATCGCCCGCGCCTTCCACCGTCAGGCGGGACTGCTGGTCATGGACGAACCCACTGCCGCGCTGGACGCCCGCGCCGAACACCGCATCTTCACCGGCCTGCGTGAGCTCGCTCAGACCCGCGCCATCGTCCTGATCACCCATCGCCTCGCGAATGTGGCCGCGGCGGACCGCATCGTCGTCCTTGACCGGGGCCGCATCGTGCAGGAGGGCCGCTTCACCGAGCTGACCAGCCGCCCCGGCCTGTTCCAGGACCTGTGGCGACTGCAGATGGACCGCAGCAACCAGCCGGAGCTGGCAGATGACCGGGTGACAGACGACCGGTGACCGGTGACTACCGGTGCCTGGTGACCGGTGAAGTGCGGTGCGGGTGAGTGCTGCCTACGGGCGGTGACTCACCCGCTCCGCGTCCGGTTCCGGGTCCAGGTCCGGGTCCGGCACGACCGGGGACCGTGGGCGGGGGACGGCCGGGGCCTGCGGAGGCCGACGGCGGAACCGTCCCAGGAGCCCACTGGACCGCGCGCCCAGCCACAGCAGGAACGCCGTCGGCAGGAAGACCGCGTCGGCGGCGATCATCGCCAGAGAGAAGAAGGGCAGTCCCAGGATCACCGCGATCGAGGCGTGTTCCAGGATCATCACCGCGAGCAGCACGTTCTTCACGCGCCGGTTGAAGAGGGTGAAGGGGAAGGCGACCTGCACGATCACGGTGCCGTAGGTGAGGATCAGGATGATCAGGCCGCTGTTGCCCAGGGCCTCGGAGAGGGCGGGCCAGGGGGCGAAGTAGTCCAGATGCATGGGGTAGTAGACGGCGGTGCCGTCCTGCCAGCGGGACCCCTGGACCTTGTACCAGCCCGCCGTGGCGTAGATCAGACAGACTTCGACGATGATCACGAAGAGGGCGCCGTTGTGCACGAGATTCGCCAGCGCGTCACAGACGGCCCGTGGTTCGCGGGGGGCGAAGCGGCGCAGTGCCCACCACGCCGCGTATATGCACCACAGCGTCCAGAGAACCGGTGCCCAGCCGAGCAGCGGCAGCGGCCCGCCCTGGCTGTCGAACCAGGTCAGCAAGCCCAGTCCGGTGGCGAGGGCCAGGACGATGCCGGACGCCGTCCACAGCAGGATGCCGGTGATGTCGGGGTTCTGTGCCCCGGGGTCGCGCCGGGCCCGGCGGGCGTCCAGCGACCAGACCTGGCCGCAGCGGGTGAGTACGAGATACATCGCCAGCAGATGGATGACGTTGTCGCCGCCGTCTCCCATGAACACGCTGCGGTTCTGCAACGACAGCACGCCGATCATGAAAAGCACCGACATGCCACGGGTGCGCCAGCCCAGCAGCAGGCCGACGCTGGCCGCGATGGCCAGCAGATAGACCGTCTCGAACCAGACACCGCTGTCGGTCCACAGCAGCACCGTAAAGGCCCGGTTGCCCTCGACCAGCCGCTCGGCGAGCGCCCAGCTCCAGGGCGAGTCCGGGCCGTAGAGCTCATGGCGGTGCGGGAACTCACGCAGCAGGAAGACCAGCCAGGTGAAGGCGAAGCCGATCCGGACGATCGCGGTCTGATACGGACCCAGGGCCTGCCCGGTGATCTTGGAGAAGCCCCGGATGAGCGCTCCGTCGAAGCGGGCGCTGAGCTTGGCCTTGGGGGGCACGGGCCTGGGAACGGCCGTCTGCGGTGTCATCGCGCACCCCCGGGAATGTCCTCGTCGGTCACCGGCCACCAGGGCAGCACCCGGTACTTGGTCTCGGTATCGACCTTCTCCCCGCTCCACGGTGGCGGGGAGACCGCGCTGGTCGCGGAGCGGACCTGGATCTGCCGCACCTCATCGGGCGCCGTCCGCGCCCCGGTGGCGAGCCGCAGCAGCACGATCCGCTTGAGATACGCCTCGGAGAGTTCGCCGCGCAGACCCGTGCGCTTGTTGTCCGTGTCATGGGAGTTGTTGAAGAAGTCCCAGGCACGGCGGAGTTCGTTCTGCGAGATATGGCTGGGGGCGAAGCTTCCGCGTATGTTCTCGGCGTCGATGGCGGTGAGATTGACCCAGCCGGTCCGCTCCAGTACCCCATCGGGCTTACGGATGTCGGCACGGGCGTGCACGGCTATGTTCTGCTGCAGTGGGTTGGGGGCGAACAGCTTCCAGTTCTGCTCGTACTCCGGGTACACGTATCTGTCGATCGTGGCGCCGTGCTGCTTGGTGAGTGTGTTCGACGGCGCGACATGAAGGAAGATCATGCCGAGGTGGACCGCGACGGCCACCGCGGCCACCGCGACGGCGATCGCCAGGATCACCCGTGACGATGGCGAGAGGGCCATCACCCCACTGTTCGGGGCGCCCTCTCGCGCCTCAGCTTCTGACTCCATCCCTGCCCGTTCCCTCGATCCGCTCCCCAGAGGTTAGTCATTCTCTTGACACCCTGTAGCGCCGCCGCCCACCATTGGACCGAACGATCGGTCGGTTGGTCGGCTCGGGCAAGGGAGCTCAGCATGACGACAGTGCTGCCGGAACGGGATCCCGGAGCAGGTTCTGGAGGGTCCGGGGCGGATGAATCCGCCTTCGCGGCCGCCTTCGAGACCGCCGTCGCGGCGGATGAGCGGATCGAGCCACGCGACTGGATGCCGGACGCCTACCGGGCCACCCTGGTGCGCCAGATCGCCCAGCACGCGCACTCCGAGATCATCGGCATGCAGCCCGAGGCAAACTGGATCACCCGCGCGCCCTCACTGCGCCGCAAGGCGATCCTGATGGCGAAGGTCCAGGACGAGGCCGGGCACGGGCTGTATCTCTACAGCGCCGCCGAGACCCTGGGCACCGGCCGCGCTGAGCTGCTCGACAAGCTGCACAGCGGCCGCCAGAAGTACTCCTCGATCTTTAACTACCCCACGCTGACCTGGGCCGACGTCGGCGCCATCGGCTGGCTGGTGGACGGCGCGGCCATCACCAATCAGGTGCCGCTGTGCCGCTGCTCCTACGGTCCGTACGCCCGTGCGATGGTCCGTATCTGCAAGGAGGAGTCCTTCCACCAACGCCAGGGATACGAGCTGCTGCTGGCCCTCAGCCGGGGCACCGAAGCCCAGCACGAGATGGCACAGGACGCCGTGAACCGCTGGTGGTGGCCCTCGCTGATGATGTTCGGCCCGCCCGACGACGAGTCCGCGCACTCCGCGCAGTCGATGGCCTGGAAGATCAAGCGGCACTCGAACGACGAACTGCGCCAGCGCTTTGTCGACATCTGCGTCCCTCAGGCCGAGGCGCTGGGCCTGACCCTCCCCGACCCGGAGCTGGCCTGGAACGAGGAGCGCGGGCACTACGACTTCGGCCCCATCGACTGGGCGGAGTTCCACAGCGTGCTGAAGGGCAACGGCCCCTGCAATGAGCAGCGGATCACCCAACGGCGACGGGCCCATGAGAACGGCGCCTGGGTACGTGAGGCGGCGACGGCCTACGCCACCAAGCACACCGCCGAGCACGCCACTCAGCAGGTGAAGGGGGACGAGCGATGAGCAGCAGTGACTGGCCGCTGTGGGAGGTCTTCGTCCGCGGCAGGCGGGGCCTGTCACACACCCACGCGGGGAGCCTGCACGCCCCCGACGCGGAAATGGCGCTGCGTAACGCCCGGGATCTCTACACCCGCCGGGGCGAGGGCGTATCCATCTGGGTGGTGCCGTCCGCCGGGATCACCGCCTCCTCCCCGGACGAGAAGGACCCCTTCTTCGAGCCCGCTGCCGACAAGCCCTACCGCCATCCCACCTTCTACGAGGTCCCCGAGGGGGTGCGAAACCTATGAGCAAGGCAGCCCTGGCACTTGGGGACGACGCCCTGATCATCTCCCACCGGCTGGGGGAGTGGGCGGGCCACGCCCCCGTTCTGGAGGAGGAGGTCGCACTCGCCAATATCGCGCTGGACCTGCTGGGGCAGGCCCGTACGCTGCTCTCGCTGGTCGGCGAGGAGGACCGGCTGGCGTATCTGCGCGAGGAACGCTCCTTCCGCAACGTTCAGCTGGTGGAGCAGCCCAATGGCGACTTCGCCCAGACCATCGCCCGGCAGCTGTACTTCTCCACCTATCAGGAGCTGCTGTACGGGGAGCTGGCCGGTGGTGAGGAGCCCATCGCCGCACTGGCCGGCAAGGCGGTGAAGGAGACCGCGTACCACCGCGACCACGCCGAGCACTGGACGCTGCGGCTGGGCGACGGTACCGAGGAGAGCCACGAACGGATGCAGCGCGGCCTGGACACCCTGTGGCGGTACACCGGTGAGCTCTTCCAGCCCGTGGAGGGGCTGGAGGTCAACTGGGACGCCCTTCAGGCCACCTGGACGAACAGCGTCACCGCCATCGTCGAGCAGGCCACACTGAAGCTGCCCGAGGGCCCGCGGCAGAGCCCGTGGGCGGCGGGCGCGGGCCGCCAGGGCATCCACACCGAGCCCTTCGGCCTCCTGCTCGCCGAGATGCAGCATCTGCACCGCAGCCACCCGGGGGCGTCATGGTGACGGCCCTTGAGGAGGAGCTGCGGCAGCTGGCGGGCGCGGTCCCGGACCCCGAGCTGCCGGTGATCACCCTGGCCGAGCTGGGCGTCCTGCGCGGTCTGCGCCTCACCGGCCCCGGCCGGGTCGAGGTCGAGCTGACCCCGACCTACACCGGCTGCCCCGCCGTCGAAGCCATGTCAGCGGACATCGAACGCGTCCTGCGCGACCACGGCATCCCGGAGGTCTCCGTGCGCAGGGTGCTCGCCCCGGCCTGGTCCACGGATGACATCACGGCCGAAGGCCGCCGCAAGCTGGCCGAGTCCGGCATAGCCCCGCCCCGGCCCACCGGCCCCGCCCCCGGCCCCGTCACCGTTGATCTCGCCATCCGCTGCCCGCAGTGCGGGTCCACGGACACCACCCTGCTGAGCCGCTTCTCCTCCACCGCCTGCAAGGCCCTGCGCCGCTGTGAGTCCTGCCGCGAGCCCTTCGACCACTTCAAGGAGCTCCAGTGATCTTTCATCCGCTCCGGGTCGCCGAGGTCGAACAGCTCACCGATGACTCCGTGGCCGTCACTTTCGCGGTGCCGCCACAGCTGCGGGAAACCTTCCGCCACACCCCCGGCCAGCACCTCAACCTGCGCCGGATCGCCGACGGCGAGGAGATACGGCGCTCCTACTCCATCTGCACCGCGGCCACCGCCGACCCGGTCCTGCGGATCGGCATCCGGCTGATCGAGGACGGCTCCTTCTCCACCTTCGCCCTCAAGGAGCTCGCCGTCGGCGACACCGTCGAGGTCATGCCGCCTATGGGCCGCTTCGTCCTTGAGCCGCGCCCCGGGCACTTCGCCGCCATTGTCGGCGGCAGCGGCATCACCCCGGTGCTCTCCATCGCCACGACCCTGCTGGAGCGCGAGCCCACCGCCCGCTTCTGCCTCATCCGCAGCGACCGCACCGTGGCGGCGGCGATGTTCCTGGAGGAGGTCGCCGACCTCAAGGACCGCTTCCCCGACCGCTTCCAGCTGGTGCACACCTTCTCCCGTGAGGAACAGCAGACGGGCCTGCCCTCCGGACGGCTGGACACGGAGCGGCTCGCCGCGCTGCTCCCGGCGCTGCTGCCGGTGACGGAGGTCGACGGCTGGTTCCTGTGCGGGCCGTATGGACTCATTCAGGGCGCGCAGCGGGCGCTGACCGGACTCGGGGTGGCCGAAGACCGTATCCACCAGGAGATCTTCCATGCCGCCGACGCCCCGGCGGCCCCCCGTACCTGGACCTCGCCCGGCGGCTCCACGGTGACCGCGACCCTGGACGGCCGCAGCGGCAGCTGGCCGGTCCAGGACGGCGAAACGGTACTGGAAACGGTGCTGCGCAACCGCGCTGACGCCCCGTACGCCTGCAAGGGCGGGGTCTGCGGCACCTGCCGGGTGCGGCTGCTGAGCGGCGAGGTGCGGATGGACCGTAACTTCGCGCTGGAGCGGGAGGAGCTGGACGCGGGCTATGTGCTGGCCTGCCAGTCCCATCCGGTGACCGGGTCCGTCGAGGTGGACTTCGACGCCTGACACCCCTAACCTGACGCCCCTGACCTGACGGGCCGTCAGCACAGGAATGAAAGGGGCGAGCAGTGGACTTCAGCTTCACCGAGGAGCAGCAGGCGGCCGTCGAGGCGGCCCGGGCCGTCTTCTCCGGCGTCGCCCCCGACGGCGTGCCCAGCCCTACCCTGGTGCCGGGCGCGGTGGACCCGGACTTCGACCGCGCCCTGTGGGGCAAGCTCGCCGACGCGGGCCTCATCAGCCTGCCGATCGACCCCGACCCCATCGCGCTCTGTCTGGTCCTGCGCGAATCGGCGAAGGTACTGGCCCGGGTGCCCCTGCTGGAAACCGGCGCCGCCGCGCTCGCCATCCGCCTGTACGGCTCCGAGGCGCTGCGCGACGGGCTGCTGCCCCGTATCGCCCGGGGCGAGGCGGCCGTCACCGTCGCCGCGCACGGCCGCACCGGCCATGAACCGGCCGAACGCGCGGTCGTGGCCCGCCGGGAGGGCGACGCCTGGCTCCTGGACGGCGTCCAGACCGCCGTACCCTACGCCCGTACCTGCGACCACGTACTCATCCCCGCGCACACCCCGGAGGGCCGCGCGGTCCTCGCCCTGATCCCCCGCACCGCCGAGGGCCTGACCCTCGCCTCCCAGGTCTCCACCAGCGGTGAACCCTATGCCGAGCTCCACCTCGATACGGTCCGTACCGACCCCGGCTCCATGATCACCGCCGAGGGCGCCGCCGACTGGCTGCACCGGCTGCTGGCCACCGGCACCTGTGCGCTGGCGCTCGGTCTGGGCGAGATGGTGCTGCTGATGACCAGCGAATACACCAGCAAACGCGAACAGTTCGGCTTCCCTGTCGCCACTTTCCAGGCGGTCGCCATGCAGGCCGCCGACCGCTATATCGACCTACGGGCGATGGAAGCCACGCTATGGCAGGCGGCCTGGCGGCTGGCCCCCACCGAGGTCGCCGTAGCGAAGATCTGGGCCGCCGAGGGGGTACGCCGTACGGTCCAGACCGCCCAGCATCTGCACGGCGGCCTCGGCTCGGACACCGACTATCCGCTGCACCGCTACCACGCCTGGGCCAAGCAGCTGGAACTCTCCCTGGGCCCCGCCGCGGCCCACGAGGAAACCCTCGGCGAGCTACTGGCAGCTCAGAGCACGTAAGCCGGATCCACGTCCCCCACCAACGGCCGCCCGGCCGCTTCCCAGGCCTGCATGCCCCCCTCAACGTTCACGGCGTCAAACCCCTGCCCCACCAAATACTGAGTCACCTGCGCGGAGCGGCCACCCACCCGGCAGACCACAAAAATCCGCTGGTCCCCGGCCTGCTCCGTCACCTCACCGAGGCGGGCGACAAAGCCGGACATCGGCACATGCAGCGCACCCTCAGCGTGCCCGGCCGCCCACTCATCGTCCTCCCGGACATCCAGCACGAACCCATCGGCCGGAACATCCCCGACCTCCACCGCAGGCAACGCCCCAAACTGCATCGATCCAACCTCTCCGTAGTACGCACACCGCGTTGTGGGCAGTCGTTCCGCAGGGCGTGGGGGCACCGCCCAGCGGTAGCTGGGGGAGGGTGGGCACAACACCCGGCCACCGTCCCGCACCGGCCACCCCCGGGGCCCCGGGGCCCCGGGGCCCCGGGGCCCCGGGGCGAAGCCCCGGTTCCGGGAAGGGGCGGGACAGGGGAAACCCACCGCGCTAGCCAACAAGCTCCGCCAGCCGCGCCTCCCGCTGCGCGACATCCGCAAGCAACTGCTCACCGATCTCGTTCAGCAACTGATCAGGATCATCCGGCGCCATCTTCAGCATGGCACCAATCGCGCTCTCCTCCAGCTCAGCCGCCACCTGAGCCAGCCACTCCTTGCGCTCCGCCAGCCACTCCAGCCGGGCGTACAGCTCCTCGCTGCGGCTCAGCCGCGCCCGCTGAGGCTGCGGCCCGGCCGCCCACTCCTCCGCGAGCTCGGTCAGTACGGCCACGTCGCCATCCGCGTAGGCCCGGTTGACCCGCACGATGAACGCATCGCGCCGCTCCCGCTCCGCCTCGTCCGAGGCCAGATCCGGATGCGCCTTGCGCACCAGCTCACGGAAGATCCGGCGGGCCTCCTCGCTCGGCCGTACCCGCTCCGGCGGCCGCACGGACTGCTCGGTGAGCATCGCCTGAGCCTCCGGCGACAGGCCCTCCGACTGGATCCAGCCGCCGAACAGCTCATCCACCCCCGGCATCGGCAGCACGGCGCCCCGCGCCTCACTCGCCCTACGCAGATCCTCCGGATCCCCGGACCGCGCCGCGACGGCCTCCGCGATCTGCGCGTCCAGCTCATCCAGCCGCGCGTACATCGGGCCGAGCCGCTGATGGTGCAGCCGGGAAAAGTTCTCCACCTCGATCCGGAAGGTCTCCACCGCGATCTCAAACTCGATCAGCGCGGTCTCCGCCGCCCCTACGGCCCGCTCCAACCGGTCCGTGGCGGGTTCCGGCGTCTGCTCCTGTGTCTCCGGATTCGTCACCGGGCCAGCCTACGTGCCGTCCGGCGGACCGCTCATGCCCGGAACTGCTCCGGGCACCGGGCCCCCTCTTCCGGCAGACATTCCTCCGCCCACCGGGTCAGCTCCACCATCGCGGGCTTGAGCGCCAGCCCCGCCTCGGTCAGCCGGTAGCAGACCCGCAGCGGCGGGCCCTCCTCCACGCACCGCAGCACCAGTCCCAGCGAGGCCAGCTCCGCCAGCCGGTCGGAGAGCATCCGCTCGCTGATGCCGGGGACCGCCCGCCGCAGCTCCGCGAAGTGACCGGGCCCGCTCATCAGCGCGGCGATGATCATCCCCGTCCAGCGCTTGCCCAGTACTTGGAAGACGCGGGTGAGCCCGTGCTCAGGCGAAGTGCAGCTCTCTTGTGGCTCAGCCATGACCCCAGAGTACTGCCCCGAGACAAGGGGCTGCGAAAAAGTAAGCACCTATGCTATGAATAGCAACAGGGGTAAAACTAGCTCACCTACGACTCAGGAGCACCGTCATGGCCACCCTGCTGCACCTCGACTCCTCGCTGAACGGCGACAACTCCACCTCCCGCGCCGTTGCCACCGTCTTCCGCCAGGCATGGGAGAGCCAGCACCCGGAGGGCAAGGTGATCTACCGCGATCTGGCAGCCGACCCCCTGCCGCACATCGACGCCGCCGCCTTCTACGCGGGCTACACCGACCCCGCCGAGCGCACCCCCGAGCAGCAGGCGGCCTTCGCACTGCGTGAAACGCTCATCCAGGAGCTGGAGGAGGCGGACGCGGTCCTCATCGGCGCACCGATGCACAACTACTCGATCCCCTCCACCCTGAAGGCGTGGCTGGACCACGTGATCGTCGTCGGCCGCACGGTGATGACCGAGCAGCCCTCCGCCGCCGGCAAACCGGTAACGGTCGTCGCCAGCCGGGGCGGCTCATTCGCCCCCGGCACGCCCCAGGAGGGCCGGGAGTACGTCCTGAACTATCTGCGGATGCTCCTGGGCGACTTCCTCGGCCTGGAGACCGACTTCATCGTCCCGGAGCTCACCATGGCCCCGGCCATGCCCGCAATGGCCGAACTGATCCCGCTCTTCGAGGCCTCCCGCACCAAGGCCCACCAGGACGCCGAGGCCAAGGGCAAGGCCCTGGCCACCAGACTCGCCTCCTGAACCTGACGGGCCGAGCCCGCAGCACACGCGACAGCCCCGCTGGTGGTCCAGCGGTGCTGTCGCCAGCTCCGCACTGGCTTCGGAACTAGTTCCGACGTACGTACGGTGAAAGGCATGACGACGACCGATGACGTCACGTTTTCCGAGTTGTCCAAGAGACCAGGTGAGGTGGCCGAGAAGCTGAAGGCGGCCGAGCGCCTGCGCATTACCCGGCGCGATGGGGCCGACCTGATACTGACCACATCTGAGCAGGAAGAGCGCCGCGACGAGGCGGTCACCACGATTGCCCGCACCTTTGCCGCGCTGGTCAAGACCGACGAAGGCGCCCGCGCCCTGCTGCTCTCGCTCCCCGAGATCTTCCCCTGGACACGTCACCTGTCCGCCGAGGAGGTGCGGGAGTTTGTGGTCGAACTGGTCCAGTCGGTGCAGGACGCCTCCGACATCGACGCATACGGCCCCGTGAACACCACCGTCGCCGCTTGGCGGTCCACCGCCCGGATCAAGGCCGACCCCGAACTGTACGCGGAGCTGACACGGCCCCTGGACGGCACCGACTACGGGCCGGTGAGCTGTCCGTGAGTCCGAAGAGGGGGCCCACTCTGCGGGGGTCAGCGCAGGGCAGGCCTGGCCGAGCTGCCTACGCGGACGGGCCGCTCAGCCGTGACGCCGACGCGCGGCCTGCACGTATTCGCTTACCGAAACAGAAGAAACGATGCCGTTATTCTGCCTCTGATGATATCGTTTGTGTATGTCGCGAACTGTGATCGACCTCGATGACGAAATGGTCGAAGAGGCCATGCGCCTGTACGGAACCAAGACCAAAGCTGCTGCTGTCCGGGCTGCCATGGAGGAGGGTGTCAGGACTCGCCTCCGTCGCGAGTTGGCTGATGCGATCAAGGCAGGGGAGTTTGACGACGTATTCGCCGAGATCCGTGCGAAGACCGGCCCCCGGGACCCGGAGGGCGCCCTGAAGCGTCGCACCGGGCAGGGGAATGCCGCGTGACCCAGCGGTACCTGATCGACAAGTCCGCTCTTGCCCGCTGGGGCAAGCCCGGCGTCGAACCAATGCTAGACAGTCTGAACGAGCGTGGCCTGCTCATCTCGTGCGGCGCCGTGGAGTACGAAGTCCTCTACAGCGCCCGCAACAAGGCAGAAGCGCTGCGACTGCGCACGATGCTGCGCTCGTTCGACTACCTGCCCATGAACGACGAGATCTGGGACCGTGCTCTGAAGGTGCAGAGCGAGGCGATGAACGCGGGCTTCCACCGCGCGTTGTCCCTGACCGATCTGCTGATCGCAGCCACCGCCGAGCGGTATGAGGTGACGGTGCTGCACTACGACGGCGATTACGACATGATCGCCTCGGTCACCGGCCAGGCCACGCAGTGGGTGGCCGAACCCGGGACTGCTGACTGAGATGTCCCTGGAAGCGACTGGCGCTGCCGCACCCGCCGCTGAAGGTCTGCTCGAGCTACTGGAGAGCCGGGGCCCGGAGGGAACGCAGAGAAGACCAGCGCGAACGGCTGGCCCGTCCTCGACCAGGCAAGTCTCCAGCGCATCGAAGGCAGCCATCTGTCCGTCCCACTCGCCGATGGCGCGGCGGCCACGATCCTGCTGTATGTGGCCCAGCGGTTCCTCTACGAGATCGACGCGAATGTCGAGCAGAACGAGATCACCGGCCACACCGCCGACCGTGCCATCGCGGCACCGTATGAGTCGAACTACCTGTCGGGCACGGCCATAGCGATCCGCCCGCTGCACTACCCAATCGGCGCCAAGGACGGCTTCTTCCCCGAGGAGCACCTCATCATCCGGGACATCCTCGCCGACCTCGACGGCGTCGTACGCTGGGGCAGCGACCTCAGCCCGGTCAAGGAATCCCACTTCCACATCGACGTCCCGCCCGGCGACTCCCGACTGAAGAAGGTCGCCGCCAAGCTGGAGGTCTGGGACCACACCCCAGGCCGAGGAGCCGGAACCATCGACGCCGTCGCCCCGAGCCGACGCAAGACCGCCCGGAAGCTTGAGCTACAACAGGTGGCATGACCTCAGTCAAGGTGCCGGAAAGTCACCCAACTCGGGGCAGCGCAGAACCGGGCTGCCCCGGGTCCAGCCTGACCAGCAGATCCGTGTCACGGAGGTCTGGAAGGATGCTCTCCGCACCAGCGGCCCGCGGCTCCTCCTCATTGCTACGCCCGGAGGCGACTGCGATGACACGGACTCGGCTTTCGTGACCTGCCTCGACATCCGCTGAGGTATCGCCGATCAGCGCCGTCTCCGTGGGCTCATGGGCTGCCCTGCCTTCGCTGCGGCGCGGCCCAACGCGATGCGTACAAGCTCGGCGCGTACGTCGTCGTCCTCGCCATAAGCGCCGATGTCCCAGTCGATGTGATGGTCCAGACCGAACGTCTGGAGCTTGATCTCGGCGACGCCGCGCACGTTCCCGGTGAGGACGGTCTGCGTCATACCCGGCTCAGCGGCCGAGGCGTCCAATGCCGCGGCAGCACCCGGCAGGGCGTGTCCGCGCTTGCGCAGCTCGGTGGCGCGCGTGTCCGATCAGCGTGTGGTCGATGTCCCACAGCACAAGCTGCACTTTCGTCTCCGTCCCGTCCCCCGATCCGGCACATCCAGCGTCCCATCGCCCCCAGCGGCTCTACGCTGACGATACGAGTCACCCCGTACTGTTCGGCGGCCGTCGCAGGCGAGATCGGCGTGCTGAGCTGTCCGGAGCGGTAACGATCGCACGCACCGGAGGCGGTGGGGCCTGTCCTCCGGTGTGTGCGACGGGTCTTTCGCGATAGGTTCTAGAGGGAGTTGACGTACCGCTTGAGCGCGGCCTTGGTCCCCGATCCGGCGATTCCGTCGATGGCGCCGGTGTAGCCCCAGTTGCTCTTCAGCCAGCGCTGCAACGCCTTCACCGTGCCGCTTCCGACGATTCCGTCGATCCCGCTGGTGTAGCCCCAGTACTTCTTGAGGTAGCGCTGCATCGACTTCCAGCTGTTGGTGCCGAGCTGCCCGTCGATGGCGCCGCTGTAGCCCCAGTTGGCCTTCAGCACACGCTGGAGCTTCTTGGCCTGCGTGGTGCTCAGGCCGAGGTTGACCACCGCGAGCGGGGCGACAGCCTCGGAGCTCGCCGCCGGCTGCGTGGCCGGCGCGGGCGCAGCGAAGCTGGTGCCCGCAGCTGCCAGACTCCCGGCGGCAATCCCGACGGCGGTGGTGACACTGACGAGCGTCCTCGTTAAGGCTCGCATTCGTTTCCTTTCCGATGGGCCGAGCCGACCGCACCGGCCGGCTCGGCAGCAAGACTCCGGGCGGGGAGCAGGGGCCGCCACAGTTGCCGCAGAAGTGACGTACTCGTGGGACGTCCCACGCGCTGACCTGCTGGGACGCCGTCCGACGTGGGGGTACGGTGGGACGGCTGCGGCGGACGGGGCCGATTCTGTACCGGTGCGGGAACCGCCGTCCGGTGCGGACCGTGGTCGTCGGGGACGTGGCGGCGGCCCTCTTCCTGCTGCCGTCCGCTTCCGGGCCCCGTTGCCGGGTAGCCGCCTGTGAGGCGGGAACCCGATGCACGACCGGCGCCGTGATGTCCGGGCGGGCGGCTCGCTCGGGAATGATGACGAAGTGCCCGCAGGTATGACCGCTCAAGACCGCGCAGGAGAGTCTGATCAGGGTTCTCGTCACGGATGACGAGCCGCTCGTTCGGGCGGGCATCAGGATGATTCTCACCCCGGCCGACGACATCGACGCGGTCGCGGAGGCGGCGAACGGCCGCGAGGCACGCGCGTGAGCTGCGCTATTCGGTGCAGAAATGGGATAGTTGACAGCACACACGCAGACTGGGCGCTGACTGGGTCGTCTCTCTAGCCCCCCGCACCGAACGCGTTCAGCAGGCGGTCGGCGGCGAGGGTCGCCGTCAGGGTGCCGTCGCGGACCTGGGCCTCCAGGTCCGGGGCCAGGCGGCGTACCTCCGGGTGGCCCCGGAGCCGGTCAAGGAGCTGGTCGCGGACCATGGACCAGACCCACTCCACCTGCTGGTCACGCCGCTTGGCCGCCAGGGCTCCCGTGCCGTCCAGGGTCTTACGGTGCTGCTCCAGGCGGTCCCACACGTCGTCAAGGCCCCGGGACTCGTGTGCGCTGCAGGTGAGCACCGGCGGGTTCCAGGGGGAGTCCGGGGGCTGCAACAGCCGTAGCGCGCCGGAGAGTTCCCGGGCAGCCGAGCGGGCGTCGCGCTCATGGGGGCCGTCGGCCTTGTTGACGGCGACCACGTCCGCCAGCTCCAGCACGCCCTTCTTGATGCCCTGGAGCTGATCGCCGGTACGGGCCAGGGTCAGGAGGAGAAAGGAGTCGACCATGCCCGAGACGGTCACCTCGGACTGGCCCACGCCCACAGTCTCGACCAGCACCACGTCATAGCCCGCGGCTTCCATCACCACGATGGTCTCCCGGGTCGCCCGGGCCACCCCGCCCAGCGTGCCGGCGGTCGGTGACGGCCGGACGAAGGCCGCCGGGTCCACCGCGAGCCGCTCCATCCGGGTCTTGTCACCCAGGATGGAGCCCCCGGTGCGCCCGGAGGACGGGTCGACGGCGAGAACCGCCACCCGGTGGCCGAGACCGGTCAACATCGAACCCATGGCGTCGATAAAGGTCGACTTGCCTACACCGGGTACTCCGCTGATGCCTACCCGCCGGGCCCGGCCCGAAGAGGGCAGGAGCTCCACCAGCAACCGCTGGGCGAGCTGCCGGTGGTCCGGGCGGGTGGACTCGACCAGGGTGATGGCACGGGCGATATACGCGCGCGAGCCAGCGAGCACACCCTGCGCGTACGCGTCGATATCAATCTTCGGCGGCATGGACGTACGGGCCTACAGCTCGTGGTCAAGGGACGCGGCCAGCGACCGTACCAAGTCATAGGCGGCGTCCGGGATCACCGTGCCGGGCGGGAAGACCGCCGCGGCGCCCATCTCCCGTAGCGGCTCGACATCCTGCGGCGGGATCACGCCGCCCACCACGATCATGATGTCCTCCCGGTCCTGCCCGGCCAGCTCTTCGCGCAGCGCCGGGACCAGCGTGAGATGCCCCGCGGCCAGCGAGGAGACCCCGATGATGTGCACATCGGCCTCCACCGCCTGCCGGGCCACCTCGGCCGGGGTCTGGAAGAGCGGGCCGACATCGACATCGAAGCCGAGGTCCGCGAAGGCGGTCGCGATGACCTTCTGGCCCCGGTCGTGCCCGTCCTGGCCCATCTTGGCGACCAGGATGCGGGGGCGGCGGCCCTCCGCCTGCTCGAAGTCCGCCACCAGAGTCCGGGTACGTTCAAGGCCGGAGGACGGCCCGGCTTCGTCTCGGTACACACCCGAGATGGTACGGATCTGCCCGGAGTGGCGCCCGTACACCTTCTCCAACGCGTCCGAGATCTCACCGACCGTCGCCTTGGCGCGGGCCGCGTTCACCGCCAGATGCAGCAGGTTCCCTTCCAGCCCGCCGCCATCGCGATGGCCCTCCTCGGCCGCCGCCGTGAGCGCGCGCAGGGCGTCCTGGCAGACCGCCTCGTCCCGCTCCTCACGCAGCCGCCGCAGCTTTTCGATCTGCTGGGTGCGTACCGAGGAGTTGTCGACCTTGAGGACATCGATCTGCTCATCGCTGTCCACCCGGTACTTGTTGACGCCGATCACCGGCTGCCGACCGGAGTCAATACGGGCCTGGGTGCGGGCTGCGGCCTCCTCCACCCGCAGCTTGGGGATGCCCGCGTCGATGGCCTTGGCCATGCCGCCCGCCGCCTCGACCTCCTCGATGTGCTGCCAGGCACGCCGCGCGAGATCGTGCGTGAGCTTCTCGACGTACGCGCTGCCGCCCCATGGGTCGATCACCCGGCAGGTTCCCGACTCCTGCTGCAGCAGCAGCTGGGTGTTGCGGGCGATCCGCGCCGAGAAGTCGGTGGGCAGGGCGAGGGCCTCATCCAGCGCGTTGGTGTGCAGCGACTGGGTGTGGCCCTGGGTCGCGGCCATCGCCTCCACACAGGTACGGGTGACGTTGTTGAACACATCCTGCGCGGTCAGGGACCAGCCGGAGGTCTGCGAGTGGGTGCGCAGGGAGAGGGACTTGGCGTTCTTCGGGTCGAACTGCTTGACCAGCTTGGCCCACAGCAGCCGGGCCGCGCGCAGCTTGGCGATCTCCATAAAGAAGTTCATGCCGATCGCCCAGAAGAACGACAGCCGGGGCGCGAAGGCGTCCACATCGAGACCGGCGCCGAGCCCGGCGCGCAGGTACTCCACGCCATCGGCGAGGGTGTAGGCCAGCTCCAGATCGGCCGTGGCCCCGGCCTCCTGGATGTGGTAGCCGGAGATGGAGATGGAGTTGTAGCGCGGCATCTTCTGCGAGGTGAACGCGAAGATATCGGAGATGATCCGCATCGACGGCAGCGGCGGATAGATATAGGTGTTGCGGACCATGAACTCTTTGAGAATGTCGTTCTGAATGGTCCCGGCCAGCTTCTCCGGCGGCACGCCCTGTTCCTCGGCGGCCACGATGTACAGCGCCAGTACGGGCAGCACGGCACCGTTCATCGTCATCGACACGCTCATCTTGTCCAGCGGAATGCCGTCGAAGAGCTGCCGCATGTCATAGATGGAGTCAATGGCCACGCCCGCCATGCCCACATCGCCGGTGACCCGGGGGTGGTCGCTGTCGTAGCCGCGGTGGGTCGGCAGATCGAAGGCGACCGACAGGCCCTTCTGCCCGGCGGCCAGATTGCGCCGGTAGAAGGCGTTGGACTCCTCGGCGGTGGAGAAACCGGCGTACTGCCGGATCGTCCACGGCTGGTTGACATACATCGTGGGATACGGGCCGCGCAGATACGGGGCCAGCCCCGGATAGGTACCCAGGAAGTCCACCCCGGCCAGGTCGTCCGCCGTATACAGCGGCTGGACGCCGATGCCCTCCGGTGTCTCCCACACCAAGTCCTCGGCACTCTTACCGGTGTTCTTCTCCAGCTCGGCACGCCACTGGTCGCCGTCGGGACCGGAGACCGGTTCGGACCCGAACCCGATATCGCCGAAGTTCGGCACGGCCCTGCTCATCACGCCACTCCCAGCTCGTCAAGGACACCAGTCAAGAAGGTGACCGCGTCGCCGCCCGCGACGATGAACTCATCCACCCCGGCGGGCCGCTGCTCCGGCCGCCCGGCGAGGAACACCCTCCGGGCACCGGCCGCCCTGAACGCCTCGGCCACCGCCTCGGCCTGCTCGCCGTACACCCGGTCGCTTGAGCAGAGACAGACCACCGTCGTACCGCTGCGCTTCAGCGCGTCAGCCACGGCCGTCGGCTCCGCGGTGACCTCCTCCCGGACCGGCTCAATACCGCCCGCCTGGAAGAGGTTCGCGGCGAAGGTCGCCCGCCCGGTGTACGCGGCCGCCGGACCCAGCGCCGCCAGCAGCACCTTCGGGCGAGCCCCCGTAGCTGCCAGCTGCCCATCGGAGCGGGCCCGCAACGCCTCGTACGCCTCATCCCGGCGCACCCGGGGCAGCCCGCCCCCCGCTTCCTCGGGCGCCGCGTCCCGGCGGACCGGCTCCTCGGCGAGGAAGGGGAACTCACTCACCCCGGTGATCGGCTCCCGGCGATGCGCCAGCTCATCCCTCCGGCGCCGCCAGGTGCGGTCCAGCCGCTCCCGTACGACACCGTCCCGCAGCGCCGACTCCTGGCCCCCGGCTCGTTCGATCTCCTGGAACCAGCCCCAGGCGGCCCGCGCCAGCTCATCGGTGAGCCGCTCCACGTACCAGGAGCCGCCCGCCGGGTCGATCACCCGCGCCACATGGGACTCCTCGACCAGAATCGTCGAGGTGTTACGGGCGATACGGCGCGCGAAGGCGTCCGGCAGCCCGGCCGCGTGGTCAAAGGGCAGCACGGTCACGGAGTCGGCGCCGCCGACCCCGGCGGCCAGCGAGGCCACGGTCGTACGGAGCATGTTCACCCAGGGATCCCGACGCGTCATCATCACCGGGGAGGTGACAGCGTGCTGCCGCTGCGCCCCGGCGGCGGGCTCCGCCCCGCAGACCTCGGCGACCCGGGCCCACAGCCGCCGTGCGGCACGGAGCTTGGCGATGGTCACAAACTGGTCGGCGGTCGCCGCGTACCGGAACTCCAGCTGCGCGCAGGCCTCCGCGATGCTCAGCCCGGCCTCGGTGAGCTGCCGCAGATAGGCGACGCCGGTGGCCAGCGAGCAGCCCAGCTCCTCGGCGGGTGAGCCACCGGCCTCGTGATACGGCAGCGCGTCCACGGTGAGGGTGCGCAGCCCTGGGTAGGTCCGCCCGTGCCGGCGCGCCCAGTCGGCGGCCGTGGCCAGCTGTACGGCGGTGTTGTCGCCGTCTCCGGTACGGGCCAGCAGGCCCAGCGGGTCGGCGCCGAGGTTGCCCGCCGCGACGGAGGGCGGCACGTCCCGCTCCGCGTAGACCCGCAGCAGTGCTTGCGCCGCCGCCTCGAAGTCGGCACCCGCGTCCAGGACGACGGGGGCCAGATCGAGATAGACGCCCTCCAGGACGGTGGGCAGCTCAGCGATATCGATCCCGGCCCGGCCGAGCACCAGCCACAGCGAGCTGACCCCGTTCTCCAGATCGGCGAGAACCGCCTCATTGGAATGCCGGGCGTCGGGCCGACGGTGCTGCTGGCGTACATCCCACCCCGACAGCACATTGCCTTCGGGCACACTCCCGCGCAGATAGGGCGGAAAGCCCGGAAACCCGATGGGCTGGGCACTGTCGTCCGCGGTGTACAGCGGGCTCGTGCGGAGCCCGTCCTCAATCTCGGTGGACAGCGCATCCTCGGCCGCGACCCCGGTGGCCTCACTCGTGCCAGTCTTACGCAGCACACCTTCGACAAGGCGCTGCCACTGCTCACGGGTGACATCGGGGAACTCGGCGGCCAGCGGAAGCCCGTCATCAGGCAGGACCGTCATGCACGGCAGGCTAGGGGAACCGCACGCCTGAGCGCACCGCCGCACAGCTGTGACCTTGACCGCCTTTTCCGGCGGCGGCCGCCTCGGCGGAGGGAGTCCCCTAACCCGGCCCCTTCCCGAAACTGGGGGGCTGCCGCCCCCAGACCCCCACCCTGTTGTGGGCACTCGGGCCGCCCGAGGGGCGGCACGGGTGGGCACAACACCCGCCCACCGGCCCGCACCGGCCGCCCCGGGGCCCCGGGGCGAAGCCCCGGTTTCCGGGAAGGGGCGGGAATTGGGGAAACCCACCCCGGCACCCCCGCAGCCGGGGGGAGCCCCCACCGGCGCGGGTGCCCCGCGGTGTGCGGCAGACTCAGCCGGGTGAGACGAATCCTGGTGATCGGCATCGGCGCGGGCGACCCCGAACAACTGACGGTGCAGGCGATCCACGCACTCAACCGCGCCAACACGTTCTTCCTCCTGGACAAGGGCCAGGAAAAGCACGACCTCATCGGGCTGCGCCACGAGATCCTCGACCGCTATATCGAGCAGCCGTCGTACCGCCTGGTCGAGGCCCGTGACCCGGCCCGCGATCGCGACCGTACGACCACCAACTACCCCCCGGCGGTCGACGACTGGCGGCACCGACGGGCCGACATCTACGAGCGGCTGATCCGCGACGAGCTCGCCGACGGCGAGTGCGGCGCCTTCCTGGTCTGGGGCGACCCCGCCCTCTACGACAGCACGCTCGCCATCCTCGAAGACGTCCTGGCCCGGGAGACGGTGGAGTTCGACTACGAGGTGATCCCCGGCATCAGCAGCGTCTCAGCGCTGGCCGCCAAGCACCGCATCGCGCTCAACCGGATCGGCCGTCCCGTGCAGATCACCACCGGACGGCGGCTGTCCGAGGGCTTCCCCGAAGGCGTCGACGATGTGGTCGTGATGCTGGACGCCCACCAGACCTTCAGCCAGTTCACGAACGAGGACATGGATATCTACTGGGGTGCCTACGTGGGCACCCCGGACGAAATCCTCGTCGCGGGCCCCGTAGCGCAGACCGCTGAGCGCATCGCGGAGCTCCGTGCTCAGGCGCGTGAGAACAAGGGCTGGATCATGGACACTTATCTGCTTCGAAGGACCCGGCAGAACCGGGAAATCCGGGAAACCCCGGAAGACCGCTGAGCCATCGGACGACCCCGGCGATATCCGGCACGGTCGTCACCCCGGCGGGCGGCGGCGGGCGCCGCACCATGACCACCGGCAGCCCCAGCTCCCGGGCCGCGACCAGCTTGCCGGCGGTGGCGTCACCGCCGCTGTCCTTGGTGACCAGCACCTCGATACGGTGCCGGAGCAGCAGCTCCCGCTCATCCGGCACCGAGAACGGCCCCCGCTCGAGCAGGATCTCGGCCTGACGCGGCAGTGGCGGCCGCGGCCGGTCCACCGTCCGTACGAGAAACCACAGCTCGTCCAGGTCCGCGAAGGCCGCAAGCCCCAGCCGCCCGGTGCTGAGGAACACCCGGCCGCCCAGCGAGGGCAGCAGCGCCGCGGCCCCGGCCAGCGAATCCACCGGCAGCCAGCGATCCCCCGGTCCGGCCGTCCACCCGGAGCGGCGCAGCGCGATCAGCGGCACCCCGGTCAGCCCGGCAGCCTCCGCCGCCCCGGCGCTGATGGTCCCGGCGAAGGGATGCGTCGCGTCCACCACCGCGGTCACCCCCTGCGCGCCCAGCCAGTCGGCCAGCCCCGCCGCCCCGCCAAAGCCCCCGATACGGACCTCACCCACCGGCATCCGGGGCCGGGCCACCCGGCCCGCCAGGGACGTGGTGGTACGCACACCCGGCAGCCCGGCCAGCTCCCCGGCCAGCCGCCGCGCCTCGGCGGTGCCACCGAGCACCAGCACATGCGCCATCCCACGCTCCCTGCTCACGAGACCAACGAGGCTAACGAGCGGGCGAGCCCGCCATGTTGTACTGCGGCCAGGAGGTGTGCCCCGACGGCAGGTAGTGGGCCACCATCTGCTGCGGGATCGTGGCCGGGGCCTCCCATCCGGAGGGCGCCGCAACCGTATCGCCGTAGGTGTCGTACGCAGGGGACGGGCCGCCCGCTTCGCGGCGGTGCCGACCGGAGCGATCCTCCGTGCCCGCGCCGACCTGCGGGTAGTTGAGGCGGCCTTCGGCGGCCAGCTGCTGGATGCGGAACACCAGCCTGGCGAGCTCGATGCCGAACTCGTCCGCCAGCACGCGCAGATCGATGCCGGACTGCCAGCTGTCGATGAGCACAGCGTCCATGGCGGTGGTCCACGCCGTCTCCCGGACCGCCGGGCCCTCGGCGGTCGAAGCCGAGTACGGCTCGGCACCCGCACCCGCACCGGCCCCGGCACCCGCACCGGCACCCGCACCGGCCGCTGCGTCGCAATGGTGCGGCGGCGCTGCCGTCGCGGGCGGCGCGGAGTCGGCACCGCCCTGCGGCTCTGCCGCCGCTGCTGACGCAGGCGCTGCCTCAAGCATGTCCTTGGCCACGCGTCTGGCGTCGTCCTTGCCGACGGTACGGCGGGCGACCCGCACCTCACGCTCGCTCAGCCCCAGCAGATCCGCCACCGACCTGTCGCTGCCGACGGTCACGGCGAAGGCGGCCAGCAGCCGCGATCTGTGCGCCTGCCGCTGATCAAGGACACTCTGCGCCGATCGCACACGCTCATCGCTGAGACAGAACGCCTCCGCGAGCACTGTGTTCCGGTCCCACAACTGCCTCGGCTCCATGCCTCACCCAACTCCCCAGCAATATTCTGGGAAATCGCCATAAAAGAGACAGCACCCAAAGAGACGATTCCGCGCCACACGCCGCTCATAAAATACCCCAGCGGCACAGGCCCACCACGGCCAGCAACAGCCCGCTCACCGAGCGACACCCGCCGACCATACCTGTACACCTGTGACAAAGCTCTCACCCCAGCCGCATACAGCAGAGCCCCCGCTCCGGATCTCTCCGGAGCGGGGGCTCTGCTTCCATCTGGTGCGCGAGGGGGGAGTTGAACCCCCACGCCCTTTCGGGCACTGGAACCTGAATCCAGCGCGTCTGCCTATTCCGCCACCCGCGCATGGGTGCTGCCGGTTCAACTCTCGCACATCCTCCGGGCTTGCTGTCCGGGTCATGTGCGAGCGCCTGCCGACATCCAGAAGATTAGCACGCCCCCGACGGTGCCTTCACATCCATAGTGACCGCCACATCCACAGTGACCGTCGCCGATACCGCCGCCGGTGGGGGACACTGCTATGGACCCCCTCTACGATCGCTGTGGAGGGGTCCGTGTGAGAGGTGACACTCACGCACCAGACCACGACGCGGAACCAGCTGTTTTCCCCGCGCGTGGATACGATCAGTAAGCAGTATCGACAGCCGCTGCGCGCACGCAGCGCACTAGAGCGCCGGACAGTTGGGAAGGAGGTGCACCGTGGGAGTTCTGAAGCGCTTCGAGCAGCGACTCGAGGGTCTCGTAAACGGCACCTTCGCCAAGGTCTTCAAGTCCGAGGTGCAGCCGGTGGAGATCGCTGGCGCCCTCCAGCGTGAGTGCGACAACAACGCGACGATCTGGAACCGCGAGCGGACCGTCGTCCCCAACGACTTCATCGTCGAGCTCAGCGCGCCCGACCATGACCGGCTCAGCCCCTACTCCGGGCAGCTCAGCGATGAGCTCGCCAGCATGGTGCGCGAATACGCCAAGCAGCAGCGCTATACGTTCATGGGCACCATCAAGGTCCACCTGGAAAAGGCCGAGGACCTCGACACCGGGCTCTACCGGGTCCGCAGCCGCACCCTCGCCTCCAGCACCTCCCAGCCGCATCCGCAGCCGAGCAGCCCCGGCATCAGCCAGGGCGCCACCAGCGCCGGAGTACCGCAGCGCCCCAGTGGCGCACCGCCCATGCCGGCGGGCGCGCCCCGGATGCCCAGCGCCCCGCCGCCCGGCGCACCCGCCGCCCCGGGACCCATGCCGCACACCCAGACCCGGCGCTGGGTCGAGATCAACGGCACCCGCCACCAGATCTCCCGCCCCACCCTCGTACTGGGCCGCTCGACCGAGGCGGACGTCCGTATCGACGACCCCGGAGTCTCCCGGCGGCACTGCGAAATCCGGGCCGGATCCCCGTCATCCCCGTCCACCATTCAGGATCTGGGCTCCACCAACGGCATCGTGGTGGACGGACAGCACACTACGCGCGCTACGCTCCGCGACGGCTCACGCATCGTCGTGGGCAGCACCACGATCATTTACCGGCAAGCCGAAGGGTGAAGCGGGGGCAATGTCAGAGCTGACCCTCACGGTCATGCGGCTGGGTTTTCTCGCCGTACTGTGGCTGTTCGTCATCGTGGCCGTGCAGGTCATCCGCAGCGACCTGTTCGGCACCCGGGTGACCCAGCGCTCCGGGCGCCGCGGCGGTGAACAGCGGCCCGCACCGGCCCGGCAGGCGTCACCACGCCAGCAGCAGCCCAGCCGGGGGAACCGCCAGAAACGCGGCGCCCCGACCAAACTTGTGGTGTCCGAGGGATCACTCACCGGCACCACGGTGGCCCTTCAGGGCCAGACCATCACCCTCGGCCGGGCGCATGACTCGACGATTGTGCTGGACGACGACTACGCGTCCAGCAGGCATGCCAGGATCTACCCGGACCGCGACGGCCAGTGGATCGTCGAGGACCTCGGATCCACCAATGGCACCTATCTCGACAGGACCCGACTCACCACACCGACGCCGATTCCGCCCGGAGCGCCGATCCGTATCGGCAAGACGGTCATCGAGCTGCGGAAGTAGTACGAACATGACGACCGGAGGGTGGGCACCGTGCGGATGTACCCGGAGCCGACAGGCGAGGTGCGCATGAGTCTGTCACTGCGTTTCGCAGCTGGATCGCACGATGGCATGATCCGCGAGCACAACGAGGACTCCGGTTACGCCGGTCCCCGGCTGCTCGCTGTCGCTGACGGCATGGGCGGCCAGGCCGCCGGTGAGATCGCCAGCTCCGAGGTGATCTCCGCCATCGTCGAGCTCGACGAGGACATCCCCGGCTCCGACCTCCTCACCTCCCTCGGCGAGACCGTGCAGCGCGCCAACGAGCAGCTACGCGTCATGGTCGAGGAGGACCCACAGCTCGAGGGCATGGGCACCACCCTTACCGCGCTGCTGTGGACCGGCCAGCGGCTCGGCCTTGTCCATGTCGGCGACTCCCGCGCGTATCTGCTGCGCGACGGCGTCCTCAGCCAGATCACCCAGGACCACACCTGGGTCCAGCGCCTGGTCGACGAGGGCCGCATCACCGAAGAGGAAGCGACCACCCATCCGCAGCGCTCCCTGCTGATGCGGGCCCTGGGCAGCGGCGAGCATGTCGAGCCCGATCTGTCCATCCGCGAAGTACGCGCCGGGGACCGCTATCTCCTCTGCTCCGACGGACTGTCCGGCGTGGTCAGCCATCAGACGATGGAGGAGACCCTCGCGGACTACCAGGGCCCGCAGGAGACCATCGAAGAGCTCATCCAGCTCGCCCTGCGCGGTGGCGGCCCGGACAACATCACCTGCATCGTCGCCGATGTCCTCGACGTCGACGACAACGACACCGTCGCCACCCAGCTCAACGACACCCCCGTCATCGTGGGAGCCGTCGCCGAGACGCAGAGCCCGCTCGGCGGCGACCCGGGCGCCCTGCAGACTCCGGCAGCCCGCGCCGCCGAACTCAGCCGCGCCGGAGCCGCCGGAGCCCTGCCGCACCAGCCCGCCGGCCCCCCACCGGAGGGCTTCGGCCCGCCCGGCAGCGGCAGAAACGCCGCCGGGGTGGCGGGCCCGTACGGCGCGTTCGGCGCCGATGACTACATCCAGCCGCGCAAACGCGGTAGGTGGCTCAAGCGGTCGCTGTTCATCGCCCTGATTCTCGCCGTCATTGGCGGTGGGCTCTACGCGGGCTGGCGCTGGACCAAGACGCAGTACTACGTCGGCGCCAAGGGCGACAATGTCGCGCTGTACCAGGGCATCAGCCAGACCCTGGCCGGGATCGACCTCAGCGAGGTCAAGGAAAACACCGACATCGAACTCAAGTACCTGCCGTTCTACCAGCGCACCCAGGTCCAGGACACCATCGCCATGGACAGCCTGAGCCAGGCCCAGGACAAGATCGCCGAGCTTCGGACGCAGGCCGAGGTCTGCGAGATCGTCGCCAGCCAGAGGCAGTCCGACAGCTCCGACAGCTCCGACAGCAAGGGACCGGACGCCAAGCCCAGCCCCGGCCCCCGCCTGACCGACCAGCAGCAGCGGCTCGCCAAGCGGTGCCGGACGCCATGAGGGGCGCGTAGCTTATGAGCAGCATCAACACCGGCATCAACACGGGCAGCAACACCACCGTCTCCCCCGGCGGGCTGCCCAGCCGACGCAATACCGAGCTCGCCCTGCTCATCTTCGCCGTGCTCATTCCCGTCTTCGCCTACGCCAATGTCGGCCTGGCCAAGGACGGCACCATCCCCACCGGAATGATCAGCTACGGCCTGGGCCTGGGCCTCCTCGCGGGCGTCACCCACCTCGTCGTACGCAGGTACGCCCCCTACGCCGACCCCCTGATGCTGCCGATCGCCACCCTGCTCAACGGCCTGGGCCTGGTGCTGATCTGGCGGCTCGACCTGGAACCCGCGCTGAAGCCCGCCAACGCGGCGCCCGCCCAGCTGATGTGGTCCGCCCTGGGGATCGCGCTCTTCATCGGCGTGCTGGTCTTCCTCAAGGACCACCGCATCCTGCAGCGCTACACCTATATCTCCATGGCCGTCGCGCTGGTCCTGCTGGCCCTGCCGATGTTCTTCCCCGGGGTCAACGGCGCCAAGATCTGGATCACCATCCCCGGTGTGGGCTCCCTCCAGCCCGGCGAGTTCGCCAAGATCATTATCACCGTCTTCTTCGCCGGCTATCTGATGGTCAAGCGCGATGCCCTGGCCCTGGCCAGCCGCCGCTTCATGGGTCTGTATCTGCCGCGCGGCCGCGACCTCGGCCCGATCCTGGCCATCTGGGCGCTCAGCCTGCTGATCCTGGTCTTCGAAACCGACCTGGGTACCTCACTGCTCTTCTTCGGCATGTTCGTGGTGATGCTCTACGTCGCCACCGAGCGCACCAGCTGGATCCTCTTCGGCCTGCTGCTCTCCGCCGCAGGCGCCGTCGCCGTCGCCTCCGTCAACCAGCACGTCGGCAGCCGTGTGCAGAACTGGCTCAACCCCCTCGCGCTCGCCCCCAACGGCGGCGTCACCGAAACCGCCCAGGCCATGTACGCCTTCGGCTCCGGCGGACTCTTCGGCTCCGGACTCGGCCAGGGCTTCTCCCGCCTCATCGGCGGCATCGCCACCAAGAGCGACTACATCCTCGCCACCGTCGGCGAAGAGCTGGGCCTGACCGGTCTGATGGCCATCCTGATCCTCTACGGACTGCTCATCGAGCGCGGCATCCGTACCGCCCTCGCCGCCCGCGACCCCTTCGGCAAGCTGCTGGCCGTCGGCCTCTCCGGCGCGTTCGCCATCCAGGTCTTCGTCGTCGCGGGCGGCGTCACCGCGCTGATCCCGCTCACCGGTATGACCATGCCCTTCCTCGCACAGGGCGGCTCATCGGTGATCGCCAACTGGGCCTTGGTCGCGATCCTGCTGAGAGTCAGCGACACGGCCCGCCGCCCAGCCCCGGCCCCCGCCCCGTCCCCCGATGCCGAGATGACCCAGGTGGTTAAGCCATGAACAAGCCCCTGCGCAGGGTCGCCATCTTCTGCGGCGTGCTGATCATGGCCCTGCTGGTCCGGGTCAACTGGGTCCAGTTCGTCCAGGCCGACGAGATCAAGAACCACGACAAAAACCGCCGGGTCGCCATCGACCGCTACTCCCACCCACGCGGCAACATCATCGTCGAGGGCAAGCCCATCACCGGCTCCACCGAGACCACCGGCAGCGACTTCAAGTACAAGCGCACCTACAAGAACGGCAAAATGTGGGCCCCGGTCACCGGCCGCGCCTCGCAGGCCTTCGGCGGCACCCAGCTGGAAGAGATTCACGACTCGATACTCACCGGCAACGACGACCGGCTGTTCTTCAACCGCACCATCGACATGCTCACCGGCAAGCCGAAGGAAGGCGGCAATGTCGTCACGACGCTGAACGCCCGGGCCCAGGAGGCCGCCTTCAAGGGGCTGGGCACCAAGAAGGGCGCGGTCGCCGCGATCGACCCGCAGACCGGCGCCATCCTCGCCCTGGCCAGCACCCCCTCGTACGACCCCTCCCTCATCGCCGGCAACTCCAAGGACGACGAGAAGAACTGGGTCGCCCTCGGCAAGGAGAAGAACGCCGACGAGCCGATGCTCAACCGGGCACTGCGCCAGACCTACGCCCCCGGCTCCACCTTCAAGGTGGTCACCGCCGCCGCGGGGCTGGAGAGCGGCAGGTACGACATCGACAAGAGCACCGGCATCGCCAGCCCGTTCCAGCTGCCGCAGTCCACCCATGAGCTGGGCAACGAAGGCAACGACGCGAGGTGCGACAAGGCCACGCTCCGCGTCGCCATGCAGTGGTCCTGCAACGCCACCTTCGCCGCCATCAGCAACGACCTCGGCAATGAAGAAATGATCAAGCAGGCCGAGAAGTTCGGCTTCAACAAAGAGGTCTTCACCCCCACCCGGGCCGTCGCGAGTATCTATCCCGAGGACAACGCCCCGCAGAACGCCCAGGCCGGTATCGGCCAGGCCTCCAACCGGGCCACCCCCCTCCAGATGGCCATGGTCACCGCCGCCGTCGCCAACGACGGCAAGCTGATGAAGCCGTACATGGTCGACAGCCTGGAAGGCCCGCGCAGCGTCGTCGAGCAGACCGAGCCCGAGGAAATGGGCCAGGCCGTCTCCGCCCCCAACGCCAAGAAGCTCCAGGACATGATGGAGACGGTCGTCAACGAGGGCACCGGCAGCAACGCACAGCTCCCCGGGGTCACCGTGGGCGGCAAGACCGGTACCGCACAGCGCGGCGAGGAGAACAAGGACAACCCGTACGCGTGGTTCATCTCCTACGCCAAAACCGAAAGCGGCTCCCCGGTCGCCGTGGCCGTGGTCGTCGAGGACAGCAATGCCAAGCGCAACGAGATCTCCGGTGGCGGCCTCGCCGCCCCGATCGCCGTGGACGTGATGAAGGCCGTCCTGGACAGCAAGCGATGAGCCCGGGAGTCAAACGGGACGAACATCACGTCCCGGCCGCAGGACTGGACGGTCCGGGTACGGTATGCCGAGCAGCACACCGCCGGGCCGCACACCGGTACGGCCGGGACGAACGGAGAGGGCTGGAGATATGGACGAGCCGCGTCGCCTAGGCGGCCGGTACGAGCTGGGCCAGGTGCTCGGCCGCGGCGGTATGGCCGAGGTGTACCTCGCCCATGACACCCGCCTGGGCCGCACCGTCGCCGTGAAGACGCTTCGGGTGGACCTCGCCCGCGACCCGTCTTTCCAGGCCCGGTTCCGCCGTGAGGCCCAGTCGGCCGCCTCGCTCAACCATCCGGCGATCGTCGCCGTCTACGACACCGGCGAGGACTACGTCGACGGGATCTCCATCCCGTACATCGTCATGGAGTACGTGGACGGCTCCACGCTGCGTGAGCTGCTTCACTCCGGCCGCAAGCTGCTGCCCGAGCGCGCCCTGGAAATGTGCGTCGGCGTCCTCCAGGCCCTGGAGTACTCACACCGCAACGGCATCGTCCACCGCGACATCAAGCCCGCGAACGTCATGCTGACGCGCACCGGCCAGGTCAAGGTGATGGACTTCGGCATCGCCCGCGCCATGGGCGACTCCGGCATGACCATGACGCAGACCGCCGCCGTCATCGGCACCGCCCAGTACCTCTCCCCGGAGCAGGCCAAGGGCGAGCAGGTCGACGCCCGCTCCGACCTCTACTCCACCGGCTGTCTCCTCTACGAGCTGCTGGCGGTCCGGCCGCCCTTCGTAGGGGATTCGCCGGTCGCGGTCGCCTACCAGCACGTACGGGAAGAACCGCAGCCTCCGAGCACCTTCGACCCCGAGATCACGCCCGAGAAGGACGCGATAGTCCTGAAGGCGCTCGCCAAGGACCGGGACTACCGCTACCAGTCCGCTGACGAGATGCGCGCCGATATCGAGGCCTCCCTGGACGGCCAGCCGGTCGGCGCCGCCGCCATGGCCGCGGTCGGCTACGCCGACGACCAGCCCACCCAGGCCCTGCACCCGCAGGGCGCCGGGCAGACCTCCATGCTGCCGCCGATGCGCGACGACGACGGCGGTTACGGCTACGACGAGCCCCGCGGCCACAGTCGCCGCCAGCAGAAGAAGAGCCACACCTCCACGATCCTGCTTGTCCTCGCGGCCATCCTGGTCCTGATCGGTGCGATCTTCATCGGCAAGGCCGTCTTCGGCGGCTCGCCCCCGGACGACCTGACGGTGCCCAACCTCGTGGGGGAGCCCTTCAAGAAGGCCGAAGCCGAGGCCGAGAACGCCGGGTTCACGGTCGTCAAGGGTGGCAGCAAGCACTGTGAGCAAAAGAAGAAAACGGTCTGCGAGACCGACCCGAAGGCTGGCACCCAGGCCAAACGGGACGACACCATCACCCTGATCATGTCCAAGGGCCCGGCACCGATCGAGGTTCCCGATGTCGAGGGGAAGTCCTTCGACAGCGCCAAGTCCGAGCTGGAGGGAGCCGGGTTCAACGTCAAGAAGAAGTCCGTCACCTCCTCCACCGAGCCGGAAGGCACGGTCACCAACCAGGATCCAAGGGGCGGCAGCAAGGCCCAGCGGAAGTCCACGGTCACCCTGTCGGTCGTCGAGACCGTCACCCGGCGGGTGCCAAGCGTCCTCGGCAAGGACTTCAACGAGGCCAAGCAGCAGCTCGTAGCGCTCGGCTTCACCGTCGCCCGGATCGACAAAGAAGACGATTCCCGGGCCGACAACGCGGTCATCTCCCAGGACCCGGCCGCCAACAGTCAGGCCGCCAAGAACTCGCAGGTCACCCTGACCGTGGCCACGACGCCCGAGAAGGAAACCGTCACGGTGCCGGACGTCACCGGCAAGAAGCTGGACAAGGCCCTTAAGGAACTGGAAGGTGCCGGTCTCCAGGTACAGGTCCAGGGGTCCGACGACGGCGACGCACGGGTGATCAAGACCGATCCCAACGGCGGCACCGAGGTCGAGAAGGACTCCACCGTCACGGTCTTCACCTTTGACGAGGGCAACGGAAACAACGGCGGCCAGGACAGCGGCGGCGGAGAAGACATCGGCGGCTTCATCCGGGGCTCCAACGGCGGCTGGAACCCCGACGAGGACTGATCCGGCGTAGGCGACAAGCGACGCGCGGGCTTCCCCGCCCGCGCGTCAGCCGCCTGCCAGCTCCTGCGGCGGCGTACGGTCCGCGTCGACGGACTCGGTGCGCTCCAGCTCGCCCCAGACGATGTAGCGGTAGTTGGAGGTGAAGACCGGAGTGCAGGTGGTCAGCGTGATGTAGCGGCCCGCCTTCTTCTTCCCCGACTCCTTGGGGACGGAGTCCAGTACCTCGACGTTGAACTTCGAGGTCTGCGGCAGGATCGCGTAGACCTTGTAGATGAACCAGGTGTTCTTCGTCTCGAAGACGACCGGGTCACCTTTCTTGATCTTGTGAATGTTGTGGAACTTCGCGCCGTGCCCGTCCCGGTGCGCCGCCAGGGAGAAGTTGCCCCGCTGGTCCCAGGGCATCGCCGACTTGACCGGCTTGTCGTAGTAGCCCGCGATGCCCTGGTTGAGCTCCTTGGGGTTGATGCCCTCCTTGACCAGGATCTCGCCCTTGCCCATCGCCGGGACATGCAGAAAGCCGATGCCGTCCTTGGTGTCCCGGTCGCCGGGGCCGGTGTCCTCGTCCGCCGCCCAGCTGTCCCGCACCTTGTCGCTCTCGCGCTTGGCCTCCTGGTCGGCGAGGACATTCGTCCACCACAGGGAGTAGGCGACAAAGAGCGCCAGGATCAGCCCCGTGGTGATCAGCAACTCTCCAAAGACGCTGACGGCGGCGGCTATTCGGCTGCGCGTCCGACGGGGACCCCGTGGGCGCTCCTCGGTCTCCGCCTGGTCCCGCTCGGTCACTGGCACTGCTGACACCGTCCGCTTCCGCTGTTCGCGCTCTGTTCGCTACTCAACGAGCGCGTCCGGCTTCCCCTTGCTCCGCGGGCGCTCGTCGACCATTTTCCCCCAGACGATCAGACGGTACTTGGAGGTGAATTCCGGCGTGCAGGTGGTCAGGGTGATGTAGCGGCCTGGCTTGGTGAAGCCCGACTGCTGCGGCACCGGGCTGATCACATCGACGTTCGACGGCGAGGTGGAGGGCAGCCGGCTCGTCATCTCGTACGTGTAGTACGTGCTCTGCGTCTCCACGATGATCGGGTCGCCCTCCACCAGCTTATTGATGTAACGGAACGGCTCACCATGGGTGTTACGGTGCGCGGCCAGCCCGAAGTTCCCCTGCTTGTCCCAGGGCATCGCGGTCTTCAGACCGGACTCCTCGTCGTAGTGCCCGACCATGCCACGGTCCAGCACCGTGGGCTTGTCGATACCCTCAGCGATCGGGACCCGCACATCCAGCTTGGGGATGTACATGATCGCGAAACCCTTGCCCGGTGCGAAGGCCCCAGGCTCGCGCTCCTGGTCACCCGACCCCCACTCCTTCTCCAGGCTCTTGGCCGCACCGCTCGCCTGCTGATCGGCGAGGACATTCGTCCACCAGAGCTGATAGGTGACGAAGAGCAGCAACAGCACACCCATCGTTATAAACAGCTCACCGATGACGCGGCTGGCGATGACCCCAGGACTGTCCCTGCGCTTCTTCGCCGCCCGCGCCGCCGCCTTCCGCCGCGCGGCCCGCCCCTCGCCGGACGGCCGCGGGGTGGGCACAGGCTCCTCGGCCTGCCGCAGCGCAACGGTCTCATCGTCAAAGACCGGCTCGGGAACGTGCCCGGGAACCGGCTCGGCTACGGGCTCAGCTACCGGCTCGGCTACCGGTCCGGTTATGGGCTCGTACGGGTCGTAGTACCCCTGCTGCTGCGGCTCCGCATACGCCGCCCCGTAGGACGCCCCGTATGACGCCCCGTACGAGGCCCCGTAGGACGCCTCGTACGGCGCCTCGTACGGCGCCTCGTAGGGCCGCTGATACGTATCCTCGTACCGCTGCTCCTGCTCCTGCTGCCCGGGCAGGGGATCGTTCAGCGGATCGCTGAGGCGGCCGACCGCCGCCTCGTAGGCGTTCGGGTCAGCGTATGGATCGTAGGCCGCACCGTTCTCCGGGCGCAGCGCCGTCACGTCCCGACCACCGGGGCAAGCCCCTCGGAACGCTCCACGGCACCGCTGTCGCCGCACTCCACCAGCCAGTTGGCGAGCATCCGGTGACCCCACTCGGTGAGCACCGACTCAGGGTGGAACTGCACGCCTTCGACCAGGAGTTCCCGGTGCCGCATCCCCATGATCACGCCTGATTCGGTGCGCGCGGTGACCTCCAGCTCATCCGGAACGAACTGCGGCTCGGCCGCCAGCGAATGGTAGCGAGTCGCCGTAAACGGCGAAGGCAACCCCGCGAAGACACCGGTACCGTCGTGCGTCACCAACGAGGTCTTGCCGTGCAGCAGCTCGGGCGCCCGGTCCACAACACCGCCGTAGGCGACCGCCATCGACTGCATACCCAGACACACACCGAAGACCGGCACCTCGGTGGCCGCACAGTGCCGCACCATCTCGACGCAGACCCCGGCGTGCTCGGGCGTGCCCGGCCCAGGGGACAGCAGCACCCCGTCGAAACCGTCCTGCGCGTGCTCGGTCCGCACCTCATCGTTGCGCAGCACCTCGCACTCCGCGCCCAGCTGGTAGAGGTACTGAACGAGATTGAAAACAAAACTGTCGTAGTTGTCGACAACGAGAATCCGTGCGCTCATCAGCCCTCGCCCCCGTCAGCCCTCGTCCACGGTCACATCATTGAAGGGCAACAGCGGTTCCGCCCATGGGAAGACGTACTGGAAAAGCACGTACACGGTTGCCAGTACCAGCACGAGCGAGAGCGCTGCCCGCACATATGCGTTGCCCGGCAGATGCCGCCAGATCCAGCCGTACATGCCGTAGTGCCGTCCCTTCCCCAGCCATGCGCCCGGGTCAATGCGTTCGGTGCGCCCACCCAGAGTACGTCCCGGGGCAAGCGTGCGGGCATCAGTCTCGCAAGGCGGCCGGCTTCCCTTCCGTCACCGGCTGGGTCGCGTCGAGCCGGGCCCAGGCGATCAGCCGGTGGCTGCTACCCCACTCCGGTTCACAGGTGGTGAGGGTGAGATAGCGGCCCGGCTCGGTGAACGGCGCCGCGTCCTGGTTGAGGGGGCGGGGCAGGGCGGCGACGACACCGGTGTCGGTGGGCAGGGTGCGGTACGGGCGGCGTTCGATCCGGTACGTGTACCAGGTGGTGCCGTCCTGGACGACGACCGCGTCGCCGGGGCGCAGCCGGGGGAAGTCCTTGAAGGGGTCGCCGTGGGTACGCCGGTGCCCGGCGACCGCGAAGTTGCCCTTCGCCCCGAGCCGGTCGGAGCCGGGGTAGCGGCCGAGCCCCTTCTTGAGGGTGCTGGCCTCGGTGTTCTCCAGCACGGGCTTGGCCCAGCCCGCTCCGAACCGGGGGATGTACATCACAGCGAACGGCCTGCCGTCCCGATACGGCTCCGCCTCCTGCTCTGCCTCCTGCTCCGATTCCGACTCCGGCTCCTGCGCTCCCGCCTCCACCGGCTCGGCCGCCCACTGCTCCGCAAGCCGGTTGATCCCGCTGTCGACGGCGGCCTCGGCCCGTATGCCCGTCCAGTACAGGAGGTAGACCACAAACAGCACGATCACGGTGCCGACGGTGACGCACAGCTCGCTGAACGCTCTGACGACCGCCCGCACCGGCATGTGTCACTACTCCAGGGGCTTCGCGTGGTGGAGATCCACTGTGCCCGAGTAGCCCGGCAGTGTCACGGGTGCGTTCGCCTTGTGTTCGTCGACCTTCCAGCCGAGCCCATAGGCGTCGACATACAGCTTGTAGGTCCTGATCGCCGAGGAGCCGTCGAGAGCCCTGCGGAGCTGGGCTGGATCGCCGACCGCGGTGACCGTGTAGGGCGGGGAGTAGAGCTGGCCCTGAAGGATCAGGGTGTTGCCGACGCAACGCACGGCGCTGGTGGAGATCAACCGCTGGTCCATCACCTGGATGCCTTCGGCGCCGCCCTGCCACAGCGCGTTCACGGCGGCCTGTAGATCCTGCTGGTGAATGACCAGGTCATCGGGTTGCGGCTCGGGTACGCCGGGGATCTTGGCGGTGGCGTTGGACGGCGCGTCAGTGAGCGTGACGGTCAGCCCCCGGCCGGAGAGCTCATGGGCGCCCGCGGCCCACTCAACGCCGCGCAGCCGCTTCTTCTCGGACTCGGTACTGCCGCTGTCGCGCTTGGCGAGGGAGGCGACCTCGGCACGGAGCCTGGCCGTGGAGGATTCCAGCTTGTCGTTCTCGCGACTACGCTCCTGAATAAGGTCGGAGAAACGCAGCATGGACTCGTCGCTGCGGAGGTTTGTCCCCTGTGCGGTGTTGAAGCTGACCCAGAAGATCAGTCCGGCGAGGGCGAAGACACCAATGGTCGCGAGCCGGGCAGGTCGGAAGCGGGATGTGGTCACCGTACCCTTGTCTCCTTCCACCGCATGGAAGCACTACGCTAACGGACTACAGCAGCACCGATTCCGCGCGATCAGAGCGCATCGACAGGAGAGCCCCTCGTGCCGAAGTCACGGATCCGCAAGAAGAAAGACGATCACACCCAGCCGGTGAAGCAGACGAAGATCGATCTGAGTTCCGGGCGGCGCTGGGTCGCGCCGCTGATGCTGGCGATGTTCGCGATCGGCTTGGCGTGGATCGTTGTCTTCTATGTGACCGAGGGCAAGCTGCCGGTTGAGGCCCTGGGCAACTGGAACATCGTGGTCGGCTTCGGCTTCATCGCGGTGGGCTTCGTCGTCTCCACCCAGTGGAAGTAGCCGGGGCAGCAACCCAAGCCCCCTTGAGTTATCCACAGCCCGTCCACAGGCCTGGGAAAAGTTCAGAAGATCTGTGGATAACTTAGTGGGGGTTGACGGCCTCCGCAGTTGGCCGCCCGCCATGCGAGTCCCCTATATCCGCTGATCCCACAGGGGAAACGGACCTCTGTGCGACCCGAGGAGGGCGCTCCTCGCGTCATGCACAAGATCCCCTACCGTCTGTGGATAACTTTTTCGTTGAAGGGTTGAAGGGGAGCCATGGCCGTCAGCCGAGTAGCATCAGGGTTCGCGCCACACCGGCGATGACCAGCACCAGCGCCACCGCGGCGCAGGTACCGTACTGCACCAGGGTCCGCCTCTCGCGCGGCGCGTGCACCATGGCGTAGGCGATCGCCGCGCCCACGATCAGCCCACCCAGATGCGCCTGCCAGGCGATGTTCAAGCCTGGCATAAAGGTGATGACCAGGTTGATGACCAGAAGAACGACGATGGGGCGCATGTCGTAACGCATCCGCCGCATCAGCACCGCGGTGGCCCCGAACAATCCGAAGATCGCTCCCGAGGCGCCCAGTGAGAGCTGGTTCTGCGCCATCAGCCAGTATGTCAGGACATTACCGCCGAGTGCGGACAGCAGATACAGCGCGAGGAACCGGCTACGGCCCAGGGCGGCCTCCAGCGGTGGGCCGAGGAACCACAGCGCCATCATGTTGAAGCCGATGTGCCAGATCTCCTGGTGGAGAAAGGCCGACGTCAGCAGCCGGTACCACTCACCATCCGCGACACCTATCCAGTCGCTGCCGAACAGATCGACGGACGCGTAGCCAATCATCCCGAGCTCGGTGACCAGCTGATCGCCGACCGACAGCACCGCGATGAAGACCGCGACGTTCATCCCCAGGAGGATCTTGGTGATCAGCCGGGTATCCCGCACGAGCGTGCCGCCGGCGAGCGTGCGCGGCTGGTTGGCGGCCGGGCCATGTCCGGTGCCGGAGCCGCCGCGCACACAGTCCGGGCACTGATAGCCCACCGAGGCGGCGATCATGCAGTCGGGGCAGATCGGCTTCTCGCACCGGGTGCAGCTGATACCGGTCTCCCGGTCCGGATGCCGGTAGCAGCCCGGCAACTGGTGTTGCCGGCCGCCCTGACCACCCTGCTGGTCCTCCATGGCTCCCCTTCCACCCTTCCGTCCACCTGCCCGTGCCCGCTGTACCGACCCCGTGCCCACCCTGCACGCCACGTACGCCACATACGCCACATACGGAATCCGCCCCATCTGTCTTACGGACAGATGGGGCGGAGCGGTTCCCCGGACCGGGGGATCAGCGACGCTCGATGACGACCGACTCGATCACGACATCCTGCACCGGGCGGTCGGTGCGCGGGTTCGTCTGGGTGCTCGCGATCGCGTTTACGAGCTTCTTCCCGGCCTCGGTCGCGACCTCACCGAAGATGGTGTGCTTACCGGTCAGCCAGGCCGTCGGCGAGACGGTGATGAAGAACTGCGAGCCGTTGGTGCCCGGACCGGCGTTGGCCATGGCCAGCAGGTACGGCTTGTCGAAGGCGAGGTCCGGGTGGATCTCGTCACCGAACTCGTACCCGGGACCACCGGTGCCGTTACCCAGCGGGTCGCCGCCCTGGATCATAAAGCCGCTGATCACCCGGTGGAAGACCGTGCCGTCATACAGCTTGTCGGTGGACTTCTTACCGGTGGCCGGATGCGTCCACTCGCGGGAGCCCTCAGCGAGCTCAACGAAGTTCTTGACCGTCTTCGGCGCGTGGTTCGGGAAGAGCTGAACCTCGATGTCGCCTTGGTTGGTCTTCAGGGTGGCGTAAAGCTGCTCAGCCACGATCTACCTTCCATAGTCCTCTGTGACGTTTCCCGATCCTCCCATGTACGAGAACCGGAGGTGCGCGAAGCCCCCATAGGGGTGGTGACCGGACGAGAGGCTGCCGAATGCCAGTCGTACCAGAGCACGATGGCGCGAATCATGGCATTGTCGGCTTCAAGCCACAAAGACGCGGTACTACGTGACCCGGATGCCCACCCGCACATGCCGCATCCCAGACAACCAGGCATGATCTTCAAACGGGTGTAAAGGCGACAACCGACACGCCACCGAGGAGGAGAACACCGTGACCCGCAAGGACAGCGTGCGCGCCGCGAAGAGCACCACGAAGGACAGCGTGCGGCACGCCTTGGACGCGGTGGCGCCCAGGGTGAGCCATGCCGCGCGGCAGGCCCAGTGCGCCGCACAGGAGCAGTACGAGCACCGGCTGGCACCGCGTATTTCGCACGCTCGTCAGAATCTGCCATCGGCCGTCGACCATGCCGCGACCCGCGCCGCCGAACAGACCCTCAGGGCCGCCCGCCAGGCCGCCGAGTACACCGCCCCCAGGATGGAAGCGGCCCGCGTGGCCGCCGGACCGGCCCGGGAGGAAGCACTCGCCCGCTCCACGGCCGCGCTCGCCGCGCTCCGTGGCGAGGTCACCCCGGCCGAGGTGCGAAAGCTCAGCCGGAAGCGGGCGCGCCGGGCCCGTAACGGCAGGGTGTTCAAGCGCCTGGTCATGCTGAGCGTCCTCACGGGTGTCGCCGTCGCCGCCTGGCGCTGGTGGGACAAGCAGGCCAACCCCGACTGGCTGGTCGAGCCGCCGGCTCCCACGGAGGTGGATGACCGCTCCCCGATCAGCCCGACCGAAGGCGCGCCCCTCGAAGCCGAGGTCGAGACAGAGGCCAAGACGGAACGCGAAGAACCCCACTGAGCGCCCATCCGCCACCACCGAGGGCCGTGGACTCGCCGGAGTCCACGGCCCTCACCCTTGCTGCTCCCCTGCTTCTCCCCCTGCTGCTCCCCTTGCTGGCGCCGTGACGCCGCCATCGTCGTGGATGGCTCCCGTAACGCCGAGTTTCACCGTTCCGCTCACAGTGTGAGAGCACGACGCTACGCTGAGTAGGCACTCGGTGTTGCCCACCGGCCTTGCCAACACAGGGAGTTGCCATGGCCAAGCCATCCCACGAACTGACGCCCTCGTACTCCAGCCTCCACCTCTTCGGTTACACGATGCGCCGCCACCGCAGGAACGAGGAGTGGTCACTGGCCAAGCTCTCAGACCTCGTCAGCTACGACCGCACACACCTCTACCGCATCGAGATCGGAGAGCGCCGACCGCCACAGGATCTCGCCGCGTCGCTGGACATCGTCTTCGACACGGACAAGCAGTTCACGTTGCTGTGGGAGCTGGTCAACAAGGAGACCTTCCCCAACCGCTACCGGCGCTACATGGACTATGAGTCGCGGGCGACCGTTCTGCAGACCTACATGGCGCAGTCGGTGGATGGCCTTCTCCAGACCGAGGAGTACGCCCGCGCCCAGCTGCGTGCCGGCAATCCCCATGCGAGCGAGGATGAACTCGAAGAGAAGGTCCAGGCCCGCATGGGCCGCAAGAGGCTCCTCACGGCCGACCCGCCAAGTCACCTCTGGGGGATCCTCGATGAGGCCGTGATCCGCCGACCCGTCGGTGGTGAGGCCGTGATGCGCAGGCAGCTCGGCCATCTGGCCGAGTTCGCCGACTCGCCCACCGTGAAACTCCAGGTGCTCCCCTTCTCCCATGGAGAACACGCCCTGATGGGCGGTTCGCTCACCATTCTCAGGCTGAAGGATCATTACTCCTGGGTGGCCTACAAGGAGGGCAACGACTTTGGCCAACTGTTCGAGAACCAGGACGAGGTGACCCAGTTCCAGCTGTCATACGATCTGCTGAGGGCCTACGCCCTCCCCCCGAAGGAGTCCGCAGCCTTCCTCAGAGCAGCCATGGAGGACAGCACGCTATGGGAACCGCCCGGGATCTGAGCACTGCCGCCTGGCGCAAGTCCAGTTACAGCAACCCAGACGGCGGCGCGTGCGTCGAAGTAGCCGCTGGACTCACCGATGTGGTGCCGGTCCGGGACAGCAAGGCCCCGCTCGGTCCGGCACTCATCTTCCCGGCGGCCACCTGGTCAGCCTTCGTCACAGGCGTCCGGCACGGGCAGTTCCGTGCCCCCGTATAGCTATTCGACTCAGCGCGCCAACGGAATGCCCCATTCCGCACCTATTGAGCGAACTTCTGTCTATCCGGTTGGATTTCGGATCGTGGAACCGCCTACGTTCCGTGACGGAGGTGACGCTCAATGTCGGACAACCAGAGCACGCCGTCTGAGCACACGGCACGGCAAGACGCGAACCGAAACCGCCGCCGCTCACCGCCGACGGGGTGCTCGCGGCCTGGAAGGCCCGGCTGACGATCACAGACTACGTATGGGCTGTGGCCGTCTCCATCGTGCCCGTGCTCGTGGAGCGCGGAGAGGCCCGCTACACACTTGCGGAGATCGCCGCCCGCACCGGGCTGAGCGTGCACCGGGTCCATGACTGTCTGCGTTTCCTGCTCAAGCGGGGCTGCATCCGGCAGATCAACGCCACCTCCGACGGCGCCCCGGTCTATGTGCTGCGGCACCCATAGCACCGCTCGCAGCAGCGCCCAAAACGTCACCAGCCGGACCGCCACAATGGCGTTCCGGCTGGTCAGCGAGTGGAGCCTAGGAGAGTCGAACTCCTGACATCTGCCATGCAAAAGTGTGCGAACGGTCTCCGCAGGTCAGCGACCTGCCCTATGGCTCCTCCGGGGCCTCCCGGGACTCCCCTGGTTCCGCGTTTTGGCTGGGATTCGCACGCGGATTGATGGGCGCCCGCTGGACCGCTGAACGCCAGTTCCGTCTGTCGTTGGTGCCCACTGTCCGCGGTCGTCATCGCGTCGTATCGGCCGACCAGCTCAGCTTCCTCGTCGAGTGAACGCAGGAACCCCACCAAGTCGTTGCTCATGAGCCCATCCTCGGCGACGGCCTGCATTTCGCAACAGACCCTAAAGCGTGTTGCAGAAGGCCGTGATCAGGCCATCTCCCCTGTATGTGTAGGGGTGTTGACGGCTGAGCGGGTGTGGGTGGAGACGTTCACCGGGCTGCGGGGCGATCAGTTCGGGCGGCTGCTGAAAGCGGTCCGGGAACGCGGCGGCGAGGGCTGCGGATGGGGACGCCCGTGGCGGCTGCCGCTGGCCGAACGGGTGCTGCTGGTGGCGGTCTACTACCGCACGAACCTCACGATGCGGCAGTTGGCCCCGCTGTTCGGCGTCTCGCCGACCACGGTGTGCCGGGTGATCCAGCGGCTGTTCGCGCTGGAACCGGTCCGGGCCCAGCAGGATGCGGTTGAGCGGTTGTGGATCGTGGACGGCACGCTCATCCCGGTCCGCGACCGGAGCGTGGGCACCTCCTCGCATAACTGCCGGTTCTCGGCGAATGTGCAGGGCATCGTGGATGCGGACACCCGACTCGTGGTGGCCACAGCCCGCCCGGTGCCGGGCACCACCGCGGATGCCAAGGCCTGGCGGGAGGCGGGTCTGGCCGAGCACTGCCGGGGGATGACGGTGCTCGGCGATGGCGCCTACCTCAACACGGGCTTGGTGGTACCGCACCGCAAACGTCCCGGACGGCCGCTGCTGAAGGGCGAGGAGGAGGACAACGCCGCCCACCGCAAGGTCCGCGCCCGCGTCGAGCACGTCTTCAGCCGGATGAAAAACTACAAGATCTTCCGTGACTGCCGACAGCGCGGCGACGGCCTCCACCACGCCGTCCAGGCCGTCGCCCGCATGCACAACCTCGCCCTCGCCGCATGACCATCACACGCCGATCGCCCAGCTCAGACTGCCTGATCACGGCCTTCTGCAACACGCTTTAGGCCGCGTGCCGTGTCTTCCGCAGGCTGCTTGTGCCACTGGGCGTACGTGAGAGGAAACTGTGCGGCCGGAAGCAAGGTCTGCACGATCGTGCGGGGCCAGACGGTCTCGACCACGTCGGGCAGGCCCTTCAGCCCGTCGCAGACGAGCATGAGGACGTCCTCGACGCGGACAGCCAGAGCACCATCTCATCGACACCGATCAGGCGGCGCTGCCGCTTCTTGACGATCTGCGGCTCGAAGGTACCGGCGGAATCGCGGGGCACCTTCACCTCCACCGGGCCGATGTCGGTCAGGCAGGTCACGGTCCTCGGGCTCAACGGCGGATTCGGTCACCTCACATCGTTTCCGTGATCGTTAGATCCGCCATTGTTTGACGGTGTTGCCCACGTCATGGTGGGTGGCTGGCTGTGATTCTTCGAACCGGGTGGGCGTCCGGGGCCCACCGGGCTTGCCGTGTTTCGGCATCCCGGCTGGGAGGGAAGTTCGCGCGGATGGGATGCCCGGCTACTCCACATCGCCAATTGTGGAGCCACAGCCCGCCACCCCCACGGTGATGGGCTGCTGCTCTGGCCCCCGTACGAAGAGGCATCTGCGACCCTGCTCCCTTGGGATTGAAGTGCGCGGGGCGCGCGTTTGTGCATCGCCTTGCCTCTATCTATCGCTACGTGAATGCCTCGTGCTACAACCTACCCATTATTTCTACGCATTTGGGCGGTAGCACCTGGGGCGTTGGGGGGGAGTTTATACGTAGCGGTGTACGGATACTCTGGGTCATCCGTCCTGGAAGACGGGTGTTGGGATGGGCGAAGCGATAAAAGCATGCTGCGCCGAGCACGCGGCGTATCGCTCTCAGGTGGCATCGATGGTTGACTCCATCGTTTCATCGCTCCGGGAAACAGAAGCAGGTCTCGAAGCGTTGCGCGTGGCACTGCGTGAGCTGCAGGTGGCGTGTCAGGCCCCACCGGGGAGAGCGGAGTCGGCGGCTGGGCAGGTGGTCGGCATGGAACTCTCGCAGCAGCTCACGGCGAGGGAGCAGAGTGTTCTGGAGCTACTGGCCCGCGGTTTGACCAACAAGGCCATCGGCGCGGAATTAAGGATTTCTGAGCGGACGGTGAAGAACCACGTCCGGTCGATCTTCGTGAAACTGCGTGCTCGGAGTCGTACGGAGGCTGCCTACATCGCGCTGGCCAGCGGGCAGTCCCGCCAGGCGGGGTCTACTGCATGACGGCTGTTCGGCAAGAGGGCCATTGAGCATGGAGCAGTTCTACTAGTTCGTTGGGTCCTGTCGCTGGTTGCCAGAGCCTGGTAAACACTCGGATTACCACTGCGGGCACCCCCCCCGGCCCGGCAGTAACCCACGTTCCGGAGTTGGTCGGCACCATGAGTGAACCGTGCGTATTCCTCTTTCCCGGCCAGGGGGCCTACTGCCCCGGAATCCTCGGTCTGCTCGCCGATCCCTTGGTCGATGAGACGCTGGATCGGATTGACCAGGCGGCGGAGCGGCTGGGACGTCCGCCGGTTTCGCGGTTGCTGTTGGAGAAGGGCTCGCCCACGCTCGATGAGCTCGTCGAGGAGTCTCCGCCAGATCTCCACTTAGCGATCTTCGCGGCCGAGATGGTGCTCTTCGAGCTGCTGACCCGCCGCTGTGGCCTGCGCCCTGACGTCCTTGCCGGACACAGCTTCGGGGAACTCATCGCCCTGACCGCGGCCGGTGTCTTTGCCCTAGAGGACGGCGTGGCGCTGGTTGCCGCCCGTGACCAGGCGCTGACGGAGGCCCGGCCCGGGGCAGGCGGAATGGTGGCCGTCAATGTGCCGGCAGCCCGGGCCCGGCAGCTGATCGGTGCCACTGGGGAGTGGGCGGTGGAGATCGCCGCCGACAACGGACCCGGGCAGTGTGTGCTGTCCGGCCCGAGGGCGGCGCTGCAGCGGATCCTGAAGGCGGCCGAGGCACTCGGTCTGCAGGCCACGCACCTGCGGGTGCCCTACCCGTTCCACAACCGGATGCTTGCAGGGTCCGCCTGGCTGTTCACCGAGCGCGCAGCCCGCCTGCCGTCACATGCCCCGGGCTACCGGGTGTACTCGCCAATCCTCGGGCGCATTCTGGAGGGCACCGAGGATGCGTCGGAGCTGGTAGCCGCGCACCTGACGCGGCCCACCGGTTTCCACACGGCGCTGCGGGAACTGCACGCCGAAGGGGTGCGGGTGTTCATCGAGTGCGGCCCACGAGGCATTCTCACGGATCTGGTGAGCAGCGCAGTGGTCGGTGTCCGGACGATCGCGCCGCTGCAGTACCGGGTGGATATGGACAGCCTGTTCGCCACGATCCGTGATCTACGCCCGGACGGCGCCGCAGCGGCCGTTCCTGCTCCCCCACCTGCCGGAGGGACACCGGGCGAGGCTGAACACCGCGTTGGCGCGGTCGCCGTGACGCCCGAAGAGACCGCGCCGAGTGACGTCTCGGTGCTTCCCGAGCATGACGTGCTCGTCGCAGAGCTACGGGAGATGTACGCCGATGCCCTGGGCTACCCTCCGGATGTCCTGACGCCACTTGCCGACCTGGAAGCCGACTTGGGCATCGACTCCCTCAAGCAGTCCGGTCTCCTGGCCCAGGCCCTGGAGCGGTACGGGCGGAAGTTGCCGGATTCCGGGGAGCGGCTGACCAGCTACACGACCCTCTCCGCAGTAGCCGACTTCATCAGCGGTCTTCCTGTCGTCATCGACGAGGACGGCGGGGGCGACCAGTGAGCGCGCCAGATGGGGCGGTGCGGGTGGGTGCAGCTGCGATAGTCGCGGCCGTCCGCAATCTCAGCGGCTCGGCACAAAGGACGCTGCCCGACGATGTGGCCGAGCCGGACGGCATCGAGGACCCCTTGGATGGGGTAGAGCACGCCGACCACATTCGGGCGTCCGCGGCGGCCCCCGGCGCCGTGGCCACACCAAGGGACGACCGTGCGACTGATCACGGTGAGGCCGATGCAGTCGCGGTGGTCGGCATGGGCGTGGTCGTGCCGGGAGCCGGTGATCCCAAGTCGTTCTGGGCGCTGCTGCTGGCCGGCCAGCCTGCCTTCAGCGAACCGGGGGATCGCTTTCCACTGGAGTACTTCTGGTCGCCGGATACGGACGCGGAGGATCGTACCTACAGTCGGCACGCGGGATACATCCGGCAGAAACCGGCAGTCGGCGTCAACGACGGCGACCACGTGAGCTGCTGGCTGCGCCAGGCGCTGCTGCAGTGCGGGGCGGCGCGGCTGACCGTCGGCGGGCAGGCACGTAGCGCCTGCTTCATCGGAGGTTGGAATGAGGGCAGCCAGCACGTGGAGGAGAGCGCGGTCGTCGAGACCGCGGCAGACGGCATCGCGGCGCGCTGGCCTGGAACGGCCGACGACGACCTGCGCGACAGGCTCCGGGCGGCGCTGCGCAGCAACTATCCGCACGCCGGCCGGGTGACGCGTCACCTGCCGCTTGCGGCGACCAGGGCCGCCATCGAAGGGCTGCTGCCAGCGGATACCCCGGTACAGGTGGTGGATACCGCCTGCTCCTCGTCCCTCTTCGCCATCGATCTGGGGGTCAAGAGCCTGCTCGTCGGCGACTGCGACGTCGCTTTCTGCGGTGGTGCCCACTCCTTCCGGCCGCGTTTCAGTGTGGAGTTCGCGAAGCTGCAGGGGTTGAGCCGCTCCGGTCGGGTGTTGGCCTTCGACCCGCGGGCTGATGGCGTACTGTTCGCCGACGGCGCCGGCCTGGTGGCACTGAAGCGGCTCAGCCGCGCTCGCGCCGACGGTGACCGCGTGCTCGCCGTACTCGCCGGATTCGGTGCGGCCTCCGACGGCCGGGGCAAAGCCATCTACGCCCCCAACGCCACCGGGCAGGAGCGAGCCCTGGCCCGCGCCCGAGCCGTAAACAGTGTGGCGGCCGGCGCGGTGGACTGGGTGGTGGCCCACGGCACCGGAACACCGGCCGGCGACGCCGTGGAACGAAACACCCTCCACCAAGCCGCGCCACCCGGTGGTCTACTGTGCACATCCAACAAGTCCCTGGTGGGCCATACCGGGTGGTCGGCAGGCGTGGTCTCCGTGGTACACGCCCTGCTGGGGCTGGCCCACGACACCGTGCCCGCGCAACGACCCTGTGAACCTGCGCAGGATACGCACACCACAGACCGGGTGCGCATCCCTATCAGACACACCTCCCTGCCCCGCCGCACGGACCGCCCTCGGACGGTCGGCGTGTCCTCCTTCGGCTTCGGCGGCACCAACGCCCACCTTCTCCTGCAGGATGAACCAGCGCCCGCAGCCACGCCGCCTCGAGCCCTGCCGCCGATCCTCGGCACCGAAGACGAAGTGGTGATCGTGGACTGGACGGCCCATCTGCCGGGGATACCGGACGCTGTTGAGATCCGGCGCCGCCTGGCCGCTGGCCTTCCCCCTGCCGAGCAGCGCAGCTTCAGTACGCCCTACCCGGTGCCGCCCCTGAGCGGACTGCGACTCCCGCCACGTACCACGGCAGCCATGGATCGCAGTCAGCTGATGGCCTTGCAGGCCGCGGGTCGGCTCACCGGACCGGCCGATACTGCGTTGTGGGACGGGCTGGAGGAGACCAGTGGGGTATTCGCCGCCTTCAGCGGCCTCCCCGTCAAAGGCCTGGATGCGAACATCCGCTGCTACGCCGACTCACTTCGCGCGTTCGCCGAATCCGCCCCCATCGACGAGCGGATCGACAGGGACGCGCTGCGTTCCGCCACTGAGGCATTCATCTCCGCCGTGCGATCCCGGGCCCCGGCCACAGGTGAGGACTCCCTGCCCGGCCTGATGCCCAACATCATCGCGGCACGTATCGCGAACCACCACGATCTGCACGGGCCCACCATGACCCTCGACACCGGCACCACCTCCGGCCGCACCGCGCTGCGCACCGCCGAACGCTACCTACGTCATGGCGAACTGGACTTGGCCCTCGTCATCGGGGTAAGCGGCGGCAGCGAGCCGCTGTATGCACAGTTGCACGAGCTGAGCGAGACCGCGCCGGCGGAGGGCGCCTTCCTTATCGCACTCGCCCGGGTCTCTACCGCCCGCGACCATGCCTGGCCCGTCCTAGAGCACCTGTCGGATGCACTTGTCCGCCTGCCGAAGCGCCCACAGACCACCGAAGACCGCACCTACCTGGCAGCAGATGATCTCATGACCGTGATCAAGCAACTCCCCGCCGAAGCAGCGTCCGGCCAGACGCGCAGGAAGACCTCCCGCTACCTGCCCCAATGGCACCCCGCGGGACCGCTTCACGCCGAACCCTCCGGGCCGATACTCCCATCCCGCACCCTGATCATCGCGGACCCGGCAAGCAGTACAGTCCTGCGTCCCATGGTGCGCAGCAGCCCCTTCTGCCACCTGCTCGCCGTCCGAGCCGATGACGACCTCGCGCAAGCGGTGGGCGACGCACTGAGCGGGACCACGCCGCCCTTCCAGCACGTACGCGTCGTCGCGTCACTGCACGGCGCCCCCAGCTGGCCATCCCTCGCCGCCGTCCAGGAAGCAACATTCCTGGCCGTACAGGCCCTCCACGGCTCCCTGAACAGCGGCGGATCGCTGGCCACAACCGTGCTCACACCCTTTGTCCGTCAGGCCCCTCACCCCTACGCGAGCCTCCTCACCGGACTCGCCAAGAGCCTCGCCTGGGAGATGACCGGCTGCACCGTCACCGCACTGCTCACCGACACCCGAGAGCCGACATCCGCGCTGAAGGCGCTGGCCGCCGAGGCCGAGCGCCACCAGGGATTCCCGGTCGTCATGCACAACGCGCAGACCCGGCTTGTGCAGCGCCTCAGCCCCCGTAAGACGCCCCCTGGCACACTGCCGCTCGAGCCCGGAGCCGTCGTCGTGGTCACCGGCGGCGCCCGCGGCATCACCGCCGCCTGCATGCTCGGTCTGGCCCGTCGCATGCCGCTGAAGCTGTGGCTGCTCGGCTCCAGCCGTCTCACCGATGTTCCAGCCGAGCTCCTGGACGCCACCGACGATCAACTTCCCGCCCAGCGCGCCCGCTACATCAGCGAGCAGCGCGCCAACGATGCGTCCCGATCGGTACGGGACATCAACGCCGCCTTCAACAGGCTGCTCAACGCCCGCGAATCACAGCGCAACCTGCTCACGCTACGCGGGCTGTGCGGCGCCGACAGCGTGCACTTCCTCACCTGCGACGTCACCGACCCCACCGCGGTCGAGACCGCTGCGAATCACGTGCGCGTCAGCGACGGGCACGTCGACCTGCTCGTCCACGGCGCGGGCCTGCACTACCCAGGGGAAATCACCCGGCTGGACACCACGGCCCTCCACCACATCCGCGACGTCAAAGTCAAGGGCTACCACCACCTGCGCGCGGCCTTCTCCGGCACCCTCGCGCCAAGCCTGTGGTGCAACTTCGGCTCCATGGCCTCGGTGATGGGGTTGCCCGGTGAAAGCATCTATGCCCCGCCCAATGACTTCCTCGCCGCAGCCGCCGAGGCCACCGGAAAAGCCAGCGGCGAATTCACCATCGCCTGGACTCTCTGGGGTGAAACCGGACTCGGGACCGGACCGATCAGCGATGCCTGGGCCACCAGCTCGAGCCGACTCACCAAGACGCCCACTGACGAGGGGGTGGCACACTTCCTCGACGAACTTTCCCGCCAGCCCGGCGAACCCCTGATCGCCTTCATCGGCGAGGCCGAAAGCCGCGCCCTCCACCACCAATTCCCCGGCTTCCTCAGCCCACCCCAAGCCCCAGTATCCTCCCCGGCCCCAAAACCCTCACCACCTGCGCGCGGGCTGCTGGGTCCCGCCATCGAGAAGTCGCACACCAGCGCCCGCTGGCAGGTCACCTTCGACCTCCACCAGCACCCCTACTTGCTGGACCATGTCGCCGACAACCGTCCGACCGTGCCCGGCGCCCTCCTCCTGGCGCTTGCCGCCGAAGCCGGCAAAGCCCTCGCTCCGGGGCTTCGGCTGCACAGCCTGCGCGACATCGCGTTCACCGCGTTCGTCCGCACCCTGAAAGGCCGGCCCCCGACCACCCTGAAGATCACTGCCCAGGTGGTCGGCGACCCGGCCACCATCCACCGCGCCATCGCCGTAACCGGCTGCACGGACACCACCACGCCCAACGGCCGAGTGCTGGCCCGTGACCGTGAGCACTTCCGGGCCACCGTCCTTCTGGGAGGGCCCACCGCGGCCCCCGCTCCAACCGGCCCCCTGCCCGACGAGAACGACTGGAGCACGGTCACCGACCCGTATTACGCACCCGACTGCCCCGTCCGCCTCTCCGGCATCTTCCAGGCCACTGAACGCCAGCGCACTGCCGCGCGAGCCAGCGCCGCGGAATGGAAGCCCCGGGCCGACCAGACCGACGCCGGCATTCCGGGAACGCCTATCCCGGTCACACTGCTTGACGCCCTGCTTCGCACCCCCGCGCTGCACAAGAAGGACGGCAGGACGCAAGCAGTCTTCGTCCCCCGCCAACTGGCCCGCGTCACCGTCTACGACGAAGGTGACGACGCCTCCTTCGCCCACACCCATCCATCCGGCATCAGCTTGCGCTACACAGCCGACTCCGGCACTTGCACCGCCCTCGCAGCGGACGGCCGTATCCTGGCCCAAGTCACCGGTATAGACGCCGTCACTGTGGCCCAGGTACCCGGGTAACGCCATGGCACCCACCCTCCTCCACACCCACCTGCGCTGCCCCGCAGGCCAGGTCGAGCTGTGGTGGCACACCTCAACTGTGCCACCGCGGCTGGGAAGCGGACGCCGGCTACTCACCCTCGCCGCCAGCCACGCCCTGCACCTACCGCCCCAGCAGATCCCCCTGTACCGGGACGAGGCCGGGCGGCCCGCGCTCCTGCGCCCGCGCGGCCTGCCGCCCATCGGGCTCAGCGTCTCCCACAGCAGCCTGACAACCGTGGCCGCACTGGCCGAAGGCTTTTCCGTCGGCATCGACATCGAAGCCACCCTCCAGGTGCCCGGCCCGCCCCTGCTGCGGATGGCTCTCACCGCACTTGAGCGAGCCGAGTTGTCCCTGGCGCCGCCACATGACAAGACGGCAGCCTTCCACCAGATCTGGACCGCCAAGGAGGCCGTGGCCAAAGCCATCGGGTGGCCATTGGTGCGCTCCTTGGTTGACATCGAGGTAGCTCTCCACCCCCGGCCGCACCTGGAGCGGCTGGGCAAGGACTCCAACCCAAACGGATGGCAGCTGTCTCCCCTCACCCCGCCACAACAGCCCGCCGTCGCAACCCTCGCGGTCCTGGCCCCCTTCGCCGGCCCCGGCGAACACAGCGCGCCTATCAGCGAAGGGGGAAGACAGGGCGGGGCGGCGCCTAGGGCCTCCTACTCCGCGTCGCCTCCATAGGCGTCAGCCGGGAACCCCTCAAGAACCTGGAAGCGGTCCAGCGTCTGAAGAACACCGCCCTAGCCTGCGCGGTCGCCGTCATGACCGTGGTAGCCGTCATCCACGTGGCCGCACCCGAGCTCATCTTGGCACCGTTCTTCGTACCCGGCGAGCACGTCGAGATCGCCATCTCCACCAACCTGCTCCTCGTCGCCGCTGTGACGCAGTTCTTCGACTGCCCCAGGACATCGGCGTCGGACTGCTGCGCGGACTGGACGAGACCAAGGGCGGCTTCCGCGTCACCCTCATCGGCAGCTGGCTGATCGGCCTACCCGCCGCCTGGCTGCTCGGCTGGACACCACGCTGAGACGCCATCCGCTTTCCGAACGTGATCGTTTAATTCGGGCTGGGGCGGACATGAACTCCGGTCAGCGGCGGGGGAGATGGGCGTGGGTCGTTCGTTCGTCTCGCTCGTGGAGGTGGCTGGTGCCGCCGGTGCTCGGTCTGCTGGAGACTCGGGAGAAGAAGGTCCGGGAAGAGGTGGTGCTCTACGGGAGGAAGCCCAGCGGGTGCAGGCCGCGCTCCAGACGGCGGAACACTATCTTGAGCGGTTGGGCAACGCGCGGGTGACGGTCGCGGAGGTACTGGCCGGCGAGCCGTCGGCCGCGGAAACAGCGCCGGTCACGACCAGATACCCAGCCCCTCTTCACGGTTGCCGACCATGCCGACCGTTCGCATGTGCCGATCGACATGGGTAACCATCCGTAGTCCACAAGCGGAGGCGGAAGCGCGGACCCCGCCAGAGAGTCAGCGATGTCAGCGAAAACGCTGACTAGGAGTTTTGCTGTCAGCGTTCATGTCAGCGACCGTCAGCGTTGTCAGCGATATTCGGTTTTTCGCTGACACCGCTGGCGATTTCGGGACCCCCACCCTCCGGTCAACAGCTCACATCACTCAGCGTGTTCGAGGTGGGGCTTGGGGAACCGGCGGCGAGCTGACCGGATGTGCTCGCACACCGGTGCCAGCGGCGTGAAGGCCGCCCCGGTCTCCTGCGACAGAGCCGGGAAGAACTTCTGGGCCATCGGCGACTGCCCCGAGGTGGTCCAGTGGTAGCCATCCGTGTCCTGCATTGCCCGCAGCACCAAGCGCCGTCCCAGGCCCTGCCGCTGCCAGCCATCGACAATGGAGATCTTGGCGATGACGCCACGGCGGCACGGATGGCAGATTTTCCAGATCAAGGTCGCAGAATCGTGGCCGAGGCGGCTGCAGACTTTGATGACCTGGTGATCGCCGTTCTCCTGGTTTGGGTAGTACAGGAAGAACCGCTCGGCACGTGGATGACGCATTCGCATCCACCACCACTCGAACTCGCTCAGTCCGTCCGGCTTCATGGCTCCCCCCTGGTGTTCGGATCACCGACCGAGCCGGACAGCTCAGCCTGTGTAGCTGAGCTGCAGCACGGTCACCGTCTTCGTCACCTGGCCGACCAGGAGCACGGCGATCACGTGCTCGGTCACGAGCATGCGCACCACGCCGTCGTCCTCGCCGTACGGCTCGGTCGCGCCGATCGGGTCTTCACAGGCTGCCGCGAGGGCGAGCGGTGACCGTTCACTTGCGGCCGGCGGCATGGCGTCCTGCACGGCTTCCGTACCGGTGCCGTACTTGAGGCGGAACGTCATCAGGCGACGCCGCGAGCGCGTGCGGCAGCGGCCTCGGCCTGGATGCGGTCGGTCACGTCGATCCACTCGCCGGGGATCTCCCCGGTCTCGGCCTCGACCCGGGCGAGCTCGCGTCCGCGCTCGGCGGCAGCCGCGAGGTCGGCAGCGATCCGCTGCCACTTGGCGAAGACGGTGACGATCTCGTGCACAGGGGCCCGGTTGATCTCACTGAGGAACCGCTGCTTGGCTGCAGGGCTACTCAGCGCCTCGCAGATCGTCTCGATGGTCCAGCTCCGCTCGCTCATCGCGTGAGCCTCCCGCAGTCGTCGCGAGTCCCGTGACACACGGTACGCGCGGACGACCGTCGCTGGGGAGAAGAAGGCCGACAGGCGGGTGTCACGAGGCATCGGCGCAACCCTCCCGGGAGCGGACGATGGCCCGGCGGCCGCGGCTGACCTCGATCAGGCCTTCCTTCTTGAGCTGCGCGAAGGCCCGGTGTGCGGTGCCGTGGGAGATCACGTACGTCGCCGCCAGGTCCTCAAGCGTAGGGAACTCGGAGGCGGGCGCCATGACGCCGTCCTCGATGGCCTCGCGGAGTTCTGCGGTGACCTTCTCCCAGGGAGCGAGCTCGCCGTCCAGAGGCGAGGCGTCGCGGGGCCCCGGCAGGCGGGCAGGGAGGATCTCGGCGGCGCGCTGGTCGGCGACCTCGACCCAGGCCGCGTAGTGCCGCAGTGTCGTGGCGCCCGTGCTGTGGCCGTGGCGGCCGGAGACGGTGCGGAGGTCGACGCCGGCGACGATGAGCTCGGTGACCGAGTAGTCGCGGAGCGACTGCAGGCGGGTGCTGCGGAGCTTGTGGCGGCGGGCTTCGCGCCCGTATCGCTGGGTGACGGTGTTCTTCGTGATGGGCTCGGAGCCGTCGGGCTCGAGCGAGAAGACGTAGCTCTCGGGCGTGATCTTCCCTTTGCAGGCGGCGGCCCGCTTCTGGTGCCGTTCGAGGTGGTCGCGGAGAACACTCACGGTGAGGGGGTCAATCGCGATGCGCCGGATTCGCCTGGTCTTGGTCTTCTTCAAGCGGTTGCGCTTGTTGGTCGCCCGCCGTACAGACAGGACGCTGTTGTCGAAGTCGACATTCATCCAGCGCAGTCCGCACAGCTCACCGCAGCGGCAGCCAGTGACGGCCACGAGGAAGAGGAGAGTGCCCCAGTCCAGGTCACGCTGCCAGGCGCTGTTGAGCACGGCCGCGACCTCGGCGTCCGAGGGCGGATCGGGCTCCGGCTCGTCCTCGGGCGGTGCGTCGACCAGGTCCATGGGGTTGCTGCTGATGTAGTCCCAGCGGAAAGCACGCTCCAGGGCCGGCCGAAGGATGTAGTGCAGCTTACGCAGGTAGCCGTTGGAGAGCGGCCTGCACTCGTGGATCTTTCCCGTCGTGGGGTCGGGCCTGCCGTTGCGCTTCCCCTCACGCTGCTCGCGGCAGCGTTCCAATCGCGCATAGAAGAGTTCCACAGCCTGTGGATGAAGCTTCGCGGCCTGCACCTCCCCGAAGATCGGCCGCAGGTGCATGCGGATCGCGATCTCGTACCGCTCGCGGGTGTCCTCTTCCAGCCGCGCGACCGCCATCCACTGGTCGATCGCCTACCCGACCGTGATCTTGGTTTTGGGGTGTCTCTGCTCGTCGGCCTGCGCGAGCAGCCGCGTACGCGCCTTCTCGGCGCTCTTGATGTCGTGGGCGCTCTCGGAGAGGTAGATGCGCTTCTTGGTCAGCGGGTCGAGGCCGGCGTAGATGCGGACCTCGTAGACGCCGTTGCGCTGCCGGATGTTGCCCCGCTGCCGGTGCTGTGTGGTCATGCCCGGACCGTATTGATGGGATTCCTGATGGGCATGTGGAACCAGCCAGGGCGCCGATACGGCGTCCTGGCTGGTCAAACGAGTGGAGCCTAGGAGAGTCGAACTCCTGACATCTGCCATGCAAAGACAGCGCTCTACCAACTGAGCTAAGGCCCCGCTGGCCCTAGAGTACCCGGTCCCCCGGCCTGTTTCCGACCGGGTATCGCCCCGGGCACACCGGCTCCGTAGGATGCTCCGCAAGTTCGCTGGCGCGAAGCGGACAGGGGAGACTCAGGGGAGAGATTCATGGACGCAGCACAGCAGGAATCCACGGCGAAGGCGCGCGAGCTGCAGAGCGCCTGGTATGGCGAACCACTCGGGACTCTCTTCCGTCGGCTGATCGATGATCTGGGCCTCAACCAGGCTCGGCTCGCCACGGTGCTCGGGCTGTCGGCTCCCATGCTCTCCCAGCTGATGAGCGGACAGCGCGCCAAGATCGGAAACCCGGCCGTCGTACAGCGGGTGCAAGCACTTCAGGAGCTGGCCGCGGAGGTCGCGAGCGGGCATGTGAGTGCCGCCGAGGCCACCCAGCGGATGGACGAGATCCGCCGTACCGCCGGACAGAGTGTGCTCAACAGCACCTCGAACACCAGCACTTCAGGGCAGCAGACGACGGTGAAGCGCGCCGTGCGGGAAATTCAGGCGCTGCTGCGCTCGATCTCGGACGCCCAGGACATCATCGAGGCGTCGCAGACACTCGCCGACAGCCACCCGGAGCTGGCAGAGTTCCTTCGGGTGTACGGCGCTGGCAAAACCTCGGACGCCGTCAAGCACTACGAAGCCCACCAGGGCTGACTGAGCTGATCGAGCTGACTGAGAGGACAGGCACGGCAGCATGGGCGAGGTCTTCGCGGGCCGGTACGAGCTGATCGACCCGATAGGGCGCGGCGGGGTGGGGGCGGTCTGGCGGGCCTGGGACCAACGCCGCAAGCGGTATGTGGCGGCCAAGGTGCTGCAGCAGAGCGATGCGCACACCCTGCTGCGCTTCGTACGTGAGCAAGCGCTGCGTATCGATCATCCGCATGTGCTGGCGCCCGCCAGCTGGGCCGCCGACGACGACAAGGTCCTGTTCACCATGGACCTGGTCAGCGGTGGCTCGCTCGCCCATCTCATCGCGGACTACGGTCCGCTGCCGCCCAGCTTCGTCTGTACGCTCCTGGACCAGCTGCTTTCCGGACTGAACGCGGTGCACGCGGAGGACGTGGTGCACCGGGACATCAAGCCCGCCAACATCCTGCTGGAGGCGACCGGAACCGGCCGGCCGCATCTGCGCCTGTCCGACTTCGGTATCGCGATGCGCAAGGGTGAACCGAGGCTGACCGAGACCAACTATGTGGTGGGCACGCCCGGTTACTTCGCCCCGGAGCAGATGCTGGGCGCCGACCCGGACTTCACCGCCGATCTCTACGCGGTGGGCCTGGTAGCGCTCTATCTGCTCAGCGGCAAGAAGCCGGACGCCCGGGCGCTGGTGGAGGCGTATCAGCACGGGATACCGCCCGCGCCCGCCGGGTTGCCGGAGCCACTGTGGCAGGTGCTGGCCAATCTGCTGCACCCAGACCCGCAGGCCCGGTTCAAGACGGCCGTCGGGGCCCGCAAGGCGCTCGCAGGTGCGGCGGAGATGCTGGCGGCCGACGCCACGCCGGAGAACGAGGCCGTAGAGGTCTTCGACCATATCGGGCCACTGCCCGCCGAGTTCAGCCCGGACGGACCGATCGCGGCCACCGTGCCCGCGGCGTTCCCCACACCGCCGACCCCGTCCTCGGAGACGGGGAGCTTCCATCTGGCGCCGCCCACCAGCATGCCGGTACCGCAGCAGCCGAGCACTCCGCCGACGCCAACGCCGCCCCCGGGGCAGGCTCAGTCACCGTATGCGTCGTACCAGCCACAGCCTCAGCCCCAGCCGCATACGCCACCGCACGCGCCCGTTCCGGGGTCCATGAAGCGGCCGGGACCGCCCCCGAAGGTGGCGGTCCCGGTGCTGGTGGTCGCTTTGCTCTGTTTCGCGGTAGGGATCTGGGCGCTCACCCAGTCCTGACTAACTGACCGCTGACCGGCTGGCTGACCGGCTGGCCGCTACCGCTGCCAGCCGTCCGGTGGCCCATAGCCCGGCTGCTGATGCACGGTGGTGGGGTACGGCGGCTGCGCGGCAGCGGCCGCGGCTCGGCGGCGGGCGATCAGTACCCACAGGGCAAGCCCGAGGATCAGCACGGTGCCCGCGCCGATTCCGGCCCAGGCGATGAGCTGCTTGCTGTCACTGTCCGCGACATCGGCCGCCGTCAGGCCCTGCTCAGCGGCCTTCCTGTCCTCATCGGTGACGCCGAAGCCCGCGGCCACGGCGTCACCGTCGTAGTCGGGAGCCTCCTTGGGCTCGCCCCTGAACTTGACCCGGAGGGTGACGTTCGCGCCCTTGGGGAAGTACTGCGCGAGGTCCTGGTGCACGGTGACCTGAAGGTAGTACCACCCGGCGATGCTCGCCCCGCGACCCTCGTCGTCAAAGCGGTTGCCGTACTCCACTGGCCGCAGTCCCAGCGGGGCCGATGCCTGGTCACCGTCATACGAGGTGAAGTTGTCATCCACGATGTCGGCCCGTGCGGGGTTGAACAGATTCAGTCCCAGCGCCTTGGAGACATACTTGGACGATCCCTCCTCCTGCTGCTCGGCGTTGGGCAGTTCGGCCGCGGCGAAGAGCTGCTGCCCCCAGTCGACCGGCACCCGGTAGAAGCGGGTCTCGCCCGGCTGGATCCGGTCCTTCCATACCCCGGGCCCTATCGCACCGGCGTCATTGAGGCTGGTGCCGCCCTTGGCCTGGTCGGCCTGCCCGGTGGGCTGGGTGGGCGGCTCTGAACTCCAGGTGCCCTGGCCGGGCGGCCCCGGAATGCTGCCCTTGAGACCGGGCTCCCGCATATAGCGGATCTCGACCGGCCACTCACCGGGATCGGAGGCCGCCTTGCCCTTGCGCTTGACCGAGAAGAGATACGGCCCGGCCTGCTGGCAGGTGTCGATACCGCCGCCGATCCGGCGGGCCGCGTAGTCACCGATCGGGTACGACACCTCACCGCCCTTGAAGGACGCCGCACCGCTGGTGTCGCACTTCTCACCGCTGGTGGTCTTCAACTCCAGCTCAATACCGTCCCCGTAGGACGCCACCTTGGTGCCGGGCTTCGGTGCCGCGACCGCGGAGATATAGGCGGTCGAGGTGGCGTCCAGAGTGACGCTGTAGTACTTCTCCTCGCCCCGCGCGATGGTGTCGGTGTAGAAGCCCGGCTTGATTTCCGGAGCGTCTCCGCTGCTCGCGGCGCCCTTGATGGGCTTGGCCTCCTCAGCCATCTGATACTCCGGCACCTCGGCCGCCGCCGCCTGACCCGGCAGGACCGCTACCGCGCACAGCGTCACCACGGCGGCGGCGATCCGCGCGCCCGTACCCTTCGTGCGCCACTTCACCACGCGCCACCCCTCGTCGTATCCGTGATCATTCCCCTTACCGCCCCCTACCGCCTTACGCCACGACACCGCGCATGCACGGCCGCGCCCACCGGCCCGGACCATCCTGCACCGCCGGAGCCATCACCGCCCCGGCGTCCCCGGAATCGCCGAGCGGGACCGCGATGCAGTAATCGCCGCCCTGCCGCACCGAGGTGACCGTCCCCGAGACGGCGGTCGGCTTCCCGCCCCGCAGAGCCGCAGCCCGGTCGGGTAACCGTCGAGCGGGCTGTCCACCACGGACCCCACGGCGTTGCGGGCCGCCCCGATACGGGTGCTTCCGGAGCCGTCGTCGTCGCCCATCGGACCGGATGAGTCGAGCACCATCACCAGGCTGCCATTGCCATCAGCAACGGCCACTGGGACGCCCGGCACCGCACCCAGCACCTCACCAGTGAGCATCGTCATCCGGCGTTGGATACCTGCCGTGCCCTGCCTCCCCCTGATCCGCCGGCTGGCTAAGTCTGGGCCGCTCCCCAAGACGTGCCGTCAGTGCCGCCCCAGGGCGCCGGGCAGAGCCAGGTCCTGGCCCAGTCCTGGCCCTGACCTTCCCGGCTGTACCGATACACGGATCCGCCTGGCGCGCCGGAACCAGCGCGGCAGGCAGCGCAAGCACCGTATTCGTTTGCTCTTGCACACCTCAAGGGCAGGTACGTCACGGTCCCGCAACACGACGAAGCCCCGGCCTGAGCCGGGGCTTCGTCGGTGCTGCTGGTCTCTCAGACACCCGGACCGGCGGGCACGGAGTCAGTTGCCTCCGTCCACAGGTCCTGCTCGGCACGGTCCGCCTGGATCTGGCGGTACACGAGGAGTCCGCCGATGGCGGCCAGCGCGACCAGGAGGAGCTTCTTCACGGCGTTACCTCGTCCTTCAGAGACGTTGGGACCTTCTGGCGCCCGATGATACCCAACTCGCGCGTAACCAAAAGCGATCGGCCCGGTCGGAGATTTCTCCGGCCGGGCCAATCCTCGCGGTGGGGCTAACAGGACTTGAACCTGTGGCCTCTTCCTTATCAGGGAAGCGCTCTAACCGTCTGAGCTATAGCCCCGCGCTGCACCGAAAGATTAGCGCATTCCTGGCCGTGCCCCAAAATCCGTTCTCAGCCACCGCCGGCAGGGCTTACTCGTCCTCGGCCAGGGTGAGCTCCACACCGCCGACGAAACCGGCGGACAGGTTGTAGATGAAGGCCCCCAGGGTGGCCAGCGCCGTGGCCAGGACCACGTCGATCACCGCGATAATGGAGGTGAAGGTCAGCACGCGGGGCAGCGACAGGAAGGATTCCAGGTCGAAGCCGCCGCTCTCCGTCGATTCGGTGGCCTCGCTGATCGTCCTGCCGATGGTCTCAAAAACACCCATGGCGTCCATGACCATCCACAGCACAGCAACCGCGACGATCGTGCAGATACCCAGCGCGATGGAGAGCAGAAAGCTGACCTTCATCACCGACCATGGGTCGGCCTTGGCCACCCGCAGCCGCGCCTTACGGATCCGCGGGACGGTACGCGCTCCCGTGCGTGGGCGGCGTACGCCGCCGCCCTGGGTGGCGTCGGGCGCGTAGTCCTGCTGCTGGCCGCCGGGGGCCGGGTAGGCCTGCGGCGGGTGGTGCGGCGGCTGCTGGGATTGCGGCTGTGGTTGCGGTTGCGGCTGTGCCTGCTGTGAATGGGGCTGGGCACTCGTCATCGTTGTTCCCCCACGGTGGGATACGCCTGGAAGCGACCATCGTCAGCGAACGGACCACGGGCACCGCCAATCTCCGCGCCGCCCGTGGTCCCGCTCACGACTTACTCCTCGTTGTCCGTGGCTGTGTCCGCCGCGTCCTCTGCGTCCGCTGCGGGGCCCTCAGCCTCGACTTCCTCAGCCTCGCGGCCGGCCTCGGCATTGCGGGCGATACCGACGACGGCATCCCGCTTACCCAGGTTGATCAGTTGGACGCCCATCGTGTCACGGCCCGTCTCCCTGACCCCACTGACCCGCGTACGGATCACACCTCCGCCGAGCGTGATGGCGAGGATCTCGTCCGTCTCCTCCACCACCAGCGCGCCGACGAGCGAGCCACGGTCTTCCACGATCTTGGCGGCCTTGATACCCAGACCGCCACGACCCTGGACCCGGTACTCGTCCACGTTGGTGCGCTTCGCGTACCCGCCATCGGTGGCGGTGAACACGAAGGTACCGGCTCGGACAACATTCATCGAGAGGAGTTCATCGCCCTCCCGGAAACTCATGCCCTTCACACCCGAGGTAGCGCGTCCCATCGGACGAAGAGCTTCATCCGTAGCGGTGAAGCGGATCGACTGCGCCTTCTTGCTGATCAACAGCAGATCATCATCGGGGGAGACCAGCTCCGCGCCGATCAGCTCATCGTCGCGGCCGTCGTCCATCTCCCGGAGATTGATCGCGATGACGCCGCCCGAGCGCGGCGAGTCGTAGTCCTTCAGCGGGGTCTTCTTCACCAGACCCGACTTGGTCGCCAGCACCAGATACGGCACCGCCTCGTAGTCCCGGATGGCGAGGATCTCGGCGATCTTCTCATCCGGCTGGAAGGCCAGCAGGTTCGCCACATGCTGCCCGCGCGCGTCCCGGCCGGCGTCCGGCAGCTCGTACGCCTTGGCCCGGTAGACCCGGCCCTTGTTGGTGAAGAACAGCAGCCAGTGGTGGGTCGTGGAGACAAAGAAGTGGTCGACGATGTCGTCTTCCTTGAGCTTTGTGCCCCGTACGCCCTTGCCGCCGCGCTTCTGCGCCCGGTAGTCGTCGGTCTTCGTGCGCTTCACATAGCCGCCACGCGTGATGGTGACGACGATGTCCTCCTCGGCGATCAGGTCCTCGATGGACATATCACCTTCGAAGGGCACCAGCTGCGAGCGCCGGTCATTGCCGAACTTCTCGACGATCGCGGCCAGCTCCTCGCTGATGATCCCGCGCTGCCGCAGCGGGGAGGCCAGGATCGCGTTGTACTCCTCGATCTTCGCCTGCAGCTCATCGTGCTCGGCGGTGATCTTCTGCCGCTCCAGGGCGGCCAGCCGGCGCAGCTGCATCTCCAGGATCGCGTTCGCCTGGATCTCGTCGATCGTCAGCAGGTCCATCAGCCCGGTGCGGGCCACATCGACCGTGTCACTGCGCCGGATCAGCGCGATGACCTCGTCGATCGCGTCCAGCGCCTTCAGCAGACCGCGCAGAATATGGGCGCGTTCCTCCGCCTTGCGCAGCCGGAAGCGGGTGCGGCGCACCACAACATCGATCTGGTGCGTGACCCAGTTGCGGATGAACGCGTCCAGCGACAGGGTGCGCGGCACCCCGTCGACCAGGGCGAGCATATTCGCGCCGAAGTTGGTCTGCAGATCGGTGTGCTTGTAGAGGTTGTTGAGGACGACCTTGGCCACCGCGTCCCGCTTGAGAACGATGACCAGCCGCTGGCCGGTGCGCGAGCTGGTCTCATCCCGCACGTCCGCGATACCCGCGACCCGGCCGTCCTTCACCAGGTCGGCGATCTTCAGCGCGAGATTGTCCGGGTTGACCTGGTACGGCAGCTCGGTGACCACCAGGCACTGGCGGCCCTGGATCTCCTCAACCTCGACGATGGCCCGCATCGTGATCGAGCCACGCCCGGTGCGGTACGCCTCCTCGATGCCGCTGCGGCCCACCACCAGCGCGCCGGTCGGGAAGTCCGGGCCCTTGATCCGCTCCAGCAGGGCGTCCAGGAGCTCTTCGTTGGTGGCCTCCGGGTGCTCCAGATACCACTGGGCACCGGCCGCCACCTCGCGCAGATTGTGCGGCGGGATATTGGTGGCCATCCCGACCGCGATCCCCGCGGAGCCGTTGACCAGCAGGTTCGGGAAGCGGGACGGCAGGACGGTCGGCTCCTGGTTACGGCCGTCGTAGTTGTCCTGGAAGTCGACGGTCTCCTCGTCGATATCCCGGAGCATCTCCATGGCCAGCGGCGCCATCCGGCACTCGGTGTACCGCATGGCCGCGGCCGGGTCATTGCCCGGCGAGCCGAAGTTGCCGTTGGAGTCGACCAGCGGCATCCGCATCGACCAGAGCTGGGCGAGCCGGACCAGGGCGTCGTAGATGGAGGAGTCACCGTGCGGGTGGTACGTACCCATGACGTCACCGACGACACGGGCGCACTTGTAGTAGCCCTTCTCGGGCCGGTAGCCGCCGTCGTACATCGCGTACAGCACCCGCCGGTGCACCGGCTTGAGGCCATCGCGGACATCGGGCAGCGCACGCGAGACGATCACGCTCATCGCGTAGTCGAGATACGAACGCTGCATCTCGGTCTCAAGCGTCACCGGCTCGACGCGCATGGCGAGGCTGGTGTCGACGACGACGCCGTCTTCTGGAGCGTTATCAGGAGTGATCTCGTCGGCCATTGCTGTTCAAAGTCCCTTTCTGGATGCGGCGCCCGGGGCCGACTCAGATGTCGAGGAAACGGACGTCCTTGGCATTGCGCTGGATGAACGAGCGCCGCGACTCCACGTCCTCGCCCATGAGGATGGAGAACAGATCATCGGCCGCCGCCGCGTCGTCGATGGTCACCTGGCGCAGTACCCGGTGCTCGGAGTCCATGGTGGTGATGCGCAGCTCCTCGGCGTTCATCTCACCGAGACCCTTGAACCGCTGGATCGCGTCATCACGGACCCGCTTGCCCTGCTCGCGGCCGAGCTGGATGAGCTGGTCGCGCTCGCGGTCGGAGTAGGCGTACTCAAACTCGTCCCGGCTCCACTTGATCTTGTAGAGCGGGGGCTGGGAGAGAAAGACATGCCCGGCCTCGACCAGCGGCCGCATAAAGCGGAACAGCAGCGTCAGCAGCAGGGTGTTGATGTGCTGACCGTCGACATCGGCGTCCGCCATCAAGATGATCTTGTGATAGCGGAGCTTGCTGATGTCAAAGTCCTCGTGGATGCCGGTGCCGAAGGCCGAGATCAGCGCCTGCACCTCGGTGTTCTGCAGCACCCTGTCGATCCGGGCCTTCTCAACATTCAGGATCTTGCCGCGGATCGGCAGAATGGCCTGGTACTGCGGGTCACGGCCGGACTTGGCCGAGCCGCCGGCGGAGTCACCCTCGACGATGAAGATCTCGCACTTGGCCGCGTCATTGGACTGGCAGTCCGACAGCTTGCCCGGCAGCGAGGCGGTCTCCAGCAGGCCCTTGCGCCGGGTCAGGTCACGTGCCTTACGGGCCGCTACCCGGGCCGTAGCAGCCTGGATGCCCTTGCGGATGATGTCCGCGGCCTCATTCGGATTGCGGTCCAGCCAGTCGGTGAGGTGCTCATGGACGATCTTCTGGACGAAGGTCTTCGCCTCGGTGTTGCCCAGCTTCGTCTTGGTCTGACCCTCGAACTGCGGCTCGCCCAGTTTCACCGAGATGATCGCGGTCAGGCCCTCCCGGATGTCCTCGCCCGTGAGGTTGTCGTCCTTCTCCCGGAGCAGCTTCTTGTCCCGGGCGTAGCGGTTGACCAGGCTGGTCAGCGCGGCCCGGAAGCCCTCCTCGTGCGTACCGCCCTCATGCGTGTGGATCGTGTTGGCGAAGCTGTAGACACCCTCGGTGTACTGGGTGTTCCACTGCATCGCGATCTCAAGGGAGAGCATCCGCTCCTTGTCCTCCGCCTCGATGTCGATCACCGAGGGGTGCACCGGCTCGCCCTTACGGGAGTTGAGGTGCCGGACAAAGTCGGTAATGCCGCCTTCGTAGTGGTACGTAACCGAGCGGGCCTGGTCCTCATCAGCCGAGTCCGTGGTGTCCGCACCGGAAGTCAGCTTCGCCGCCTCCCGCTCATCGGTCAGCGAGATGGTCAGGCCCTTGTTGAGAAACGCCATCTCCTGGAAACGCCGCGACAGCGTCTCAAAGGAGTAGTCAGTCGTCTCGAAGATGTCGCTGTCCGCCCAGAAGGTGACCATGGTGCCGGTCTCCTCGGTGGGCTCATTCTTCGCCAGCGGCGCGGTCGGCGCACCCAGCTTGTAGTCCTGCGTCCAGCGGTAGCCATCCCGCTTGATCTCGACAGCGACCTTCTGCGACAGCGCGTTCACAACCGAGACACCGACACCGTGCAGACCACCGGAGACGGCATAGCCACCCCCGCCGAACTTCCCGCCCGCGTGCAGCACGGTCAGCACGACCTCAACCGCGGGCCTCTTCTCGGACGGCACGATGTCCACCGGGATACCCCGGCCGTTGTCGATGACCCTGACGCCGCCATCGGCGAGAAGCGTCACATCGATGGTGTCCGCGTGCCCGGCCAGCGCCTCATCGACGGAGTTGTCGACGACCTCGTACACCAAGTGGTGCAGACCGCGCTCACCGGTCGAGCCGATGTACATGCCAGGTCGCTTACGGACCGCGTCCAGCCCTTCAAGGACAGTGATCGCGCTGGCGTCATACGCCGACTCACCCAGAGGCACGGCAGAGGCAAGCTCGACGTTGGACGGGAGATTCTCGTTGGGGTTGCCGGAATCGGCCACGAAGCGCCCTTTCTGGCACAGCACAAGCCATCTCCCGGCAGGCGGGAGCGGCTGCGTCGTTCGACTAGGTCCGCAGTAAGGCGGGTGCCGCCCAGTCTACCGGTAGCGCTGAGATGAATGGGGGTTTGCCGGTGCCTGAGTCCGCATGTGCCGCCCTGAACTCGCGTCCGCCGACTCCCTATATGCAGACCGGGCCCCCAAGAGGCTCACAGGGGCGCTCAGCGCTTCGCGCTGTCAACCTCCGATTACCGTGAGCGGAGTCACTCCCCGCACAGGATTCTCACCCGTAAGTGTCCCCGGGCCCCTGGCTCCCCGGCGCCCGCAGCGGGCCATAACGGCGCTCCGGGCCCCCGGGCCCCAAAACCTTGATCAACTTCACACTGCCCTGACCCAGATCATCGTTCAGCCGACGCACCAGCTGCGGAGCCAGCAGCCGCAGCTGCGTCGCCCACGCCGTCGAATCGCACTGCACCGTCAGCACCCGCTCCTGCTCGTCATAGCTACGCGGCGCACAGTGTCTCGCCAGATCCTCCCCCACCAGCTGCGGCCAGCGGCCCATCACACCGCCCACCGCCATCGGCATCTCCCAGCCGCGCTCGGTCTTCAGCCGCTCAATCGCGGCACCCAGCGGCAGCGGATCCCGGCCATCGCGACGCGCACCGGAACGCAAACCCCCACGGCGCGCCTGCTTCTTCTGCCGGTACGCCTCCCCCCGCGCCTTCGCCTGCTCCTTCGCGGCCCGCAGCGCGACCCGCGCCAGATCCACCCCCGAGTGCTCCGGCACAGACTGCTCACCCGGGCCCGGCTCTCCCCGGTCCCCGCTCGTACCGCTCGTACCGCTCGTACCGCTCATACCCGGGTCACCTCCCCATCGGCGACCACATACCGCGCCCCCGACAACACCCCCGGCACATCCTCCGCAACCGCAGCCGTCACCAGCACCTGCTCACCAGGCGCCACCAGCTCCGCCAGCCGCTCCCGGCGCCTGGTGTCCAGCTCAGCGAAGACATCGTCCAGCACCAGCACCGGCTCAGCGCCCTCGGCGCACAGCAGATCGTAGGACGCCAGCCGCAGCGCGAGCGCGAACGACCAGGACTCACCATGGCTGGCATACCCCTTCGCCGGGAGCTGCCCCAGCTTGAGCAGCAGATCGTCCCGGTGCGGACCGACCAACGTCACCCCACGCTCGATCTCCTGCTGACGAGCCTCGCCCAGAGCGCCGAGAAGCTGCTCATACAACTCCGCACGGGAACCGCCGCCGACCGGGCAGCGATACTCCAGAGCCACCGGCCCACCCCCCGGGGCCAGCCGCTCATAGGCCTTGTCGGCCAGCGGTTCCAGCGCGGCGATCAGATCGAGCCGCTGAGCCAGCAGCTCGGCACCGGCCCGCGCCAGATGCTGATCCCACACATCGAGAGTGGACAGATCCATGCTGCTGCCGACACGGCTGCCATGGCGGCGTGCCATCGCCGCCGACTTCAGCAGCGTATTGCGCTGCTTGAGCACCCGGTCATAGTCCGAACGCACCCCCGCCATCCGCGGCGAACGGGCAGTGATCAGCTCATCCAGAAACCGGCGACGCTCGCCCGGATCCCCCTTCACCAGGGCCAGATCCTCGGGCGCGAACAGGACCGTACGCACCATGCCCAGCACATCGCGCGGCCGGACCTGCGAAGAACGATTGATCCGGGCCCGATTGGCCCGCCCCGGGTTCAGCTCCAGCTCAATGAGCTGCTGCCGCTCCCCCTGGGTCACCGCCGCCCTGATGACAGCACGGTCGGCACCCATCCGCACCAGCGGGGCATCGGAGGAGACCCGGTGACTGCCGAGCGTGGCCAGATAGCCCACCGCCTCGACGAGATTGGTCTTGCCCTGGCCATTGGGCCCCACAAAAGCCGTCACGCCCGGATCAAGGGAGACCTCGGCCCGGGCGTACGAGCGGAAGTCGGCGAGCGACAGATGCGTAACGTGCATGGGCTACGCCCTGACCTCCCTCCCCAGCGTGTGGACTACTTCTTGTTCTCGACCTTGTTCTCGACCGCATGGCCGCCGAACTGATTGCGCAGCGCGGCGATCATCTTCATCTGCGGGGAGTCCTCCTGCCGGGAGGCGAACCGGGCGAAGAGCGACGCGGTGATCGCGGGCAGCGGCACCGCGTTGTCGATCGCCGCCTCCACGGTCCACCGGCCCTCACCGGAGTCCTGCGCGAAACCCCGCAGCTTGTCCAGATGCTCATCGCCATCGAGCGCGTTGACCGCCAGATCCAGCAGCCAGGAGCGGATGACCGTGCCCTCCTGCCAGGAACGGAAGACCTCGCGGACATCGGTCACCGAGTCCACGGCCTCCAGCAGCTCCCAGCCCTCGGCGAAGGCCTGCATCATCGCGTACTCAATGCCGTTGTGAACCATCTTCGCGAAGTGGCCAGCACCGACCCTGCCCGCGTGGACGGCGCCGAACTCGCCCTCCGGCTTCAGCGCGTCGAAGACCGGCTGCACCCTGGCGACATGCTCGGGGTCACCGCCGTACATCAGCGCATAGCCGTTCTCCAGACCCCACACGCCACCGGAGACACCACAGTCAACAAAGCCAATGCCCTTGGCGGCCAGCTCGTCGGCGTGCTTCTCATCATCCGTCCAGCGCGAGTTGCCGCCGTCGACGACGATATCGCCGGGCGAGAGCAGCTGGCCCAGCTCATCGATGGTGGACTGGGTGGCCGCACCGGACGGGACCATCACCCACACCACACGCGGCCCCTCCAGGGCGTCCACAAGCTCCTTGAGGCTGTGGACATCGGCGAGGTCAGCGTTGCGGTCATAGCCGATAACGGTGTGGCCTGCGCGGCGGATGCGCTCGCGCATATTGCCGCCCATCTTGCCGAGACCGATGAGACCGAGCTCCATCAGTGTGGGCCTTTCTGCTGTGCGTCACGTACGTGCGTACGAGCCTACGCCGGACAGTCCCCTGCCCCCTGCCCAGGCTGGACCCCGGAGCTCAGCCTGGCTCAGCCGCTGAGGCGGACCGGCATGATCAGGTACTTGTACGCGTCGTCCGCCTCCGCGTCGACCGCGGGCTTACCGCCCAGCAGCGCGGGCTTGGTGGAGGTGGTGAAGGACAGCTGGGCGACCGGCGAGTCAATCGCGCTGAGCCCCTCCAGCAGAAAGCCAGGGTTGAAGGCGATCGAGATGTCGTCACCCTCCAGCCGCGCGTCCACCCGCTCCACAGCCTGTGCGTCATCGCTGGAACCGGCCTCCAGGATGAGTACGCCCTGCTCAAAGCTCAGCCGCACCGGAGTGTTCCGCTCAGCGACCAGCGCGACGCGCTTCACGGCCTCTACGAACGGCGCTGTTTCGATCACCGCGACCGAGTTGAACTCGGTCGGGAACAGCGTGCGGTACTTCGGCAGATCGCCTTCCAGCAGCCGGGTGGTGGTACGGCGGCCCGCGCCCTCGAAGCCGATGAGGCCCTCACCCGCACCGGAGCCGGAGAGCGCCAGTGACACGGTGTCGCCGCCGCTCAGCGACTTCGCGGTATCCAGCAGCGTCTTGGCCGGGACCAGCGCGACAGCGGAGACATCCGGGGTCTCCGGCTTCCACAGGAACTCACGCACCGCGAAGCGGTAGCGGTCGGTGGATGCCAGCGTGACCGTGTCGCCCTCGATCTCGATCCGCACACCGGTGAGCACCGGCAGGGTGTCGTCGCGACCAGCGGCGATGGCGACCTGCGCGGCGGCCGCCGCGAAGACCTCACCGGGGACGGTGCCGGTAGCGGTGGGCATCTCGGGCAGCGCCGGGTACTCCTCCACCGGGAGGGTGTGGAGCGTGAACCGCGAGGAGCCGCAGACGACGCTCACCCGTACACCGTCTGTGGAAATCTCAACGGGCCGGTTGGGCAGCGCACGGCAGATGTCGGCGAGGAGCTTGCCGGAGACGAGGACGGTGCCCTCCTCCTCCACCTCCGCTTCGACCGAGACCCGGGCCGAGACCTCGTAGTCAAAGCCGGAGAGGCTCAGCGTCCCCTCCTCCGCCTTCAGCAGCAGTCCTGCGAGGACCGGCACCGGCGGACGGGCGGGAAGGCTCTTGGCGGCCCATGCCACCGCCTCCGCCAGTACATCGCGCTCTACCCGGATCTTCACCTTCAGCCGCCTCCTGCTGTTGCTGGTTGCCGGAGACCAGTCTGACGCACCGCACTGACAGCTCGTGCGGCTCGGGGTCAAGTCGTGACGAGATGGGTAGGACGCCCGCACCCTGAGTTGTGCACAGCCCCCGGTTCCAAGCGATTTCCCCGGTCTAACTCTGTGGTCGTAGTAGTAGGCCCTGTGGATTCCGGGGATAACTCAGTTTCTGCAGGTCAGCACCCATTTTTTGTCCACCGGGCCTGTGGGCGCAGCGGTGGACGAAGCGGGGGTCGCTGTGGACGGCGAAAAGTTCTGCACACCCGGTCCCCAGCCCACCCTGACTTCCCCACAGCGTCGTCCCCAGGAATCCCCAAGTTCTCAACAGCCCAAACAGTGGGGGTCGTGTGACGCCTTTCACACGACCCGGTGATCCGGCGCGTCGCGTTGCCGAACAGTGGACAGGGGTGTGGAGAAGCTGTGCACAACTCAGGGAATGCTGTGGGTTGGTGGTGGATAAGTCAGGGGGCGGCCTGACGCCCGCCGTGTCGTCCACAGCTTGTGGATCTTTCGAGTTCACAGTTCCACAGGCCAATGACCTCGGATGATGATGCCCCGGCCGGGCGCGCTGTGGAAGCTTTCGGGACAACTTCGCGGTCCCCAGGGTGTGGACGGGCGAACTCCACCGGCGCTGTGGACATCTTGGGGCGGCCCCCACGCATTCGAACACCCCAGCGCCGGGGGAGCCCCCTCCCGGGCTTCGGCGCGCCTGCGCTACCGCGACGGGCCGCCCGTCGGTGGTTGTGGCTGAGCGCCGCCGCCGGGGGAGGGATTCCCCTGACCCGCCCCTTCCCGAAACTGGGGGCTTCGCCCCCAGACCCCCGAGGTGTTGTGGGCACTCGAGCGCCACCGTGTTGTGGGCACTCGGGCCGCCCGAGGGGCGGCACGGGTGGGCACAACACCCGGCCACCGCCCGCACCGGCCAACCCCGGGGTCCGGGGCTCGCGCCCCGGTTTCCGGGAAGGGGCGGGATACGGGGACACCCACCTGCGGCACCCCGGAGCCGGGCGGAGCCTCGTCGCGCGGCGGAGCCGCATATCGGTGCAGCCGGGAAGGTGGGGGCACCTCCCAGACGGAGTCTGGGGGAGGGATACGGGGACACCCCGTCCGGGACAGTCGGAGCAGGGGTTGCCGGGGGCGGCGCCCACCGCAGAGGCACCCAGCAAGCCCCAGCAAGCCCCACGCCGCACCGCAGCCCCAGGCGTCAGCCGTTCTTGATGCGGTTGGTGAGCTCGGTGACCTGGTTGTAAATGGAGCGCCGCTCAGCCATCAACGCACGGATCTTCCGGTCGGCGTGCATCACGGTCGTATGGTCACGGCCGCCGAACTGGCCGCCGATCTTCGGCAGCGAGAGGTCGGTCAGCTCCCGGCAGAGATACATGGCGATCTGCCGGGCGGTGACCAGGACGCGGCTGCGTGAGGAGCCGCACAGATCATCCACCGTCAGCCCGAAGTAGTCCGCGGTCGACGCCATGATCGCGGGTGCGGTGATCTCCGGGGTCGCGTCCTCCCCGCCCGGGATCAGATCCTTCAGCACGATCTCCGTGAGCCCGAGATCGACCGGCTGCCGGTTGAGGCTGGCGAACGCCGTGACCCGGATCAGCGCGCCCTCCAGCTCGCGGATATTGCGTGAGATACGGGAGGCGATGAACTCCAGCACCTCGGGCGGCGCGTTGAGCTGCTCCTGCACCGCCTTTTTCCGCAGGATCGCGATCCGGGTCTCCAGCTCGGGTGGCTGGACATCGGTGATCAGGCCCCACTCGAAGCGGTTGCGGAGCCGGTCCTCCAGGGTGACCAGCTGCTTGGGCGGCCGGTCGCTGGAGAGCACGATCTGCTTGTTGGCGTTGTGGAGCGTATTGAAGGTGTGGAAGAACTCCTCCTGCGTCGACTCCTTGCTCGCGAGGAACTGGATGTCGTCGACCAGCAGGATGTCCATGTCGCGGTAGCGCTTGCGGAAGGCGTCCGCCTTGCCGTCACGGATGGAGTTGATGAACTCGTTGGTGAACTCCTCGGAGCTCACATAGCGCACCCGGGTACCTGGGTAGAGGCTGCGGGCGTAGTGGCCGATGGCGTGCAGCAGATGCGTTTTGCCCAGGCCGGACTCGCCGTAGATGAACAGCGGGTTGTACGCCTTGGCCGGAGCCTCTGCGACGGCGACCGCGGCGGCGTGCGCGAAGCGGTTGGAGGCGCCGATGACGAAGGTGTCGAAGAGGTATTTCGGGTTCAGCCGGGCGGTGGGCTCGCCGGGTCCGGTCGCGGGTGCGGGCTGGGCGGCGAGCGGTCCGGGGGCGCCGCTGGGCGCGGGGAGCTGTTTGGGGGCCTCGTCGAAGCGGCGTGCGGGGTGCTGTGGCTGCTCGTAGGAGTCGTATGTCCCGTACGAGGGCTGCTGTGGCTGCGGCGGGTAGGGATCGCGGGGCGGCTGCCAGCTTTCGCTCTCCCGCTGGTGCGGCCAGGCGCCGGGCTGCGGCTGGCCGGGCTGGCGCTGGGGTTGCTGGTGGTGCTGCGACGGCTGCGGCTGCTGCGGCTGTGGTGCGTGCGGATAGTCCGGATACGCCGGGCGGGCGGTGGGCAGCTCGCGCTGCTCGTCGTACCGCTGCTCGTTGTACCGCGAGTCCTCGTACCGCTGCTCCTCGTACCGGGGCGGCTCCTCGTACCGCTGCTCGGGGCTGGACGTGGGCGGCGGTACGGCCGGGGCTTCGGGGGCCGGTCCGGTGACGGTGATCGCGAGCCGGATCGGCTGCTGGCATTCGCGGCTGAGCGCGTCGCTGATCAGCGGGGCGAGCCGTCCCTCCAGGACGCCCTTGGCGTATTCATTGGGCACCCCGAGCAGTGCGGTTCCGGAGACCAGCACCAGTGGCTGGCAGTCCCGCAGCCAGCGTTGGTCCTTCGCCTCGACTCCATGCCCGTCCCCGAGGAGGTGCTTCAACACGCGTGGCCACACTGCGGCAAGATCGGCAGGTAGGTCAGCCACAGGGCACGCTCTCTCACTCGCTGGAGGGACACTTTCCACGAAAGTGTGGTTCTTGGGACGGCTGGGAAGGAATCGAAGTTCGGCCACGGTAGTCGTCGTGGCAGCGGCACCTCAAGTCGTTGTCCACAGGGTGTGTACAAATGTGTCATGGGGTGGTGAGCCCCGGGGCCATGGGGCACACGGACGGCCATATTTCGGCAACATGCGTCCTGTTCAGCTCCTCCGAGTGGCCCTGGTTTGACCGGATGGGGCAGCCGCGCGTACCGTGACCAGGTCGAGTTGTCGATGGCTGCTGCCGCCTGCCTCCGATGGGCAAAGATCCTCAAGATCATGAAGCGGTGCACTCGGGCGTTGCGAGCTACTCGTGGGCGCACGGTGACAGCCAGTCGGCGCCCCACGCCCGTCTCGTAGAGACATAAGCATTTCTGGAGCCCCCGAGTGAGCAAGCGCACCTTCCAGCCGAACAACCGCCGCCGCGCGAAGACCCACGGCTTCCGGCTGCGCATGCGGACCCGCGCCGGCCGCGCGATCATCGCGACCCGCCGCAGCAAGGGTCGCACCCGCCTGTCGGCCTGAGCAGCCTGACCCACAGGTCCATGACGTGCTGCCTACCGAGCACCGGCTGAGGCGGCGCGAGGACTTCGCGGCCGCGGTACGCCGAGGACGCAGGGCTGGACGTCCGCTTCTTGTCGTCCACCTACGCAGCGGAACGGACCCGCACACGGCGGGGGAGATCGCTCCCCCACCGCGTGCGGGTTTCGTCGTGAGCAAGGCCGTTGGGAACGCGGTGGTCCGTAACCGTGTGAAGCGGCGCCTGCGCCATCTGATACGGGACCGGCTGGCACTCCTGCCCCCCGGTAGCCTGGTGGTCGTACGGGCGCTGCCCGGCGCGGGCGAGGCGGACCACGAACAGCTGGCCCGGGATCTCGATACCGCGCTGCAGCGGCTGCTTGGAGGGCCGCCGTCGTGAAGTTTCCGCTGCTGTGGTTGATCAAGCTGTACCAGTGGACCATCAGTCCGATGCTCGGGCCGGTGTGCAGGTACTACCCGTCGTGCTCGCACTACGGCTATGAGGCCATCAACCGGCATGGGGCGGTGAAAGGCACGGCACTGACCGCCTGGCGCATCCTGCGCTGCAACCCGTGGTCGCCCGGTGGTGTCGACCATGTTCCCGCCCGGAAGCACCCGGTCTGGCATCAGCGGCTGCGCAGCCGCTGGCAGCATCGGTCCCAGTCCAACGCCCAAGGAGCCTGATTCGTGGACACGATCCTCGGTCCTCTCTATACCGCTGTTTCCTGGATCATCGTCCAGTTCCACTCGCTGTTCAGCCTGGTCTTTGACGAGGACAGCGGCTGGGCCTGGGGTCTGTCCATCGTCTTTCTGGTGGTTCTGATCCGGATCGCGCTGATCCCGCTCTTTGTGAAGCAGATCAAGGCGACCCGGAATATGCAGGCGCTCCAGCCGAAGATGAAGGCGATCCAGGAGCGCTACAAGAGCGACAAGCAGCGTCAGTCCGAAGAGATGATGAAGCTGTACAAGGAGACGGGCACCAACCCGCTCTCCAGCTGCTTGCCGATTCTGGCGCAGTCGCCGTTCTTCATCGCGCTCTTCCAGGTGCTGAACAAGATCTCTCAGGACAAGCCGGTCGGTGTCCTCGACGCGGGCATGGTGGAGAGCGCCCGTAACGCGCATATCTTCGGTGCTCCGATCGCTGCGAAGTTCATGGATGGCGCTCGCGAGGTCCAGGACCTGGCGGAAGCGACGCTCACCGACGTCCGCGTCGTCACGGTCATCATGATCGTGCTGATGTCGCTGTCGCAGTTCTACACCCAGCGTCAGCTGATGACGAAGAACGTCGACCTGACGGTGAAGACGCCGTTTATGCAGCAGCAGAAACTGCTGATGTATGTCTTCCCGATCATGTTCGCCGTCTTCGGTATTAACTTCCCCGTCGGTGTCCTCGTCTACTGGCTGACCACGAACGTGTGGACGCTCGGGCAGCAGATGTACATCATCAAGCGCAACCCGACTCCGGGGTCTCTCGCCTACCAGCAGCGTCAGGAGAAGCTGCGGGCCAAGGGCAAGATCAAGGAGGACCCGGCGGAGCTTGAGGCGAAGAAGGCCGTTGAGGAGGCCCGCGCGGCCCGGCAGCAGCCCAAGCGGCAGCCGAAGTCCAAGCGTCAGACGGGTGGGGCGAAGCCCGCTGGCGCGAAGCCCGATGCTGGGACACCCGCGCAGAGCGCCAAGCCCACGCCGAACGCCAAGCCCGCTTCGGGTGGGGCGTCGAGCGGCAAGAAGCCGCAGCAGGGCAAGAAGAAGCCGCAGTCCACGAAGTCCAAGAAGTAAGAAGGAGTCCATCAGTGACGGACACGACGGAAGCTGCTGAGGGCACCGCTGAGGGCACCGACACCCTGACCCGCCTGGAGCAGGAGGGTGAGATCGCGGCTGACTACCTTGAGGGTCTTCTCGATATCGCGGATCTCGACGGCGACATCGACATGGACGTTGAGGCGGACCGTGCCGCTGTGTCGATCATCAGTGACACCGGCAGCCGTGATCTGCAGAAGCTCGTCGGCCGGGATGGTGAGGTGCTCGAGGCGCTGCAGGAGCTGACCCGGCTCGCTGTGCACCGGGAGACCGGTGACCGTAGCCGTCTGATGCTGGATATCGCCGGGTTCCGTGCCCGTAAGCGCGCGGAGCTCACGGAGCTGGGCGCCAAGGCGGCCGAGGAGGCCAAGGGCAGCGGTGAGCCGGTGAAGCTCAAGCCGATGACGCCCTTTGAGCGCAAGGTCGTGCACGACGCCGTGGCGGAGGCCGGTCTGCGCAGTGAGTCTGAGGGCGAGGAGCCGCACCGCTGCGTGGTAGTGCTGCCGTGACCGAGCCAGTGGCGCCGCAGGAGCTCCCTCCCGTTCCGGAGGTGGCGCGGGAGGTTTTCGGTGACCGTCTTCCGGACGCGATCCGCTATGCGGAGCTGCTGGCGGAGGCGGGGGTCAACCGCGGTCTGATCGGACCGCGTGAGGTGCCTCGGCTGTGGGGGCGCCATCTGCTGAACTGCGCGGTGCTCTCCGAGGCCGTCCCCGAGGGCGTGACGGTCTGCGATGTGGGTTCGGGCGCCGGGCTGCCGGGTATCCCGCTCGCTCTGGTACGCCCGGACCTCAAGATCACGCTGCTGGAGCCGCTGCTGCGGCGTACGACCTTCCTCCAGGAAGCCGTGGAGCTCCTGGGGCTTGACCATGTCACGGTGGTGCGAGGGCGGGCCGAGGAGGTGCTGGGGACGCTGCCGCCGGTGCATGTGGTGACCGCGCGTGCGGTGGCGCCGCTGGACCGGCTGGCGGGCTGGGGCGTGCCGCTGCTGCGGCCGTACGGCGAGATGCTGGCGCTCAAGGGTGACACTGCCGAGGAGGAGCTGAAGGGGGCGCGGGCCGCGCTGCAGAAGCTCGGGGTGGTGGAGACCTCGGTGGTGCAGGTGGGCGAGGGGATCGTGGATCCGCCGTCGACCGTGGTGCGTGCGGAAGTCGGGGAGAGCCCCGGCGGGGTGCGCTTCGCGGCAAAGCGAGCCAAGGCGGCCCGGGTCGGTCGTTCCGCCCGCCGTCGCCGCCGCTGAACCCACCACGGGGATGGGATCCCCTCATACTCCATAAAAGCGGCAAAACTGGGCATTCCGGAGTGTCGTTGCATTCTTAGCTGGTTGCGGGTGCATCGTGTTTCACGTGAAACGTCGCTCCTTGTTGCATGGAATCATCAGTCGCGGTCGCGCGGCTGCCGCGCCACGCGACCGTAAATCACGCCAGTCCCGCTCCGCGGAGATGTCCACAGACGAGGATTTGTCCACAGGTACGCGGGGCTCAGTGGTCCACGAACCCGAAGGCATGGCAGGCTCTGTTCATTGCGAGCCTGATGTCGAGGAGAGTGAACCGTTGCGGTCCGACGCCAACATCGCAGGGCCGATGGCCGATCCGGTCCCCGGTCCCCGTTCTGCAATGGCGGATGTTTCACGTGAAACGCGTGAGACGCCGCCGCCCATGGATGACACCCCGATTGGTCGCGCCGCCCAGCAGGCGGTTGAGGCGATGAACCGCGCCGGTGAAGGCCTCCCCAGGCCTGAGCGGACCCGGGTCATGGTTGTGGCCAATCAGAAGGGCGGAGTGGGAAAGACGACGACCACGGTCAACCTCGCTGCCTCGCTGGCGCTGCACGGTGCGCGGGTGCTGGTCATCGATCTTGATCCACAAGGAAATGCCTCCACAGCGCTGGGGATTGACCACCATTCCGATGTTCCATCGGTCTATGACGTCCTGGTGGAGAGCAAGCCGCTCTCCGAGGTCGTCCAGCCGGTGTCGGATGTGGAGGGTCTGTTCTGCGCTCCTGCCACGATCGATCTCGCCGGTGCGGAGATCGAACTCGTCTCGCTGGTGGCCCGGGAGAGCCGGTTGCAGCGCGCCATCACCGCGTATGAGCAGCCCCTCGACTACATCTTTATCGACTGCCCGCCTTCCCTGGGCCTGTTGACCGTCAACGCGTTGGTCGCGGGCGCCGAGGTGGTCATTCCCATCCAGTGTGAGTACTACGCGCTGGAGGGTCTGGGGCAGCTGCTGCGGAACGTCGATCTGGTGAAGGGGCACCTCAACCCCCAGCTTCATGTCTCGACGATTTTGCTGACCATGTACGACGGGCGGACCCGGCTCGCCTCCCAGGTGGCGGAGGAGGTGCGCAGTCACTTCGGAAAGGAGGTGCTGCGGACCAATATCCCGCGGTCAGTCCGTATCTCCGAGGCGCCCAGCTATGGGCAGACGGTACTCACATACGATCCGGGTTCCAGTGGATCGCTCTCCTATCTGGAGGCGGCCCGGGAGATCGCATTGCGCGGGACGGTCGCGCAGCAGGAGCAACAGCAGAGCATGGTGGAGGGGCATCAGTGAGCGAACGACGTAGAGGGCTGGGCCGTGGGCTTGGCGCACTGATCCCCGCAGCGCCCAATGGGATGGATGAGAACATCTCGCCACTGGTGGGATCCAACGGCACCACTTCCCCAACCGCGGTGCCGGTACTGACGCCGGAGCGGGGAGTAGCGGCAGCCAAGGTCACCTCCCTCCCGGACAGCGCTGCGCGGAACAATATCTCCCAGGATGCGGACCACATCGGGGCACAGGACCTTGTGGCTGAGGGCGAGGCGACAGGAGCGCACTTCGCCGAGCTGCCCCTGGAAGCCATCACGCCCAACCCGCGACAGCCACGTGAGGTCTTTGACGAAGACGCTCTCGCTGAGCTGGTGACCTCCATCAAGGAAGTCGGTCTGCTCCAGCCGGTGGTGGTGCGGCAGCTGGGGCCGGACAGCTATGAGCTCATCATGGGTGAGCGGCGCTGGCGGGCCTGCCGTGATGCGGGGCTGGACAGGATCCCAGCGATCGTCCGGGCCACCGAGGACGACAAGCTCCTTCTCGACGCGCTGCTGGAGAACCTGCACCGCGCACAGCTCAACCCGCTGGAAGAGGCCGCGGCCTATGACCAGTTGCTCAAGGATTTCGACTGCACCCACGATCAGCTGGCGGACCGTATCGGCCGGTCCCGTCCGCAGGTCTCCAACACCCTGCGGCTGCTGCGGCTCTCTCCGTCGGTGCAGCGGCGGGTAGCAGCCGGGGTGCTTTCGGCCGGGCACGCCCGTGCGCTGCTCTCGGTGGAGGATTCCGAGGAGCAGGACCGGCTCGCCCATCGCATTGTGGCCGAGGGACTGTCGGTGCGGGCGGTCGAGGAGATTGTCACGCTGCTGGGGACAGAGCAGAAGAGCCCGGCGAAGGCTAAGGGGCCGCGGGCGGGCAAGCGGCTCTCCCCGGCGCTTGACCATCTGGCCGGGCGGCTCTCCGACCGCTTTGAGACCCGGGTGAAGGTCGATCTCGGGCAGAAGAAGGGCAAGATCGTCGTCGAGTTCGCCTCAATGGAGGATCTGGAGCGGATCCTGGGGCAGCTGGCGCCGGGCGAAGGCCCGGTGCTGGAGCAGAAGCTCGCTGAGAGCACTGCGGACCCGTCTGAGGACAGCGACTGAGCGCGGGAAACCCAACGAGTTGACGCCCCATGGATACGATGGATCCATGGGGCGTCAACTCGTTCCGCTCACGCTGGACAATCTCCCGGACCTCCCGAAGAAATGCCGTACATGTGTCTTCTGGGAGCTGGACCCGGTCAGCGGCGATGCGGCCGTGAAGACCGGCCGGCCGGATCTGGAGAAGGAAGCCTGGATCTCCGCTGTGCTGCTGGAGTGGGGATCGTGCGGGCGGATCGTCTATGTCGACGAGGCCCCGGTGGGGTTTGTGCTCTACGCGCCGCCGGCGTATGTCCCGCGCTCCACTGCCTTCCCGACAAGCCCGGTGTCCCCGGACGCGGTGCAGCTGATGACGGCCCGGTTGCTGCCCGCGTACCAAGGGCAGGGGCTGGGCCGGGTGATGGTGCAGACCGTGGCGAAGGATCTGCTGCGGCGGGGATTCAAGGCGATCGAGGCCTTCGCGGATGCCCGTTGGAAAGAGCCCGCGTGTGTGCTCCCGGCCGAGTACCTGCTCGCTGTGGGCTTCAAGACCGTACGTCCGCATCATCACTATCCACGGCTGCGGCTGGAGCTGCGGACGACGCTCTCCTGGAAAGAGGATGTGGAGCGGGCGCTGGATCAGCTCCTTGGCGCGGTGCAGAAGGACCCGGTTCTGCGGCCGCTGTGAGCCATGGGTTGCGAGCAAACGAGGAGCAACGAGGAGCAACGAGAACGGGTCGCCCCTGACGCGGGGCGACCCGTTTCACGTGAAACCAGGAACGATCTTCAGCCGATAAAGTCGGCGAGGTCCTTCTCAATGGCAGCCTTCGGCTTGGCGCCGACGATGGTCTTCACCACCTCGCCGTCCTGGTAGACGCTCATCGTCGGGATGGACATGATCCCGTACTTGGCGGCAGTAGCCGGGTTCTCGTCGATGTTGAGCTTGACGACGGTGATCTTTTCGGCCTGCTCCTCCGAGATCGCGTCCAGGGACGGGGCGATCTGGCGGCACGGGCCGCACCAGGCTGCCCAGAAGTCGACGAGTACAGGCTTGTCGCTCTTGAGGACGACCTCGTCGAAGTTGGCGTCGGTGGCGGTCACGGTGGCCATGGAATCTCCTGTGGTGATGGTGCGGGTGTAGAAATCAGACGGTGGCAGCGGCCGTTGTCTTCTCCGGCTCCGGGACGGAGCTGCCGTCGGCAAGAGCGGCCAGATAGCGCTCGGCGTCCAGGGCGGCGGCGCAGCCGGTGCCGGCTGCGGTGACGGCCTGGCGGTAGGTGTGGTCGACGACATCGCCTGCGGCGAAGACACCGGGGACATTCGTGCGGGTGGAGGGAGTGTCGACCATGATGTAGCCGTCGTCATCGAAGGTGAGGACGCCCTTGAACAGTTCGGTGCGCGGGTCGTGGCCGATGGCGACGAAGAGACCGGTCACCGGGAGCTCGGAGGTCTCGCCGGTCTTGGTGTTGCGCAGGGTCAGACCGGAGAGCTTGTTGTCCTCCTCGTGGATCTCGTCGACCATGCTGTCCCAGATGAATTTGATCTTCGGGTCGGCGAAGGCGCGTTCCTGCATCGCCTTGGAGGCGCGGAGGGCGTCCCGGCGGTGGACGACGGTGACGGACTTGGCGAACCGGGAGAGGAAGGTTGCCTCCTCCATCGCGGTGTCGCCGCCGCCGATGACGGCGATGTCCTGCTCACGGAAGAAGAAGCCGTCGCAGGTGGCGCAGTAGGAGACGCCGCGTCCGGAGAGCTCGTCCTCCATCGGCAGACCGAGCTTGCGGTGCTGGGAGCCGGTGCTGACGATGATGGTCCGGGCCCGGTGGACGGTGCCGGCCGAGTCGGTGACGGTCTTGATCTCGCCGGAGAGATCCACGGCGGTGACATCGTCCGGAATCAGCTCGGCGCCGAAGCGCTCGGCCTGGGCGCGCATATTGTCCATCAGCTCGGGGCCCATAATGCTGTCGCGGAAGCCGGGGAAGTTCTCGACCTCGGTGGTGTTCATCAGCGCGCCACCCGCGGTGACCGAGCCCTCGAAAACCAGGGGCTCGAGGGAGGCGCGGGCCGTGTAGAGGGCGGCGGTGTAGCCCGCAGGCCCGGAGCCGATGATGATCACGTTACGGACGTCGCTCACGGGTGTCTTCCTTGTCTGCCGACGGATACCGGGTTCTGGCGAGGCTCTCACCCCACCCAACGGATCCTACGGGGCAGGCATTCCCGGAGCGGCAGGGCGCACGTACGACCGTACAACGCCGATCTAACGGCGATCGAAGGTCCTCACGGCCAGGACGCTCCCCGGTGTGCCGGGCGACTGTGTGACGCAGCTCGCGTCGACGACATACGCGTTGACCCGCTGCTCGTCACCCGGATGCTGGAGCACGACGAGATACGCGGGTGAGCCCTCGAACGTCTCCTCGGAGGCGGCCAGCGGGGGCTCGCTACGGTCGATGCCTCGCTGGACACAGACCGGAATGGCGGTCCCCTGCTGATGAAGCGGGGAGGCGGTGGAGCTGCCCTTGGCGCCGATGCCCGGGGCGGACTTCTCCTGAGCGCCCCGGGTATTCGCCTGAGGCGCCGTGGCGAGCAGGGAGTGCACCTGGTGCTCAAGACTCGCGGTGGTGAGGCCACGCCCGCTGGTAGCGGTCTCCTGGCCGGCCTGGGCCGTGTTGCCGGGGGAGCGGGAACCGCTGTCGGAGCTCAGCAGGCCGGGCATGAAGAACGCGCCGAACGCGAGGGCGGCGAGGGCGCCGGTGGCACTGAGCAGGGCGGTGCGACGGCGGCGGGTCTTGCGACTGGGCTGCCGTCCGGGGCCGGTGGCGGCGCTGGGCTGACCCGGAGGGCGCGCCGTTTCACGTGAAACAGTTCCGTATCCCGCTGGGGACGCGGCCCGCGGCGGAGCCGCTGACGGCCGCTGCGTCCCCAGCGGTGACGGAGCATGTGGGACATCGGCCGCCGACTCCGGTGCGGTGGCGTTCAGCAGTGCCTCCGCGGCCAGTGCCGCGTCGATACGGCCCGCGATGTCATCCGGCATCCGGGGCGGGCCCGGCAGGGTGCCCAGTGCGCTGCGGATCTCGTCAAGGGAGGTCCGTACATCGGCACAGAGGGTGCAGTCCGAGAGATGGGTCCGTACATCCGCTGAGCGCCCGGGGGGCAACAGCCCCTCGGTGAGCGCGGAGATTTCTGCCACCTCTGGGTGGTTGTCGGTGCCGGACGTCGCGAAAGACGCGGATGTCATGTGGGTCCACCTCCGCCCTTCACAGCTCCGGTTCCTTCGGCCCCTCGTGCCGGTGGGACGGATGTCCCCTGCGTCCGGTTCCTTCCCCCACGATCCGGCGGGCTACCCTCCGGACGCAGATGGGTCAGCATCGGCAGCAGCCGGGCTCTGCCACGGGCGCAGCGGCTCTTGATGGTGCCGGCGGGGACGCCAAGTATCTGGGCGGCCTCCGCCACCGGATAACCCTGCATATCGACGAGGACCAGGGCGGCCCGCTGCTCGGTGGGGAGCTTGGCGAGGGCTGCCAGGAGCTGACGGTGCACATCGTGGCGCTCGGCGGGAGCGGCGGCGGACTCATGCGGCTCCAGAAGCTGCTCCAGCCGCTCGGTCTCGGCGACAGGGGAGGTGCGGCGGGCAGCGGTCTTGCGGGCGCGGTCCAGACATGCGTTGACGGTGATGCGGTGCAGCCAGGTGGTGACGGCCGACTGGCCACGGAACGTATGGGCGGCGCGGTAGGCGGAGACGAGGGCGTCCTGGACGGCGTCAGCGGCCTCCTCACGGTCGCCGAGGGTGCGCAGTGCCACCGCCCAGAGCCGGTCGCGGTGGCGGTGCACGATCTCGGTGAAGGCATCCGGGTCGCCGTCAACATGGCGGGCAAGCAGCTCGTGGTCATCGGGCTGGGCGGTGCCCTTGGCGTCATGGGCACCGTGTGCCGCGTTGTCGCCCCCTGGGTCCATGGCCAGCCCTCCCCTCACCGAGATCTGGATCAGCTGCTGACGTCGATCTCCGTGACCCGGGCGCGGTATTCACCCTGCTCGGTGAGCGGTAGTTCAGTGACCCACACCAGGACATACCGCGTCTTGATCGGCTTCTTGGCCTTGAGCGTGACCTCGCTGCCGGTGCCGCTGCTGACTTTGCTGAAGCCGCTGTGCGAAACGGGCATCGACCCGGTCGTCTGGGGCGCCGCCAGGAAGTCGACGGCGGTCTGCCCCTTGAAGCTGACCTTGATGCTGCTGACCTGCTTCACCTCACCGAGGTCGAGAATCAGGCCGACACCGGGCTTGAGGTTCCCGAACTTGGCGCTTGCGTATTTGAAGGTCTGCCAGTAGGTGTCCGGGTTGCCGTCATAGGCCGGGGCGGTGTCCCCTCGCTCACTGCCGCTGTCCAGGATCCTGGCCGAGACGATCTCCACTGGCTTGCCGGTGGGTGTGGCCGGACGCGGGCTGTGGCCCTGGCTCTGCTTCGATGTCTCCGAACTGCCGTCGGAGCCATCACCATTCATCAGGGCTCCGGCGATCTGCCAGCTGGCGAGTCCCAGTGCGGCGATGAGCAGCGCTGAGACCCCCCATTTGATGACCTTGCCGGTACGCCCCGGCAGGGTGGGCGGTGGGGAGGCGGGGGGCACGGTGGTGGAGCGGGCCGGTCCGGCCGGTGTACGGGCGGCCTCGGGGCCGTAGGAGCCATGCTGGTAGCCGTTGTGCCGGTGGGGGGCGCGCTGGTACGGCGGGGGCTGGCTGAAGGTGGGCTCCGGCGGCCGGATGCGGGGCAGCTCGGCGACCGCCTTGACCAGTTCCTCCGGGGTAGCACAGGGCTGATCCTCGCTGGAGGCGGTGGCGCCGTCGTTGACGAGGGCGCGCATGGCGAGCTGGGACAGGGCCCGGTGGACTCCGGCGCGGATCTGGTCCGGCGACAGCAGCGAGTCACCGGACAGCCCGCCGATGCCACTGAGCCCGTACGCGTCCTGCTCGTACGGCCAGCGCTGGGTGAGGGACGCGTACAGCAGTGCTCCGACGGCCTCGGTGTCGGTGCGCTGCGGGTGGTCGCTGCTGATGCCACGGAGGGCGGCGTTCACGGCGAGGCCGCGAATGCGGTACTGACCGGTGCCGGTGCGCAGCACGGAGCTGGGCGTCAGCCGGAGGTGGGCCAGACCCTCACGGTGGGCGGCTGCCATGGCCTGGGAGACCTGGCTGACGAGTTGGTAGGCCTCGTGCGGTTCCAGCGGGCCGCTGGCGAAGAGCGTGGTGAGCGGGGTGGCGTCGGGCAGCCACTCATGGACGACATAGACGAGGTCGTCCTCCTCGACGGCGTCCAGAACCTGGACGAAGCGGGGGTCGCCGAGCAGCGCGGCGGAGCGGGCCGCGGCGAGGACGGGGCGGGCTCGGGGATGGTCGGCGGGCAGGAGGTGGACCCCGACGGCCCGGCGCAGTTTCTCGTCCATGGCGCGCCAACTGCTGAAGCCGTCAAGCCGGGTGACGCACTCCTCGAGGCGATAGCGTCTGGCGAGCTTGTGGCCGCTGTGCAGCTCTGGCGCGCTGTTGCTCTGCTGGGGCGTCGTACCGTCGGCCGTGGTCTCGTCCGCCCGTGCGGTCAGTGGCTTGTCGTCGCCGCTGTTCTCACCGCTCGTGTCCGCCACGTCGACGGCAGCCGTGCTCCGTTCCGCCACCGTCGCTCCTGCCTCCCCATCCGTTGCAGTCAGGCTGCTAACGCTGATAACCCAGCCAAGGACAATTGTGCCCGCAGTCCGCCGCTATGCACGACACACAACGGCGGCCAATGGTTGTACTAGCGGCCGAGCTTGGCCCGCACCATGCCGATCATGGCGGTGAGTTCCTCGATCCGCATCCGCTTGGCAGCGAGTACGAACACCAGCCCCATCACGATGGAGCCGCTGACCACAGCCGCCGCACCGCCGGTGAAGCCATTGCCCAACGCCTGTACGGCAGCGTAGGCGGTGCCTCCGCTTAGCAGAGCGGCGGGGATGCTGGCGAGGCACAGCCGGGCGTATGTGCGGACGATATGGGAGCCGTCCAGATCACCGCCGAGCTTCTTGCTGAGCCGCTTCCAGGCGACGGCGACACCAATGACGTAGGCGAGCCCATAGGAGGCGGCCATACCGGCGACAGCCCACCGGCTGGGCAGCAGCAGGTAACTCAGCCCGGCTCCGGTGGCGTTGCCGATGGCGACGATGACGGTGTTGTAGAAGGGTGTACGGGTGTCTTCGAACGCGTAGAAGACGCGCAGGACGACGTACTGGGCGGAGAACGGGATCAGACCGACGCCAAACGCCATCAGGATGAAGCCCATTGAGCTGGCCGCCACCGGGCCGTTCGACGCGTACATCATCAGACACATCGGCACGCCGAGCGCGAGGAAGGCGAAGGCGATGGGCACGATGGCGACGGCTGAGGTGCGCAGACCGTGCGAGAGGTCGTCACGGACCGCGCCCTGGTCCCCATCGTGGGCGGAGCGGGAGAGCCGGGGCAGCAGGGCGGCCATCACCGAGACGGTGATGATGGCCTGCGGCATCTGCCAGATCAGCAGGGCGTTGTTGTATCCGAGGATGCCCGCACCCGGATAGCCGTCGGCGTCCGCAGAGGCACCGGCCGCGGTGGCGAGCTGGGTGACGACGATCAGGCCCGCCTGGTTGGCGAGGACAAAGAGAATCGTCCACTTGGCCAGCTTGGCGGCCTTGCCCAGGCCATGGCCCTTCCAGTCGAAGCGCGGCCGGAAGTGAAAGCCCGCCGCGCGCAGATACGGGAGCATCGCCAGCGACTGCACCACCAGGCCGAGCAGGGTGCCGATGCCGAGCAGCCGCACGCCCTCGGGGGTGATGGTGGTGACACCGAGCTGGGAACTTCGGTAGGTGCCGTAGACCCAGATAAAGGCACTGAAGGTGAAGATGATGACGACGTTGTTGAGGACCGGGGTCCACATCATCGCGCCGAAGCGGCCGCGGGCGTTGAGGATTTGTCCCATCACCACATGCACACCCATGAAGAAGATGGTGGGCAGGCAGTAGCGGGCGAAGGTAACGGCGACATTGTTGGCGTCCGGGTTGCCCGCGATCTCGACGGACAGCGCCTTGACGAGCAGCGGGGCGGCGAACACGGTGAGTGCCACCAGGCCGCCGAGGATCACCATCACCAGGGTGAGCAGGCGGTTGGCGTAGGCCTCGCCACCGTCCTCGTCGTTCTTCATGGCACGCACGAGCTGCGGGACGAAGACCGAGTTGAGGCCGCCGCCGATCGAAAGCATGTAGATCATCGTCGGCAGGGTGTACGCGACGGTGTAGGAGTCACCGAGCAGCGCCGCGCCGAGCGCCGCCGTGATGACCAGGGTGCGGAGGAAACCGGTGAGCCGGGAGACCAGGGTGCCCGCGGCCATGATGGCGCTGGACTTGAGGATGCCGCCGCCACGGCCGGTGGGCTTGCTGGGGGCCGCGGGCTCCGTCTCAGGCAGCGGCTCCTGCCCTGCCTGCTGCGGCTCGGGCTCGGGGCGCTGTGCCGGTGGTTGCGGCGGTGGCTGGGGCGGTGCCTGCGGTGGCAGGGCCTGCTGAGGTGACTGCTGGGGGGCTCGGGGGGTCTGATGCTGGTCCCGGAAGAGGTGCTCGAAGGCGTCTTCCGGCCGTTTATGGGGCACCGGCCCATCGCGGTCGTCATCGTCGGGCGCCTTGGTGATCAGCTCGTCCACGCCGGTGAACTGTACGGATGCCGCCTCGTCACCGTACGGCAGATACCGCGACGGCCCGTCCGGCTCCGGCGCGGGGGGTGCGGCCCAGCGCTGCGGGTCCGGTGCGTGCCGAGGGGGCGGCGGTGGCTGATAGAGCGTCTCCGGCGCTGGCGGCGGAGGCGGCGGCGGGTGCTCGACACGGTCGTGGAGCGCCTCGCTCACCGGGTCCTGGACGGCAGGGTCACGATCCCGGTACGGATCGTTCGTATATGCGTCCTGCACATACGGATCCTGGCCCTGGCCGCCTTCGCGGTCGTCCGGCACATTCACTGGGTACCCCACCTCATTGTCCGCGGCCGGCCCTCGGCCCGACTCCTCGCTCAACGGTCCACTTTCTCACCTGAGCCTGGGGAGTCCTTGCTTTCCGGCCCGGTGTCCTGGGTGTCTTCACTCTCGGGGTCCTGGTCAGGGGCGTCTGCGGCCCCCAGCGGCGCGTCCGGGTCCGGCTGCGGTCCCCGCCGCTTGCGCTGGGTGTACATCCGGATCCCGGCCAGCACGACCAGCAGCATGCCACCCGCGATCACCAGCAGCACCGTAGAGGTGATCTCCGTCACATCGACCTGGAAGGTCATGGGTTTGCCGTAGGGCTTGCCGTCCTTCGTATAGAGCTGTGCCTCCACGAACGTACGGCCGTTAGCCTTCGCTGTGGCGTCGAACTTAATCGACTGACTGTGGCCGCCCTCCACCACTACCGGTTTCTGGTCCGGCTTGATCTCCAGACCGATCCGGCGGCCCGATTTCAGCCGCAGCTCCAGACCGTCGACGGCCTGTACGAGATTGTTCTGCACGGTGACCGGGATGGTCGCGCTCCGCCCGGAGAGTGTCATCCGCGACTTCTGGACGAGCCGTACCTCCCGGGTGAGTCCGACCAGATAGCTCTGCACATCGCTGCGGTAGTCGGCCGACTCCTCGGGGTGGCCACGCCAGGAGGTGGACATCTCCCGCCGGATGGCGCTCCCGAAAGGCGGCACGACCCGGTCATCCCTGCTGAGGATCACCGTGAAGTCATCGAGAGCGCTCTGCGTCCGCTGGATCTCCTCGAACGCTTCGGTGCTCAGCTCGCGCTTGCGCAGGCCTCCCGGGTACGACCCCTCCCCCGGCACCTGGCGACTGGCGCCCGGGTCGGGCTTGGCCTTGGCCGCATCGGAAAGGTCCGCGAACTCGCTCCACTGGCCGTTTTCCCGCAGGGCGCTCACGGCGGCGGCCATCGTCTGCGCCTGGCTGGCGGTCGGTGTCCGCTGCGGGGCGATGACGATGCTGCGCTGCTTCGCCGGCTCCTGCTCGGTGATCGACTGCGTCTGGGCCAGAAACCGCTGTACGGCGAGAACGGAGTTCTCCGCCCGCGTCATATCGCCCTGGAACAGTTTTGACAGCCGCGCGTCCGCCGACACCGCGGTGGTGCCGCCACCAATCGGCCGGGCCGCGTTCGGGGTGTAGGACAGCCGGGCCGGCTCCCGCAGACTGTCGCTGCGTGTGATCACCTTACGGGCGCCCGCCGAGGTGGCGACCGAGATGATCGACGGATCGATAGCGCCCTCGACCGGCCAGGCGAAGTCGGTGTTCGGTGTGGTGTGGAGGATGGTCTTAACGGTCGTGCGGGCCACCTCGGTGGCGGGCCGCAGATGGCTGAGCGCGCCGGAGATGTTCTTGCCGCGGTGCGCGAGGGAGGCCAGATCCGGGTCACCGAAGGGCAGTGCGATGATCTCCGTGCCCTCGGTCGCCTGCTGAAGATCGTTGAGCCACTTCTTGGCGGCGTCCTGCCCCTTGCCCGCGACTTTGCCATCCGCCGTCTGGACCTTGTACGGCTTGGTCATCGCCTCCACTGTGGCGAGCAGATCCGGGTCGATCACCCAGCTCACGGGCAGGTCCTTGCCGAGTGACACCAGCTGGTGCAGCCGTCCGCCGGGAGCGATCTCAGCAGCCAGCGCGTCATCCCGGAAGACCGGGGTCTGCTGCTCATCGGATTCCCGTCGGGCGGTGAGATGCGAGGAGGAGATCAGCGGCCAGAGGAAGGTGAACTGGGTCTTCGTGTCCACCGCGGAGGTCTGCCAGGGCAGGAAGGTCCGCCCGATGCCCAGTACGCGCTGATACGCCTCCCCCGTGGTCCGCCCAGTGACGGTGACGCCCAGCTGATAGACGCCGTTCTCAGCAAACGGCAGCTTCTTCACCGGAACCTCGAGGGTGAAGGAGCGGGTTGCCCCGGCCGTGATGTCGGCGATCTCGGTACTGCCCTCCTTGCCGGTTACCCCGTCGCCATCCAGCTCGGCCGAGAAACCGGTACGTGCTGCGGACTGGTCGATGGCGCTGCGGGTGCGGAGCCGGGGACCGGTGCGCAGCCCCACCTTGGCACCGGTGATGGTCGAGGCGCCCTTGTTGGTGACGGTGCCGGAGACGGTGAGGGTGTCGTTCGCATCCGGGGTAGCCGGGGTGAGCTCGGTGATGGAGACCTCGGCGGTACGGGATCCGCTGCCGGTGGCCGCAGAGTGCGCGGCGGGAGCGGCGGGAGCGGCCTGGAGGACGCCCATGAGCAGCGGGGCCATGGCCAGCACGGCCGTCGCGCGACGCAGCCACCGTCGGGGGACAGACGCGGTACGGGTCCCATGCATCTCTGCCGCTTCGGCCACGCGCTTGCCCGTCCTGTCTTCCGCTTGCTCAATGGTGGTCGTACCGCACCTCAGATGCTAACGATCCCCGCAGGCCGCAGGTGCCGCGGAGTGCGTCACCCGCCCTCCGCCCGCCCTGCTGGTACCCGGGGCCATGTACCGGGGCCGTACAGGGGCGCACGGGTGGGGGCAGGGCACGTACCCTGTGCTGTTGTGCCGAACGCCAACACTGACAGCCATGCCCAGCAGCCAACCAATGAGCTCAGCGCGGTGCAGCGCCGAGCCGTGAGCGAGCTGCTCAGGGTGTCGCCCGTAGCCGATGATCTCGCCCGCCGCTTCCGGGAGGCCGGTTTCTCCCTGGCCCTGGTCGGCGGCTCGGTCCGGGACGCGTTGCTGGGGCGGCTCGGTAATGATCTGGACTTTACGACAGATGCCCGCCCCGAGGATGTGCTCAAGATCGTCAGACCGTGGGCGGATGCGGTGTGGGACGTCGGTATCGCCTTCGGCACGGTGGGCTGCCGCAAGGCCGCTCGCAGCGGCAGCGACGCGCAGGCCCCCCGGAGCGATAGCGACTATCAGGCCCGGAGCGGTAGCGACTATCAAGACTTCCAGATCGAGGTGACGACTTACCGCTCGGAAGCGTATGACCGGACCTCCCGTAAGCCCGAGGTGTCCTACGGAGACTCCATTGAGGAAGATCTGGTCCGCCGTGACTTCACCGTCAACGCGATGGCGGTGGCGCTCCCGGAGAAGACCTTTATCGACCCGCATAAGGGTCTGGAGGATCTGGCCCACCGGTTGCTGCGTACGCCGGGGACCCCCGAGGAGTCCTTTTCCGATGACCCGCTGCGGATGATGCGTGCCGCACGTTTCGCTGCCCAGCTCGACTTCGAGGTCGATGACGATGTCATCACCGCGATGAAGGCGATGGCGGACCGGATCGAGATCGTCTCGGCGGAGCGGGTGCGCGATGAGCTGAACAAGCTGGTCCTCTCTGATCACCCCCGTAAGGGCCTGCGGATCCTGGTGAACACCGGTCTCGCCGACCGTGTCATCCCGGAGGTCCCGGCGCTGCGGCTGGAGCGCGATGAGCACCATCGGCACAAGGACGTCTATGAGCACTCGCTGACGGTCCTGGAGCAGGCCATGGATCTGGAGGACGAGGGCCCTGACCTGACACTGCGGCTGGCCGCTCTGCTGCATGACATCGGTAAGCCGAGGACACGCCGCTTCGAGAAGGGCGGCCGGGTCTCCTTTCACCACCACGAGGTGGTGGGCGCGAAGATGACCAAGAAGCGGATGACCGCGCTCAAGTACTCCAATGAGCTGGTGAAGGATGTTTCCCGGCTGGTGGAGCTGCATCTGCGCTTCCATGGCTATGGAACCGGGGAGTGGACGGACTCGGCGGTGCGGCGCTATGTACGAGACGCGGGGCCGCTTCTTGACCGGCTGCACAAGCTGACCCGCTCCGACTGCACTACACGGAACAAGCGGAAGGCCAATGCGCTGGCGCGGGCGTACGACGGCCTGGAGGAGCGCATCGCCCGGCTCCAGGAGCAGGAGGAGCTGGACTCCATCCGTCCGGACCTCAACGGCAACGAGATCATGGAGGTCCTGGGCGTCGACCCCGGCCCGGAGGTCGGTAAGGCCTACCAGCATCTGCTGGAGCTCCGTCTGGAGCACGGCCCGATGGAACGGGACGTGGCGGTGGCGGCGCTCAAGGATTGGTGGGCCCAGCAGAGCTGAGCCTGGGGCAGGGCGGGCCTGGACCCACCAGCGGGGCGCGGTGTTTCACGTGAAACACCGCGCCCCGCTGGTGCCAGCTCAAGGTGACAGCCGTGCCCCCTGTGTCACTCACTCACGCCGGAATCTGGCGACAGCGATAGCGACAGCCACGTAGATCAGGGACACGGTGACCACCAGCGTGGCCGAGCGGCCATCCGGCGGCAGCATCAGCGAGGCGACCCCGGCCGCACCAACGAAGGCGACATTGAAGAGCATGTCGTAGAGAGAGAAGACCCTTCCTCGGAAGCCATCGTCCACCGTCGCCTGGACCACCGTGTCCGTGACGATCTTCGCGCTCTGGGTGACAAGTCCCAGAACAAAGGCCGCGATCAGTATCGGCGTTGGCTGGAACGGCAGCCCCAGCGCGGGTAGGAGAACCGCGGCCAGCGCCGCACACAAGGCCATCCAGCCGAGCCGCCCAAAACGCCGTGCCCCCCACGGGGTCAGTACGGCCGCCGCGAAGAAGCCAAGTCCCGAGAAGCCGACGGCAAGCCCGAGCAGCGCCATACCGTCCGAGGCGCCGTTGCCCCAGGCATAGCGGGCCAGCATCAGCAGCATGACCGTCAGCGCGCCATAGCAGAAGCGCAGCAGCGCCATCACGGCCAGCGCTTTCGCCGCGAGGCGTCGCTCTGCCAAATGCTGCAGCCCCTCCCAGAGCCCACGTACGGTGCCGGCCACCGCCGGGAGCACCCGTGGCTGAACGAAGGACAACTGGGGCCCCAGCAGCTCCTTGCCCATCCGGAGCGCGGACAGTCCGCCCAGGAGATAGATCCCAGCGGCGATCACCACCACAAAGGCGTCCGCGTGGGCACCCTCCGGGAGGAGGATCCGGACGCCCAGCCCGAGCCCACCCCCCATGGTGGCGGCGATCGTACCGGCGGTCGGCGAGACGGAGTTGGCCATGACGAGCCGCTCCGCGTCGACAACCCGGGGCAGCGCGGCCGAGAGCGCGGCGAGAATGAAGCGGTTGATGGCAGTGACGGAGAGGGCGGAGAGGTAGAACAGCCAGAGGGGCGACGAGCCCAGCACCAGCGCGGCGGTACCGCTGGCGAGGACGGCGCGCAGCAGGTTGCCGTAGAGCAGCACTTGCCGACGTCTCCAGCGGTCGAGCAGGACACCTGCGAAGGGGCCGAGCAACGAGTACGGCAACAGCAGTACCGCCATCGCGGAGGCGATGGCGGCGGGCGAGGTCTCCTGCTCCGGTGAGAAGACAACATAGGTGGCGAGCGCGACCTGGTAGACGCCATCGGCGAACTGGGACAGCAGACGCACCAGCAGGAGCCGCCGGAAGTTACGGAACCGCAGCAGCACGCGCCCGTCTTGGATCAGCCCAGCCCGCACAACAGCCATGCGGTCAGCCTCACATACCAGGGCCGCGTTTCACGTGAAACATCAGCCAACACCAGTCGGCTGGGGGTGTGGGGGTTACCCCCCACAGTGGTGCAGCACGTGAAACATCAGCCAACACCAGTCGGCTGGGGGTGTGGGGGTTACCCCCCACAGTGGTGCAGTACGTGAAACATCGGCCAACACGAGTGTCCGGCTGGGGGTGTGGTGTCCGCGGGTGCAGCCGTCCTCAGCCTGCGGAGGTACCCCAACGCACCGACATACCCTGCCGGTCGAAGTGCGATGCCTTCCTGGTCTGCGCCCGGTACCCCAGCGCGATGACATCCGGGGCATGGTCCAGCACCCCGCCCGAGGGATCGTCCGAGCCATCCCGGCGCACGCTGTCCCGCTCCGGCATCAAGGCGTCACGCACGACCATCGCGCAGAGATAGAGCGTGCCCAGCAGATGCACCGCGATGACGAGGTGATATCCCTCGGCGGGCAGTCCCTGACTCCGGTCGCCGCCGCTCGTGTACGCGAGATAGAACCAGATGCCCAGGAAGTACGTGACCTCACAGGCCTGCCAGATCAAGAAGTCCCGCCAGCGTGGCCGCGCCAGCGCGGCGAGCGGGATCAGCCACAGCACATACTGCGGGGAGTAGACCTTGTTGGTGAGGACGAAGAGCGCCACCACCAGAAAGGCGAGCTGGGCGAAGCGCGGTCGGCGTGGCGCGTACAGGGTGAGGGCACCGATCGCGGCGCAGCCCAGCAGCATCAGCGCCATGGCGTACATATTGACGTCGTCCAGCGAATTGCCGGTGCGCTGCGAGATGATCAGCCAGACCGAACCGAAGTCCACCGGCCGCTCCTGGCTGAACGTATAGAACTTCGCCCAGCCTTCCGGGGCGTACGCCCGTACCGGCAGATTCACCGCCAGCCACGCTGCGACCGTGCCGCCCAGCGCCCACCCATAAGCCCGCCAGCGACCAGCACGCAGGCAGAGCACCAGCAGTGGGCCCAGCAGCAGTACGGGATAGAGCTTGGCAGCGGTCGCCAGGCCGAGCAGCACACCGAAGGCGAGTGGACGGCCGCGCGACCACATCAGCATCGCGGCGGCGGTGAGGGCGACGGCGAACAGATCCCAGTTGATGGTCGCGGTGAGCGCGAAGGCGGGAGCGAGCGCCATGAGGAGAGCGTCCCAAGGACGGCGACGGTGGGTGCGGGCAACACACACCGCGATCACGGCGGCACAGATCATCAGCATCCCGGCGTTGACCAGCCAGTACAGCTGCTGCTCGTACATCATCTGGTCGGTGCCCGGAGTGAGCCAGGCGGCCACCTGCATAAACAGCCCCGTGAGCACCGGATACTCCAGATACTCCATGCCACCGGACTGCTGGCTGATCTGGTCGAAGTACGGAATCAGCCCATCAGCGAACCCCCGGCCCGTATAGAGGTGCGGGATGTCCGAGTAACAGGCACGGACATACTGACTGCCCTGGCCAAAGAACCAGCCACCGTTGTAACAGGGCAGCTTCTGCACCATGCCGAGCGCGAACATCCCCAGCGCGACAAGCGCCACGACCCGGACCGGCGTCCACCAACTCCGTCCGAGCAATGCCCGCCTGCCCACGGGCCCACCGATCAGCTCACTGCCCGCAGCGGCGATCTCATCCTGGGTGGTGGGCCGAACCGGGTTGTCGTCACGCACGCTGGTCATGGGACACATCCTGCCTCAAGGACACGGCCTCGCGGCTCGCTCATCAGGTCTGGCCCATGTCAGGTCGGGCCATGTCAGGTCTGGGCCATGTCCACAAAACGGGAGTAGTGACCCTGGAAGGCGACCGTGATCGTCGCTGTCGGGCCATTACGGTGCTTCGCCACGATCAGGTCTGCCTCGCCCGCGCGCGGAGATTCCTTCTCATAGGCGTCCTCCCGGTGCAGCAGGATGACCATGTCGGCATCCTGCTCGATCGATCCCGACTCACGGAGGTCCGAGACCATCGGCTTCTTGTCCGTGCGCTGCTCCGGGCCACGGTTGAGCTGTGACAGCGCGATCACCGGGACCTCAAGCTCCTTGGCGAGCAGCTTGAGGTTACGGGACATCTCCGAGACCTCCTGCTGACGCGACTCGGGGCGGCGCGAGCCGCCGGTCTGCATCAGCTGGAGATAGTCGATGACGATCAGCTGGAGGTCATTGCGCTGCTTCAGCCGTCGGCACTTGGCACGGATCTCCATCATCGAAAGATTTGGGGAGTCATCGATGAAGAGCGGTGCCCCGGTCACCTCCGGCATCTGGCGGGCAAGCCGGTTCCAGTCTTCGTCCGTCATGCTGCCGGACCGCATATGGTGCAGCGCCACCCGGGCCTCGGCGGAGAGAAGCCGCATGGCGATCTCATTCCGCCCCATCTCCAGCGAGAAAATCACGCTGGGCATGTTGTGCCTGATGGAGCAGGCCCGGGCAAAGTCCAGGGCCAGCGTGCTCTTACCCATCGCGGGCCGCGCCGCGATGACGATCATCTGGCCGGGGTGCAGCCCGTTGGTCAGGGAGTCCAGATCCGTGAAGCCCGTGGGGACGCCGGACATCTGGCCGCTACGGGAGCCGATCGCCTCAATCTCGTCGAGGGCGCCCTCCATGATGTCGCCGAGCGGGAGATAGTCCTCCGAGGTGCGCTGCTCGGTGACCGCGTAGATCTCGGCCTGGGCGGAGTTGACGATCTCGTCGACATCGCCGTCCGCCGCATATCCCATCTGCGTGATACGGGTGCCCGCCTCCACCAGTCTGCGCAGCACCGCCCTCTCATGGACGATCTCCGCGTAGTACTCGGCGTTGGCCGCGGTGGGGACCGTCCGGACCAGGGAGTGCAGATAGCCATTGCCGCCGACCTTGGCGATCTCGCCGCGCTTGGTGAGCTCAGCGGCGACGGTGATGGGGTCAGCGGGCTCGCCCTTGGCGTAGAGGTCCAGGATCGCCTGGTAGACCGTCTCGTGTGCCGGACGGTAGAAGTCCTGGCCCTGCAGGACCTCAACGACATCCGCGATGGCGTCCTTGGACAGCAGCATGCCGCCGAGCACGGACTGTTCGGCGTCCAGATCCTGCGGTGGGACTCTCTCGAAGGCGTTACCGGAGAACCCTCCCCCGGACTCCGGGCCCGGCCCCCGGTCGTGCTGCTCGCCGTTGACGGCGCTGCCGCGGCGCTGGCGGGATACCGGCAGCCGGTCGCCCGGCCCGGCGGCTTCCGCCGCCCAGGGGTCCTCCAGATGCTCGGGCTGAGTCACCCCGCCACCTCCTCCCGTACCGTGCCGCAGTGCCCCTCTTTCCTACGGCACCGCTCTGACAATGTGGACGCCCAGCTCCGGTTACGGCGCGTCGAGTCCGGGGCGAAGAAGAGGGGAACGGAGAGCAGGCGCCGGACAACGGTAAGGCGGGGAGGGGCATAGGCCAATTCAGTTATCCACAGGCCCCTGTGGGTGATGCCACGCATCCTGTGGAGAAGTCAGGGGTTCCTGTGTACGAGCCGGGGGACAGCGCTGTGGAGAAGCTGGGGGTGGAGCTGTGAGAGCTGCTCTGACCTGCGGGTTCTCCATCCACGGGCTGTGTAGGAGAAAAACTTCGGGGCTCTTGGCGAAATCGCGCCGAATGGCCCGGACAAGCTTGCCGCTCACCGCTTCCTGTAATACCCAATAGCCTCTTGCGCTTATTACTTGTGGATGTTTGGATCGGACTATGACATCAGCACCCGGGACCACGGACCGTGCCAGCGTGCGCGCCACCGTGCGCAAGCACGACCGCGAGATCATCGCGCTCGCCCTGCCCGCCTTCGGCGCCCTGGTCGCGGAGCCGCTGTTCGTCATGGCCGACAGCGCGATCGTCGGACACCTCGGCACCCCGCAGCTCGCCGGGCTCGGCGTCGCCGCGGCGCTGCTCACCACCGGCGTCAACGTCTTCGTCTTCCTCGCCTATGCCACCACCGCGGCCGTGGCCCGCCGGGTGGGTGCCGGGGATCTCCCGGCCGCGATCCGCCAGGGCATGGACGGTATCTGGCTGGCGCTGCTGCTGGGCCTCGCCGTGGTCGCCGTGGTGCTGCCGACCGCTCCCGCGCTCATCGGCGCCTTCGGGGCCTCTGAGACCGCCGCGCCCTACGCGGTGACGTATCTGCGGATCAGCGCCCTCGGCATCCCCGCGATGCTGATAGTCCTGGCCTCCACCGGGGTGCTGCGAGGGCTGCAGAACACCAGGACGCCGCTCTATGTCGCCATCGGCGGCTTCACCGCCAACGCGCTGCTGAACTTCGCGCTCGTCTACGGTGCCGGGCTCGGCATCGCGGGCTCCGCCTGGGGCACGGTGCTTGCCCAGTTCGCCATGGCCGCCGTGTATCTGGTGGTGGTCGTGCGGGGCGCCGGAAAGCACGGTGCGTCGCTGCGGCCGGACGCGGCTGGCATCCGGGCCTGCGCACAGGCCGGAACGCCGCTGCTGATCCGTACGCTCTCACTGCGCGCCGTGCTGCTGATCGCGACGGCGGTCGCAGCCCGCCTCGGCGATGCGGAGATCGCCGCGCACCAGATCACGCTGACTCTCTGGTCGCTGCTGGCCTTCGCGCTCGACGCCATCGCGATCGCCGGGCAGGCGATCATCGGCCGCTATCTGGGGGCCGCTGATGAGGCGGGCGCGCGGGCCGCGTGCCGACGCATGATGCAGTGGGGGATTGTCTCGGGGGTGGTGCTGGGCGTGCTGGTGGTCGCGGCCCGCCCGCTCATTCTGCCGTTGTTCACCAGCGACACGGCCGTTCATGACCGGCTGCTGCCCGCGCTGCTGGTGGTCGCGGTCACCCAGCCGATCGCCGGGGTGGTCTTCGTCCTGGACGGAGTGCTGATGGGGGCCGGGGACGGTCCGTATCTCGCCTACGCGATGCTTGTCGTACTGGCCGTCTTCGCCCCGGTGGCGCTGCTGGTGCCCAGCCTTGGCGGCGGGCTGACAGCGCTGTGGGGGACGATAGCGGGGCTGATGATGAGCGTCCGGCTGGTCACGCTGTGGCTACGGGCCCGTTCGGGCCGCTGGATCGTCACCGGCGCGGTGCGTGCCTGACCATGCAGGCCTGACCGCGCCAGCTCTCCTCGCTTGCTCATGCTGAAGGGCCGTAACCCCGCAGGCGGGGTTACGGCCCTTCAACTGCAGGTGTTACGCGGGCTGCACCTCGATGCCGACCTTCGCGACAACATCGGTGTGCAGGCGGACCGAGACCTCGTGGGAGCCGAGAGTCTTGATCGGGGAGCCCAGCTCGATGCGGCGCTTGTCGACGTCCGGGCCGCCGGCCGACTTCACCGCGGTGGCGATGTCGGCGGGGGTGACGGAGCCGAAGAGACGGCCGCCCTCACCAGCGCGGACCTTCAGGCGTACCTTGACGCCCTCCAGCTGGCCCTTGACGTCATTGGCCTGCTCGATCGTGGCGATCTCGCGGATCTTACGAGCGCGACGGATCTGCTCGACGTCCTTCTCGCCGCCCTTGGTCCAGCGGATCGCGAAACCGCGGGGCAGCAGGTAGTTACGGGCGTACCCGTCCTTCACCTCGACGACATCGCCGGCGATACCGAGGCCGGAGACCTCGTTGGTCAGGATGATCTTCATCAGTCGGTCACCCTTCCCTTATCGAGCGGTCGAGGTGTAGGGCAGCAGCGCCATCTCACGGCTGTTCTTCACGGCCGTGGCGACGTCACGCTGGTGCTGGGTGCAGTTGCCGGTGACCCGGCGGGCACGGATCTTGCCGCGGTCGGAAATGAACTTCCGCAGCAGGTTCGTGTCCTTGTAGTCGACGTAGGAGATCTTCTCCTTGCAGAACACGCAAACCTTCTTCTTAGGCTTGCGAGCAGGCGGCTTCGCCATTGTCTCTCTCCAGTGATTTCAAGAAGTGTGTAGCTGAGCTACGCCCTCAGAAGGGCGGCTCGTCCGAGTAGCCGCCGCCGGAGCCGCCGGAGCTTCCGCCCCAGCCGCCACCGCCGCCGCCCTGCTGTCCGCCGCCACCGGCCGGAGCGCCGGTCGCCCACGGGTCGCCCGCGGGGGCGCCGCCGCCCTGCTGGCCGCCGGAGCCGCCGCCCCAGCCGCCGCCTTGGCCGCCACCGCCGCCGAAGCCACCGCCCTGACCACCGCGACCGGTGGTCTTGGTGACCTTCGCGGTGGCGTTGCGCAGGCTGGCGCCGACCTCGTCGACGTCCAGCTCGTAGACCGTGCGCTTGATGCCCTCGCGGTCTTCGTACGACCGCTGCTTGAGGCGGCCCTGCACGATGACGCGCGTCCCCCGGGTGAGGGACTCGGCGACGTTCTCCGCCGCCTGCCGCCAGACCGAGCAGGTCAGGAACAGGCTGTCGCCGTCCTTCCACTCATTGGTCTGCCGGTCGAAGGTGCGGGGAGTGGACGCGACACGGAACTTCGCGACCGCCGCACCGGAGGGGGTGAAGCGCAGCTCGGGGTCGTCGACCAGATTGCCGACGACCGTGATGACGGTCTCGCCTGCCATGGGGGAACCTCTCGGCGGGGTGCTGCTGGCTGCTTGTGCTGCGTAGCGCTGGCGTGGTGCTGGCGTGGTGCTGCTACTCAGATCCTTTGATCCGCTGAGCCGGGAGGCTCAGTGAATCGAGGGACGGAGGACCTTGGTCCGGAGGACCGACTCGTTCAGGTTCATCTGGCGGTCGAGCTCCTTGACGACCGCAGGCTCGGCCTGCAGGTCGATGACCGAGTAGATGCCCTCGGGCTTCTTGTTGATCTCGTAGGAGAGACGACGACGGCCCCAGGTGTCGACCTTTTCGACCTTCCCCTTGCCCTCACGGACAACGGAAAGGAAGTTCTCGATCAGCGGCGAAACAGCGCGCTCCTCGAGATCGGGGTCGAGGATGACCATCACCTCGTAGTGACGCATGTAGAACCCACCTCCTCTGGACTCAGCGGCCACGGTCGTTCCGTGGCAGGAGGGTCGTGATGCGTAAGCAACGGTATCGGCCGCCACTGACAATCGGCGGTTGACCGATGGTGAGCAGGACAGACACCGGTGCAGACCGTACAGAGTACCCGCACTCGTGCCACCGGTTGAAATCCGGCCCGTGCACCCCGCAATCTGGATACGTCCCCTCCCTTCGGTGGGGGGACGTATCCAGATTGCGGGGCGAGCGGCGCTACGGTACGCGCCGCTTTCCGGCAGGAGGTGCCCCATGGCACAGGCAGTACGTCAGCGCAGTCTTCTCTCCCATGTCACCTCAGTCCTCAACAGCGACGGCAAGGCGCATCCGGTCGAGAACACCTTTGTGGCGGCGACGGTGCTCCTTGGTGCGGTCGCCTTCGTCACCTCCTTCTTCCCCGGTCTGCACTTGATCGCTTCCTGGGCCGGTCTGGCCGGGATCGTCACGGGGATGTGGGGCCAGATGATCTCCGCGACGACCGGGGAGCGGTTCCTGCTGATCATCGGGCTGGGTGCCTCGGCTGTGGGCCTCTACCTCGGTATGGCCCATGGCGGTCTCTTCGGTGGAGTCATCGGCTAACGACACGGCGGGGGCGGAGGAGACAGGGACAGCAGGACGGCAGGACAGGTATGGCCATACGGGGCCGCCTCTGTGCGCAGTAGGCTTCGCGGCAGACCCAGCGAAGTACGCCGGAGGAGCGCCCCGCATGAGCTTGACCCTGAGGACTATCAGCCGCGAGCAGCATCTGGCGTATATCCAGAATCTGCCCGCGGCTAGCCACTGCCAGGTTCCGGCGTGGGCGGATGTCAAGTCCGAGTGGCGTTCGGAGAACCTTGGCTGGTTCGACGAGAAGAGCGGTGAGCTGGTCGGTGCGGGTCTGGTCCTCTACCGGCAGTTGCCGAAGGTCAAGCGCTATCTGGCGTATCTGCCCGAGGGCCCGGTGATCAACTGGTATGCGCCGAATCTGGAGGACTGGCTTCAGCCGATGCTGGCGCATCTGAAGACGCAGGGTGCCTTCTCGGTGAAGATGGGTCCGCCGGTGGTGATCCGGCGCTGGAACGCCGCCGCGGTGAAGAAGGGCATTCAGGACCCGGACGTCAAGCGGCTGCGGGATGTCGAGGCGACGCACATCGAGCCACGTGCCTTTGAGGTCTCGGACCGGCTGCGCCGGATGGGCTGGCAGCAGGGCGAGGACGGTGGCGCCGGCTTCGGCGATGTCCAGCCACGGTATGTCTACCAAGTGCCGCTGGCGGGACGGACGCTGGATGAGGTGCACAAGAGCTTCAACCAGCTGTGGCGGCGGAACATCAAGAAGGCCGACAAGGCGGGCGTCGAGGTCGTACAGGGCGGCTACGACGATCTGCCGGAGTGGCAGCGGCTGTATGAGATCACGGCCGAGCGGGACCGTTTCCGGCCGCGTCCGCTGTCGTACTTCCAGCGCATGTGGACGGCTCTCAATACCGAGGACCCCAACCGTATGCGGCTGTACTTCGCCAAGCACGAGGGCGAGGTGGTCGCCGCCGCGACGATGCTGGTCGTAGGCGGGCACGTCTGGTACTCCTATGGCGCCTCCGCCAATCACAAGCGGGAGGTGCGCCCGTCCAACGCCATGCAGTGGCGAATGCTGCAGGATGCCTACGCGCTCGGGGCGAGCGTGTACGACCTGCGGGGTATCTCGGACTCTCTGGACGACAGCGACCACCTTTTCGGCCTGATCCAGTTCAAGGTGGGTACGGGCGGTGAAGCTGCCGAGTACATCGGTGAGTGGGACTTCCCCCTCAATAAGCTGCTGCACAAGGCGCTCGACATCTATATGTCGCGCCGCTGACGAGTCCTACGCACGAGTCTCACCCACGAGAAAGGTTTCCTACCGGCCATGGCGCTCTCCCTCTATGTCGACACCGATCGCTGGCGGGCGCACCAGCAGTCGGTGATTCAGCGGTTCCCGGGCATCGTCCCGGTCTGCAAGGGCAACGGCTACGGCTTCGGGCATGAGCGGCTGGCCGAGGAGGTCACGAACTTCGGCTCGGACATCCTGGCCGTCGGCACCACGTACGAAGCAGCTCGGATCAAGGACTGGTTCAGTGGCGATCTGCTGGTGCTGACGCCCTTCCGCCGGGGCGAGGAGCCGGTGCCGCTGCCCGACCGGGCTATTCGCTCGGTGTCCTCGGTGGACGCGGTGGGCGCGCTGGTGGGCGCGCGCGTGGTCATCGAGGTGATGAGCAGCATGAAGCGGCACGGGGTCTCGGAGGAGGAGCTCGGCAAGCTGCACGCGGTCATCGACGATGTACGGCTGGAGGGCTTCGCGATCCATCTGCCGCTGGACCGTACCGATGGTTCGGACGCGGTGGAGGAGGTCATCGGCTGGATGGATCGGTTGCGTGCCGCGCGGCTGCCGCTGGAGACGATGTTCGTCAGCCATCTGAAGGCCGATGAGTTCGCCCGGCTGCAGCAGCAGTTCCCGCAGACTCGGTTCCGGGCCCGGATCGGGACACAGCTATGGCTGGGTGATCATGAGGCGACGGAGTACCGGGGTGCGGTGCTGGATGTCACCCGGGTGATGAAGGGCGACCGGTTCGGCTATCGGCAGCAGAAGGCGCAGGGGGACGGCTGGCTCGCCGTGGTGGCGGGCGGTACGTCCCACGGGGTGGGCCTGGAGGCTCCGAAGGCGTTGCATGGGATGACGTCGCGGGCGAAGGGTGTCGCCCGGGCGGGGCTGGCCACGGTGAACCGGAACCTCTCGCCGTTCGTATGGGGCGGGAGGCAGCGGTGGTTCGCGGAGCCGCCGCATATGCAGGTGTCGATCCTCTTCATTCCGGACGATGCGCCGGAGCCGCAGGTGGGCGAGGAGCTGGTGGCGCATCTGCGGCATACGACGACTCAGGTCGACCGCATGGTGGATCGCTGACGCTTGGCAGCGCAGCAGGACGACGCGACGCGGAGGGGGTCATGTTTCACGTGAAACATGACCCCCTCCGCGTCTTAAGGGATCAGCAGCGAACGCTTAGCGCTCTGTTCCGCTAGCGCACCGTGCTCTGTTCCGCTAGCGCACTGTGCTCTGTTCCGCTAGCGCTCCACTTCCCCCTTGATGAACTTCTCGACGTTCTCCCGGGCCACATCGTCGAAATACTGCACCGGCGGGGACTTCATGAAGTAGGAGGAGGCGGAGAGGATCGGGCCGCCGATGCCTCGGTCCTTGGCGATCTTCGCGGCGCGCAGGGCGTCGATGATGACACCAGCGGAGTTCGGGGAGTCCCAGACCTCCAGCTTGTACTCCAGGTTCAGCGGGGCATCGCCGAACGCCCGGCCCTCCAGGCGGACATACGCCCACTTGCGGTCGTCGAGCCAGGCGACGTAGTCCGACGGGCCGATGTGGACATTGTCGGCACCCAGGTCCCGGTCGGGGATCTGGGAGGTGACCGCCTGCGTCTTGGAGATCTTCTTGGACTCCAGGCGCTCGCGCTCGAGCATGTTCTTGAAGTCCATATTGCCGCCGACGTTCAGCTGCATGGTGCGGTCGAGGATGACACCGCGGTCCTCGAAGAGCTTGGCCATCACACGGTGCGTGATGGTGGCGCCCACCTGGGACTTGATGTCGTCACCGACGATCGGGACACCGGCCTCGGTGAACTTGTCCGCCCACTCCTTGGTACCGGCGATGAAGACCGGCAGCGCGTTGACGAAGGCGACCTTGGCGTCAAGAGCCACCTGTGCGTAGTACTCGACGGCGGTCTGCGAGCCCACGGGCAGGTAGCAGATGAGGACATCGGCCTGGGCGTCCTTGAGCGTCTTGACCATGTCGACCGGCTCCTCGGCCGACTCCTCGATGGTCTCGCGGTAGTACTTCCCCAGACCGTCGTAGGTGTGGCCGCGCTGGACCTTAACGCCAGTGGACGGCACGTCACAGATCTTGATGGTGTTGTTCTCGCTGGCGCCGATGGCGTCTGCCAGATCGAGGCCGACTTTCTTGGCGTCGACGTCGAAGGCGGCCACAAACTCGATGTCCGAGATGTGGTAGTCGCCGAACTGCACATGCATCAGACCCGGGACGCGGCTGTCCGGGTCGGCGTCCTTGTAGTACTCGACGCCCTGCACCAGCGAGGCGGCGCAGTTGCCCACGCCGACGATGGCTACGCGAACCGAACCCATTCCGGTTGCTCCCTGTGTGTTCTCGATGAAGCCCCGCACAGTGCGGGGCCTCAGGTGGTGTCATCGGACGGATCCGGCGGGGTCTGACCCCGATGCCGGGGCAGACCGCCCGTATCTCCTGACCGGCCTGCCCGCTCGCTCTCGATGAGCTCGTTGAGCCAGCGGACTTCGCGCTCCACGGACTCCATTCCGTGTCGCTGCAGCTCAAGCGTGTAGTCGTCCAGTCGCTCCCGGGTGCGGGCCAGCGAGGCCCGCATCTTGTCGAGGCGCTCCTCCAGACGGCTGCGGCGGCCTTCCAGCACCCGCATCCGCACATCCCGTGAGGTCTGGCCGAAGAAGGCGAAACGAACGCCGAAGTGCTCGTCCTCCCAGGCGTCCGGGCCGGTCTGGGCGAGCAGCTCCTCGAAGTGCTCCTTGCCATCGGCCGTCAGCCGATAGACGATCTTCGCCCGGCGTCCGGAGAGCGGTGCCGCGAGGGGGTCCTCGGCGGCGCTGCCCGGCTCCTCGGCGATCCACCTCTGCTGGACCAAGGTCTTGAGGCAGGGGTAGAGGGAGCCATAGCTGAACGCCCGGAAGACGCCCAGCGAGGTGTTGAGCCGCTTACGCAGCTCGTAACCGTGCATCGGGGACTCGCGGAGCAGGCCGAGAACAGCGAACTCGAGGATGCCGGAACGCCTGCTCATCGGTACCGTCACCCCTTCCCGTCCATCGGTCTCTGCCCGCCGGTCTGTCCGTTATACCGAGCTGATGTATCGGCTCGATACATCAAGACGATAGAACGGCGCCTCCTGTAGGGCAAGAGGCGGGCGAGTGACTGGACTCACATCCGTGATTCACGGTGGGCGAGCTGACTGCTTTGGGGTGAATAGCCGTCAAGGCATGTTTTGGAGCTGCGTACTCTGTCGCTGTGCAGAACACCACCGGGAACCATGTGACGCGTGTGAGCGTCCTCGTCCCGGAAGCAGTGCGCCCATTTGTACGAACGGACGCACTTCGGGGGACCGGAAGTACACTGCCGCCTTCAGGCGTGGATGCCTGACCGAGGAGTAGCTGTTCCCATGAGCGAGCACCGTCGAAAGCCGCCACAGTCACGCGGCCGCCGCACAGCGCAGCCGCCGTCTCCCGGCCGCCGCGCGGCCCCGCCGAGCGGCGCAACGACCAGCTCATACGGCGCACCCGCCGAGAGCCCGTACAGCAGCCGCGCGGAGGCCCGCCGTGCGGCCCAGCGCGGCGGCCGCCGCCGCGCGGCGGCCAGCAGCCCGGCAGATGCCGGAGGCGGCGGCTATGCGGGCGGTGGCGGCAGAGGCCGCCGTGGCGGTGGTGGAGATGTCCCGCGCGGTGGTGGTGGCCGTGGGCGCCGCCCCGAGCCACCGGGCAAGAAGCGGTTCATCGACTATCCCCGTTCGGGTAAGTACGGCCTGCGGCGGTGGCTGCCGTCCTGGAAGCAGATCGCCGGGATGTGCGTCGCCTTCCTCGGTCTGATCGTCGGGCTGGCAGGCGTCGCGCTGGCGATGGTCGAACCGCCGAACGAGTCGGATGCCGCTAAGGCGCAGAACAACGTCTACTACTGGGCAGACGGCTCGGTGATGGCGCGCGACGGCCAGACGAACCGGCAGAATGTCGACATTTCCAAGATCCCTAAGGAAATGCAGGATGCCGTGATCGCCGCCGAGAACGCCACCTTCTATGAGGACTCGGGCATCGACCCCAAGGGCATCGCTCGCGCGATGGTCAATATGGCCAGGGGCCAGGAGACCCAGGGTGGTTCGACGATCACTCAGCAGTTCGTCAAGAACACCTTTCTGTCCCAGGACCAGACGCTCACGCGTAAGGTCAAGGAGCTGTTCATCTCCATAAAGGTCGGCTCGCAGATGTCCAAGCCCAAGATTCTGCAGGGCTACCTCAACACGAGCTACTACGGGCGCGGCGCCTATGGCATCCAGGCGGCGGCGCAGGCGTACTACAACAAGAACGCCGAGGAGCTGGAGCCGGATGAGAGCGCGCTGCTGGCCACCGTTCTCAAGGGCGCCGACCTGTACGACCCGGCGGGCGGCGAGGGGCCGTACAGCTCACGCAAGGAGAACCGCAAGCGCGCGGAGAAGCGCTGGGAGTGGATTCTTGACCGGCAGGTCGAGGTCGGGAGGATGGAGCTGGAGGAGCGGAAAAAGTTCCAAGAGTTCCCCGAACCGGTGCCTCGCAAGGACCAGAGCAGCAAGTCCGGGCAGGTCGGCTATCTCATGGCCGTCGCCAAGAACGAGGTCATGAACAAGGGCGGCATCGAGAAAAAGCAGTTCGACCGGGGCGGCTACCAGATCTACACGACCTTCGACCGAAAGAAGGTCGAAACGCTGGAGAAGACGGTCAACCAGGTTCGTAAGGACAACATCGACCCGGAGGAGCGCGAGGCCGATACGTTCGTCCAGTTCGGTGCGGCCTCAGTGGTGCCGAATGACGGCAAGATCGTCGCGATCTACGGAGGTGAGGGCTACGACAAGGGCCACTACCTCAACAACGCCAACACCCTCGGCGTCCCGGTCGGCTCTACCTGGAAGCCCTTCGTGCTGGCTGCAGCGATGACGCACGGTACGTACAAGAGCGAGGGCCAGCCGATCTCGCCGGACAGTGAGTACAACGGCGACAACAAAATCAAGATCAAAAACCAGGATGGTTCGGACTACCTGAACAAGAAGAACGAGCCCTTCCGCCAGGTGAACTTCAAGCAGAAGGACTGGGACTACATCAGCCTGCGCAAGGCGATGGAGGTCTCGGCCAACACACCTTTTGTCCAGCTCGGCATGGATGTCGGCATGCAGAAGGTGAAAGAGATGGCGATGAGCGCCGGTATCAAGGAAGAGAGCATCGATCGCAACCTGAACCCATCCTTCGCCCTGGGCACCTCAACCCCCAGCGCGATCCGGATGGCCGATGCCTATGCCACCTTTGCCGCCTCCGGCAAACAGGCCGAGCCGTACTCGGTGAAGCGCGTGGTCTACGCGGGCGAGGACTGGGGGAGCTTTGAGAAGCCCGCCCGGAAGGCGTCGATTGACGCGAACGTCGCCAATAACGTGACGGAGGTCCTGGAAAACGTCATCAAGGGCCCGAACGGCTCCGGAAAAGCGGCGCGGGCACTCAACCGTCCTGCGGCGGGCAAGACCGGTACGACCGATGACAACAAGTCGGCGTGGTGGGTCGGCTACACACCTCAGCTGTCCACCTCCGTCACGATGTTCCGCACCGACCCCAACGGAGACGGGACGCCGCTTTCCATGTACGGCGTCGGCGGCGAGGATGCCGTCACCGGTGGCGGACTGCCCGCCAAGGTGTGGACGGACTACATGAAGGCAGCCCTGAAGGGGAAGGCGCCGGAGCCCTTCCCCAAGGCCGAGCCCATCGGTGAGAAGGTCGACCAGGACGGCGCCCCGACTCCGACTCCGACCGAGACCGAGACGCCGGAAGAGGAGGAGCCCGAGGAGGAGCCCACCGAGTCGGCCACGCCGACCGAGTCGGGCAGGCCGACCGACGAGGAGAAGTGCAAGCCCGGCGACATCACCTGCGATGACCCAGGCGGGGAGACCGACGGCCAGACCGGCGGTGAGACGGATGGCCAGACCGGCGGGGAGACCGATGGCCAGACCGACGGCCCCGACTGGGGTGGCACCACGGACGGTCAAAGCGACGGTGGCGGTGACAACAAGGGCGGCAACGGCAACAACGGCGGCACGATCTTCGGCAAGGACGGTGAGAGTGGTGACAGCGAGGAATAGCTGAACTGAACCGCTTGTAGCAGTGGCCGGTCGTGGATCTCCGCGACCGGCCACTGCTGTGGTGAACTCCTGGCGGGCCGACTGGCTCAGAGCATCATCTTGAAGCCGAGGTGTGAGGCCGCAAAGCCGAGCCGCTCATAGAAGCGATGGGCGTCAACTCGTGTCGCGTCCGAAGTGAGCTGGACCATCGCGCACTTCAGCCGCCGGGATTCCTCGATTGCCCACTCAATCAGATCGGTGCCGAGTCCCGTGCCACGCTCATCGGCGTGCACCCGTACACCCTCGATGAGCGCGCGGGCGGCGCCCTGCCGGGACAGGCCCGGGATGACCGTGAGCTGGAGCGTGCCAACGGTGCGCCCATCGCGTTCAGCGATGACCAGACGCTGCTGGGGATCTCCGTCGATCTGCTCGAACGCTGCCTGATAAGGGGCGAGCTCACCGGGTGTCTCGCGCTGGGCCCCCAGATGGTCATCGGCGAGCATGGCGACGATGGCGGGCACGTCATCAGCGCTCGCACGCCGGATCGTGAGGTCACTCATGATCGGCACCCTATGCCGGAGCACATACGGCGCGCATGGCTCGTACACAAGCACGCAAGTCGGTCGTGTCTTCATACGTGCTGACTCGTTGCCCTATTGGGGGTGGGTCATCAGCGTCGCCATCCCGTGTTGGGTATGACTCGCTGGGAGGGGAAGCGCATGGTGCACGAAGGCGTGCTGCTGGAGTCGAAGACGCTGCGCGAGAGCGTGGTGGAGCGTACGGAAGTCCTTGACAAGGTCAAGAAGCTGGAACTGCTGCCGGACGACCGGCATACGTCGACGGCCGGCCTCGCCGCTTACTTCGAAGTGGGTGTCGAAGCCATTAAGTCTCTCGTGAAGGACCACCGCGACGAACTGGAGTCCAACGGGTACTGGCTTTTGTCAGGTCCAGAACTGAGGTCCTTCAAGGACCTCTGTGGGATCGATCCGCGAGTCCGCTCATATGCGATCTTCTCCCGGCGAGCCGTTCTCAATGTCGCGATGCTGCTACGCGACAGCGAAGTCGCACGTCAGGTACGTACACACCTTCTCGACGCCGAAGAGCGCCACCGAGCCGCACACTCCCACCCGCCTGTGGATAACTTGGTCCACAGCCTTGCCGCATGGCTGGACGAGCACATCGCGCGGATGGTCGCAGAGCATCTGTCACAGATCACGGACGAGCGCACGGTCCAGATCGCGGAGGACGCCGTGCGTACCGTCGTTGGCAAGTCCGTGGTCCCGCTGCTCAACCTCACCATCCAGTCCGACAGCGAGCAGCGTCGTCAGCTCAGCGAGCTCCGTGAGGAAATCAATCAGGTCAAGCGGGTCCAGCGGATGTGGACCGCCACGGGCGGTATGGCGGCCATGGACGCCATGACGTGGCGGGAGTTCGAGGACCATATCGCCGGGCTGTGCCGACGGGATGGCTGTGTCAGCGTCGCCAACACCAGCGCAAACAGCGATCTGAGCGCCGACCTCGTCTGCCGGACTGCTGATGGCCGGTTGCTGGTCGTGCAGTGCAAGCATTTCGCGCCGCATCGCAAGGTGGAGTCCGGTGAGATGCAGAAGTTCATCGGCATGGCCAAGGTCGAGTACGAGGCCGATGTCGCGCTCTTCGTGACCACGTCCCTCTTCAGCCCCGCCGCACTCGACCTGGCCGCTAAGCACGGCGTCACCGCCGTCCATCGGGGCCTGCTGGAGGCATGGAGCGCCGGGACCCGGCTTCAGGTGCTGCGCCCAGGCTGAACCCCCGTCACTCTGCCCACGGCAGCGGGTGTGTCTCCTTGCCGCCCGGCAGGGTGGCCCGGCCCCGGCCCCCATCGGCATCGCGACGAGTGCCTGGGCCGCCTCAGCGCCCGTGTGGAACTGCCGTATGACCCCGGCTGGTACGACAATCGCCTAGCCTGTGCTGGCGGTTTCGGAGCGGCCGTCACCACGCCGGGGCAAGCCCCCAGGGCTCTGGGTGGCCAGTGCGTACCGAGGGGAGCGCAGGCTCGCGCTTCGTGGCTTGTCCGGCGTCTGCCACCGGGAGTATCACGGTGTAGTCGGTCGTGAGTATATGGCCGTTACGACCGGTAATTTCCGTACTCCGGGTAGTGGGTCATGGAATTCCCAATACTGCAGTCCGGGACTTGTGCATTCATGCCGTAACGGTATGGTCGACCTCGCATGACGCCGCAGCGCTCAGCCGAGCAGCCGTCCCTGACCTTGGAATGCGCGGTGGGCCAGGACATAAAGAAGTCGAGGGAAACACGGGCACATTCTGACTTCGGAAGTGCATGGACCGACCGGAAGACGTACGAGGCGAGACAGATCATGACCACCACGTCGGCTGATAACGGCATACCCGCCGGAGACAACGGCAACGGTGGTGACTGGGGCTGGTTCGGCCCAGGCACACGGCACCCGGAACCAGATGCCTCGACTCAACCGAGCGCCCCGAGCGCCCCGACTGCCCAGACGGGCCCAAGCGCCGAGCCTTCCCCGGATGCCCTCCTTATCCGCCGTACGATGGCCGAGATCGAGCCGGTCGCCGACGCGGTCACCGCATACTTCTACGCGCTCCTCTTCGTCCAGCAGCCCCAGCTGCGCGATCTTTTTCCGGCCGCCATGGATACCCAGCGTGACCGGTTGTTCAAGGCGTTGCTCACCGCCGCCCAGCATGTCGATAACGCTGAGGTGTTGACCGAGTACCTGTCGGGCCTCGGCCGCGGCCACCGCAAATACGGCACCCGCCCCGAGCACTACCCGATCGTCGGTGAGTGCCTGATCAGCGCGCTCACCCGGTACGCGCACCATAGTTGGTCCCCGCAGACCGAGGCCGCCTGGGTCCGGGCATACACCGCGATTTCCCAGATCATGATCGACGCGGCCGCCGAGGATGAGCGGCGGGCACCCGCGTGGTGGCAGGCGGAGATCGTCCGGCATGAGCCGCGCACCCGGGACATCGCGATCATCACCGTACGGCCCGACCAGCCCTATCCCTTTCTCGCGGGCCAGTACACCAGCATTGAGACACCCTGGTGGCCACGGGTGTGGCGGCACTACTCCTTCGCCACCGCGCCGCGCCCGGACGGGCTGCTGACCTTCCATGTCAAAGCCGTACCGGCGGGCTGGGTCTCCAGCGCCCTGGTCAACCGCGCCCGTCCCGGCGATGTGGTCCGGCTCGGGCCCCCCACGGGCTCGATGACGCTCGACCATCAGACGGACAACGGTCTGCTCTGCCTTGGCGGCGGCACCGGCATCGCACCCATCAAGGCGCTGATCGAGGATGTCGCGGCGCACTCGGAGTCCAGCCGGGCCCGGCTGGTCGATGTCTTCTACGGGGCCCGCCGTGATGAGGATCTCTACGATCTGGAAACGATGCTGCGGCTGGGCCAACGGCATCCCTGGCTGTCGGTGCGCCCTGTTGTCGCCGATGGCTGTCCGATCCGGGCCGCCGGTCTCACCGGTCAATTGCCGGATGCGGTACGCCAGTCGGGACGCTGGACCGCGTACGACGGCTATGTGTCCGGGCCACCTGGATTGATCCGCAGCGGTGTGGACGCCCTGCAGGGAGTCGGTATTCCCAGCCACCGCATAAGGCACGATTCCCTGGAAGAGTTGGCCGCGGCAGGAGACTGATATGTGGAAGGAGCGGCAGCAGAAGTGGAAGAAGACCAGCTCATCACCCGCCCAGGCAGTACGGGCGAGCATGTTCTCCAGGAGCGGCTCGGCTCCACGGAGCGCGCGGACCGCTTCTATGACGAGCAGATGCTCGACCATCTCAATGAGCGGATGCGGGAGTTCACCCAGCGTCAGGAGATGTTTTTTCTGGCCACCGCCGACCAGAACGGTGAGTGTGACAGCAGCTTCCGGGCCGGTCCGCCCGGATTTCTTCAGGTTCTGGACGAGCGGACGCTCGCCTATCCCGAGTACCGGGGCAATGGTGTGCACGCCAGCCTGGGCAATATCCAGGAGAATCCGCGACTCGGCATTCTGCTGATTGACTTCCTGCGGGCCCGGATCGGCCTGCACATCAACGGCCGTGCGGAGATCTTGGAGGATGCGGAGATACGCGCCGCCCACCCGGATCTCCCGGTCGATCCGGCACCGGGGCGGCGGGCGGAGCTGTGGGTGCGGGTCGAGGTCGAGGAGGCGTACGTCCACTGCGCGAAGCACATTCCGCATCTGCAGTTGGCGCCTAAGCGGGCTGCGCGGGAGTGGGGGACCGATGACTACAAGCGCAAGGGCGGCGACTTTTTTGGCGTTGCCCGGGATCACGGGGACCAAGGGGCGGGGAGGTCCGTTCCCGTTCCCGTTCCTGTTCCTGCGGCTGCGCCTCAGGCTCCGGTGAGCCCGGAGCAGTCGGCGTTGTCCTGGCGGGAGGAGGCTGAGCGGGTGCTTGCGGAGGCGGAGGCGCGGCGGCGGAAGGCGGCCGACGAACGCGCCTCCTTCCAGGGCTGGTTCGGCTAGCCCTTTCCCGGCTCGCCGGGGTGCGGGTCCGCCGTGTGGCGAGGCTTGGCCCCGGGGGCCGGGTGCCTCTGGGGGAGACCGAGTGCCCGCAACACCTGGTTAGCCGAGGTCGGGGGCCAGGAGGGCTTGGATGCCTTCGATGTTCTCTGACAGGTAGGCCCGGAGTGCGGGCGGGACGACTTCGACCGAGGTCACTCCGGCGCGGGTGAAGGGGATGCGGACGATCTCGTATTCACCCAGCGGCTCGTCGACCTCCGGGCCATGGCGGCGGGTGAGGTCCATGGAGGCGAGGCGGCAGACGAAGAAGTGCTGCACCGTCACGCCATGTGCGGGTTGGTAGGGGGAGCCGTGGACGGTGTCGACGAAGGCGGGGACGACATCGGTCACCTTCGCGCCAAGCTCCTCGTCGACCTCGCGGTGCAGTGCCGCGATGACGGTCTCGTCCGCTGGCTCCACCCCGCCACCAGGGGTGATCCAGTACGGTTCGTGGCCGGGCTTGGTGCGTTTGATCAGGATCATCTCGGGGGAGCCGGCGGCGTCGCTGTCCAGCAGGATGGCGCGGGCGGTGCGTTTGACCACGGGACGTTCTTCGGCCATGACTGTGATCTCCCGCATGGCCGGGTGAATGAAACCTCACCAGTGCACGGCGGCCCGCAGCAGCCACTCATGAGCCCGGGCGATATGCGGCAGCGCGAGCGTCCCGGCCCGGATGGCCAGAAAGTACGTGCGCAGCGGTGGTACCGGTGGGTCCAGCAGGGCCACCACCTCCCCGCTGTCCAGGGCGGCGCGGCATAGATAGCGGGGCAGTACGGCGAGTCCGGCGCCCGTTGTGACGCACTCCAGGACGGCGCGCAGGTCGGGTACGACGATGGCGCCGGAGCGGTCCGGGGCGCTGTCGAAGACCGTGTTCCAGTAGTGGGTGAGCAGCGGCAGCGTCTCGTGTACGCCGATGACCGGGACACCGTCCAGCGCCGGTGCGCCCTTGGCGTGTACGACCGCTGGGCCGCCGAGCCGGGCGGCCCAGCGGGGGGCGGTGACCAGGACGTGCTCCTCGTCGCAGAGCGGGGTGGCGGCCAGTTCCTCGCCGCGCGGGCGGGCGGTGGTGATGGCCAGGTCGTGGTGGCCGGCGGCGAGGCCGGTGAGGCACTCCTCGGCGGAGCCGAAGGAGGCGCGCAGTGCGACGCCCTGGGCTGCGAGGGGGGCGAGCGCGGGCATGGCGCGCAGACCGGTGAACTCCGGTGGTCCGGTGAGGTGCAGGGTGCGGGTGGGGGAGGTGGCGTCCAGGTCGGCTTCGGTGATGGCCAGCAGGGCGTCGAGATGCGGGGCGGCCTTGTGGGCCAGCTCCTCGGCGACTGTGGTGGGGGTGACGCCACGGGCGCCACGGATGAAGAGCGGGCGGCCTAACTGCCGTTCCAGCGAGCGGATCTGGCCGGTGATGGCCGGCTGGGAGAGGCCCAGCAGTGGGGCGGCGCGGGTGAATGAGCCAGCTCGGTAGACGGTGAGGAACGTGCGTAACAGGGCCAGGTCCATGTCCCCTCCGGACGGTATGCCTGTCCCCGCGTTCACTGACGGCTCATCAATGATAAATAAGCCTATAGGCAGGTGTCGATACGGTGATTGGACACCCACGCAGGGTCAACTAGCCTGGTTTGGCGCGCTGGTAAGCGCGTCGTGTGTGGGCGGTTTGGAGCGGGAGGGGGGAGTTCCAAACCGCCCGCTTGTTCACTCCTGCGCTCGCGCGGCGGCTAGCGCGTGCAGCACATCGGCCACCAGGTCCTCGGGGTCCTCGGCCCCGACCGAGAGCCGGACAAAGCCGTCCGGAACCGCGTCCCGGTAGGCCCCGTCCCAGCGGCCCCGCCGCTCGGCGGTGCTGCGTACCCCGCCGAAACTGGTCGCTTCGCCGATGATCCGCAGGGCGGCCAGGAAGCGCTCGGCATACGCCTGGTCCGGCAGCGTGAAGGAGATGACGCAGCCGAAGCGGCGCATCTGCCGTATGGCCAGCGCGTGTGCGGGGTCGTCCGGCAGTCCGGGGTGCCGCAGTCCGGCCACTTCGGGGTGCTGCTTCAGTGCTTGCGCGACCGTCAGCGCGGTGCTGGCCTGCCGGTCCACCCGCAGCTGGAGGGTGGCGAGGCTGCGGTGGGCGAGCCAGGCCTCCATGGGGCCGGGGATGGCCCCGACGATCTTGCGCCAGTGGCGGACGGTATCGGCCCGCTCCCGGTCCCGGCAGACGGCGTAGCCGAGCAGGATGTCGCCGTGCCCGGTGAGCGCCTTGGTGCCGCTGGCCACCGCGAAGTCGGCGCCGAGCGACAGCGGGCGCTGGCCGAGCGGGGTGGCGAGGGTGTTGTCGACGGCGACCAGCGCGCCCTGCCGGTGCGCGGCCTCGGTCAGGGCACGGATGTCGCAGACGGCCAGGCCCGGGTTGGAGGGGGTCTCCAGCCACACCATAGCGGCCCCTTCCAGGGCCTCGAACTGCTCACGGCTGCCGGTCGCGACCGTACGGACCTTCGCGCCGTAGCCTTCCAGCCGCTCGCGCAGTGGGATCAGCAGGTTGTAGCCGTCGCTGGGCAGGACGACGATGTCGCCCTGCCGCACCTGGGAGAGCAGTACCGCTGAGATCGCGGCCATCCCGGAGGCGAAGGCCACCGCCTGGGCGGCGCCGCCGGGGTCCTCCAGCTCGGCGATGGCCCGTTCCAGCGCGGTCCAGGTCGGGTTCCCGTCCCGGCCATAGGTGTACGGTGCCTCGGCCGGATCGCCGGGCAGATGGTAGTGCGCCGCGAACACGGGCCCGGGCAGCGGTGGCGCATACGGGTCGCTGGGCGGCAGTCCGGCCCGTACGGCCCTCGTCCCATCACCGGTCATCGGTTCGGTCATCGGTTCTCGAGCTCTTTCCGTACGGCGTTGAGCAGGCCCGGCACCGCGGCCTCGACCTGCGCCAGGACGGTGTCGAAGAGCCCGCGTCCACCGTAGTAGGGATCGGGAACATCGAGGTCCCCGCAGGCCTGTGGGTCGTAGGAGCGCAGCAGCCGCACCTTGTCGGCATCGGCGGCGCTGGGGGCCATCCGGCGCAGCTCACGCTCATGGCCCCGGTCGAGGGCGATCACCAGGTCCAGCCGGTCGAACCAGTCGGAACGGAACTGGCGTGCGGCGTGGGTTGGATCGTATCCGGCCGCGGTGAGGGTGGCGGCTGTGCGCGGGTCAGCGCTGTCGCCGGCATGCCAGCCGCCGGTGCCCGCGCTGTCGGCCTCGACCTGGCCGTCGAGCCCGGCCTTCGCGATGCGGGACTGGAACACGGAGGCGGCCATCGGGGAGCGGCAGATGTTGCCGGTACAGACGAAGCAGACGCGATACGGGTGAGGGGACGCGGGTGACGTGGGGGACGCAGATGATTCAGCGGCGGGCATGCGTCCCATCATCCGTGATCGCGTTGGGTGCGTGTGGTGGTTACCTGTCGTCGGGCAGAACCATGCTCACCGCCCAGGAGACGATGGCGATGATCAAGCCGCCGAGTACCGCGGTGCCGAAGCCCTCCACATGGAAGCCGATGTCCAGCTTGTCGGCGAGCCAGGAGGTGAGCAGCAGCATCAGCGCATTGATCACCAGTGCGAACAGGCCGAGCGTGAGGACGAGCACGGGGAAGGAGAGAAGCTTCGCGATCGGCTTGACCACGTAGTTCACCACCCCGAAGATCAGGGCGACGAGGATCAGGGTGATGGTCCTGCTGGTGGTGTCATCGCCGGTGAGCGTGATGTCGCTCAGCAGCCAGACGGCGACCGCCAGGGCGATCGCGTTGGCGATCGTTTTGATGAGGAAACTCTTCATGGGTGAGATCGTTCCAGAAATGACCGGGGACAGGGCAGGGGGCAGCGGAGATGAAAGCGTTCCGGCTGGAGGAGCTGGAGGCGGAGCGGGCCGCCAACGATGGTGCGTATCTGCAGTTTCTGCGGGAACGGAACATGTCGGTCGGGCTCTACGCGCTGGACAAGGGCGCCCAGGATCCGCAGCGGCCGCACCGTCAGGACGAGGTGTATTTCGTGGTCAGCGGCCGCGCATCGATCACGGTGGGCGATGAGACAACGCCGGTGGCGCGGGGCAGCGTGGTCTATGTGCCGGCCGGGGTACCGCATAAGTTCCACCACATCACCGAGGATCTGCGCGTCATGGTGGTCTTCTCTCCTCCGGAGAGCTGAGGCGCCGCGGCAGCTCCCTTAGGGGTCCGGTCAGGGGAGGACCGGGGGCGGTGGCACTCCCGCGGTGCTTTGGCACCGCCTAGCATCGAAGGCGGAATCGGGCCACCATCCGGCGGAAACGGGAAGCAGGGACTGAGCATGAGCACAAAGGAGACCTTCGCGGGGATGCCGTCGTGGGTGAAGTGGGTCGGGATCATCGTGGTCGCGCTGATCGTCTTCAAGGTTGTCACCTGGCTCCTGGCTATCCTGGTGGGCCTGCTCTTCAAGGTGCTGCTGTTCGCCGCGATCGTCGCGGCGCTGGTCTTCGTCGTACGGAAGTTCATGACGTCGTCCTCCAGCAGCAACTGGTAGACAGCCCGTCGGTTGTGTGTGGCACCGGCTCGCGCTCCGCCGTCCGGGTGAGCCGGTGCAGAAGCCCGCAGCGTGCTGACAGCCGTCAGCCAAGTCGTCTGTGCGGCGGTTTCTTTGCTTTTTTGGGCACGCCCATCAACTGCGGAGTGTGACACATCGGCTACGCTCGCATATAGCGCAGCATCTGATGTGAAAACGCACGGTTGTGGAGCTTCCAGCTGCAAGGAAACGGGGTCAGTTGCATGAGTGACACGGTTCAGGCACACATCGCAATGAACTTTCTCGCCTCGGACGAGCTCTCCTTCCGTATTCCGGTGGGGCTCGACTACGACGCCGGTGATCCTTACGCGGTCCGGCTCACCTTCAGCCTGCCCGGCGACGCGCCCGTCACCTGGGTCTTCAGCCGTGAACTGCTGATCGACGGCATCAGCCACCCGGCTGGCGAGGGCGATGTGCACATCCGCCCGGTCGCCGCCGAATATCTGGGTGACCTCCATATCCAGCTTCAAGTCGGCCAGGAACAGGCCCTCTTCCGCGCCAGCGCGCCTCCGATCGTCGCCTTCCTGGACCGTACGGACCGTATTGTCCCGATCGGCCAAGAGGCGGTCTTTGAGGACATTGACGCGGAACTGACCAAGATTCTCACCAGCCAAACGCCCTAGCCCAGCCCAGCCCAGCCCAGACCAGCCCGCCCCGGGCTCCTACCGTTTCGCCCGGCGCCGCCTTCCCCGGCCGCTGGGGCCGGACGGTTCCGTGCCGCTCAGACCCGTGGAGACGACCAGGGCCGCCAGGCCCGTCGTGACCGGGACCGAGGCGACCAGGCCGATCGAGCCGACCAGGGTGCGTACGATTTCCTCCGCGACCAGTTCGCTGGTCGCGACGGTGCTCACACTGGCCTGGGCGACCGAGAAGAGCAGCAGCAGCGGCAGCGCCGCGCCCGCGTAGGCCAGCACCAGGGTGTTGACCACGGACGCGATGTGATCGCGGCCGATCCGCATCGCCGAGGTGTAGAGCGTGCGCCAAGTCGCCGTGGGATCGGCCTGCTTCAGCTCCCACACCGCAGAGGTCTGAGTGACCGTCACATCGTCCAGCACACCCAGCGAGCCGATCAGCACACTGGCCAGCAGCACGCCGCGGATCTCGATATCCGGATAGAGACTGTGCACCAGCGCCGTCTGGTCATTTGTGTTGCCCGTCAGCTTCGCCCAGGCGATGAACAGCGAGCCGAGCAGCCCGATCAGCACCAGCGAAATCAGGGTGCCCAGCACCGCCACCGAGGTGCGCGCGGTGAGGCCATGGCACAGATACAGCGTCACCAGCATGATCGTGCTGCCCCCGACCACCGCGACCACCAGCGGATTCGAGCCCTGCAGAATCGCGGGCAGGATAAAGAGCGTCAGCACCGCGAAGGTGATCGCCAGACCTACCAGCGCCAGTACACCACGTAGCCGTCCCACCGCCACGACCACCAGCGCGAAGAAGACTGCCAAGAGGATTATCGGGAAATTCCGGTCCACGTCGACGACGCTGTACTGCAACTCCTCCGGTGCCTGTGGCGCGTAGGCCACCACGACGTTCTGTCCCGTGGACAGCCGCCGGGTGTCATCGGGCGTGATGACGGCGGTGAAGGTACGGCCCTGGTGCGGGCCGGTGGTCACTTCGACGGTCGCCTGCTGGCACTGACCATCGGTGGCGGCGTCGTTGTTCTGCTGCTGTGCGTGGACGTCCTTGCAGTTCACCTCCTCCACCTTGGTCACCCGGGCCTTCTCCATCTGCCGGTCGAAGCCGACCCCGGTCTGCTCGTCCTGCTCGGGCGCTCCACCCGGCCACAGCACAATCAGGCCGGCCACCACCGCCGTGGCGAACGGGATCAGCACCGCGCCGATGATCTTGCGCAGATGCTTCGATACGGGGGCAGCGGGTCCATGGTGATGGCTGTGTGAGTGGTCCACAGACCGATCATCGCAAGGCCCCCTGGCGCCGCGCCCGGACGAACCGCTAACGTAAAGGTGCCTTTTTGCACATCGCGGGAGCTCCGAGCACGGGGCTGAGAGGGCGCTGACGTCCGTATCGGTATATACGGAGACAGCTGCGTCGACCGCCGAACCTGTTACCGGGTAATGCCGGCGTAGGGAGTGGGTCACATGACCATGCAGGATGCACGCACGCCTGCGGAATCTGACACGGGTTCCGCCCAGATCGGCTGGCACAAGGGATACGTCAGCGGATCGCGCCCGGACATCCGGGTGCCGGTGCGGCGAGTGCACCTCACCAACGGCAAGGATGTGACGCTGTACGACACATCCGGTCCGTACACCGACCCCAACATCGATACCGACGTCCGCCGTGGCCTGGCGCCGCTGCGGGAGAACTGGATTATCAGCCGGGGAGACACCGAGGAGTACGCGGGACGCGAGCTGCGCCCCGAGGACGACGGCATCAAGCACACCTCGCCGCGCGGAGGCCTGAAGAACCTCGACGCGGTCTTCCCCGGCCGCCCGCGCCAGCCCCGGCGAGGCCGGGACGGGGCGGCCGTCTCTCAACTCGCCTACGCCAAGCGCGGCGAGATCACCCCCGAGATGGAGTACGTCGCGGTCCGCGAGAACTGCTCGCCGGAATTCGTCCGCGATGAGATCGCCGCAGGAAGAGCCGTCCTCCCGGCCAATGTCAATCACCCGGAGATCGAGCCGATGATCATCGGCAAGAACTTCCTGGTGAAGGTCAACGCCAACATCGGCAACTCCGCCGTCACCTCCTCGATCGAGGAAGAGGTCGACAAGATGACCTGGGCGGCCCACTGGGGCGCCGACACGGTCATGGACCTCTCCACCGGCCGCAACATCCACACCACCCGTGAGTGGGTACTGCGCAACTCCCCGGTGCCGATCGGCACCGTCCCCCTCTACCAGGCCCTGGAGAAGGTGGACGGCAAGGCCGAGGAGCTGAGCTGGGAGGTCTACAAGGACACCATCATTGAGCAGGCCGAGCAGGGCGTGGACTATATGACCGTCCACGCGGGCGTGCTGCTGCGCTATGTGCCGCTGACCGCCCGCCGCAAGACCGGCATCGTCTCGCGCGGCGGCTCAATCATGGCCGCCTGGTGTCTGGCGCACCACAAGGAGAGCTTCCTCTACACCCACTTTGAGGAGCTGTGCGACATCCTCAAGGCGTACGACATCACCTTCTCGCTGGGTGACGGCCTGCGCCCCGGCTCCATCGCGGACGCCAATGACGAGGCGCAGTTCGCCGAGCTGCGCACCCTCGGTGAGCTCAACCGCATCGCCAAGGCGCACGATGTCCAGACAATGATCGAGGGCCCGGGCCATGTCCCGATGCACAAGATCAAGGAGAATGTCGACCTCCAGCAGGAGATCTGTGAGGAGGCCCCGTTCTACACCCTCGGCCCCCTGACGACGGACATCGCTCCGGCCTACGACCACATCACCAGTGGTATCGGCGCCGCGATGATCGCCTGGTGGGGCACGGCGATGCTCTGCTATGTCACGCCGAAGGAGCATCTGGGCCTGCCGAACCGCGATGACGTCAAGACCGGCGTCATCACCTACAAGATCGCGGCCCATGCGGCGGACCTGGCCAAGGGCCATCCCGGCGCCCAGGACTGGGACGACGCGCTCTCGGACGCCCGTTTCGAGTTCCGCTGGGAGGACCAGTTCAATCTGGCCCTGGACCCGGACACGGCCCGTGAGTTCCACGACGAGACGCTTCCGGCCGAGCCTGCGAAGACCGCACACTTCTGCTCCATGTGCGGGCCGAAGTTCTGCAGCATGAAGATCTCGCACGACATCCGCCGCGAGCATGGCGGGGATCTCAGCGTCGACGACATCGAGGCCGGAATGGCGGAGAAGTCCGAGGAGTTCGCGGCAGCGGGCAACCGGGTGTATCTGCCGATCGCGGAGTGAGAGCTACTGTCCCGGCGAGTTATCCACAGGAACTGACCTGCTGGAATGTGCAAACTATAGATTCGAGCTAGGTCACCGCTCGTAAAATGAACCGGGTCCGAAGCCGCAAATTCGGCTTGCGGCTTCGGACCCTTCATACGCTGGCGGCTACGTCCGGGCGAGTACGTAGACCGGGTTGCCGTTCTCCGCGAAGCCCGCCTGCTGGATGCAGCCGACCTGCCGAAGCAGGCTGAGGGCGCTGCTGGTCTGCTGTGCGGTCATGGCGGATTTCACGGCGATGTAGTCCACGGACATCCGTACCTCACCGTTGCTGATGAGGAGCGGCAGCAGATGCAGCGCGACCGGCCATGCGGTCCATCACCTTCAGCAGGTCCGTCTGGGCTTGTGCGGTGACCCGCGTGACTTTGACGGCCTCCTGCGTAGCCTGGACGAGCTCGTTCTGCGATGCGGCGAACTGCTCGTCCACCCTGAGATTGTGCTCCTCCAGCCGTACGATCGCGTCGGCGACCTGATCCGGCATCGCGTAGGCGAGCGGGCTGTCGGGTTGGTGCAACCCAGCTCGGAGAGCAGATCAGCCGCCGGGAACCAGTGTTCGCCGTCCGGCGTCGTCAGCCTCCGTACCCGTGCGCCCGTTGCCGCGTAGACAAAGTCATTGATGTCGATGGCTTCTTGCGCTTCCGTCTGCTCAGACGGAAAACGGAAGTTCACTCGATGTGCCTGGAATAGGATATTCCGCTGGACAGTTGAGCGAGTCCGCCGCTCACTCCGGTTTGTGGTCCGGGCCGCCGTAGTCCGGGCTGGAGAAGTCGGGGCTGGAGAAGCGTGGGCGGGTGCTGGTCTGTTCGGGGCCGTCGTCCGCGGGGCTGGAGAAGCCGGGGTGTGAGTAGCCCAGGCGCGGGGTGCGGCCGGGCTGGTTCTCTCTGGGGATGGGCACATACGAGCTGGGCGAGGCCGGGGAGCCGTCCGGGTCGGCCAGTGCCTCCCGCAGGAAGGGCCGGATACCGCGCTCCAGCAGCGCCTGCCGCCAGGCCGACCGGGCGAGCGCCACTTCATCGGCCAGTTGTCCCTGCCCGTTGCCCGGTCCGGCCTGTATCGAATTCGATCCATTGCGCACGGCGGTGAGCAGCAGCCCGACGCTGGCGATCAGAATGCTGGCGGCGGCCAGTGCGGCGAAGACCCAGCCCACATTGCGCATCGGTGCGGCGATTGACGGCTCGGGGGTCACCATGTGCAGCACATAGCCGACGATCAGGAAGATCGCCGCCGCCGTTCCGGCGAGCACCGGTGCCAGCACCGAGATGATGGCGAACAGTCCCGCGCCGCCCGTCTCGCCCATGCCGCCGCCCAGGCCCAGACCGACTCCGCCTCCGCCGCCGCGTGTCCCGGAGTCCGGCGGACTCATCGTCGAGGGGGCGTGCGCGGGCTGGCGAAGCTCCTCCCGGAGCCGTACGAAGTGCTGGTATTCGGTGGCGGCGCAGGCCGCGATGGCGGCGGAGGCGCTCAGCGCCATGGTGCGCAACTGCTCGGTGTTGAGCCGCTTTCCGACGGCCTTCAGCTCGGGCCGGTCAGGTGCGGTTCGTAGCGCCTCGTCGAGAGCTCGCTCGAATTCGGGCCGGTCCTCAAGCCGCAGATGCGGAGCGCTGTTCATGTGCATCCCCCGATGCTCCGTAGGGCCGGACTGCCAGCCGACTGCCGGCGATCCGGTGGGGCGGGGCGTAGCCCCTCCTTCAGGGGTGGTAGCCGGACGGCGGTTGGAAGATACGGAGGAGAAGCTCGCTTACGGGCAGCACCGATGTTAGAGCGCTTCCGGCACAGGGTGACAGGGTGTTTCCGAAATTGCCCCCAGCGGGTCAGCCGCTGTGTGGGGTCTCTATTCGTACAACTGCCCGTTCACGTGGTCCGTCAAGCGGGCCTCGCCGGAATCGGTGTGTCATGCAGGCAGTGGCAGCTGGGCCACAAGTAGCTTTCCGGCCATGGTCACACCGCCGTCCAGGGCGATCGCGAGTTGGTCGGCGTAGATATGCGGACCGTGTACCTGCACGGTGTCCTCGCCGTCTTCCGAGCCGACTTCCCCGAGCAGATAGGGGATCGGGCTGTGTCCGTGCACGATCCGCTCGCCACCGTACATATCCAGGAGTTCGCGGACCGCCTGCGGTCCTGCACCCTCATCACGGAAGGCGAAGCGCTTGGTGAACTTGCGGAAGAGTTCCCAGGTCTCGTTCGGGTCGCGCCGCTCCAGCGCCTGGGTGATGGCGTCATTGACGGCGGTGATGCTGTCGCCGTAATCCAGATACGCGGTGGTGTCGGAGTGCACCAGCAGGTGGCCGTCGGCCAGGGTCATGGCGTCCAGCCGGGACATCCACTGGATGTGGTGCTCCTGGAGCCGTTCCATATCGGTGCGCTGGCCGCCGTTGAGCAGCCAGGCGGCCTGGAAGGAGGCGGTGCCCGCGCCGGAGTCGACCGGCGTGTCGCCGAAGCGCTTGGCGCCGATCAGCAGCAGCTCATGGTTGCCCATCAGCGCCTTGCAGTAGCCGCCGGCGGCCGCGGCCTCGGCGGAGAGCTGCATTACGAGATCGACAACGCCGATGCCGTCGGGGCCGCGGTCGGTGAAGTCGCCGAGGAACCAGAGCCGGGCGTTGCCCGCGGCCCAGTGGTCCTCGGTGTCGATCAGTCCCGCGTTGAGCAGCGCGGCTCGCAGCTCATCGAGGTATCCATGCACATCGCCGACGACATAGAGAGGCCCTTCGCCCACCCCGGGCATGGCCGCGGCTGGGGAGGGGACGTCCACCAGGGTGGGGGTCCGGTTGGGGTCGGTGCCACTACCGATCACAGGCAGGTCCCGCTGGGTCGGGGTATATGTGTCGTTTGAGTGTGGCAGACCAGTGGCGCTTCCCACGCCCGCGTGCTGCCACACATTGGGTCCCTGACCGGCCCCCTGAGTCATCGACCCCTCCACCAATACGCGCCGCTGTGCACCTGCCGGAGTAGCCCTGGTCGGAAGCCGGTCTTGGTGCCGTTCGCCCATCATAGGAATGCCGGTCGGGGCTTGTGACGCACCTGGGGGGTGGCAATTGGGCCGGACAGGGCGAGCGCCGTGAATTTCTCCTGAATTCTCCGGGTCTTCGCCAGGTGCCAGCAGGTATCTGAAGACGCTGGGAGATGTTGTGGGACAGGGGCGAGGTGTGGGGGCGTCAGTCCACGGCGGGTGCGCGTGGTGCGCTGACGGTGGTGCGGCGTGGGTGGCGTCGCTGGGATGAGGTGCGCACGATCAGATCGGTCGGCATCACCTGCTGAGCGGAACGGCCGTGGTCGACGCCTTCGATGGCGTCGATGAGCAGCTGGATGACGGCCGTGCCGATGCGCCCCGGTTTCAGGGAGAGCGTGGTGATCGGTGGTTCGGTGGTGGCGTAGACGGTGGATTCGCTGCAGCAGACGAGGAGCAGATCCTCGGGCACCCGCAGTCCATAGCGGCGGGCGGCGGCCAGCAGATCGGTCCCGTTGGGGTCGAACAGGCCGTAGACGGCGTCGGGTCGGTCGGGCCGGGCGAGCAGCCGGTCGGCGGCGATGGCGCCCGCGCACGGGTCATGGGCGGGGTAGGACTCATAGACCGGCTCCTGGCCGACCCGGTCGCACCAGTCGAAATAGGCGGTGGTGGACAGCCGCGTATAGGTGTCGGTGCTGGTGCCGGTGAGCAGTCCGATACGGCGGGCGCCGGACTCGGCAAGGTGATCCAGGAGGCCGGTTACGGCGGCCTCGTGGTCGTTGTCGACCCATGCGGTGACCGGGAGGGTGCCACCTGGGCGGCCGTCGGAGACGACCGGGATGCCCTGCCGGACGAGCTCGGTGACGACCGGGTCGTGGTCCGAGGGGTCGATGACGACGGTGCCGTCGAGGGCGACATTGGACCAGACGTCGATGGCGCTGTGCCGGGCCGGGGCGGGCAGGATCACCAGGGCGTATCCCCGGGCCAGCGCGGCGGATGTGGCGGCGCGCACCATCTCCGCGAAATAAGCGAACTCGGTGAAGGTGAACGGTTCTTCGCCGTACGTGGTGACCGTGAGTCCGATCAGTCCGGACTTTCCGGTGCGGAGTGTGCGGGCGGCGGCGGAGGGACGGTAGCCGAGCCGGTCGGCGACCTCGCGGACGTGGCGGCGGGTGGCGTCCGGTAGCCGGCCCTTGCCGTTGAGTGCGTCGGAGACGGTTGTGATCGACACGCCGGCGGCTGCGGCGACATCACGGATGCCTGCACGCCCCAGTCGACGGCTGGTGGATCGGGTCACCTGGTGCTTCCCTACTGCTGTCATGGCGAGCCGATAGTAGGGCTGAGGTGACTCGTAGGCGGGACTGTGGAGGCGGTGGAGAAGAGGTACGTTTCTGCAAGATCGTAAAGCATTAACTGCCTTGGAAAATAGGATAGTTGGGGGCATGATTATAGGCCCCCGGTGTCATATGCGCGCTTGCTCCCATGCATCCATGGCTGTTGCGATGAGGTCTCAACTCACCTTCATGAGCGATGCGCGCCACGGCGTTCGCCACTGGCGCGCGGATCTTCACGAGCGCCGTTCTGGATTGGCAGTACGCCGCACCCGGTGATTCCTCTTAAGGTGAGCAGTAATGGCGAGCTCAAGGAGGACTGCGGTGACTGACAAGACCCCCAAGCTGCGTGCGGCGCTCGATGGAATCCCGACCTACAAGCCCGGCAGGCCCGCGGCTGCGGATGGTCCCGTCGCCTACAAGCTGTCCTCCAACGAGAACCCCTATCCGCCGCTCCCCGGTGTGCTGGAGTCCGCCGTCGCCGCGGCCGGGTCTTTCAACCGCTACCCGGATATGGCCTGTACGGGCCTGATGGCCGAGCTGGCAGATCGTTTCGAGGTTCCCGTCGAGCATCTGGCGACGGGGACGGGCTCGGTTGGGGTGGCACAGCAGCTGTTGCAGTCGACGGCCGGTCCGGGCGATGAGGTGATCTACGCCTGGCGCTCCTTTGAGGCATATCCGATCATCACCCAGATCTCCGGGGCGGCCTCGGTACGGGTGCCGCTGACCGGAACCGAGGAGCATGACCTCGACGCGATGGCGGACGCGGTCACCGAGCGCACCCGGCTGATCTTCGTCTGCAGCCCGAACAACCCCACCGGTGCCGCCATTCGCCGCCCTGAGCTGGAGCGCTTCCTGGACCGGGTGCCGAGCGATGTACTGGTCGTGCTGGATGAGGCCTACCGCGAGTTCGTCCGCGATGAGCGCGTCCCGGACGGTATCGAGCTCTACCGGGACCGTCCGAACGTCTGTGTGCTGCGCACCTTCTCCAAGGCCTACGGCCTGGCCGGGCTGCGGGTCGGCTTTGCCATCGCGCATGAGCCGGTCGCGGCGGCGCTGCGTAAGACGGCCGTCCCCTTCGGGGTGAGCCAGGTCGCCCAGGATGCCGCGGTCGCCTCGCTGCGCAGCGAGGCGGCGCTGCTGGAGCGGGTGGACGCGCTGGTCGCCGAGCGGTCCCGGGTCTTCCGTGAGCTGGTCGCACAGGGGTGGACGGTCCCCGAGACTCAGGCCAACTTCGTCTGGCTGCGGCTGGGGGACCGTACGGTCGACTTCGCGGCGGCCGCGGAGCGGGCGGGGGCCGTGGTGCGGCCCTTTCCGGGGGAGGGGGTGCGGGTGACGATTGGGGAGGTTGCGGCGAATGACATCTTCCTGCGGGTGGCGGAGGCCTTCCGCAAGGAGCTGTAGCCGGCCGGTGGGGGCTGGCCTGGGGCGCTGCCCCTGGGTCCCGCGCTTTGGCTCGGGCTCGCGGGGTGGTCCCTCCTGGCTGCGGGGGTGCGAGGTGCGGCCCAGGAGGTGCCCCCACCTTCCCGGCTGTGCCGGTATGCGGCTCCGCCGCGGGGCGGGGCTTGCGCCCGGCTGCGGGTGCTGTGGGTGGGTTTTCCCCTATCCCGCCCCTTCCCGGAAACCGGGGCTCGCGCCCCGGGGCCCCGGGGTTGGTCCGGTGCCGGGCCGGTGGCCGGTGTTGTGCCCACCCACAGCCCCTCGCGGGGCTGCGAGTGCCCACAACACGTGGAGGGGTCTGGGGGCGGTAGCCGCCCACGCGGCGGAGCCGCGAAACGGTACAGCCGGGAAGGGGTCGGGTTAGGGGGATTCCTTCGCCGACTGCGGGGCTCAGCCACCACTGACGGACGGGGTTCCCAGCCCGCCAGGGCTAGGGGAGGCCGAAGCCCGGGGCGAGGGTGCCGTTGAGGAGGGGCTACGTGGCCTCTACGCGAATGGGGTCGCCGCTGCGTACGGTCGCCAGGACGCGGGGGTCGCCGTCCACCCGGCCCAGCACATTGCACGGGCTGGCGAGACGGCACTCGTCCCCGCGCGAAATCGGGGTCGGGCCATACGGCAGCGCCAGCGCGTCCCCGTCGGTCCAGAAGGCGACCGTGCCGGGGTCCACGACCTGGCGGGCGCTGTTTTCCAGCACCGGGGTGAGCCGGGTGTCGAAGTAGACCTCTTCGCCCCAGGTGTTCGCCGAGGACTCGATAGGGAGCGCGTCAAGCAGCGCTCGGCTGGTCGGGGTGTCGTCGAGTTGTGCGGTGAGCTGGCCGGCGGGCCAGATGATGCGAATCTCCATAGGCGCGATTCAACATTTTGTTGACGAATCTGTGAAGGGGGTACCCCCGCAAAGATCCCGAACAGAGGTGCGTCATAATGGCTTGTGATTGTGAACGCATTCACAAAATCGGAGGAGCGACGTGGAAATCGCGCTGGCGCCGGAGACCCTGGCGCGATGGCAGTTCGGCATCACGACCGTCTACCACTTCCTCTTCGTTCCCCTGACGATCTCGCTGGCCGCGCTCGTCGCGGGCCTCCAGGCCGCCTGGGTGCGTACCAACAAGGAGAAGTACCTCAGGGCCACCAAGTTCTGGGGCAAGCTGTTCCTGATCAACATCGCGATGGGTGTCGTCACCGGCATCCTGCAGGAGTTCCAGTTCGGCATGAACTGGTCAGATTACTCCCGCTTTGTCGGTGATGTCTTCGGCGCTCCGCTCGCCTTCGAGGCGCTGATCGCCTTCTTCTTCGAGTCCACCTTCATCGGCCTGTGGATCTTCGGCTGGGACAAGCTGCCGCAGAAGATCCATCTCGCCTGCATCTGGATGGTCGCGATCGGCACGGTCCTGTCGGCGTACTTCATCCTGGCGGCCAACTCCTGGATGCAGCACCCGGTCGGCTACCGCATCAATGAGGAGGCCGGGCGGGCTGAGCTCACCGACTTCTGGCAGGTCCTCACCCAGAACACCGCGGTGGCGCAGTTCTTCCACACCATCACCGCCGCCTTCCTCACCGGCGCCGCCTTTATGGTCGGCATCGCCGCCTACCACCTGCTCCGCAGGAAGCACATACCGGTGATGCGGACCTCGCTCCGCCTCGGGCTGGTAACCATGGTCGTCTCCGGACTGCTCGTGGTCGTCAGCGGCGACCGGCTCGCCAAGATCATGTACGACCAGCAGCCGATGAAGATGGCCGCCGCCGAGGCGCTGTGGGACACCGAGGGCCCGGCCCCCTTCTCCCTCTTCGCCATCGGTGATGTCGACAGGGGACACAACAGGGTCGCCATCGAGGTCCCCGGCGTGCTCTCCTTCCTCGCGCACGACAACTTCTCCGATCCGGTCCCCGGCATCAATGACACCAACGAGGCGATGCAGGAGAAGTACGGACCGGGCGACTACCGGCCCAATATCCCCGTCGCCTACTGGTCCTTCCGCTGGATGATCGGCTTCGGCATGGTTTCCTTCGGGCTCGGCGTCATCGGACTCTGGCTGACCCGTAAGAGGCGCTGGCTCAGCGAGCGGCTGCGTACCGGTGAGGACGAGGTGCCACGGCTCGCCCTCACCAAGGACGGGGAGCTCGGCCCCAAGCTGACCACCTGGTACTGGCGGGCCGCCGTGCTCACCCTTGGCTTTCCGCTCATCGCCAGCTCCTGGGGCTGGATCTTCACCGAGATGGGCCGCCAGCCCTGGGTGGTCTACGGGGTGCTGCCCACCTCCTCCGCCGTATCGCCCAGCGTCTCGCAGGGCGAAGTGATCACCTCGATGACCGTCTACACCCTGCTCTACGCGGCGCTCGCCGTGATCGAGGTCAAGCTGCTCGTGAAGTACGTCAAGGCCGGACCGCCCGAACTGACGGAGGCCGACCTCAACCCGCCCACCAGGATCGGCGGCGACGACACAGACCCCGACCGGCCCATGGCCTTCTCGTACTGAGCCGCTGAGGAGCGAGTGATGGAACTCCACAACATCTGGTTCGTCCTCATCGCCGTCCTGTGGACCGGCTACTTCTTCCTGGAGGGCTTTGACTTCGGCGTCGGCGTCCTCACCAAGGTGCTCGCCCGCGACCGGAGCGAGCGCCGGGTCCTGATCAACACGATCGGGCCGGTCTGGGACGGCAACGAGGTGTGGCTGCTGACGGCCGGCGGCGCCACCTTCGCCGCGTTCCCCGACTGGTACGCCACCCTCTTCTCCGGCTTCTATCTGCCGCTGCTGATCATCCTCGTCTGCCTCATCGTGCGCGGTGTCGCCTTCGAGTACCGCGCCAAGCGGCCCGAGGAGCACTGGCAGCGGAACTGGGAGCACGCCATCTTCTGGACCTCCCTGCTGCCCGCCTTCCTGTGGGGCGTCATCTTCGCCAACATCGTGTACGGGGTGCGGATCGGCCCCGACAAGGAGTACGCCGGGAGCTTCTTCGACCTGCTGAACACCCACGCGATTCTTGGCGGGCTCGTCACCCTCACCCTCTTCACCTTCCATGGCGCGGTGTTCACGGCACTCAAGACGGTCGGAGACATCCGTATCCGGGCGCGCAGGCTGGCCACGACGCTGGGGCTGGTGACGGCGGCGCTGACGCTGGTCTTCCTGAGCTGGACCCAGTCGCACAGCGGTGACGCCAAGAGCTTCGCCGCGATGACCGTGGCCGTGCTGGCGCTGGTCGCGGCGCTCGGGGCGAATATGGCCGGGCGAGAAGGCTGGTCCTTCGCCTTCTCCGGGGTGACCATCGCGGCCACGGTCGCGATGCTCTTCCTGGCGCTCTTCCCGGACGTCATGCCGTCCTCGCTGGACCCGGAGTGGAGCCTGACCGTCACCAACACCTCCTCCAGCCCGTACACCCTGAAGATCATGACCTGGCTCGCGGCCATCGCCACGCCCGTCGTCCTGCTCTACCAGGGCTGGACCTACTGGGTCTTCCGCAAGCGCATCGGCACCCAGCACATCGCCGAACCCGTCCACCACTGAGGCCGCGAGGACCGTATGCGACCCGTCGACCCGCGCCTGCTCCGGTACGCCCGCACCACCCGGCTGTTTCTGCTCGCCACGGTGGTGCTCGGGCTGGCCGGTGCGGGCCTGGTCATCGGCCAGGCGATGCTCATCGCCGAAGTCGTCGTACGGGCCTTTCAGCAGGGCGCGTCGGCGGCGGACCTCCGTACGCCGCTGCTGGCGCTCATCCTGGTCTCCCTCGGCCGGGCGCTGGTCTCCTGGCTGACCGAGCTCGCCGCGCACCGCTCCAGCGCGGCGGTCAAGTCCGAGCTCCGTACGCGGTTGCTGGCGCACGCCACGGCGCTGGGGCCCGGGTGGCTGAGCGGTCAGCGCACCGGCGAGCTGGCCACGCTGGCCACCCGGGGCGTGGACGCGCTGGACGACTACTTCGCCCGCTATCTCCCCCAGCTCGGCCTGGCGGTCGTGGTGCCGGTGGCCGTGCTCGCGCGGATCCTGTGGTCCGACTGGATCGCGGCGCTGACGATCGTCGTCACACTGCCGCTGATCCCGGTCTTCATGGTGCTCATCGGCTGGGCCACCCAGACCCATATGGACCGGCAGTGGCGGATGCTGTCCCGGCTCTCGCACCACTTTCTGGATGTCGTCGGCGGGCTGCCGACGCTCAAGGTTTTCGGGCGGGCGAAGGCGCAGACGGAGAACATCCGCGCCATCACCGCGGACTACCGCCGCGCCACGCTGCGCACGCTGCGGATCGCTTTTCTCTCCTCGTTCGCGCTGGAGCTCCTTGCGACGATCTCGGTCGCGCTGGTCGCGGTCGGCATCGGAATGCGGCTGGTGCACGGCGAACTTGACCTCTATACGGGGCTGGTGGTGCTGATCCTCGCCCCGGAGGCGTATCTGCCGCTGCGGCAGGTCGGGGCGCAGTATCACGCGGCCGCCGAAGGGCTCTCGGCGGCCGAGGAGGTCTTTACGGTCCTGGAGACCGCGCCGCCAGCCGCTGACGCGCGGCCCGTGCGCAGCACGGGGATCAGCGTCGAGGAGCTGGTGGTACGCCACCCGGGCCGGGAGATTGACTCACTCCCCGCGACCAGTCTGGCGGTCTCCCCCGGTGAGACGGTCGCCGTCGTCGGTCCTTCCGGGTCCGGTAAGACCACGCTCCTGAACGCCATTCTGGGCTTCGTCCGCCCCGACTCCGGCCGTGTCCAGGCGCCCGGTCACGACCGGATCGCCTGGGTCCCGCAGCACCCGTATCTCTTCGCGGGCACGATCGCCGACAATGTGCGGCTGGCCCGCCCGGACGCATCGGATACGGAGGTCCTGGCGGCGCTACGGGACGCCAGCGCGGCTGAGCTGGCGCCCGGCACGGTGCTCGGTGAGGGCGGCACCGGGCTCTCCGCGGGCCAGCGTCAACGGGTCGCCCTGGCACGGGCGTTCCTCGCCGACCGGCCCGTCCTGCTGCTGGACGAGCCGACATCGGCGCTGGACGGGGCGACGGAGGCTGCGGTCGTCGAGGCCGTTGCGCGGCTGGCGCGTGGGCGTACGGTGCTGCTGGTTGTGCACCGTCCGGCGCTGCTGTCACTGGCCGACCGGGTGGTGCGGTTGGGTTCCCCGATCCCGGCCCTTCCCGAAAACCGGGGCTCCGCCCCGGACTCCGGTTCGTTGTCGGGTGCGGGTCGTGTTGTGCCCACCCGTTCCGCCCCTGGCGGAACGACTGCCCACAACACTGGGGACTGGGGGCGGAGCCCCCGGTTTCGGGAAGGGGCGGGGCTGGGGAAAACCTCGCTGCTTGGGCGGGTGCGGGGGGCCGGGTACGGGGTGCGGGGGCGGTTTGGGCTGGCGGCTGGGCTGGGGGCGCTCGCGTTGGGCAGTGCTGTGGGGCTGATGGCTGTTTCGGGGTGGCTGATTTCCCGGGCGTCCGAGCAGCCGCCGGTGCTGTATCTGATGGTGGCCGTGACGGCCACCCGGGCCTTCGGGATCGGGCGGGCCGTATTCCGGTATGCCGAGCGGCTGGTGTCCCATGACGCGGTCCTGCGCGTACTCGCGGATCTGCGGGTGAGTGTCTACCGGCGGCTGGAGCGGCTCGCTCCGGCGGGGTTGAAGGAGACGCGTAAGGGGGATCTGCTGGCGCGGCTCGTCGGGGATGTGGACGCGATGCAGGACTACTTCCTGCGGTGGCTGCTGCCCGCCACCGTGGCGGCCGTTGTCGGAGCCGGCAGCGTCGCGTTCACCGGGTGGCTGCTCCCCGAAGCCGGGGCCGTGCTCGCCGTCGGGCTGGCCGTCGCCGGGGTCGGGGTGCCGCTGCTCACCGCCGCCCTCGCCCACCGTGCCGAGCGGCAACTCGCCCCCGTACGGGGCACCCTGGCCACCCGTACCGTCGATCTGCTCACCGGCACCGGGGAGTTGACGGTCGCCGGGGCGCTGCCCGCCCGGATGGCGGCGGTCAGGGAAGCCGACACCGCGCTCACCCGGATCGCCGCCCGGTCGTCCGCCGCTACCGCGCTGGCGGGCGGACTGACCGCGCTGGCCACCGGGTTGACGGTGACCGCCGCGGCCTGGTTCGGCGCACAGGCCGTGTATGAGGGGCGCCTCGCCGGGGTATGGCTGGCGGTCGTCGTGCTGACGCCGCTGGCCGCCTTTGAGGCGGTGCTCGGTCTGCCGCTCGCCGTACAGCACCGGCAACGGGTGCGCCGTAGCGCGGAGCGGGTGTACGAGGTGCTGGACGCCCCCGTACCCGTTCAGGAGCCGGCCGACCCCAGGCCCGCGCCCCCCTCGCCGTTCCCGGTCACCGTGCGGGGGCTCACCGCACGGCACCCCGGGCAGTCGCGCCCCGCCCTCGCGGGGCTGGACCTCGACCTCACCCCGGGCCGCCGGGTGGCCGTCGTCGGGCCCTCCGGCTCCGGGAAGACGACCCTCGCGCTGACCCTGCTCCGCTTTCTGGACGCGGCGGAGGGGACGTACACCCTCGGCGGAATCCCGGCCGCTGAGCTCGACGGGGACACCGTGCGGCGCAGCGTTGGCCTGTGCGCCCAGGACGCCCACACTTTCGACAGCACCCTGCGCGAGAATCTCCGGCTGGCACGGACCACCGCCACCGACGATGAGCTCCGCCATGCCCTCGCCGCCGCCCGGCTGCTCACCTGGGTGGACACCCTGCCCAAGGGTCTGGACACCCTCGTCGGTGAGCATGGCGCCCAGCTCTCCGGCGGTCAGCGGCAGCGTCTCGCGCTCGCACGGGCCCTGCTCGCCGACTTCCCGGTGCTGGTGCTGGACGAGCCCGCCGAGCACCTGGATCCGCCTACCGCCGATGCGCTCACCGCGGATCTGCTCGCCGCCACCGAGGGCCGTACGACGGTCCTGATCACACACCGGCTGACGGGGCTGGCGGCGGTTGACGAGGTGATCGTTCTCCATGCGGGCCGGGTTGTGCAGCGCGGCTCGTATCGGGAGCTGGCGGCGGCCGAGGGGCCGCTGCGCGAGATGCTGGCCCGGGAGCGGGAAACTGAGCAGTTGATAAGTGTCGGGTAAAGGGATCTAAAGGAGTATTTTCGCGTTTTCGTCCGAGGCTTTAGGCTCGCGCTCATGGCGGTTCCCTTCCCTGAGCGGCATGAGACCGGCTCGTTCGCGGCGCTGCGGGCTGCCCAGAGCCTGCAGGGTCTGTCTCCCGAGATCGCTCGCAGGCTGCCGCAGCTGCTGGAGGCGATGGTCTCCATCGGTACCGATGTCGGGCTGCGGACGATCCTCGACCGGATCGCCGAGACCGCCGCCGAGCTCACCGGCGCCGGCTGTGCGGCGATCGGCGTACTCAGCCCCGATGGCACGGAGCTGGCGGAGTTCATCACCCATGGCGTCGGCGTCGGTGTCGGCGTCGGCATCGATGAAGCGACGCGGGAGCGGACCGGGCGGCCGCCCGATGGCTGGGCCGGGCTGCTCGGTGCGGTGGCCAGGGAAGGGGAGCCGGTCCTGGTGCCGGATGTGGCGGCCGATCCACGGTTCGCCGGCTTCCCGGCGGGTCACCCGCCGACGCGGAGCTTCCTGGGCGTGCCCATCCGGGTGCAGGGGGAGCCGTTCGGCAGTCTCTATCTGGCGGACAAGCGGGACGGTGGCCCGTTCAGCGTGGGTGATCTGCATATGGTGCGGGTGGTCGCCACCGAGGCGGGGATCGCCATTGGCCATGCCCGGCTGCATGAGTCGGCGCGGCAGCGGTCGCGCTGGATCAACGGCAGCGCGGCGCTGACCACCTCACTCCTCCAGGGTGACGGCCATGATGCGCTGGAGGTCGTCGCCGAACAGGCCAGACAGCTGGCGGACGCGGCGGCCGGGGTGGTGCTGATGCCCACCGAGGAGGGCGGGCTGGAGATCGCGGCGGCCGCAGGGGAGGATCCGGCGGGCCTGGTCGGCACCAGGGTGCCGCCGGACAGCCCGGTGACCGCCCATCTGCTCGCGGGCGAACCGGTGTTCGTCGATGACTCGGCGACCGATCCGCGGATGACCACCAAGGTGGCCTCCCGTTTCGGCCCGAGCATGCTGCTGCCGCTGAACAGCGGCGGCCGGGTGCTCGGCACGCTCGCGCTGCCAAGGGCTCCCGGGGCCCCGCGCTTCACCACGACGGAGCGCACCCTCGCCCAGCAGTTCGCCTCCCAGGCCGCGCTGGCGCTGGTGCTGACCGAGGCACAGCGGGACCGGGAGCGGCTGGCGGTCTATGAGGACCGCGACCGGATCGCCCGCGATCTGCACGATCTGGTGATCCAGCGGCTCTTCGCCACCGGCATGCTGCTGGAGGGCGCCCAGCGCCGGGCCATGATCCCGGAGGTGCGGGAGGGCGTCAGCAAGGCCGTCGAGGAGCTGGATACGACCATCCAGGAAATCCGCACCGCGATCTTCGCGCTGCAGCAGGGTCCTGCGGAGGCGCCCTCGTCACTGCGCACCCGGGTGCTGCGGGAGATCGGCATGGTGGCGCTGCCGCTGGGGTTCCAGCCGTCGGCGACCTTCACCGGTCCGGTGGACGCGAGGGTGAGTGAGCTGACGGCCCGGAATCTGGTCGCGGCGGTGCGGGAAGCGCTGTCGAACGCGATACGGCACGCTGAGGCGTCCCGTATCGAGGTGACCGTCGACGCCACGGCGGTCCTGGCGGACGGCCGGGACGCGGTGCGGCTGACGGTCGCCGATGACGGGGTGGGGGTTCCGGCGGGTGGTCGCCGCTCCGGGCTGAGGAACCTGCGGCGGCGGGCCGAGGAGCTGGGTGGCAGCAGCCGCTGGGGGCCGGGGATCGGCGAGCACGGTGGCGGTACAGCGGTGGTCTGGGAGGTGCCGGTCTAGGCCAGGTCTAGGGGGCGCTCAGCAGATGCTCGATGATGGCTGCTACGCCGTCGTCCTCGTTGGAGTCCGTACGGTGCGTGGTCGCAGCCAGCACATCCGGGTGGGCGTTGGCCATGGCGTAGGAGGTACCCGCCCAGTCCAGCATCTGGAGATCGTTGGGCATATCGCCGAAGGCGATGACCTCCTCCGGCGCGATGCCGCGTTCCGCGCAGCAGCCGGCGAGGGTGCTGGCCTTGCTCACCCCGGAGCCGCTGATCTCCAGCAGCGCGGTCGAGCTGGAGCGGGTGAACTCGGCGAGCTGCCCCGCGGCCTCCCGGGCCAGCCGGAGGAACGCGTCCGGCTCCAGCTCGCCATGGTGGGCGAGCAGCTTGAGCACCGGCTGACCGGGATACGAGCCCTCTTCCCCGAGCAGCTTGGCGACCGGTGCGACAACCGCCCCCGGATCCTCGAAGAGCGGCGGATACTCCGGCTCGTAGTGAATGCCGCTCGTCCGCTCGACGGCGAAGCTGACCCCGGGCGTGGCCAGGCGCAACGCGGCCACCACCGCCAGCGCGGCCTCCCGCGACAGCTCCCGCACCTTCACGATCCGGCGCCCCTGGTGCAGATCGACGACGGCCGCCCCGTTGGCGCAGATCGCCAGCCCATGCCCGTGCACATGGTCGCTGACGACATCCATCCAGCGGGCCGGGCGCCCGGTGACAAAGAAGACCTCGATCCCGGCCTGCTCGGCAGCCGCCAGCGCCGCGACCGTACGGTCCGAGACGGACTTGTCGTCGTGCAGGAGGGTGCCGTCAAGATCGGTGGCGATCAGCCGGACGCGATGGCTGCGACGGTTACGGCGGACGGGGGGCGCGGCGGGGGCTTCAGTCACGGTCACATCCTCGCTCATGCGCACGCACAGGCGTGCGGAAAGGTGCCCGAATGAGCTCGCTGTCACGGCTTGCCGGTGACAGCCCTTACGCTCGACCGCATGGCTTCGTTGCGACTGAGTACCGTCATCCTCCCCGTACGGCGCTGGGCCGAGGGCGGCAGGGACCGCTGGCAGCGGGCCGAGGAGCTGGGATTCCACACCGCGTACACCTACGACCACCTCTCCTGGCGCGTCCCCTTCCGAGACGGCCCCTGGTTCGGCGCGTTGCCGACCCTGACCGCCGCGGCGACGACGACCGAGCACATCCGCCTGGGCACCCTGGTGACCTCCCCGAACTTCCGGCATCCGGTCACCCTCGCCAAGGAGCTGCTGTCTCTCGACGATATCTCCGGTGGCCGGATCACGCTGGGCATCGGCGCGGGCGGCGCCGGCTTTGACGCCACAGCGCTGGGGCAGGAGGCCTGGACACCGAAGGAACGGGCCGACCGCTTCGGGGAGTTCGTGCCGCTGCTCGACCGGCTGCTGTCCCAGGACGTCACCTCGTTCGAGGGCGACTTCTACTCCGCACACGAAGTACGCAACATCCCCGGCTGTACGCAGCGCCCCCGGCTCCCCTTCGCCGTGGCCGCCACCGGGCCACGTGGTTTCCGGCTGGCCGCCCGGCATGGCCAGGCGTGGGTGACCACCGGTGATCCGAAGGCCCGGGAGAGCGGCGACCCGGCGGACTCGCTCGCCGCGGTCGGCCGCCAGATCGACCGGCTGGGCCAGGCCTGCGTGGCGGCGGGCCGCGACCCCGCCGAGCTCCGGAAGATCCTGCTCACCGGCTTCAACCCGGAGCGGCCGCTGGACTCGGTCAGCGCCTTTGTGGATATCGCGGGGGCCTACGCCGAGCTGGGCATCGACGAGATCGTGCTGCACTGGCCGCTGCCCGGCACGGTCTTCGACGCCGATGAGCGGGTCTTTGAGAAGATTGCCCTGGACGGCCTGGCCCAACTGACACAGCAGGGCCAACTGACGGAGCAGGGGAGCTGACCATGGGGTTTCTGGACACGCTCTTCGGCCGTAAGAAGCCCGTCCGCCCCGACCTCGACCGGCTCTTCGCCCTGCCATCGGCCGCCATCACCCTGCAGACGGGGGGCGGCTTCACCCCCACCGGGCTTGGCTCGGTCTGCTTCGCCAGTGTCGAGGGCGGCGCCTTCGACCGGCTCCAGCAGGATGTGCGGGGGCTGCTCGACTCCGTGGAGTTCAGCCGGGACCAGTACGGCTACACCTGGGTGCTCTCCCGGCACACCCCCGATGACATCGCGTCCCTGGTCAATGACCTGCACGCGGTCAATACGTTCCTTCAGGAGGGCGGCTTCGGCCCGCAGCTGCTCTGCTCCCTCATCGCCTTCCAGGACGACCGGGGCCGCTCGCTGGGCCTGGTGTATCTCTACAAACGCGGTACGTTCTACCCCTTCGCCCCCGAGCCCCGGGGCGGGGAGAAGCGGGACAACGCGCTGGAGCTGCAGATGCGGAGCCTGCTGGCGAACGACCTCCCGGTCGAGCAGGACCTGAGCCGCTGGTTCCCGGTCTGGGGAGCCCCCGGCCTGTAGACGTGCTCCCGCAGACGTACTGACGCAGAGGCACTGACGCCACCCAAACAGGACAAGGCGGTACAGTCCAAAGAGGAGGCGAGACGCATGGCACGGACCCGATACGCACGGGATCGCGGGCTCACAAGCCGCATGGTGACCACGATGTTCCTCATCGGGCTGCTGTACGTGGTCTTCATGGGTGTGCTGCTGGCCGCGTTCCCCGACATCTGGCTGCTGATCCTGGTCTTCACCGGCGGCCTGTTCATCGCGCAGTTCTGGTTCAGCGACCGGATCGCCGCCTACAGCATGGGCGCCCGCGAGGTCACCCGCGAGCAGGCGCCTGAGCTGCACGCCGCCATCGACCGGCTGTGCGCGATGGCCGATATGCCCAAGCCCCGCGTGGCGATCGCCAACTCCGATGTCCCCAATGCCTTCGCCACCGGACGCAGCCAGGAAAAGGCCCTGGTCTGCGCCACAACGGGGCTGCTGCGCCGACTGGACCCGGAAGAGCTGGAGGGCGTTCTCGCCCATGAGCTCTCCCATGTCGCCCACCGTGATGTGGCCGTCATGACCTTCGCCGCCTTCCTGGGCGTCCTGGCCGGGACGATCACCCGGATGGCGCTGTGGAGCGGTCTGATGCGCAGTGGCCGTCACAACAACCAGACCGCGATCCTCGCACTGCTCATCCCGCTGATCAGCGCCGTCGTCTACGTGATCAGCTTCCTGCTCACCCGGCTGCTCTCCCGCTACCGTGAGCTCTCCGCCGACCGTGGCGGCGCGCTGCTCACCGGCAAGCCCTCGGCCCTGGCTGCCGCCCTCACCAAGATCACCGGGCAGATGTCCCAGATCCCCACCCGCGATCTGCGTCAGGCGGAACCGTTCAACGCCTTCTTCTTCGCCCCGGCCTTCTCCGGCAAGTCGATGAGCCGGCTGTTCGCCTCCCACCCCACGCTGGAACAGCGCCTGGACCAACTGGGCCGTATCTCCCGCGAACTGGGACGGCCCTGAGGGTCCGCTCAGCGGTCCGGCGCCGAACGCTGCGTCCTCACTGGCCACAGCGGTGAAGCGAGGACGTAGCGTTCGGCGCCGGAGGCGTGCAGCAGGGCCAGCATGATGACTTCGCGGTCGTCGTCCACGCGGTCGCGCACCCACACCTGGCGGCCGAAGGGGCGGGCCTCGATGCGCAGGGTCCGGCCGGCGGCGGTGAACTCGATGAAGCGGCGCCGGGCGCGTAGCGACTGCCGGGCGGTGACGGTCAGCTCCTCGCCGCGTAGATCACCGTGCAGGGTCCGGGTCGCCGCCGCGCCGGGGTAAGGGGCGGCGATATCCCACAGCTCGGCGACCACATCGTCGCCCTCGAAGAGCTTCCAGTCCTGCCAGCCCCCCGCTCTGGCCTCGGGGGTACGGGTGGCGCTCGGGGACCGTCGCAGGGTGAACTCCCGCTCTCCCAGCAGCACGGTGGTCGGCGTTCGCGGCGGCAGGTCGGTCCTCACGCCTGGGAAGAGGGGTTTGGGTCCTTATGGGTTCCGGCTGGGGGCTGCCTTCCCTGCCGCGGTGGTGCTGGTTTCGGGGGAAGAACTCTGCTGGGTGAGCTTGTCCATGGTGCGGGCCTGTACTTCCCGTTCGGTAGCGGCCGTGATGAAGGCGGCGATATCGCCCTCGCCCACCAGGTCACGGACCGCGCGGACCGTCTCCGGCGGGAGGGGGACCGGCCGCGGGGCCGGGGACGGGGGGATGGCGTGCAGATGGTGGCGCAGGTGCTGGGCGGCCAGGGTGCGCATGGCGCGGGCCAGTTCGGCGTCGACGGTCTGCTGGGCGAGCGGGCGCAGCCGGCGGACCAGAGCCGCCGCCTCGGCCGCTTCCGTGTCGGTGTGGAGGTGGCCCAGATAGCGGGCGAAGACATGCTCCTGGGTGAAGTCCAGAAAACGGGCGGCGATGTGCTCGACCTGGGTACGCAGTTCGCGCAGATGCTCGGTGACGGCGAGCAACGGCACCCCGGCCGCGTAGAGCTCGGCGGCTACCGCCAGCTCCTGGGGGCTCGGTACCAGAAACTCGTCCGGGCGGTCGGGGACGGGGACGAGCACACCCAGCGCCACCGCCTCGGCGACCGCTTCGTCGTTGTGCTCGCCGCCGAAGCTGGCGTCCAGGTCGGCGCGGGTGACGCGGTCCGGGGACTCATCGGTCCAGGGGCCGTCGACCTCGGCGACCAGGCCCAGCACCCCGCCCAGGCCACGGCCGTTGTCCCAGGCTTCCAGGAGCTCCTTGATGCTGGCCAGGGTGTAGCCGCGATCCAGGAGATCCGCGATCTGGCGCAGCCGGGACAGATGGGTGTCGTCGTAGACATTGGCCCGGCCGCGGCGCTGTGGCTTGGGCAGCAGTCCGCGGTCCTGGTAGGCGCGGATCGTACGGACCGTGGCACCGCTGTGGTGCGCCAGATCCTCAATGCGGTACTCGGCGCGGTGTTCGGCGCGGTACTCGGCGGCGGTCGTGGGTTCGGTCATGGGTTCACACAGCCTTGCGGGTGATGGCGCCCGCGGCGGCGCGGGCCGCTGGGGAGGTCGCCAGATACTCGACGGCTTTGCGCAGCGAGCCTTCTTGCGAGGGGTGGTAGGAGCGGCGGAAGTAGCGCGGTATCGCCGTGAACAGCTCGCCCCAGGTGGGCAGCAGGCCCTTGGCCACTGCTTTGTTGTGCTCACGCAGTGAGTAGCGTAGTCGGCCCGCCAGTTGGGGATCGTGGCGGATCAGGTAGGACGCTCCCCAGATCCAGAGCCACAGGAGGATGGGGGCGGTGACCACCATGCCCTCGATCCGGCGGGCATAGCGGGCCAGACCATCGCCGCCGCAGTGCTCGTACATATCGAAAGCGACATGCCGGTGCTCAACCTCCTCGGCGCCATGCCAGCGCAGCAGATCGAGCATGACCTCGTCCGAGTCCGCCCGGTCCAGGCCCTCGGCGTGCAGCACCCAGTTGCCCAGCACGGCCGTGAACTGCTCGATGGCCGCGATCAGTGAGAGCCGGAAGCGCAGCCACTCCCTGGGCGGCACAGGCACGCTGAAGGGCGGGGTCTCGCCCAGCAGCTTCTCGAAGAGGAAGTCGATGTGCTGGGTATACGGCCGGGTGTCCAGCCGCTGCGCCGCCAAGAGGTCCAGTACATAGGAGTGCTGGACGCTGTGGGTGGCCTCCTGGCCCATGAAGCCCTTGACGTCCTTCATCAGCTCCTCGTCACGGACGAGAGGCAGGGCCTCTTTGAACACCTTGACGAACCACCGCTCCCCTGCGGGGAGAAGCAGATGGAGGACGTTGACGACATGGGTGGCGGTGGGCTCGTCCGGTATCCAGTGCAGTGGGGTCCGCCGCCAGTCGAAAGAGACCCGGCGGGGCGTGATGGTGTAGTGGTCGTCCCTCATGGAGTGTTTCTCCTCCTGCGTCGCAACGCGGGCGGCCCGCCCTATACCGGTGGTTTGACGCGGGCTATCGCCCGCAGCGCGCGCGGTGAGAAGCGTGACAGCAGGTGGGCCCCGCGAGCCTCCGGGGTGACCGGGACGACCGCCTGGTTGCGGACGACGGCGCGCAGTACCGCGTCGGCGACCTTCTCCGGCGGGTAGTTCCGCATTCCGTAGAGGCGGGAGGCCTTGGCCTGGCGGCGCTTCTCCTCCTGCTGGTTGACGCCCGTGAACCGTGCGGTGGCGGTGATGTTCGTATTGACGAAGCCGGGGCAGATCGCGGAGACACCGATGCCCTGTCCGGCCAGCTCGGCGCGCAGACACTCGCTGAGCATCAGCACGGCGGCCTTGGAGGTGCTGTAGGCGGGCAGATCGCGGGAGGGCTGATAGGCGGCGGCCGAGGCGGTGTTGACGATATGGCCGCCCTGGCCGCGCTCGGCCATCTGCTTGCCGAAGAGGCGGCAGCCGTGGATGACGCCCCACAGATTGACATCGAGGACTTTCCTCCAGTCCTCCGCCGTGGTGTCGAGGAAAGACCCGGAGAGCCCGATTCCGGCATTGTTTACCAGCACGTCCAGCACCCCGTACTCGGCGGCGACCTTGTCGGCCAGCTTCTCCATGGCCTGCTCATCGGTGACATCGACGGCCTCGCCCCACGCGTCGGGGGCGCCGATCAGCCGCGCCATATCGGCCGTACGGGCCGCGCCCTCGGCGTCCCGGTCGACGGCGATGATGCGCGCCCCCGCTTCGGCGAAGGAGAAGGCGGTCGCCCGCCCTATGCCGCTGGCGGCCCCGGTGACCAGCACCAGCTGACCGCCGAACCGGTCCGCGTAAGCGCCGGTGGCCAGCGTCTCACGGGCCGGGCCCGTGCCTGCCCGCCAGTCGGTGGCCGTGATGAACTCATGGATCCAGGAGGCCAGCTGGTCCGGGCGGGTACGCGGCACCCAGTGTTTGGCGGGCAGCGTGCGGCGGGTGAGCTGGGGTGTCCACAGCTCCAGCTCGTCGTAGAGCTTCGGGGAGAGGAACATATCCCCGGTCGGGGTGATCAGCTGTACCGGCGCGTGGGCGTAGGCGTCGGCACGGGGGCGGAAGAGCCGGGCACGCACATTGTCCCGGTACAGCCAGGCGCCGTGCGCGGCGTCGGTGGGCAGTGACGCGGTGGGATAGTTGTTGTCCGCGGGGACCTTCTCCACTCGCCGCAGGAGCTTCGGCCAGTGCTTGCCGAGCGGGCCCTTCCAGGCCAGCTCGGGCAGTACCGGGGTGTGCAGCAGATAGACGTACCAGGACTTGGCGCCCTGGCCGAGCAGCTGGCCCACCCGGCGTGGGGTGGGGCGCACCATCCGCTTCCTGAGCCAGTGCCCGAAGTGGTCGAGGGACGGCCCGGACATGGAGGTGAAGGAGGCGATACGGCCCTCGGTGCGCTTGACCGTGACGAACTCCCAGGCCTGCACGGAGCCCCAGTCGTGCCCCACCAGATGTACCGGCTGGTCCGGGGAGACGGCGTCGGCGACCGCCAGGAAGTCATCGGTCAGCTTCTCCAGCGTGAAGCCGCCGCGCAGGGGCTTGGGCGCGGAGGAGCGGCCACAGCCGCGTACGTCGTACAGCACGACATGGAAGCGGTCCGCCAGGCGCTGAGCGACCTGCGACCAGACCTCCTTGGAGTCCGGGTAGCCGTGCACCAGCACCACCGTCGGCTGCGTAGTGTCGCCCATCTCGGCGACGCACAGCTCAATACCTTCCGGGGTCCGAACCCAGCGCTCCCGCGCACCCTTGAGTTCCGTGCTCATGCGGCCTTCTCCTCCTGCCAGCGCCGCACATGCGGCAGATCGTCGTCCAGCCAGAAGGCGCTTTCCCCGGGATCCTTGGAGTCGGTGACGACCAGGATCTCCTCGAACTTGGCGCCGGTGCCCCGGAAGCCGAGATGGGGCTCGACCGCCCACAGGCCGGGCTGCGGTGGATGGTCGGAGAACTTGTACGGGCTCCACAGCGGGGACCAGCCTTCCCGGTGACCGTGCAGGGCGTCGCTGGCCAGGCCCTTCAGCGACTGGGTGCCAAAGCCGAAGAGCGTGGGTGACCAGCGGCGGGGCTTGACCCGGTCCACCTTGTGCGCGATGACGCCGAAGGGATACGCGCGGTGCCGGTTGGCGTAGCCCTGCCGTGTCATCAGCCGCTCGACGTCCTCGTAGATCTCACGCAGCGAGCGGCGCTCGCGCACCTCGCGCAGGATCAGCTCACGGTGCGCCTCCAGGTCGGCGAGCAGCCGGTTGTGCACCGGGTTGAGGCCGAGGCAGCCGGAGTATCCGATGTCCGCGGTATAGCCCCGGTAGACCGGGGCCATATCGAGGATGAACGGCATGCCCGGCTCCAGCCGCCGATTGGTGGGGAAGAACTGCAGCGGGATCTTGAAGCCGGTGAAGGCGGTGCGGTCGCCGAACCAGGCGAACGGCAGGTGAAACCAGTCCCGTACGCCGCGCTCGCGCAGATACTCGCGCTGCATGCGCGCGGCCTCGCGCTCGGTTACGCCCGGTGCCAGCTGGGCGGCGACCGCCTCCGCGCACTCATAGCTGAGCCGCTGCACCTCCCGGAAGCCCTGGAGATCGGCTGAGGCGGCTTGGGCGGCTTGGGCACCTTGGGCAGCTGAAGACATGGCCATCCGTCCCGTCGCGGGTAACTTGACACTGACGAATGTGACAACGCCACGTGGCTACGTCAAGAGCTCTGCACAACCTGTGGATACCCCAGGTAACCCAAGTGTTGTGGGCAGTCGTTCCGCAAGGCGTGGGGGCACCTCCCAGACGAAGTCTGGGGGAGGGTGGGCACAACACCGGCCACCGGCCTGCACCCGGGGTAAACCCGGCACCCCGGGGTAAACCCGGCACCCCGGGGCGGAACCCCGCCGCGCGGTGGAGCCGCGCATCGGCACAGCCGGGGGCCTGCCCCGAAACGGGGAGGGCCGGGGTGCCGGGGTATCGCCCCCGGCCAGGGTTACGCTCCCGCTATGACACGCACGGTAGTGATCAGCGGCGGCGGCACAGACATCGGCCTGGCCACAGCCCGATGCTTCGTGGCCGACGGCGACCAGGTGCTGCTCATCGGGCGGCGCACCGAGCCGCTGGAGCGGACGACCGGCGAGGTCCCTGGCGCGGTGCCCCTCGCAGCCAATCTGGCGACGGTCGAGGGCACCCGGGATGCCGCCCGGTTTATCGCGGATGAGCTCGGCGCGGTGGACGTCCTGGTGCACACCACCGAGCCGGAGCCCGGCGGCCTCGCCGAGCAGGGCCCCGACCGGGATCCGGTCTCGGTGGCCGCACACGACTGGACGGTGAACTTCCAGCTCAACACCCTTACGGCCGTACTCCTCACCGAGGCACTGCGCGACCGGCTCGCCTCCCCGGGCGGCCGGGTGCTCTTCCTCAGCTCAACCGGATCAGGCGCCTACGCGGCGAGCAAGGCCGCACTGCACCCGTATGCCTTCGGCCTGGCACGGCAATTGAGCCACCGGGGCATCACCGTCAACCTCGTATCGCCGGGCCCCAGGGAGACGGACGGCGAGGCGGGTGGCGAGGCGGATGGTGGTGGGCCGGGCGATGTGGCGGAGACCCTGCACTGGCTGGGTTCGCACTCGGCCGGGCACATCACGGCGCAGGTGATCCAGGTCAACGGCGCCGCGCTGCGCGGCCACTCGTCAGCCGCCAGCGGATAGCCCCAGGTCTTCACCCCCGGTACGCCTCCAGCAGCCGCAGCCAGATCTCGCTGATCGTCGGGAAGGCGGGAACCGCGTGCCAGAGCCGTTCGACCGGCACCTCACCGGCCACCGTCACGGTCGCCGAATGCAGCAGCTCGCTGACCCCGGGCCCCACGAAGGCGGCGCCGACCAGCACCTCCCGGTCCAGGTCGACAACCATCCGGGCCTGTCCCCGGTAGTCGTCGCCGTACAGCCCGGCGCCCGCCACCTGGCCCAGCTCGACGTCGACCGGGCGGGACCGGATGCCCTGGCGCTGTGCCTCCTCATTGGTCAGCCCGACCGCGGCGGCCTCCGGAATGCCGAAGACCACCTGGGGCACGGCCACGATGTCCGCCGTCGCCACATGGGCGCCCCAGCGGTCGGTCTCCAGCAGCGGCACACCCTGGGCACGGGCGACGATGGCCGCACCCGCGATCCGGGCCTGGTACTTACCCTGGTGGGTCAGCAGCGCACGGTGGTTGACGTCGCCGACCGCGTAGAGCCAGCCGCCGTTCACGCCGGTCACCCGGCAGGTGTCGTCGACCGTCAGCCAGCTGCCCGGTTCCAGGCCGATGGTCTCCAGTCCGATGTCGTCGGTGCGCGGTGCCCGGCCGGTCGCGAAGAGCACCTCGTCCGCGATCAGCTCCGCCCCCTGCGCCCCTGTCCCCGCCGTCCGGCCGGACAGCCGCAGCGTCACCGGGCCCTCCGGTGTCGCACGCCGCACCTCGGCCACGGAGACTCCCCTCCTGACCTCCACCCCGGCTGCCGTCAGCCCTTCCCGGACCAGCTCACCGACGAAGGGCTCCATCCGGGGCAGCAGCCGGTCGCCGCGCAGCAGCAGGGTCACCGCCGAGCCGAGGGACTGCCAGGCGGTGGCCAGCTCCACACCGACCGGGCCGCCGCCCACCACCGCCAGCCGGGCGGGGACCCGCTGGGCGGCGGTGCCCTGCCGACTGGTCCAGGGCTGGGTACGGTCCAGGCCCGGCAGCTCGGGCAGCGCCGCCCGGCTGCCGGTGCATACGGCCACCGCGTGCCGGGCGGTCAGCAGCCGCTGGACGCCCTCCGGGGTCTCGACGATCACCCGGTACGGACCGTCGATCCGGGCGTGGCCGCGTACGAAGTCGGCGCCGGTGGAAGAGATCCAGCGCAGCTGCCCCTCGTCGTCCCAGTGCGCGGCGAACTCATCGCGCCGGGCCAGCACCGCCGCCGCGTCGACCTCCCCGGTGACCGCCTCCCGGGCACCGGCGACCTGGCGGGCCTCGGTCAGCGCGGTGACCGGCCGCAGCAGCGCCTTACTGGGCATACAGGCCCAGTAGGAACACTCGCCGCCGGCCAGCTCGCTCTCCACGATGGCCACGGACAGTCCGGCGGCGCGGGCCCGGTCGGCCAGGTTCTCCCCTGGCGGTCCCGCGCCGAGCACGATCACGTCATAGAGGTCCATCCCGTCATGATGGCCCAGGCGGCGGGTGTGGGCACTCGGGCCGGTCGGCGGGGCTCCGGCGGGCCGAGGTCGTCGGCGCCCTCGGGTACCGGGACGGCGGCGAAGATACGGCCCTGCTCTTCCCGCAGCTCCGCCACTCGCTCCGGCGGGGTGCTGGGCAGCCGCTGCTCCTCGTAGAGCGGATGGGTGTCCACGGTGGCCTTGTGGCTGGCCGGGGTGTGGAACTGCACCTCGTACTTGTGCGCCAGCTTGGGATCGCGCCAAGCGGAGTTGATGGCCTTGTAACTGGTCCGGTTCTTCCAGGTGTTACGCCACCGGATGTTCTCATGCCGCCAGCCGGAGAGGGTGGCTGCCGCGGTCCGTACGCCCTCGGTGTACCGCTCGTCCGGCCACTGGAAGGTATAGCGGACCGAGTCATTGATGTCGTCAAGTGCCTCGTGCACGCTCTGGTGGGGATCCGCCGTCAGCCAGGTGGCGACCTTGCGCTTCAGCGAGTCCGGCGTCTTGAGGCGCTTGTCGAAGCCGGTCAGCTCGGCGCCGCTCCACGCGGCGGCCGCTTTGATCTGCGGGCTGATCTCCTTCTCGGCCCGCTTGGCCTGGTCGATGAAGTCGTCAACGGCCCTGTTGTCCGCGGAGTTCAGCCGCAGGCCGTCCTTCTCCCAGCCGTCATCGGCTGGCTGATAGGGGCTGTGCGCGACGGGGCCGCCCGGCTGGGCCACGCTCACGGCGGCGGCCCCCTGGACGGAAGCCATGCTGAGCGCGGCGGCGAGGGCGGCCCCGGTCACGACACGGGCAGTACGGCCAGTACGGCCGGTACAGGCGGCCTGAAAGGTGAACGTCATCGGGGAAGCCCCATTCGCTGGTCCGGCCATTGCGCGGCGTATAACGGCGCACGGATTCAGCGTGTAACGGGGCTTACGCCCGATGGCTGTTTCTGGTCACTCCTCCCCGGCCAGGGTCAGCACCCCGAGCTTCCGCCCGGCGTACCAGGTGCCCACGACGGTCACCAGCACCAGCAGCACCGCGGCAGCCGGCAGGCCGACTTCGGGGTCGATGTTCACTCCGCTGCCCACCACCTTGTCGGCGAGCGCCAGCGACCACTGCTGCACGCTGAGCGCTCGGGCGCCCGCCACCAGATTGCCGACCAGGGCCTCCCAGACCAGGGCATAGACCAGACCGAAGATCACCGCGTGCCGGGTGACCGTGCCCAGCAGCAGGAAGATGGCGCTGTAGGCGATGGAGGCGACAACGGCGGCGATGGTGAAGGCGATAGCGATCTGCTGGCTGTTGCCGACCAGAATCAAGCCGGCGATCAGCATCGGAACCGCTGAGAAGGCCATGGTGATGCCGATGGCGACGGTCAGCTTGGTGAGGATGATCGTGGCCCGCCGCACCGGCTTGGCCAGCAGATAGACGATCGAACCATCATCTATCTCCGGGCTGATCGCACCGGTCCCGGCGACAACGCCGATCAGCGGCACCATCGTGGCGAGCGCGAAGCCGCTGAGCAGTCGGACCGCCACCGCGTCGTCGGCGGCGCCGAAGCCGCGTACGGCAATGGCGATCAGGAGAAGCAGCGCGGGCAGCGCACAGAGGATCAGTGCCCGGCGGCGGCCGAGCAGGGCCCGGTAGGTGAGCCGGGCGACGGTGGGGTCATACACCGAGAACGCCGAAGACACCGGAGACGCTGAAGACGCTGAAGACGCCGAAGACATCGCGAAAGGCTCCCTTACTAGGCGGTGACGAGGTAGGAGAAGACGGACTCCAGGGACTCATCCGAGGGGGAGACCGTGAGGAGCCGGATGTCATGGGCGCGGGCGATGCGCGGCAGTTCCTGGGTGAAACGGTTGAAGTCGATGGCTTGGACGCGCAGTGCCCGCTCGCTCCAGTCGAGTTCGATACCGGCCGTGCAGGGATCGGCGATCAGCGCGGCCGCCAGGGCCCGGTCGTCGGTGGAGCGTACGAGATAGCGGTGCGGGCGGTCCGTCATCAGTCGGCGGATCTTGCGGAAGTCGCCGCTGGCGGCGTGCCGTCCGGCGACGACCACCTCGATGTGGGAGGCGAGCTGTTCGACCTCCTCCAGAATGTGCGAGGAGAACAGGACCGTACGTCCCTCATCGCCCATCCGCCGCAGCAGCTCCATCAGCTGCATCCGCTGGCGTGGGTCCATGCCGTTGAACGGCTCGTCCAGCAGCAGCACGGAAGGGTGGTGGACCAGGGCCGAGGCCATCTTGACGCGCTGCCGCATGCCCTTGCTGTAGGTGGAGATCCTGCGGTCCTGCGCGTACTCCATCTCCACCGTCGCCAGGGCGCGCCTGGCTGAAGCACCGGGGTCGGGCAGACCGTGCAGCTCGGCGTTGGCCAGGACGAACTCCTCACCGGTGAGGAAGTCGTACATCGCCTCCCGCTCGGGGACGAGGCCAATCTCCTTGTAGACCTGCTCATCGCGCCAGATCGTGGTGCCATCGAGGGTGACGGTGCCAACGGAGGGGGCGAGGAAGCCGCCCATCATATTGATCAGCGTGGACTTGCCCGCGCCATTGGGGCCGAGCAGTCCGGTGACACCGGGGCCGATGTCCATCGTGATGTCGTTGACGGCGACGACATTCCCGAACCAGCGGGAGACATGGTCGATACGGATGGTGCTCACAGGCCCGCCTTCCGGTAACGGCGCATCAGCACGGCATACGCGCCAAGGGCCAGGGCGAGGGTTACGAGGAGATAGCAGATCCCGGCGGCGTGGCTGGGCACGAGCTCGCCGGGGAATTCGGACGTCCCGTTCAGGAACTTCGTCTGGAGGCCCGACATCAGGGTGCCCGGCGAGGCGAGGCCCAGCCAGCTGACGGCACTGGCCGCGCCCTGCTCCCAGGCGATCCACTGCACCGTGGTGACCGCGAAGTAGGGGATGGTCAGCACCGCGATGATCGCGGCGACACCGAAGCCACGGCGCGGGGTGAGCGCGGCGATGACCAGGCCGATCCCGGCGTAGAGGACGGAGAGCACGGCCACCGAAACAAGCCCCAGGGCCAGCCCCTTGGTCTGGGTGGCGAAGCCCAGCTTGGCCAGCAGCCCGCCCGCGTAGAGCACGACGAGGGGCGTGGCGGTGAAGATGAACAGCGCCGAGGCCATCGCCGCGTACTTGGCCAGCACATAGTCGACACGCTCAAGGGGCCGGGAGAAGTAGAGCGGGACGGTGTGGAAACGCAGATCACGGGAGACGGACTGCGGTGCCATTCCGGCGAGATACAGACCGATGAGCGGCCCCGTATAGAGCGCGTAGTCGGTGTACTTCATCGGCAGGTCCTTGGCGTTCGTCGCCACGGCGACCGCGACCACGATCAGGACCGGCACGACCATCACGCCGAAGAGAACCATCGGCAGCGCCTTGGACCTGGCCGACCGGCCGAGGCCGTAGGCGCCGCGCAGGGACTGCGCGAACAGCGACCGCTGGACATAGCCGCGGCCGAGCCGGGCGCCCTCGTAGTTGCGGTAGCCGATGTTGTGGATGCTGGCCCCGTTGGTACCGCCGCGCTCGGCGACGGCCGTTGGGGTGGCCTCAGGCTGCTGCATCGCCGGTGCCCCCTTCCCGGTCGGTCTGGTCGGTCCCATCAGTACGGTCGGTCTGGAAGACCTCGGCGATGCGATGGCGGCGCTGCTCCATCCGGACCAGGCCGAGGCCGAGGTCCGCTATCGCGTCCCGGACGGTGTCGTACGCGGTGTCGTCGATGAGGTCCACCAGCAGGATGTGCCCGGCGCCGGGCGCGTCATCGGCCACCGCGCCGGAGGGCTGAACCCGCAACCCGGCCTCGTCCAGCGCCGCGCGCAGTGCGGCGGTGCCGTCGGGGTGGGCGTCGGTATCGGTCACCTCCACCGCGAGGGACGCGGTGGCCTGGGTGAAGTCGGCGGTCGATGAGGAACGCAGCAGCTTGCCGCCGTCGATGACGACAACATGGTCGCAGGTGCGCTCCAGCTCACCGAGCAGATGCGAGGTGACCAGGACCGAGATGCCGAAGTCGGTGTGGACACGGCGGATCAGGCCCAGCATGTCGTCGCGGCCGACCGGGTCGAGGCCGTTGGTCGGCTCGTCGAGCAGGACCAGCTTGGGGTCGTGGACGAGCGCCTGGGCCAGCTTGACGCGCTGCTTCATACCGGTCGAGTAGCCGCCGATGGGGCGGTATCGCTCCTCATAGAGGCCGACATGGCGCAGCGTGTCCGCGGTGCGTTCCCGGGCGGCGGTGGGTGGCAGCCCGGACATCCGCGCCATATGGACGACGAACTCGGTCGCCGACACATCGGGCGGCAGACAGTCGTGTTCGGGCATATAGCCGACCTGCTCCCGGATGGCGGAGCCGTTGTCACGGACATCCAGACCGAGGACGCTGGCGTTGCCCTCGGTCGCCGGGGAGAGCCCGAGCAAGATCTTGATCAGGGTTGATTTACCGGCTCCGTTGGCACCCACCAGGCCGGTCACGCCTGGTGTGATGTCGACGGTCAGCCGGTCGAGCGCGGTCACCCGGGGGAACCGCTTGCTGAGGCTTTCGGTCGCGATCACAGTCACGTGGTTGACGGTAGTGGTGCGGGGCACATGTGGCGTCAGCCCGAGCGGCTGTATCCCTCTCACCCTCAGGTCGTACGCCCCCGTAGGGGCCTCGCCCCCAGGGAGGGCTCCCCCTGCCGGGGCTCCGCCCCGGGGGTCTCCCTGTGCCCAACCCTTCCCGGCTGTACGGCTACGGGGGTGCCGTGGGTGGGTGTCCCCGTATCCCTCCCCCAGCTACCTCCCCCAGACTTCGTCTGGGAGGTGCCCCCAGGAGGTGCCCCCACCTTCCCGGCTGCACCGATATGCGGCTCCGCCGCGTGCGGGGGCTTCGCCTGGCGCGGGGGTGGGTTCCCCCAATTCCCGCCCCTTCCCGGAACCGGGGCTTTGCCCCGGGGCCCCGGGGTGGTCTGGTGCGGGCCGGTGGCCGGGTGTTGTGCCCACCAAGCGTCGCGAGCTCCGCCCCGGGTTGGCCGGAGCGTTGTGGCTGGTGTGGGTGGGCGGTTGCGTAGCAGGGTGGGCCCACGCCCCTCGCGGGGCTGGGGGCACCTCCCAGCGTTAGCTGGGGGAGAGTGCCCACAACACTCGGCGGGGCGGTGCCCACAACGGGTTTGGGGAGACCCTCCCGGGGTGCTGGTCAGCTGGGGAGCAGGCGTTCCAGGGTGTGGGCGATGCCGTCGTCCTCGTTCGACTTCGTCGTCTCGTCGGCGACAGCCAACAGCTCCGGATGCGCGTTGGCCATGGCGACACCACACCCCGCCCAGGCGAACATCGGGATGTCGTTCGGCATATCGCCGAAGGCGATCGTCGCCTCCGCGCGGATGCCCAGCCGACGGGCCGCCAACGACAGCCCAGTCGCCTTCGACAGACCCAGCGGCAGCAGCTCAACGACGCCCTCACCCGCCATGGTGACGCCGACCAGATTCCCGGCGACATCGCGGGCGGCCCTGGCGAGGGCGTCGTCGTCCAGCTCCGGGTGCTGGAGATACAGCTTGTTCAGCGGCGCCGCCCACAGCTCCGCCGGGTCCCGCAAGGTCCGTACCGGCAGCGGGCCGTCCTGGACCCGGTACCCCGGGCCGACCAGGACGTCGCCGTCGAGGCCGTCCCGGGACGCCGCCAGGGCCAGCGGCCCGACCTCCGCCTCGATCTTGGCCAGTGCCAGCCCGGCCAACTGCCGGTCCAGCGTGACCGAGGTCAGCAGCCGCTGCTCACCCGCGTGGTAGACCTGCGCACCCTGGCCGCAGACGGCCAGGCCCTGGTATCCCAGGTCGGCCAGGATGTGCTTGGTCCAGGGCACGGCACGCCCGGTCACCACGATATGCGCGGCGCCCAACGCCGTAGCGGCGACGAGCGCGTCACGTGTGCGCCGCGAGATCGTCTCGTCGCCGCGCAGCAGCGTGCCATCGAGGTCGGTGGCGACCAGACCGTAAGGGAAGTTCACTTGGCGACCGGTTCCAGCAGCTCGCGCCCGCCGAGATACGGCCGCAGCAGCTGCGGCACCCGCACCGAGCCGTCCGGCTGCTGGTGGTTCTCCAGGAGCGCCACAATCGTGCGCGGCACCGCGCAGAGCGTGCCGTTCAGCGTGGCCAGCGGCTTGACGTGCTTGCCGTCGCGCATCCGGATGGACAGCCGCCGCGCCTGGAACTCATTGCAGTTCGAGGCGGACGTCAGCTCGCGGTACTTGCCCTGGGTCGGGATCCACGCCTCGCAGTCGTACTTGCGCGAGGCCGAGGAGCCCAGATCACCGGTGGCCACATCGATCACCTGGAAGGGCAGCTCAAGCCCGGTCAGCCACTGCTTCTCCCACTCCAGCAGGCGCAGATGCTCGGCCTCGGAGTCATCCGGGTCGACATAAGAGAACATCTCGACCTTGTCGAACTGGTGGACGCGGAAGATGCCCCGGGTGTCCTTGCCGTATGAGCCCGCCTCGCGGCGGAAGCAGGGCGAGAAGCCCGCGTAGCGCAGCGGCAGCCGGTCGGCCTCGACAATCTCGTCCATGTGATACGCGGCGAGCGGGACCTCGGAGGTGCCGACCAGGTAGTAGTCGTCCTTCTCCAGGTGGTAGACGTTCTCGGCGGCCTGGCCGAGGAAGCCGGTGCCCTCCATGGCGCGCGGCTTGACCAGCGCCGGGGTCAGCATCGGGGTGAAGCCCGCCTCGGTCGCCTGCGCGATCGCGGCGTTGACCAGGGCCAGCTCCAGCAGGGCACCGACACCGGTCAGGTAGTAGAAGCGGGAACCGGACACCTTGGCGCCGCGCTCGACATCGATCGCGCCCAGCAGCTGGCCGAGCTCCAGATGGTCCTTCGGCGTAAAGCCCTCGCTCGCGAAGTCGCGAACGGTACCGATGGTCTCCCGCACGGTGAAGTCCTCTTCCCCGCCGACGGGGACTTCCGGGTGCACCAGATTGCCGAGCTGGAGCAGCAGCCGCTGGGTCTCCTCGGCGGCCTCGTCCTGTTCGGCGTCTGCGGCCTTCACCGCGGCGGACAGCTCGCCCGCCTTCTTCAGCAGCTCGGCCTTCTCGTCGCCGGTGGCCTTCGGGATCAGCTTGCCGAGCCGCTTCTGCTCGGAGCGCAGCTCATCGAAGCGGACGCTGGATGACCTGCGCCGCTCATCGGCGGCAAGGAGCGCGTCGACGAGCTCGACATCCTCTCCTCGGGCGCGCTGGGACGCGCGCACACGGTCGGGGTCCTCACGGAGCAGGCGAAGGTCAATCACCGTTCCAGGGTATCCCTGCCCCTGAGTGGGGCAGGAGTGGGCCGGAGCGGGGTGCAGAGCTTTTGCAGCTCTTTGTCTTTTTTGCCCGGTTTGCTGGGCTTTATTGATTCAGTGAAATGTTTGGGGTCAATCAATTCGGCAATGCCACTAAAATGGGGCACACTGGGTAGCGAGGTGGACTGATCTGGCCTGTGGGGGGCGGGAGTTGGCCTGACTTATCCACAGCGCCTGTACCCTCCCCCATGAGTTATCCACAGGGTCGTGGGGGGAGCTGTGGAAGTTAGGGAAGATCGTTCCGCGGGATTTGCGCGGGGCGGTGAAATCCCTATTCAAACCCCCGATTCCCACTCATTCGAGGGGGTTTACCTCACCCCAAAGGGTTGGTCGAGGGAATGAAGGTGACAAAGGTCAACCTTCTCCTCTGTGGACGGCTCTCGGCCCGAGTGCGGATTTGTCGACAGCGTCAGGCTCAACTGTCGACTTGTGCACAGGTCGGCATCCACCCTGTGGATAACTTTTTTAAGTAGCGCTGGGCAGTGGTGCTGGGCAGTGGTGCTGGGCAGTGGTCAGCCCCGGCCGTCCAGGCAGCGCATCACCCAGTCCGCTGCTTCCGTGAACTCCGTGTCCGTTGTTCCGGCGCGCAGTGTGGGCCGCACGCCGTCGGCGCGCGGATACGAACCCAGGAAGCGGACCTGCTGGCATGCCCGCTTCAGGCCCATCAGCACATCGCCCACCCGGCGGTCCTGGATGTGCCCCTCGCAGTCCACCGAGAAGCAGTAACGCCCGATTCCCTCACCCGTTGGCCGCGACTCGATCCGCATCATGTTGACCCCGCGCGAGGCGTACTCCTGCAGCAGCTCAAGGAGCGCACCGGGGTGGTCCTCGCGCAGCCACATCACCACCGAGGTCTTGTCCGCCCCGGTCGGAGCCGGTGGACGGGCCGGGCGGCCGACGAGTACGAAACGGGTCACCGCGTTCTCGGCGTCGTGGATATCGGTGATCAGAGCCTCAAGGCCGTAGGTCGCCGCCGCGAACTCCCCCGCGAACGCCGCGTCATAGCGGCCCTCCTGCACCAGCCGGGCGCCGTCCGCGTTGGATGCCGCCGACTCCCACAGCGCGTTCGGCAGGTGCGCCGCCAGCCAGCCGCGCACCTGCGGCTGGGCGACCGGATGCCCGGTGACCGTCTTGATCTCTTCCAGGCTTGTCCCGGGCCGTACCAGCAGCGCGAAGGTGATCGGCAGCAGCACCTCGCGGTAGATCATCAGCGGCTCGCCGGAGGCCAGCTCATCGAGGGTCGCGGTGACACCGCCCTCCACGGAGTTCTCGATCGGTACGAGCGCGCCGGCCGCTTCCCCGGCGCGTACGGCATCGAGCGCGGCCGGCACCGACACCATCGGCACCAGTTCACGGGTGGCGGCTTCGGGCAGCGTACGGAGTGCGGCCTCGGTGAAGGTCCCCTCGGGACCCAGATAGGTGTAGCGGCTCGCTGGTGACATGCGACAACAGTAGTCAGAGGTGACCTGGGGCGTCCTCTGGTCTCAGCTTTCGAGCAGCCGCTGGCCGACGTACTCGCCCTCGCCCGCGCCGCCCGGAACGGCGAAGAGCGCACTCGTCTCGTGGCGGATGAAGCGGGACAGCGCGTCGCCCCGGTCGAGCTTGCGCTGTACCGGGACAAAGCCCTTCAGCGGGTCCGCCTGCCAGGCGATGAACAGCAGCCCGGCGTCCGGGGCGCCATCCGGCAGAAAGCCGTCGTGGTACGAGTACGGCCGCCGGAGCATCGCCGCACCGCCGTTGGTCTCCGGGGCCGAGATCCGGGCATGGGCGTCGACGGCGATGGCCAGCTGGCCGTCCTTGCCGCGCTTCGCCAGATCGAGCGGAGTGGTCTCGGTGCCTCCGGACAGCGGTGCGCCATCGGACTTACGGCGGCCGATGGCCTTCTCCTGGGCGGCCAGTGACTGCTGGTCCCAGTCGTCCAGCAGCATCCGGATGCGGCGTACGACGGCGTATGAGCCGTTTCTCATCCAGGTTGGATCGCCATCGCGCGGCACGAAGATCCGCTCGGCGAAGTCCTCATCCGACTCCTTGGGGTTGTTGGTGCCGTCGATCTGACCCATCAGATTGCGGGCGGTCATGGGCTTCGCCGTGGCCCCGGGGGCACGGTTGAAACCGTTCATCTGCCAGCGGATACGGGCCGTATCGCCGCTCTCGCGCTGGAGCGCGCGCAGTGCGTGGAAGGCGACGAGGGCATCGTCGGCGCCGATCTGAAGCCAGAGGTCGCCGTTTGATCGCTTGGGGTCAAGGGCGTCATTGGAGAACTCGGGGAGTGGGGCGAGCGCGGCGGGGCGCTGGCTGGTGAGCTTCGTACGGTCGAAGAAGCTGGCGCCGAAACCGAAGGTCACGGTGAGGGAGGCCGGTCCGGCGTCGAGGGCGATGCCGGTGTCATCCGTCGGCACCTTGCCCGCCATGAGCTGTTCGGCCGTCTTCGACCAGCGCCGTAGCAGCGCGGCGGCCTCCTTACGGCCCGCGCCCGGCGCCAGGTCGAAGGCGAGCAGGTGGCCGTGCGCCTGCTGGGGATCGGTGATGCCGGGCTGGCGGGTGCCGTGGAAGCCGATGGCACTCGTCCCGACCGTGGTCAGCGCGGTGGGGGTGTCGCCCTGGGCGGTCGCGTGGCCGAGTGCGCCGCCCGCCGCGCCCAGCGCTATGCCGGTGGCGCTTGCCGCGCTGACGGTACCGAGGAGGCGGCGTCGGGAGAGGGTGAGGTCGTTGTCTGTGCTGTCGTTCACGCTGTCGTTCATGCCGTCGTTCATGCCGTTGTTCATGGGGAGCTTCGCTTCAGCCGATCTTTACGTTCTTGGTCTCGGTCACCTGGTCGATGTCCGAGGTACGGATGGTGACGGCGATCTCCCACTCACCGGGTATGGGGAGCTGAACGCCGTCCGCCCGCCAGCGGCGTTTGTCCTTCGCCACTGGTCCGGGCGTGACCGGGAGCGGGCCGATGTTCTTGTCCGGGAGGGTGAAGGCGACCTTTATCTCGGCCGCGTCCACATCGGTCCGGACGTCGAGGGAGTTGTCGCCGGAACGGCCCGGGTCGAGTTTGAGCTGCGCGGTGCCCTTGCCCTCGGGGCCGCCGGTGTCGAAGGGGACGGACAGGGAAACCGGCCGGTCGGGCACGGCGGTGGTGGCGCCGGGGCTGGCCGCGCGGGCGGCTTCCACGGTCCGCGCGGGCTCGGTGCTGGTGAGCGCGGTGGCCACGGCGAGCAGTACGACGGCTACGGCGGTCTCGGCCAGCACGGAACGCCGCAGCCCGGCGCGCTCCGGGTCTGCGTCCCGGTTCCGTTTGCGGCGGGCGGCTGCCACGGCGGTCCGCTGCCGGGCGAGCTGCGCGGCGCGCTCGGGGTCGGGGTCGGTGTCGGGGTCGGCGGTGGGGGTGGGGGTGGGGGTTTCCTGGTCGGCGTCGCCCGGTGTGTCGTCGTCAGCGGTGGCGGTGGCGGTGGCGGTGGCGGTGGGCGGCACTTCCGCCAACCGGGCCGTCCAGCGGCGGGAGAACCACGCCATGCCGACCAGCAGGCCCACCAGGGCGGCCTTGACGATAAGGAGTTGGCCGTACGACGTGGAGGTCAGGGCGGACCAGCTGCCGACTTGGCGCCAGGACTGATAGAGGCCGGTGGCGGCAAGGACCAGCACGCTGCCGAACGCGAGGCCGGAGAAGCGGCGGACAGCGGTACGGGGCACGGGCGGGCCCCAGTAGAGGGTGCTGACGAGGGCAGCCAGGCCGCCGAGCCAGCAGGCCACCGCGAGAAGATGCAGAACATGGGAGGGCATGGCGATGCCGGACTGAATACCGGCGGAGGCGTGCTCGGCCATGGCCCAGGTCGCGCCGAGTCCGGTGGCGATCACTGTGCCGCCGATGGCGAGGCCGAAGAGCAGATCCCGGCGGTCCTTCTCCTCGCGGTGCCCGGTGGTCTCGCCGTGCCGGGCGGTGAGGGTGCCGAAGAGCACCGAGACAAAGAGCGCTGCCACCGCCAGGAGCAGCAGGCGGGAGACCAGCGCCGCGCCCGGCTTGGTATCCAGCACGGATTTCAGCCCGGTCAGGTCGAACGCGTCGGACAGCGCGCCAGTGGTCGTATAGGGGTGGCGGAGCAGCAGCATCGTCAGGGTCGCCGCTGTCAGCGTCGCCCAGCCGGTGACCACCAGCCGCTGGATGGGCCGGGTTTGTCCACCTTGGCGCCAGCAGCCGAGTACGAAGGCCGCGCCGCCGGTGAGCAGGATGAAGCCGGTGTACGCGGCGTAGCGGGCCACACCGTAGAGGGCGCCGACGGTGCCGCCGCCGACTGTCTGCTCGGGGAGGTCGACGGTGGTCTTGGAGGGGGCGCCGATGGAGAAGGTGAAGGCACCGGAGATGGGGTGGCTGTCGGCGGAGACGGCCTGCCAGGCGACGGTGAGGGTGCCGTCGGGTGCCTCGGGCCGCAGTGTGACACCGTAGGTGATGACGGAGCCGCTGCCCAGGTCCTCCTGGAGTTCGCCGGTGTCGACGCGTTTCCCGTCCGGGTCGAGGACCCGGATGGAGTCATCGGACATGGCGACCTTCTCCGAGAAGGTCAGGGTGACCGTGTCGGGTGCTGTGGCCACCACCGATCCCTGCGCCGGGCTGCTACCGGTCAGCGCGGCGTGCGCGGCGGCGGGGGTGGCGCTGCCGAACACGCTGAGCACCGCGATGAGCAGTACGGCCGCTGTTGCCGCTGTGAGCGGCAGCCGTACTACGGCGCGGGGGGCGGTGGTGGCCATCGCGGTCAGAACCTCACTTCTGCGGGGCGTAGTTCTTCGCTTCGACCGGTACGTCGAGTCTGATCGGATCGGACTTTTCGAAGTGCAGCTCCACCGAAACCCGTTCGCCGGCGTCCGGCTTTCTCTTGAGGTCCGCGAACATCATGTGATTGCCGCCCCGGCTGAGCTTCAGTTCCCCGTTCGCGGGGATGCCGAAGGACTTCACCTGCTCCATCTTGTTGCCGGCGGACTTGTGGAGCGTCACATCGTCGGAGAGGTCGCTGGTGACCGAGGTGAGCTTGTCGGCCTGGTCACCGCTGTTGGTGAGGGTGACGTAGCCGGCGGCCATCGTGTCCAGGACCGGCTCGGGCACATACGCGCCGTCCGCCTTCAGCTGCGGACCGGAGCTGGCTTCGCCGGTTGAGCAGGCGCCGAGCGCCAGTCCGGCGGTCAGGGCGAAGGCGCAGGCCAGGGTGGTGCGGTGGCGGATCATGGGTGCTGTCCCTTCATCAGCTTCGGGAAGTCCTTCTCGAAGTTCTCAACGGTGGCGGCGTCATTCGGGTAGATGACGTGGGCCTTGTCGTCCTTGGGGGAGAAGGCGAAGACCTGGGTGCCGTGCTGGGAGAGGATCTCGCCGTTCTTCTTCTTGACGGGCGCGTCGATCGCCATGCCCAGGGAGCGGGAGGCTGCCTGGATGGTGTCGAAGTCGCCGGTGAGACCGACGGTGCCGGGGGCGACGGCGGCCAGCCACTTGTCGAGTGACTCGGGGGTGTCCCGCTCGGGGTCGGTGGTGACGAAGATGACCTTGAGGTTGTCCTGATCCGCCTTGGGCAGGGCTCTCTTGGCGATGTCGATATTGCTCATGGTCGGCGAGCAGACATCGGGGCAGTGGGTGTAGCCGAAGTAGATCACGGTGGGTTTGCCCTGCGTCTCTTCGATCAGGTCGTACTCCTTGCCCTTGGTGTCCGTGAGCACGAGGTCCGGTTTCTCGAAGGGCCGGTCGAGCACGATGCCCTGCTTGGTGTCCTGTGTCGTGGAGACATCGGCGACGGAGTCGCTGTCGCCGTTGTCGGCGCTACCGCACGCGGTGGCGCCCACGGCGAGCGCGGCGGCGAGGGCGAGGCCGAGGCCGGCCCTGCGCCGTCGCGCCCGGCGCGCGGGTGCGTGTGAGGGGTTCATGGAGCCTGTTCCTTGCTCAGCTATGTGGGTTACGGCTTCTGCGGGTTTCTGCGGGTTTCTACGGATACTGCGGTTGTCAGGCCGCGCTGCGGCGACGCCCCGCGAGGACCCCATAGCCGATGCCGCCGATGCCCGTGACAATGCCGATGGCGGCGAGGATCCGGGCGGTGGTGTCCATGGAGCTCTTCTCTTCGCTGGCGTTGGCGGTGTTCTGCGCGTCCTCACCGCTCTGGCTGCCCTGGCTGTCCGGGCTGCCGTGGCCGTCGTCGGAGGCAGGGGTCAGGGCAAGGACGGGAGCCGGGTGGTCGGGCTCGTCGGCGCCTTCCTTCGGTGCCTCGATCCAGCGCACGACCTCGTCGTTGTCGTAGGTCTGGATCGCCTTGAAGACCAGCTGGTCGGCGTCCTCGGGCAGCCGTCCGATCGAGACCGGGAAGCGCTGGAAGGTGCCGGGCTCGATCGTGCCACCGGACCAGGTGATCTTGCTGGGGGCCTCGTCGATCTCCTCACCGTGCATGGTGAGGGGCTTGTCGAGCTTGGCCTTCTCCACCTTGACGTCCCAGCCGGGGACCGGCTCCGGCATCACCGAGGCCACCGGGTGATCGGTGGGGAGAGTGATCTCGAGCTTGCTGGTTGAGGCGCTGTCCCGCTCGTTGGGGACCTTGAAGTTGATGGTGGCGAAGCCGCCCTGCGGGACTTCACCGGGGTCAACGGAGACATGCGCGAAGGCGGGGCCGGTCAGGGTCAGTACGGCGGCGGCTGTGAGGCCACCGATGGTGGTGAGAGAACGCGAGAGGGTGTTCATGGTGTTGAACCACTCCACAGGAAAGAAGGGGTAAGGACAGGGTGAGGTCCGGCCGGACGCCGCTGTCCCATCCCAGCCGTGGGAGTGCTCGCGTCAGGCCGTCAGCGCGTAGTCGCTGGTCACGGCGGGTGGTCCACGCCGGGTGACGGTGTGCCGCAGCGCGCCCGGCTGGGGCGCACGGGAGTTGTGCCGGTCCGCGTCGGCGATCCGTACGGTCACATCGGGCATCCCGAGCCCGGCGGTCAGCGCACGTACGCAGGCCAGGGCGGACCGCAGCGCGCGCAGCAGCAGCTCATCGGTGGCGACGGCGGACAGCCGGATCAGCCGCCACAGCGCGGCCTCGCCGCGCCGCAGCAGCCAGCCCGCGCCGAGCGCGGCGGCCAGATGGCCCAGCAGCATGGGCCCGGAGGCCATGGCGAGCGCGGTACGGACCACGGCTTGCAGGCACTCGCCGGGGGAGAGACCGGCGCCGGAGCCGAGGGCAGCCGTCGCATGCCCGCCTTGCTCAGCGACCAGCCCGCCCAGCCCGGCATCGGTGACGATCCGGTGGGCTTCCGCCTCGGTCATCGGCCCCAGGGCCTGGGCATTGCACACCAGGCTGCTGGCGAGCGCCATCAGCCCGCCCCGCTCGGAGCCGCCGGAGGGTGCCACCGTGGCGCCTTGGCCACAGGCGAAGAGCATATGCAGGGCGATTTGCCCGCCCGCGAGCCCGCCGGCGATTCCCGGCAGCGACCGTTCGCGTCCGGCCAGCGGCGCGGCGACGGCGAAAACCAGTACGACGGCGGCGCCCAGCGTCCACAGCGGAATCGTGGCACCTGCCGCGAGAATGTGCCCGGCTGCGGACAGCGTGACGCAAGCCGCGGTGAAGACCGCGGCCCGCAGTAGTCGCATATCGGCGCTCGCACGCACGACGGGCATATCCATGGCGGCCCCATCATCTCATCGGTGACCGATGGCTCTACATCCGGTTCGGGATTCCCTGTATCCGCCGAATGGGCGGTGTGTCGTCAACTTCACGCTTACGGTCCGCCAATAAGGGCAATACGTAGCGGTATGTCGGCGGTATGTCGAGCCGCGGCCAGGAGGCTGGAGCATGAGCATCTGGTGGTCTCTCCACTTGCGGCGCGAGGCTGCGAGCGTTCCCTTCGCCCGGCGGCTTCTGCTCGGCACGATGGAGACAGCGGGGGTGGAGCCTGATATCGCCTATGAACTTTCCGTCGCCCTCTCGGAGGCGTGCGCAAACGCCGTCGAGCATGGGGGCGAGGAGGGGGGCAGCGATGGTTACCGCGTTTCGGCATATCTGAACGGCGATATGTGCCGCATTGAGGTCACCGACCATGGCCCTGGATTTCCGGATGGCCACCATGGCAGGCCCATGCTGCTGGCGGACTCCCCGCAGACCGAGTGCGGCCGTGGTCTCTATCTCATCGAGGCGCTCGCGGACCATGTCCGCTTCCGTAACCGACCGGGCGATGGCGCGGTGGTGACCTTCGACAAGATCCTCAAGTGGCGCGACGACGCCCTGCTCAAGGCGTCCTGAAGGGGGCATAGCGCCGGTCGGCTGGGGCGGGGCCGTCATGCGTGGCGAGCCGGTGAGGCCGTGTCGGTGGCGTTCGTGCCGGTGTCCGCCTGCCCGCGGAGTGACGGGGTGTGCTGCCGGGCAGGATTCAGCTGGGTGGGCAGGACGCTGTGCCATTCATGGTCTGATCATGGTTCTGATCGCTCAGCGCGTCCTTCCGGCAGACGCCGGAGGAGCGGAGCACGCCGCGCCGTGGCCGACGGCTGCCACCGCCGTCCGAGCAGTTGCCCCAAGAGCTCAGACGTCAAGGAGGAACATGCCCCGCTCCACATCCTGGTGGCGCAGTGACGTCATCTACCAGATCTACATCCGCAGCTTCGCCGACGGGAACGGCGATGGGGTCGGCGACATCGCCGGTATCCGCTCCCGGCTGCCCTATCTGAGGGATCTGGGCATCGACGCCATCTGGATCACTCCCTGGTATCCGTCCCCCATGGCCGACCACGGTTACGACGTGGCGGACTACCGTGGCATCGAGCCGGTGTTCGGCACGCTCGCCGAGGCCGAGGCGCTGCTTGACGAGGCGCATCAGCACGGCATCCGCGTTATCGCTGACATCGTCCCCAACCACACCTCCGATCAGCACACATGGTTCCGCGCCGCGCTGGCGGCCGGGCCGGGCAGCCCGGAGCGGGCGCGCTACATCTTCCGTACCGGCCGCGGCCCGTGCGGTGACGAGCCGCCCAACAACTGGAAGTCCGGCTTCGGCGGCCCGGCGTGGACCCGGGTCACCGAACCCGACGGCAGCCCGGGTGAGTGGTATCTGCACCTCTTCGCCCCCGAGCAGCCGGATCTCAACTGGGAACACGCCGAGGTGCGCGCGGAGTTCGAGTCGATCCTGCGCTACTGGTTCACCCGTGGCGTCGACGGCTTCCGTATCGACGTGGCACACGGCCTGGTCAAGCACCCCGAGCTGGCGGACGTGGCCGCGGAATCGGCCGCGGCGGCGACAGCGGAGCAGCGTGTCAGTCACCCGCACTGGGACCGGGACGAGGTGCACGACATCTACCGCGCCTGGCGGCGCGTGGCGGACGAGTTCCCCGGCGACCGGATGTTCGTCGCCGAAGCCTGGGCGGACAGCCCCGAGCGACTGGCCGCCTACGTACGGCAGGACGGCCTGCACACCGCGTTCAACTTCGACTTCCTGCTGTCCACATGGAACGCCGCACAGCTCCGCGACGTCATCGACACCACCCGGGCGACGCTGGACGCGGTGGGCGCACCGGCCACCTGGGTGCTGTCCAACCACGACGTTGTACGTCACCTGAGCCGCTTTGGCCGGCCGCAGCGCAAGTGGGGGGCCGGGCAGCCCTTCTCCACCGACGATCCGCTCGACGTCGAGCTCGGTACGCGGCGGGCCCGGGCGGCGGCCCTGCTCATGCTGGCTCTTCCCGGCGGCGCCTATGTCTACCAGGGCGAGGAGCTTGGCCTGCCGGAGGTGGAGGATCTGCCCGAGGAGGTGCTCCAGGACCCGATCTGGCAGCGCTCCGGGAACACCCAGCGGGGGCGGGACGGCTGCCGGGTGCCGATTCCCTGGTCCGGCCGGACCGCGCCGTTCGGGTTCAGCCCGCCGGGCAGTACGGCTGAGCCATGGTTGCCCCAGCCGGTGGACTGGAAGAACCGCAGCGTCGAGGCGCAGACCGGCGATGACACCTCCATGCTGGAGCTCTACCGCCGTGCCCTGCACCTGCGCCGGGAGCACGCCGCCCTGGGCGAGGGCACCCTGCACTGGCTGGACGCACCGGCCGGGGTGCTCGCCTTCGCCCGCGAACCCGGCTTCGTGTGTGCCGTCAATCTCTCGACCGAGCCGTACCGGCTGCCGCCGCACGACGAGGTGCTGCTGGCCAGCCAGCCGCTCACGGCGGATCGTCTTCCCCCGGACACCGCGGTGTGGCTCGCGCGGTAACGGTCCGCGCCCGGAGCTTGCCCGCTGACCAGAGACCTGCTGAAGCGTTCGTTGGGCGGGCCTGGCACACTCGGTCAGGTCTCCGGGTTGAAGACCTTGGCTGGGGGATGTAGATATGTCAGCATGATCCGGTTTTTTGGCCGTTTCCGCGATGCGCGGAGCCGGTCGCTGGCCGGTCGGCGCGTGCACAGCCGGGGCAGTGGTCCGGATGTGGATCAAGGCCAGTCTGAGGGGCACGGACACGATGTGCCCGAGCAGCAGCCGGGACAGCGGCGGCGGGTGAAGCTCAACGTGCGCAGCGTCGCCGGGCAGGTCTTCATTCTGCAGGTGGCGGTCGTGCTGCTGCTTGTCGTCGGAGCGGTGCTGGCGCTCGTCCTGCAGTCCCGGACCGCTGGTTCGCAAGAGGCCCGTGACCGTTCGGTGGCCGTCGCACAGAGCTTCGCCCACGCCCCGGGTCTTGAGGAGACGCTGAGGGGCCCCGATCCAGCCGCGGTGCTCCAGCCACGTACCGAAGCGGCCCGGAAAGCAGCCGGTGTCGACTTTATCGTTGTCATGAACACGAATGGCATTCGCTATTCGCACCCCCAGCCGGACCGGATCGGAAAGAGGTTCGTCGGCACCATCGAACCCTCGCTGGCCGGCCGTACCCACGTGGAGAGCGTGGACGGCCCCCTCGGGCACGAGGTACAGGCGGTGGTCCCGGTGTTCGGTGCCGATGGCTCGGTGGTGGGCCTGGTGTCCGCCGGACTCAAGGTCGAGAACGTGACCAGCGAGGTGGACCGGCAGCTGCCGATCATCTTCGGTACCGGCGCGGCCGCGCTCGCCGTGGCGCTGGGCGGTACGGCGCTGGTGACCAGGCGGCTGCGGCGGCAGACCCATGGCCTCGGTCCGGTCGAGATGACGCGCATGTACGAGCACCACGACACCGTCCTGCACAGCGTCCGGGAGGGTGTGCTCATCGTCGGGGGCGACAAGCGGCTGCTGCTCGCGAACGACGAGGCGTCGCGGCTGCTGGCGCTGCCCCCGGACGCGGAGGGGCGGCCCGTCACCGACCTGGGCCTGGACCCCGGCATGGTGCGGCTGCTGACCTCGGGGCGGATAGCCACGGACGAGGTGCATATGGCCGGGGACCGGCTGCTGGCCGTCAACCACCGGCCCACGGCCTGGCCCGGAGGGCCGCCCGGCAGCGTGGCGACGCTGCGGGACACCACCGAGCTGCGTGCCCTCTCCGGCAAGGCCGAGGTGGCACGGCGGCGGCTGCAACTGCTGTACGACGCCGGGATGCGGATCGGCACCACCCTCGATGTGGTGCGGACCGCCGAGGAACTGGCGGAGTTCGCGGTCGCCCGCTTCTCCGACGCGGTCTCCGTCGACTTGGTGGACTCGGTACTGCGCGGCGAGGAGCCGGTGGGCACGGCTATGCGCCGGACGGCCCTGAGCGGCGTCCAGGAGGGCCACCCCTTCTATCCGCTGGGTGAGCTGATCAGCTTCGCGCCGGGCACACCGCAGGCATTCGGCTTCGGCACCGGCCGGGCGGTTCTCGAGGCGGATATGCCGGCGTTCGGCGGCTGGCAGGAGCAGGATCCCGAGCGGGCCAGACGGGTGGTGGAGCAGGGATTCCACTCGATGATCGCGGTCCCGCTGCGGGCGCGGGGCGTTTCCCTGGGCATGGTCACCTTCTGGCGTTCCGAGCGGCCGGAGGCCTTTGAGGAGGACGATCTGTCCGTGGCCGAGGAGCTGGCCGCCCGCGCCGCGCTCAGCATCGACAACGCCCGCCGCTTCACCCGCGAACACACCATGGCGGTGACGCTGCAGCGCAGCCTGCTGCCCCGGGGACTGCCGGAGCAGAGCGCCCTCACCATCGCCCACCGCTATCTGCCCGCCCAGGCCGGGGTGGGCGGGGACTGGTTCGACGTCATCCCGCTGCCGGGCGCCCGCGTGGCGCTGGTGGTGGGCGACGTGGTCGGCCACGGCCTGCACGCCGCCGTCACGATGGGCCGTCTGCGTACCGCGGTCCACAACTTCTCCACCCTCGACCTGCCGCCCGATGAGCTGCTCGGACACGTCGACGAGCTGGTCGGCCGCATCGATCAGGACGAGATGGCCGCAGGCCACTCCGAAGGCATCACGGGCGTCACCTGCCTCTACGCGATCTACGACCCGGTCTCCGGGCGCTGCACCATGGCCCGGGCCGGCCACCTCGGTCCCGCGCTGGTCCGCCCCGATGGCACCGCCGAGTTCCCCGAGCTGCCCGTCGGTCCGCCCCTCGGCGTCGGGGGCCTGCCCTTCGAGACCGCCGAACTGCAGCTGGACGAGGGAAGCCAGCTGGTGCTCTACACCGACGGGCTCATCGAGAACCGGCAACGGGACATCGACGAGGGGTTCGAACTCCTCCGGAACGCTCTGGCCCAGCCCGGCCGGTCACCGGAGGAGACCTGCTCAGCGGTGCTCAACGCCATGCTGCCCCAGCAGCCGAGCGACGATGTCGCCCTGCTCGTCGCCCGCACCCATGTGCTGGACGCCAACCAGGTCGCCGAATGGGACGTGCCCTTCGAACCCGCGGCCGTCGCCGATATGCGCGCAGCGGTCGCAGCCCAGCTGGCCGCGTGGGACCTGGACGAGCTGGCCTTCACCACGGAGCTGATCCTCAGCGAGCTGATCACCAACGCCATCCGCTACGGCACTCCGCCGATCCGGGTGCGACTGCTGCGTGACCGCACCCTGCTCTGCGAGGTGTCCGACGCCAGCAGCACCTCTCCCCACCTTCGCTATGCGGCCGCCACGGACGAAGGCGGCCGTGGCCTGTTCCTCGTCGCTCAGATCGCCGAACGCTGGGGAACGAGATACGCCCCCCTCGGCAAGGTCATCTGGGCCGAACAGCCACTGCCCTAGCGCCTGCCCCCGCCCTCCGTCCTCCGTCCTCCGGTAGCTGGGGGCGTTCTGCGCGTACTGCCTGCTGCTCCTGGTCGGCTCCAGTTGGTGGCTGCGCCGGTTCTTCCAAGGGCCGTTGGAGGCGGTGCAGAAGCGGGCGCTACGGCGCTGACACCGCAGCCGTCCTCGCCGTGGCCGGGGCCGCGGCGAGGACGGCTGCGGTGGTCACCGTCAAGCCTGGCCGTGGCGGCGGTACCAGAGGGCGCCGCCGATCACCGCGAGTACCACTGCTCCACCGGCTGCCCAGGCCGTGGAGTTGATGGATTCGTTCGAACCGCCGACGCCGCCCTTCACCGGGCCCTTCGGGACCGCGGACGGAGAGGTGTGCGGGGATTTATCCAGGGATTTGTGCGGAGGCTTGGCTGGTCCGGTGGTCGGGGCTTCCTTTTCGACGTCCTTCTCGAAACCCTTCTCGACGTCTTTCCCGAAGTCCTTGTCGAAGTCTTTCTCGATGTCCTTCGGCGCGCCGGTAGGTTTGGCGGTCCTGCTGGCGCCGGTCACCGTGAGGGTGCCGAGGAAAGGGCCCTCGGTGCCGCAGGTGACGGAGACCTCGTACTGGCCTGGCTTGGCGTCCGTGGGCACCTTCCCCGTACCGCCGACCATATTGGCGAGCATGCCCATCTCCACGTCGGGCAGCCCGACGCCGCCCTCTGGCGGCTTGAAGGTGGCCCTACCGGTGTCAGTGGTGCAGTTTCCGCCGTCGAAGACGGAGAAATCACCGCCTGGTGCCACCGGATTGGGCTGGATGATGATGTCGCTGCCGGCCACCGCTGGTGTCGCTGTCCCCAGGGCGATCACGGTGGACAGAGCTCCGGCGGCGGCGAGAGTATGTATACGCATGGTGCCTCCAGGACGCGGGAGAGACAGAAACGCGCCCAGAGACATGGGATATCCGGGAACCGGTCTGGACCACTGGGGAAAGCCAAATGGGGGACGTCAGCAGGGAGCGCGCCAGGCGTCCAGATGGAGACGTTTGGCCATCGAGCTGAGCTTCAGTTCCCGGGACCGGGCACAGAACTTTTCCGTTGGCAGGTTGTACTCCACATGGAACACGGCCTTGCCCGCGTCGATGAAGGGCTTCAGGCGTTCGCATTCATCGAACGCGGCGCACTCCTCGTTGACCGCGAAGTCGAAGTCGTCGACCAGCTCGGGGATTTGATCCAGGTCGTTCTTGAGCCCGACGGCCAGGCCACGGTCCTGGGCCAGCTTCGCGATCATGCGGTTGTAGCTGAGCTGGTCGGCGGCGGTCAGCGGGAAGCCGGTCTTATTGCGGTAGCCGTCCAGAAGATCCGGCTCCACCGCGTCAAAGCCCTTGTCCCGGCACATATCAAAGCGTTTGGCGATCAGCGGACGCAGCGTCTCGGTGCGGCGGATATCCAGCCAGCGTTCGCCCTCCCAGCCGTTGCCACGGCCACGCAGCTCCTTGGGGAAGGCGTCGGCGTCCGGGCGGAAGTCCTCCCAGGCGCCGACGTTGATATAGCAGATGACCTTGACGCCCCGGTTGTGCAGCTGCTTGACGACCGAGGCGTCGTGGTTGAAGCCGTCGATGTCATAGACCGGGACATCCACCTCCATATTCAGCTTGCCGGTGAGCTGCCAGTGCCAGTCGGTGCCCGGTCCGGGCTGCCAGCGCTCGCCGGTGGGGCGGCTGTCGGGCTTATCGGGGCGGGGGGAGGTGGGCTCCGCGGAGCATGCGGCCAGCAGGACGCCGAGGAGGGCGGCGGCGACAGCCGCGTACCGCCGCTTTGTACACCTCACACCGTTCACACCGTTCATACCGTTCATACGGTTCACTCGGTCACCAGCTCCTCCGGCAGGCCGTCCCAGGGGTGCGGCATGGTGCCCGGCACCGCGCAGCACACCCCGGCGCCGCGCCGTCCGGCCAGGGCGGCGGCGTGGGCGCCCTGGCCACGGGGGACCCCGTACACCAGATGGCACAGCCGCTGCGGGGGCTGGAGCCGGGCCCAGCGAGGCACCCGGTCGGCCAGGTAGCTCCGCCAGGTGCCCTCAAAGGTGACCAGCAGATCCGCCAGCTCCGCATAGCCGGGGTCGGGGTGCACCCCGGGGTTGAGGGCGAGGGTGCGGATACCGGCTTCCTGGCGGGCCGCGTCGGCCAGTTCCCGGTAGCGGGCCAGCGCCTGTGGGCTGGCGGCCGCCTGGTCCAGGAACGCCCCGTCGGTGCCGTACCAGCGGCGGTAGCGCAGCAGGTCGGCGAGGACGTCGGCGGGCGGGCGGCGCCCGTAGTCGGTATCGGCGTAGCCGAGCACCCGTACCCCGGCGGCGCGTAGCCGGTCCACCGCCCGGGCGAAGCCGGGATCGGGGGCGGCGCCGGGACCGCTGGCGGGGTTGAGCACGACGCCGTAGAGGCGGGGTGCCGCGCGCAGCAGCTGGCGCCAGGCCTCGGGGCGGTCGGCGGGGTGTTCGTACAGCGGCACCAGCAGGCGCACAACGCCTCTCCTCGGGTCCATCCCCGTTACCGGTGAGAACACGCCCGGGCCAGCAGCGCCCAGGCCAGTACGGGCAGTACCGCCGCGGCCACCGCGCACACCGCGAGCTGGATGGCGACGGGGGAGGCCGGGTGCAGCAGCAGCGCGCTGACATCGGCGATGGCCGCCGCCCCGCACGCCGTGACCGCGGCGGCGATCCGGCCGAAGGACTGGAGCAGCAGCGCCGTCCACAGCACCGTGCCCAGCAGCAGCGGTAGCGCGAGCCCCGCCGCGCCGTGCGGGTCCGGGCCGTAGGGCCACAGCACGCCGCCCGCCCAGGTGAGCAGCGCGAGCACCGCCAGATAGCCGAGCAGTCCGCAGGCCAGCTCCGCGGCGACCGTGCCGCGGAAGGCGGCGAAGGTGGTCCGGTCCCGGAGCTTCGCCAGCGTACGGGCCCGGAAGCGGGCCAGCAGCCACTCAGCGGGTCCCATGCTCAGGGAGAGGGCGAGGGCGGTGGGCGCGGCGATGCTGCCCTCGGCGCCGTGCCGCAGCACATCGGCGAGGATGGCCAGCATCACCAGGACACCCGTGCCCAGCCCCAGCAGCCCGTACGGCACGGACGCCCACAGCGCCGGTGCCGGGGCGGCCGGGCGGTCGGTGCCGTCCCCGTCAGCGGCCAGCTGCTCCAGTACGGTCATCACGGCCAGCGCCACCACGGCGGCCAGCGAACAGCCCAGCAGGGCGGCGCGGAGAGCGTCCGGCAGGTCGTACGCCGTGGCCGCGATACCCCCGGCGGTGACCGGTAACAGGGCGGCGAACAGGGCGCGTTCCTGGCCTGACACCAGCAGCACGGTGGCGCTGGCCAGATAGCAGGCCTGTCCGGCGGCGAACGACCAGGGGCCCGCCCCGCCACCCGGCGCGGCGGCGGCCACGACGGCGGACGCCAGCGCTCCGAGGGCCCCGCCCCGGGCCAGGGCGCGGGCGGCGGCGGCCCGGTCGCCCAGACCGAGCAGGAAGTAGGCGCGGTGCGCCAGCGCCTGGCTCCAGGCCCAGCCGGTGAGCGCCCCGGCGAGCAGCGTGAGGGTGCCGGGCGGCAGGCTGCCCGGCGTGGGCGCGTCGGCGGGGCCGCTGAGCAGTGGGCTGCCGAGGACATAGCCGAGCGCGGGCAGGGCGAAGACGAGGCCGCGCAGCCCGTAGCGGAGCAGCTCGGCGGGGGATGGGGTGGCCTGCTGTGGCGGGGGTGGCCGGTGGTGGTCCCGGGGGACCAGGGCGAACAGCTCCTCGGCCAGCGCGAAGGAGTCCGGGAAGCCGTAACGGGTCTGGATCTGTGTGTCGGTCAGGCCATCGGCCTCCAGCAGCGCGGCGATCTCCTCCGGATGTACGGCCGCCGCGCAGTCCTCCCACATCCGGTCGGTGAGATCCTCCAGCGCGGTCTTCCACGCGGTGACGGTCGCACGGCTCGTACGGGCCGCGGGGCCCGGACCGTGCCCCTGCCTGCGGTCGTTCACCGGGCGCCGCCCAGGGCGAGCGAGCCGTCCTGGCGGGTGGCGGCCCAGGTGCCCCAGGTGGCCCAGCTGTCCGGGGCGGCCGGGGTGAAGGGTGCGACCGGGATATCGGCGCCCAGCTCCCGGTATATACGCCGGAACGCGTCAACCGAGGCGCGCAGCGTGAACTGGTCGATCACCCGCTGCCGGGCACGGCCGCCCAGCTCGGCGCGGCGCTCCGGATCGCGCAGCAGCGCCGCGGTGGCGTCGGCCATCGCCTCGGGGTCGCGTGGCGGCACCACCTCCCCGGTGTCGCCGACCGCTTCCCTGACGCCCCCGACATCGGTGGAGACGGTGGCCCTGCCGCAGGACATCGCCTCGATCAGGCTGAAGGGGAAGCCCTCGCTGATGCTGGAGAGCAGCACCACGCTGCCCGCCGCGTAAGCCCGGCTGACCTGGCTGATCCGGCCTTCGAAGGTGACGCCGTCGAGCACCCCGAGGGTGGCGGCGAGTTTGGCGCAGTGGTTCCGGTAGCGTTCGCCGCCGCTGGGTACGCCCCCGAAGAGCCGCAGCCGTAGCTGGGGGAATTCGGGGCGCAGCAGGGCGTAGGCCCGGATGAGGGTTTCCAGGTCCTTGATGGGGTCGATACGGCCCGCCCAGGTGAGGGTGAGTGTTTCCGGCTCCGGGCCGGTGTGCGGGAAGAGGTTCGGGTCAACGCCGTTGTAGACGGTGCGGATTCGCTCGGCCGGGGTGCCGCCGCGCTCTTCCCAGCGGCGGTTGTACTGGTTGCAGGGGGTGACCAGGCGGGCGGCGCGGTAACCCTCGGCGGCGAGCTGCCGGTAGAAGCCGAGCATCAGCGCCTTGACCGGTGAGCTGGGCGAACTGGCTGAATCGGCTGAACCGGGTGAACTGGGTGAACTGGGCGCTGTGCCGCGGTAGCTGAGGTAGCGCTCGCGCAGATAGATGCCGTGCTCCGTGAGGAGGAAGGGGGTGCCGTCCAGCTCCTGGGCGGCGAGCGCGGGCAGGGTGGCGAGGCCGCCGCTGACGGCGTGCGCTATACCGCCCGACGGCACCCGGATGGCGAGTGGGCGCAGAGTGTGTTCCAGCAGGTCGGTGGCGGTGAGGGCGTCGTGCAGGGTGGGCCGGGCGGCGGCGATGGGTGCGTAGGGCCAGGTCCACACCCGGGTGAGGGCGCGCAGTGCGGCCTCGGTACGCAGTGCGGCGGTGAGCTGTCCGGCGCGGGCGAGGGCGGCCAGCTCGTAGAGGCCATGGGTGAATTCAGCGCTGGGTTCGGGGTCGAGGAGCGCGTGCAGGAAGCGCTCGTAGCTCTCCAGGAAGCGTCTGCGGTGCCGGCCTCTGGGCGCCCGGCGGGCACCGCCGGGCGGTGTGCCCCACAGCGGTACGGCGCTGTGCCGGCTGACGTTGGGCGGCAGCTCCCAGGTGACGGGCTCACGGCCGTTGCCGGTCAGGGATATGACCTGGAACTCCACCTCGGGCATGCCGCGTACGAGCTGGTCGCACCAGGTGCTGACCCCACCATGGACATGTGGGTAGGTGCCTTCGGTGAGCAGGGTGACGCGGCGGCCGCCGCGCCGGCTGCGGGCATAGTCGCGCGTCACGCTGTGCAGCAGGGCGCTCATAACTGCGGTTCCCCCCAGGGCAGGAATGGCGTCAGTGGGGCAGGTTGAGAGTGAGGGTGGTGCCGGGCCGGTCAGGTGTGGTCCAGCCGGAGCGGTTGTTGGCGTAGGCGGCTCCGAACGGTGTGGTGCCGCCGTCTGGGCCGGTCGTGGTGGTGCCGGTGGGTGCGGTGGCCGGGATGGCGCGGGCGTTGGCACCCGCGGCGGTCTGGACGGTGATGGTGTCACCGATGCGGTAGGCGGTGATCTGTCCGGCCGCCAGCGCCTGTTGCCACTGGGCCCGGCGCCGCAGCTCGGTGCCGGTCTCCCGCTGCCGTGGACTGATCAGCGGGGTGTTGTCGGCGTGCAGCTTGCGGTAGTCGTCGAGCACCCGCTTCAGCACCGGGTAGGCGAGCCGGTCCTCGGCGAGGTTGGACTGATGGATGTAGTGCGGGCGCGGGTCGCCCGCCAGCACGTGGGTGAGGGCCGTACGGGCCTCCAGCGGGGCGATATGGCCGGTGAAGCCGGTGTCCGGGTCAAGCGGTGCGGGCAGACAGGTGGCAGCGGGGTCGGTTTCGCAGCTGCCGCTGCCGCCGTCGGCCTTGCTGGTGTAGATCCAGTTGTACTCGTCGACCAGCTCGGCGGCGGTGCCGACGTTGTAGAAGAGGCTCATGGGATGGCGGGGCACGGTACGGGCCGGCCCGACGGTGCGCTGCCGTGGCTCCCGTGAGTTGTCGCTGGCGATCCAGCGCACCCCGGTGTCCCGCAGCGCCGGGCCGAGGTTGGGGTTGTCGTCGGGCTGCTGCGGCAGGGTCCTGAGCCCGGAGTGCTCGCCGGTGACCAGCTCGGTGCGGTCCACGGGCAGACCGTGCGTGGCGGCCCAGTCGAGGTTGCGCTGGATCTCGGCCGTGATGGTGGACCGGCTGGTCCAGCGGGTGTTGCCGTCCGCGTCGGTGGCGCAGCGCCACGGCACCACGGAGACATCCTGGAGGCAGCCCAGATAGGGGTGGGTGTAGGTGTGGTTGATCCAGCGGAAGGCGTCCCGGTCGGCCACGAGCTGGTCGGTGAGCGGGTCCCGGCCGCCGTTCTGCCGCTTCCACATCTCGCCGGAGCCCGCGTTGTAGACCATGTCCAGGGTGAAGCCGTGGTTCCGCTGCCACCGGGCGGCGTACCGGGCGTCGGCGGCGGTCATCCGGATGGGGCTGGGCTGTTGGCCGGGGCCTTCGGCACCGCAGTCGTGGTCGCCCGGGGTGCAGTTGTGCTGGGTGTCCCAGCGGTCGTCGGGGGCGAAGACGTCGTCGACATGAACGGCGAAGTAGTTACGGCTCATGCCGAGCCGTACGCCGTCGGTGAGCCAGTCGACGATGCCCCGGGCCAGCAGCCGGAACTGCGCCTGGTGCTGGTTGTAGCCGAAGTTCACCACCAGGTCGCGCAGGCCGTCGTGCTCGTACTCGCCGATCAGTGACCCATCGGTGCCGTCGCCGGGGATCGGGGCGTCCAGCAGGCTGGTGTACTCGCTGCCCTCCGGGGGATCGGCAAGCGGCACGGCCAGCGCGCCATAGCTCTCCGAGGTCTCCGGGTCCAGATCGTCAAAGGGCACGGTGCCGCTGAGATAGCCGAACGGTCCGGCCCGGCCCGCCTTGGTCAGCTTGGCCGTTACGCCGTCCAGGGGGCCGGTATAGCCGGGCTCCTCGGGCCAGTTGAGACCGACCGCGGGGCTCGGATAAACGTAGGCGTTCACCTGCGGGATGTCGAAGCGGGCCCGGTAGTCGGCGAGGGCATCGGCTTCGGCGCCGCCCAGACCGGCCGGCTGCTCGTCCGGTGTCACCACTGACTGGAAGCGGGCGTGCGGGCGGCCGCCGTCAGTGCTGTCGGTGTCGGTGGTGTCGGTGGCGGTGAGGAAGTCGGCGTCAATGCGTTCACGGGCCCGGTCGGTGAGGTCTACGGCGGTGTACGGGGTGCCGCTGCCGTCCAGTCGGGCGCGGATCGCGGCGGTGGCCGGACCGCCGTTGTCGAGCACCAGGACCCGCAGATCGATGCGGGGTACCGGCTCCCCGGGACCCTCCGCCGCGGCTGCACCGTAGTCAGCCGCCCCGAGGGCCAGCAGCAGCGCGGCGGCACCGGCGGCGAACGGTCTGCGAGCCATACAAGTCCCCCCAGCAGGCGCGAAGTTCAACCAGTCGTGATCAAGCGGTCGCGCAACAGCATGGAGGTTCACCAGCGTTGTTGTGGCCGAATCAGACTGAGTGTGTGTTGAATCTCAATTCGTCCGCAAAGCCAATCATCGGACTTGAGTCCAGCTATGGCGTGCTGCTGGCTAAAAGTCGAACATACAGGATGCAAACGGTGTAGCGAGCGCAAGGGTGGGCGAGCCGCCTTATGCAGCGGGGCCGGACCTCTCCATGGAGAGGTCCGGCCCCGGCGGCTTGCGTTGGGCGGGCGTCAGCCGTCGCGTCAGCCCTTGAGGGTGGCCATCCACGCCTCGACCTCCGCCGAACGGCGGGGCAGCCCCTCGGACAGATTGCGGTTACCGTCCTCCGTCACCAGGACGTCATCCTCGATACGGACGCCGATGCCCCGGTACTCCTCGGGCACCGTCAGATCGTCGGCCTGGAAGTAGAGACCGGGCTCGACGGTGAGACACATCCCGGGCTCCAGCGTCCCCTCGGCGTAGGTCTCCCGACGGGCGACCGCACAGTCGTGAACGTCCATGCCGAGCATGTGCCCGGTGCCGTGCAGCGTCCAGCGGCGCTGCAGACCCAGCTCCAGAACCCGCTCCACGGGGCCCTCCAGCAGCCCCCACTCCACCAGCTTCCCGGCGAGGACGCGCTGTGCGGCGTGGTGGAAGTCCAGATACTTGGCGCCCGGCTTGACCGCCGCGATACCCGCTTCCTGGGCCTCGTACACCGCGTCATAGATCTTGCGCTGCAGGTCGGTGTACCGGCCGTTGACCGGCAGGGTGCGGGTGACATCGGCGGTGTAGAGGGTGTGGGTCTCCACCCCGGCGTCCAGCAGAAGCAGCTCGCCGGAGCGTACGGGACCGTCGTTGCGCACCCAGTGCAGGGTGGTGGCGTGCGGTCCAGCCGCGCAGATGGAGCCATAGCCGATGTCATTGCCCTCGACGCGGGCGCGCAGGAAGAAGGTGCCCTCGATATAGCGCTCGGAGGTGGCCTCGGCCTTGTCGAGGATTTTCACGACGTCCTCGAAGCCACGGACCGTGGAGTCCACGGCCTTCTGCAGCTCGCCGATCTCGAACTCATCCTTGACCAGCCGCGCCTCGGAGAGGAAGACCCGCAGTTCCTCGTCACGCTCGGCGGTGACCTTGTCGGTGAGCGCGGCCTCCAGCCCGGCGTCATGGCCCCGGACGATACGGACCGGCCCGGTCGCGGCCCTGAGGGTGTCGGCGACCGTACGGACATCCGCGCACGGCATCCCGTACAGCTGCTCGGCCTCGGTGAGGCTGTGACGGCGGCCGACCCACAGCTCGCCCTGGCCGTCCAGCCAGAACTCGCCGTTCTCCCGGTTGGAGCGCGGCAGCAGATAGAGCGCGGCGTCATGCCCGCCCTCATCCCTGGGCTCCAGCACGAGCACGCCGTCCTCGGTCTGGTCACCGGTGAGATAGGCGTACTCCACGGATGACCGGAAGCTGTACTCGGTGTCGTTGGAGCGGGTCTTGAGATTGCCCGCGGGAATCACCAGGCGCTCACCCGGGAAGCGGGCGGAGAGCGCTGCACGGCGGCGGGCGGTGTGCTCAGCCTGCTCGATGGGCTGGAGGTCACGGAGCTCTGTGTCGGCCCAGCCGGTCTTCATGTTCTCGGCGAGCTCGTCGGATACGCCTGGGTACAGGCTGTTCTTCCGCTGCTTGATGGGCTGCTCGTCCGGGGTCTCCGGAGTCTGCTGCTCGGCCACGTCGCTGCCTCCTTGCGTACGCACTGGGACCGGACCCCCATCGTATGCGCCCGTTTCTCAACGGCACCCGCCCCTGCTTAACGGCGCCCGCCCCTTCTTAACGGCGCCCTCGCACCTCTCGGCGCCGGGGGCGCCTCAAGGGCTTCGGCCCCCTGCGCCGGACTCCGTCCGTCGGTGCTGGCTGAGCGACGCTGTCGGCGGTGGGAGTTCCCCTGACCCGCCCCTTCCCGAAACTGGGGGCTGCCGCCCCCAGACCCCACCCCTGTTGTGGGCACTCGCAGCCCCGCGAGGGGCGTGGGCCCGCCCTGCTACGCAACGACCCACCCACACCAGCCACGACGCTCCGGCCCACCCCGCAACGGAGCTCGCGACGCTTGGTGGGCACAACCCGGCCACCGGCCCGCACCGGGCCACCCAGGGGCCCCGGGGCGAAGCCCCGGTTTCCGGGAAGGGGCGGGATACGGGGAAACCCACCCCGGCACCCCGCAGCCGGGCGCGAGCCCCGCCGCGCGGCGGAGCCGCATATCGGTGCAGCCGGGAAAGGGCGGGTGGTGGGCACAACCCCCGGCCACCGTCCCGCACCGGCCAACCTCCCGGGGGCCCCGGGGCGAAGCCCCGCCACGCGGCGGAGCCGCATATCGGCACAGCCGGGAAGGGGCGGGATACGGGGAAACCCACCCCGGCACCCCGCAGCCAGGCGCAAACCCCGCCACGCGCGGCGGAGCCGCTGGGTCGCGCCGTAGGCGCGAGCGCGGCGAGCCCCGGGGCGGGCGTCAGAACCGGGCGGCGAGGAGCACCACGTCCTCCTCGCTGTCCACGTCGGCCCGCCCGTCCGACAGGACGGTATTGAGGACTTGGTCCACCAGCGCGTCCGGATCATCCCCCACCGAGGCCCCCGCACGCAGCGCCGCAGCCTGCAGCCGGGCAAAGGCCCGGTCCATCGGCTCACCGGTACGGCGGAGCAGCCCGTCGCTGTAGAGCAGGAGCGTTTCGCCAGCGTCCAGCGTCAGTTCCACGCTGGGCGCCTCCCAGCACGCCAGCATCCCGAGCGGCGCGGAGAGCGTGGTCTCCGCGAACTCACACCGCCGCGGCCCGACGATCAGCGGCGGACAGTGCCCGGCCCCAGCGATCACCACCCTCCTGGCGGCCGGTTCGGCGTAGCCGAAGAGCGCCGTGGCGGAACGGGCCGGCTCCGTAAGCCGCATCAGCAGCTCCAGATCCGAGAGCACCGCGACCGGATCCTCGCCCTCCATCACCGCGTACGCGCGCAGGGAGGCCCGCAGCCGCCCCATCGCGGCGATCGCGCTCGGCCCGGTGCCGGTAACCCCGCCAACCGAGAGCCCGAGCGCGCCCTCGGGCAGCGGCAGCACGTCGTACCAGTCACCGCCACCGCGTGACCCGGTGCGGTGCCGTACCGCCAGCCGTACCCCGGACACCCGGGGAAGCCGGCTGGGCAGCAGCTCCTCACGGACGGTGCTGACGGCGGCCTGGGCCCGGGCGAGGGCGATCTGCCGGGCGATGTGTTCCGCCGCGCAGTGCAGGTAGAGGCCCAGTAGATGGCGCTGGCGCTCGGTCGGCTCGGCGGGCTCGTCATAGAGCCAGACGGCGGCCCCCATCCGGTCCGGGTGGGCGGTGCTCAGCGGGACGGCGTAGCTGGCGGCGTAGCCGAGCCGCGCGGCGACCTCGCGGTGCCGGGGGTCGAGGCCGTCCTCCTCGGGGATATCGGAGTGAGTGATTTCTTCCCGGTCCCGGTCCCGGTACGCGGGGTCGGGACCGGGCCCGGGTGCGGGCAGCCCGTCCAGCAGGCGGCCATAGGGAGCCGAGGCCTGCGGAAGCGTTTCGATCTGGCCGAGATCTGACCGTCCGAGGCCGAGCCCGATCATCCGGGGCGGACCGAGACCATCGGTGGGTTCCAGTGCGATGAGCCCACGGCGCGCGCCGACCAGATCGGCACCAGCGCGCAGCGTCTCCTGCAGGGTGTCATCGAGGGTGGCGGCGCGCGCCAGCCGCTCGGTGAGGTCATGCAGCGTGGTGAGGTCGCCGATCCAGCACGCGAGCCGGTCCTGGACGGCCGCGAGCTGGTCAACGGTCCGGGTGGTGGCGTCCGGGACGGGGGCGTGGGCGGTGTGTTCCCCGGCGCACCCGTGCGCGGGCTCGGCGGGCCGGGGTGACCTGCGCGGGGAGGAACTCGGCGGGGCAGTGTGCTCCGGCGGCGACGCAGGTGGGTTGATTCCAGCCACTTTTGGCGGGTGGTGCGTACTCATGGCCAGCGGCTTTCGCCGGAGGTCTTTTCTCTCGATAGCATCGCAAACCCCCATGTCATGCGAACTCCGCCAGCAATGCATCCACATGTACACGCACTGATGACAGGATGTCCAGCATTGTCCTTGTGCGGGCGATGGTGTCCAGGCGGTGCCTGGCTATGGGGGGTGACAAGCCGAGTGTCCCGCAGATTGGCGCGAAAAGTACCCTGGTTGCGTCAATTCGAGGTCGACTGACGTCATTCAGCAGCGGTCACAAGGCCGGTTCTGGGTAGGTATGGAAATGCAGGACGCGGGGTAGAGGGGCCCGGTCGGAACCTGGTGACGGGTCTCTGCGTCTCAGTCGGCAGTTGCCGGGCCCGTGTCCGTAAGTGGCGAAAAGATCAGGGCACCAGGCAAGTACAGCACCAGGCAAGTACAGACTGTACGGAGCGTAAGCGCCATGCGCGCGCCACCCCCCGCCACGTTCCACGCTCGGCCCACGGCGTGATGCGCTGCTTTGTACGTGCGGTGACGTGAGATCCACGTGTTGTGATGGGCTCGACGGTCCTTGTCGGCCTTGGTAGATCCTTGTCGATCTTTGGCGTTAACGGAAAGGAACGAGCGCTCATGCGCGAGATCCTCGGAAGGCGACGCGTGACCCGCTGGGCGCGGCGTAGTGCCGCGCTCACCTGTGCCACCCAGTGGCAGTGGCCGGTGCTCCCCGGTGCGGCTCTGCGAGAGTCCAAGCGCCAGTCCAAACGTATGTGCGCCTGTCCGCACCCCGACTGTGTGGTGCCCGGCGCGCATCCCTTCGACCCCGGCCTGCTGGCCGCCACGACCGATGCCCGGATGGTCCGTTGGTGGTGGACCAATCGCCCCACCGCGCCCATCATTCTGGCCACCGGCGGCCAGGCGCCGTGTGCGCTCAGCCTCCCGGCGATCGCCGGGGCGCGGGCGCTGCGCGAGCTCGACCGGCGCGGTGTGCGCACCGGCCCGGTGGTAGCGACCCTCAGCCGCTTCTCCCTGCTGGTGGCCCCGTACGACCTCGCGGAGCTGGGCGAGCTGCTCTACGCCCAGGACTGGGTGCCCAGTTCGCTCCGCTTCCATGGGGAGGGCGGTTATGTGCCGTTGCCGCCCTCGACCACGGGGGGCGGCCGGGTGCGCTGGGAGCGGCCGCCGACGGTGGGGCGGGGGCGGGCCTCGGCGGGTCAGCCGTATCTGCCCCGGATGGACGCGCTGCTCGATGTCCTCGTCCAGGCCAGTGCCACCGCACCGGACGGCGGGAGCCAGCTGGCGTACTGATGTGTGAGCGGCATCGGCCGTGTCCGCCATACGGGTTGGAAGTGCGCCAAGCACCGTGATTCCCCCGATATGTTCTGACTCATGTCAAAGTCGCAGGCAAAGTCGCAGCGTGCCTCGAACCTTCGCGTGGCCGTGCTCACCGTCGCGGTCACGCTCGCCGTCGCGCTGCCTCTCGCGGTCGCGACGGCCGGGCCGGGGGAGCCAGCCACAGTGGAGGACGGGAAGACCGGCTCCCTGTCACGGGTGTCCCGCGCCGTGTCCTCTCCCGATGCCCCGCCGGGGCAAACCGCCGGGGCGTCGCCCTCTCCCCAGGGTGTGCCGCTGGGCACTCCTTTGGCCGATGGGCCGCTGGCTGGAAAAGACCTCTCCTCGGCCACCGGTAGCGGACCTTCCGCGATCTGCGGCCCCGAACTCGCCTCCACCGCCGGGGTGGAGGCGCAGACCTGCGTACTGACGGAGGACCACGCGACCTGGGGACGGACCTACTACCGCAATACGAGTGGCCGTCCGCTGCGTGGCGTCATGACGTTGATGCGGCCCGATGGGCGGACACTTCAGGTGTATTGCGCGCTGCCCGCGTCGGGTGGGCCGGGAATGTGTGAGACCCCGCGGCAGCGCACGGTGCACCCGGTGCAGGGTGAACACCCCTATTCGGCGGTGGCGGAGATCGAGGCGCCGGGTGAGGACCGGATGCTGCTGCGCTCGGGAAGCAACTCTCCTACGGAACAAGTGGATTGACCGGTTCCGGATATGGAAACGCCCGGTCGCTGGCGACGGGGGATGCACCAGCGACCGGGCTCCTAGAACGGTAACAAGAGATTGGCCGTTCGCAAATTCCGGCGTGCCTTTTAAGACGCGGATTTAACTGTTCAAGCCGGGAGTTGTGACCGGAATCACGCTTCCTTGATCATTCAACTACTTCGTTCGGCTAGCTCAAGGTGACGGCTAGCTCAAGGTGATCTGCCGGTTGGTGAGCCCGCTCCGTGCCCGCCGCTCCTCCGAGTTGAGCGGGGCGCTGCTGGCCAGTGCCTCACCAAGCCGCTCAGCGAAGGCTGTCGCGGGCCGCTCGCACGCGTCGGCGGTCATCCCGCTCGGCAGGTCCCAGACCGGCACCATCAGTCCATGTGCCCGGAACGAGCCGACCAGACGGGTGTCTTCACCGAGCGAGGAGGCGCCCGCTGCCTGCAGTCGCGCCAGGGCGTTCAGGAGCTGGTCCTCCGGATGCGGCATGACCCAGCGCAGATGGTTCTTCTCCGGGGTCTCGCACCAGTAGGCGGCCTCCACACCGGTGAGCCGGGAGGTGGGCAGCGCGGCGGAGTTGGCGCGTTCCAGGGAGGCCGCCACCTCGCCGGTGGCGCTCTCGGCGTCGCTCAGCCAGAACTCAAAGCCGGAGTGCACCTCTGGCGTGAACGGTGCGCTGGTGTCGAGCAGATCCTGAAGTCGCGGACCCTCACCCGTGGTGCGCTCGGCGGCGACCGGATTACCGGGCTTGTCGCTCATCGCGCGCAGCAGCACATCGGCGAGATCGCGGCTGATGTCACCGGACGAGGTGTCGTTCTGCAGACCCAGCAGGACGCTGCCGTCGTCCCGGCGCAGCGCGGGCCAGGCCATCGGCAGCACGGTGGCGAGCGTGGCCGACGGTACGTCCTCCGGGAGGCCGTCCTTGAGGGTGAGCGGGGCGGTCGCGGCGGGCACGAGCTCGCGCAGCGCGACCCAGTCGCACTCTCCGGGGAGCCCCTCGAACGGCCGCTGCACCAGCTCGGTCACGGCCTGGGCGGCCGCACGGCCGTGGCAGGCCTTGTAGCGGCGGCCGGAGCCACAGGGGCATGGCTCACGGGCACCGACGACCGGGATCTCCCCGTCGATGAGCTGCGGCTGGGAAGCCTTGGGCTGGGGTCGGCGCTTCTTGGCCATGGCGCGGGTCTCCGTGTCGTACAACCTGGCAACACTGTCGCGCGCGAGCCTAACCCGTCGTTACCCGTCGTTCCGTGTGTTACGTGAGCTCGTCTATCTCATTCATCTCGCCGATCTCATCGATGCTCTCGATGTCGATCAGGCCGAAGCCGCGTGCGGTGCCAAAGCCATTGGCCGGTGCCACCACGGCCCATACGGTCACCCCGCCAATGGCGCCGTCCTCGCGTACGCCCCAGTCCCGGGCGAGCGAAGTGATGATCGACAGACCCCGGCCGCCATGTGCGGTGACCGAGGGAGTGGCCGGAAGTGGTCGGGTCGGGCCACCACCATCGGTGACGGAAATCGTGAGCTCGCCTCCCGCGTCCCGGCTCCAGTCGGCCCGTATCGAATCGTCCGGGGAGAGCGGCCGCGCGTGACGGCAGGAGTTGCTGAGCATTTCGGAAAGGATCAGAACCGCGTCTTCCACAACCGAATCGGGCGTGCCGGACGCGCGTAGCTCCGCACGCATACGCCGTCGCGCCTGACCTACGCCCACAGGACCATGGGGCACGGCCATGGTCGACGAAGTCGGCACCTCATGTGCCACCACCAACGCCACCCCCGAGACCTCCTTTGCCCCACGCCACGTGATGGATGCCCCAATGGCCCAGACCGGAAACCGGCCAGGTGCGATCGCTTGACGCATTCGTAACGAAGCGATACGGAACGAATGCGCCGGGGCACTCCCCGTAATTGAGTCGCCAGTACTAAAGCCTTAGACGCACCCAAGTTCCGACAACTGAGACAAGACTTGCCGCGGTCGATTAGTAATCACGGCGTCGACATCGAGCCGGGCGCAGAGCTCGACATCGATGGGATCGTCCACCGTCCATACGTGCACCTGGTGCCCAGCGCGCTGCGCCCGGATCACATAGTCCGGGTGGCTGCGGACGATCCGCATGCTCGGTCCCGTGATCCGCACCCCGGGCGGCAGCCGCCCCTCACGGTGGCGCGGCAGCAGGAACTGCATCAGATAGACGGTCGGAATGTGTGGCGCGGCGGTGTGGATCCGGTGCAGTGACCGGGCCGAGAAGCTCATCACCCGGACCTGTGTGGACAGCTCGTACTCCCTGAGGAGGCCGATGAGCCGGTCCTCGACCTGGCCCGCCCAGCGGGAGGGGTGCTTGGTCTCAATGGCCAGCTCAACGGGGTGCCCTGCCTCAGCGGACTCCTTGACCAGCCTGAGCAGCCGGGCCAGGGTCAGCACAGAGGTACGGCCCCGGTCCTCACTGTCGGGCCCCTCGTACGGGTCCTTCAGGGAGCCGAAGTCAAGCGCGGCGAGGTCGGCGAGCTCCAGCGCGGAGACGGCGCCACGGCCGTTGGAGACGCGGTTGACCCGGCGGTCGTGGACACAGACCAGATGGCCGTCGGCGGTGAGCCGCACATCGCATTCGAGCGCGTGAGCACCGTGCTCGATGGCTTTGCGGTACGCGGCGAGGGTGTGCTCGGCGGCATCCTCGGAGGCGCCGCGGTGAGCGATGACGGAAATGGGGCGCACTGGATTATCGTCCCACCGCACCCGGTCGGACGATGCCGCGGCTACGAGCGGCCCGCGCCCCGTTCTGCCGGGATAAGAAATGAGCGGGCCGGTGCACCGTATGGCTTACGCCGACCTGACACGCGATGGGAAAAGCTGACTGCACACTGGACATAACGTGATTGCCTGTCTGTGACTGCCGTGTACCTGAGGAGATAGCTGTGAGCACCGAGCACGAGGGCGTCGACCGCTCGCCGGAGGCGGGCCGGGCCGACGAGACGGCGCCTGCCGACCGCGTGCCGCAGGAGGCGCCGCAGGAGTCGTCGACGACCCAGCTAAGGAAGATCGACCCCGCTGAGGAACCCCCGGCCGCCCCCGGCCCGCCCCCGCCAGCCGGTCACCCCGGCCCCTGGGGCGTCCCCACGCCGCCCCCCGCCCCCGCCGGTCCGCCGCCGCCCCCGTACGGCGGCCCCGGCCAGCCCTGGGGCGCTCCCATACCGCCTCCGCCGCCCCCGGAGCGCAGGCGCGGCGGCCTCATCGCCGCCGCACTCGCGGTGGCCCTCATCGCGGGCGGCGTCGGCGGCGGCATCGGCTTCTGGGCCGCCGACCGCAATAACGCCCCCAGCTCGGACACCATCACCGCGCCGTCCGGCCCCAAGAGCGTCAGCCGTGCCCCCGACTCGGTCGCCGGAATCGCCGCCAAGGCGCTGCCGAGCGTGGCGACGATCCAGACCAACGGCGGCGGCCGCGGCGGCACCGGCACCGGCTTCGTCTTCGACAAGCAGGGCCACATCCTCACCAACAACCACGTGGTCGCCAGCGCGGCCGACGGCGGCCGGCTGACCACGGTCTTCTCCGACGGCAAGAAGTACGCCGCCGAGGTCGTCGGCCGTGCCCAGGGCTATGACGTCGCGGTCATCAAGCTCAAGAACCCCGGCGACCGCAAGCTGAAGCCGGTACCCCTCGGTAAGTCGGACGAGGTCGCCGTCGGCGACCCGACCATCGCGATCGGCGCCCCCTACGGCCTGTCCGGCACCGTCACCACCGGCATCGTCAGCGCCCTGAACCGCCCCGTCGCCTCCAGCGACGGCGAGGGCTCCAAGGCCTCCTACATGAGCGCCCTGCAGACCGACGCCTCCATCAACCCGGGCAACTCCGGCGGCCCCCTGCTCAACGCCAAGGGCGCGGTCATCGGCGTCAACTCCGCCATCCAGTCGGCGAGCGACGGCCTCGGCGGCGGCTCGGCCGGCAGCATCGGCCTCGGCTTCGCCATCCCGATCGACCAGGCAAAGCGGGTCGCACAGACCCTGATCGAGACCGGCCGCCCGGTCTACCCGGTCATCGGCGCCACGGTCGACATGACCAAGCAGGGCCAGGGCGCCACCATCTCGGCCAGGGCCGCGGACGGCACCGGCTCCGTGGTCCCCGGCGGCCCGGCGGACAAGGCCGGACTGAAGCCGGGCGACGTCATCACCAGGATGGACGGCACGGCGATCGACAGCGGCCCCACCCTGATCAGCGAGATCTGGACCCATGAGCCCGGCGAAAAGGTCAAGGTGACCTACGAGCGCAACGGCAAAAAGGCCACAACCGAGATCACCCTGGGCAAGCGCACCGGCGACGACTGACCGGTTAGGCTATCCCCACGCCGCGTCCACGGACCCGGCGTGGGGAGGTGTGCCCGAGCGGCCTAAGGGAACGGTCTTGAAAACCGTCGTGGCGGCAACGTCACCGTGGGTTCAAATCCCACCGCCTCCGCCCAGACGGCAAAGCCGCAGATGAGAAAGGCGCCCGGATCTCCGGGCGCCTTTGCTCGTGACTCTCTGTGTCAGCCTGCCCCACCTTGTTCCAGCGTGGACCGGCGTTTGCGGCCAACCTGTGGCCAAGTCGGGTCGGCCGCCCGTATCGGGCTACTCCTCTGAGCCCTCCAACTGCTGCCCTCGCAGCAGCTTCGCGTAAAACCGCCACAGGACTGCCGGACTGTGGCCAGCGCGCCTGGCCACCTCCACCGGATCTACTCAGGCCAGGCAGGCTTCGCTGCCTTCCATGGATATGGGCGTCCATGAGGGGTTGGCCCTCCCGACCAGCTCTGCCGCTACCGGTGTTGGGGGATGGGCGGCGGTCCAAACACTGGGATCTGTTGTAGCCGAAGCTGGTCATTCGCCAGCTCAGTAGCTGTTCTGTGTGACAACTCAGACGCTCTGACCCGCCTGTGTACCCCAGGCCGCCGCGGTCGCCCGTTGAGCCTTGTTCATGCGGGTCACGTAACAACCATCCGAATCTCGGACGTCCATCTGAGGGTTATTCAGGCACGCTGGTGACGGCACGGGAGGGGGAACAACTTTCTGCTCAGCTCGGCTCACTCCAGGTCTTCCCACGTCCACGGAGAGGTGGCACTTCCATCGGGCTCACGCCCGAGTCGGAGTTCCTGGCTGCCGCCGACCTTGTTGTATTGACCGAGGTCTCTTGCGACCGGAAGCAGTGCATCCATGGCCGCTATCTGCTCCTCCGTCCCCACCTCACGCAATGCGGCGAGCACGAGGCCCAACAACTCGTTTGAGTCATCGAAACGAACTTGGGCTACGGCCCGTGCAGCCAGGGCCGCTATCTGCTCCTTCGCCCCCACCTCCCGCAATACGGCGAACAAGAAGCCCAACTCGTTTGGGTCATCGAGGGGAACTTGGGCTACGGCCCGTGCGGCCAGGGCCGCCGTCTGTTCCTCCGCCCCCGCCTTCCACAATCCGACCAACAGGAAAGCCACCCCGCCCGGGTCATCGAGGGGAACTTGGGCTACGGCCCGTGCAGCCAGGGTCACCATCTGCTCCTCCGCCCCCACCTCGAGCAAGCTGACCAACAGGTAAGCCACCCCTAGCGGGTCATCGAGGGGGGTGTGGATGGCGGGGTCGCGGTCCAGCAACACACCAACCTGCTCCTCGGCACCCGCCTTCCGCAATACGGCGAACAAGAAGCCCAACTCGTTCGGGCCATCGAGGGGAACTTGGGCTACGGCCCGTGCGGCCAGGGCCGCCGTCTGTTCCTCCGCCCCCGCCTTCCGCAAGCTGTCCAACAGGTAAGCCACTCCGCCCGGGGCATGGACAGGTGCATTCGCGGCGGGGTCGCGGTCCAGCAACACACCAACCTGCTCCTCGGCACCCGCCTCCCGCAAGCTGTCCAACAGGTAAGCCACCTTGCTCGGGTCATGGAGGGGAACTTGGGCTACGGCCCATGCGGCCAGGGCCGCCATCTGCTCCTCCGCCCCCACCTCCCGCAAGCTGACCAACAGGTAAGCCACCTCGCTCGGGTCATAGAGGGGAACTTGGGCTACGGCCCGTGCGGCCAGGGCCGCCGTCTGTTCCTTCGCCCCCGCCTCCCGCAAGCTGTCCAACAGCTCGGCCACCTCGAGCGGGTCATCGAGGGGGGTGTGGATGGCGGGGTCGCGGTCCAGCAACACACCAACCTGTTCCTCCGCCCCCGCGTCCCGCAATGCGGTCAACAGGAAAGCCACCCCGCTCGGGTCATCGAGGGAGGCGTGAGCCGCGGCCCATTGGGCGGGGCGGGGGTCGGTGGGATGCAGGTGTTGGAAGCAGCGGAGGAGGCGCATCGCCGCTTGAGGGTTGCCATGGGCGGTGGCGTGTTTGTGGAGTTGAGCGGAGTCTCGATATAGGCCAAGGTTCCAGGCGGCGTCGCCGAGTGGGGTCATGTCGGCTGGGTGAGCGTGGTCTGCGGCTGCGGTCCAGAAGTCGAGGGGTGGTGTCTGGTTGGCACGGCGGCTACGGCCGTATTGGTCGAGGTAGTCGGCCAGTTGGTACTGAGGCCCGTGCGTGTCTCGGGCGGGCTGCCCGGCGGTCGGGTGTGCGGCGGCCGGTGTGCGGCGGTTGCGCTGGTTGCGGGGTGCGGCGGGTTTGATGGGGGTGAGAATGCCGCGGATGCCGTTGCATTCCCGGGTGACGTAGTCGAGAGCCTGGGACAGCCAGCTGTCGCCGAGGGCGTTGTACTCGGTGTTGGTCAGGTAGCCGGGGGTCGCGTCCGCCAGCCAGGCCAGCGGAATCCGGGGACCGGCGCCGAGGCGCCGGGCATCCATGGCCGCGTGGATGAGTGCCCGGGTGGCAGCCGGGGCGGTTTGGTAGCGGTCCATGAGCACAGGTACGCCGGCCAGGTACTGGGTGATCTGGGCGTCGCGTGTGCGTTCGACGGCCTCGATGAGCCGGGGGTCGGTGCTGGCTGTGTCCGCGAGAGCGGCCAAGTCGGCCTCGGTGAACGCATCGGGCACGCCGATCATGTGCCCGCGCAGCAGCTCCCGTGCCTGGGCGTGCCGGTCGGGGTCAGAGCGCGTGGTGAGCCGATCCCAGTGCTCGGGCCACAGGGTGGCCAGAACCAGCACCGGGCCTCGCGCCGGGTTGTGTAGCAGCTCGCGTAGGCCCGCGGCCACTCGTTCACCAACCGAGTCCGGGGTCAGGTAGTGCTGGGCTTCGTTCAGCCACACCACGGTCCTGGGGGCGATGTCCGGCAGTTCGGCGAGGGCTGCATCGGGGCGGGTGGGGGTGAGGGGGTGCCACAGCCGCCAGGGGTGCGGTAGCTGCTTGATGGCTTCCCACAACGCGCGGGTCTTGCCCGTGGAAGATCCCGCAACCAGGACCGCGATCCCGCTCTGCCCGTCCGCGGCGGAGTCGACCACCTCACGCAGGGATACGTCGAACGCGCGTGGGACGTACGCGGGCAGGGCACCGAGCTGCTGGCAGTCGGCACCGGCGTCAAGTGCCCGATGAACCTCCAGGTCGTCCAGGACGAGCCGGTCGTCGAACTCGCCGATCGGCCGCCCCGCACCCCGGACCATCCGGGCCTCCACCCACAGCGCGCGCACCTGCCCAGCCAGATCCCGCACCTCCCATGCAGCGCGACGGGCCAGCACCACGGCGACCGCTACCGCATCGGCCTGGCCGGGCGGCAGACCCGGATCGCTGATGACGCGGCGGACGGTATCCCTGCTGGGAGCCCCCGACAGACCCTGGTCATCAGAGGCGATGTCATTGGCGATGTCATTGGCGATCTCATCCAGGCTCGGCGTGCCCGCCGCCAGGTACACCTCGTACAGCAAGTCCTTCAGTCCCCGCAGCGCACGCGGCCATCCCACCCGCGCCCGCTCCAGCGTCCGAGGCCTCTTCGCCGGGCCGCCCCTCGTGTCGCGACTCATCGCACCATCATCCCCATCACCCGCACCTGACATCGACTGAACAGCCCGAACTTGGGCCTCAGTTGCCGCCACGTCGCAACTGGGAGTCGATCTTCACGCGGGGTCGAACGTGGTCAGCGAGCCGACCGGCTGCCCACTCGCTGACCACGACCCGTGGAGTATTCATGTCCCGCAAGCGCCTGACCCGCCGCGAGCGCCTCACCCTGGCCCGGGCCACCCTCAGCGGTGCCGTCTCCGGCACCGTCCGCGCCGCCGTCACCTGGCTCCTAGACCACCTCGCCCCGTAGCCCACACCCGTCCCCCCAAAAACGTCAGGGGCCGGGGCCATTTGCCCAAACCCCTGACGAAAGGAACAGTTACTGATGTAGACGGCGTCTCTCCGCCTGCGGTGTCCCAGAGATATTCCAAGAATCTGAGAACAGGTTCATTCGATGCTAACGCTAACGCTTAGGCCAGCGCTCTGCGTTGGGCAATACGGAAACCCTCTAGAAACCGCCGTGGCAGCGATGTGACCGTGGGTTCAAATCCCACCGCCTCCGCGCTGGCCAACGTATACGCAGGTCAAAAGGGGTGCCACCGGATTCGGTGGCACCCCTTCTGTATTCGAACCGTCTCGCGACCGTGTGCCCCCCTGTGCCCATCGGATCCCGGACATACGCGGAACCGGACGGTGGCGATGCGACCCGCTTGGGCAAGCTCGCCGTCTCGCGACGCCTGGCACGCGCATCTGCTGCGTTGTCGGAGTCCGAGTACGCCCAGCATGAGGACATCCTCCGACTTGCGTCTGCACGCACCGGACGCCGCTCGCTGTTCCACGAAGACTCAAACGACGAACCTAAGCCCAGCCCAGCTGCCGCCCGCACCGCCTTCGGAGGGCCGGAGGGCGGCGAGGGCGCGAGGGCGAGGCCCCTGGGAGCAGGGGAAGCTCATGGCCCTACTGCGCAGCGGAGGCCCTAAAGTACCTCCCCGCGAGGAAGCGGCGGCAAGGCACGAGGGGTTGGGAATGGGTACGTCGGAGCAGCCGGAGCAGCCGGAGCAGCCGGAGCAGCCGGAGCAGCCGGAGCAGCCGGAGCGGCAGCGGACGCAGGGCAGCGAGGGGCCGAGCGAGGCGAAGCGCGCCGTGGGAGGGAAGGGCCGGGCGAGGCAGGGCGGTGCCTCCCGGAACCGTGATTCCACGCGGGGTCCCAGGATGGTCGGCGCGTTGATCGTCGGAGCGCTGCTGTTGCTCATCAGCTGGGCGATGCTCGAGTCGAAGTACCTGGGGCCCCGGGAGGTCATGGAGACCGGCACCAAGGGCACCTTCACGCTGAGCTCCTGCGCGCGCACGGGCGGCACGAGCAGCGGGGGCGAGACCCGCTGCACCGGCACCTTCCGCTCCTCTGACGGTAAGACCGTCGCCGAGGATGTTGAACTCACCGAGAAGCACGACGCCGATGGTCTGCAGCCCGGCGACTCCTTCCCGGCGCGCGCGCTCGTCGAGGAGTACGGCATAGACGAGGTGCTGCGCGCTGACGAAGAGGGCCAGGGCAATCTGGTCCAGAACGGGATCGGTTCGGCCGGGTTCGGCGTGATCGGGCTGGCGATCACCGGGCTCGGCACCCTGGCCAGGTGGCAGAGCGACGGCCCGGCACGGAGCACCGTGAAGTACGCGCTGGTGGTGGTCGTGCTCCTCGGCGTGGTCATGTGGATCGGCGGGCTCACGGCGGGCGGCGGCATCCTCACCTGACGACGGAACACACGGCCGCGGCCGGGCCTTGCGCGCGCGCCGCGCCGCCCCTCCCAGTGCGGCGTGCCGACCACCTGCCAGTGGACGCGATTGGGCTTTCGTCGGTCCGGACGGACCTCGATCGAGTAGATCCGGACGTCGAATGTCAGCAAGTTGGGTCCCCCGCACAGTTGTCGAGCCAGGTGTCGACGTCGCGGTGGCGGAAGCGGAGCTGGCCGTTGGGGAGCTTCAGGCACTTGGGAAGCCTTGCCGCAGGCGCGCAGACGGTAGAAGGCGGCGCGGGACATGCTGAGTTCATCCAGGACGTCGGCGAGCTCGAGGTGGCGTTCGCGGGCGGAGCCACGGTGATCAGTCACCCTTCGGGCTGTGGTGGTCGGGTGGACGGGGGTGATGGTCAGCACCGCGCGTGTGGGCGCAGTTGCTCCGGTCGGCTCCGCAGTGAGTTCGCCGCCGTGGCCCGATTCGAAGGTCCGGCAGGTCCCCCAGAAGAGCTGGGCGTTGTGCTGGTCGGCCGGGGCGGTGCGTACGAAAGCGGGTGAGGCCGGTAGTGCGGCGGGCGGCAGGGGCGTGAGGAGTTGGGGCAGCGCGGGCGGGATCAGCGCGGGCGCTCGCGTGGTGCTGCCGGGGGCGGGATGGTAGGTGCCTCGGGCGGTCACGGAGCTGGGGCCGCCTAGCCAGAGGTGGTGGCCGCCCCCTGGTTGAGCACGGTGATCGCCTCGGGGCGGCGAAGCCATGCTGGCGGGTCAGGCACTGGAGTTCGCGGCGGCCGTCCGCGCCATGGGATACGTCCAGGTCGAGACCGATGAGGTGATGCCGCGGCCAGCGCGTGGTCGAGAGGGGCCGTATGGCCGGAGTCGTGCGGAATTTTCTCTTCCGGAAGGGGGTCCCCGGGGGTGCGATTGCCGGAACGCTTCATCTCTTACGGCCCATGGAGTCGCGTTCTGGGGGCGCGAAGCAGGTTTATCGACACATCGTCATACGTGCGAGGGAATCGCGTTGGTGTGGGTGGTTCGCCGGGGTTTTTACGGGCACCTTTGGACCCGCGACGTCGTAGCAACGCGAGGCGGTTAGGCCAACCACCTCGCTGAGTAAGTGAGTTAGAAATTCCTGGAGGAATTGACATGGCAAGCATCCGTATCGCCCGCGTCTTCGCCACAGCTGCCGCCCTGCCACTGGCTGTGGCCCTGTTCGGCGGGGTCGCCCACGCCGACAATGGCGCGTTCGCGGACGATGGATCGAACGCGTCTGCCGTCGGCAGCGTGGGCAGCGGCGTCGCCGGTGACAACAACGGCAACTCCACCACCAACCAGCAGGCTGCCACTGGTGCGGGCGCTTCCAACCAGGCCAACAACGCCAGCGTGAACGGCTGGGGTCACAGCCACATTGACCAGGCCAACTACTCGGTCACTTACGGTTTCTACCCCTGGTGAACCGGTAGCTGGTCCTCTGGGGGGACCGGCGCCAAGGGAACGGGTCAGGGCCGCGCGGCCGCACTTCGGTGCGGCCGCGCGGTCGTGTTGGGGGGCCCGGCCTTGACACTGCCCCGCTATCTGACGGACAGTCAGGGAATGGATTTCGCATCCACCCCGCGCCAGCAGGAGCTGCGTACAGAGCTGCGTGCGTACTTCCGCCGGCTGATGCCCAAGGGTGGCCGCACCGCTCTCAACGGTGATCCGGCCGGGCAGCGGCGGCTGCTCCGCCGGATGGGCGCCGATGGGCTGCTCGGCCTGGGCTGGCCGGTCGAGTACGGCGGCCAGGGGCGCGGTGCCGAGGAGCAGTTCGTCTTCTTCGACGAGGCTTACCGGGCCGGGGCACCCGTCTCGATGGTCACCCTCAATACCGTCGGGCCGACCCTGATGACGTATGGGACAGCGGAGCAGAAGTCCTACTTTCTGCCGCGCATCCTCCGCGGCGATCTGGTCTTCGCCATCGGCTATACGGAGCCGGGCGCCGGTACGGACCTCGCTGCCCTCCGAACGAGGGCGGTGCGGGAGGGGAACGACTGGGTCATCGACGGAAACAAGACCTTCACCAGCAACGCCCAGCACGCCGACTGGATCTGGCTCGCCTGCCGTACGGACCCGGAAGCCCCCAAGCACCAGGGGATCTCCATCATCCTGGTGCCGACGGACGCCCCCGGGTTCTCCTGGACGCCCATCGAGACGGTGGGCGGACTGACCACCACCGCGACGTACTACGACGGCATACGGGTGCCCGCCGGGAACCTCGTCGGTCCGGAGCACGGCGGCTGGAGCCTCATCACCCATCAGCTCAACCATGAGCGGGTCGCGCTGGCCGCCATGGGCATGCAGGCCGAGGACCACTACGCGGCGGCGCTCACCCACGCCCGTACACCCGACCCCGCCACTGGCGAACGACCGGCCGACCAGCCCTGGGTACGGGCCCGGCTGGCCGAGGCACACGCCCGGCTCGCCGCGACCCGGCTGCTCAGCTGGCGACTGGTGGGGGATGTCGGTGCGGGGCGGCTCAGCCCGGGGGATGCCAGCGGGGTGAAGTTCGCGGGTACCGAGAGCGCCGTAGCCGTGTACGCCCTCTGCCAGGAGGTGACCGGTGAGAGCGGGCTGATCCGCGCCGGATCGCCGGGCGTCTTCGGGGACGGTGAGCTGGAGCGGATGAATCGTGCCGCGCAGATCAACACCTTCGGCGGCGGAGTGAGCGAGGTCCAGCGGGAGATCGTCGCGAAGATGCGGCTGGGTATGCGGAGGAAGCAGCGGTGAGCGGGGGCGAGCGGGATGAGCTGTATGAGCGGCTGAGGGTGTATGAGGGGCAGCCCGCGGCCACGGCCGGCGTGGGCAGGGATCCCGTCAATGAGCCGATGATCCGGCACTGGTGCGAGGCGATGGGCCATCCCGTGCCGCCGGACGGCTCCGCGCCTCAGACGATGCTCCAGGTGTGGACGATGGGCGGGCTGGCCGGGCATCCGGCGGATTCCGGGCGCTCGGACACCTATGACGCGCTGCTGGGCGCGCTCGATGCGGCGGGCTGTACGTCGGTCGTCGCGACCGACTGCGAGCAGGAGTATCCACGGGCGCTTCGCCCCGGGGACCGGATCACCTTTGACGCGGTCATTGAGTCGGTCTCCACGCGTAAGGCCACAAAGCTGGGCACCGGTTACTTCATCACCACCCGGATGGATGTCCGGGCGGGTGATCAGCTCGCGGGCAGGCACCGCTTCCGGATTCTCAAGTACAAGGGCCGGGGCAGGCCGAAGGAGAAGCGTCCGCGGCCGGTCGTCAACCGCGACAACGCGGGCTTCTGGGCGGGCGTGGCCGAGCACCGCCTGCTCATCCAGCGCTGCACCCGCTGTGCGACCCTGCGCTTTCCCTGGCTCCCGGGCTGTAACGCGTGCGGTGGCCAGGAATGGGACACGGTCGAAGCCGCCGGGCACGGCACGGTGTACTCGTATGTGGTCATGCACCATCCGCCCTTCCCGGCCTTCGACCCGCCCTATGCGGTGGCTCTGATCGAACTCGCCGAGGGCGTGCGGATCATCAGCAACATCACCGGTGTGCCGTACGACAAGGTGCGTATCGGTATGCCCGTTCAGCTGGAGTTCCTCCGGGTGGAGGACGAGGAGCTGGAGCTGCCCGTGTTCCGGGGGGTGGATGCCTGATGGACTTCACGCCCAATGAGGATCAGCTGGCACTGGTGGAGCTGGCCGCGCGGATCCTCGATGAGAAGGCCGATGACAAGGCCGATGACAAGGCCGACAGCAAGGCCGACGGCACCGGCAGTGAGTTGTGGAAGGCGCTGGGTACGTCCGGCGTGCTCGAGGGGGCAACCGAGACCGGGCTGCTGGGCACCTGTCTGCTCCTGGAGGAGGCGGGCAAGCGCACCGCCGGGATTCCGCTCGCGGCCACCTGCCTCTACGGCATCGGACCGGTGAGCCGTCATGGCACCACCGGGCTGAGGGCGCAGCTGCTGCCCGCGCTGCTCGCCGGTACGGCCGTCGCCACCGGCGCCTTTCCACAGCGTGGCCGCGTACGCTCGCACGGCGGTGACCGGCTGACCGGCACCCTGCCGCTGGTCCCCTGGCTCCGCGACGCCAGCCATGTCCTCATCCCCGATACGGATCAACAGCTCTGGCTGCTTCGGGTCGAGGACGCCACCTTGATCGAGCCCGTGGAGACCACCGCGCCCTGGGATGCCGGGCGTCTGACCCTGGCGGCCGCCCCCGCGGTGGCGTTGGGTCCGGGCGGGTATGACGACACCCTCGCCCGTGCTCGTACGGGCTTCGCGGCGCTGCAAGCCGGGGTCTGTGCGGGGTCTCTCGCGCTGGCCGTCGCGTACACCGGCGACCGGGAACAGTTCGGCCGTCCGCTCAGCACCAACCAGGGGGTCCAGCTTCGCGCCGCCGACGCGTATATGGACATCGAGTCCATTCGGGTCACGGCCCATGAGGCGGCCTGGCGCCATGACCAGGGGCTGCCTGCCGACACGCACTCGCTGACCGCGGCCTGGTGGGCGGCGGAGGCGGGCCGGCGTGTCGTCCATACGGGCCAGCATCTGCATGGCGGCGTTGGCGCCGATGTCACCTCCGAGGTCCACCGGCACTTTCTCTGGGGGCGGCAGCTGGACGCCTACCTCGGCTCCCCGGCTGAACTGCTCGCCGAGCTTGGCTCGCTGCTCGCTCAGCCCGAGAAGGAAGGCAGGGCCGCCGGATGACGGGCACGAGCCCCCGAGCGGGGGACGAGCTTCCCCCGCTGCGTATCCCCATCACCCGCACTCTGATCGTCGCGGGCGCCATCGCCACCCGCGACTACCAGGACGTTCACCACGATGTGGAGCTCGCCAAGGAGAAGGGGTCGCCGGACATCTTTATGAACATCCTGACGACCAACGGCCTGGTCGGCCGCTATATCACCGAGTGGGCGGGGCCGACGGCCCGGTTACGGCAGGTGCGGATCCGGCTTGGCGCCCCGAACTACCCGGGGGATGAGATGACCCTCACCGGCACGGTGACCGCGGTGCGCGGCGGCACCGCGGAGGTCGCCGTGACCGGCAGGAACCGGCTGGGCGCGCATGTCACCGGCACGGTGACCGTGGAGTTCCCGGGGGCTCCGCCCCCAGACCCCCGGCCCTCAATCGGGCGGGACAGGGGATGAGTATCCGTACCGCGGACACGCTCGGCGGCCAAGCCGCCATCGTGGGGATCGGGGCCACCGAGTTTTCCAAGGACTCCGGGCGCAGTGAGCTCAGGCTGGCTGTGGAGGCCGTGCGAGCGGCGCTCGCGGATGCCGGTCTCGGGCCGGGTGACGTCGATGGGCTGGTCACCTTCACCATGGACACCAGCCCGGAGATCACCGTCGCCCAGGCGGCGGGGATCGGCGAGTTGTCCTTCTTCTCCCGGGTGCACTACGGCGGCGGTGCCGCCTGCGCCACCGTGCAGCAGGCGGCGCTCGCCATAGCCGCCGGGGTGGCCGAAGTCGTCGTCTGCTACCGGGCGTTCAATGAGCGCTCCGGGCGGCGCTTCGGGGCCGGGGTACAGCGGCGCGAGCCGTCCGCGGAAGGGGTCGCGCTGGGCTGGTCGCTGCCGTTCGGGCTGCTTACGCCCGCCTCCTGGGTGGCGATGGCGGCGCAGCGCTACTTGTACGCCTACGGCCTCACCCCCGAGGTCTTCGGGCATGTCGCCGTCACCGGCCGACGGCACGCGGCGGCGAATCCGGCCGCGTACTTTCACGGCAGGCCCATCACCCTCGCCGACCATGCGGCCTCCCGGTGGATCGCCGAACCGCTGCGGCTGCTCGACTGCTGCCAGGAGACCGATGGCGGGCAGGCCCTGGTCCTGACGTCAGTGGAGCGCGCCCGGGAGCTGCGGCAACGTCCCGCCGTCGTCACCGCCGCCGCGCAGGGGGCGGGCCGCGCACAGGAGCAGATGACCAGCTTCTACCGCGATGACCTCACCGGGCTGCCCGAGATGAGCGTGGTCGCCCGGCAGCTGTGGCGGACGAGCGGACTCACCCCCGCCGAGGTTGATGTCGGCATCCTCTATGACCACTTCACGCCGTTCGTACTGATGCAGTTGGAGGAGTTCGGCTTCTGTGCGCCGGGCGAGGCCGCCGGCTTCGTCGCCGAGGGCATGCTGCCGCTCAACACCCATGGCGGGCAGCTCGGCGAGGCGTATCTGCATGGCATGAACGGCATCGCGGAGGCCGTACGGCAAGTGCGGGGCAGCTCCGTCAACCAGGTGGACGGCGCCGCCCATGTGCTGGTCACCGCGGGCACCGGGGTACCAACCTCCGGGCTGCTCCTCGGGGCAGACGGCTGAACGGCGGGCGTGTCTGCCGGGTATGGCGGCGTACGGATCTTTCACTCACCGTATGCGGCAGAGAACTCAGCTGACGGCCCTCCTGCTGGTGCTGGTCACCGCCCTCACCGGGGCCGCGCCCACGCCCCCTTCCGAGCTGGAGGCCGATATCCGGGAGAAGGGCGCGGACGTCTTCACCGGCCGCGCGCTGGACACCTGCCGGACCCCGGCGTACGCCACCATGCGGGCCTGGCTGGACTCCCCGTACCGCGCCATCGGCGTCTACTTCGGCGGCCGGGGCCGGGCCTGCCCGACACAGCCGAACCTCGACGCGACCTGGGTACGGAATGTGGACCGGCTGGGCTGGAAGGTGCTGCCGCTCTACGTCGGCTCCCAGTCCCCCTGCGTCGGCGCCGCCAACAAGCAAGGCGTCCGGATGGACAGCGACAGGCCCTGGAGTCAGGGCATGAGTGAGGGGCTGGACGCGGTCGAGCAGGCCAGGGCCCACGGCTTTGCGAAGGGCAGCCCGCTCTATCTGGACATGGAGAAGTACGACCACCACGACACCGCCTGTGCCGCGACCACCCTCGGCTTCGTCCGGGGCTGGAACCGCGCGGTGCGCCTGCATGGCTATTTCCCCGGTTTCTACAGTGGCGCCGACTCCGGGGTGGCCCATATGGAGGCCGCGCGTAAGGAAGGGGTGATGGATCTGCCGGATGTGATCTGGTTCGCCCGATGGCGGGTCGCACCCTCGGTCCGCGATGAGCCCTCGCTGGATCCCGCAGCGTGGTTTCCGCACCGCCGTATCCATCAGTACGAGGGGGATGTACACCGCAGCTACGGCGGTCACGGCATGCGGATCGACAGCAATATGGTGGACGCTCCGGTGGCGATCATCAGGTGAGTCCCTGATCTGTCGTGTGCTCCGCCTCCACCCCAAGGAGGTGGGGCCGCCCCCACCCCTACAACCTGAGGCGGAGCCTTCTCGGCACTTCCGGCCGATCCGCCCGTACCCCGCCCGCTTCTAGCGTTGAGCCATGACCACGCCTGGGACATCCGCCACCGTGACGCCGCTTGTGACGCCGCTGACGTTCTCGTCGTACGTGCAGGCGCGCGGGCCCGTGCTGCTGCGCACTGCCCGCTCCCTCACGGCCAACCCGAGTGATGCCGAGGATCTGCTCCAGACGGCGCTGACCAAGACATACCTGGCGTGGGAGCGGATCGAGGACCACCGGGCCCTGGACGGCTATGTGCGCCGTGCGCTGCTCAACACCCGCACCTCGCAGTGGCGTAAGCGCAAGGTCGATGAGTTCGTCTGCGACGAGCTGCCCGAGCCCGAACCGGTCCCGGCCCCGGACCCGGCCGAGCAGCAGGCGATACGGGATGCCATGTGGCGAGCTGTGCTCAAGCTGCCGGCCCGGCAGCGGGCCATGGTCGTGCTGCGGTACTACGAGGATCTGAGCGAGGCGCAGACCGCCGAGGTGCTCGGCGTCTCGGTCGGCACCGTCAAGAGCGCGGTGTCCCGGGCGCTGGCCAAACTGCGGGAGGACGCGCAGCTCGCGGCGGATGTGGTGGGGACCGCGGCCTAGGGGCCGCTAGCGCGGGACTTTGCCGGATGACTTCGCGTACGACGGGGTGACATACCGCTTGGTCGGTGGCAGGCTGCCGAGGGATGAGCTCGCGCTACTCGCGCGTAAACATCCGATACCTCAGGAGGCCCCTGGTGCTGAGCACGATGCAGGATGTACCGCTGACGGTGAGCCGTATCCTCGCCCATGGCACGAAGGTGCATAGCACGGCGCAGGTCATCACATGGACCGGAGAGGCCGAGCCGCAGCGCCGCTCCTTCGCCGAGACCGGCGCCCGCGCGGCACAGCTCGCCCACGCGCTCCGCGATGAGCTCGGCGTCGAGGGCGATCAGCGGGTCGGGACGCTGATGTGGAACAACGCCGAGCACCTTGAGGCTTATCTGGCGATTCCGTCCATGGGCGCGGTGCTGCATACCCTCAATCTGCGGCTGCCGCCCGAGCAGCTGGTGTGGATCGTCAACCACGCCGCCGACCGGGTCGTCATCGTCAACGGCACCCTGCTGCCGCTGCTCGCTCCGCTGCTGCCGAAGCTCCCCTCCATTGAGCACATCGTCGTGGCCGGTCCGGGCGACCGCTCCGCGCTGGAGGGGGCGACCGCGCGGGTGCACGAGTACGAGGAACTGCTCGCCGGCCGTCCGACCACGTACGACTGGCCGGAGGTGGATGAGCGCCAGGCCGCCTCGCTCTGCTACACCTCCGGAACGACCGGCGACCCCAAGGGCGTGCTCTTCAGCCACCGCTCGGTCTATCTGCACGCACTGCAGGTCAACAGCGCCGAGGCGTTCGGTATGACCGGGGCCGATACGGCCCTGGCCGTGGTGCCGATGTTCCATGTCAACGCCTGGGGGCTGCCGCACGCCGCCTATATGTCGGGCACCTCGATGCTGATGACGGACCGCTTTCTGCAGCCCGGCCCGATCGCCGAGATGATCGAGACGGTACGGCCCAGCCTGGGCGCCGCCGTCCCCACCATCTGGCAGGGGCTGCTGGCCGAGCTGGACGCCAAGCCCCGCGACATCTCCTCCATGGCCCGCGTCGTCATCGGCGGCTCAGCCTGTCCGCCCAGCCTGATGCGCGCCTTCGAGGAGCGGTACGGCGTCACGCTCGTACACGCCTGGGGCATGACCGAGACCTCACCGCTGGGCACGGTCGCGCACCCGCCCGCCGGGCTCAGCGAGGACGAGACCTGGGCCTACCGCCTCACCCAGGGCCGTTTCCCCGCCTCCGTCGAGGCACGACTCGCCAGTCCTGACGGCTCCTTCGCGCCCTGGGATGGCGAGACAGCCGGTGAGCTGGAGGTACGCGGCCCATGGATCGCGGGGGCCTACTACGGGGGTGCGGCGTCCGATGAGCCGCTGCGCCCCGGGGACAAGTTCAGCGAGGACGGCTGGCTGCGCACGGGCGATGTCGGCACCATCTCACCGGACGGCTATCTGACGCTGACGGACCGGGCCAAGGACGTCATCAAGTCCGGTGGGGAATGGATCTCCTCGGTGGAGCTGGAGAACCATCTCATGGCCCACCCGGCGGTCGCCGAGGCGGCGGTCGTCGCCGTTCCGGACGAGAAGTGGGGGGAGCGCCCGCTGGCCACCGTCGTACTCAGGGACGGCGCTGAGGCCACCTATGAGCAGCTGCACACCTTCCTCGGCGAGCGGATCGCCCGCTGGCAGCTGCCCGAGCGCTGGTCGGTGATACCGACGGTGCCGAAGACCAGCGTGGGGAAGTTCGACAAGAAGGTGCTGCGCGCCCAGTACGCGGCGGGCGAACTGGACGTGACACGGCTTTAGCCAGCTCCTGGCTGGCCGCTGGCTCGCCCCGGCTGGCCCCGGCTGGCCTCTAGTTGGCACCGATCTTCGCGAGCAGGTCCACGATCCGGCACTGCACCTCCGGGCTCGTGGACCTCTCGGCGAGGAACAGCACCGTCTCGCCCGAAGCGAGCCGAGGCAGCTCGGCCGGGTCGAGATCGGCCGATGTATAGACCACGAACGGGGTGCGGTTCAGCAGGCCGTTGACCCGCAGCCAGTCGATGATCCCGGCGCGTCGGCGGCGGACCTGGTGCAGATCCATCACCACCAGATTCGGCCGGATCTGCTCCGCGACCGGCACCGCCTCGGTGTCGGTCGGGGCGTGCGCGACCTGCATACCCCGCCGCTCCAGGGTCGCCGCGAAGGCCTGGGCGATCGCCTGCCGCTCCTCGACGAGCAGCACCCGTGGCGGGTGCTGCTCGCTGTCGCGCGGGGCGAGCGCCTTGAGCAGTACGGCCGGGTCGGCGCCATAGGCCGCCTCCCGGGTCGCCTGCCCCAGACCGGCCGTCACCAGCACCGGCACCTCGGCGGCGACCGCGGCCTGGCGCAGCGACTGCAGCGCGGTGCGGGTGATCGGGCCGGTCAGCGGGTCGACGAAGAGCGCCGCCGGATAGGCCGCGATCTGGGCGTCGACCTCCTCCCGGGAGTGCACAATCACCGGCCGGTAGCCGCGATCGGTCAGCGCCTGCTGGGTCGGGACATCCGGCTCCGGCCATACGAGCAGCCGCCGCGGGTTGTCCAGCGGCTCCGGCGGCAGCTCGTCGTCCACATCCATGGGCCGCAGCGGCGTGGTCATCGCGGCGGCGTCGGTCACCTCAACCGCGCCGTTCGGGCCGTCCAGCGGTTCTGGGCCCTCGGCGGCACCGGCATCCGGGGCGCCTATCGCGAACTCCCGGGCGGGCGCCGGAGCCGAGCTGGCGCCCTGCAGCGCGGGCTGCGGCGCGGGCTGGACGGCGGACTCGTGGTCCGCTGTGGCCTGCGTTTCTGGCTGCTGCTCCGAGCCCTCGCCGTTCTCCGCCGGTGCGGCCAGCTTCCGACGGCGGCCCGTACCGCTGGCAGGCGTGTGCTGGGGGTGCGAACGGGGGTCCTGGGCCGGAATCTGGTGCTGGCCGGAGTGCTGCTCGGGGACCTGCTGGGTGAGGGACACGCCCTGGCCGAGGGTACGCACGCTGATCCCCGAGGACGTTTCGCCGTTGCTTTCCCTGCCGCCCGGCATTGACAGCGGCTGGGGCTGGGCCGGGGGGCTCGGCGCGGCGCCGCCCAGGATGGGGCTCGCGGCCACCACCGTATGCCCGGCGGCACGGGGGTCCTCCGGCTCCCCGCCGGTACGCACCTCCTCCGGCAACGGATGGGCGGCCGGGGACGCCGGTGGCGGCTCCTCCTGCGGCGGTGTGGGCTTACGCCGCCGCCCGGTCGGCCGGTCCGTCTCGGCGCCGGGGGCGGATGCGGGCTCGGGTGCGGGCTGGGGTGCGGGCTGCGGCTCCGGCTGGGGTTCCGGCTGTGGGGCGGGGGCTGGGGCTGGGGCCGGGGACTGGTCGGCGGCCGCAGGGGGCAGTGCGAACGGGGCGCGCTGCTCGGCGGGCTGGGGAGTCTGAGGCGGTTGGGGGCTCTGGGGGCTCTGGGGGCTGTCGGGTTTCGCCCGGCGGCCCCGCCGACCGGTGCCGGGCTGCACCTGATCCGGGATCTGGCCCCCCAAGGAGTGCTCCCCGGAGCCGTCGGACGGCACCCCGGCCCCGTCGCTCGGCATCCCCGCCCCGTCGCTCCGCGCCCCCGCCCCGTCGCTCCGCTCCTCCAAGGGCTTCAGCGCCCGCCGCGCCCGCCGCCCGGTCGGGGTCGCGGGCACGGGCTCGATCTCGGCCCGTGGCCCGGGCACGGCGGCCGACCGTGCTGCCCGCTCAGGCTCGGGCCTCGACACCTGCTGTGCGGCACGCGCCTCCTGCGTGCCCCGCGCCGGCTGCGCCGGAACCGGCATCACCGTCGTCTCGTTCTCCCGCTGCGGCTCCTTCACCATGGCACCGCCTTCGGCACCGCCCTCGGCAGCGGCCTCGGTGGCGTTCCCGCTCACCGTGCCGACCGGCACCTCCAGCACATACGCGCTGCCACCCGTCGCACCCGGCACCTCATGGGTCTGGAGCACGCCGCCATGCAGCCGTACGATGCCCCGCACGATCGGCAGGTGCACCGGATTACCACCGCTGTACGGCCCACGGACCTCGATCCGTACGACCCCGCCACCGTCGCTGTCGCCACCCCGGTGCGCCGCCGCCACCACGATCGTGGAGTCGCCCGAGCCACCGCCCATCCGGGAACCGGTGGCGTCCACACCCGCCACATCCGCGACCAGGTGGGCTACCGCCAGTGCCAGCCGGTCCGGGTCGACCTCGGCCCTGATCGGCGGGGCGTGCACCGCGAACTGCGCCCGCCCCGGACCGATCAGCTCGACCGCGCCCTCCACCCCGGCGGTCACCACGGTGTCCAGCGATACCTGCTGACGCTCCAGCTTGTCGCAGCCCGTATCCAGCCGCTGATAACTCACGACATTGTCGACGAGTGTCGTCATCCGGGCGTACCCGGCCGCCAGATGGTGCAGGATCTGGTTGGCCTCCGGCCATAGTTGCCCGGCCGGATCAGCCGCCAGCCCCGCGAGCTCGCCGCGCAGCTCTTCCAGCGGTCCCCGCAGCGCGTCGTCGACCACGGCGAGCAACTGCTCATGCCGGGCCTCCAGGGCGTCCTGCGCCCGCCGGTCGGTGAACGTCAGCACCGCGCCGACCAGCTGCTCACCGTCGCGCACTGGTGCGGTGGTCATATCCACCGGCACCCGCTGGCCGTCCTTGGACCACAGCACCTGTCCACGTACCCGGTGCTTGCGCCCGGACCGCAGCGTGTCGGCCAACGGCGTCTCCTCATAGGGGAGCGGAGAGCCGTCACCCCGTGAGTGGTGCACCAGCGGATGCAGTTCCTGTCCGCCCAGATCGCTGGCCCGGTAGCCGAGTATGTGCGCGGCCGCCGGATTGACCAGCACGACCCGGCCTTCGGTGTCGGTGCCTACGACCCCCTCGGCGGCGGCGCGCAGGATCATCTCCGTCTGCCGCTGCTGCCGGGCCAGCTCGGCCTCGGTGTCCAGCGTGCCGGTGAGGTCCCGTACGACAAGCATCAGCAGCTCATCGCCGGTGTAGCTGTTGCCGTGGTCGGCGAAGGCCGCCTCGAACGAGGACTCGTAGGGCGTGCGCCCGTTCGCCAGATTGGCGCTGGTCACCTCGACCGGGAACTCACTGCCGTCGGTGCGTCGCGCGACCATGCGGGTCGGCGGCTGCCGTCCCTCGATCTGCTCATCCGGGCGGCGCATCGAACCGGGGATGCGCTTGGAGTCAAAGGCGGGCAGCAGATCGAGCAGCCCGCGCCCGATGAGCGCGGTGCCCGGGGTCTCGAAGACCTCAAGCGCGATGCTGTTGGCGTTGACCACGGTGCCGTTGGCGTTGACGAGCAGCAGCGCATCGGGCAGCGCGTCGAGTATGGCGGCGAGGCGAGCAGCGCCTCGGGATGGCCTGCTGCTCACGACGAACGTTCCTCCCTGCTGACCACGTGGTGCCCGGTCAGTCTGCCTTCCACCCCGGGCATGTCACCAGGGGGAGTCTACGGGCAGCGGCGGTCCGTGCGGCGGTCGATGTGGACTTGCCGACGGGGGATGAAAGCCCCCGCACCCGCTCAGGGACGGACATATGCCTGTGGCTGACTGGGAGCGCGATCACTCTGCCTTGGGCAGTGCCGGTACGAGGGTGTCCCAGCGGGCGATCTCGCAGCCGTTGGTCCGGTCGAAGTCGGACTTGATCTTCTGGCCGTTCCACACCCCGGTGACCCGGGCGGTCTGGGGACCGCCGTAGATCTGGGTACAGAGGGCGTCCTCGGGGACCGGCTCCCAGGGGTTCTTGGGCCCCTTGACCGCTTTGTCCACCGCGTCACAAGCAGCCTGCGCGTCGGGATGGTTGCCGCCGGTGGGTTTGCACCGGAGGACGTATTCCTTCTCGTCCGCGTCCTTGTCTTCCTTGTATGTGATGGTGAGCCTGTGCTCCCCGGCGGGTGGTGGGCAGCCCAGCGCGGGGACGGTGGCGGCAATGGAGAAGGCGGCGGTCACAGCAATACCGGTGGCGGCGATACGGCGCATCATGATGGCTCCCGGAGGGCAGCGACGGACGGGACCTGAGTCGAGTCCCACCCCTTACTAACGCTCCGCCCCGTGCGCCGTTGCGCAACTCGGGCGCTCTCCGATAAGCGCTTTGCCCAGGAGCCTGCCCGCCGGGTAACGTAGGGGGCGATTGGTGCAGCCCCTGGAGCTGTGCCATCATCTGCACACACCACGGCTCGTCCCGGTGTGTCTGGAGGCTTCGCCTAGTCTGGTCTATGGCGCCGCACTGCTAATGCGGTTTGGGGTGATCCCCCATCCCGGGTTCAAATCCCGGAGCCTCCGCTCGATCTTCGCGATCACCAAAGCCCCGGTCCGCGACCGGGGCTTTTCCGTTTTTTCACAGGTCAGCGGGGGTCCCCCAAACGGATTTCGCCTCCGGGCACGGGTCATGTAATGTTGTTCCCGCAACGCCGACCGGCCAGGGAAAACCGCCGGAAAGCCAAGCGCTCGTAGCTTAACGGATAGAGCATCTGACTACGGATCAGAAGGTTGCAGGTTCGAATCCTGCCGAGCGCGCATCTCTGACCAGCGGGTCCCTTGATCATCTAGATCATTAGGGGCCCGTTCGTCGTTCGGGGAGAAATGTGGGAGAACCGGTTCCCGGCGCCACAGATCCCGCCTTCTTCTCAACTCCCGCTGCGGCGAGGGCGGGAGTCCCGCCCTCGCCTCCCGGCTCAGCCTCTGAAGATCGTGGTGCACAGCAGGGTCTTGCCGTCGTTGACCGTCCATGCCCAGTACGTCGTCTGATCGCCTTGGACGCGGGCACAGTTGCGGGCTGAGGCATTGGCTGGTGCCTGGTAGACGCCGGTGATGTGCATGATCTGGTTGTAGGCGGTGGGGACCTTTTTGTCCGTGCAGTTCACGGCGGTCATCGGCCCCAGGCTGATCCTGGCGTTGCTGCCGGTGCCGGTCTGCTTGCCCAGGAGGCAGTAGTTCTTGTGGTAAATGCGGGTGAGGCAGAGCACCGTGGTCTCGCCGTCGGTGGTGGACCGGTAGGACCAGTAGGACTTCCCTGTCCCGCTTGAGCAGCTGCTGGAGTAGGTCGTGACCTTGGTGACCTGGACCAGTGCCTTCTCGCTCCTGCAGGAGATGGGAGCCGGTGGGACGTCCGTGCTCCACTGGGCGGTGCTGCCGCCGTAGCCGGTGTCGTAGACGGTGAGGCAGTCCCCGGCCGAGACCGCCTTGAAGGCAGTGGCGGTGGGGTCGGGGGTCGCCGTGGTGGGCTCAGGGGTGGGCGTGTCGTACGACCCTCCCGAGCTGTAGCCCGAGTCGCTGTCGTAGGTGGGGGCGCCGGAGATGGATGGCCCCTTCGCCCGGTTGCCGGACGTGGAGTCGAACCACCCCAGCCCGAAGGCCAGGGCGAGCCCCGCGATCAGCACGAGCCCCAGGCCGCCGCAGATCACGATGATCGCGACCGTCGCGCCGTTGTTCCTGCGGGGGCCCTGCGGGCCGCCGGGCGGAAAGGGCGGGCCGTACGGCATCTGCGGGCTCGGCGGCGGGCCGGGTGGTGGGCCCGGCGCACCCGGTCCGAACTGGCCAGGTGGCCCGTACGAGTTGCTCATGCTGTCCCCCGGAACGGTCTGCGAACGTATGTGCGTGGCGTGTGCATGCTATCCGCCGGGCTGACCGGTCCCCGTCAGCCCGCAGCTCGGCGAGCGACTGTCCGGGGTGGGTGTCACGCTGGGATCGTCACTGATTACGGAGGGAAATCGCATGATCACTACTGACTTTGTTCCCGGCTCCCCCTGCTGGCTCGACCTGGGCGCCCCCGATGTCGCCGCCGCGGCCGCGTTCTATGGTGCGGTGTTCGACTGGGAGCACCAGTCCTTCGGTCCGGACGCCGGCGGATACGGCCTCTTCCGACTGGGCGGGAAGACCGTCGGCGCGGTCGGCCCGCTCACCGAGGAGGGGGCCCGCTCGGCCTGGACGATCTACTTCAACACCCCCGACGCGGATGCCACGGCCCAGGCCGTGGCGGAGGCGGGCGGCACCGTGCGGGTCGGCCCGTTCGACGCCGATGGGGAGGGCCGGATGGCTCAGCTCAGTGACCCGTTGGGCGGCCAGTTCGCCGTATGGCAGCCGGGGAGCAATCAGGGCCTGGAGGCGGTGGACGGGACGGGCACCCTGTCCTGGACCGAGCTCTACACCACCGACGCGGCCGCCGCGAAGGACTTCTACGGCAAGCTCTTCGGCTGGCAGTACGAGGACGTACCGCTGCCGGGCGGCGGCGGTACGTATGCGCTCATCACCCCTTCCGGCCTCGACCCGGAGCGTATGCACGGCGGCATCATGCAGCTCGCCGCGGAGCACCTCACCCTGACCGGTGGCCGCCCCTACTGGCACCCGGTGTTCGGGTCCGCGGACTGTGACGCCACGGTCACCAGGGTCACCGAGCATGGCGGCAGCGTGCAGATGGGGCCGGAGGACGCGGAGGGCGTCGGCCGACTGGCCGTCTGTGTCGATCCGTCCGGCGCGGACTTCGTCGTGCTCACCCCAGCTGAGATGTGATCTCCCGGCCGACGGTGGTTCGCCGCCCGCACCCGGGCCGGGCCGGGCCGGAGAGGCCCCTTCCCCCTTCACGAGCTGGAGGCGGAAGGGGCCAACTTCCGCGACGGATCCGTCACCTTGCCGCGTAGAGAGGGTGACAGGGGTTCCGCGCGGTGAGCTGGCGCGGCACCGGTTGTGTATGCGGGAGGGGTCTGGCGTATGGCGGCTTGGGCTGCGTTGCGAGTGCGCAGGGGGATGAGGCGGACGCTCACCGCGGGGGTGGTGATGGTGACGTTGACCGCTTCGCAGGCGCCGGGGGTAGTGGGGCGGAGTTCTGAACCGGCGGAGCGGGCGGCGGTGTCGGCGGGGCCGACGGTCTCGGGGGATTCGCCGTACCGCACTGAGCTGCCGCCGCTGGTGACTCATGAGGTCGGCTCCGTATCGTCCGGATCTGTCGCGGCGGGACGTGGCGGGATACCGGCCACTGTTCTTGACGCGTACAGGGCCGCGGAGGCGGCGCTTGCGAAGAGCGCGCCGGGCTGCAATCTGCGGTGGGAGCTCCTTGCCGCCATTGGGCAGGTGGAGTCCGGCCAGGCACGCGGTGGCCGGGTGGACGCGTCCGGTACGACGCTGGCACCCATCCTCGGACCGCAGTTGAACGGCGATGGGTTTGCTGTCATCCGGGACACCGATAACGGCCTCCATGACGGTGACGGGGTGTTCGACCGCGCCGTCGGGCCGATGCAGTTCATCCCGTCCACCTGGGCGGTCTGGGGAGCGGACAGCAATGGCGATGGCAAGACGGACCCCAACAACATCTACGACGCGGCCCTCGCGGCCGGACGCTATCTGTGCGCGGGCGGGCGGGACTTGTCGGACCCGTACGACCTTGACCGCGCGATTCTGGGCTATAACCGCTCCACCGAGTATCTGCGCGTGGTGAAGTCATGGTTCGCGTACTTCAAGACGGGCTACCGGGAGCTGCCGGACAGCACCGGTACGGCACCCCGCGGCTCTGTTCCCAAGGCGGAGTCCCCCAGCACACCGCGGCCCACGCCGATCCCCACGCCGACGAGTAGCAGCAGTCCGGCATCACCCCCGCCCGCCGCCACCCCATCGCCGACACCGAAGACTAAGACGGAGCAGCCCCGCCGTGAGGCGGAGTCCGATGAGCTCCGCGTCACCGTCCCGGAGGTTGAGCTTCCCGACGTCGACACCGACGCGGACACGGACACAGACACGGACAATGACGCTGTACCGGCCACGGGGAAGGTGTCGCCCCTGTCTGTTGGCGGCAGCTGACGACCGGTTCCGGAATGCGATTTCCGTGAGGGGTCTCAGTCGCGTAGAGTGGGGTTTACCGACGCGGGGTGGAGCAGCTCGGTAGCTCGCTGGGCTCATAACCCAGAGGTCGCAGGTTCAAATCCTGTCCCCGCTACTACTGCCGCAGGGCCAGCACTCAAGTGCTGGCCCTGCGGTATTTCTTGTGACAGCTACCGCGTACGGCTACCGCGAGGGGCCAGTCGCCGGGTCTGTTCATCGGGGTCACTACTGGCCATCGCGGCTCCATGGGGGTCGGACCGCCTGTCTGAGCGCCATTCTCGCAGCGACCACGCCGCCGTCTGTGAAGGTCTCCCAGTACGGATGGATGGAGATCTGAATGGATAGCTCACGGAAGCGCCGCCGTAGCTCCGCCTCCCGCGGTGAGAGCTCTGTCAACTGCTGTTCAAGGGCGAACCACTCCCGCTTGGCCTCCAGCAGATCCGCAGGGAACTCGTACTCGCTCACGACTCGGCATCATACTGGCGTTCGATTTCTGGTGCTCGCCAGTAATGAAACCGGGGGCGAGCCGGGAGAACGGGGGTTTCTCCCGGCCGCCCCCGGCCCTGTCCCGCATCGGGGAGGTGGCGCGGGACGGTCTGGTCGGCCTGAAATGGCCTCAGAAGCGGGCCTTAGCTGGCCTCAGAAGCCGGCCTCAGAAGTCAAAGACGGCCATGCCTTCGGCCTTCTTGACGCAGTCGTTCCCGAAGGTGCGCTCGTAGTTGACGCGCTTGCCTTCCCAGACGCCCTGGGCGGTCACGACCACCGGGTTGTACTCCATCGTGCAGTACCCCTGGCCGCTGCCGGGCAGGGCGTTGAAGTTGCCGTTCGCGGCCTGCAGTTGTTCGCAGGCTTCCTTCGGCTTCGGGTGGCTGCCGGTCGGCTTTGGTGTACAGGACAGGGTCACTGCCCGCTCCGGCGTGCTGGCTGCGGCGCTCTCACCATGGGCGAAGGTGAGCGTGAGCGCCGAGGGCGCGTAGAGCGAAGAAGGCGACTGTGTGGAGGTGGCAAGGGCGCTGCCGCCCAGCGGTCCGAACACTGCTGCTGTTAACAGAGTGCCCGCCGCCGCCAGTCGCGCGGTGTTCCGCATTGTGTGCATCCTTCCGCTTGGTGTGTGACGGATTACGCTCCGGAGTCTGCCGAGAATCTCCACGAAACGCACATCGAACCCGCCGGTTTCAGTAACGTTTCGTGTTGAATCAGTGGCCGGAAGTGACGGGCTTTGACCCCTGGGCCCTGGGCAGGATCGCTGCCCAGGACCCGGCGCCAAGCGTGTATGGCCGGTTACGCACCGTCCCGCAATCGGCCTGAAACATTCCGCGCGGCGGTGACCATGTTCCGGAGAGCCGCCTGGACTTCGTCTGTTGTACGGGTCTTGAGACCACAGTCCGGGTTGATCCACAGCCGGGACGACGGCAGTGCGCGCAGGGCCTGTTCGATCAGTGCGGTCAGCTCCCCGACCCCGGGGATCCGCGGCGAGTGGATGTCGTACACCCCTGGTCCGACGGCCCGTGGGTAGCCGGACGCGGCCAGTTCCGCGGCGATGCCCATCCGGGACCGGGCCGCCTCCAGGCTGATCACATCCGCGTCCAGGTCGTCGATGGCGGAGAGGATTTCGCCGAACTCGGCGTAGCACATATGGGTGTGGATCTGGGTGTCGGCCCGCACTCTGCCGGTGGTGAGACGGAAGGCTTCCGTGGCCCACCGTGTATACGACGGATGGGCCGCGCGCCGCAGCGGCAACAGCTCACGCAGCGCCGGCTCATCGACCTGGATCACCGCCGTACCCGCCGCCTCCAGATCGGTCACCTCATCGCGCAGCGCGAGGGCGACCTGGCGGGCGGTATCGGCCAGCGGCTGATCGTCCCGTACGAAGGACCAGGCCAGCATGGTGACCGGCCCGGTGAGCATGCCCTTCACCGGGCGGTCGGTCAACGACTGGGCGAAGCTGGTCCATTCAACGGTCATCGGCGCCGTACGGGACACATCACCGGCCAGGATCGGCGGGCGTACATAGCGGGTGCCGTACGACTGCACCCAGCCGTGCCGGGTGGCAAGAAAGCCGCTGAGCCGTTCGGCGAAGTGCTGCACCATGTCGTTGCGCTCGGGCTCGCCATGCACCAGTACGTCCAGCCCGGCCTCCTCCTGGCAGCCGATGACCGTGCGGATCTCCTCGGCGATCCGCTCCCGGTAGGCGTCCGCGCTGATCCGCCCCGCGCGCAAGGCCGCCCGCGCCTGGCGCAGTTCGCCGGTCTGCGGGAAGGAACCGATGCTGGTCGTCGGCAGCGGCGGCAGCCCCAGCCGGGCCCGCTGGGCGGCGGCCCGCTCCGGATACGGCTGTGGGCGCCGGGCATCCGAGGCGGTGACCGCCGCACACCGCGCCCGTACGGCCGGGTCCCGGGTGAGCGCCGAGCCCGCCCGGGAGGCCCGCGCGGCCCGGGACGCGGCGAGCTGCGGGGCGACGGCGTCCCGGCCCCCGGTCAGGGCGCGGGCCAGTACGGTCACTTCGGCGGTCTTCTGCCGGGCGAAGGAGAGCCAGCGGGTGATCTGTGGGTCGAGATCCCGTTCGGCGGCGACATCGAGCGGGACATGGAGCAGCGAGCAGGACGGTGCCACATCCACCGAACCGGCCAGCCCGAGCAGGGTGGCGAGGGTGCCCAGGGCGTGCCCCAGGTCGGCCGCCCAGACATTGCGGCCGTCCACCACTCCCGCGATCAGCCGCTTTCCCCGCACCCCGCCGATGTTGGCCAGCCAGTCGAGGTTGGCCGCCGCCGGGCCGGTGAAGTCCAGGGCCAGCCCCTCGACGGGTGAGTCGGCCAGTACCGGCAGCGCCTCGCCGAGGGTGTCGAAGTAGGAGGCCACCAGGAGCTTTGGACGGTCCGACCGGGGCGCGGCGGCGCACAGTTCGCGGTAGGCGCGAGCGGTGGCGCCCAGCACCGAGCCCGGCTGGTCCTGGACCAGTACGGGATCATCGAGCTGCACCCACTCGGCGCCGGCCGCCCGTAGATCGGCGAGTACGGAGGCGTATACGGGCAGCAGCCGGTCGAGCAGGGTCAACGGCGCGAAGCCGGGATCAGTACCGGGCGCGGGCTTGGCCAGCAGCAGAAAGCTGATCGGGCCCAGCAGCACGGGCCGGGCGTTCAGCCCTGCCTGCCGGGCCTCGGTGAACTCCTCGACCGGCTTACGGGAGTCGGCCGTGAAGACGGTGTCCGCGCTGAGCTCCGGGACCAGATAGTGGTAGTTGGTGTTGAACCACTTCGTCATCTCCAGCGGCTCGGCCTCGGCCGTGCCGCGTGCCATGGCGAAGTAGGTGTCGAGGCTGGTGCCGGCGGCGCCGCGGTGCCGCTTGGGCACCGCGCCCACCATCCAGGCCGTGTCCAGCACATGGTCATAGAGCGAGAAATCGCCGGTGGGGATCTCTGCGATGCCCGCCGCGCGCAGCTCCTGACGGGTGGCGGCGCGCAGTGCGGCCGCGGTCGCCCGCAGCTCGTCGGCGGTGATATGGCCCGCCCAGTAGCCTTCGACGGCCTTCTTCAACTCCCGGTTGGGGCCCTGCCGGGGGTATCCGTGCAGCGTGGCTTGAGTTGGCTTGATCGGCATGACGGAACTCTCCTTCGCGAGTTCTCCGGTGACCCGTGGCCGGGTGGCCGGGGATGGCATGCGAAGGAGCCGGGCGTGTGTACGGCCGCCCTGCCACCGCCGACCTGCCCACGAGGTCCTCCGGTACGACCGCCCGCCTGGTGGCGTGCGGGCAGTGGCAGGTCTTCGGACTCGTGGGCAGGCCCTTAGGGGCGCCTAATGGCCGTCGCTTCCCGGACGCGGAGGCGTCCAGTGCGTATGACGGCGGTCGTTCCCACTCACCGCTGCGGGGCAGTTCCGGATTCGCACCGGATTCCCTCTTGCGACGCTCCCGCCTGGCTGACGGGCCGAACCAACTGCGCGGCCAGTCTATGGGTTTCCTCTGTGTTCTCCCCCAGCTACCTCCCCCAGCTACCGCTGGGAGGTGCCCCCAGGAGGTGCCCCCAGGGAGGTGCCCCCAGGGAGGTGCCCCCAGGGAGGTGCCCACCCCTTCCCGGCTGTACGGCTGCGGGGGTGCCGTGGGTGGGTTTCCCCGTATCCCGCCCCTTCCCGTAACCGGGGCTTCGCCCCAGGGCCCCGGGGTTGGCCGGGTGCGGGACGGTGGCCACGGGGTTGTGCCCACCAAGCGTCGCGAGCTCTGTTGCGGGGTGGGTCGGAGCGTCGTGGCTGGTGTGGGTGGGTGGTTGCGTAGCAGGGTGGGCCCACGTCCCTCGCGGGGCTGCGAGTGCCCACAACGGGGGTTGGGGTCGGTGCCCGCAACGCTCGGGTGGGCCAGTGCCCACAACACGGGTGGGGGTTTGGGGGCGTCGGCCTCCGGTTTCGGGGGAGGGTTGGGGTAGGGGAGTGAAAGTCTTGCTTGGGGGGTGCGTGGGCGGCTTAGGGTCGCCATATGCAGGCTACATATATCGCGACCGGTGGGATGGGTGACCATGGCTGCCGGGGATGACCGCGTCACCGCGTTCTGGCGGGAGCTCGGGTTGCCCGGGCTGGTGGACGTGCATACGCACTTCATGCCCGAGCGGGTGCTGGACAAGGTCTGGGCGTACTTTGACGCGGTCGGCCCGATGACCGGGCTTGAGTGGCCCATCACCTACCGGCACGAGGAGGACGAACGGCTCTCCGTGCTCCGCGGGTTCGGGGTGCGGGCCTTCACCTCGATGATCTATCCGCACAAGCCCGGCATGGCCGCCTGGCTCAACAGCTGGAGCGCGGACTTCGCCGCCCGCACCCCCGACTGTCTGCACACCGCGACCTTCTTCCCGGAGCCGGCAGCGGCTGACTATGTGCGGCAGGCGCTGGAGGGCGGTGCGCGGGTCTTCAAGTCCCATATACAGGTCGGTGACTACGACCCGGGCAGCCCGCTCCTGGACCCCGTGTGGGGAATGCTCGCCGAGGCCGGTGTCCCCACCGTGATCCACTGCGGCTCCGGCCCCGCTCGGGGCAAGCACACCGGGCCGGAGCCGATCGCCGCCCTGCTGTCCCGGCATCCCCGGCTGCCGCTGATCATCGCGCACATGGGGATGCCGGAGTACGCGGAGTTCCTGGATCTGGCAGAGGCCTATGAGGGCGTCATGCTCGATACGACGATGGCCTTCACCGACTTCTCCGAGCGGCTGATGCCCTTCCCACGCGCCGAGCGGCCACGTCTGGCCGCCCTGGGCGACCGGATCCTGTTCGGCAGCGACTTTCCCAACATTCCGTACGGCTACGCCCATGCTCTGGAGGCACTTACCCGGCTCGATCAGGACGATGACTGGCTGCGCGCGGTCTGTCATGACAACGGCGCACGGCTCTTTCGGTAGCCCGGCGGCGGGGGATGGGGCAGACGCTCATCACACGGCCCGGCGGTCCGCATAGCATCGGGGGGCATGCCCTCCGGAATCCCCCGGTCCGTATGTTCCCGTCGCCTTCCCAGAGGGCCCAGCTTCGAAGGAGAGCGCGCTTATGGCACCCGACGGCCGCACCAGCCGTCCGCCCAGGACCAGCGTGTGGTTGGCGGAGCGCCCCGCTCCGAAACGCACCAGGGCCGTCGCCCAGGAACAGCCCGGCGGGCTCGACCGGGAGCGGATCACCGCCGCCACGGTCCGGCTGCTCGATGCCAACGGTATGGCGAAGTTCTCGATGCGCCGCCTCGCCGCCGAACTCGGTGTCACTGCTATGTCGGTGTATTGGTATGTCGACTCCAAGGATGACCTCATGGAGCTCGCCCTGGACTCGGTCGAGGGCGAGCTGACCCTCCCGGACCTCGACGACGAGGATGCCGACTGGCGGGAACAGCTGCGCCAACTCACCTCCGAATACCGCAGGATGCTGGTCAGCCACCCGTGGGTGTCGCAGATGATCGGTCAGTATCTGAACGTTGGACCGAAGGCCATGGCCTTCACCAACGCTGCTCAGGGCGTTATGCGGCGCGCGGGCCTGCCCGCCGACCGGCTCACCGGGGCGCTGGCCGCGGTTTTCCAGTTCGTCTATGGCTTCGGCACCATCGAGGCCAACTGGAACGGCCGCTGTGCTGCGGCTGGGATCAGCACTGATGCGTATTACCGGCAGATCTACGCGAAGGTCGAGGGTCGCCCGGAGTACGCGGATTCGCTGGCGCTGCGGGAGGCGGGGGGTTCCGGGAGTGTCGAGGAGATGCGGCAACAGGACTTTGAGGTTGCTCTGGACCTTCTGATCGCCGGGATCGAAGCGATGCGGTCTCGCCCTTAGCCGGAGCTTGTGGCTAGGGCCTGGTCTTCAGGGGGGCTTCCCTTATGCACAGCACCAGTACCAGCGCCAGCAGCGCGAACGGTGTGGCGTAGAGGTAGATGTCGGCGATCCCGTGGCCGTATGAGCTCTCGATGACGGTCCGGATCGGGCCGGGCAGCTCGTCAAGGTTGGGGATGGCGCTGCCGTTTCCGCCGGTCGGTCCGCCATGCCGTACTCCGGCCCGGGTGAGGCCATCGCTCACATAGTGCGAGATACGACCGGCCAGGACCGCGCCGAGCGCGGAGACGCCCACCGCGCCGCCCAGCGAGCGGAAGAAGGTGATCACTGAGCTGGCGGCACCAAGATCGGCGGTGGATACCTGGTTCTGGGTGGCCAGCACCAGGTTCTGCATCATCATGCCGATGCCGAGCCCCAGCAGGGCCATAAAGACCGCCACATGCCAGTACGCGGTGTCATAGCGCATGGTGCCCAGTAGTCCGAGTCCGGCCGTGACGCATACACCGCCCGCCACAAGCCAGCCCTTCCAGCGCCCGGTACGGGTGATGATCAGGCCCGAGACGGTCGAGGAGATGAACAGGCCCGCGATCATCGGGATGGTCAGCACACCGGACATCGTCGGCGACTGGCCGCGCGCCAGCTGGAAGTACTGGCTGAGGAAGACCGTCGCGCCGAACATCGCGACACCGACGAGGAGCGAGGCCAGCGCGGTGAGCGTGATGGTGCGGTTGCGGAAGAGCCGCAGCGGCATGATCGGCTCGGTGACCCGGGACTCCACGGAGACGAAGAGCAGGCCGAGGACAACCGAGCCGCCGACCATCGCCGCGGTCTGCCAGGAGAGCCAGTCGTAGGAGCCCCCGGCGAGTGTCACCCATACGAGCAGCAGGGAGACCGCGGCACTGATGAGGAGGGCCCCCAGCCAGTCGATCCTGACGTTCGCGCGCTTTACCACCGGCAGCTTGAGGGTCCTCTGAAGCACGATCAGCGCGATGACCGCGAAGGGCACTCCGACGTAGAAGCACCAGCGCCAGCCCATCCAGGAGGTGTCGGTGATGACACCGCCGAGCAGCGGTCCGCCGACCGTGGCGATGGCGAAGGTGGCACCGAGATAGCCGCTGTAGCGCCCGCGTTCGCGGGGCGCGATCATCGCGGCCATCACCACCTGAGACAGTGCGACCAGACCGCCGACGCCCACCCCCTGGATGACACGGAAGCCGATCAGGGTGCTGGTGGACTGGGAGAAGCCCGCGCCGGCCGAGGCGAGCACGAAGATGATGAGCGCTATCTGCACCAGCAGCTTCTTGCTGGCCAGGTCGGCGAGCTTGCCCCACAGCGGGGTGGAGGCCGTCATCGCGAGCAGTGAAGCCGTGACGACCCAGGTGTACGCGCTCTGGCTGCCGCCCAGGTCGGAGATGATCTGCGGCAGTGCGTTGGAGACGACTGTCGACGACAGGATCGCGACAAACATCCCCAGGAGCAGCCCGGAGAGAGCCTCCATGATCTGCCGATGCGTCATCGGTGCGGTGTCTGTCCCGGTCCCGTCTGCCTGGTGCGGTATCTCCGCCGTTGTCGCGGTCACTCAGCGCCCTCCGTGCTTTGTTGCTCTAAGCAACTATACGAGTGAGGTGTCGCCGGGCCAAACAAAATCCGGGCACACGAGGCAAATAATCCTTAAAGTAGCCGGGGGTGTCTCCCCGGAGGTGCGTTCGCTAGGGTCAGGGGCCATGGCTCACAACCCCCATGCACCCCAAGGCCCCGAGGGCAACCATGACCCTGCGGGCAGCACGCAGATGTTCCGCGCTTTCGTTGACGAGGGCGGCCCCCAGCGCCCCGCCGCACCGGCTCCGGCGGCAGGACCCCGGGTCGGCCTGATTGTCGGCGTGATCGTGGCGGTCGCAGTCGTCGCCGTGGTCGCCTGGCTCGCCCTGTCCTGATTCCAGGTGGCCCTCCGGGTCACTTCCAGTCGACCTTCACGTCCTGGGTCTCCACCCGCATGCCCAGCGGCACCCGCCAGGCGTCCACACAGATGGTCCAGGTCTTCTCGGTCTTCTCACCGGGCCTGATCGGTACCGGGAGCGGTCGCTGGGTCTCGACTGTCGCCCAGTCGACGCCGAGTGCTCCGATGATATGTGTGCCGAAGGTGACGGTGCCCGAAGTCACCGGCTTTCCACCGGTGTTACGGAACCCCAGGGTCACCTTCTCGCACCACCGTTTGTCAGCCGCGGCGAGCCCTGGTTCGCTGACCACCAGCTTGGCGGGCCCAGTCGGCGGGCTGGGCGGCGGGCTGGGCGGCGGGCTGGGCGGCCGTGCAGGGGTGTCGGGGGAGTCGGGGGAGACAGGAGGCGCGGGCGGCTCCGTCCCGCCCTTAGCGCCTGTACCGCCCGTCCCGTCCGTACCGTCGGTGCGGCCGGTGCGGTCCGTGGCGCCGCTGCCGGGTGTGGGGGACGACGGGTCGGCGCGCTGAGTCCGCTCGCCGCTCTTGCCGTTGTCCGGCTTCCTGCCCCCGGCCTTCTCGTCCGCCAGGGGAAACAGCTTGACGCTGCCCTTGGGCGGCACCGGCTGGCTGCTGCCCGCCTCGCCCTCGGGACCGACGGCACCGACCGCGAGAAAGCCGTCGTCGCCGCTCCCGCTGCCGCAGCCTGCCAGCAGCGCCCCGAGACACAGCACGGCCGCCGAGGCGGCTGTGCCGCCTCGGCGGGTCGATGTCAGCGTCCATCGCATCCGTGCAGTGTTGCTGACGTAGCGTCAGTTGTGAACCCCACGCGTGATGACTCACGATCCCCCTCGGGCCGGTCACTCCTCTGCGATAAGGCCCTCCCGTAGCTGTGCCAGGGTGCGGGTGAGCAGTCGCGAGACATGCATCTGGGAGATGCCGACCTCCTCCCCGATCTGCGACTGGGTCATATTGCCGAAGAAGCGCAACATGATGATCTGCCGCTCGCGCGCGGGCAGTTTGGCCAGCAGTGGCTTCAGCGACTCGCGGTACTCCACGCCCTCCAGCGCGCTGTCTTCATAGCCGAGCCGGTCGGCCAGGGAGCCCTCGTTGCCGTCCTCCTCCAGCGAGGGTGAGTCGAGCGAGCTGGCGGTGTAGGCGTTTCCCACGGCCAGCCCGTCGACGACGTCCTCCTCGGACACTCCGAGGCAGGCGGCGAGTTCGGGTACGGTCGGTGATCGGTCAAGTTTCTGAGCGAGGTCATCACTGGCCTTGGTGAGTGCCAGCCGTAGCTCCTGGAGCCTGCGGGGCACCCGCACGGACCAAGAGGTGTCCCGGAAGAACCGCTTGATCTCGCCGACTACCGTCGGCATCGCGAAGGTCGGGAACTCCACGCCACGTTCACAGTCGAACCGGTCGATCGCCTTGATCAGACCAATGGTGCCGACTTGGACGATGTCCTCCATCGGCTCGTTGCGACTGCGGAAGCGGGCAGCCGCGTAGCGCACAAGCGGGAGATTGAGCTCAATGAGCGTGTCCCGGACATATGTGCGCTCCGGACTGTCCTTGTCGAGTGCGGCTAGCCGCAGGAAGAGGGAGCGGGAGAGGGTGCGGGTGTCGATGGCGTCGCAGTCTGCGGGAAGCCTGGAGAGCTCGGTGAGCCCGGGATCCCCTGAGTCGCTGTGCGGTGCGTCGGTCTTGATCACGTCGGTGAGCACCTTCGAGCTGCCCAGTTCTACGGACATGCCACCCCCTTGAGGTCGCGGACGGGTCGCAGCGGCCGCCCTCGGGATGAGGACAGCACCTCCACCTGAATACCGGCGGCGCCGCTGCGGCAAACGCAGTTCTTGCAGAATGTCACAAGTCAGCAACGCGACGTAGCGCCATGTCGATAAATTTGCACAGCTGGGAATGTGTTAGCGCGTCCGAGGTTCACTCGAACCGGTTACGCCTCGCTGGGATTTGCGGCACGCAGACGGGCGAAGCTCCGGGACAGCAGCCGGGACACATGCATCTGCGAGACCCCGAGCTCGGCACTGATCTGCGACTGGGTCAGATTGCTGTAGTAGCGAAGCAGCAGGATCCGCTGCTCCCGCTCGGGGAGCTGGACGAGCAGATGCCGTACGAGGTCCCGGTGCTCGACGCCGTCCAGCGCCGGGTCCTCATAGCCGAGCCGGTCGATGATCCCGGGCATCCCGTCCTCGCGCTCCTGCGCCGCCTCCAACGAAGTTGCCCGGTAGGCGCGTCCGGCCTCGACACAGGCCAGCACCTCCTCCTCGGTGACCTTCAGCCGCTCGGCGATCTCGGCCGTGGTGGGGGTACGGCCGTGCAGCACGGTCAGATCCTCGGTCGCCCCGCTCACCTGCACCCACATCTCGTGCAGCCGCCGGGGGACGTGGACGGTGCGCACATTGTCGCGGAAGTAGCGGCGGATCTCGCCGATGATCGTCGGCATCGCGAAGGTGGGGAACTGCACGCCGCGCTTGGGGTCGAAGCGGTCGATGGCGTTGATCAGGCCGATGGTGCCGACCTGGACGATGTCCTCCATCGGCTCATTGCGGCTGCGGAAGCGGCTGGCGACATAGCGGACCAGCGGGAGGTTCGCCTCGATGAGCGCGCCGCGTACCCGGGAGTGCTCGGCCGTGCCGGGTCGCTGCTCGGTCAACTGCTCGAACAGCAGCTGGGTCAGTGCTCGGGTCTGCGCGCTCCGGCTCTCGCGGGTCTGAGTCGCCGCCACCTCCGACCATCCCCTTCACGGTCCACGCATCCCGGCCAAAGCGGTCATAGCATCACAATTCCTGTCCACTGTGTGCAAGCATCGTATATCTCCGTGTTGGTGGTGAGTTGAACAAGTGAACGGCCCCCGCCTCCGGCGGGGGCCGTTCGGTGGAAGCCCGTTCAGCTGAGTCAGTTGAGCTAATTGACCAGCTCCGTCATAAACTCGCCGACGCCCTTCGCGGCAGTGGAGATGCCCTCGAAGCCGACCCCTACCAGTTCGGCGGAGCGCTGGGGGGAAGTGATGACCGTGTACAGGACGAAGACGACGAGGGCGTAGATCGCGATCTTCTTTATGTCCACTGTCATCTGCCTTCCATGGCTGCTGCCTGCTTGCTGCCTGCCACCTACTGCCTGCTGCCTGCCGGATATCCCTGGGCATGTCCCTGGGTCCGGGCGCCGGTGCGGTCGCGAGTCTATCCGGCCATGGCTATAACCTGATCGGGTCGTTATAGATCAAAGGCCTGACAGCTAAGGCCCTTTGCCAGTCGATTTCGTGCGCAAACGCGCGCAGGATGGACATTAAGTGCGCCAGAACTGGCAGGCAGCCATCGCGCGTACATACCGAAGGGGCCCACCCGGATCAGTCCGGGTGGGCCCCTTCGTATGAAGCGGTAGCGGTGGGATTTGAACCCACGGAGGAGTTGCCCCCTCACTCGCTTTCGAGGCGAGCTCCTTCGGCCGCTCGGACACGCTACCGAGAGGAAGCTTAGCCCACCGGGGGCCGTGCCCCGAAATCGGTATCCGGGCCGGTTGCCCGGAAGAACTCGGTCAGCAGACGGCCGCACTCGCCGGGGAGGACCCCGGCGATCACCTCGGGCCGGTGGTTGAGCCGGCGGTCCCGGATGACGTCCCACAGCGACCCGGCCGCGCCCGCCTTGGGGTCGGTGGCGCCGTACACGACCCGGTCGAGCCGGGAGAGCACGATGGCGCCCGCACACATGGTGCACGGCTCCAGGGTGACCACCAGGGTGCAGCCGGACAGCCGCCACTGACCGACCGACCGCGCGGCCTCGCGGACCGCGACCACCTCGGCGTGCGCCGTCGGGTCGCCGGTCGCCTCCCGTTCGTTGCGCCCACGCCCCAGCACCGCGCCGGTCGGCCCGAGCACCAACGCGCCGACCGGTACATCGCCCGTCTCCGTGGCCCGTACGGCCTCGGTCAGGGCAAGCCGCATCGGATCCAGCCAGGGGTCACGCAGGGGGTCTGCCATGCCCCCAGTGTGGCCCTTCCCCATGCGGCTCTACCGGACCGCCTCCAGCACATCCGTACAGCCCAGCACATCGGCGATCTCGTTGAGGGCGTCCTCCGCGTCCAGCGAGAGGACTACCTTCTCGTCCATGCCGAGGTCGGTAAGGAGTCCGGGGTCCCCGACCGGGCCCTCGGGCATCGCCTGGGCGTCGGGCTCGGGCGCGGCGTCGTCGCCGTCCGGCTCCGGTTCGCCGTCCTCCGTGCCATCGAGGTCGACGAGGCTGTCGAGGTCTTCCGGGGCTTCGGGGACGCGGCCCAGCAGCTCGTCGGTGAGCAGAATCTCGCCGTACGCGCTACGGGCGGCGGCCGCCGCGCTGGAGACATAGATCCGGGGGTCGTCCTCGCCGTCCACGCGGACGACACCGAACCATGCGCCTTCCTGTTCAATGCAGACCAGCACCGTATCGTCCCCGTCCGCGGCCTCACGGGCCAGCTCGGTGAGATCGGCGAAGGTCTCCACTTCGTCGAGTTCCGTGTCGCTCGCTTCCCAACCTTCTTCGGTGCGCGCGAGCAGTGCGGCGAAGTACACCGTGACTCTCCCACTGGTATCCGGCGTTCCGAGTGCTCAAGTGGGGCGACGCCCCGCTCACTCGGAATCGTGACAGAAACAGGCGCTCGGTGAGGGGTCTTCCGCTATGCGTCGGGCAGGTGTTTGCGGATCGACCGGGTGCACGTCACCAACGGAAGGTCCGCATCCGCATCTGCTGCCGCATCCGGGCGGCACGCGCCCGGCGCGGCCGTACTCGCTCGCGCAGCGCCCTGGCCTCGCTCAGCTCGCGCAGAAAGAGCGCGCGCCGGCGTCGGCGATCCGCGTCGACGAACTCCTCGCCGATCTCCTCACGGCGGCTGTCCGGGTCGGACATATGGCCTCACCTCCGGCCTGTGCCCCTACTCTCCCCCGGGCTGCCCTATTCCCGCCACCCCCGCGTGGGCCCTGGTCACAGCGTTCTCGGATACTGTCGAGGCATGCGGACCCACGTCGTCGACCACCCGCTGGTGGCGCACAAACTCACCACGCTGCGCGATGAGCGCACCGACTCTCCCACCTTCCGGCGGCTCGCCGACGAGCTGGTGACCCTGCTCGCGTATGAGGCCACGCGCGATGTGCGTACGGACCTGGTCGACATCAAGACCCCGGTCACGGCGACGACGGGCGTACGTCTGTCGCACCCGCGTCCGCTGGTGGTGCCGATCCTGCGGGCCGGGCTCGGGATGCTGGACGGCATGATGCGGCTGCTGCCGACCGCCGAGGTGGGGTTCCTGGGCATGATCCGCGACGAGCAGACGCTGCAGGCGTCGACCTACGCGACGCGGATGCCGGATGACCTCTCCGCGCGGCAGGTCTACGTGCTGGACCCGATGCTGGCCACGGGTGGCACGCTGGTGGCGGCGATCAAGGAGCTCATCGCACGGGGTGCGGATGATGTCACCGCGATCTGTCTGCTGGCCGCCCCCGAGGGGGTCGAGCTGATGGAGCGGGAGCTGGCGGGGACGCCGGTCACGGTGGTGACGGCGGCCGTCGATGAGCGGCTGAACGAGGTCGGCTACATCGTGCCGGGCCTGGGCGACGCGGGTGACCGTATGTACGGCACGGCGGGGTAGCCCCGCCCGGTCTCAGCAGGGCGCAGCGGATGGCTTGGGGGAGGGGCTGGCCAGGGCGGCCAGGACCTTCTTGGCCTCTCGTCGTTGCGTCAGGTCCTTGTAGCCGCTCCCGATGATCAGGTCGACACTCTTCGCGGCCTTGCCCTCCCGGGCCTTGTCCGTCTTGGTCTGCGCCTTGGCGAGATGCGCGCCCAGGACCATCAGGTGGCCACTCTTCTTCGCCTTGGGCGTGCCCAGGAGCAGACCGGTCGCCTTGACCTTCTTGTCGAACTCGGGCGGGGCGTTGTCGATCTCACCGATCTTGAAGCCGCGTTTCTTCAGCTCTTCCGCGGTGTCTTTGGCGAGACCGCTGCGTGGCGTGGCGTTATAGACATTGACGGTGATCGTCGACGGCTGGGGGAGCTTCCTCGGTTCCGGCTCGTCCGGGGGCTTGCAGTCGCCGCGGTTCCGCTTGGCGCTCACCCTCTTCTCGTCGTCTCCGCCGAAGACGCTGATGAGCTGCAGCGTCCCCCACGCGATCAGGCTCAGCGCGGAGACCGTGGCGATGGCGCCAAGAACGATTCTGCGGCGGCTTCGGGGCCGTCGCATACGGGGATAGCGGTCACCCGTGACGCGGTACTTACCGCCCATGCCAGGGGGCGTCAGCATGCTCATGAGCGCAGCGTAGCCCGGGGACCGGGTGCTGCCTACTAGATGATCAATGGGTGCCGGGCAGCCCAACCCAAAAGGGTCAAAGCGGGCTGGGCCGCATGCTGGGCTCAGTCCAGCTCAAGAACCCGTGCGTGCAGCACCTGGCGCTGCTGCAGCGCGGCCCGTACGGCCCGGTGCAGCCCGTCCTCCAAATAGAGGTCACCCTGCCACTTCACGACATGCGCGAAGAGATCGCCGTAGAACGTCGAGTCCTCGGCGAGCAGGGTTTCCAGATCGAGCTGGCCCTTGGTGGTGACGAGCTGGTCAAGGCGCACCGGGCGTGGGGCAACATCCGCCCACTGGCGGGTGCTTTCCCGGCCGTGGTCAGGGTACGGCCGACCGTTTCCGATTCGCTTGAAGATCACACGGAAAGCCTACCGGGCGAGCGGCTCCGGGCGCAGCCTCGTGGCGACGGGACATAACCTCTCCTCTCACTCGATACGGGGCATGGGAGAGCTCTGCTCGGGGCGGCTCATTCGCTCGAAAGAAGGGTGTCTGTCTCCTCTCCGCCCGGCACACCACAGGCGCTGAGCCGGGGGAGTGGCTCAGCGCCTGCGCGCGTTTCCTCTGTTTCACATGCTTCGCGTGCTCATGCTTCACACGCTCCGCGTGCCTGTTATGCGGTGACCTCGTGGCCGTGGTCCTCGTGCAGACCGCCACCGCTGTCCGTGCCGCCCTTGGGCTGGTCGTAGTCCGGCACCGGCTGGTTCAGGGAGCTGGTGTCCCAGGCGTAGTTACCGACCGCGTTGGCGATCACCTTGATGTTGGCGTCGAACGCGAACATGTCGAGGTTGGTGATGTCGTCACCGGCCTGGTGGTAGTTCTCGTCGTACGCCACCCCGGCCTGGCCGCCCCACAGCTTGACCTGCTCCTCGGTCTTGATCCCCTCGGCACCGGTGAAGGTGCCGCCTGCGGGGATGCCGACCTCGATGAACGGACCGTAGTCCGAGCGGCCGCTGAAGGCGGTGCCACGCGGCTGGTGGCCCTGCGACTTCATGAACTCATTGATGCCGTACTCGATCTGGGACGAGCCCTCCGGGCCCGGGTCGGACAGTCCCTCGGAGCCATCGCCGTCATAGACGAAGAGGCCGTAGTTCGGCGAGGCGATCATGTCGAAGTTGAGGTACAGCGAGATCTGCTCGCGCTCCTTCTCGGAGAGGTTCTCGACGTAGTACGTCGATCCCTGCAGGCCCACCTCCTCGGCGGTCCACAGCGCGAAGCGCACCTTGTTCGCGGGCTGCTTGTGGTGCTTGCCGTGCCACTGCTTGGTGGCCTTGGCGAACTGCAGCGCGGACTCCAGGATGCCGGCCGAGCCGGAGCCGTTGTCGTTGATGCCGGGGCCGTCCGCGACCGAGTCGAGGTGGGCGCCGAGCATGACCACGTTGTCCGGGTCACCACCGCGGGTCTCGGCGATGACGTTGGGCGTCCTGCGGTCCTCCTGGAACTCGATGAGCTCCAGATTGACCGTCACATCGCCCTTGGCGACCTCATCGGAGAGGGCGTCGCCCGCCTCCTTGCTGAGCCCGCCGGTCGGGACACGGGCCGCGTCGGCGTCGCCCAGGGTGCCATTGAGGTCACCATCGAGGTGGTTGTAGATCACGGCGCCGACCGCACCGGCGTCGGCGGCGTTCGCCTGCTTCTTCGCGAAGGTGCAGCCGCCGCGCTTGATCAGCGCGACCTTGTCCGTGAAGTCTCCGGCGGCGAAGTCCTCGGCCTCACAGCCGGTGGTGCCGTCCTCGTCTGCCGGTACCTCGGCGACGGGCGCCTCGATGCCGCCTTCGGGGGTGCTCTTGGTGTACGTCATCAGCTTGATCGGGACGTCACGCCGTTCGGGCGTCAGCACCGTCAGCTTCTCCGCGACGGTTTCGCGGTAGGTGAAGGTGAAGTCCTGGTACGTGACCTTGTAACCGGCGGCCTTCAGCAGGGAGCCCGCGTACTTCGCGGACAGCTCGTGCCCGCGCGTACCGGCGGCGCGGTTGTCGTCGTTGGCGTCGGCGAAACGCTGAAAGGCCTTCATATGCTTCATGGCGCCGTCGGCGCTGGTCTTCTTGACCAGCTGTCTGGCCAACTTCCGCCCGTGGTGCGCCGGATCCGACGTGGCGGTGGCGGGCGACGCGGTCGCGGCGATCAGCAGCGGTGTGGCGAGCGCGGCAGCGGAGAGCGCCGCGATCGCGCGGCGTCTGCTGCGGAGTGAAGCGTGCACAGGCAGGGTCCTTCCGGTTCATACGGTGGGGACAGAGGGACAGTGCTGTTCGAGGGGGGTGAATCCGTGTTCGGGATACGAACACGATGAAAGTGAAAGTTAGTGCCACGACGGCCTCGTGGGAACGGATGTGCCGTATTTCACTCTGCGTCACGGTGGGCGGAACGCCCGGACACGCCGTCAGGTGTGGGGCCGTGATGGGCTCATCGGGTGACTTGGCGGTATGGCAGCGACGCCTCGGACCCTCCGGGACTCATCGTCTTCAGCGGGAAAGGGATCAGTCCATCGACAAGGAGATACCGCCCATGCTGAAGAACGGGAAGTTCGCCGCCGCGCTGACCACCGGCGCGCTGGCCGTCGGTCTGATGGGCGCGGCGCCCTCGCTGGCGGCTGAACAGCCTGCGCCTGCGCCAGCTCCGGGGCCGTCCGCTGCCGCCGCCCACGTCAAGGGCAGGGTCATCGCGCGCACCGGCATCAACATTCGTGCCAGGGCCAACACACAGTCCAGAGTGCTGGGCGCCTTCCGCCACGGTGCCATCATCAAGCTGTCCTGCAAGGTCCGCGGAGAGCGGGTCAACGGCAACAACATCTGGTACAGGCTGGCTGGCCGCTCCGGCTTTGTCTCCGCTCGCTATGTCGTCAACCTTGCCCCGGTGAAGTTCTGCCGCTGAGCGGCTGAGCGGTGGGGCACCCGCACGGCTCTGCGGGTGCCCCTTTCTCATTGGTCATGCTTCTTATTGGTCATGTCCTGCGCAGGGCGCTGGCCCACCACTGCGCCGGTGCGTCGACGGTGTGTCAAGGCGGCTGACCGCTACGCGGGCTGCTGTATCTTCAGGCCGCTGCGAGCCGCGATATGGCAGGGAATCATCCGTGACCGACACCGTTACCGCTTCTCCGGGCTCTGCTGCCGCCCATCGGCTGGCCAAGCTCGTCACCGATGTGTTCGCTCCGGGCATCCTGGTCATAGCCGTCCTGCTCGCCGTCGGGTGGCACAGCACCCACAGCCTGCGTGGGGTCGGTTGGGGTCTCCTCGCCGGACTGTTCTGTGGCGTTGTCCCGTACGCGTTCATCGCGGTCGGGGTCCGGCGCGGACGCTGGACCGACCGGCATCTCCGTGTCCGACGGCAGCGTTTCGTTCCATTCCTGGTCACCATGGGGTCCGTGGCCTCGGGGAACATCGCGCTCGCCGTCCTCGGTGGCCCCCGGGAAGTGGTCGCACTGGTCACCGCCATGCTGACAGGGCTGGTGGTCACGCTCGCTGTGACCAGCTGGTGGAAGATCTCCGTGCACACCGCTGTGGCAGGCGGCGCGGTCGCCATCCTTGTGCTCACTTACGGCACATCGCTGGTGATGGGCGCTCCCTTGGTGGCGTTAATCGGCTGGTCGCGTGTGCGGCTGCGGGTTCACAGCCCGGCCCAGACGGTGGTGGGGGCGTTGGTCGGCGCCGCTGTCGCCGCGTCCGTCTTCACCATTCATTTGAACGAGACGTATCGTCTCGTTATGTTGGAGGCATGACCTCTTCGAAGAGTGCCCACATCGCCATGTTCAGCATCGCCGCGCCCGGGCACGTCAATCCGAGCATCGAAGTGATCCGGGAGCTTGTCGCCCGTGGACACCGCGTCACCTACGCGATCCCCGGCCCGTTCGCCGAGAAGGTCGCCGCTGCCGGCGCCGAGCCCGTTGTCTACACCTCGACGCTCCCCACCGAAGACGAGCCGGACGCCTGGGGCAGTGAAATCATCGATTACTTCGAGTTGTTCCTGAACGACGCCGTCCAGGCGCTGCCGCAGCTGGCCGGGGCGTATGAGAGCGACCGCCCTGACCTCGTCATCCATGACATCACCGCATACCCAGCGCCTGTCCTCGCCCACCGCTGGGGTGTTCCGGCCGTACAGCTCTCGCCGAACCTGGTCGCCTGGGAGGGGTACGAGGAGGAGGTGGCGGAGCCGATGCTCGCTGAACTCAGGCAGTCCGAGCGCGGCAAGGCCTACTACGCGCGCTACCGCGCGTGGCTCGATGAGCACGGCATGACACACACCGACCCGGACCGGCTGATCGGCCGTCCACGCCGGTGTCTCGTGCTGATCCCCGAGGTCCTTCAGCCCCATGCGGACCGGGTCGACGCGACCGTCTACACCTTCGTCGGCGCCTGCCAGGGTGACCGGGCGGAACAGGGCGAATGGCAGCGTCCGGCCGATGCGGAGAAGGTGCTGCTGGTCTCGCTCGGTTCGACCTTCACCAAGCAGCCCGGCTTCTACCGCGAGTGCGTCGGTGCATTCGGTGATCTGCCCGGCTGGCATGTCGTCCTGCAGATCGGCAAGCACGTCGAAGTGTCCGAGCTCGGGGAGCTCCCGGCCAATGTGGAGGTGCGTGACTGGGTGCCGCAACTGGCCGTTCTCAGGCAGGCCGACGCCTTCATCACCCACGCGGGCGCCGGCGGCAGCCAGGAGGGCCTGGCCACCGGCACACCGATGGTCGCGGTCCCGCAGGCCGTCGACCAGTTCGGGAACGCCGACATGCTGCAGTCGCTCGGCGTCGCCCGGCATGTGCCGATGGCGGAGGCCACCGCGGGGACGCTGCGTAAGACGGTCCTCGCCCTGGTGAACGATCCTGAGGTGGCCGCGAAGTCAGCGGCGCTCCGGCGGCGGATGGCGTCGGAAGGCGGCACCCAGCGGGCAGCCGGTCTGATCGAGGCGGAGCTGTGGGCGGGGGTGAGCGCGGGGGTGAGCGCGGAGTAATCCAGACCGTGCCGGGAACCCGCGCAGGGGACCGAGGGTGGTGAAGCGAATGAGCAAGAAGAGCGAAGCCGTGGTCCAGGCCCTGCTGGACCAGCAAGGCCAGACCTACGCAGCTGAGGCGGGCATCAAGCTCCGGGACACCCCTGGGCCCCTGTACCAGCTCCTGGTGCTCTCCCATCTGCTGTCCGCCCGGATCAAGGCGGATATCGCGGTGGCGGCGGCCCGTGCGCTCTTTGACGCCGGAATGCGGGACGCACGGAAGATGATCGACGCGACCTGGCAGCAGCGCGTCGACGCGCTCGGTGAGGGCGGCTACCGGCGCTATGACGAGCGGACCGCCACCCAGCTGGGTGAGGCGGCCGAAATTCTGCTGGACAAGTACAAGGGTGATCTGCGGCGGATGCGCGAGCAGGGTGACCCGGAGAAGCTGCTGCAGGGGTTCCCGGGGATAGGGCCCGCCGGGGTCAACATCTTTCTCCGGGAGGCGCAGGGCGTCTGGCCGGAGTTCGCGCCGTACCTCGACGCCAAGGCGCTCGAGGGGGCCGAGCGTGTTGGGCTGCCGAAGACGCCGAAGTCGCTTGCGCGGCTGGTGGACGAGGCCGATCTGCCCCGTCTCGCGGCGGCCCTCGTGCGCGTTGCCCTCGACAAGCAGGCCGCAGAATCAGTCCGCTCCGCTTGACCCGGGAGGGGTTTCCCCTAACCCACCCCTTCCCGAAACTGGGGGCTTGCGCCCCCAGACCCCCACAGTGTTGTGGGCAGTCGTTCCGCAGGGCGTGGGGGCACCTCCCAGCGTTAGCTGGGGGAGGGTGGGCACAACACCCGGCCACCGTCCCGCACCGGCCAACCCCGGGGCCCGGGGCTACGCCCCGGTTTCCGGGAAGGGGCGGGATACGGGGAAACCCACCCACAGCACCCCGCAGCCGGACCCCGAGACGTACGCCCCGCCGCGTGGCGGGGCGTACGAATCAGTACGGGGCATGCCGGGGAGTCAGGACTTCGCCGCGTCGACCTCGTACGTCTTCGCGATATCGTCCAGCACAGCCTCCGCGCCGTACAGACCCACGGCGAGCATCCAGGTGGTGTCATCGACCTCGTGGACGTCACCCTTGAGCTGCTTCCACAGCGGGTTGGCCTGGTACTTCCGCTGGCTCTTCTTTGACGCGCCCTGGGCGTCCGGGTAGGCGGTCACGAAGATGTCATCCGCGTCCACCTTCTTGATCTCCTCTTCGGAGATGTCGGCGTTAAAGCCGGTGCCCTGGGCGTCCTTGGGCTTGTCGAAGCCCAAGTCGTTCAGGATGACACCGATGTAGGTGTCCTCCTTGTAGAGCCGGGTCGGGCCGTCCACGAAGCGCACAACGGAGACCGACGGGTTGCCGTCCTCCTTCTTGCGGACGCTGTCACCGATCTGCTTGGCGCGCTTGTCGAAGGCGGAGATCTTCTCCTTGGCCAGCTCCTCCTTACCGAGGGCCTTGCCGACCAGGTCCAGGTTCTCCTTCCAGGTGGCGCCGGTGTCCTCGGTGAAGACGGTCGGTGCGATCTCCTGAAGCTGCTTGTACAGCTTCTCGTGCCGCACCTTGGCAGAGATGATCAGGTCGGGCTTCAGCGAGAGAATCTTCTCCAGGCTCGGCTCCTCAAGCAGGCCGACCGGAGTGGCCTTCGCGGCGTACTTCTTGACGTCCCCGCCGAAGTACTCCGGAAGCTTCTCGTCGGGCTTCTCGAAGGTGGTGTAGCCAACCACCTCGGTCTCCAGCGCCAGGGTCGCGTCGACGAACGTCATATCGAGCGCGACGACCCGCTCGGGGGCCTTCTTGAGCTCGGTCTTGCCCATGGCGTGCTCGACCGTGCGCGGGAAAGCGGAATCGGAGGAGCCGGACTTGCCGTCCTTGGCATCCGTATCCTTGTCCGAGCTGCCGCCGCAAGCGGCGGTGGCGAGCAGGCTGGCGGTGACGGCGGCAGCGCCGACGGTTCGGCCGAAGCGAGTGAGCCAACGGGCTCTCATCAGGGGGTCCCTTCTCTCACGGGGGTGTGCGCTGTAAGGATAGGCTCACCTAACTTACATGCGCGGCACGGCGGAGGAGATCGTGATAGAAGCGCTATCTGCGCCACCCCGGAAGCGGGTGATGCGGCAGGTTGCGTCAGGACGTGCCCGAAAACGCTGGATTGGGCTGCTTGTCCTGGTGGGACTGCTGGTTGTGACGGTGCTGCTGAGCATCGCGCTCGGTGCCAAGACCCTCACCCTGACGCAGGTGTGGCACGGGGTGTGGAGCCCTGTCGGGGCGGAGGGCGACATCATCATCCGCTCGCTCCGGGTGCCGCGTACCGCGCTGGGGATCGCCGCCGGGGTCGCGCTGGGCGTGGCCGGGGCGCTGATGCAGGGGCACACCCGTAACCCCATCGCCGATCCGGTGGTGCTCGGCATCAGTGCCGGCGCGGGGATGTGCGTCGTGGTGTCCATCTTTCTTCTGGGAGTCACCAGCCTCTACGGGTATGTCTGGTTCGGCTTTCTGGGAGCGGCGATCGCGAGTGTCCTGGTCTATCTGGTGGGCGCCGCCGCCCGTGGCGGGGCGACGCCGGTAACGCTGGCGCTCGCGGGGGCCGCCGCCCATGCCCTGTTCACCGCCCTCACCGCGGGCATGGTCATCTTCGACCGGCAGGCGCTGGATACGTACCGCTTCTGGACGGTCGGATCGGTCAGTGGCCGGCCCCTTGAACTCACCGCGCAGGCACTTCCGTTCATCGTGGCCGGGCTGCTGCTGGCAGCGCTCAACGCCTCCGGTCTCAACGCCCTGTCCCTCGGCGAGGATGTGGCCCGCACACTCGGGGTACGGGTCGGGCTGACCCGGGCCACCGGCATGGCCGCGATCACCCTGCTCACCGGGACCGCGGTCGCCATCTGCGGACCCATCGGGTTTGTCGGCCTGGTGGCCACCCATATCGCACGCTACTTCGCCGGTCCTGACTACCGATGGGTGCTCGCCTACGCGGGGCTGCTGGGCGGAGTGCTGACGGTCGGTGCGGATGTCCTCGGCCGTTTGGTGGCCCGGCCCGGTGAGCTCGAGGTGGGCATCATGCTCGCGCTCATCGGGGCGCCGGTCTTCATCCATCTGGTGCGCCGCCGTAAGCCGGTGAGGCTATGAGCGATACAGAAACCGGCATAGAAACTGGCAGAGAAACCGGTACGAGAACCGGCATGAAGAACCAGCCCATCGTCCCTGGCCGGTCACCGGTGCGGGTCGGTCCGGCCTCCGCGGTATGGCGCCCCCGGATCGTGGCGGTGCCGCTGGTCACCGCACTCGCGCTGTTCGCCGCCATCGTCATCAACACCGGCCGGGGAGACTTCTCGCTGCCGGTCACCAACGTGGTCCACGTACTCTTCGGCGGCGGCGAGTCGGTTGACCGGCTCGTTGTGCTTGAGCTGCGGATGCCGCGTTCTGTGGCGGGCGCGCTCGTTGGTGCTTCGCTGGCGCTGGCCGGGGCCATCTTCCAGGGGATCGCCCGTAATCCGCTGGCCAGTCCGGACATTCTCGGCATTACCTCCGGCGCGGGTGTGGGCGCGATCACGGTCATTGTCTTCGGCGGCGCCTATGGGGGCGTCAGCGGGCCGCTGGCCGATATCGGCGTGCCGACCGCCGCGGTGCTGGGCGGGCTGCTGACGGCCGTAGCGATCTACGTGCTCGCCGTACGGCGGGGGCTGTCCGGCTACCGGGTGCTGCTGGTGGGCGTCGGAGTGAACGCCGTACTCACCAGCGTGACGTCCTGGCTGCTCATCAAGGCGAACATCGTGGACGCCGGGCGCGCCCTGCTCTGGCTCAACGGGAGTCTCAACGCCGCCAACTGGGACACCGTACGGCCGGTCGCCTGGGCGCTGGCCCTGCTGCTGCCCGCGGCTCTGGTGCTGTCCTTCCAGTTCGGCGCGCTCGCCTTCGACGAGGACACCGCGCGTGGCCTCGGGGTACGGATGACCGCCGCCCGGGCCGCACTGCTGCTCACCGCCGTACTGCTGACCGCCACCGCCACCGCGGCGGCAGGCCCGGTCGCCTTTGTCGCGCTCGCCTGCCCACAGCTCGCGGTGCGCCTGCTGCGCACCGGCACGCCCCCGCTGCTCGCCTCGGCTCTCCTTGGGGCAGCCATTACGGTGTGGGCCGATGTGCTGGGTCGTACCGCCTTCGGCGACTTCGAACTCCCCGTCGGCATTCTCACCGCGGCGCTGGGCGCGCCCTACCTGCTGTATTTGCTCATTCGGAGTGGAAAGGGCCGGAAGCCATGACGGAGACCCTCGGGACGGCCTTCCAGACAGCCGAGCCGCCGGATGTCGCGGTGCCCGGTGCGGGGGTGCGGCTGCGGGCGGAGCGGCTGACCCTGTCCTATGGTGACCAGCCCGTCGTCCATGAGCTGGAGCTGGATATCCCCGATGGTTCGGTTACGGCCATCATCGGCCCCAACGGGTGCGGCAAATCCACCCTGTTGCGCGCGTTCGGGCGGTTGATGAAACCCCGGAGCGGCCACGTGCTGCTGGACGGCATGCCCATCCACCGGATGCCCACCCGGCAGGTCGCGGGTCTGGTCGGTCTGCTGCCGCAGACGCCCATCGCCCCGGAGGGGCTGAGCGTCGCCGACCTGGTGGCGCGTGGCCGTCATCCGCACCAGACCTGGTACCGGCGCTGGTCCTCGGAGGATGAGGCAGCCGTAGAGCAGGCGCTGCGCAGCACCGGCACATATGACCTGGCCGAGCGCACCCTCGATGAGCTGTCCGGCGGCCAGCGGCAGCGCGCCTGGATCGCCATGGCGCTGGCCCAGAACACCGAGCTGCTGTTGCTCGACGAGCCGACCAACCATCTGGATCTGGCGCACCAGATCGAGGTGCTGGACCTCGTCCGGGAGCTGCACCAGGACACCGGCCGGACGGTGGTACTGGTGCTGCACGATCTGTCCCTGGCCGCGCGGTACGCCGACCGGCTCATCGCGATGAAGGACGGCCGGATCGTGGCGCGCGGCGCCCCGGCGGAGGTGCTGACCGAGGAGCTGCTGAGCGAGGTGTTCGGGCTGACCGCCCGGATCCGGCACGACGAGGAGACCGGAGCGCCGCTGGTCATTCCGCTGAGCCGGCAGCAGGCACGGCAGCAGGCACGGCAGCAGGCACGGGAAGCGGGTACGGCAGGGGTCTGACGAGCCGTAACTCCCAACGCGCCCTGGCACCGACGGTGTTCGCCGTCCGGTGCGTCAGTCATGGCCGAATACCGGCGGGGCCCCGTTTTAAGAATCATGAAGGTTAGGCTAACCTAACTTCTCGCGAGCTGGCCGTGAGACCTCACGGTTGGCGCCGTGTGTGCTGCCACCGCACGCTCGCTCCGTACCGTGACCGAAGGGCCTGAAGCAAAAATGCTGCGTGCTCAACTCCTCGACCGCCAAGCACAACGCGAGTCCGCCGCCCGCACCTATGCCCGGACCATTCCGGTGGCTCCGGTCGCCGCCGCCGGAGCGGAGGTCACCGGAGCCGATGGACGTACGTACCTCGACTGCCTCTCCGGCGCGGGCACGCTCGCCCTCGGCCACAACCACCCCGAGGTGACCGGGGCACTGCGCGAGGCACTCCGCTCCGGGGCTCCGCTGCACACCCTCGACATGATCACCCCGGCGAAGGACGCGTTCAGCGAGGAGCTGCTGGGCCAGCTCCCCGGCACCCTGCGTCACCAGGCGAAGCTGCATTTCTGCAGCCCCGCCGGGACCGACGCGGTCGAGGCCGCGCTCAAGCTCGCCCGCAACGCCACCGGTCGCCAAGGGGTCTTCGCCTTCACCGGGGCCTACCACGGCATGACCCTCGGGGCGTCCGCGGTCTCCGGACCGGAGCGGATGCGCGGCCAGCTGACCGACGCCCAGCCCGTCACCCGGCTGCCCTACCCCTATGGCTACCGCTGCCCGTTCGGCGTCGGCGCCGAGCAGGCCGGTGAACTCTCCGCCCGTCTCCTGGAGAGCTTCCTCACCGACCCGAGCAGCGGTGTCGCCACCCCCGCCGCCGTCATCCTGGAGGTCGTCCAGGGGGAAGGCGGCGTGGTCGAAGGCCCGGACGCCTGGCTGCGTGAGGTGCGCCGGATCACCGCTGAACATGGTGTGCTCCTCATCATCGACGAGGTGCAGACCGGCATCGGCCGTACCGGCTACTACTGGGCCTGCGAACGGGCCGGTGTCACCCCCGACGTCCTCGTCACCTCCAAGGCCGTCGGCGGTGGGCTGCCGCTGGCCCTCATCGCCTACCGGCCGGACCTCGACACCTGGCAGCCGGGCGACCACACCGGAACCTTCCGCGGCAACACCCTGGCCATGGTGGCCGGCCAGATCACGCTGCGTACCGTGGCCCAGGAGCAACTCCCGGAGCACGCCGAGAAGCTGGGCGCCCGGATCCGCGGCGGCCTGCGCGACTTGGCCCTGGATCACCCGGCGATCGGTGAGGTACGCGGCCGCGGCCTGATGATCGGCGCCGAACTTGTCGACCCCGACGCCGAACCCGACCGGCTGGGCTCCCTGCCGGGCAACCCGCGCTACGCCAGGGCTCTGCAAGCAGCCTGTCTCGAGCGTGGCCTGATGCTCGAACTCGGCGGCCGCGGCGACACCGTGCTGCGGTTGCTGCCGCCGCTCGTACTCACCGATGCCCAGGCGGACTCCGTAATGAACCGCCTCACCGACGCCCTGACCGATGTGGAGCGTGCCGCGTGACCCCGTACCGTGACACCACCGATACCGCTGACACCACCGATACCGTTAACGCCACCGACACCGCCGTCGCCGCGGGTCCGGAAGACCCGCGTGCCCTGCGGGCCATGACGACCGTGGCCCTTGACGCGCTCGCCGATGGCGCCGCCGCCCGTGGTGGGCCGCTGCCCATCGGCGGCCCGGAGGCGGTGGCCGCCCGTACCCGGGCCCTGTGCGCACCGTTGTTCCCCACGGCGGGGGTGGGCGCACATGACGCCCTCTATGACGTCGTACGTGCTGCGGCGCAGGGCGCGGCCGACCCCGGTGACGCCTACTGCGTCGCCCATCTGCACTGCCCGCCGCTGGCCGTGGCCGCCGCCGCCGACCTCGCGGCTTCCGCCCTCAACCCCTCCATGGACTCCTGGGACCAGGCACCGGCCGCCGCCGTCATCGAGGAAGAGGTCACCGCCGCCCTGGCCGCGCTGGTCTACCCCGGCCATGCCGAGCCCGATGCCCTGATCACCAGCGGCGGTACCGAGTCCAACCTCGTCGCCCTGCTGCTCGCCCGGGAACGCGCCCGCGCCCAGGGCGCCCGTAGCGTTCAGGTGCTGTGCGGCGCCAACGCACACCACAGTGTGCGCCGCGCCGCCTGGATCCTCGGCCTGCCGACGCCGGTGACCGTGGAGTGCCGCGCCGGGCGGATGGTTCCGGCCGCCCTCGACCGGGCTCTCACCGAGGTGGGCGGCGGTCCCGCTCTGGTGGTGGCCACCGCGGGCACGACCGATGAAGGGCTGATCGACCCGCTCCCGGAGCTGGCCCAGGTCGCCCAGTGCCATGGCGCTGAGCTCCATGTCGACGCGGCATACGGCGGTCCGCTGCTGTTCAGCGAGGAACTCGCCGTCCGGCTGCGGGGGATTGAGCACGCGGTCTCTGTCACCTACGACCTGCACAAGCTGGGCTGGCAGCCGGTCGCGGCCGGTGTGCTCGCCGTCGCTGACACGGCCGCTCTGCAGGCGTTGTCACTGACCGCTGACTATCTCAACGCCGATGATGACACCGAGGCCGGGATGCCGGATCTGCTCGGCCGTTCGATCCGTACCTCACGCCGCCCCGACGTGCTGAAGATCGCCACAACGCTGCGTGCCCTCGGCCGTAACGGACTTGGCCAGCTCGTGGAGCACTGTGTGGCGACCGCGGGGCAGTTCGGCCAGGCGGTGGACACACACCCGGCACTGCGCCGCCGCCCCGGCGACATCGGGATCAGCACCGTGCTCTTCCGGCCCACCGCCGCCGACCCGCTGTCCCCCGACGCCGGTGATGAACTGGTCGCCGCCATCCGGCGGGAGCTGCTCGCCGAGGGGCTGGCCGTGCTGGGCCGGGCCTGGGCCGAGGACGGCGACGGCCGCTCGCGCCTCTGGCTCAAGGCGACCTTGCTGCATCCCCGTACCACGGCCGCTGACCTGGACGGGCTCCTGAAGCTGGTCGCTGAGCGCGCGGAGTTGCTGACCGGCCGGGAGACCGCTGTGGCCCCCTCGGTTCCCTCGGCCCGGTCGGCTCCCTCGGCTCCGTCGGCCCCCTCGGGCCCGTTGGCCGGCCTTGGTAAGACACCGGCGATGAGTTAGCTTAGCCTCGCCTAAGTTCCCGACGTCCAGCCGACTCCGAAACCGTTTCCCCAACCCAAGGCAGCCTGTGTCCATCGAACTCCCGCCGTCCGCAGCCCCCCGTTCCGCCTACCCGCTGGAGGTGCTCCCTGAGCGAGTGCGCCGCCGACTGCTGGAGCTGGCACGGTCCGAGACGCCGGTGGCGGCCTATCTGTACGACGCGCAGGTCGCCGCCGGGCGCGCCCGCGAGCTGCGGGCGGCGCTGCCGGACTGGGCGGCGGTCTACTACGCGGTGAAGGCGAACTCCTTCCCCGGCATCGTCCAGGGGCTGGCCCCGTATGTGGACGGCTTCGAGGTCGCCTCCCGCTCCGAACTGGAGCTGGCCGTGGCGGCCACCCGCGACCGGGAGGCGCCGGGCCCGGCGCCCATCGTGGCCGCCGGCCCCGCCAAGTCCGTGCCCGTGCTGACCGATCTGGTCAGGGCCGGTGTGGCGGCCATCAACGCCGAGAGCCTGCTTGAGCTGCACCGGATCAGCCGGATCGCCGTCCAGCTGGGCACCACCGCCCGGGTGGCCCTCCGGGTCAACCCCGCGGACATCCCGGTGACCGGCTCGCTGCATATGGGCGGCGAGGCCTCCCAGTTCGGGGTGGCCGAGCCCGATGTCCCGGAGGTGCTGAGCCAGGCCCGCCGACTCCCCGGCATCGAGCTGACCGGCTTCCATATCCACGCGGCCTCCAACAACCTCGACGCCGACAGCCAGGCCGCGTACCTGCGCTGGTGCGTGGAGTGGAGCGTGGCCACCGCCGCCGCGCACGGCATCGAGCTGCGGCATATCGACATCGGCGGCGGCATCGGGGTCGCCTTCGAAGGGGAGGAACCTTTCGATGTGGCCCGCTTCGGCGCGCTCGTCGGCGAGACAACGCCGCCGCCCGGCGTCAAGGTGATCCTGGAGCCCGGCCGCTTCCTCGTCGCCGACTGCGGCTGGTACGCCGCCGAAGTCACCGATGTCAAGGCCTCCTACGGCGAGTGGTTCGCCATGCTGCGCGGCGGCATCAACCACTTCCAGCTGCCCACCTCCTGGGACATCGTGCACAACGTCGCCGTACTCCCCATCGAGCACTGGCCCGAGGACTGCCCGCGCCCCACGGCCGAGAACACCCGGGTGACCGTCGTCGGCGAGCTGTGCACTCCCGAGGACACCCTGCTGCGGGATGTCCGGATGGACCGGATACGCGCGGGTGACCTCGTGGTGTTCCCCTACGCGGGCTCCTACGGCTGGGAGTTCGCCATGCACAGCTTCCTCGGCCACCCCACCGCCGACCGCCTGCTGCTCTGAACCGGGAGCCCCACCGATGACCGACCCCCTGGACCACTCAGACCCACAGCGCGCCGCCGATTCGGCCGCGACCGAAACCCTGCTGCGCGCGTACGTCAGAGAGACCGGCACCGAGGTGCCCGCCACCGGGCAGCGTCTGACGCTCGACCTGCCCGCCAGCGGCATCCGGCTGGACGTGCCGGTGCGGTACCGCTCCCGCACCGGCTGGCACCGCTTCGGCGAGGCGACCGTCCTCCCGGCGGACCCCGCCGCCGATCCGCTGCCCGCCGACGCGGCGCTCGTCGCCGCCGCCGCGATACGCCAGACCACCATCGGACGCGGGGTGCCACCCCACCTCGGTACGGACGCCGCCGCCCGGGTGCTGAACTCGGCCCGCCGCACCGCCGCCCATCTCACCGCCCGCCGCGCCGAGGGCCCCGACGGCACCGGTCCGACGCCCTTCCTCGACGCCGAACAGGCCCTGCTGCTGGGCCACCCCTTCCACCCCGCGCCCAAGAGCCGGGAAGAGGCCTCCGACCACGAACTGGACGCCTACTCACCGGAGCTGCGCGGCTCCTTCCCGCTGTACTGGTTCGCGGCGCACCCCGACATCGTGGTGGGGGAGAGCAGCGACGGCCGCAGCGTGGCCGAGCTGCTGCGTCCCCTGGCCACCGGGGTCGATCTGCCTGAGGGCACCCTGCCCATTCCCGTCCACCCCTGGCAGGCCCGCGAGGTACCGCACCGCCCCGAGGTCCGGCGGCTCCTTGATGAGGGGCAGCTGCGCCCGCTCGGTCCGGCCGGTCCCGCCTGGTATCCGACCTCCTCGGTACGGACCGTGCACCGCCCCGACGCCGAGGTGATGCTGAAGCTCTCGCTGGGCATGCGGATCACCAACTCACGCCGTAACAACCTGCGTAGCGAGATGCGCCTGGGGGTCAGGGCCGCCCGGCTGCTGGCCGCGGGGCCCGCCGACTGGCTGCGGGCCGAGCACCCGCACTTCTCCATCCTGCGGGACTTCGGCTGGCTCTCGGTGGGCACCGATGGACCGGAAACCGGCCTGGAGGCCGCGATCCGGGACAACCCCTTCCGTGGCGGCACCCGCGAAGGGCTGTGCGTAGCCGGTCTGCTGGCCGAGCGCACCGGGCCCGGCGATGGCACCGGGCCCGGGCACCGTGCCCTGCTCGCCCAGGCCGTCGAGCGCACCGCCCGCGCCCATGCCGTGTCCACCGCCGAGGCCTCCGCCCGCTGGCTCACCCGCTACCTTGAGGTGCTCGCCGTCCCGCTGATCCGCCTGCGGGCCCGCTACGGCATCGCGCTGGAACCGCACCACCAGAACACCCTGGTCGCCCTGGACGCGGACGGCCTGCCCACGGCGGGCTGGTACCGCGACAGCCAGGGCTACTACGTCGCCGCCTCCCAGGCGGGCGAGGTCGAGCAGCTGCTGCCCGGCGCCACCGATGGTGTGGAGCTGGTCTTCGATGACGCGTTCGTCGATGAACGCGTCGTCTACTACCTCGGCATCAACAATCTTCTCGGGCTGGTCGGCGCGTTCGGCGCGCTCGGCCTCGCGGACGAGCACGACCTGCTGCGGGTGCTGCGCAACGCACTTGAGCGGCTCCGCGTCCGCGAGCCCGGCGCCAAGGGCCTGCTCGACCTGCTGCTCGACGCCCCCGTACTGCGCTGCAAGGGCAACTACCTCACCTGCGTGGACGGCCTCGATGAGCTCGTCGGCGATGTGCAGAGCCAGTCCATCTATATCGACCTTCCCAATCCCCTCGTGGAGGCCCAGCGATGACCGTGCTGACGGAGTCGACCCAGTCGAACAACAGCTCCCCCTACGACGTCGTCGGTGTCGGCATCGGACCGTTCAATCTGTCGCTGGCCGCGCTCGCCGACGGCGTGCCGGAGCTGTCCGCGCTCTTCCTGGACGCCAAGCCCGCCTTCTCCTGGCATCCGGGGCTGCTGATGGAAGGAACGGTTCTCCAGGTGCCGTTCCTTGCCGACCTCGTCACCATGGCCGACCCCACCAGCCCCTGGTCATATCTGAACTATCTCCGCTCCCACGACCGGATGTTCCCGTTCTTCTTCTCCGAGCGCTTCCACATCCCGCGCCGGGAGTACGACCACTACTGCCGCTGGGTCGCCGAGCGGCTGCCCTCCTGCCGCTTTGACGCCCGGGTCACCGCGGTGGAGTGGGACGAGGCCGCCGACGCCTTCGCCGTCACCCACCGCTCCGCCGACGGGACCGCCAGCCGGGTCCTGGCCCGCCAAGTCGTCCTGGGCGTCGGCACCGAACCCGTCATACCCGAACCCCTGCGCGCACTGCTCACCGCCGACCACACCGGCCGGGTGCTGCACAGCGCCGACTACCGCACCCATCGCGCCCGGCTCGCCGACGCCGACGATGTCACCGTCATCGGCGCCGGTCAGTCCGGTGCCGAGGTCGCCCTCGATCTCATCCGGCAGCAGGACGGGGACGGCCAGGGCGGCCCCTTTGTCCGCTGGCTGGCCCGTACCCCCGCGTTCGCCCCCATGGAGTACTCCAAGATCGGCCTGGAGCACTTCACGCCCGACTACATCCGCTACTTCCGCGCCCTGCCCGAGGACCGCCGCGAACAGCTTGTACGCGAGCAGTGGCAGCTCTACAAGGGGGTCAGCGAGGAGACGCTGGGCGACATCCATGATGAGCTCTACGAGCGGACCATCGGCGGCGGACAGCCACGCGCCGGACTGCATCCGGGGGTTGAGGTCCTGGCGGCCGGGGCCGACGGCGAGGGTTACGTACTGACCTGCCGCCACAGCCAGCAGCAGACCGAGTTCACCTTCCGCACCTCCGCCATCGTCTCGGCCACCGGCTACGCCGCGTCCCGCCCGGCCTTCCTCAACACCCTCGCCGACCTCGTCGACTGGGACCACAAGGGCCGCTATCAGGTCGACGGCGACTACCGGGTCGCCCTCGATCCGCGCGTCCGCGGCACGCTCTACGTACAGAACGCCGAGACGCACACCCATGGCGTCGGCGCCCCCGACCTCACCCTCGGCGCCTGGCGAGCCGCCACCATCCTCAACGCCGCCGCCGGACACACCGTTCTCCCGGTACCCGAACGGGCCGCCTGGACCACCTTCGGCGCGCCACAGAGCCCGGCCACGCCCGGCGTACCGCCGCTGCCGGCCACCGCGGGGACCGTACGGTGACCGTCGTCGACCAGGCACCCGGGTCCGGGACCCGGCAGGCCCTCAACCGGCACAGCCCCCGGCCCGGATGGCACGCCAGAGCCGTCCTGATCTCGGTCATCGGCCTCTACATCATCGCGGAGACCGCGCTCGCACCCTTTCTCCCGCAGCTGTTCCAGCGGCTCTACGGCATCAGCGACCCCGGTGCGACCGGCCTGTATCTGTGGATCTGCCGCATCGTCGGCCTCGCCGCGCTACCGCTGTGGGGCCTTGCCGCCCGGCGCTGGACGCTGCACCGGCTGATCCTCACCGGGCTGTGCGCGGCCGCCGTACTTGACCTGCTGCTGGGCTTCGCGCCCAACTACGCGTCGTTCACCGCGCTGTCCGCCGCCTCGGTCGCGACCAACGCCGCACTGCTTCTCGCCTATCCGGCCTTTATCGCCGAGCACAGCCGTAAGGCGGTATCGGGACAGCGAGCAACCAGCAGCGCACACGCCAGGCTGGCCGGGATCTGCTCCTTTGTGGTGGTCTTCCATGTGGCTTCGGTGGCCGCGACCGTGACCGGCGCCGGAGTCCTCGCGCTGCCGGAGCCACGGGTGGGCATCTCCGCGTTCGCCCTCCTGGACGTGGTGCTCGCCGTGCTGATCTACCGGGTCCTCGGCCAGCTGCCGCCACCAGCACCGGAAGAGCCCACCTCACGGACCACCCCCGTCGCCCGTCTCAGCGTGCCCTGGCTGCTGCTGCTCGCTCAGGCCGCCCTGATCGGGGTGGCGTTCGACTTCGCGGTCAGCGTGGCCCGGCCCTTCTTCACCGAGCTTTCCCTCAGCCTGGACAGCGGGCCCACCGGGGCCGCCGTACTGTTCTTCCTGCCCAGCGTCGCCGCGCTGGCCGTGCTGCCCGCCGCCCGCCGCTGCCATGATCTGCTGGGCGACCGGCTGCTGCCGGTGGCCCTCACCCTGGGCGCGGTCGGGCTCGCCTCGCAGTATCTGGCCGCCGGGCTGCCCACGCTGGCGGGCGGCCGACTGCTGTTCGGGCTGGGGCTGGGCCTCGGCCAAGTCGCCGTTGAGCTGCGGATGTTCCGGGCGACCGGTACGGCCGGTCCGGCCTTCACCGCCGTGGAAACCGTCCGGTCCGCCGGACTGCTGGCCGCCCCGCTGGTCGCCGCGGCGGCGGTCTCCCAGGACCTCGCGCTTCCGCTGGCCATCGCCGCCGCCGTACTGATCCCCGCCAGCCTGATATCCCTCTCCGCCCCCGCTAGAGCCGAGGAGAACCACCGATGAACCGCCCCAACCGCGCCACCTGGGCAGAAGCAGGCCGACGGCTGCTGGTCAAGGCCATCGAGGAGTTCGCCTACGAAGAGCTGCTGACCCCCGTCCCCGAGCCGCACACCGACGACGCCTACCGGCTCGACTTCTCCGACACCGTCCACTGGACCTTCCGGGCCACGCGCGGCACCTTCGGCACCTGGCGGCTCATCGACGGCACCCTCCGCCGTCACCCCGCACCCACCGAGGGGGCGCCGGGCCCCGAACGGTTCCTCCTGGACGCCCGTACCGTCCTCGGCTGGGATGGCCCCACCACCGCCGAGGCCCTGCGTGAGCTCAGCGCCACCCAGCGGGTGGACGCCGAAGCCCTCGCCCGCGCGCTGCCCGCGGCCGACCTCGCCGATCTGGACCATCTCGACCTGGAAGCCCACCAGGACGGCCACCCCTGCATGCTCCTCAACAAGGGACGGCTGGGCTTCTCCGCCGCCGATTCGGCCGCCTACGCCCCGGAGACCGCCACCGCCGTACATCTCATCTGGGCCGCCGTCCACACCAGCCTCGCCCGCTACTCCGGCGTCCCCGGACTCGACGCCGATACGCTGCTGGCGGAGGAACTGGACACGGACACCCGTAAACAGTTCACCGCCGCCCTGGAAGAGGCCTGCGCCGAAGGCGAAGGCGGCCACACGCCCGCCGACTTCACCTGGCTGCCCGTCCACCCCTTCCACTGGGACGAGGCCGTGGAAACCCTCTTCGCCGCCTACCTCGCCGACGGCCGCATCGTCCGCCTCGGCGAAGGACCGGACCGCTACCGTCCCCTCCAGTCCATCCGCACCCTCGCCAACATCGACCACCCCCACCGCCGTAACGTCAAAGTCCCCCTCCTCATCCGCAACACCCTTGTCTGGCGCGGCCTGTCCACCGAACCCACCCACGCGGCCCCCGATGTCAGCGCCTGGCTGCACACCCTGCGCGACGCCGACCCCTACCTCCGCGATGAACTGCGCTTCCACCCGCTGGGTGAGGTCGCCGCTGTGGCCGTCAGCCATCCCCTCTACGAAGCCGTCGATGACGCCCCGTACCGCTACCACGAGCTGCTGGGCGCGGTCTGGCGCGAACCCGTGGCGGCCCAGCTGCACGACGGCGAGCAGGCCCGCACCATGGCCGCGCTGCTCAAGGTGGGCTCCGACGGCCGGGCCCTGGTCACCGAGCTCATCGAGCGCTCCGGCCGCACCCCGCACGACTGGCTCGGCCGCTTCCTCGGCACCCTGCTCCCCGGCCTGCTGCACCACCTCTACCGCTACGGCGTCGCCTTCTGCCCGCACGGCGAGAACACCGTCATCCTCTACGACGCCGACGACACCCCGGTCGGTATCGCGGTCAAGGACTTCGCGGAGGACGTCAACCTCCTCCCCGGCGACCACCCCGAATACGCCGGCCTGTCCGAGCGCGCCAACAAGATCCTGCTCCGCTGGCCCGCCCATGAACTGGCGCACTCCCTCCTCAGCGCCGTCTTCGCGGGCCACTTCCGCTTCTTCGCCCCGCTGCTGGACGAGCATCTGTCCATCCCCGAAGCCGAGTTCTGGGCGATGGTCCGCACCGAAATCGAGCGCTACCACACCCGCTTCCCCGAACTGGCCGACCGCTTCCCGGCCTTTGGCCTGCTCGCCCCCGAGTTCGACCGGGTGGCGCTCAACCGCGAACAGCTCCTCGGCGGCGGCTTCCACGACCGCGCCGAGCGCGACGAGGGATTCGACGTAGTCCACGGCCGCATCAGAAACCCCCTCGCCACCGCCACCCCCCAGGAGCAGCAGTGACCACCGAGACCACCGAGACCTATGAACACCTCCGCGCCGAGGCCGCCGCAGGACGCGTCGAGGAGGTGATCGTCGCCGTCCCCGACCTCCAGGGCCGTCTCCAGGGCAGCCGCCTGTCCGTATCCCACTTCCTGGACGAAGCCGCCCACAGCGGCTTCGGTGCCTGCGTCTATCTCCTCGCCACCGACGTCGAGATGGACACCGGCCCGGGCTACGCCATCGACGCCTGGAACACCGGCTTCGGCGACTTCACCCTGCACCCCGACCCGGCCAGCCTGCGCACCCTCCCCTGGGACCCGGGCACCGCCCTTGTCCTCGCCGACGCCACCTGGCCCAGCGGCGCACCGGTCGATATCGCCCCCCGGCACATCCTCCGCACCCAGCTCGACCGCCTGGCCCAGCGCGGACTCACCGCCTACGCCGGTACCGAACTGGAATTCCTGACCTTCCGCGACTCCTACCGCCAGGCATGGGAAAGCTGCTACCACGGCCTGGAGCCCGCCACCCGCTACAACGTCGACTACGCGCTCCAGGGCCTGGGCGACCTCGAACCCCTGGTCCGCCGCATCCGCCGGGAGATGACCCGGGCCGGACTCACCATGGAGACCGCCCGCGCCGAAGTGCACCCCGGCCAGTACGAGATCGTCTTCCGCTACGACGAGGCGATGACGACCTGCGACAACCATGTCCTCTTCAAAAACGGCGTCAAGGAGATCGCCGCGCAGGAGGGCCACGCCGTCACCTTTATGCCCAAGTTCGACGAAGGCGAGGGCAACTCCTGCCATATCCACCTCTCACTGCGCGGCACCGACGGCTCAGCCGCCCTCGCCGACCCCGCATCGCACGACGGCATGTCCGACCTGATGCGCCACTTTGTCGCCGGACAGCTTGCCTGCCTCGCCGACTTCACCCTGCTGATGGCGCCTAACATCAACTCCTATAAGCGTCTTCAGCCCGGCGCCTTCGCCCCCACCGGCATCGGCTGGGGCCGGGACAACCGCACCTGCCCCGTCCGCGTCATCGGCTCCGGGCACTCCCTGCGCATCGAACACCGCGTACCCGGCGGTGACGCCAACCCCTATCTCGCGGTAGCCGCAGCCATAGCGGCAGGCATGCACGGCATCGAGAACCGTCTCCCCCTCCCCGCCCCGCACGCCTCCAACGCCCTGGCCGACCCCGCCGTCCCCCGTCTCCCCAGCACCCTCACCGAGGCCCTGCACCGCTGGGAGACCAGCGAGATTGCCGCCAAGGTCTTCGGCGACACGGTGGTCAGCCACTACGCCCAGGCCGCCCGTACGGAACTGGCCGCTTTCGAGCGGACGGTGACGGACTGGGAACGCGTACGCGGCTTCGAACGCCTCTAGCTCCAGCCGTCTGCGGCTTATGTTCAAGAGGCCTGTTTGAGACATCGTCAGGGAAGCGACTGACCACGGGCGGGGCATATTAGGGCGGCCAGCGCGGGGGACACAAGAGAGGAAATATGTCGGCCAGGAGGCCCCGGACGTCATAGCGGCCTGCGAGTGAAAAAGCCCCTCCCGGCGCGACCGGACGGTCGTATGGGGCTTGGCCGGGAGAGTTGAGCACCGCAGTCGATACTGGCCGGAATGAGAAGTATGCCATGGCGCATGTGTGATGCATTGAGTAACTTCCGTTGGGTCCTCACAGCTACTGTCCACAGTGCAGGAGGCATTCATGCGGTTTCTCAAACGGAAGTCCGGGCTCACTATAGGCGCGGCCGCCGTGATCTCACTCCTCATGCCGATGGCTACGGCCAGCGCGGAATCCAGTGATTCCTGGAACGATTACTCGGAAGGATCGGCTCCGAGAGAGTTAAAGCCGGCTGACTCCGCCGACGCCACCGACGCCAAGCCCTCGTCCCGGCTTGTGCCGCCGGCCATACCACCGGCCACGGTGGACGGGGCGCGCTTCGGCACCGCGAAGACACCTCAGGCGGTCTCCGGCAATGCTGTCCGCCTGGCACCGGGAGAGGTTCCCCAGCCGCGGGCCTACCGGACGGACTCCGCACGCACAGCCGCCGACGACGACTGGTCGACCGTGGTGTGCACCTACACGCCCACGACGGTCGATGCCTCACCCGCGCCGCCTGCGCAGGGGAACCAGTACCCGCTGGCGCGTGCTTCGGCCGCGAACCTCTACGGCTTCGCGCAGTCCTTTGACTCGCAAGGCGGATTCGGCCAGACAGAGCACACCTCAAAGGCCACGATCAACTACGACCTGGCGATCAACATCGGGGCCAACTGGCCGCAGCCGTCCCAGATCACCGGATTCGTCAACCCCTCCTTCGACGGTGCCGCCCGCGTCAAGTCGAATCACTCGCCCTTCACCTTCGCCCAGTCCAAGGCCACCGGTGGCGAGAAGATTCAGCTGGGCATCGCCCGGGACAACGATGCTCGCTGGCAAACGCCCTGGGACCTCAGCCTCACCAGGAATGACGGCACTACCGTCATGGAGCGCTGGAACTGGCCCGGTTACAACGATGGCCGGGCGCTTTACGCCAACATCGACTCCACACCCGGGCACCAGTACCACTTCACGGTACGCACGGAGACCACCTCGACGTCCAGCCCCATCTTCGGGGCCGGTGCGTCCGCCCAGACCGACTTCGGATCGGCTGGTCTCGACGCTCCTTCGCTCGGTGAAGGCTATTTCTTCCGGGCGAACGACCAGTCCCAGTTCGTGATCCAGTACAAGCTGCCGAAGGGGTGGGGCACCAGCTGCTGACGGCTCACCGGGAGCCATAGAGGGTCAGGGACGGCTGAAGAGCCGTCCCTGACCGGCCGTTTTCACCAGGGCCGTATTCATCAGGGCCGTTTTCATCAGGCCGTTTCCGTCAGGCGGATTACCGGGAACGCTCCGAACGCCGTACGAAGGAACGCATGCGCAGGGACAATACCCCGCTCACCACGCCGAAGGCCGTCACCAGCCCAAGGGTGCGTATGGCGCCGCCAATATCGGATGCGGACTGGAGATACATACCGACGACAGCGAACAGCCCGATGATGGCAAAACCCAAGGCGACAAGGCTCGCTACAGCCAGCGCAATTGCGGTCAGTGAGATCACTGCCATCGGTGGATACTTCATGTCCCCTCCTGTCGGTCGCCCTCCTCTCCGCAGTCTAGAAGAACGCGCGGAGACCAACCGAATCAGTGGCGCCCCCTTTCCGCCACGGCCTGCCAGCTACCCTTGCGACATGACGATGCACAAGGCCGTCCATCCGAGTGTCGACGCGATGATTGAGGACCTCAGGACGCTCGTCGAAATCGAGTCTCCATCGCGCGATCTTGACGCCTTGATGGCATCGGCCAAAGCTGTCGCCGCTGTCATCGAGAGCCGCCTTGGTGGGCAGGCCACCCTCGTTGAGAGCGAAGCGGGGCCGCACGTCCACTGGTCAGCTGGTGGCGATCCCAAAGTGCTGATCCTCGGTCATCACGACACGGTGTTTCCGCTCGGCACCCTTGAACGCCGCCCGTTCATGGTCAAAGACGGGCATGCGACCGGCCCCGGGGTCTTTGACATGCTTGGCGGTTTGGTACAGGCCGTCCATGGTCTGGCGACGCTCGATGACCGGTCAGGCGTCGAGATCCTGGTGGCCGCCGACGAAGAGGCCGGCTCCCGTTCCTCTCGAGCTCTTATCGAAGAACGAGCCCTTGCTTGCGGCGCAGTACTTGTGTGTGAGGGCGCCGCTGATGGCGGAGCCCTGAAAACCGGCCGTAAAGGCTGCGGCGCGTTCGAAGTCTCCATCGCGGGCCGGGCGTCGCACGCAGGTCTTGAGCCCGCAGCCGGGGTCAACGCTCTGATCGAAGCATCACACCAGGTACTGGACATCGCAGCGCTCGGTCGACCCGACACCGGCACGACGGTTACCCCGACCGTCGCGTCCGCAGGAACCCTGGTCAACGTCGTTCCCGCAGAGGCGACCGTCATCGTCGACGTCCGGGTCGAGTCGGCCGACGAGAAAGAACGCATCGAGTCTGCGTTCGCAGCGCTGACTCCGCATCTCGATGAGGCGGAGATCGCGGTTCAGGGAGCTGTCAGCCGGCCCCCGATGCCTGAGTCGGCGTCGGCCCAGCTCTTTGCGGTGGCCAAGCAGCTGCTTCCTGGCCTCGAAGGCAAGGCAGTGGGCGGCGGAAGCGACGGCAACTTCACGGCCGCACTGGGGGTGCCGACGCTCGATGGCCTTGGAGCGGTCGGGGGCGGTGCCCACGCCGACCACGAGTACCTGGTGATCGAAGCCATGGCCGAGCGGGCGAACCTTGTTGCTGGACTGGTGAACGCGATTCAGAACGCATAGGGGACCGAGAGCTGCGGGCCCGGCCACCTCGTGGTGCGGGTGGAGGCGCACCACCGTTACAAGACCGGCCCGTTCGTGCATTGCCCCACGTCGGCGCATGGCCCCAGCAGGGCCGACACCGTTGGCCAATCGCACATGAGACGAGACCCCGGCCTGAATCCTCGTCAGGGGATCAGGCCGGGGCTCTTTGCGTGTTGTGGGGAGGACCGCCACCGCGGCCCCCGTCTTGCGCCGCGGGGTAGGCGGCGTGCTCAGAACGGGCAGGTGCTGCGGTATTCCTCGATCCGCGCGTCGGGGGAGGGGCCGGGGCACAGGGTCGACCGGTAGCCGGTGTCGTTGTCGAGGAAGAACTTGAGCCAGGCGGTGGTGTACTTCGCGATGGTGGGGTTGCTTCTGTTCGGGGCGAAGTGATCAGCGTTGTTGAGCTCCAGGTACGCCTTGTCCAAACTGGCGGGGAGGTTCCGGTAGAACGGCTCGGAGTGCGTGGCGACCGGAGCGATGGAGTCGTTCTCGGCACCGATGACGAGCGTGGGGGTGCGCACTTCGCGCCAGGTCTTGTCGAGGTTCCACCCGGTCAGGGGGATGGCGGCCTTCAGCGAAGGCCGGGTCTTGGCAGCCTCCAGGGTGCCCCCGCCGCCCATCGAATGCCCCATGACGCCCAGCCTGCTCGCGTCCACCCGGTCACGCACGGAACTGTTGCCGGTCAGATAGTCGAGTGCGGCGAGCAGTTGGGTGCCGCGGGAGGCGGGCTGATCGAAGATGCTGTTGGTGTCGATGGTAAAGACCACGAAGCCCTCGGCTGCGAGAGCCGGTCCGTACCAGGCCATGGAGGACTGGGTCCCGGTGTAGCCGGGCGACACGGCGATCGCGCCGTAGGGGCCGCCGGTGGTCGGGTAGTAGATGGTGCCGCCGCCGAACCTGCCGCCGGTCGCCCAGCGGGGGACGGTAACGGTGGCGACGTCGTAGGCGGCCGTGACGGCTGGTCTGGCGCCCGGTTCCCCGGTCGCCTGGGTCTGAGCCTGGGCCTGGGGCACATGGACCAGACCGACGGCGCTCGCGGTGATGCCCGCGATCAGCCATGTGGTCAGCCGGTGGCGGCGGTGCGGGAACGCTGAGGACGCTGCGGACGTGGGGGTTCCGGTACGCATGGTCACGGCTCTCACCTCTCTGGGGGAAGGGTTCCGCCAAGCCCCGCCTGAGGGTGGGGGTCGCGCTGGGGGCTTGGTCTGAGCTCTTGCGGGCCAGTGTGGGGAGCCGTCTGCGAGGTGTCACCGGCGAAGTCACCAGTCTTTAAAAGGGCGTTGGTTCCTCAACGGGTCGCCTGCGGCCTATGACGCGGTGTTCACGGTCCTCACGTTGTTCACGGTGTTCACGTTGTTCACGTTGTTCACGCAACTGGTAACCAGCGGTAAACTCCTGCCGTGTGATGAGGGCTGGTGTGAGCGAAGTGCTCGGCCGGGAGAGAGAGTTGGGGGAGATCCGGGCACTGGTCGCCGCCGCGTACGAGGGACGCAGCGGCGCACTCGTGCTCGTGGGCGAGCCAGGCGTGGGCAAGACGGCCGTTCTTACGAGAAGCGTCGCCACCGCCGACTGCCGTGCGATTTCGACGCAGGGCGGTCTCGCCGCGGGAGACCTGCCCTTCGCGGGGCTGCACCGGCTGCTGATCCCGTTCACCGACGCGCTGACCGCCATTCCCCGCCCCCAGGCCGATGCCCTCGAGGTAGCCCTCGGTATCCGCGCCGGTCCTCCGCCGGACCGGTTCTTGATCTCGCTCGCCGTGCTGAGCGTGTTCTCGGAGCTCGCCGAAGAGCGGCCGCTACTGGTCGTCGTCGACGACGCCCACTGGCTGGACCGCCCGTCCGCCGACGCGTTGTCGTTCGCGGCATCGCGGTTCGACGCCGAAGGCGTCGTGCTGCTGGCGGCATCCCGGCCGCAGCCCTCCCCGGCCCTTCCCGGGCTGCCCGAGCTGGAGCTGCGCGGCCTCGACCGCGAGGCGTGCCGACAACTCATCACCGCCGAGTGCCGCCACTTCGTCGCCCGGGTAGTGGAGGCGCGCATCGTCGCGGAGACGGCGGGGAATCCACTCGCGCTTACCGAGATTCTGGCCGCGCTGTCGGAAGAGCAGCTGGCCGGACGGTCGGCACTGCCCTGTCTGCTGCCCATCGGACCCAAGCTGGAGCGGGCGTACGAGGAGCGGGTCGCGGCACTGGCTCCCGCGGTACAGGAACTGCTCCTGCTGGCCGCGATCCAGCCAACGGGCGACCTGGGCTCGCTGGAACAGGCCGCGCGCGGCGGCGGCCTCGGTCTCGGCGGCTTGGACGCGGCGGCGGCCGCCGGGCTCATCGAGGTGACCCACACGGCCGTGCGTTTCCGGCACCCCTTGATTCGGTCGGCCGTATACCGCGGCGCACCGCCCTCGTGCCGCCGCAGGGCGCATCTGCTGCTGGCCCGCACAGGCGCGGCCGAGCACCGCGTGTGGCATCTGGCCGCCGCCGCCTACGCCCCCGATGAACGCCTGGCCACCGATCTGGAGCGAACGGCGGCCCGGGCACAGGTGCGCAGCGGGTACGCCGCCGCGGCCCGGGCGCTGGAACGTGCCGCCGAGCTGAGCGAGCACGACGCGGACCGCGCCCGCCGAAACGTGGCAGCCGCCTGGAACAGCTGGCTGGCCGGACTGCCCGGACAGGCACTCGCCCTCATGGACCGTGCCTGGCCGATGGCCGAACAGCAGGGCATGTCGCGGGTACTGGGTGCGATCGACTTCCAGCGAGGCTCCATCTGGCTGCGCAGCGGAGTCACCCTCCATGCCTATGTCGCCCTGATGTCCGCGGTAGACCGGCTGACCGGTGAGGACCCGACCCTCGCTCTCACCGCACTGATGCGGGCCGCGGAGTCGGCCACGTACGCGGGAGACCGGGCGCGCTTCGCTGTGGCCTGTCGGCGTCTCGCCGGTCTGCGGGGCGTCGAGGGCGCCTACGCCGACCTCATCCGCAGCTATCTGCACGGCGTCGAGCGGGCCGCCGCGGGCTCCATGAAGGAAGCGCTCGCCTCCCTGCGGGCTGTCCTCAACCTCGCAACCGGCGCCGACGACCCGCCCACCCTGATCTGGGCGGCAACGGTCGCGCTGATGGCCGGCGACGACACCTGTGCGCACGCCCTGGCCGCCCGCGCCCTGGGCCACGCCCGCGCCAAGGGAGCGGTCGCGACCGCTCCCCAGGCGCTGGAACTGGTGGTGTACAGCGAGCTGTGGACCGGCCGCTTCCCGCTGGCCGGAGCCAACGCGGCCGAGGGTCTGCGCCTCGCCACGGAGACCGGTCAGGTGAACTCCGCCTGCCACCTGCGGGCCCTGCTTGCCCTCCATGCGGCGCTGGCCGGCAACGTGGCCACCAGCAGGGACGAGGCGGCCAAGGCCCTGGAGCAGGCCCGCGCACACCACCTCGGGCTCAGCGCCGCCGTCGCCTCCTGGGCGCTGGCCGTGGGAGATCTCGTGGAAGGCCGTTTCGCCAAGGCCGCGGTACGCCTGCGGACCATGGCGCGCGCCGGACCGGGGCACAGCCACGGCTGGTTCACCGTCCTGTCCATCCCGCACTACGTGGAGGCGGCCGTGTTGAGCGGCGAACGCGTTCGCGCTGAGCGGGCGTTGACCGTCTTCGCGGACTGGACCGACAGCGTCGAGTGCGCCTGGGCCGAGGCCCTGATTCATCGGTGCCGGGCGTTGATGGCAACCGGAGACGACGTCGACACCCACTTCCACACGGCCATGGACCTGCACCGGCGCAGCCAGCGCGATGTGGAGAGAGCCCGGACCGCGCTGCTCTACGGCTCCCATCTGCGCCGGCACCGCCGCCGCGCGGAGGCCCGCCCGTTCCTGAGAGAGGCGTGGGAGGTCTTCCAGCGGCTCGGGATGGAGTACTGGAGCGAGCGCGCCAGACACGAGCTGCGCACCGCGGGTGAGACCGTTGCCGACAGCGACACCCCTACCCTGGGAGTGCTCACCCCTCAACAACTGCAGATCGCCCGCCATGTGGCCCGTGGCGAGACGAACCGCGAGGTAGCGGCCCAACTCTTCGTCAGCCCTCGGACCGTGGACTACCACCTGCGCAACATCTTCACCAAGCTGGGCATCACCTCCCGGGCCGCCCTCATCAAACGATTCCAGGACTGAGGGCGCCAAGTCACCTGCCCGGCTCCCCTGTTAGGACAGGCTGGCCGCCGTCGCGGCGGTCGAACGGCTCGCGGACGGCTGATCGCTCAGCCCAGAAGCGCGTCGCTGCCCTCGGGCTCCTGCCGGCGCTGTCCATTGATGCGGTGCCGCACTCCCGATCTCCGCCTACGTCGCGGCCGACTTCTTGGCGGCCCGCTTGGCCTCCTGTTTGTAGGCGCGGACCTTGTCCAGGGACTCGGGGCCGGTGATATCGGCGACCGAACGGTGGCAGCCCTCCTCGCCGTAAGGGCCCGCTGCCTCGCGCCAGCCCTCCGGGGTGACGCCTAGCTGCTTGCCCAGCAGGGCCAGGAAGATCTGGGACTTCTGCTTGCCGAAGCCGGGGAGGGCGTTCAGCCGGTTCAGCAGTTCCTTGCCGGTGGCGGCGTCGCGCCAGATCGCGCTCGCGTCACCGTCGTAATGATCGACCAGGTACTGGCACAGGGTCTGCACCCGTCCGGCCATGGAACCGGGGTAGCGGTGTACGGCGGGCTTGGCGGAGAGCAGCGCCGCGAACTCCTCGGGGTCACGGGCGGCGATCTCGTGCGCGTCCAGATCGTTGCTGCCCATGCGCTGGGCGATGGTGTAGGGGCCGGAGAACGCCCACTCCATCGGCACCTGTTGATCAAGAAGCATGCCCACCAGGGCGGCCAGTGGGCTGCGGCCGAGCAGCTCGTCGGCCTCCGGGCGCTGTGCGAGGCGAAGGGTGATGTTCATCCACTGATGATCCCCCGAGCGCGGTCGCGCCGCATACGCACCGGGCCGGGTCCGGCGTGCCGCAGCACACCGGACCCAGCACACCGGACCCGGCCCGGCCCGTCGTCGGCTCGCTACTGCTCGCCGTCCGCGGGCGGCAGAGCGGACAGCCTCGGCAGCAGCTGCGCGGTGAGCAGCGTGGACAGCGCGCCGCCGTCGGGGCTGCCGCCCGCGCCATCGGTGTGGACCACCACCGGCCGCGGTGCCTTCTGGGCCAGGACCGCGCCCACCTCCAGCCGTCGGCGGGCCAGCTCGTACTGGAGCACGGCGCGGTTGTCGCGGTAGGCCTGTGCCAGCCGGCGCTGGGCCCTGGCCTCGTTCTCGGCGGCGATAAGCCCGCTGCGGCCACGGGTCTCGATCTCGAACCGGACCCGCTGCGCGTTGGTCTCCTGCTCCTCCAGCAGCTGGGCCACCTCCTCACGGGCCTTGTTCAGCGCGGCCTTCACCTCGACGATGCGTGCGTCGCGCACCTTCTTCGCCCGCTCGATGTCCATCTGCAGGCTGTCGATGCGGCGCTTGCGCATCAGGCCCCACTCCTGGTCGTACGCGGTGCGTTCCTTGGCCACCCGCTCGCGGGTGGCCAGGTGCTGCTGGTACTGGGCGGGCAGTTGTACATCCGGGATGTTGCAGCCGGTGATACGCACCCCGTAGTGGGACAGCTGGCGGGTGAGCAGCTCCTGCATATCGGCCACATCCGAGCCCCGCAGGTCATACGCCCGCTCGGTCGGCACCTGGCGGCCCCGCTGCCGGATGGCGTCCTGCACGGCGCTGGACAGCACCAGATCGAAGTTGCCCGCGCCGATGGTCCGTACGAACAGCACCGCGTCGGTGATGCGGAACTTCAGGAAGAACTCAATCGAGCGCAGCGGAACGTTCTCCCGGGTCGGGCAGGCCACCACCGGGGCCGAGTACGGAATCTCGGTGGCGGTGTCCACGACGAAGTCCACCCGCGACCACGGGTGCCACAGATAGTGGCGGCCCGGCTCCAGGGTCCGGGAGATGGCCCCGTAGTGGGTGAGGACGCCGTTGGTGCCCTGCTCGATCTCCACGATCGAGGAGCGCCACCACCACAGCCCACCGATCAGCAGCATGCAGGCCCCGAAGACGTAGCTGAGCACGGCCAGGGCGTCATAGGCGACCTCGGCGGCGCTGTCCGCCCCGCGTACGGTCAGCATCACGCCGGTCAGCACCGCGAACAGCCCCAGCCACAGCGGCAGCAGCCACCACAGCCGGCGCCGGTGGCGGGGGATGATGACCGGCACCAGGGTGCCCGCTTCGCCGCCGCGCAGCAGCTGCGGGATCTCGCTCCAGGGCGCCACCTCTTCCGAGATGACCGACCTCCGGTTGATGCGTGCGGCGCTCACTCTCCGGCCTCCTCGGATGCGTCCCCGTCCCCGGCCCTGGCGGCCGGGACGGTCGGGCGTTCGGCCTCCAGCAGGGCGTTGATCTCCGTCTCACGCCCGGCGATACGGGCGGAGACTTCCGGCAGCCTGCCCCGTACGGCCGCCATATCGTCGGCGGAGAACAGCTCCGCGCCCCGCTCGCCGACCAGTTCGCGGGCGAGTGCCAGGAAGTCGACCCCGGCGCCGCCCTCGGGGCCGCCGGAGCCGCCGATCCGTACCAGCCGGGGCAGGTGGTCCGCCACCTCCTCCAGGGTGTCCAGGACCTGCTGCTGATAGCGGTACTCAAGGATCTCCGGGGCCTCCGCGGCGGTCACCGCACGGAGGTCCAGGGCCTGCGCCTCCAGCAGCGCCGCGTTGGCCTTCGCCTCCGACTCGGCCTGTACGTACCGCTGCCGGGCCAGCGCCTCGGCCCGGTTGGTCTCCCGCTCCACGGCGGTGTCCATCTGCGCCTGGTAGTGGGCGATGTCCGCCTCGATCGCGGACAGCTCCTCCTGCTGGGCGGCCAGCTCCTTGGTCAGGTCACCCTCGTCCTGCTCCTTGCGCAGCTGGAGCGCGTACTCATGCGTATACGCCTCCTTGGCGACCCGCACCATCTCCGGCGCCGCCAGGTCCATGCGGTAGCGGCGATCGGAGGGCTCGGCGTGGGTGACGTTGGCGTTGGTCAGCTCCACCGCGGGACGGAACTGCTGGTTCAGCTGCTCCAGCAGGCGGCCGGTGTCCTCACCCACCATGTCGTAGATGCCCGCTGCCTCCTGCTCGTAGATCAGGCTGCGGATCGTCTCGCTCACGGCGTTGCTCAGCTTCTCCTCAAAGCCGCGCACCGCGCCGAGCGTATAGACGAACTCCACCGGGTCACTGATCCGGAACTGGATGAACAGATCGATCGAGGCCTTCACCCCGCCCCGGGTCGGCGCCTCGCGCACCGGCGCGTTGAACGGGTATTCGCGGGTGGTGTTGAGGATGTACGACACCCGCTTCCACGGGTTCAGCAGGATCACCCGGCCCGGGCCGACGACCTGCTCCAGCTTGCCGAAACGGGTGATCAGCGCCTGGCAGCCGTCCGGCACCATCACCATGCCCTGCCGCCACCACACAAAGCCCACCGCCAGCAGTGCCAGCACCCAGTAGTGGACCCCGAACAGCGGGTTGGTCAGCACGCTGCCGCCGGTGACGGACGCGGTGGCCGCCGCTACGGCGGTGCCGATGGCGCCCACGATGAGCAGCAGCAGCACGGGCAGCATGCTCAGGAACGAGCGGCCGCGCGGAATCACCATCGGACAGATGGCGTGCACCTGCTGTCCGTCCACCCGGCTCTGCCCGCTGCGGTTGAGCGTTTCCCCGGCCTCATCCAGCGGGACCGTCTGCTGCGCCATGACGGTGTCGATGCTGCCGCCCTGCTCCCGGGCGGCCGGGAAGTCGGCAGGGTCCATACCGTTGTCCTGGCCGCTGTCCTGGGGATCGCTCTCCTCATGCGCCCCGGCGGACTCGGCGGGCTGTCCCTGGCCGCCGCCACCCCGTCCGCGGCCGCTGCGGCTGCGCAGCTCTTCCTCGGCCAGCGCACGCGGATCGGCCCCTTCGGCCACCGCCCGCGCGACTCTCCGTAGATTCTGGGCCCGTGCCAAAACTCCCCCTTGTTCACGCCGGTTGTTCACGCCGGTTCTCGGTCGTCATCCGTCGTCGTAGCTGTGCAGAGTGCGGGGCTATCCCACACCATGCGGCGGCCAAGAGATAAGGCGGGGGCGGCTATTGTGTCCGCACGGAGACACGTCAGCGTGCGGCGGCGTCCGGCACGACCGTCAAGCCGGTGTCCGCGGCGGCGGCAAAGCTGTCGTCAACAGTGACCACTTCCCGGCCGGCCGCGTCCAGCAGGGAGGCGGCGATGGTCGCCCGCATCCCACTCGCGCAGTGCACCCACACCACCCCGTCCGGCACCTCTCGCAGGCGGCCGCGCAGCTCATGGATGGGGATGTGCACCGAGCCGTGGACGTACCCTCGCGCGCGCTCGGAGTTCCGGCGTACATCCAGCACCACCACGGCCTTGCCCTGATCGCGGGCGGCGGCCAGGTCCGCGAACGTACCCAGGGGGTACGACCTCAGTGACTGTCCGTCGGTCACCCAGGAGTCAGGGGCACCGGTGGCGGCAGCGGCGGGCCGGTCGATGCCGACCCTGGTCAGTTCCCGGTGCGCCCGGAAGAGCTCGCCAGATGTCCCGGCGAGCAGCGTGACCGGCTTGCCCCATGGGATCAGCCAGGCCAGATAGGTGGCGAGCCTGCCGTCGCCCTCGAAGTTGAACGACCCGGCGACATGGCCGCTCGCGAACGCCACCCGGTTGCGCAGGTCCACCACCCACTCTCCGGCCGCGAGCCGCGCGGCAATCTCCTCGCTGTCCGCCCGCCGTGGTGGTGTCAGGTCCACCGGGGCCGGCCCCGCCGCGTTGGCCGGTCCGATGTGCGCGTAGTACGCGGGCACATCCTCCAGCCCGGCCAGCAGCTTGGCGACGAACCGGTCCACGTCCATCACCAGCGCGTCATTGCTGGTCCGTTCCCTCCCGATCGTGGTGGCGTCCCCCTCCGTCCGGCCGGAGACGCAGAAACTGCCGAAGCCATGGGTGGGCAGCACCGAGACGTCGTCGTCCAGCTCGACGGCCAGCCGGTGGGCGGACGCGTGCTGTGCGCGAGCCAGTTGCTCCGTCAGCCGCGGCTCCACCAGGTCCGGGCGGCCCACCGCGCCGATCAGCAGCGATCCCCCGGTGAACACCGCTACGGGCCGCTTCTCCTCCTGCAGCGCGTACGAGATGTGGTGCGGGGTGTGACCGGGGGTGGCGATGGCCCGCAGCGTCAGGCCCTCATCCACGGCCACGGTGTCTCCGTCGGCGACCGTGCCGTGCGGGAACTCCACCCGGGCACCCTCCGGCACCAGATACAACGCGCCCGTCACCCGGGCCAGCTCCAGGCCACCGGACACATAGTCGTTGTGCAGATGCGTCTCCACTACGAGGGTGATCCGCACCCCTCGCCGGGCTGCTGCCGTGATGACCTGCTCGATGTCCCGTGGCGGATCCACCGCGACCGCACCGGCGCGGCCACCCGCGAGATAGCTGTGGTTGCCCAGCCCCGCCAGCTCCAGGGTGTCGACGAAGAACACGGCCCGCTCACCTCCGCCGGAGAAGTACCGCCGCCGGGTACCCCCGCCGGCACGGCCTACGCGCGGTCAGAGGCAGCTCTGTCTGATCTCGGCGACGGGCCCGGGCCGGGGCGCACGGTGGTGCACGGTCGTGCACGCAGAGTGGACCGCCAGTTGACCTGCAGTGCCCAGTTCATCGGCCGGTTACTCAAAGAATCAGAGTGATTGGCGTCACAAACGGTTGCCTCCAGGCGAGTCAGGTGGATGGAATACTTTCCGAGCCGTTTCTCACTGGGCTCAGCAATTCATCCTCGGGGAATCTTGATCTATCGGAAAACCCGGTCGGCCTGACGCCGGACCGACCCCCACTCGGAACGAAGGTGGCACTATGTGCCAGCACCGGATTCACTGCCCCGAAGCATGTGCGCATGACCGAGAGGCCGCCCACGTTGTCTCCTTCCACCCGGAGCAGGGCTGGAGCCTGCTGTGCAACGGCGTGGTGGTTTTCGAGGACAACGGTGAGCTGCTGCCCGACGGGACGGTCCTCCCGCCCCGTCGCCCGACCGACGGGTTCGCGTCGGCCAAGTGAGGCAGAGGCATCCAGGACTGAGGGCCCGGACCGTTGACGGTCCGGGCCCTCAGCCGTGTACGGGCCTTCAGTCGCCCTTGACCATGGTCTGCCCACAGCAGCAGGTCGGGGCCTGCTGGCCCTGACAGCTCGTGGGTGCCCCCTTGGTCACGGTCACCTCGCACCCGCACTCCTGCAGCGGGCAGCGGTAAATCTCACCTTCACGCAGCGGCATGGCGCTCACCTCCGGTTCGTTGTTTTCGTCCGTCACGCTAGAACCCGGCCCCAGGGGTAAGGTCAACACTGGACAGCGGGAGGTGACCGTTATGGCACCGCACGGACTGACCATTGGGCAGGCGGCCCGCGCCGCGGGAGTCACCCGCAAGGCCGTCCGGGTCTATGAGGCCAAGGGGCTGCTGCCGGAGGCCGAGCGCAGCACGGCCGGTTACCGGCTCTATGACCAGGCCGACGTTGAGCTGCTGACCTTCATCCGCCGCGCCCGCACCCTCGGCCTGCACCTTGATGACATCCGGTCCATCCTGAGCATCAAGAACGGCGGTGCCCCGCCCTGCGCCGCCGTCCGGGACGTCCTCGACGCCCGTCTCGCCGAGATCGACACCGCCGTCAGCGAGCTCCTCGCCCTCCGGGAAAGCCTTGTCGCCACCCGCCAGGGGGCCGAGGCCTGCGACGACGCGTCAGCCGTCGTCTGCGCCATCATCGAGGAGAGCTCTCCGGGGGGCGCAGCCCGGCCAGGGTGACCGTGACAAGCCGGTGGACCGCCGCCTTGGACGGCAGGCTGCTGGCTGCTGCGAGGGCGTGGAGGCAGTAGCTCGCGAGCTCCTCCGGAGCGACGTCATCCCGGAGGTCGCCGGTAGCCGCGACCTCCCTCAGCAGATCTTGGATCAAGTCGCTGAGACGCTGCTGCGCCCGCGCGACGGGCTCACCTCGATGCAGGAGCGCCATGAGGTCGGCGCCGTGGCGCCCGCGGTGGTGGGAGATGAGGGCGTAGGCCGTCAGCACTGCTTCCAGCCGCTCGTCGGCGGCGCCGGGCTGGTTGCGGAGTTCGGTGAGATATTCGAGATGGCCGGTGACGTGACGTTCGTGCCAGGCGGCCAGGATCGCTTCGACGTCCGGGAAGTACTTGTACAACGTCGCACGTCCGATGCCGGTCTTCTCGGCGATCTGCGACATCGTCACCGACGTCAGCCCGTGCTCGGTCACCAGTGCCCACGTGGCGTCCAAAATCGCCTCGCGCACCGCGTGACGGTGCGCCTCGATCGTCTCGTTCCACAGCTTCGGCACCACCGCAGTATACGTGACGACGGGCTCACAACACTTTGATCGACGATAGACACATTGTCTCGTAAACTGGCTCAGAACGATGTTGACGGTCCCGCGCCCCGGAGGAAACACATGGCTGACGTGCCCCGCCGCCCCGACACCGGCCTGGGGTCCGACCGCGGATCGCCACCAGGCATGCCACGCTGGGTGAAGGTGTCCGGGATCGTCGTGGCCGCACTTGTCCTGCTGGCCATCACCGTGAAGGTCACCGGCCTCGGTGGCGGCGATCACGGCCCGGGTCGCCACACCGGCACCGGCCTGGGCGGCTACACGCTGCTCAAGAGTGACTCCTGATGACCGTGCCTCCCCGCCTCCGCAGGGTCGTGCTCACCACGCATATCGCGACCTCGGTGGGCTGGCTCGGCGCCGTCCTTGCCTACCTCGCCCTCGATGTCACTGCTGTGACCAGCCAGGACGTTCAGAAGGTGCGTGCCGCGTATATGGCGATGGAGGTGATGGTGCTGTATGTCATAGCCCCGCTGGCCCTGGCGTCGGTACTCATCGGGATCGTCAACGCGCTGGGCACATCGTGGGGCCTGTTCCGGCACTACTGGGTCCTGGTCAAACTCCTGCTCACCATCTTCGCCACCGCCGTCTTGCTGATACAGACCCGGACCGTGAGCTACCTGGCGGAGACGGCAGCGTCCAGTGCCGATCCCGGCGAGCTTCCTGGGACGCTCCTCCATTCCGCCGGCGGCCTGGTGGTGTTGCTCATCATCGTGGTCCTCTCGGTATTCAAGCCTCGGGGGCTGACCCGGTACGGGTGGCGTAAGCAGCAGGAGGAGCGTCGTCAGCAGCGCGGGCAACGCACGGCGCCGGTGGGGTAGTCCGGATTTTCCAGGGTTTCCGGGTTTTCCGCGTACTCAGTGGGCCGGGGCGGGAGCGTATGTGGTGAGGAGCAGCGCGATGTCGTCCATGCGGTTCGGCGCCCGGCGGACCTCCCGCAGAAGCTCGTCGGCCAGCTCCTCCAGGGATTCCGTCGCGCTGTGGGCCAACGAGGTACGGAGCCGGTCGATACCCACATCGATGTCGGAGTCGCGGGTCTCGATCAGCCCGTCCGTGTAGAGGGCCAGGACAGCACCGGGCTGGAGACTCAGCTCTGATTCGGGGTAGGTGACGGCGGGCTCCACACCGAGGATGGGTCCGCCCGGCACCGCCAGGACCTGGGTGCGTCCGTCGGGCTGGCGCAGCAGGGGCGGGCAGTGGCCCGCGCGGACCACCTGCGCGATCCCCGCATCGGGATGGAGGCAGACGTAGCAGCAGCTGGCGAGCAGTCCGGGGTCGAGGTCGAGGAGAAGCTGGTTGGTACGGGCGATCACGTCGCCCGGCCGGTGGCCGGCGGTGGCGAAGGCCCTTACCGCGCTGCGCAGTTGGCCCATGGTGGCGGCAGCGGTGACATTGTGGCCCTCGACATCTCCGACGATCAGTGCGACGCCGCGGCCGGTGGGTATGACGTCGTACCAGTCGCCGCCGATGTCCATCCCGCGAGTGCCGGGGAGATACCGGCCCGTGACGCTGACGCCCGGCAGGGTGGGTAGTTGGTGCGGCAGCAGCGCGTTCTGCAGGCCGCGGGCGAGGGCGAACTCGGCGTCGTAGAGCCTGGCACGTTCCAGTGCCTGGGCGATCAGGCCACCCAGCGCGGTCAGGATGCTTCGCTCCTCGGTGGGGAACCGGTGGGGCGTGTCGAAGCCGAGGATGCAGGCGCCCACCGGGCGGCTGGAGGCGATCAGGGGCAGGAAGGCAGCGGAGCTCGACTCCGGTTCAAGTCCGGGATAGGTACGCGAGAGCTCCTGCGGCGACTCGACGAACAGCGGGGCTCCGGAGGTCAGCGCGTCGGTCACGGGCAGGTGAGCGTGGAGCGGCGTGCCCTCGAACCGCGCCAGGAAGCTCTCGCGGTAGCCGGTCTGCGACAGCAGGCGCAGGGACCGGTCCTGCACCACGTACATCGCCAGCCGGTGGCCGCCGAAAGCGGGCAGGAGCTGGTCGGCGACGGCATCGCACACCTCCCGTACGGTGACCGCCTCGGTCAGGGCGCTGCCCAGCTGGAGGACGCGGTAGAGGACGCCCAGACGCGTCGGCGCGGGCCGCGCGGAGGGCCGGGAGACCGGCTCTTCTCCGGCGGCCGGTGCCCCGGGCTCGGCCTCGGCCGGGACCGGCTGTCCGGCGGGTGTCGCCCATCCGGTCATGCCCTGCGGGTCCGGGTGGAGGCAGAACACGAGCCACTGGCCGGGTGGGCGGCAGGCCAGGAAGGAGACCGGCTGCTGGGTGATCATGGCGGCTCGGAACCGGTCTTCGTACACCGGATCGGCCAGCCAGGGCAGGACGTCCCACAGGCGTCGGCCCAGCAGTTCATCGCGGCGGACGTCCAGCAGCCGCTCCAGGCTGTGGTTGACGTACGCCAGATATCCCTCCCGGTCGAGGGAGAGGAAGCCGTCCGTGAGCCGTTCGACCGCCGCGACGGCGGCCATCCCGGCTCCCGGGTCAAGGACGGTGCCGACCAGGTGAGAACGTGCCTCCTGGTCGGCGGTGGTGTCGGGTACGCGGCCCCACAGCTCGACGGTGTGGTGACCGCCGCTGCTCTCCCGCACCCGCAGGCGCGGGGCGAGGATGCGGCCCTTCTCGGCCGCGGTGCGGGCGGCGGCCCGGAAGCCGGGAAGGTCAGCGGGGTCGATCCTGGCCGCCAGCGTGGCCGCCCGTCCGTCGAACTCGTCCGGGGCGAGACCGAACATCGCGCACAGCTCGTCATCCGCTACGAGGGCTCCGGTGTCGAGGTTCCAGTCGAACAGGCCCACCCGTACCGCTGGAGCGGAGTCCACCGGGACCTCGAGAACGGTCTCCGCGTCGCACTCGGGGAGAGCGCCGCGTGCCTCCAGCTCGGCGAGCGACGCGCCGAGACGGCCGGCCGTGGCACGCAACTGCCGTCGCTGTGCCTTGGAAAGCCCATGCTCACCGAGCCCGGCACCCCACACCACGGCCATGGCCCCGAAGGTGTCCTTGCCCGCCTTGACCGGCACGGAGGCGGAGCCGAACGCGTAGGGCAGTGCCACCGCGAGCTGGGGATACCGGCGCATGGTCTCGTCGCTGTCGGCCAGATGGACCGTCCGGCCGGAACGGAACGCCTCCGCCACGGGGATGGGACTGTTCACCGGGATCCGCCGCCACCCGCCGAGCAGCGAGGGCGGCGTCCCTGACGTCGCGGTGAGCACCAGCGAGTGACGGTCACGCGAGAGCAGAAACACGCTGCCCGCATGCGCCCCGGTCACCTCGACGGCCCTGACAACGGCACCAGCCAGTGCGTCGTCACGCTCCGCCGTGTTGTCGGTGCTCGCAGCGCCGAACGGGTGCGCGTCCGGCACCGTACTCCTGCCTGACACCTTGGCCCCCATCGCTGCAATGGCCGCTTTAATCTTGTTTACCAGGCTTTGTACGGTGATGTCGCATCAGTGCTGAAGAACCTTGCCGGCGAAGCAGCTGGCACACGATGGGTTACCTACGGAAGCCGGACGATGGCGGTACGTCATCGGGCACGGACACCCGCAGCGCGAGCGCGCTCACCGCGAAGGCCACGCCGCATGGACCTTGAAGCTGGTCCGCATGACATCCACATCGGCCGGAAGACGCATTCCTGCACGCCATTTTCCTGTCGTGGGCGCTCCCGACATTCCCGGATGATCGCATCAGCACGCGGCGGCCCGGTCAGCCACGGTGCCCTGGACCGGACCAGGAGGTCTCAAGCTTATTACTGTGACGTAAGTTTCGATGTAGACGGGGCGGCAGTCTATTAGAGTGACCAGCCATCAGATGGTCGTAGCAGACCGTCTGCACGCCATGCCACCCAAGCCAAGGCCGTCGGCGAACGCATCCCGTCCCCCCATGTCGCTACGTCGACTGCCTCATACCTCTGTAGGGGTTTCAGTTGTCCATGCGAGTCCTTGGTATCCCCGCACGCTCAGCCGCTCTCCTTGGCGCCGCTGCCCTCGCGGCCGGCGGTGCGCTCACCGCAGGCCCGGCCTATGCCACGCCTGCGGACGCACACTCCGGTGGCACCGGCAAGGCAACCGCCGTCGCGGCGCGCGCCGACCTGGATGTCTCCGTGAAGGGCGTCGGCGAGATTCCGGTCAAGGCGTCTCTCAGTGACGTCAGCGCACCCGCCGACGCCGAGCAGAAACTGCTCACGGCCGAGGTGAAGGGCGCGAACAACGGCCGGCCCGTGACGCTGGTCAAGGCCGAGGTTGCACATGCCAGCGCGCAGGCGAACACACAGCGGTCCATAGGCGACGTCAAGCTCGTCGGCGTCAAGGCCTACGCACCCGGCCTGTCCGCCACCCCGCTGCTGAGCGCCGGCCTGCTGAAGGCCACCGCTTCCTGTGAGACCGGCAAGAAGCCATCCGCCAAGACCGCGCTGGCGGACCTGTCCGTCCTCGGCAAGCCGGTCACGGTCAACGGGACGGGTGCCACACAGGTTGAGGTGCCCGGCGTCGGCACCGTTGACCTCGCTCTGGAGGAGACGGCCACGACGAACAGCACGGCTACCGCCACCGCGCTCCGGCTGACGTACACGGTGAAGCCGGCCAAGCTGGACGTCGTGAAGGCATCCGGTGAGATCGTCCTCGCCGAGGCCACCTGCGCCATGCCGGACAGCTCCGGCTCCACCGATGGCGGGTCCACCGATGGCGGCTCCGCCAACGGCGGCTCGACCAACGGCGGCTCGACCAGCGGCGGTTCGGACGGCGGCTCGACCGAGGGCAGCTCCGGCGGTTCCGCCGGTTCGAACGGCGCCGAGGACGGCGGTTCCGCGGACAACCAGCCCACCACCCAGACCGGTGACCTCGCCGAGACCGGCAGCAGCTCTGCCACACCCATCATCGCCGGTGTGGGCGCTGCCCTACTCCTTGCCGGCGGGGCCATGTACGTGATCCGCCGCCGGAGCAGCAGCGCCCAGGACAGCTGACGCGGGAACGGTCACAGGCCGCGCTCCCGCTCGGCGACCGGATCGCACCTGGCCGAAGCTCATCGCAGCCCCGCACCCGGGGGCGGCGATGAGCTTCGGCCTTCGCCAACAGGCAGCCGGAGCACGGCAGACAGCAGGGGCCCCGACCCCGCCCGGTCGCGGTGGCGCCCGTCGTGCGCTACTCCAATGGACTTGGTCATCGCCCTGGATCACGGTGGCCCGGATCAACATCGCCGAGCAGGACATCTTAGGTGCGCGGAACCTGGAGATCGCGGACGGTGCCTCCATCACCCCCTGGCGGGTGCGCGAGGAGCACCGGCCGGAAGCTCGCACAGGGGTTGAATATGCAGGACAGCATTGCCGCGTACCACGAGCAACGCGCTCGCGAGCTGCCGCCAGGAGGCCCCCGATGACCACCGTGACCCTGCTCCACCCCGGTGCGATGGGTGTCGCCATCGGCGCACAGGCGGCCCGTTCCGGAGCGACCGTCCTCTGGTTCCCCGCCGAACGCAGTGCCGCCACCAAGGCCCGCGCCGAGGCCGCTGGACTCACCCCCGCAGCAGACCTGCCCACCGCTCTGGCGGCAAGCGACATCGTGCTGTCCGTCTGCCCTCCGGCAGCCGCCGAAGATGTCGCCGCAATCGTCGCCAGCCACGCTTTTAACGGCGTTTACGTCGACGCCAACGCCATCAGCCCCGAACGCATGCGCCGTATAGCCGACCGCCAGCAGGCGCAAGGAGCCACCCCGGTGGACGGAGCCATCATCGGCCCAGCACCACGCGGCACCGCCACCGCCCGGCTCTACCTTGCCGGTCACACCCCAGCCGTCACCCAGGCCGCCGCCCTCTTCACCGGCACCCAGGTCACCGCACGTCCCCTGGACAAACCCCTGGGCGCGGCCTCAGCACTGAAGATGGCCTTCGGCGGCTACCAGAAAGCCGCCCGCACCCTGGCCGCCGTCTCGCACGCACTCGCCGCCACCCACGACGTCACAGAAGAACTGACCGCCGAGGGCCGGACCATGGCCGCAGCCGTCCTGGCCGACACCGACTATCTGCCCAGCGTCGCCGCCCGCGCCTGGCGCTGGGGCCCGGAAATGCACGAAGTCGCAAACGCCCTCCGGGAAGCCGGCCTGCCCCCAGACCTCGCCCAAGCCGCAGCCACCACCATGCAGCACTGGAACCGGGACAAAGACAAAAACAACCTCACGCTGGAAGACACCCTCACGCATCTGCGCTCAACGAGCCACGACGCCCACCACGACTAGTACTCCAGTGGTACTTCGCTATTGCCGCTGGTCAGATGCTGTTTTTGGGAGTGTGGTGGGTGACGGCGGGTCAGGCGTAGGTGGTTCAACGTGTTGTTTCGAATGTCGGCCTTCGGTCTCCTGGAACCTTCAAGAACGGCGCAGCGGGCCCTCTCTCGGCAGGTAACGTCGTGCGCCGATGAGGCTGGCCCCTGCCAGATGGAGGATTCATGGCCAGTCTCATAGCGATCATCTGTATTGGGCTGGCGGTCGCGTTCTACCTTTGCGAAGGACGTAAGGACTCCATCGAGTCACTCACGAGTGGCGGCTGCGGGTGCTTCATGGCGCTTGGGTTGCTCCTTGTCGCCCTGTTGGTGCACCTCGGCGGCGTTGCTGACAGTCGCTTCAAGTAAGACGCTCAACGCGTGCGCCGTTGGGCGTCGATGCGCCGCCGCCAGGCGCGGCCTGCTTCTGCCCCGGAGAGACCGCGGTCGCCCGGGTCCGCGCCTCGCTGGTACAGATGCCGCGCCGGAGTAAGGGTCCGCTGGGGCATGGGCTCCAGAGGCGTGGGTCATCGCGTCGTGGTCGGGCGACTCGGGTCCGTCGGGGAACGGTTCGCCGCGTCCTGGGGTAGGTGATCCGCGGCCCCGAGCTCGCTCAGCGTGCCTTCGGCGAGTACCGCGATCCGGTCCGCGACCGTGGCGACGACAGCGCGGTCGTGGCTGATGAACAGCATCGCAAGACCGAGGTCACGCTGGAGTTCGGCCAGCAGCTCCAGTACGGCCGCTTGAACCGAGACATCGAGGGCCGAGGTGATCTCATCGCAGATGAGCAGCTCGGGCCGGGCCACCAGGGCGCGGGCGATGGCCACCCGCTGGCGCTCGCCGCCGGACAGCTCGCCCGGCAACCGGGTGGCGACGGGGGAGGGCAGGCGCACGCGGTCCAGCATGTCCAGGGCCGCCACGCCCGCGTCACGGGTGCTCAGTCCACGGAGCAGCTTGGCGGGCCGGGCCACCTGCTCACCCACCGTGCGGGAGGGGTCAAGGGAGTCCGCCGGGTTCTGCGGGACAAGTTGGATGGCCCGCCGCTGCTCCCGGCTGCGTTTGCGCGCCCGGGCGGCGAGCAGGGCCGTACCGAGCCGGATCTTGCCCGCTTCCGGCCGGTGCAGCCCTGCCAGGCACCGGGCGATGGTGCTCTTGCCGGAGCCGGACGAACCGACGAGCGCGAGGCACTCCCCAGCGGCCAGGGTGAACGACACACTCGCCGCGGCGACCACGGTGTGCCGCCGGGGTCCGCGGTGTACGGCATGCAGGCCGTCTACGGTGACCACGCTCGGTGCCTCCGGCCCCGGCGCTTCCGGACGCCATGGAAGCGGCTCGGTGTGCGGCGGCGTGGCGGGGACCACATCGTGCCGGTGGCACACGACCAAGTGACGCTCGGCGAGCGCCACCGCGGTGGGCGCCGTCGTCCTGCACCCGGGCTCGGTGAGCGCGCACCGTGGCGCGAAGCCGCATCCACCGGTCTCCCGCGCACCGACCGGCGGGACGCTGCCCGGCAGTCCCACGGGTCGGCGGTCGAGCGCCGGGCCGGGCACCGCGGCCAGCAGCGCCGCCGTATAGGGGTGCCGGGGCTGCTTCAGGAGTTCGCTGGTGGGTGCGGTTTCCACCATCCGGCCCGCGTAGAGCACGGCGAGCCGGTCGGCGATGGTGGTGACCGCCGCGATGTCGTGGGTGATGTACACCATGCCGCAGCCGGTGTCCTCCCCGAGCTGCCGCAGCCGGGTCAGCAGTGCGTCCCGGGCGTCGGCGTCGAGCCCGGTGGTGGGCTCGTCGAGCACAAGCAGCCGTGGCTCGTTGACCAGCGCCTGAGCAAGCGTCACCCGCTGCTGCTGGCCCCCGGAGATCTGGTGCGGCCAGCGGCGCAGGTACCGGCGCTCGGACGGCAGACCCGCGCGCCGCATCGCACGGGCCACCAGCTCGTCGGGGGGCGTGCGGCCGGGATGGGCGCGGGCCACCTCGGTGACCTGGTCCCCGATGCGCATGGCGGGGTTGAGCGCGAGCGCGGCGTCCTGCGGCACGTACGCGACCAGATCGCCTCGGAGCCGGCGCCGCTGGGCCTCGGTGCCGCGCAGCATGGCGGCCCCGGCGACCGTGACCTGCCCGCCGGTGACGCGGGTACCGGGAGGGGAGGCACCGAGCAGGGCGAGCGCGAGGGTGGTCTTGCCGGAGCCGGACTCACCGACAACGCCGAGCAGTTCGCCCGGGAAGACGGTGAGGCCGACGCCGTCGAGCACCGCCCCTGCGGGCGCTTCGACGCGCAGCCCGCTGACCTCGGCGAGAACGTCAGGCATGGCGGCTCCTGGTGTGTACGAGGGCGTCAGCGGTGACGTTGATCCCGATGGCCAGGACGGCGATGCACCCGGCGGGCGCCAGCACCGCCCAGGGCTGCAGCATCAGGCCCGAGCGGTTCTCCGCGATCATCAGCGCCCAGTCGGCGAGCGGTGGCTGCAGGCCGAGGCCGAGAAAGTTCGCGGTGCCGACCAGGCCGATCACCGCCGTGGCCCGTACGCCGACATCGGCCAGCAGGGGGGTCACGATGTGGGGCAGCACCTCACGCCGGGCGATCGTGACCCGGCGTTCCCCGCGCGCGACGGCCGCCTCCACCCAGCCGCGTACCGACACCTCCCAGGCCGCTGCCCGCACAACGCGCGCGACGCTGGGGATGTTGGCCACGGTGGCGGCGACGATCACGACCAGCGTGCCGCGTCCCGTCCCCGTGGCCAACACGGCGAGCACCAGGAACGGCGGCAGCGCGAGCAGCACATCCAGCGGGCGGATCAGCACCGCGTCCAGCACGCCCCGGCCCAGCGCGGCGATCAGCCCCAGGCCGCCACCGATCAGATACGCCAGGCTCAGCGCCGCCGCCGACAGCAGCAGCATGCTCGTGCCGCCGGTCAGCACCCGGCTGAGCACATCCCGCCCGAGGTGGTCCGTCCCCAGCCACATACCGGCCTGTGGCGCGGCGTACGCGGCGCCCACCGGCTCGGTACCGCCGTACGGGGCCAGCAGCGGCCCCACTACGGCGACTGCCAGCACCGTGCAGGTCGCCAGCGCGCCGATGACGCCCGCCGGACCAAGACTGCGCGGAGTCCGCTGTCTTCGCAGAGACCGCAGACTTCGCAGGGCCGACCGCATCAGTGCCCACTGGTCCGCAGCTTCGGCACCAGGACGATCGCCAGCAGGTCCGCAGCCGTGTAGACGAGAATGCCGCATGCCGCCATCGTCGCGGCCAACGCCTGTACGACGGGCACATCCCGGCTGGCGACCGCCGCGACCAGTTCATGGCTGATGCCGGGGTAGGCGAAGACCTGCTCCACGACGACCACTCCGCCGATCAGCCAGGAGACGCTGCCGGCCAGCAGCTGCAGCGCGGGGGTGACCGCGTTCGGTATCACGTACCGCCACACCAGGCGCCGTTCGGGGATGCCGTGCAGCCTGGCCATGCGCACATACTCGGCCCGCACCACCTCGCCGGTACGGGCGCGGACCATCCGGACCGACTGCCCCGCCATCACCGTGAGCAGGCTGGCCACCGGCAGGACGAGGGTCTCCGGGCGGGCGAGCGGGCTGGTGCCGTCCGGTATCAGGGACACCGGCGGCAGCAGCCGCAGACCGAGGGCGAACACCGCGATCAGGCCGGTCGCCGCAACGAACTCGGGCAGCGACTGCAGCCCGATCGCCACCGCCGAGGTGACGCGGTCCGCGAACCGGCCCTGCTGCAGGCCCGACCACACCCCGAGCCCGATCGCGACCGGCACCAGCAGCGCCGCCGCCAGCCCGGCCAGCAGCAGCGTGTTGCCCAGCCGCTGGCCGACGATGTCGGTCACCGGGCGGCCGCTGACCAGGGAGCGCCCCAGGTCGCCGTCGACGGTCCCGGCCAGCCAGTCGACGTACCGCAGGGCCCAGGGCCGGTCCAGGCCCAGCTCCGCGCGCAGCGCGGCGATCTGCTCCGGCGTACCGCCCGCCCCGCCCGCCGACCGGGACAGAATCACCTCGGCCGCGTCACCCGGGAGCAGCTCCGTCCCGGCGAACACCAGCACCGTGGCGGCGCCCGTCACCCCTGCCGCGGCCAGCAGCCGCCGCCCGCACGCGGTGAGCAACGGGTGCGCATGGCAGGTCACGCGCCGCCGATCCAGACATCGCGGTAGCTGCCCCAGCCGTCGGAAGCCGGCGGGGCGCCGCGGACGCCGCCGACCTTGTGCTGTGCGCCGTCGATCCACTGCATGAACGAGTGGATGATGTGCCCGCCGTCCTGCCAGAGCTCCTGCTGCAGATCGGCGTAGCGCCGCTCCCGCAGGCCGGGGTCCATGGTGGCGCGCGCGGCGAAGAACCGCTTGTCCCAGTCCGGACGGCGCCAGCCGGTCTCATTCCGGTCCGAGGTGGACAGCATCGTCTGTCCGTAGAACCAGTCGAGCGCGTAGTTGCCCCAGCCGCCCTGCGCGAAGGGCTTCTTGGCCCACACCTGCGACCAGTACGAGTCGGCCGGTGACTTGTCCAGCTTGATGGCGATCCCCGCACGCCTGGCCTGCTCGGCGTAGAGGGTCGCGGCCTCCAGCATGCCGGGGGAGACATCTGAGGTGTGGAGGGTGACGGTCAGCCCCTCCTGACCCGCCTTGCGCAGCAGCGACTTCGCCTTGTCCGGATCGTAGCCGCGCTGCGGCAGGTCGTCGTGGTACAGCGGAGCACCCAACCCGTACAGGTCGTTGCCCACTTCGGCGTAGCCGGAGTACACCGTGTCCACGATCTCCTGGCGGTCCACCGCCAGCTTCAGGGCCTCGCGCACATCCGGATCGCTGAACGGCTTCCGGTCGACCATCATGTTGAAGCTCTGCATACGGCCGACCGGCGACGTCACGACCTGGACCCGGCCCGCCCGCTCCTGCGCCGCGGCCTGCGCCCAGGCCAGCTCGTGCGCGACATCGGCGTCGCCGCCGAGCAGCGCGTTGAGCCGGGTGTCGGGCTTGGTGATGAAGATGATCTCCAGCTCGTCGAGGTAGGGGCGACCGCTCTCCCAGTAGGAGTCGTTCCGGGTCAGCCGCACCCGGTCCCCCGGGCTCCACCGGCCGAACCGGAACGGCCCGGTGCCGACCGGCGGATGGTCGTTGTCGAACGCGGTCGTGCCGTCCTGGATGACGTAGACGTACCAGCCCGCGAGCAGCGACGGCAGGTCGGCGATGGGCTGGCGCATCGGGACCGCCACGGTACGCCGGTCCACCTTGCGCAGCCCCTCGGCATCCACCATCGCGAGGTCCTTGGCACCCGTGAAGGAGGACTTGGGGTCGAGCAGATACCTGATGGAGTACATCAGGTCGTCGGCCGACAGCGGCTTGCCGTCGTGCCACTCGACGCCGTCCCGGAGCCTGATGGTCCACCGCGAGCCGTCGGAGTTCGGTTCGATGGACTCCGCAAGCCGGTTGGTGACCGTGAGATCGTCGTCGTACGCGCACAGCTTGTCGAAGAGGTTCTTCATCACGATGCCCGCGCCCCACGATCCGGCGACGAAGGGGTGCAGCGTGTCATCGCTGGAGCTGGCCCCCGAGACCACCGCACGCAGCCGGCCCCCGCGCCGGGGCTCCCCCGCGCCGGTGGGCGAGGTCTGCCCGGAGGCGCACGCGGTCAGGCCACCGCCGAGGGCGAGACCGGACGAGGCGACCGCCAGCCCACGCAGAAACGCGCGCCGGTTGACCTGATGTGCGGGGGAACGTACAGAACTGGGCAGCGCAAGGCGCGCCCGGGCAGGACCGACCATGGTGGACCCGTCTCCATCCTCGTGGAACCACTGGGCTTGCACCACGGCCGGTCTCCTGGCTTCCAGCTCACCGCTCCCCCACGCCTTCCCACGCCCTCGGGCGCAGTGGCACAGATGCAGGGGAGCTCCCTGGTCACAGTGGCGGGACCGCACCGGATCCACACCGGTTTCCCGTAACCGCGGCACGGACAACATAGCCAGCCCAGCCGGTCCATGGGGAGTGTCACTGCTCACCAGCCCCCAGCGGCGCCGGTCAGAGCGGGACAAGCCGGACCCGGCAACCGAAGCGCCACGGGGGCTTGCGCCACCACACCAGCGCCCGCGACATCGCCGTATCGACACCGGACTTGGGGACCGTTTCGACCAGCAACACGCTCCGAGACTTCCCAATGGCCACCGCCCTCGATACTCGGACACCCAGGCCCTATCGTTGCAGGTCAGGAGTCACTCCTCGCGTTTCCGACCACTTATCGGACATCTTCTGGCGACGAAGGCCGAGCTAGGCGCCGATTATTCCCAGGGCACCCGCAGCACCGCTCGCGAAGCGAGTTCGCTGAGGTTCGCACGGGTCCCCGGGCGGCAACTGCAACCACGGCACGACGAGGTCCCCAGCCGCTGAGCTGTCGGGGCTCTTGCTCAGCCCGGTAAGGCTGGGTGGAGGATGCGAAATTCGAAACTCGTGGGGGGTTGCCCCCCACACTTTCCAACTGTTCGACAGGGCGTCCTGAGGTGATCAAGGTTGTCCTGATCTGCGGCGGAGTCGGTGGTCTCCTGGCTTCCGGACGGTGCTGGGCGTGCCTGAATGAGACAAGAACTGAGACCATGTGGTCGATTGCTGCTCGCTTATACGCCCTTGACGACGATGGCGTGCTTGTGGCCGTGCAGTGTGACGTCGGTCAGCAGGTGAAGGGCTGCGCGGGCCTCGTCCTTGCCGATGTCGGCAACCCGGACGCGGGAGATCACCCAGCCCCAGCGCGCTGTTCGGTGGTCCTGCTGTCGTATGCCTCGATGAATGTCGTAGGGGAGGTCATTACCTCGGTTACTCCGCGGGTGCGAGGCCGAGCCGGGGATCATCTTGTAGGTCGCCGCGCACCACGAGAGCGAGTGCCTCGCAGTCGAGCACGAAGACGTGCGGAGGCCTGGCACTGCCGCCGCGCTTTTTCACGCGGCCTTTCCCGAACAGCCGGACCCAGCCTTATCGCTCGGTCCAGGCATGCCTCCACCTGGTGCAGGATGAAGGGCATCGGCTCTAGTCTCGCTGTTCAGAGGTGCCTTCCGTCTCGCCGATCACCTGCCGGAGTAATCGCCTCGTGAGAGGCACGGGGCTAGGATCTGTGAACCGAGGGGGAAGGAAGTCCGCACCGACGCCCGCACGGTGTCCGACGGAACGGGGCAGGGGCCGATGACCACGGGCCCTCGCCTGGGGCCAGGCAGCAAAGAGGGGGGATGCGCGGGTGGGTTCTGAGCAAGGTCTTCGTTTTCACGTCCTTGGGGCGGTGGAGGGCTGGGCCGGGGACGCGCGGTTGCGCCTCGGCGGCGTGATCCAGGAACGCATACTCGTCACCCTGCTGCTGGAGTACGGCAGGTTAGTCCCGGTCGCGCGGCTCGTCGAAGCGGCCTGGGACGAGCTGCCGCCGTTGAGTGCCGAGCACCAGGTGCGCAAGGCGATTTCAGACCTGCGCCGACGTATACCGGGCGGCGCAGGGGTCATCGTCACCGATGGCCCCGGCTACCGCGCTGAGTCGGCGGAATTCGGACTGGATCTGAGTGAGTTCGCCCGGGGGCTGCGCTTGGCGCGGGAAGCCGTCGCGGAGGAGCGCCGGTCCGACGCCGTCGTCGCGTTGCGCGAAGCGCTGGCGCTGTGGCGAGGCCCGGTCATGGTCGGCCGGGGCGGCAGGGTGATCGAGGCGGCCGCGATCGTATGGGAGGAGCGACGACTGGCCGCCAGCGAGCAGTGCTTCGAGCTGCGCCTCGCGCTGGGAGAGGCAGGTGAGCTAGTAGGTGATCTGCGAGCGCTTGTGTCGCAGCATCCGCTGCGGGAGGCCCCGCGCGGGCACCTGATGCTGGCCCTCTATCGAGCGGGCCGAGGAGTCGAGGCACTGGAGGAGTACGGTGCGGTGCGTGCTCTTCTCGCGGAGGAGCTGGGTATCGACCCGGGCGCCCGGCTTGCCGGGTTGCACGAGGCCATATTGCGGGAGGACCCGGATCTCGCCCCGCCGCACCGGCCCGCCAGCGCCGGGCCGGACGGTTCGCCCGGCCCGGCACAGGGGATCCGCGCCCTGCCGTACGACCCTCCTGACTTCACCGGACGGAACGAGGAACTGGAACTGCTGCTCGACCATGTCCGCAGACCCGGGGGTGAGGGAACCCATGTCATCGCCATTGACGGCATGGGCGGCGCGGGGAAAACGGCCTTGGCCGTGCATGCCGCCCACCGGCTCGCCCCCCACTACCCGGACGGCCAGCTCCATATCGACCTGCGTGGATTTACCCCGGGCGAGAGCCCGTTCCGGCCGGGTGCCGCGCTGGAGAGCTTGCTGCGGGCTCTGGGGATGCCGCACCAGCCTCTCCCGGGCAGCGCGGAGGAGCGCGCTCGTGTGTGGCGGGCCGCGCTGGCGCGCAAGAGAGTGCTGATCCTGCTGGACAATGCCGCCGACACGGCTCAGGTGCTACCACTGCTGCCGGCCTCCCCCGGCTGCTTGGTGCTGGTCACTAGCCGGGCCAGGCTGGTGGATCTGGACGGTGCCGAGTGGTTCTCCATCGGCATGCTGGTGCCCGAGGACAGCACCGCACTGCTGGCGGAGATGCTCGGGGCCGAGCGTGCGGCCGCCGAGCCGGAAGCGGTGGCCGAGCTCGCCGAGCTGTGTGGCCGACTGCCGCTCGCTCTGCGCATCGTGGCTGCCCGGCTGCGCAACCGGCCGCGATGGACTGTGCGCCACCTTGTCGAACGGCTCAGCCACGAGACGCGGCGGCTCGATGAGCTCAGCGTGGGACAACGCAGTGTCACGGCGGCCCTGGAACTGTCGTACCAGGCACTGGGAGCCCGGCAACGGGCTGTGTTCTGCCTGCTTGGCCAGCACCCGGGTGTGGAGATTGACGTCTGGTCCGCTGCGGCGCTGGCGGGCACGTCGGCCCGCGAGGCCGAGGACGTGCTCGAGCACCTGCTCGACGTACATCTGCTGCAGCAGCATACGGAGACGCTCTACAGCTTCCACGACCTGGTGCGCAGCTTCGCCCGGTCCCTATGGGCGGGCACCGCCGACGGGGACGAGGCCGACGGCGTGGTGGCCCGACGGCTTCTTCCGTACTACCTGGGGGCGACGGAAGCCGCGTGTGCGGCGCTGTTCCCCGACAGGCTGCGCATTGAGACTGGCTTCCCTGTGCCTGACGCGGGGCTGCCGTCGTTCCCTACCCCAGAGGACGCGTTGGCCTGGTTCGATCGGGAGCACCACGCAATCCAGCTCGCCCTGAACCGCGAGGGCGATGCGGCGGATCAGCGGTGTGTGCTCCACCTGTCCCGGAACCTGGCCTTCTACTTCTACACGCGCAGCCGGGTGGAGGAACAGGCAACGCAGGGGGTCGCCGCCGTCCGGGCCGCCCGGCGGCTGGGCGAGCCCCGGTTGCTGAGCCTGAGCCTGAACAACCTAGCGGTGTCGCACTGGAGGCTGGGTCACTTCCCGGAGGGTGTCGAGGCAGCTTCGGAGGCGCTGGAGATCAGCCGCCGGTCCGGCGACCGTCAGCACGAGGCCATCAGCGTCGGTCGGCTCGGGCTGCTGCACAGCGCGCTCGGCCACATTGCCGAAGCACTTTCGTTTCTGGAACAGGCGGTGGTCCTCCGGCGGGAGAGCGGGGACGAGGTCGGCGCGGCCGAGAGCTGGACCAATCTCAGCACTGTTTACCGCTGGCTGGGACGCTTTCCGGAGGCCGCAGGGGCCGTCGAGCGCGCCGTGCGCATCAATCAGCGGATCGGCTCGTACGACAATGAAAAAATGGCCCTGATCGAACTCGCGGCGACCCGGCTCGGCACCGGGGACGTGCGCCAGGCGCTGGACATCCTCGAACAGGCCCTGGCGCTCGGTGACGAGACCCGCAGGTCGGAGAACCACGCCCTCGCCCTGGCCTTCATGGCGGAGGCCCGGCAGCTCCTCGGCGAGCGGGAGAACGCCCTCCACGACGCCGATCGTGCCCTGGAGCTGGTCGGCCGCTCGGGAGCAAGGCTGCGGTCCTCGGAGGTTGAGAACATCGTGGGCCGGGTCCACCGCGGGAGCGGCGACCCGGCCCGGGCCCTGCAGCTGCACAAGAGCGCCTTCGAGCGCTCAACTGTCCTCGGCTACCGCGTTGAGACAGCCTGTGCACTGGTCGGTCTGGCGCGCGCCGCCGAGGACGTGGGTGACCACCAAGAGGCTGCGGAGTACTTCCGCCAGGCCCATGGCCTCTTCGAGGCCATGGGCCTGGCGGCATCCCACCGTAGCTGGGCCTGAGGGCTCTGAGAGGCCTGGGTCGTCTGGATCAGAAGCCAGGGGCTGTGGCACCGTCCCGGCCCGGCGGCGCGGGAGTGCCGACCGACGGCCCCTCGTCGCCTGCCACTACCCATGCCGTGTTCCCGGCGTGGACCGTCTGGACAACACCCCCGGTCGCGAGCGCGATCGCCATGGCGATCGCCCCGGTAACTATGGCCACCTTGCTGTGCATCTCCCACCCCTTGGTATCGGTCTGTCCGGTCGCTTTCGACATTCCTGATACTGGTCATGGCCGTTCCCGAACCGCTCCCCTTCCCTTCCTCGGCCCGGGACTTCGCACGTCACGAACCTGCCGGGGACGCTACAGGGGAGGCAGATGCACCGTCAGGACAGCGGAACCGGGGCCGAGTCAGCTGCCGAGGACGGACCGGGCACGTCGGCCGTTCCCGTCGACCCCTTCGCCGTGTCTGCCTCCGCCGTGCTCGCCTTCGACTCGTCGGCCGGTGCGGTGCGCAGAGCCTGCAGATCGACCCATCTCAGGGTGAACAGCGTCAGCAGGACAGGGAGCGCGCCGCCGAGCACGAACAGCCAGATGACGAAGCCGCGGTTCGGACTCAGGCCGGCCAGCGCCGCCGACAGCGGCACCAGGGCCAGCGACCCCAGCCAGTCGATGCTGATGACCCGGCCCCTAACCGCGCTCGGCACCGAGGTCTGCACCAGGGTGGACCAGTACACGTTGCCCACGGTCGAGAAGAACCCGTACATGACGCCCAGTGGCAGCAGCATCCAGAAGGACGGTACGAAGACCATCAGTGCCAGCGGGGCAGCCCCTGCCGTCCAGGCGAGCAGCATCAGGCGGGGGTAGTCCCGTGGTGGCTTGCGCGAGGCCACCACGAACGATCCCACCACCGCCGCTATGCCCGTGACGGCGATGAGCGTGCCGTAGTTGCGGGCATCGCCGCCCAGATCGTTGTGGATTACGAAGGGCAGCAGGACCTGCCGCGGTCCCGACTGGAGCAGCAGCACCAGACCGGACCAGACGATCAGTACCCACAGCCAGCGCTCGCTGAAGAGATAGCGCAGCGCCTGCCGGTATGGGACCGGGGCTCCGTCGGCGTCCGCAGCACCGTCGTCGGCCCGGCCGACCGCGGAGGGCAGTGGCTTGATCATGGCGACGCAGACGGCGGCGATGCCGAAGCTGACCGCGTTCATGACGATGATGATGAGCGAGTCGACTAGCGAGATGAGCAGGCCGCCGACGGCCGGGCCGACCATCCTGACGGCCAGCGATCGCACGATGGACTCCAGCGCGTTGGCGGCGTGCAGATCGTCCTCCGGCACTAGGTCCGGGGTGAAGGCGTCGGTTGCCGGTCCGCTGATCGCCGCGGCGGCACCTAGAACAAGCGCCGCCCCGACCAGGTGCCATATCTCCAGGTGACCGGATATGTGGATGATGGTAAGCGCCGAAAGGGCGCCCAGAGCCGCCGTGAGGGACCAGCCGATGACGGCCTTGCGCGGATAGCGGTCGGCGAGAGCGCCGCCGACCAGGACACAGGAGATCAGACCCACCGACTCCGCGCCCACCACCATCGCCAGATCGGAGCTGTTGCCTCCCAGTTCCATGGCGACCCAGGGCAGGGCGACCAGCCAGACACCGTCCCCCAGCATGCTGATGATGAAGGAGATGAACAGCAGGCGGTAATTCCTGTGCCGTAAAGGGGCCAGTGACTTAGAAAGCGACAGCATCGAAATTCCCAACTCCGAGTGACGGCACGGATGGTGCGGACAGCGGGGATGCCGTGGGCGCGGCCGACTTGTCGCGGCGGCCGCGCCCACGGGGGCCGAGGACAGACAGCGGGGTGAAGGCGCTTCAGTTCCGGAAGAATCTTGGGGTCAGGAGGCGGTCGGCACTTTCCTCCGGAGCGCGACGCGAATCTCCTTGCCATCCTGTCCCTTGAGCATCATTACGGACGGCGTGGAGTGCATGACGGGCATGTCCCGGAGCTGCTTCTGGTCGGCGACCCGGGCCTCGTAGTAATCGCGGCTCGCTGGGATGGCGTTGGCCCGAAGCGACGGGATCGGGCGCTTGGCGACCTGCCAGTCGATGACGTCGTTGCCCGGCTGGTATTCGCTGCCGTCCTCTGGGAGAAGCGTGCGGGGCCGGTTGACCGTGTAGACGTTCTCTAGGTGCTCGAAGGCGTGGCCGACTCCCGGCGGAATCAGTAGATAGCGCTCCGGGTCGGGGAAGAAGGTGAGGGTGACGTCGGCGCCGTAGGTCGGCGAGTCCACCCGGGTGTCGATGAGGTGGAGGGTGACCTCCTGATCGCGGGGTCCGGCGAAGGTCAGCCGATCCTCTTGGCCGAGGTGGATGCCGTACGCATCGTGGGTGTAACCGGTCTCACCGTGGTCGATGAAGTACAGCGGGTGCCGGTCGAGGAGGGCCGAGAAGCCGGACTCCGGGCCGCTGGAGATCACCGGGTGGCGCACCCAGCCGACGCCGAAAACTATGTCCAGGGGCTCCCAGTTCTTGTTCTGGTTCTGCGGGAGCCGCCTGCGCAGCTCGACCCGACGGACGGTGCCGTCTGCGAGCCGTACATCGCGGGTGATGGGGTATTCGTACGATACCTTGGGGATCATGGCGCGCTGCTGGGCGGCCACCATGTCGTACCAGAGCTCGCTCGCCGGTTGGGAGTTGGGCTTGTAGAGCGGCAGATCCCCATCGGCGACATCGAGCGGTAGGTTGATGATGTCCGCGTCGGGCTGCCAGTCGAGGGTGCCGTGCACCCACTCCCCGGGGTCGGGAAGGAAAAGCTCGTAGGAGTTAATCGTGTTCACGAACTCCAGGCCGTCGAAGGTGTGGGCCACGCCTGGCGGGATGTAGAGAGCCCGGGCTGAACCCGGAGCCCAGGTGTGCTGCTCGCGGACGCCCGCGGTGGGCGACCCCTGCCTGCAGTCGATGAAGTGGCCGGTGACCGTACCGGTGCTGGGGCCGAGGAAGGTCAGTACATCGGCCTGCCCCAGGTGAATTCCGTAATGTCCGTAGCTGAATTTTGTCTCGCCGTGGAAAACCAGGGTGGCGGGTCGCAGAGTTGGAAAGGGGACGACATAGGAATCGTTCCCATTATCAATCCGCCAGTTTTCCCGCCAACAAAGTCCCTCGATGGAGAACGACTCGTTCACAACAGTCCTCTTTCTTCCGTGGTGTCGGCCGGTGAGGGGGAGGGGCGGAATATGGCCCAGGGGCGGCTCGGTCCCGGACGCAGGGGTCCGGGACCGAGCCGTACCGCCCCTGCCCGTCAGGCGAGAATCTCGACCTCGTAGCCGGCTGCCTCGGCGGCGACGCGCAGGTCCTCGATGGAGGTGGTCGGCAGCTCCTCGAAGATCTCCGCGACGGCCGCCTGCTTGATGCCGGCCAGCGAGGCGGAGAGGCGAGCAGCCTGGTCGGCGCCCTCGAACTTGGTGAACGCCAGGTTCGTAAGGAGTTTCTGCAGGGCCTCGTCGCCGGAAGCGGCTGCCTCACGCAGGCCCGCGAGGGTCTCGTCGCCCACGCCGCTCCAGTCGGCGTCGAACTGGGCGCCGACGGCGTACAGACTGTCCAGCATCTGGTGGGCCTCGGTGGTCGTGGTCACGTTGCTGTTCATAGTCGACTCCTTTTCGCCGAGCACGGTCACGGTTTTCCGCTTTTCGGGGCGGCCCGTGTTGGTGATTTAATTTCAGCATCCGGCAGGTGGTCGGTCAATGAACTGCTTATCGGTTTACGGGAATCACTGCATTCGGACATTCCGAAGGCTCGGTAATCGCTGCTCTGAAGAGTGCCTGGCGGATCAGGCGGCGACCGCACCGTGCTCCTGGGCCATAAAGGCCCTGACCCGGTCGATGAACAGTTGCATTTCCCGGCTGAGCGGCGTCCGGCGGCGCCGGATGAGCTGGGTGTACACCTCGAAGGGGGGACGCCAGGCCAGTGGTGCCAGCGCCCCTGTCGCGGTGTCCTCCTCAACCGCCACCATGGGCAGCAGCCCGATGCCGAGGCCTGATGCCGCCCAGCGCTTGGTCGATTCCACGGTGCCGGACTTCAGCAGCGGTACGGGCGTGCCCGGGCCGCTGCGCAACTCCGCCTCCAGCAGTCGGCGGTAGCCGCGCCCGGACTCCGGCGCGAGGATGGGCACGCTGCGTAGATCCGCTGCGGTTACCCGCGTCCGGGTCGCCAGCTCATGATCAGGGCCGACGACAGCCACCAGGGGCTCGGGACTGAGCACTTCGCTCTCCACGCCGCTGTGCCGGTTCTCGGCTGACATGATCAGCCCGAGGTCGACGGTGCCCTGCCTCAGGGCATGCAGGGTTTCGGCGCCGGAGCCGGGCCGGAGCACCAACTGGAGTTGCGGGTAGCGGTGATGGAAGTACTCCAGTACGGGCGGCATGCGGTAGGTGGCGAGCGTTTCCATGGTGCCGATGACCAACTGCCCCGAGGGCTCCGGGAGACCGGCTGTCACACCGCGTGCCTCCCCGGCCAGGGACAGCAGACGCTCGGCGTACGGCAGTAACCGCTGCCCCGCCGGCGTGAGCCGGACCTTCCTGCCGGAGAGTCGTTCGAACAGCTGCACCCCGAGCGAGTTCTCCAGCCCTCTGATCTGTCCGGTGACGCTGGACTGCGCGTAGTTGAGTTCGGCCGCCGCACGGCTGAAGCTGAGCAGCGTGGCGGCCTTCTGGAACGTCGTGAGCTGGCGAATGTCCACCTGTCCTCTGTCCTCCGGGTCTTGGCGTTCGGCTGTCTTCCCTGGTCGAAGTTGTCCGGGTTCAAGGATGTGTTTCGGTTCACGGCCATGGCTCGCTTTCGGCCTCCGTCTCGGATTCGACGCGCAGCAGGCTGCAGGCGGCCGCCAGGTGTTCGGCGGCCTCCTCCGGCCCGGCACCGATGACCACGACGAAGCCGCGGTGAGACGTGTGCCCGGTGGTACGGGGTACGGGCCCGCCCGGCCGCGTCGGGAACTCCACGGCGCGCACATAGGGCAGGGCCCGCAAACCGCCGAGGTCAGAGAGAGGGGCTGACCGGTCCTCGGAGAACGGGAAGAAGCCGATCATGGCGGTCCGGCGGGCGGAGGCCAGCATCGGGACACGTCCCGTGAGTGCCCGGAAGGTCTCCTCCTCCAGGTCGGTCCCGCTGGCCAGCTCTACCAGCAACGGGATATGCCCCCCGCCGAGCCCGGCCCGCGACGCCAGGATGCGGGGGCCGCCGGGGGTCTGCACCACCTCGGTATGCGCTGGGCCGCACTCGAAAGCCACCAGATCCAGCAGCGCGCAGACCGCGGAGCGGATTGCTGCCTCGTCGCGTACGCCGAGGGGCGCCGGGTGGACATGGGAGGTCGTCACGAAGCGGGGCGGGCCGGTGGTCCGGGCGGCCGTGATGCCGACGACCTGGTGCATTCCGTCGACGCTGAGCGTCTCTACGGCGTACTGAGGGCCGGTCAGGTACTCCTCGATGACGAAGGGGCCACAGCTGCCCAGCGCCGCCGCCCGCCGCTCCCAGCGGCCGAGTTCATGCGTGTCCCGGATGAACGCCGCATCGCAACCGCCGGAGGCCACTGCGGACTTGACGACGAAGGGAGCGCCTGCGAAATGCGCCATCGCCTCCCGGACCCCGGCGGCATCGGCGGCCCGCCTGGCATGTACTCGCAGACGGGGGTGGGTGCGCAGCAGCTCGCGCAACGCGCCCCGGTCGCTGAGCAGCCGGACGGCGTGCGCGGGATTGGCTCCGAGCCCCAGTGCTTCGGCCTCCGCGAGCACGGGACCCATCGCCCTCACACCGCCCAGGTGCATCACCTGGGTGACCTGGTGCTCGCGGGCTGTGCGGGCGATGAGGGCGCGCAGGGCCGTCTCGTCGTCCATGTCGGCCAGCAGCAGCTGCTCCGAGTACTGGGCCACCTTGTCCAGATAGGTGCGGTCCCGCAGCGCGGGATCCCACACCGACCAGACCCGGCAGCCGGCCTCGGCGGCCTTACGGACCAGCCGGTGCGAGGGCAGCACCATCAGGACGCGGTTTGCGGACAGGGTGTCCGTCACGGGCTCTCCTCACTCGACTGCATCGACTGGGGGAGTGTTGCGGCGCCGCTTCCCGTTTCGTTCCCCCCGCCTTCCGGAGAGGGCGAAAACCACCGGACCTGCGACGATGTGCGCATGAGTGCACAGAGCAAGGAAGAACTGCTGGCCGAAGCCGTCCGGCTGCGCGAACAGGGGTGCCTTGAAGAAGCCAGAGAACACCTGTTGGCTCTGGCTACGAGATTCCCCGAAGATGCTGAAGTGGCGTATGACACAGCTGCGGTCCACGACCGGCTGGGGCTGGAATCCGAGGCTGTTCCCTATTACGAACGCTGTCTGAGCGGGACCGGGCTGTCGGACGAGGTCCGCCGTGGCGCATTACTAGGCCTCGGAAGTACCTACCGGGTGCTCGGTCGGTACACGGACGCCGTCGACACTCTCCGTCTCGGCGTATCGCAGTACCCCGACGACGGGGCTCTTCAGACATTCCTCGCCATGGCCCTGTTCAACACCGAAGACCATCACGAAGCCATGCAGATCTTGCTGAGACTGCTCGCCACCACCAGCCAGGACCCTCACGTGCAGCAGTACCGGCGACCCATCGAGCAGTACTCCAGAGACCTCAGCGAGACCATGTGAGCCTGGTCGGCCGAGACAGCTGAGACTGCGGCACGACGAGGGCCCCTTGAATCCGCCCTGAGCGGTCGGGGCCCTCGGTGGGGCTCGGCCAGATCCCTGGCCAGCAGCACGGGCTCGGCGAGCCAGCCGCGCAGCGAGGGGTCGCCGCCGTCTACCTCATCGCGGTCACCCAGCGAAAACGGCGCCCTTGCCTCGATTGCGCTGGTCGGCGCTGGCTTGGTGGCGAAGCAGACGCGTACGGCGACCCAGCGGCAGCCGTCCGGGTTGCCGTTGGGCGGGATGCCGGGTGGCGGCGACGCGCGGGCGAAGCCGTCCCGGGAGGCGACCAGGTGCGGGTCGGTGTGCTCGTTGGCCCGGCCGCAGCCGTAGAGATAAACGATCAGTTTGCCGGTGTCCTTGCCACTGGTGGTCTTGGCGATCACTCGGTGGCCGCCCTTCCGGTCGCCGCACTGTGCGAGGCCGCGTCAATGACAGCGACGGTGGCGCGGACGGTGTCCAGATCCGATGGGCCTGTGTCATTACGCGATTGCAAAGAGTGACTTTTCGGCTCTTTGAAGATCGCTCAGCACCCTTCCCACCGGGCGCCCGCAAGGCGTGTACCTCAATTGAGGTACACGCCTTTCGTTCGATCGAAGGTTCACAACTTCGCTCGCGCGTACGGCGATTGTGACCAGGTCCCCCTCCTACTGTCGGTGAGGCGGTTGGAAAGCCGCGGAACTCTCACACCCCACCTCGGAAGGACCCTCCTGGTGCCTCGCCCGCTCCCCCGTATGGCCCGTGTGCTTGACCGGCTGAACCGCAGCGGACGCCGCAGGCTGGCTGTCGCGACCGTGGCCGGTGTACTGGCCGGCGGTATCGCCGTCCCCACCCTCGCCTTTACGGAGTTCGGCCCCGAGCTCGGCCCCGCCGCACCGGCGGCCAAGCCGCAGATCTCCAAGCCGGCCGCCTCCAAGACCGGCCCCGCCCCGACCGTCCGGGTGAACCAGGTTGGGTACCAGACCGAGAGCCCCAAGAAGGGCACGTTCGTGACCAAGGCCAAGAAGCCGCTGGCCTGGTCCCTCAACGACGCGGACGGCAAGAAGCTGGCCGAGGGGATGACCACGCCCGCCGGTGCGGACCGGTCCTCCGGCGAGAAGGTCCACACCTTCGACTTCAGCAAGGTCACCGAGAGCGGTGAGGGCTACACCGTCACCGTCGACGGCCAGAAGAGCGAGCCGTTCACCATCGCCGACGACCTCTACTCGCAGCTGCGCACCGATTCCCTCGCGTACTTCTACCACAACCGCAGTGGTATCGAGATCGACGCCGACCTCGTCGGCGAGGAGTACGCCCGCCCCGCCGGCCACGTCGACGGCGCCAAGGGGGCCAGCGACGAGAAGGTGCCCTGCCAGCCCAAGGTGTGTGACTACACCCTCGATGTCAGCGGTGGCTGGTACGACGCGGGTGACTACGGAAAGTACGTGGTCAACGGCGGTATCTCCGTTGCCCAGCTGATGTCCGGCTATGAGCGCACCCAGCACGCCGAGGGCGCCGACGGCGACGCGCTCGGCGACGGCCGGCTCGTCGTGCCCGAGCAGGGCAACGGCACCCCCGACATCCTGGACGAGGCCCGCTGGGAGATGGACTTCCTGCTGAGCATGCAGGTGCCCCAGGGCGAGAAGCTCGCCGGCATGGCCCACCACAAGGTCCACGACAGCGAGTGGGCCGCCCTGCCGCTGATGGCCCACGAGAGCGAGGGCAAGCGCGAGCTGCACGCGCCGTCCACCGCCGCCACCCTGAACCTGGCCGCCACCGCCGCCCAGGCCGCCCGCCTCTTCGAGCCGTATGACGCGGAGTTCGCTGCCAAGTCCCTGAAGGCCGCGCGCGCCGCCTGGGACGCCGCGCAGAAGAACCCGGAGATGTACGCCGACCCCGGCGACACCACCGGCGGCGGCGCCTACAGCGACTACGACGTCAAGGACGAGTTCTACTGGGCCGCGGCCGAGCTGTTCACCACCACCGGTGACAAGGAGTACCGCCAGGCGGTGCTGAAGTCCCCGCTGCACAACGACAGCAAGGCGCTCTTCCCGAGCAGCGGCATCTCCTGGCAGTCGGTCGGCGGGCTCGGCGCCCTGAACCTGGCCACCGTGCCGAACAAGCTGGGCGACGCCGAGGTCAAGGCCGTCCAGAAGACCGTCACCCAGGCCGCCGACCGCTACGCCGCCGATGCCCGCAAGGCCGCGTACGGCGTCCCGTACGCCCCCGGCGGAAGCGGCTACGACTGGGGCTCCAACGGCCAGGTGCTGAACAACATGGTCGTCCTCGGCACCGCCCACGACATCACCGGCGACGCCAAGTACCGCGACGCGGTGACGAGCGGCATGGACTACATCCTGGGCCGCAACCCGATGGGCCTGTCGTACGTCACCGGCCACGGCGAGCGGTACGCGCACAACCAGCACCACCGCTTCTGGGCCAAGCAGGAGGACGCCAAGCTGCCGCAGCCGGCCCCCGGCTCCGTGGCGGGCGGTCCGAACTCGTCGATCGACGACCCGGTCGCCCAGACCAAGCTCAAGGGCTGCGCCCCGGCGAAGTGCTACGTGGACGACATCGAGTCCTGGTCCACAAACGAGATCACCATCAACTGGAACGCCCCGCTGGCGTGGGTGGCCTCCTACCTGGACGGCCAGGCCTGACGCCCGCAACCACGGAATGACGAAGGCCCCGACCGCTGAGCTCAGGTTCCAGCGGTCGGGGCCTTCGTTCAGCCCGGTGAGGCTGCGCGGAGACCTTGTCCCGACGGCGATATCGGGACGCTGAATGCTGCGTACCCCGGTGCGACGTGGCACGATTGCGCAGGTGAGCAGCAGACCCTCCCCCACGGCCTCGCGGCCGCGGGAGGTGCCCCCAGCAGCGCAGCACTTGCGCGACCTCGCGCGGCTGCGCCGCGTCCGCGACCGGATCGACCGGGAGTACGCGCAGCCGCTGGACGTCGAGGCGCTCGCCCGGGGCGCGCACATGTCGGCCGGGCACCTCAGCCGCGAGTTCCGGCGCGCCTACGGCGAGTCGCCGTACGCCTATCTGATGACGCGGCGCATCGAGCGCGCGATGGCACTGCTGCGTCGTGGCGACCTCAGCGTCACCGAGGTCTGTTTCGCGGTCGGCTGCGCGTCGCTGGGCACCTTCAGCACTCGCTTCACCGAGTTGGTCGGTGTGCCGCCCAGCACCTACCGGCGCCACGCGGCGCGTGCGACGGCGGGGATGCCGTCGTGCGTGGCGAAACAGGTGACCAGACCGATCAGGAATCGAGAAGCGCGGGTCAGGGCGCCGTAACTAGCCTGACCACCATGGACATCACCATTCACGCGAGCTTCCTACCGCACGACGACCCGGACGCATCCCTGGCCTTCTACCGCGACACGCTCGGCTTCGAGGTCCGCAACGACGTCGGAAACGGCAAGATGCGCTGGATCACGGTCGGCCCCGCCGACCAGCCCGGCACGTCCATCCTCCTGGCGCCGCCGGCCGCCGACCCCGGCATCACCGACGATGAGCGCCGCACCATCGTCGAGATGATGGCCAAGGGCACCTACGGCTGGATCCTGCTGGCCACCAGGGACCTCGACGGCACCTTCGAGCGGCTGCAGGCCAGCGACGCCGAGGTCGTCCAGGAGCCGACCGAGCAGCCGTACGGGATTCGCGACTGCGCTGTCCGCGATCCCGCGGGCAACCTGATCCGCATCCAGGAGCTGCGCTGAGCCGTCCGGCGATCACAGCCATGACCTGCACAGACCCCGCTCCCTCGCGCAGCGTCGCGACACCGAGCATCGGCTCACCCACGACATCGATGTCTGGGTGGTCGGTGCGGCCCCGCCCAACAGATGGAGACACGATGAGCATGGCCGAACGAAACCAGAACTGAGACCAGAGTGCCGGGTCATACCTTCTTGACGACGATGGTGTCCGGAACCAGCTTCTCCAGGTCGTCCACGTCCGATGTGAAGACGGTGACCTGTCCCTTCTGCTGTCGCGCGATGACGGCGAGCACGGCGTCGATCGCGTACTTGTGGCCGTGCAACTTGGTGTCGGCCAGGAGCCGACGGGCCTGGCGTGCCTCGTCCTTGCCAATGTCAGTGACCTTGAGCCGGGACAGCACCCAGTCCCAGCGTCGCTCGGTGGTTCTGCCGTCGTACGCCTCGACCAGCGTCATCGGAGACGTCACCACCTCGGCCTCGCCCCGGGCCGCGAGATCGAGCCAGGCGATCATCTTCCGGTCGCCGCGCACCGCCAGGGACAGGGCTTCGCAATCGAGCACGAAGATACGGAGCGGCCTCTGCCCGTGCTCACCGGCCCGCTTCTTCACGCGGCCTTTCCGGCGTTCTGCTTTCCGGTGGCACGGCGGCGCTCGTGCTCGGCGTCGAGGTCCTCCAGCTCCACAAACGCTGCCGCGCGCTCGTCCTCGGTGACGGGGCCGTGTTCCTCCTGCAGCCAGTCGACCAGTTCTCGCAGCCGGTCCCGGTCGCGCTTGAAGCGCAGCGCCTCGGCGACGTACGCCGACAGGCCCCGCTCTGCCGCCTCCGCACGGATCTCGTCCAGGAGATCCTCGGGAATCGTCACCGTTACCTTCTTGGTCGCCATACAAGAGACCATACTCTTGGTGTCGCGCTGCTTACCAGTCGGTCGCCGACGATTCGGCGATCATGCTGCCGTGGCGGGGCGTGGGCTGCCGTGGAAGACCTGGTCTGTGTGCCAGGAGCGGTGGGTCGCCGCGACGGGGCAGGCACCCGGTTGAGGTCCGATGAGCGGGCGGCCGGCGAGCGCTATGACGTGTTCGCGGGCGGCGGAGCTGCGGCCGATGAAGCGCTGCGAGACCAGGATGCGGTGGCTGTCACCGATGCCGAGGACGCCCTTGTCGAAGAGCTTGTGGTGCAGCGAGCACAGGCACAGTCCGTTGTCGACGTCGTCGGGGCCGTCGAACGCCCACCAGCGCACGTGCGCGGCCTCCAGGCCGACCGGCACGGCGCCGATCCTGCCGTCGTAGCCGCAGAAAGCGCACTGGTACTCGTAGGCCGTCAGCACCTGCTCCCGCATCCGCGGATCCCGCTGCCTCCGCACGGCCGAGAGCTGTCCGGTCTCCGCCGGCTCCAGCTCCAGGCCGACCGCTTCGCACGGCATCTATGAGGGACAGGGCACCGCTCAGCCACACGGCCAGTGTTGACCCGCTGGACCGTGGACGAGCACCGTTGGTTTCCGGACCGGGAGTCACACGACGAAGGCCCCGGCCGCTGAGCGGTCGGGGTCTTCGTTCAGCCCGGTGAGGCTGGGCGGAGGATACGAGAATTCGAACTCATGAGGGGTTGCCCCCAACGCGCTTTCCAAGTCTTCGTCTGGGGGCTCGGGGGCGTACGGGACCGTCCTGACCTGCGGTGATGCAGGGGCTGGTGGCGCCTCTGAATGGTGCTGTACGCCGATGAACGCAACCAAAACTGCAACCGCGGAGGAGCATGTTCTGCCTGGTCAGGCAGACCTGGGCGTGCTTCCGCGGTTCCCGGGTGTCAGGATCGCGGGACCAGTCTCGATCACGTGCGGGTCGCGAACTCACCCTCGACCCGGCCCACAGTCCCGGCACTCGCAGGCTGGGCAGCACGTTTCCTGTCGACAACGGCATCACGGATCCGATGCACCCGGCGTTCTCTCGTCACTCCGGCGTCAGCGCGCCGGTCACACCTTCCCGCTCACGAGCGTCTAATTCCACGGAAGGATCGGGCACGGCAGACGCCGGCCCGGGTGAGGAAGGGAACGACCGGTCATGGAACACACGAGAATGGGCGGGACGGCCGAGGATGTGGCGGCGGCTGTGGGCGGAGACCGGGCGGCTCTGGAGCGGGTGGCGCGCGCGGTGCAGCCGGAAGTGTTCCGGCTGGCCGTGCGGTTCTTCGGCGATCCCCGTGATGCCGAGGACGCGGCTCAGGAGGCGCTGATCCAGGTGGTCACCCGGCTGGACCGGTTCCGGGCCGAAAGCGCCTTCGCCACCTGGGTGTACCGGGTGGCGACCAACAAGTTTCTGTCCATCGCCCGCACCCGGGGCGAGCGGCAGGCACTGAGCTTCACCGATTTCGAAGCCGAGCTGTCCCGCCTGCCACAGTCCCCGCTGGCGACACCACATCCTGACGTCGAGGAGCGGCTGCTGATCGAGGAGGTCAAGGTCGGCTGCACGCTCGCGATGCTGCTCTGTCTGGACCGTGAGCACCGGATGACCTACATTCTCGGCGAGATCATGGAACTGGACCATGCGACCGCGGCGGAGATTCTCGACATCACCTCGGCCGCGTACCGCAAGCGTCTGCAGCGTGCCCGGGAGCGGATCACCAACCTGATGCGCGCCCGGTGCGGGCTGTTCGACAAGGCCAACGCCTGCCGCTGCCGGAAGTGGGTGGCCACAGCGGTCGGCCGCGGCTGCGTGGATCCCCACGACCTCGTGTTCGCCACCTCGGCGCGGCAGGCCCGGGAGTTTCCCGAAGTACTCACTGAGATCCGCCGCCTGGAGCACGCCGAACGCGCCGGCGCGATCTACCGCTCGCACCCGGAGGCACGCTCCCACGTCGACCTGGGCGGCTTCGTCGACAGCCTGTTCCCCGCCTGACACACCCACGCCGGTTCGTCCGGCACGTTCTCGATCCCCCTGCCGGACGGCGCGCTCCCGCGTGTCCCCATGGCGCCTCCGCGCCTGCCCACCACCCGAAAAGGACCAGAATGTACGAGAAGAAGACCGCGACGGTACTGGGAACCACCATGGCCTACCTGGAGGCCGGTGAAGGCGACCCGATCGTGTTCCTGCACGGCAACCCGACCTCGTCCTACGTGTGGCGCAACATCATCCCGCACGTGGCCGGCGTGCGGCGGGCCATCGCCCCGGACCTCATCGGCATGGGCGACTCGGCCAAGCTGCCTGGCACCGGCGATGCCCGGTACCGCTTCGTCGAGCACCGCCGCCACCTCGACGCGCTGCTCGACCAGCTCGGCGTGGCCGACAACGTCGTGTTCGTGGTGCATGACTGGGGATCCGCGCTGGGCTTCGACTGGGCCCGCCGTCACCCTGACGCGGTCGCCGGTATCGCTTACATGGAAGCCATCGTCCGGCCGTACACCTGGGCCGGCTTCGGTGAGGTAGGCGAGTATTTCCGCGCTTGGCGCTCGGCCGCCGGCGAGGAACTCGTTCTCGAGCAGAACGCCTTCGTGGAGGGCTTCCTGCCCGCCGGCATTCTGCGCGCCCTGACCGATACCGAACTCACCGAGTACCAACGGCCCTACCGCACTCCAGGCGAGGACCGGCGCCCCACCCTCACCTGGCCCCGCGAGGTGCCGATCGACGGAGAACCCGCCGATGTGCACGCCATCGTCGAGGAGTACAGCGCGTTCTTGCCCGGTACGGACATCCCGAAGCTCTTCGTCAACGCCGAACCCGGCATGGCGCTCACCGGCGACGATCGGGAGTTCGCACGTACCTTCAAGAACCAGTCCGAGGTCACCGTGTCCGGCCTGCACTCCGTCCAGGAAGACTCACCGGACGAGATCGGTGCCGCCCTGTCCCGCTGGCTCGATACCCTCGACGGGCAGATCCGCTGACCCGTGCCGTCCCGGGGTTGCCAGACATGGAAGTGCCTGACAACCCCGGGACGGGCGTCTCGTCTTGTACGAAAGGCGCGGGTGGGATGACCGGTGACACGCCAGGACACGCGAGCCCGACACTGCCCGACACCGACGGCAGAGGCGATTCGCGTTTGCACCTTCCGTCTCAGCTGTGCGAGGCGGCCCGGTCGGCGGCCTCACACAGCTGAGAGACAGCGGCGTCGGCGACTGTGACAGAGACGGTGACAGCGAAGTGCCGGACCCGCCGAGTCAGCGTCCCCATCGGGCCGCCTCGGCCTCCTCCAGCAGCGACCGGTGCGGTGGCGTGGAACGCTCGCGCAGCAGCTCGGCGGGGAGGGAGTAGGGCGGGGCCTTCTCGGGACAGGAACGCGCCTGGGCGACGATCTCGTCGGTCAGGGCTGTGGCCATCGACAGCCGTGGATACGCGGCGTGCATGGCCGCGGCGGCCGCCTCGGTGACGAACTCCCCGCCGATGCCGATATCCACCCCCACGCCCGCCCGGACCAGCTCGCACAGCGCGCCGCGGCGTTCGGCGACGCCCGGTGAGGTGTGCAGCGCGATCGCCTCCCACACGGCGTCCACCTCCGCCCCGGGCAGATTCTGCCGGGTCAGGAACTCCGCGGCGGTGTCCGCGCCATCCACCTCGAACCGCTGGTGCCGGTTGCCGATGTCGCTCAGCCCGATGTCGTGCAGCACGCACGCGAGGAAGAGCGGCAACGGGTCGTAGTCCCGGACCGGCTCTGCGCCGCGGTGGTCGGCGAGCATCCGGGCGAACAGCGCGCTGCGGATGCTGTGGTGCGCGACGGCGGGCGACTCCTCGCGGGTGACGAAGTCGAGAGTGCGGCGGGCGAGCGGGGTGTCCGGCGGGGCTGGGATGCCGGGCGTTTCGGTGTTCATAGCGCCCATGCTCGTTCCGTGCGGCCCGAGGCTACAGTGGCAGCAATGCCGAGTACCGAGAGGATCCTGCCATGCCCGCACCGCACCGAGTGGCGATCCTCGTCCTCGACGCGGTCGTACCGCTGGACCTGGGCATCCCGGCTCAGGTCTTCGCCCCGCCCGACGTGCCCACGCCCTACCGCCCGACGCTGTGCGCCCGCGTGCCGGGGCTCGTCCCGTCGACCAACGGGTTCGCCGTCACCGTCGATGCCGGGCTGGAGGCGCTGCGGAGCGCCGACACCGTCGTGGTCCCCGGCTTCGCCCCGCACCTGCGCACGTCGGAGCCGGCCATCCTCGATGCCCTGGCCACCGCACATGCCCGGGGCGCGCGGATGGTCTCGATCTGCACCGGCGCCTTCGCCCTGGCCGCGGCCGGGGTGCTCGACGGCCGTACGGTGGCCACGCACTGGCGGCACGCCGGGGAGCTCGCGGCCGGTTACCCGGAGGTACAGGTGGACCGGAAAGCGCTGTACGTGGACGAGGGCCAAGTACTCACGTCGGCGGGCGTGGCGGCGGGCATCGACCTGTGCCTGCATTTGGTGCGGCGTGACCTGGGTGTGAAGGTGGCCAACCGGGTGGCGCGCGGCCTCGTCGCCGCACCCCATCGCGAGGGCGGCCAGGCACAGTATGTGGAGCACCCGCTTCCGGCGAGGACCGGCGGCGGGTCGCTCGCCGCCACCCGGGCCTGGGCCCTGGAGCACCTGCACCGGCCGTTGCCCGTCGCGCTCCTGGCCGAGCACGCGTGCATGTCGCCGCGTACGTTCGCCCGCAGGTTCGTCGACGAAACCGGCGTCACGCCGTTCCAGTGGCTGCTCACCGCCCGCCTCAACCGGGCCCGGGAGCTGCTGGAGGACACCGACTGGAGCGTCGACCGGATCGCCGAGCGGTGCGGCCTCGGCAGCCCGTCCAACCTCCGCCTCCACTTCCGCCGGGTGCTGGGGACCTCTCCCAGCGCGTACCGCGTGTCCTTCGCCGGCCGCAGCGGCTGATCAGCCGGTCCCCGCCGCATGTCAGTGCCGTGGCCTACGGTCCACGCATGGGACACGAATCTGTGCACGCGGCGGTTGAGCTCCTCCTGGACCAGCCCGCCTCGTTCGAACTGTTCACCTCCGGCTTCGACCGCTGGTGGCCGAGAGAGTTCTCCTGGTCGGGGCCGGACGGTCTGACCAGCATCGGCATCGAGGGCCGAAGCGACGGTGCTCTGTACGAGATCGGCCCCCATGGGCTGCGCTGGGACTGGGGCCGCGTATTGGACTGGAGCCCGCCGAGCGGTCTGGTCTTCAGCTGGCAGATTGGCCCCGACCGCGTGCCCATCCCTCGCGTGGAACAGGCCACTGAGGTCGCCGTGACGTTCACGGCGCAGGCAGTCGGCACTCTGGTGGAGGTCCACCATCACGGCTGGGAACGGCACGGCGACCTCGGGGCGGGTTACCGCCAGGACTTCGCCCACGCCTGGCCCACGGCCCTCGCGGCACTGCGCCGGGTGGCGGCCAAGGGCTAGGCCGTTTCTTTTGGATCATCTCGCTGACCAGATGAAGATGGCGGCGAGGTGGAGTCCGGCGAGGTAGATGGTGGCGGTCTTGTCGTAGCGGGTGGCCAGGCCGCGCCATTGCTTGAGTCTGTTGATGCAGCGCTCGACCGTGTTGCGCCGCTTGTAGGCGTCGCGGTCGAAGGCTGGTGGTCTGCCGCCGCGGCTGCCGCGGCGTTTGCGGTTGGCGGCCTGGTCGGCGGGCTGCGGGATCACGGCCCGGATCCCGCGCCGACGGAGATGGGTCCGGATCGCGCGGGATGAGTAGGCCTTGTCGGCCAGGATCACGTCCGGCGTGATCCTGGGCCGGCCGATTGGCCGGGGCACCCGTAAGCGGGCCATGACCTCGGGGAATGCGGGTGCGTCACCTGCCTGGCCAGGCGTGATGACGAAGGCCAGGGGCCGGCAGTGGCTGTCCGCGGCGAGGTGGATCTTGGTGGTCAGTCCGCCGCGGGAGCGTCCGAGGGCATGGTCGTCCGGCTCGCCGGCCGGGGCCCCTTTTGACGGGCCCCGGCGGCGTGCTGGTGGGCTCGGACGATGGTGGAGTCGACCGCGACGACCCAGTCGAGGTCGCCTTCGGCGTCGGCCTGGGCGAGCAGGGCGGTGAAGACCTTCTCCCAGGTGCCGTCGGCGGCCCACTTCCGCAGGCGGTTGTGGGCGCCCTTCCACGACCCGAAGTGCTCGGGCAGGTCCATCCACGGTGTCCCGGTGCGGTACTTGAACGCGATCGCGTCGATCACCTGGCGGTGATCACGCCACCGTCCGCCCCGCTTCGGAGTCCGGTCCGGCAACAACGGCTCGATCCGTGCCCACTGGGCATCAGTCAACGACACACATCAACCAACGATCAGATGATCCGAAGGAAACGGCCTAGTCCCAAGATCTGGGAGCCGCCGAAGAGCAGCTGATTCGAAAATGAGACCACGCACGTCGAAGGGCCCCACCGTGAACGGTGGGGCCCTTCGACGTTGTGCCCGGTGAGAGCACGGCGGAGGATACGAGATTCGAACTCGTGAGGGGTTGCCCCCAACACGCTTTCCAAGCGTGCGCCCTAGGCCACTAGGCGAATCCTCCGCCGCAAACAATACAAGACGTAGGGGAGTGGTTGCGAACTCGATCCCTGGTCGGGGGATCGGGTAGGGTGGGCGCAGCCCCTCACGTGGCGCTATCTGACTGAACTCCCCCAGGGCCGGAAGGCAGCAAGGGTAGGTCGGCTCTGGCGGGTGCGTGAGGGGCGTTGTCGTTCGCGCAGCGTGAGACCGGCGCCACTTGTCAGCGGCGGCCGATATCGTCGTAACCGTGTCGTCCCTCGCGCTGTACCGCCGCTACCGCCCCGAGACCTACGCCGAGGTCATCGGGCAGGAGCATGTAACCGACCCGCTGCAGCAGGCGCTGCGGAACAACCGGGTCAATCACGCGTATCTCTTCAGTGGCCCGCGCGGCTGCGGTAAGACGACCAGCGCGCGGATTCTCGCCCGCTGTCTCAACTGTGAGCAGGGCCCCACGCCCACACCGTGCGGCCAGTGTCAGTCGTGCCGCGATCTCGCGCGGAACGGTAGTGGGTCGATCGATGTGATCGAGATCGACGCCGCTTCGCATGGTGGTGTGGATGACGCGCGTGAGCTCCGTGAGAAGGCGTTCTTCGGCCCGGCCGCCAGCCGGTACAAGATCTACATCATCGACGAGGCGCACATGGTCACCTCGGCGGGCTTCAACGCCCTGCTGAAGGTGGTCGAAGAGCCCCCGGAGCATCTGAAGTTCATCTTCGCGACGACCGAGCCGGAGAAGGTCATCGGGACGATCCGGTCGCGTACACATCACTATCCGTTCCGGCTGGTGCCGCCGGGCACGTTGCGTGACTATCTGGCCGAGGTCTGTGAGCACGAGGCGATCCCGGTCGAGGAATCGGTGTTGCCGTTGGTCGTACGGGCCGGGGCGGGGTCCGTACGGGACTCGATGTCGGTCATGGACCAGCTCCTGGCCGGGGCCGGGGAGGACGGCGTCACGTATGCGATGGCGACGGCGTTGCTCGGCTATACGGATGGTGCGCTGCTCGACTCCATCGTGGACGCCTTCGCGGCGGGGGACGGGGCGGCGGCCTTCGAGGTCGTTGAGCGGGTAATCGAGGGCGGCCATGATCCGCGGCGCTTTGTCACCGATCTGCTGGAGCGGCTGCGAGATCTGGTGATCTTGGCGGCGGTGCCGGATGCGGCGGAGAAGTCGCTGATCGACGCCCCGGTTGATGTGGTGGAGCGGATGCAGGCCCAGGCGTCGGTCCTCGGTGCGGCTGAGCTGAGTCGTGCGGCGGATCTGGTGAACTCCGGGCTGACGGAGATGCGCGGGGCGACCTCGCCCCGGTTGCAGCTGGAGTTGATCTGTGCCCGGGTGCTGCTGCCCGCGGCGTACGCCGATGAGCGGTCGCTTCAGGCGCGGATGGACCGGCTGGAGCGGGGGGCGATGGCCGGTGGTCTGACGGCCCCGGCGGCTGGGGCGGCTGCGGCTACCCCGGCCCCGGCTGCCCCGGCTGCGGCTCAGCCGCCCGCTCCCGCCCCCGCTCCCGCTGCTCCTGCGACGGAGCCGGCGGTCCCGGAAGCCACTGGTGAGCCCGTACAGCAGTCACCGGGCAAGCGCCCGGGCGCCTGGCCGACGGGTGCGGGGGCCGGGCAGCGGCCCGGGGCCTGGCCGACGGGCGGTACGGGCGGTACGGGCGGCCAGTCCGGTGGCGCAGCCGCAGCCCCCGGTCCGGCGGAGCCCCAGGCTCAGCCCCAGGCGCCCGGGCCGGTGGCGCCCGCCGCTCCGGCGGCTGGTCCTCCGCCCGGACAGGGCGCCGCTCAGGTACGGCAGATGTGGCCGGACATCCTGGAGGCCGTGAAGAGCCGTCGACGGTTCACTTGGATCTTGCTCAGCCAGAACGCGCAGGTCACCGGCTTTGACGGTACGACGTTGCAGCTTGGCTTCTCCAGCACGGGCGCCCGGGACAGGTTCGTCGGGGGTGGCAGCGAGGACGTGCTGCGCACGGTGCTGAGCGAGCAGTTCGGCGTGCAGTGGAAGGTCGAATCCATCGTCGACCCCTCGGGCGGCAGCGGCGGAAACGGCGGAAGCGGCGGCAGCGAGGGAAACGGCGGCGTCGGCGGAGCAGGCCCCGCCACTCCGCCGGCGCCCCGGCCGCCGCAGTCCGCCGCACCCGCCCCGCCGCCCCCACCGGCAGCCACGCCCGCCCCCGCCCCCGCACCGGCGGCCCCGGGGCCAGGGCCCGCCCTGGTTCCGCCGCCCCAGGCGGCACCCGAGCCGCCACCGCCGCCGCCCGTATCGGCCGAGGACGACATCCCCGAAGAGGACGACCCGGACCTCGACGAGTCGGCGCTGTCCGGCCATGATCTGTTCATTCAGCAGCTGGGTGCGACAGTCGTAGAAGAGTTCCATCACGAGTGACCCCACGGGATGCCCGGTGACCACGTAGGCTCGGCACACAGCAAGACAGTCGACGTGCAGGAGCGAAGCCGTGATTCCCGGTGGTGGCCAGCCCGATATGCAGCAGCTGCTGCAGCAGGCCCAGAAGATGCAGCAGGACCTCGCCGCGGCCCAGCAGGAGCTGGCCGAGACGCCCGTAGAGGGGTCTGCGGGCGGTGGTCTGGTCAAGGCCACGGTGACTGGGGCCGGTGAGCTCCAGAGCCTGGTCATCGACCCCAAGTCGGTGGACCCGGAGGACACCGAGACGCTCGCCGATCTCGTCCTCGCGGCCGTCCGGGACGCGAACAGCGCCGCGCAGCAGCTCCAGCAGTCCAAGCTCGGCCCGCTCGCCCAGGGGCTGGGCGGCATGCCCGGTATGCCCTTCTAGGCTGTCGGCCATACGCAGGAGGAGGAGTCAGCGACCGTGTACGAAGGCGTGGTTCAGGATCTCATCGACGAACTGGGCAGGCTGCCCGGCGTCGGGCCCAAGAGCGCGCAGCGGATCGCCTTCCACATCCTGCAGGCCGAGCCGGCCGATGTGCGCCGACTCGCACACGCGCTGACCGAGGTCAAGGCGAAGGTCCGGTTCTGCGCGGTGTGCGGCAACATCGCACAGGACGAGCAGTGCCGGGTCTGCCTCGATCCACGCCGCGACCGTTCGGTGATCTGCGTTGTCGAGGAGCCGAAGGACGTTGTCGCGATCGAGCGGACCCGCGAGTTCCGCGGCCGGTACCACGTCCTGGGCGGCGCCATCAGCCCGATCGAGGGTGTCGGCCCCGATGACCTGCGGATACGGGAGCTGCTGGCCCGGCTCGCCGACGGCGCCGTCACCGAGCTGATCCTGGCCACCGACCCCAATCTTGAGGGGGAAGCCACCGCCACGTACCTCGCGCGCATGGTGTCGTCCATGGGCCTGAAGGTCACACGACTGGCCAGCGGGCTCCCTGTCGGGGGAGACTTGGAGTACGCCGACGAGGTCACCCTGGGGCGGGCCTTCGAAGGGAGGCGGCTGCTCGATGTCTGAGCTCGCGCCAGGGCACATCCGATCTGCCGTGGAATACGCCGACGAGGTAACGCTCGGGCGGACCTTCGAAGGGAGCAGGTTGTTCGATGTCTGACACCCCGGAGCACACCAGCGTGTCCAACCCAGACGACTTCGCCGTGCAGATCTCCGACCAGGTCGAGAGCTTCATTCTCGCGGTCACCGAGGTCGCCAAGGGCGATGACCCCGACAGCGCTGTGCCCTACCTCCTGCTGGAGGTGTCACAACTCCTCCTCGCGGGCGGCCGACTGGGCGCGCACGAGGACATCGTCCCGGAGGAGCGGTACGAGGCGGACACCGGCCCGGAGCCGGATGTTGACGAGCTCCGCGAGAAGCTGGCCACGCTGCTGGACCCGGTTGATGTCTACTCCGAGGTATTCGACCCTTATGTGCCGCGCAGTGCGCCGGTCGCGTGCCGGATCTCGGACGATCTCGCCGATGTGCTGACCGATCTGCGGCACGGCATGGCGCACTACAGCGCGGGCCGGGTCTCCGAGGCGCTGTGGTGGTGGCAGTTCTCGTATCTCTCCAACTGGGGCCCGACCGCCTCCGCCGCGCTCCGCGCGCTGCAGTCGCTGGTCGCGCATGTCCGGCTGGATACCCCGCTCGATGAGCTGGACGGGCTGGACACGGACAGCAACGCCGAGAACGACGACAAGGAGCTGGAGCGCGAGGCGGGCGCCGTGATGGCGGCCGAGATCGCCGCTCCGCTGGGTCTCAAGCCGACGCGTTCATGAGGGACGCGGGCTCGCGAGCGACGGCGCCTTCTACGCCTTCTACGCCTTCTACGCCTTCTACGGTGCGGGCCACCGGGCCTTGCTGTACAAGGTCCCGCCCATGACAGCCTTCGGCTTCGGCAAGGGCGGGACGCGTACAGCCAGACCCGCTGGCGCTTCTAGCGGGCGACGAAGTGCCGCGACACCGGCCGCTGAGCCAGGTCGAGGCCAGCGGTGTGTCCGTCAAGCAGGAGGATCCGTGATCCCGAGGCGACGCAGCTGCCCCCCGGACAGCTGGTAGCTCCTGCGGTCGCCGAACTCATCGTCGCAGGTGGTGAGGGCCGTCGTATGGGGCCTGGGGAGGAGTTCCCGGCTCCTACTTGAGGCCGCGGTGCCGGACGCGGGCCGCGGGGGATGGGCATCCGCGCCCGGCACCTGCTTGGACCCGGGCTCGCTCATATGGCTCATATGGTGCATACGCCGCAGACGGCGCAATCGGCGCATACGCATGGTCACCAGGTCACTTGTCCTTCATCGCATCGGCCCGATGAATTGCGCGCGCTGCCCGTTCCCCGCCCACGACCTGAGATGTGGGACACCAGGCGGACGCACTTCTTACGGCCGCGCTTACTATCAGGGGCCATCATCACAGGCAACACGGGCCGTGATATCGGACCTGAGGAGGAACTTTCCCCTCCTACTCGAGGCCGGATTGTTCATCGGGGAGGAGGCAGAGTGATCCGTGTACTCGTCGTGGATGACGAGGAGTTGGTGCGGGAAGCCCTACGGCACATCCTGGCGGCTGAGGACGGAATCAGCGTCTCCGTCTGCGACAGCCCCGGGGCGCTGGCGGCCGTACGGCACACGGCACCCGATGTCGTCCTCCTCGACATCGTGATGCCCGAGCCCGACGGCCTCACCCTGCTGGCCGCGATACGTGATCTCCCAGAGCCGCCCGCAGTAGCCATGCTCACCACCTTTGACGTCCATGACCAGCTGGAGCTCGCCCTGCGCGGCGGCGCGTCCGGGTTTCTGCTCAAGAACAGCGCGTCCGCGCTGCTCAGCCAGGCTGTACGGGTTCTGGCCGCCGGTGGCGTCGTCTGCACCCCGCCCGGCAGCCAGGCCGTCATCAGCCGCCACCTCACGACCCAGCCCGCCCCCGGCCTCGACACCCACCCTGATCTCGACTCCGGCGAGCTGTCCCTCGCCCGACTCACCCAGCGCGAACGCGAAGTGCTCACCTTGCTTGCCATTGGATTGCCGAACGCCGACATAGCCGACCAATTGAGGATCGGCGTCACCACCGTGAAGACCCATATCGCCGTACTCAAGCGCAAGCTGCGCGCACGGAACCGCGTCGCCCTGGCCACACTGGCGCAGCGAGCGGGGATGACATGAACACCCCGCCTCGGAGACTGCTGACCGACGCCAGCGTCATCGGACTCGGTCTGCTGGAGGCCGTCGCCACCCGTGACTGGGGCCCCGGCTGGATGTTCGCCGTAGCGCTGCTGGCCGCCACCGCACTTGTGCTGCGACGCCGCTTCCCCCGTACGGTCCTGGTCCTCAGCCTCCCCGGACTGGCCACCAGCTATATCTGGCTGCCCACGATTTTTGCCCTCTACACGGTGGCCGCCACACCCCGGCACCGGGCGGAGCCCTGGGCCTGGGCGGCCGTGGTGTGCGGCGTCGGCTTCTACCCGTGGCCGCATCTGGGCCCGCTGAGCTGGGCCTGGGAAGATGTCACCCTGGCCTTCCTCCTCGCCGCGATGCTCGCCCTGGCACCCCTTGGGCTGGGCCTGCTGTCCGCGTCCCGCCGGGAACTGGCCGCCAAGGCGGCGGAGCTGGCGCTCAGCCGGGAGCGGGAACGCGCCCTGGCCGCCGAACGGGCGACCACGGCGGAACGGGCCCGTATCGCCCGCGAGATGCACGACAGCGTCGCCCATCACCTCAGCCTGATCGCCCTCAAGGGCACCACCGGCGACCCAGCGCGCCAGCATGCCGAGGACGCCCTCACCGAGCTGCGCCGCACGGTCAGCGCCCTGCGCGCCCCCGGCCTCTCCGCGCTGCCCGCCCTCGTCAAGACGGCGGGCCCCCAGGCGCACCTGCACATGGACCTGCCCGATGCCGGTCAGTGTCCGCTCCCCGTACAGCAGACGGTCTACCGAGTGGTCCAAGAGGCACTGACCAACGCCCGGAAACACGCCCCAGGCGGGCAAGTCCGGATAACGCTGGCACCCGGCCCCGATACGGAAACCCTCCACACGACGGTCCACAGCGGTCCGCCCACCGCCCCCGCGACAGCCCTGCCTTCCGGTGGCCACGGCCTGAACGGCCTCCGCGAACGCGTTACGGAACTGGGCGGCGCCCTGCACAGCGGCCCTGAGCCCGACGGCGGCTTCCGCGTACGCGCCGTACTGCCGCTCAGCATCACCGTCGACGGCTACCGGCCAAGCGTCCAGCGTGGCTACGTGAGCGACTGAGGCGTTCAAGCGTGACGCCTGGAATCCGGCTGCCGATGCGTGCGCTCTCTCACGCGCCCCTGCGCGGCCATATGAACCTGGGAGCCTGTCTCAATGTTGACCTCTCGCTACGGGTTGGGGCGGCGCCATGGTGATTGACGAATCGTCACAGCATCCAGGCGCGCCAGGGGCGGGTGATGAGCTCGCGGTAGGTGTGGTGGGAGGGGTTGTGCCCCACATGGTCGAAGGTCCACGTCTGCACATCGGCGAAGTCGACGGCGGCCAGGGATCGTTCGCCGCACACGACGCACTGTATGGCGTAGGTGATGGGTTCGGCATCGGGTTCGCGGTCGGGCTGGAGGGTCCAGCGCTCAAATCGAATCACTGAGCGGGGGGTCATGGGAGCCTGCTGACGCGGTTGAGTTCCATCACGCGGGCGCGTAGCTCGTCGCGGGGCGCGGCGCGCCGGAGTCTGTCGGGTGGGCAGTCCCACTCCCGCCCACCTCCCGGCGGACGGAGCTGCACATACGGCCCTTCGTGCCCCATGACCTGGCCGACCCGGTCGGTACGGGTGTCCACGGCGTACGCCCCGATACTCGGGATCACCGCTTACACCCCTTGATGACGGCCGCCAGGCGGCGGGCCGTTTCGATGTTGCAGCACCCCAGGTCCACCAGCGGGGCGGGCACCTCCCGTGCGCAGGTCACGGGGTCGATTCGCAGCGACGGCAACGTGATGCCGACCCCGGCGAGCGCGTCACGCAGCTCGCTCGTCGCGTCCTCCGCAGAACGGATTCGCTCAGCTGCCTCAGCACGCTTAGTAGTCATCATGAGGGCTCCCTGGTCTGCGTATTTCACTCATTGCAATCACATGGTGACCCTGAGTCCCCTACGCTTGGCAAGGGGTTGACCGCGACAAGCCAGATGTACAGCAGGGGAGTTAGCTCATGGCCAAGGGTGACAAGTGGCTGGTCAAGCCCATGCGGACGGTGGAACGGTTCCGCAGATACGCCCGGCTCACTGAGCCGGGCCCTTCTGTAGTTCATCCCATCCAGGCACGGCCCGTGTGCGCGTCCGGCACGGTGTGCGCCCTGCCGGAGCCGGGTGTCACTGCTCGCCCGCCCGGATGGCGGCAGTGAGGCGCCGGGCCGTGTCCAGGTTGCAGCAGCCCAGATCCACGAGCGGCATGGGCTCCTCCCGGGCGCAGGTGACGGGGTCGATGCGCAGGGACGGCAGCGTGATCCCCACCTTCGCGAGCGCGTTGCGGAGTTCATCCGCCACCTCCTCGGCGTTCCGGATCTTTGCGATGCGCTTCATGGTCGCCATGGGTCCTCACTGTCCTGTGTGTTTCACGGAATGCGGTCACATCGTGAACTTGTGCCCCTACGCTCGGCAACGGGAAAGCCGACTACAACGGGCTTGCACACAAGGAGAGTTAAGCCATGACCAAGGGTGGTAAGCGGCTGGGGCATTCCAAGTTCGGCTGGGAGTTCTTCGGCGCGGAGCTGAAGCGCCGCAGGGAGGACGCCGGGCTGACCCAGCAGGATCTGGGTAACCGAGCTTTCTGCTCGGGCTCGTATATCGGCCAGTTCGAGTCAGCGATCCGCAAGCCGCAGCTCGACTTGGCACAGCGGTTCGACGAAGTGCTGGGGGCGGGGGGCCTCTTCGAACGGATGTGGCGTGAGCTGATCAACAAGGAGCCTGTTGCGGAGCACTACCGCGAGGCGGCGGAGCTGACGAAGCGGGCGGAAACCCTCAGTTGGTACGCGCCTCAGCTCGTCCCTGGCCCGCTCCAGACCGAGGAGTACGCGCGGGAGATCTTCCGGTCGTGCCGTCCCTTTGAGTCCGATGAGGAAATCGAGGAGCTGGTACAGAACCGGATCGAGCGTGGGCAGGGGGTCCTGGAGGGGTCGACGGTCCCACAGATGTGGGCGATCCTGGATGAGGCCGTGCTGCGTCGCCAAGTGGGCGCCAGCGCCGCGATGGCGAAGCAGCTGCGGCACATCGCCGAGGTGGCGGAGAAGCACCGGGTGCTGGTCCAGGTGCTGCCCTTCTCCTTCGGAGCACACGCGCTCATGGAGGGGCATGTGACCCTGATGACCTTCGAGGAGGAGCCCCCTGTGGCCTACACCGAGGGTGTGTGGACGGGTCGGTTGCAGGATGATCCAGCGACCGTGGCCCGCTGTCAGGCGGCCTACGATCTTGTCCGGGCCGCCGCGCTGTCACCAGAGGCGTCCCTGGCCATGGTCAAGTCGTTGGTGAAGGAATACGAGGATGCACCCTAAGTACGAGTTCGGCGCCGCCCGGTGGCGTAAGTCCAGCTACAGCGGGGGCAGCAATGGCGAATGCCTGGAGGTGGCCGAGGATTTCCCGGGCGCCGCGCTCTGGCGTAAGTCCAGCTACAGCGGGGGCAGCAATGGCGACTGCCTGGAGGTGGCCGAGGACTTCCCCGGCATAGTCCCTGTCCGGGACTCCAAGAACATCCATGGCCCGGCGCTCGCCTTCCCCGCCGAGGCGTGGGTGGCGTTCATCAGTGATGTAAAGCGCGGTGGATATGACGGGGAAGCCTGACCGGAGCGCCCGGTGGCGGCCGATGACTTCACCGGTGTCATCCCTGTCCTGGGTGGTCTTTCCCCAATCCCGCCCCTTCCCGAAACCGGGGCTTCGCCCCGGACCCCGGAGGTTTGGGGGCGAAGCCCCAGTAGTGCCGCCCGGCGGCGGCCGATGACTTCACCGGTGTCATCCCCGTTCCGGGTGGTCTTTCCTCAATCCCGCCCCCAGCTACCTTCCCCAGACTCCGGGGCTTTGCCCCGGACCCCGGGGGTTTGGGGGCGAAGCCCCCAGTTTTCGGGAAGGGGTGGGACTGGGGTGAATCCAACCCCAAGCGCACCGAGGCGGCCACGCCCCCCGGTCGGCGGGTACACCGCCAATGACCTGGACCGGCTTCCCAATCTGCCCCCGCATACGGAGCTGCTTGACGGGAGCCTCGTCTTCGTAAGCCCGCAGGACAAGTTCCACATGCGCGCCATGCGCGTGCTGGAGACCTGTCTCCTCCAGGCAGCGCCGCCGGAGCTGGAGGTCATCCGGGAGATGACCGTCAGGCTTGGGCTACGCAACCGCCCGGAGCCTGACATCATGGTGGCGCGGGCTGAAGCGGACACTGGCCTTGGCCAGACGAGCTACCAGCCAGCGGATGTCATCCTCGCGATTGAGGTCGTCTCTCCGGACTCCGAAGCTCGGGGCCGGGACACCAAGCCCAGCAAATACGCGGCGGCGGGTATCCCGCACTTCTGGCGGGTGGAGAACGACAACGGGCGCCCGGTGCTCTACGTCTTCGAGTTGGAGCCCGCCACCCGCACGTACGCCGTGACCGGCGTCCACCACGACGTGCTGAAGACGTCCGTGCCATTCCCGGTCGAGATCGACCTGACCGCCATCGAGCGCCGTCGTTAGCCCGGGGTCCACCACAGAAGGAGAGAGGCGTGCCCAAGCAGCGCGTCACGCTGGCCTACGACAACTTTCCGAGCATCCCGGATGAGGAGCTGGCCGAGCGGTTCGCGCCGTTGGCCGCTGATCCGCCCCATGGGCTGACGTACGAAGTGAGGTACGGCGTTCCCGTGCTCACCGGCTGGGTGGAGGCCGAGTCCAAGTTCGCGGCCATCGCCGAAGTCGCCGCGCAGGTCAAAGCTCGCTACGGCATCGTGTTCAATGACGGAGGAATTGAGAAGCCGGACGAGTGGCTGGGCGACGAGCACGCCCAGCAGGTGACCGCGCACCTGGTGCTGTCCGCCATTCACCGCGCAAAGCACTGCGGGGTCAGCACGGGGGACCTGATGCGGCTCATCACCGCCCTTGAGTGACCCGGGGCCGGAGGCTCGGAGGTCCGGAGGTACCGCTCCATGAATCCCCGGGCGGCTCTTCGTTAGGGCACGGAACCGCGTCGATATGCATGCTCGGCATGCAGAACCTCCGCAACCTGCTGTGCTGTTGGCTGGTACGTCATACGGCAGCTCGCGCAGGTCCACTGAAACGCGTCGGGGTTTCTTGTGCCGTCAGAGTTCTTTTGGTTAGAGCAGGTTGTGTCCTTCCACATGACCATGTGGCATCTCGGGCAGCTGGGGTAATTGTTGGCCCGTTGCCTCATGGTTCTCCCTGCTGGTGCGCCGAAACTCCAGACGGTAGAGGGTCCTATTACCTTGGCACCCTCACCTCGGAACGGACTCACTCCTTCAGGTGACTTCGCGCCGTTGTTTTCCGCACCCGGGGCTCAAGCCGCGAGATCCGAGCCCTTTATGCAAGGAATGGGCGGAGGGGTTTAACCCGCCCGCCCTCCCCAACTCCCGTGCAAACGAGCGCGGGTGACTTTCGGTGATCAGGTTGCGACGGGGTGTCGTGGCGGTCTAGCGTGCCCGCATAACGAACGACCCCGACAGGTGTGTAGGAGCACCATGCCGGGGTCTGACCTACAAGATCGTCAGGAGCACGATCCGTGGCTGAGCACGACTTTAGCGCTGCCCCACATGCCGATGCACACCCGATGGCCAATCCGGGCTACGGCAAGCGGAACGCGTCCGACCAACCACCCGCCCGTAAGGGTGACTTCGCCCATCTGACCGCCCGCGAGGCGTCCATCGCCGCCTACCTCGACCAGCTCCCCGAAGGCGCGGACATCTCCGTCAAGACCTTGGCCAAACACCTCCCGTACGGGCAGTGCGCACTGCGCACCGCACTACGGCGGCTCTCCGAGGCCGGACACCTGCGCCGCGTAAAGGAACATCTCACCAGCGACGAGGGCAGCCTCCGTTGGGTGACCCGCACCTACTTCACCCGCACCGCCCGGGATGACGCCTGGTGGGCGGCCTTCCAAGCCGGACAGCAGCCGGACCCGACGCCCCCACCCCGCTCCCGGGCGTACGACACCCTGGCCGCCCTCGGCCGCACCGAGCCCCGCATGACCCTGTCGGCCGCCGACTGCGCCGACCTCGAACCCCTGGCCACCCAGTGGCTCACCCGGCACGCGACCCCGGCCCAGCTCACCAACGCCCTCACCAGTGGCCTGCCGCCCCACATCCACCACCCAGCCGCCCTCGCCCGCACCCGCCTCACCACCAAAATGCCACCGGAGCCCGCCCCCGCCCCAGCCCCAGCCCCGCCCCCACGCCCCTGCGCATCCTGGAATGCACCGTCTGCCAGACCCCCGGCCGCCCTGAAGCCCTACCCGGCGGCATCTGCGGACCCTGCCGAGGCGACACCCCACCCTGCTCACCACAAGGCCCCACGGCCGCCGACATCCACGAACGCGTCGAACGCCTCCGCGCCGCCGCCCGCGTACCTGAAAAGAGCCGCAGATGACCACCGTGCACGCACGGTGATGGTGGAAAAGGTCCGTATACGTTCGGTAGTGACCCGGTTACGCTCCCGGATCGGGTGTCGCATGTCAGTAACCGTCCGGCTCCTCTTCGTCGCAGCCGGGTACCGCAGGGGGAGACAGGCTCGTAACCTGGGTGTGACCTGTCTTACGTTCCCGTGTGCCTCGCCGGGAAGCGGGCAGGGGTGTTCGCTGAGCGAGCCCGGTGTCTCAGGATGCGGCACCGACGGGGCGAATCTGCCCCGCTCGCTAAACTGAGCCGACCGAGGGCCCCGGCCAAAGGGTCCGGTAAGACAGAGATACGAGGAGCGCACGTGAGCCTTGTCGTGCAGAAGTACGGCGGCTCCTCCGTTGCCGATGCCGAGGGCATCAAGCGCGTTGCCAAGCGAGTCGTCGAAGCCAAGAAGAATGGCAGCCAGGTGGTTGTCGTGGTGTCGGCGATGGGTGACACGACGGACGAGCTGATCGATCTCGCGGGTGAGGTGTCCCCGATCGCTTCGGGGCGCGAGTTCGACATGCTGCTGACCGCTGGAGAGCGGATCTCCATGGCCCTGCTGGCGATGGCGATCAAATCCCTCGGCCATGAGGCACAGTCGTTCACCGGCAGCCAGGCGGGTGTCATCACCGACGCCGTCCACAACAAGGCGCGGATCATCGATGTCACGCCGGGCCGGATCAAGGACTCGGTCGACGAGGGCAACATCGCCATCGTCGCCGGGTTCCAGGGCGTGTCCCAGGACAGCAAGGACATCACCACACTGGGCCGTGGTGGCTCCGACACCACAGCCGTCGCGCTGGCCGCCGCGCTGGACGCCGAGGTCTGCGAGATCTACACCGATGTCGATGGCGTCTTCACCGCCGACCCCCGGGTCGTAAAGAAGGCGAAGAAGATCGACTGGATCTCCTTCGGGGACATGCTGGAGCTGGCCAGCTCCGGCTCCAAGGTGCTGCTGCACCGCTGCGTCGAGTACGCACGCCGTTACAACATCCCGATCCACGTCCGGTCGTCCTTCTCCGGCCTTCCGGGTACCTGGGTCAGCAACGAACCGCAAGGGGACGAGCCGATGGAGCAGGCGCTCATCTCGGGGGTCGCTCACGACACATCCGAGGCCAAGGTCACAATTGTCGGGGTCCCGGACAAGCCGGGCGAGGCCGCCGCGATCTTCCGTACGATCGCGGACGCTGAGCTCAATATCGACATGGTCGTGCAGAATGTCTCCGCCGCGACCACCGGGCTCACCGATATCTCCTTCACGCTGCCGAAGACCGACGGCAAGAAGGCCATCGAGGCGCTGGAGAAGCAGCGGAGCACGATTGGCTTCGAGTCGCTGCGCTACGACGACCGGGTCGCCAAGATTTCCCTGGTCGGCGCGGGCATGAAGACCAACCCGGGCGTCACCGCGACCTTCTTCGAGGCGCTGTCCGACTGTGGGGTCAATATCGAGCTGATCTCCACCTCGGAGATCCGGATCTCGGTCGTCACCCGCCAGGACGATGTGAACGACGCGGTCCGCGCCGTGCACACCGCCTTCGGCCTGGACAGCGACTCCGACGAGGCGGTTGTCTACGGTGGCACCGGTCGCTGACCGGACTCCAGTCGTGTGAGCTGAACGGGACGCCCATGGCTGGCGTCCCGTTCAGTGCGACCGGAGCGATCTAGAGCACGTTATGCAGTAGTTGTGATCGAGTTGTGAGACTGCGGCTTGATCTGGAATAACAGTCTGAACGACGATGCTAGTTCCGCCTGGCTGCAACCGGCAGCCGGGCGGAGCGCGTCTTTGCCGCCGCTTCATAGCCGAAGGCGTCGGTGAAGACGGGGCATTGGGGAATTAGGTGGTACGCATGGGGGCATTTAGTGCATCGTCAAAAACGATGCCTTTCGCGTACAACCCTGACGGGGGGACATGTGTCCAACAGGCGTGGCAGAGGTACTCGAAATCGCAGCAGCGCCCCTACTGGCCGTGCACGGTGGTGTGGCGGCGGCCGGGGGTATGCCCGTGATCGCGCCTTGGTCCGCCTCCCCGTCCTCCCCGTCCTCGTCCCCGTCCCGTTCCACGACGTTTCCCGTGCACCGCAAGGACTCTGACGACGCGATGGCAGCGGGAACCACTGTCGATCACCTCACCGAGACCTATCGCGCCCACTACCGCTCTCTGCTCGGCCTGGCGGCGCTCCTGCTGGACGACACCGCCTCCTGCGAGGACGTCGTGCAGGAGGCGTTCATCCGTGTCCACTCTGCGCGTAGACGTGTCAAGGATCCGGAGAAGACACTCGCGTACCTCCGGCAGACCGTGGTCAACCTCTCCCGCTCCACGCTCCGTCGCCGCATCCTCAGCCTGAAGCTGCTCTCCAAGCCGATGCCGGACATGGCGAGTGCGGAGGAGGGCGCCTATGAGCGGATGGAGCGCGATGAACTCAAACAGGCCCTGCGCGGACTGCAGCGCCGTCAGCGTGAGGTGCTGGTTCTGCGATACTTCGCGGATATGACCGAAGAGCAGATCGCCGACACGCTGGGCATAGCGCGAGGCTCGGTCAAGGCGTACGGGTCCCGCGGTATAGCCGCCTTGCGGGCGGCTATGGAGACACCGGCATGACCACGGGCAAAGACGACCGTCCCGGACCCGGTGAAGAGCCGGAGAACGCAAGGCCGGAGAACGCAGGGCCAGCGCACACGGATCCAGCGCACACAGCGTCGGCGGATGAGGCGCTGCGGCGCCTGATGCGCGATGTGGTGAGCGATATCGAGCCCGCGCCCGACTCGCTTGAGCACATTCGCCGTGCCGTGCCCGCGCGCCGCGCCCGCCGCAGGCAGGCGCTGATCGGCGTCGCCACCGCCGTACTGCTGGTCGGCGTCACCGTCCCCACGCTGATGCACACGGGGGTGGTGCCGGGACCGCTGGGCGATGACCGGCGGGCCAATACGGCCAACGGGCAGCAGGCCCAGGAGAACGGCGGCGGGGACCAGGGGAACGCGGGCATCGGCGATCCCATGGGTAAGGACCCCCGAACGGGCGCCAGCCCCGACGGCAGACGCCAGGGCGAGGCCTCCACCGCCCCGTCCCAGGGCAGCGCCGAGTCACCGGGGGCCAACGACGATCTCGCCGTCACCTCACCGCGTTGTGAGCGCGACCAGCTGGGGCAGGCCACCGTCCAGGTCGATGACCCCGATGACCGGGGCCATATCTACGGCTCCTTCCGGTTCGTCAATGTCTACGCGGACCCCTGCCGGATCAAGGGCACTGATGAGCTCACCGCCACGGCACGGGGCGAGGCGGATGCCACGGCCATCCAGATCCTCGACCACACCGAGGGCGGCAAGGCCGAGCGGCTGCCGAGCCCGGGCGAGGCCCGCGACGACCTCATCCTGCGGCCGGGCGAGGCCTACCAGGTGCGCTTCGCCTGGCTCCCGGACAAGAACCGGGGGCCCGGCGGCTGCCGCCCCGACCCGAGCCCGGACCCCGGCCCCAGCGATGAGCCCGACGGTAGCGGCGACGGATCTGACGGCGGCAACGGCTCTGATGGCGGCGATGGTGGCGACGGTGGCGGCGGCGACGAACCGGACGGCACCGGTGTGAGCGGCAGCGAAGCGGAGAACGAGACCCAGGGCACCACAGCCCAGAGCAGCGAGGAGAGCGGGAGCGGAATGAGCACCCTCGCGGACACCGGTACGGGCAGCGGCGGCGACGACGGGGACAGCGGCGACAGCGCCGGGACCGCTGTGGTGCTGCGCTACACGCCCGCCGCTGGTGAGCCTCGGGCGCCCCGCGCCTTCCTGAACGGGGTCTGTGCCGGAACGATCTACCGCACCGGAGCGCTGCCGGCCCCGTGACCTCGGTGGGGGAGGAGATGGACGGGGGTGGATCCAGCGTGCTGGGTCCACCCCCGTACCGTTGACGCGTGTACCGGTTTCTGCTGACTCCGCGCTGGTGGGCGATCAATGTCTTTGTCGCCCTGGCGGTTCCCGTCTGCCTCTTCATGGGCAGCTGGCAGCTCAGCCGCTTTGAAGACCGGGTGGACTCCCACACGGCACAGCAGGACCTGGCGGATCAGGCCGCGTATGAGGACGCCGTACCGCTGGCCGGTTTGCTGCCCGTTGACAAGGAGACCTCCGGCCGGATGGCCTCCGCGACCGGCCGCTACGACCCCGGGAACCAGCTGCTGGTGCCCGACCGGGAACTCGACGGCAAGCGCGGCTTCTATGTGCTGACCCCGCTGCGGACCGCGGGCCCCTCCGACGCCCTGCCCGTCGTACGCGGCTGGCTGCCCGGCACCCCCGACCCCGCCGCCGTCCCGCCCCCGCCCACCGGCGAGGTCACGGTGACCGGCGCCCTTCAGGCCTCCGAGTCCGGCGGCACCACCGGGCTGCCCACCGGCCAGCTCGGCACGATCAGCGCGGCGGCGCTGGTGAACCTGGTTCCGTACGACGTCTACGACGCCTGGATCACCGTGCAGGACACCACCGCCCCGCTGAAGCCCGTCCCGCCCGCCGCCCCGAAGGGCAGCGGGCTGGATATGAAGGCCTTCCAGAACCTTGGCTACACGGCCGAGTGGTTTGTCTTTGCGGGCTTTGTGCTCTTTATGTGGTTCCGGCTCTTCCGTCGGGAGGTGGAGCTGGTGAAAGACGCGGAACTGGGCCTCACTCCGGAGGACTCAGGGGGGCCAGCCACCGCAGGGCGAACTCCAGCTCCAGCCCCACCTGCTTGATCCGCTCCTCCATCACCAGCGAGCCGTGGCCCGCGTCATAGCGGTACACCTCGTGCGGGTGGCCGCGGCCCTTCAGCCGGTCGACATAGTTCTCCACCTGCCGGATCGGGCATCGCGGATCGTTCACCCCCGCCGAGATATAGACCGGCGCCCGCACCTGTTCCACATAGGTGATGGGGGACGACGCCTCAAAGCGTTCCGGAACCTCTTCCGGGGTGCCGCCCAGCAGGGTGCGGTCCATGGACTTCAGCGCTTCCATCTCATCGTGGTACGCCGTGACATAGTCGGCGACCGGCACCGCCGCGATCCCCAGTGCCCACGCCCCGGGCTGGACGCCCAGACCCAGCAGTGTCAGATAGCCGCCCCAGGAGCCACCGGTCAGCACAAGCCGCTCCGGGTCCGCGAGCCCCGAGGACACCGCCCACTCCCGGACCGCCGCGATGTCCTCCAGCTCGATCAGGCCGACCCGGTGCTTGAGGGCGTCCGTCCACGCTCGCCCGTAACCCGTGGAGCCCCGGTAGTTGACCCGTACGACGGCGAAGCCGTGATCCACCCAGGCGGCGGGCTGAGCGGCGAAGGCGTCGCTGTCATGCCAGGTGGGCCCGCCATGGATATCGAAGACGGTGGGGAACGGGCCCTCCCCCGCGGGCTTCTGCACCAGCGCGTGCACCCTCCCGCCCGGACCGTCCACCCAGGCGTCCGTGACGGGCACCGAGCCCGGTGCCTTCATACCCGGTGGATCCAGCACCACCGCACCGGTCGTCGACCGTACGGCGGGCGGCTGGGCGGCCGATGACCACAGATACTCAATCGTCCCGTCCGGGCGTGCCGTCGCCCCCGACACCGTCCCGGCCGGGGTCTCCACCCGTACGAGCTCACCCGTGCCCAGCTCATAGCGCCACAGCTCACTGCGTGCCTGGTAGCTGTGCGCCACCAGCAGCGCGCTGCCGTCCGGATACCACTCGGCGCTGACATCGCCCGGCAGCTCGATCGCCAGCTCGGTCATCTCCCCGCTGACGGGGTCCCACACCATCGGCTCCCAGCGCCCGCGCCGCTGGTGCCCGATCAACAGCCGGGTGTCGCCCGCGACGGGTGCGAAGCCCAGCACGGACAGGCCCAGCTCCTCGGTGCCGCCCCTGGTGTCATCCAGCTCCGCGACGGTCCCGCTGTCCGGGCGTACGACACGCAGCGCGGAGTGCATGGCGTCGCCGTGCTCGGTGTGCTCGATCACGATCAGCCGACCGTCGTACGAGAGATCACCGACCCCGGCCGACTCCCGGTGCCGGTAGATCTCCACCGGCTCCCGGCCGGGCCGTACGACATGAATCGTCGAGCCGTCCTCATCGGTGGACCGCCCGACCACCGCGGTACCGTCCCGGCCAAGTGCCAGCCCGCCCGGATACGACGCGGCGAGCCCTGGCACGGCGGGCTCGTCCGGCCCACCGCCGAAGGGCTGCCGCATCCAGATTCCGAACTCGTCCCCGTCGGTGTCCGAAAACCACCAGATCCATTCGCCGTCCGGCGTCAGCACCCCATCGGTGGTGCCGTTCGGCCGGTCGGTCGCCTGGCGTTGTTCCCCGGTCTCCCGGTCCCAGGCGTACAGCTCAAAGGTCCCGGTCGCGTTCGATACGAACAGCGACCGGGCGGGCGCGTCCTCCGCCCACTCCGGCAGCCCGACGCGCGGCGCCCGGAACCGCTTCTCCCACTCCGGCATGTGCTCAGTCATACGCCCCATTGTGTCGGGCTTCCCGAATCCCTCCCCCAGCGGTAGCTGAGGGAGGGGCTGGGGAAAACTCAGTCGGCCAGCTCGACCTGCAGCTCAAGCTCCACCGGCGCGTCAATCGGCAGCACGGCCACGCCAACCGCACTGCGCGCGTGCACACCCTTCGCGCCGAACACCTCACCCAGCAGCTCGCTCGCCCCGTTGACCACCCCAGGCTGCCCAGTGAAGTGCGGGACCGAGGCGACAAACCCGACGACCCTGACGACCCGGGCAATACGGTCCAGATCACCGGTGACCGACTTCACAGCCGCCAGCGCGTTCAGCGCACACGTAGCCGCCAGCTCCTTCGCCCGCTCCGGCGACACCTCACTGCCGACCTTGCCGGTCACCGGCAGCTTGCCGTCCACCAGCGGCAGCTGCCCCGCGGTGTAGACATACCTGCCCGACAGCACCGCGGGGACATAAGAGGCCAGCGGAGCGGCGACCTCCGGAAGCTTCAGCCCGAGCTCGGCGAGCCTGGCCTCCACCCCGCTCACCGCGCTCACTCCCTTTCCCGCTTGAGGTAGGCCACCAGCTGCTCAGGGTTGTTCGGGCCCGGGATGACCTGGATGAGCTCCCAGCCGTCCTCGCCCCAGGTGTCCAGAATCTGCTTTGTCGCGTGCACGAGGAGCGGCACGGTCGCGTATTCCCACTTCGTCATGGTGCCGAGGGTAATGGTTGTGCCCCGCTGGTTAGGCTCGCAGGGTGAGCAGGCTCCATGTGGTCACCGGCAAGGGTGGCACCGGTAAGACGACGGTTGCCGCCGCACTCGCGCTCGCCCTGGCTGAGGCCGGACGGCGAACGCTCCTTATCGAAGTGGAGGGCCGTCAGGGAATCGCCCAGCTCTTTGAAACCGAGGCGCTGCCCTATGAGGAGCGCAAGATAGCCGTCGCGCCGGGCCGGGGTGAGGTCTACGCCCTCGCCATAGATGCCGAGCGCGCGCTGCTGGACTACCTCCAGATGTTCTACAAGCTGGGTGGCGCGGGCCGTGCCCTCAGACGGCTCGGTGCCATCGACTTCGCCACTACCATCGCCCCCGGGCTGCGCGATGTGCTGCTCACCGGCAAGGCGTGTGAAGCGGTGCGCCGCCGGGCCAAGGACGGCGCGTATGTCTACGACGCGGTCGTCATGGACGCCCCGCCCACCGGCCGTATCACCCGCTTCCTCAACGTCAATGACGAGGTTGCGGGCCTGGCCCGGATCGGCCCGGTGTACAACCAGGCGCAGGCGGTGATGCGGGTGCTCAAGTCCGGCGAGACCGCGGTGCACTTGGTGACGCTGCTGGAGGAGATGCCGGTCCAGGAGACTGTCGACGGTGTCGCCGAACTGCGGGCGGCCGGGCTGCCGGTCGGCGGGGTGGTGGTCAACATGGTGCGCCCCACGCTGCTCGGTCCGGCTGCCTTCGAGGCCGCCGACGGCTCCCGCGCCGAGCTGGCCAAGGCGTTCGCCGCCGCGGGGCTGGGGGGCGCGCGGCGCGGCGGCCGGGCGGAGCGGCTGGTGGGACCGCTGCTCAGCCAGGCACGGGAGCACGCACAGCGGGTCGCCATGGAGCGGGACCGGCGGGCGGAGATCGCGGATCTGGAGCTGCCTACATACGAGCTGGAACTGCTCTGGGACGGGGTGGACTTGGCCGGTCTCTACGACCTGGCCGGGGAACTGCGGAAGCAAGGAGTCGCCGAGTGAGCCTGGAAGCCGCACCTGTACTGGAGACCGATGCGCTGATCGACGACCCGGAGACCCGCATCGTGGTCTGCTGCGGGGCGGGCGGGGTGGGCAAGACGACCAGCGCGGCGGCGCTGGGGGTACGGGCCGCCGAGCGCGGCCGGAAGGTGGTCGTGCTGACCATCGACCCGGCCCGGCGGCTGGCCCAGTCGATGGGGCTGACCGAGCTGGACAACACCCCGCGCAGAGTGACGGATGTGGATGGGTCCAAGGGCGGCGAACTGCACGCCATGATGCTCGATATGAAGCGGACCTTCGACGAGATCGTCGAAGCGCACGCAGACCCCGAGCGGGCCCGCGCCATCCTGGACAACCCCTTCTACGAGTCGCTGTCCGCGGGATTCGCGGGGACCCAGGAGTACATGGCGATGGAGAAGCTCGGCCAGCTCCGCGCCCGCGATGAGTGGGACCTGATCATCGTGGACACCCCGCCGAGCCGTTCCGCGCTGGACTTCCTGGACGCGCCCAAACGGCTCGGCTCGTTCCTCGACGGCCGGTTCATCCGGCTGCTGATGGCCCCGGCGAAGGCGGGCGGCCGGGCGGGGATGAAGTTCGTCAGCCTGGGTATGACCGGGCTATCCATGGTCACCGGAACCTTGGGGAAGGTGCTGGGCACCGGGCTGCTGCGGGACGTACAGACCTTTGTGGCGGCGATGGACACCATGTTCGGCGGCTTCCGCACCCGCGCGGACGCCACCTACCGGCTGCTCCAGGCACCCGGCACGGCCTTTCTCGTGGTCGCCGCCCCGGAGCGGGATGCGCTGCGCGAGGCGGCGTACTTCGTCGAGCGGCTGGCAGCGGACCGGATGCCGCTGGCCGGGCTGATCCTCAACCGGGTGCACGGCAGCGAGGCGGACCAGCTCAGTGCGGAACGGGCACTGGCCGCCGCGGAGGTCCTTGAGGACGCCGCCGCAGGCCCGGGGGAGGACCCAGGGTCGGACTCAGGGTCGGGCCCAGGGGAGGACACGCACTCGGCTGCGTCTGCCGCGGGGCTGCTACGGCTGCACGCCGAGCGGATGAGGGTGCTCGCCCGCGAGCGGCGCACACGCGACCGCTTCGCCGCGCTGCACCCCGAGGTGCCCGTGGCGGAAGTGGCCGCCCTGCCCGGCGATGTGCACGACCTGGTGGGTCTGCGCACCATTGGCGAACGGCTCGGAACGCAGCGAGGTCAGCTCGCCGCGACTGAGACTTCGTCGAGGCTGTCGTAGTTCTCGTATTCCGCCCGCGCGGTCTCCAGTAGGCGGCGCCAGGAAGTGACCGTGGGACGCCGACGCAGCAGCGCCCGCCGCTCCCGCTCGGTCATCCCGCCCCACACACCGAATTCCACCCGGTTGTCGAGGGCGTCGGCCAGGCACTCCGTGCGCACCGGACATCCGGTGCAGACCGCCTTGGCGCGGTTCTGGGCCGCCCCTTGTACGAATAGTTCATCCGGATCCGTCGTACGACAGGCAGCCTGCGTACTCCAGTCGGTTACCCAGCTACTCATGCTGGTGCCGTCCTCTCCCGAATCGAGGCTCCCCCACGGCGACAAACGGCATATGCACCGTCGCCAGTTGAGGACGTTACGGAAGGCGGGCATGAGGCAACACCCCCGTCGGGCCCAATCTTGAATGGCCCGATCGGACTATGCGTACGCGGCAGATCACCCAACGGAGTGAGCGCGCGACAAGTGTCACTTTCCAGACGGATCGGGGCAGTTCAGACGGGATGTGCAGGGGGCGCAAGAGGATTCTTCTGGCATATGACACCAATTCGGGGCGCCTCTCATCACCCACAGGAGTGAGGGGAGAGGTACTACGAAGGGGTCCTACCGAGGAAGGCAGAGACATCGTAAGCGAACAGATGGACCCCTGTCCGGCGATTGAGAACGTAGGCTGGCCCGCATGGCAAACAAGCGCTCGGGCGGTGGTCTGTCCGCGACCCAGCAGGCCGCCAGGTTCATCGGTGTCAGTGTGCTCGCTGGAGCCGTCATGGCGGGTCTCGCACTCCCCGCCGCCGGAGTGTTCGGCCTGGCCGCCAAGGGGACCGTCGAGGGATTCGACCACATTCCCACCAACCTCAAGCGGCCACCGCTGAGCCAGAAGACCAGAATCCTGGACGCCGAGGGCGACCTGATCGCCGACGTCTACTCCCGTAACCGCACGGTCGTCCCGCTGGACGACATCTCGCCGCGGATGCGGGAGGCGATCGTCGCCATCGAGGACTCGCGCTTCTACCAGCATGGCGCGATCGACCTCAAGAGTGTGCTCAGAGCGCTCAACAGGAACGCCCAGGAGGGCGAGGTCTCCGAGGGCGCCTCGACCCTCACCCAGCAGTACGTCAAGAACGTCTTTGTCGAGGAGGCGGGTGACGACGCCACCTTGGTCGCCCAGGCCACCCAGCAGACCGTCGGCCGCAAGATCAAAGAGCTGAAGTACGCGATACAGCTCGAACAGGAGCTGAGCAAGAAACAGATCCTGGAGAACTACCTCAACATCACCTTCTTCGGCCAGCAGACCTACGGTGTCGAGGCCGCCGCCCAGCGGTACTTCTCCAAACCGGCCAAGGAACTGAACCTGCAGGAGTCCGCGCTGCTCGCCGGGATCGTCCAGTCACCGAGCCGCTACGACCCCATCAACGACGAGCACGAGGCCACCAAACGGCGCAATGTGGTCCTGCAGCGGATGGCCCAGGTGGAGTACATCAGCCAGTCGGAAGCCGCTGAGGCCAAGAAGACACCGCTCGGGCTGAACGTCAGCAAACCGCGGAACGGCTGCATCACGGCCACCGCGGAAGCGGGCTTCTTCTGTGACTACGTACGGCAGGAATTCCTGACCAACGAGGCCTTCGGCAAGACCGACAAGGAGCGTGCCGCGCGCTGGCGGCAGGGCGGTCTGACGATCAAGACCACGCTCTCCCCGAAGGCGCAGGAGGCCGCGGCCCAGGCCGCGACCAGCAAGGTCGACAAGACCGACAAGATCGCCGCCTCGGTGGTATCGGTCCAGCCCGGTACCGGCAAGATTCTGTCGATGGCCCAGTCCCGGCCGTACGGCACCGACCTGAGCAGGCACGAGAGCGTCATCAACCTCGCGGTCGACAAGCCCATGGGCGGCACCTATCTGGGCTTCCAGGTCGGCTCGACCTTCAAGCCGGTCACCGCCGCCACGGCTATCGAAAAGGGCATCAGTCCGGCGACGACATTCAGCAGCGGCTGGAAGACCGAGTTTGAGAAGTCCGACTTCCGTACCTGTGACAACAAGCCCTACGGCGTCGGCTCCTGGTCCGTACAGAACGAGCTGCGCTCCGAGAAGGGCACCTGGGACATGACCAGTGCCCTCGGCAAGTCGATCAATACCTACTCCGTCAGGCTGCTCCAGAAGGCCGGGCTCTGCGAGACCGCGACCATGGCCGCGAAGCTGGGGATCAAGAGCGGCACCGGAAAGCCGCTGGCGGTGATGCCCGCCATGGGCCTGGGCGGCATGGAGAGCACCCCGCTCGCCATGGCCAACGCCTACGCCGCCTTCGCCAACCGTGGTGTTTACTGCTCGCCGGTCGCGATCGAGGCGGTGACCGACTCCGAGGGCAAGGCGCTGCCCGTCCCGCGGACGGAATGCGAGCGGGCGATGTCCCAGCGCACCGCTGACATGATCAACCAGATGCTCAAGGGCGTCATCGAGGACGGCACCGGTACGAAGGCGGGGCTCTCCGGCCGGGACAACGCGGGCAAGACCGGTACGACGGACGGGCGCAAGGACGCCTGGTTCGTGGGCTACACCCCGGATGTCTCCACCGCCGTATGGACCGGCTCGGACGGCAGAGAGAAGATCAGCATGACCGGGATCACCATTGGCGGCCAGTACTACGACAAGGTCTGCGGTGGCTGTCTGCCCGGCCCGATCTGGCGGATCGCGATGACCGGAGCGCTCGACGGTGTTCCGCCGACGGCCTTCAACAAGGTCGATGTCCCGCGTGCCAAGACCAAGGGCGACAAGAAGGACCGGGACAACAAGCCCGGCGAGCGCCCCAAGCCCCCGGAGCAGCCCGACACCCCGGACTTCCCCTGGCCGGATGTGCTGGGCGGCGGTGACAACGGCGGCTCCGGCGGTGGCGGTGACAACGGCGGAGGCGGTGACTGGGGCGGTGACTCCGGTGGTGACTCGGGCGGTGGTGGTGACTGGGGCGGTTCGGACGGCGGCTGGGACGGCGGCGGGGGCAACAGCGGTAACGGCAACGGTGGCCCCGGCTGGCCGCCGCCCCGCTGACCTGGGGTTACGGGGATGGGACGCCCATCCCCGTAACCCGTTACGACCGCAGGACGCTCAGCCCGCCAGCGCCTTCTTCACCGCTGCGGCCACCCGGCCGCCCTCGGCACGGCCTGCCACCTTCGGGTTCACGATCTTCATCACGGCGCCCATCGCCCTGGGCCCCTCGGCCCCGGCGGCCCTGGCTTCCGTCACCGCCTCAGCGACCAGCGCGTCCAGCTCCTCATCCGTGAGCTGCTTCGGCAGATAGTCGCCCAGCAGCTCGCCCTCGGCACGCTCCCGCTCGGCCTGCTCGGTCCGGCCGCCCTTCTCGAAGGCGTCGGCCGCCTCACGGCGCTTCTTCGCCTCCCGCGCGATGATCTTCTCGACCTCGTCATCGGAGAGCTCACGGGCCTCCGTGCCCGCGACCTCCTCCTTGTGGATCGCGGTCAGCGTGAGCCGGAGGGTGCTGGAGCGCAGCTCATCGCGCGCCTTGATCGCTGCGGTCAGATCGTCCTGCAGCCTGGACTTGAGCGGTGTCATGCCCGTCAGTCTGCCACCCCCCGCAGGGGAACGCGCGCCTATATCACCCGTACCGGCATCACCCGCCAACGGTCCTCACCCCGGGGGACTTTCGCCCCGACCCGGCAGATCTGCGACGATGGACCGATGCGTGCGCGATATGGAGTCCCCCTCGGCATCACAGCACTCGGCGCGGCCTGCGTCGGCTACGCGGCGGGTATCGAAGTCCGCTCCTTCCGCCTGCGCCGGATCGCCGTCCCCGTACTGCCGCGCGGGATGCGCCCCCTCCGCGTACTCCAGATCTCCGACATCCATATGGTCAGCGGCCAGCGCAAGAAACAGCGCTGGCTCCAGTCCCTCGCCGGACTGCGCCCCGACTTCGTCATCAACACCGGCGACAACCTCTCCGACCCGGAAGCCGTCCCCGAGGTCCTCGACGCCCTGGGCCCCCTGCTCGAGTACCCCGGCGCGTACGTCTTCGGCTCCAACGACTACTACGGTCCGAAGCTGCGCAACCCCGCCCGCTACCTCCTGGAAAAGGCGAGCGGCCGCCACGGCCTCAACGGCAACCCCCCGGTCGTCGGCGCCGTCCACAACCCCTGGGAGCCCCTGCGGGACGCCTTCGAAGCGGCGGGCTGGGCCGGCCTGAGCAACACCCGGGGCCGCCTCAAACTGGAGAGCGCCGACATCGCCCTCACCGGCCTGGACGACCCGCACATCAAGCGCGACCGCTACGCCGAGGTAGCGGGCGGCCCCAACCCGGACGCCGACCTCACCCTGGCCGTCGTCCACGCCCCGTACCTCCGCGTACTGGACGCCTTCACCGCCGACCGCTACCCCCTGATCCTCGCCGGTCACACCCACGGCGGCCAGCTCTGCATCCCCTTCTACGGCGCCCTGGTCACCAACTGCGACCTCGACACCCGCCGAGTCAAGGGCCTCTCCACCCACCAGGCCAGCGGCCACCGCTCCTACCTACACGTCTCCGCCGGCTGCGGCACCAACCGCTACACCCCCGTCCGCTTCGCCTGCCCCCCCGAGGCCACACTGCTCACCCTGACCGAGCGGCCCGACCGTCCCGGCCAGCGATAACCGGATTTCGCATGGGCCCAGCGGTGGGCTAGAGTATTCCTCGTTGCTTCGGGGTGTGGCGCAGCTTGGCAGCGCGCTTCGTTCGGGACGAAGAGGTCGTGGGTTCAAATCCCGCCACCCCGACAGAGAAGTACCAGGTCAGGGGCCTGATCCGCTAGCGGGTCGGGCCCCTGAGTGGTTGTGGGGACGTTTTGGGAGCCGGACTCGGAAAACGGCTCCCGGGCTCCCCACGCGTGGGCGTTCGGCTTTCGTCTCGGTGAGTGAACGTCAGATGGGCAACATTGGCCTCCGCCCCCATGGCTACCTGGAGACGGGCGACCGGCCGCTCCCTCTCGGACTATGCACTGCCGTGCAACGGTCTTTCCCGGCGGTCGGGTGTGCCCGGTCGGTGCCGGTGTCGACGAGGATCTGTTCGGCCTGCGTCACGCTGTCGGTGCGGACGGCCTCGGCCATCGCGGCGGGTGCCGCGTCGGGCGTCGCGTGCGGCGGGACCACGAGGAGGGAGGTGGTCCTGATCGCCCCGGGTGACCAGGACGGTGTCGTCGCCGTCCGGGAGGGAGTCGAGGTGCACGCCGCGGTCGTCGATGACCAGCCGCGTCGGCAGTACTTCCCAGGCGCCGACGTCCAGGCCGACGCGGGTGACCGGCCCGACATGCTCGGTGAGTGCGGTGATCAGGGCGGGAAGCTCGGCGGCGATGTTGCGGGAGCGGGGCCACCGTGCTCCGTCGAGAACTCCCTGCCGGTTGTGTGCCGTCTCCAGCCGTACGACGGCCGTCCCGGGTTTCACATCCTGGTGACGGCGTCCGGGAGGAGCCGGATCACCCGCGGGGAGTCGGAGTCGGGCATCGCACTCGCCTGCCTGCCTGCCAGCGAGAAACACAGAGTGGATTCCTCGTTTCGCGGTACTCCGCGGCTCACGGCGGCCGGGAAGCTCGGTGGTCACACGAGGGGATCACGAGGCACGCCGGAGTACAAACAACGAGGTCGCCATGCAGGCAACGGCAACACCCTCGGACGGGCACGCCGAAATGCGCATCGTCGCCTCCTCCCCGAGGTCGCCCGTCGCGTCGCGGAGGTTCTCCGCCACTGCTTCGCCGCGACCGAGCAGCGCAATCATCCCGCGGGCGCCGGGGGACGGACGCGCCTCCAGTTCACCGTGGACACCATCCGCGCGGCAGAACAAGCGCGGTCGTGGCTGGAGACCAGCCGCTCTTCGGGGGACGGCCGCCGACGGGAGCGAGCCGATGTCCATGAGCGGTCCCTTCGGCCTCTTCGGGGAGTAGAGTGAGCTCATCAGGAGCATTTCGCACGCCGGCCCCGATGCCGGTGTCGTTCCCGGTGAGCAACGACACCGGGCAACTGCCCACACGCAGAGGTCCGGAGACAGGTTCGCGCGATGTCCGCGACCACCCACCGTCCTCCGCTACGGGCCGTGCCCTTCAGGGCCCCGACCGCGCGCCTCGCCCTCAAACCCGTGAGTCCTTTACCAGGACGTGTCGAGCTGGACGGCGCGTGGTGGCCCCGCTCACGTGACCTGACACACGAACTCGCCGCGCTGGCGGACGTACTGGACCCGCTGTGGGCACCCGTATCGCCGTCAACCCCCGCTGCTGGCCGATCCTCCCGCGCAAGTTCTTCGTCAACGGCCATCTGGTGAAGGTCGGTTGGTTCACCTCGGAGCTGGATCCGCACAAGAACCCTGCTGCTGTCCTACACGGCGGGCCGCTGGGACCTCCTGGTGATACCCCCGGAGACCAGTGCCCCCTCGGCCGCCCGGCTGATGGCCGCCGCCAGCGCGAGCACCGGCCCGCCGATGACCGCGACCGCGCTCATCACGGCGGAACAGGCCATCGACACTTCCTCGTCGTATGAGACCACCAGCCGGCCGGCCCGGCCGGCTGGTGGTAGGGATGTGACGTTCGTCGCCCTGGCCGTCGGTGCCCTGGTGATTCGCTGGGCAGTCCGTGGAGGGCAGGACTCGGACGTGACCGCTCACGGCGGCTGCCATGAGCGGTTCGGCGGCCTCCGCGGTCATATCCGGAGGCACGACCAGCAGGTGCTCTACAACAGCGAGCCGGCCATGACCATTGCACGGACCATCAGGAACAAGGCGCAAACGCTGAAGGGCAGGATCACGGAAGGTCTCGGCCGGGTCACCCGCAACAGGCGACTGCAGTGCCGAGGCAGGATCGACCGGGTCGCCGGAAACCTGAAACAGGCAGTCGAGAAGACCAAGGACGCCTTCGGGCGGAACGGAAGCGGCACTTGATGATGTACGACCAGTCACGCGCCCAGCAGCCCGCGGGCCAAACCCGGGGCCCCGCCGAACGCCGTACCCCGGGCCCGGAGCCGCTGCTCCCGTCGGCCGAAAGGGACAAGATCGTCCTGCGCCTCCGGCACGCCCTCAACGCCTTCGCCGACACTCCGCGCGAGGCGCTGGAAGAGGCCGAGAGCGCCTACGACGAAGCCACCGCCCAGCTCGTGAGCGCCCTCGCGGAACGGCGGCGTCTCCTCCGCGCCGGGTGGCAGGAGCAGACCCCCGGAACACAATCCGACGAACTCCGGCACGCGCTGAGGCAGTACCGGGAGATCACCCAACGACTGCTCCACATCTAGGCGGCCACTACTCCGCGCTGCGGCGGAGCGCGGAGTAGTGTGGACGTTACCGAGGGCATTTCGCACACCGGCTTCCACGCCGGGTCGTTCTCGGCGAAAGATGAAACCCGGGCCGCCGCAGAGACGGCCCGGAGACGGGTCCGCATCATGTCGGCGACCTTGCACCCATCCCCGCCACACCACGAGTCCGTCGCAGCCCCGGCCGCGCGTCTCACACTGAAGACCGACGGCACGTCCCGCGGACTCCTGGACGGTGCCTGGTGGCCCCGCTCCCGGGATCTGCTGAGCGAACTGCCGGCACTGACCGACGTGTTGGACCCCTTGTGGGGTCGCATCACCCGCATCGCCGTCAACCCGAAGTACTGGCCGGTCATCCCCCGCAAGGTTTCCGTGGACGGCCACATCGTCAAGGTCGGCTGGTTCACCCCGGAAATCGACCCGCACAAGTTGCGGCTGCTCTCCTACGGCACCGGCCGCTGGGACCTGCTGATCGTCCCGCCCGAGACCGGGGCGGAGTCGGCGGCCCGTCTGATGGCTGCCGCGTCCGACTACGACGGCCCGCCACTGACCGCGAGCGCGCTCATCGCCGCGGACGAGGCCCGGCACGGCGTCTCCGCGACCGACGAGCCACTGGACCCGGACGAGTCATGGGAGTACGAGGGCGGCGCCTCCGCGGTGTCCGCAGCCGTTCCGGAACAGACCGGTCCGCCCGGTCGGGCCAGCCACCTGCTCATCGTTATGTGAGGTAGCGCATGAACGCTTTCCTGACAGCCGCCGCCTTCGTGGTTCTCGTCGCAGCGGCGGCATACGTGATCCACCGGCTCAACATCCAGCACGCCGACAGAATCGCCGTGCACCGGTACAGCGCTCCCCTCCCCGGCCGCCGCAGCCGCGGCACACCGCAGCCCCCGGTGGGACCGAACCGGTCCGAGTCGCCGGCCACCGGCGAACGACGGGACCACCGCGACGGGGGCCGCGGCCGCTTCCCGCCGCGCCGCCGCCGCAGCCGTACCACTCACCACAGGTGACCAGCCAGTTTCCGCCACCGGCTCCCCGCACGGACCATCGACTCGGCCCGTACCGACGCGTGCGCCCGGGAACATACACCCGGGCCATGGACCGCGCGAGGAGCGGCCGGGACTCATGAACCGAGGCATCTGAACCGAGGCGTCATGACTCGTCCGCAGCTGAACATCTACCGGCACGACCGGGGCAGGCGAGCACTGATCACCCTGGCCGGTGAGATCGGCCCGGCCACCGCGCCCCAGGTGCGCGCCGCTCTGGAGCGGTGCCTGCATGACGGCATCACCACCATCGACGTCGACCTGACCACCGTCGGCCTCTGCGACGGCAGCGGCCTGCGCATCTTCCTCGACGCGTCGCGACACGCCGCCGAGACCCACGCATCCCTGCGGCTGCACCACCCGTCCCGGCAGACCGCACGGCTCCTCACGGACACCGGCTCCGATCTTCTGCTCCTGTGAGGCTTCGGGAGAGATGTGGTGCACAACGATACGGAGAGTCATATGTTCTGACCATGTGTGACATGCCGCGCCTGGCGTAATGGGCTGTTCGGGGTGGCCGACCGCGTCACTCTGTGCGGGTTGATCGCGGTCGTGTCGGGAGCCCGTGTGTACAGATCACGTGAGCGGGTCGAGCGCATCCGCCGTGACCGCAGGACGGACTGCGCGTATCGGTGCGGGCGCTGGACTCGCGGCATGAGGTGAGCATGGACACGGCGGCCGAAGCTTCGACGACGCCGGTGCGGGGGTGCGGTTATGGCGGAAGGTGAGCGCCGACCTGACGAGGGCATGCTGGACCGGTCGGAAGGGTTCGGTGAGCGACTGCTGGGGGTGCTGCTGGACCGGGCACACGAGATGCCGCCGCAGCTGATCGCCCCGCTGATCGCGGAAGAGGTGGCCAGGGTCGGTGGCCGCGACGTCTCGATCCTGTTGCAGGACTATGGCCAGCTGGTGTTGGTGCCGTTGCCGGGTCGGCGGCTGATGGTCGGCGAGCCTGAGCCGATCGATGACTCTCCCGCCGGCACAGCCTTTCTGCACACGATCACTGTCGAGGTGCCGCAGTCCGACGGCGTCCGGATGTACCTCCCGTTGCTGGACGGCAGCGACCAGGTGGGCGTGATGGCCCTCACCCTGGACACCGTCGATGACGACGACCGGCGGCTGCTGCGCAGGCTCGCCGGCCTGGTCGCCGACATGCTGGTCACCAAGCACAGCTACACCGATCAGTTCTTCCTCGCCCGGCGCAGCGAACCGATGAGCGTGGCCGCGGAGATCCAGTGGTCCCTGCTGCCGCCGCTGGCGATGGCCGTCCCGCAGGTCGCGGTGGCCGGAATCCTGGAGCCCGCCTACGACGTCGCAGGCGACAGCTTCGACTACGCCCTCAATGAGGACATCCTGCACGTGGCCATGGTCGATGCGATGGGCCACGGCCTGGACGCCGCGACGATGGCGACCGTCGCCGTCGGGGCCTACCGGCACGCCAGACGTGCCGACATCGGCCTGTCCGAGATCTACACGTTCATGGACCGGGCCATCGCCGAGCAGTTCGGGCCCGACCACTTCGTCACCGCCCAGATGATGCGACTGAACATCACGACGGGCCACCTGCAGTGGGTCAACGCGGGCCACCCCGCACCGCTGCTGATCCGTGACCACAAGGTCGTCCAGCAACTGGGAGGCCCGACCACCTTGCCCGTCGGCTTCGGCGGTGAAGAGCCCCGGATCAGCGGGCAGATGCTCCAACGCGGCGACCGAGTGCTGTGCTTCACCGACGGCCTGATCGAAGAGCACGAAGCCGGCGAAGAACAATTCGGCGAAGAACAACTCATCCACTGGGTCAACCGCATCGAACACACAGCGAAGGGAGTACGAGCGGTGGTGCGCTCACTCTCCCACGCCTTGAAGCAGCAGCGGGACTGCCGCACCACCGACGACGCGACCCTCTTCCTGATCGAATGGCGAGGGGGCGCCGCCGACCACCTGGTGCTCCTGGAGTGAGCCGACAACCGACCACCGAAGACAGGGCCGACGCCACAGGGACCCGCTGTCTGGCCAACCTCGGTGCGCACTCGCCCCTGGCTGTCCGCCGGTACGCCCCTGACCACGGCCGCACACGGAACTGGGGTCCTCAACGAGCCCCCACGTCAGCAACGTGACCCGAGGGAACAGGGATTACCGAATGACGTGACGCCAGCCCTGGGGAATCACGCGACCGGATTCTGCGGAGTCGAACTGTTCGACTCCGTCATGCGAGCCACCGCCTGGCGCGGTGCACGGGGTGCCGTACTCGGGCGGCCGTCATGAGTGCTTTCCGTCCGACTGCCGTTGCGATGCCTCGGACATGCGCGAGCCACCGCATTTTTTGCACCGTCCACATCCTGGGATCGGGCAGCTTCGAACCTCCCATCGAAAGACGTGAGGACTACGCTGCTGTGTAGACGTCCCAGACCCCGGCGGCATGCTGTTGTTGAACGCAGATGGCTGCGGGGTGCGGACTCTTCGTCTGTCGCCCGGCGCATCCCTGGAGGGAACTGGGTGGGTCTTCTGTCCTGCTGCGCAGGCTGTCTGACCGGCCGTTGCTCTGCCTCCGCCGAAAATACGCCCCTGCCGGGAGCGCGCCCACAGGGCCAGAACTCCGGCCCACCGTGCCCGCTGCCGGATGGTCTTCCGAACCGAGGCATCATGCCCTTGCCACAGCTCACCGTCTATCGCCATGATCGAAGGAAACGGGCGCTGATCACCCTGGCAGGTGAGATCGACCTCGAATCCGCGCCGTTGGTGCGCGTGTCCCTGGAGCGGTGCCTGCGGGACGGTATCCGCACCATCGACGTCGACCTCACCCCCGTCGCCTTCTGCGACTGCAGCGGACTCAACGCATTCCTCCGCGCTGCGCAACAGGCCACCGTGGTCGGCGGGACCCTGCGACTGCACCATCCGCCGACGACGCTGGCTCGGATTCTCGACCTCGCCGGCTGCGGGTTCCTCCTCCTTGGCCTTCCGTTCGGCCTCCTGCCACCTCCTCTCGGGGACACCCCGGCCACGCCCGCTCCAGCCCCGCCGCACGAGTCTGTCCAGCTGGTGCCTGTCCTCTCGGGTGATGTGCGATGACGGCCGAACCTGGGCGGGGCCAGTCACGGAAGCCGGGGGACGGCGAGCCCTCCGCCATGGCTCCGGCGCTGTTGCGTCGGCTGAACCGCTGGCTGGTGGAGGGCGTGCGTGAGGATCTGGCGGATCTGTATGTGGAGTCCCGCGCAACGGCGCCGGGTGATGCGTACCGCCGTCCCAGCCGCCAGAACTTCCTGAACCGTCTCACCACGGACATGCGCCGACCGGGATTCGCCATGGTGATCGCCGAGATGGACGGACTGATGGGATGCGCCTTCGGATTCCCGGTACGCGGCGACGGCTCCTGGTGGTTCGGCTTCGACGGAGCATTGCCGCGCAGCATCGATCAACTCACGGTGTCCGGCAGGGCCTTCGCGTTCGGTGACCTCCTGATTCGGCCGCACCCGCAGGACCGGGGCCTCGCCCGTCGTGTGCAGGAACGGCTGCTGACCGACCACCAGGCGTCACTCGGTGCCACGCTGGTGGACCGGGCCGATCGTGCAACCTCCGCTGCGCTCCTCTCCCGGGGGTGGCTGGACATCGGAGAGTTCCGCAGGCCGGCCGGTCCCACCACGTTCCGCGCGCTGGTGTTTCCCGTCGGGGAACGCACCACGGCGAGGCTGGAGGGCCTTGTCACGATGCCTGGAGGCGGTGGCCCGGGTGGGCCCTGACAGCCGGTCGACCCGCATTCGGATGCTGGTGGCCGAGCAGGCGGCCCGACGAGGTGCCCGGGTCGGTGTGGTGGACGTGTGCACTGCGGCCGTGGCCGCGCTGCCGGTCGGCGGGGCCGGGCTGTCGGCGATGTCCCGGACCGCGCCGAGCCACCCGCTGTGCAGCACCGACGACATCAGCGAGCAGTTGGAAGAGCTCCAGCTCACGCTGGGCGAGGGGCCCTGCGTGGACGCCTTCCTGCACGGCTCGGCCGTACTGACACCCGATCTGCTCACCCGTGACCTGCAGGACCGTTGGATGGTGTTCGCCGAGGCGGCCCTGGAAGCCGGGGCACGCGCGGTGTTCGCGCTCCCTCTGCAGATGGGAGCGATCAGCCCGGGAGTTCTGGACCTGTACGCCCACGTTCCGGTCCGGTTGAACGCAGAGGAACTGGCGGACGCGTTGGCGTTCGCCGATCTCGCGACTCTGGTGCTGCTCGCCGCGCGAATCGACGAGACGGGCGGGCCGCGCGGTGGCCCCGTCGAGGACCTGGGCGCGTACCGGGCGGAGATCGACCAAGCCAGCGGCATCCTGACCGTCCAGCTCGGCGTCGGCATCGAAGAAGCCTTCGTCCGGCTCCGCGCCTACGCCTATGCGCAGGGACGCCGGCTCGCCGACGTGGCCGCGGACGTGGTGGCCCGTCGGCTCCGTTTCTCACCGGGCGCGGAGCCGGACCAAGCCGATGAGGAAACCTGACCGATCGGTGCCGACCGAGAAACGTGCCGTACTTCCCGCCCCTTCAGGCAGGGACTAGTCTCAATCAAGGGTGCCCACGATGGATCAACAGTTTCTGGCCAAGACCTTCGTCGAGCTGGCCGACAATCTGGTCGCCGACTTCGACCTCATCGACTTCCTGCGCCTGCTGACCGACCGCTGCGTCGGCATGCTCGACGCGAGCGCCGCCGGGGTGCTGCTCGCCGACCGGGACGGCAAACTCCGCGTCATGGCCGCCTCCGACGAACAGGTACGCCTGCTGGAGCTCTTCCAGCTCCAGAACGACGAAGGCCCCTGCCTCGATTGCTTCCGCACCGGCGCACCGGTGATCATCCACGACCTGACCCGGGAGGTCGATCGCTGGCCGCGCTTCGTCAGGGTGGCCCACCGCAGCGGATTCGGGGCCGTCCAGGCCCTGCCCATGCGCCTGCGGGACGAGACCGTGGGCGCCCTGAACCTTTTCCGCGCCGCGCCCGGCCCCTTCGACCCGCCCGCCACACTCATCGCTCAGGCGCTGGCCGACGTCGCCACCATCAGCCTGCTGCAACAACGCACCGTCCACCGCAGCACGGTGCTCAACGAACAGCTGCAGACAGCGCTGAACAGCCGGGTGCTGATCGAACAGGCCAAGGGAAAGCTCGCCGAACGCCAGGGCATCGACATGGAGCAGGCGTTCAGCGCGCTGCGCGGCTACGCCCGCGCCCACAATCGGCGCCTGGCCGATGTGGCCCGTGCCTTCATCGACGACTCCGAACCACTCGCCAGTCTGGGGTCCTGACCCGACCCACGCCCTGGCGGGGGACCGTTACTGCGCTGCGCCGTCCTCGATCAGACGGCGGTGGAGCCGCCCCAGTTCCGGTCATGACGTGGGAAATCTGCGTTCGTGTTCGGGCAGTGCCCGCAGCAGCGGGCGGAGCGCCTCACGGTTGACCATCAGGTCGAAGCCGGGCTCCAGGCCACCGAGAGTGTCGGTCAGTGGGTGGCTGTGCTCGGAGCAACTGGGCGAGTTCCCGGGCAGCCCGCTTTTAAACAGGGGAAACTGCGGCTGCCTACAGGCGATGCGGAGTGTGGAGGGCCGGTGGGCCTGTCATGCCTTCCAGCGACGTGTCGGCAGCGAAGCAGTGATCAGGCAGAACGGGTGAGGAACCGCACGACCGGCGTTTGAGATTCACGAGGCGGGCTACACAACAGAGGCGTCCGACGGCCGTCCTGGACGAAGGCACCGGAGAGTTGAGCTCACAGCTCCCGGTGCCGTCCGCTGGGCGCGCACGCCGTCATCTCCGGTCCTCCGCATGGAGGCGCCGCAATGCTCGGCGCAGCTCCCGCTGTATCGGTTCCGGGAGCGTCTGGTCCTTCGTCGTGGCGACCAGAGCCGCGGCCACGTCACGGAGCTTGATGTTGCAGTGCTGCGACACGTCCACCAGGAGGTCCCAGGCCCGGTCGTTGGAACACGGCGCCAGGGCCATCAGCATGCCGCGTGCCTGGTCGATCACCGCACGGCTCGCCAGCGCCCGCTCCAACTGCTCGCTTCTGGCGCGGAGTTCGATGACCTCGGCCAGCAGAGCCGCGTCCCCCGCCGAAGGCACAGCCGTCAACAGCCGCTGTTCTTCACGGGGCGTGGTCACCTGGTGCATGGTCCGTACCTCACAGGGCAGTCATCCTGTCCATAGGTGGTCAGCGGCGCGCCAGTTGCCGTTCTCCGGCCGCACCGGGCTTGTAGGCCAGTCCGTAGTGCTTGAAGATCGCTTCCTCCTGCTCGGCGGGCAGGACGTCGTCGGTACCGATCGAAGGGGCCTGCTTCACCAACGTTTTGACATAGCCGACCCTGAGATAGTCCGGCCCGGCGATCGCATCATCGAGAGGTACGAAGACCAGACGGTGCCGGGTGGGCAGTCCGATCCGTACCGTGGCCATGGCCGGCTCATCGGTGGTGGTGTCCACATAGACCGCCTCCAGGACACCGATCTTGTGCGACTCGGTGTCGACGACATCGCGGTTGCGCCATTCTCGGACGTCGGCTGCGTGAATCATGACCTCTCCCTACCTGGACGACCCGCCTGGCGGTCGTGAGTCGCACCCCTGGTTCTCCGCGTGAAATCGCCGCAGCGCACGACGCAGCGCACGCTGCATCCGCACCGGGAGCGGCTTGCCCTCCCAGGCGGCGACCAGGGCCGCGGCCGCCTCCGGAAGTTTGACGTTGCACTGCCGAGAGACATCCACCAGCAGTTCCCTGGCCGCCCCGCGGCGGCAGGGAGTCAGGACCATCACCATGCCGCGCGCCTGGTCGATGACCGCACGGCCCGCCAGCGCCCGCCGCAGCTGATCGTTCTCGGCGCGCAGTGCGACGACATCCTGTCCCGCCGGCGCGTTCCCCCACGTGGCCTCGGCCCGCAGATCCCACCACTCCTCTTGGATCACGCTTGTGCGCTGCATGGCATACACCTCTCAACGATCTCGACGCGTCCGGCCTGGCTGGAGCCGTCCCGGAACCCGTGGCTACCGGGCCACTTCACGGGTCACCTGCGGTGTTCGCGGTCCCGACGGTCCTCGCGCCGCCAGCGCGCCCGGTTCTGACGGCCGTAGCGGCGGTCCCAGCGTTCCCGACGATCCCGGCGCTCCCGGTAGTCCCGGTAGTCCCCGAGATCGGAACTGCCGCTACGGCTCCAGCCTCCGCCACGATCGCGGCCGTGGCGGGTGGCGGCGTAGACCAGCGCCGCTGCGACCACCCACCAGATGGGATTGAGGAAGCCGAAGCCGAACAGGACCACGATGAGGACGAGAAGCAGGACGAACACGGAGGGCCTCCCCGGGAGCGGGACACAGCATCGATGCCGGGGACTGGGGCCTCACCCCACAGCGTAGTCCTGCCCAAGGGTTGTGGATACCGTGCGACGTCAACGCGTCCTGCCCGGCATGGATGGCTGCTTGACACCTGTCGGGGAACTGCTGCGAGGGCTAGCGTGCGACATGCCGCCCCTGCCCCCGGCAGCGTCGCACCGCCAGCGCGCTCCCCAGAGGGCGCACCCTGCGCATCGGTGCCGGAACCCGCCGCGTCACGAGCGAGGCCGTTCCCGCACACGCCCATCGTCACGCGATCCCGGTCGCGCCCCGATGCGCCCCAAGCGGGCACCGATCTGCTGCCCGCCGCGTCGCACGAATCCCACAACGGGCGGTACCCATGTACGCGCTGATCGTTCCCGCTTCGACCCCCTTCGTCCTGCTCGCCACCGTGCTGGGCATGTCCTGGTGGGAGGACCACATCCTGCCGACGCCGCCGACCGGGCCGGTCGAAGCCCTCGCCGAGGCTCCGTTCACCCCAGCGGCCCCAGCCCAGCTCCCAGAACTCCCCAGTGTCGAGCTGCGTTGACAAGGGAGGATGCCGGGCGTTGACTGGCAGCACGGCGTAGGGCTATGCCACTCCGGATCATTCGGGCGCAGCATTCCACCTTCCCGCTTCGCCCGGACCCCGCGGAATCAAGGAAATCCCCGCGATCTGGAGGCCCGGCAATGTTCTGGATTCTTCTCCTTCTGCTGATCCTGGTGGTCTTCGGGTTCGGCTTCACGATGCAGATCCTGTGGTGGGTCGCGGCCGTCCTGCTGGTCGTCTGGATCGTCGGCTTCGCCAAGCGCGGTCGCAGCGGTGGCCGCCGCCGGTACAGCCGCGGCCGCAGGTAATCCACTCCATGCCCCATCTCACCCCGCGGGAATGACTGGCCTGTACGGCGATCACGCGCGGGATCCCCTCCAGCCGACATACAGAGGACAGTTATGAGCGTCGGACAGACGATCAGGCACAAAACACAGGAATTCAAGGGCCGGATCACCGAACGCATCGGCCGGACCACCCGCAATCGTCGACTGCAGCGCGAAGGCAGGACCTACCGGGTCTCCGGAAGCCTGAAGCGGGCCGGAGACAAGGCCAAGGACGCTTTCAGGCGCTGACCACATGCGCCCCGGGTGGTGCCCACGTCGAGTGGGAACCACCCGGCCCACCCCAATACTCAATGGACAGACAGGAATTGACGGAAATGAAGCAAACCAACGTGCGAACCGAGAGCCAAAGAAAGCAGCCATACGCTGCCCCCACCGGTCCAAGACGGGTGACCGTGGGGTGGCTTGGAATGGAGTGAGGCGCACACTGGAAGAGCACACACCTTCCTTGCGGGGGCGTGCCGGTGATGGGGCTCACCGCAGCTGCGGAGGCATCCGCTGACGGTCCCTGGCTCAGCCGTGCTGACCAGGAGAAGCCATACCCGTACTCAGCGCTCTCGCCCTGCCCGGGCTCGCGTCGGCCACTGGCCTGTGGCACGGCGGTCTTCGCCTTCTCTCCTGCCTGCGTCGTCATCGCCCCGCTGCCGTCCGTGTGCCGCGAGCATCCCAGGTGCGGGCACTGTGCTGGCCGTACTGGACGATGCGGTTACGGTCCAGCAGCCTGCCGACGCGGCGGTGGCCGCCTGCGGATCACTGGACGGGGTGGCCGGGCGGCCAGCCCAGGACTGCGGCAGGGCCGGGGCGCAGTTTCACCGGCTGCGGGTACGTCTGCGGGAGGTGCCGGTCACCGATGCCGACCTGGTCGAGGTGCGGGCGCTGGTCGGGCGGCTGCTGGCCTACGACCAGTGGATGGGATCCCGGCCGTCTTGGTGGGGGAGGCCCGATGAGGGGGAGGGCGCTGCGCCCCATCCTGCAACGGTTGCGGGACGACGGCGGTGTCGACCTCACCCGGGAGGTGTACGTGATCAGCCCCTTCCGCACCATCGTGGCTGGGGCACGGAGGACCTGCCGTGGTCTGCTCTCCGAACGGGCGAGTCGGCACCATCCACACGACTCAAGGGAAGGAGGCCGACGGTGTGCTCCTCATCCTCGGCACCGACCCGCGACACCCCGGCGCCCGTGCCCGGGCCGCCTCCCGTTTCAATCTCCTGAACGTCGCCGTCAGCCGCGCCAAGCGCCCCCTGTTCGTCATTGGCAACCGCGACGCTTGGCGTAACCATCGGATTTCGCCACCCTCGTCGACACACTGCCCACGCACGACAGGCGGCGAGGGGCGGTTGCTCGGCTACCGTGTCCAGGAAGCCGACGCACAACTCGTAGTCCTCGAGGTGGTCCCGTTCACGCTCCACGCCCTGCCGGATCCGCACCAGGAGCTCGGCGATGCCCTGTAACTCATCCCGGCCGAGGCCGGAGTTGTCCTGGCTCTGGGTTGACTGGAAGGCCCCCGGCTGGTTCTGCACCATTCTGCATTGATCCGCTGTTCTGAATGCCCGTGTTGGTGCCACCGGGCTGCTGCCTGCGGCCGAACATCACACTGCCCCTCCTGCCTTCTGATGAGAGCCCACGGCCCCCGGCTGGTTCTGCACGTTGCTCATTTCACCAGTGTTGATGATGCCGTTGTTGAGGACGACCGTGATTCGTTCCCTGTACTCGCCGGTGTCCACGTTGTGCTCGACGAGGAAACCCTCGACCGCAGCTAGGACGCGGCCCTGCATCATCTCGATGTAGCGGCGGGCGTCGTCGTACTGGAGCATGTCGTCCATGTATCGGGTCGAGTAGACCTCCCGCAGGCTCACCGGCCCATTACCGAGGTCCTGTGCGGGCCGCAGCTCGCTGCTCTTGGGCCGCTTGAATAGCCGGACCACGAACCAGCCCGTGTCCACGGCAGCGAGATACGCCGTGCGCCGCCGCCATGCCCACCCGGCGCCCGCCGCCTTCTTCTCCGCCTCGCGTACAACGGGGTGGACCGGGTTGACAACGTGGGGGCGCACGACGACCCGCAGGTAGTGGTTCTCGTAGGCGAAGCCCACCAAGATCGAGGCCACCAGCTCGCCGTCCCAAGAGGTCATCCGCGCGCACAGAAAACGTCGGGCGACCTTCGGCGCACGTTGCGCGTCCGCTGCCATCACGCCTTCCCGGGCCAGCGTGATCAGCCCCTCCCACAGTTCGGGCGTCAGCGTCTCCCAGCGGGCAGCGGCGATAGCCGCGACGCCGAACACCTCCTGCTGGCTGTCGGGGTGGAAGTCGGGCAGCGGCTTGATGGGACGCTGCAGTTCGCGGGCTACATGCGCGTGCAGGTCGTCCGGGGTGAACCGGACCACCCCGTCACCGGGACGGGCCCCGGCCAACAGTTCCTCCACACTGGGCAGAGCACGCAAAGGGCTTTTTCCGTCTTCAGAGCCCTGGCCGTCGTCCCCGTCCCTCGGCTTGGCCGGCATCACGCCGCCCACAGTCCGATCAGGGCCGCGAGCGGCGCCAGGTAGGCGAGCGGTGCAGCACCCACAGCCCGCCCGCCACACAGGCCAGGACAGTGAGAGCACGACGTAGCCACAGCAGGCGTTGCGCCTGCGCGCACGCGTTCAGTACGGGCTCCAGGTCGAAGCCCTGCGACGGCACCGGCCGTCCTTCGGCCGCGATCCGGCGGCGCACCCATCGCGCGTACTCGTGGCCGACCGGTACCCGTGGCTGACTGGGCGCGGTCGGCTCCTCCTCGTCGTCCAACAGCTTCTTCAGATCGACTTGCTCATCAGCGATGGCTCGCTTCGCGGCCTGCTCCAGGCGCCGCTCGCGCACCTTCTTGGGGGTGAGTCTGTCGCCGAGCTGCTTTGCCTTCTTCCGCCGCCACTTTCCGAGCTTCTCGGCGAACTCCTCGGCTCTGTCCGGCCGCAGGTGCGCGACCGCGCACAGTAATCGGGTGGGCTCGGTCATTCCGCCTGTGCCTTGGCCGGCCGGATGGTGGCCATTCACCCCGTACAGCGGCACCGTCGGCATCTTCAGCAGCGACCAAGCTCCGTCTGCCTTATCTTCCGCAGATCTTGCTGACTCCGTGTCCATGCACCCCCCGTCTGCTAATACGACGACCAATCGTGCCCCACCCGGGCGGTCGCTGCCTAGCACGCCTAAGCGCCTCAAAAGCACCAAATCGGCAACGGCGGCTGGAAGTTCGGGCGACGATGCATCGGAGCGGGTTCGGTGGTGAGGAACCGCTGCCGGGCACGACCGAGGCAGCCGAGCAGTCCGTCCGCGTCGGCTACTACCTCCAGCGCTTCCCGCCCGCGCGTACGCCGCCGTGCTCAATGTCATGCGCAACGCCGCCCAGCCCTTCGGCATTCCGGTCCCGGCCCGCCCCAACATCTCCATGACCGCACCCTGGCTGACCTGACCCACCGGATCTACGCCTTCGAGTCTCCTTCAGCCCCGACATCTCTGAACCCACCTCGACGGCCTCGACTTCAGCCGCGCCGCCCGCCCTCGATGTGACCGTCGGCGGCCTGGTCGGTGACGTCACCCCCACTACGAGCCCCGTGAATCCTTCGGCTTCGCCCTGGCGTGAGCCTTGCACCGCACGGTCGAAGGCACGCCGCACGGGCCGAGCAGCGCCGGTAGCCGTGCGGGCGTCTCCTGGGTCATTCGGTGACGTCGACGCCGTAGCCCCGGGCCAGGTCGGCCAGGCCGTGGTCGTAGCCCTGTCCGACGGCGCGCAGCCGCCAGCCGTCGCCTCGGCGGTAGATCTCGGCAAGGATCAGGGTGCGCTCGGTGGTGGCAGCGTCGAGGGTGGCCCGGGCGGTCGGGGACTCGCCGATCCCGCAGGTGACGGTGATCTCGATGGCGCCGACGTCGGAGAATGTCGCGGCGCCGTCGATCGCGGCGGCGATGACGACCCGGCTGACTTCCAAGGGCAGCCGATCCAGGTCGGCGGTGACAGCCTGCTCCGTCGGGCTGTCCGTGGCGAGCCGTACGGTGCCGTCCGGGTGTTCGGGCGCGTTGTAGAAGACGAAGTCCTCGTCCCCTGCCACCTGCTCATGCGCGTCGAGTGTGAAGGCGGCGACGTCCACGTCGCAGGCGGTGTGCTGGCCCCACGTGGCGGCCACCGTCCAGGCTGTGTCGGCGTCGGGCAGGTCGATGACGGCGCCTCGGACCAGTACCTCTGCCGTGTCCGGCTGGTTTCCGGGCGTGCTCTGTGCCGACGTGGGTATCGGGGCAGGGGCGGGTGCGAGGAGCCAGTCGGCGTCGTGCACGCGTAGTCCAAGGGAGGCGATGCGGCTCATACGCCGGTCCGATTCGCCGCCGGGCAGCACCAGGATGTCGGTCACTCTGGCCGAGAGGTTAACCGCTGCGGAGGCACCGAGGGCGACAACGCGAGCGCGTGCCGCCGCGGCCTCCTCGTGAGTGCCGCCCAGGACCAGGACCCGACGCCCGGCCAGCGACCGGTCCGCGTCGGCGGTGGGTGTGGTCGGTGCAGTGGTGGGCTGTGCGGGGACGTCCGGCGTGGGCGTGGACTTTGCGGTCCTCGCGTTACCAGGTGTCTCGGCCGTGCGGCGTTGCCCGGCGGTGCCGGCGCGGGCGGTGCCCTTGGCCTGGCCGGGCTGCACATTCTCCAGCAGCTGGAGGTAGGTCGGCTCGTCCACGAGGGGGACGCCCTCGGCTGCGGCGCGACGCAGTTTGCCGGATGCGGCGCCGGGATCGTTGGTGACGACGACGCTGGTCTGGCCGCTGACCGAGGTCATCATGTTCAGCCCGGCCGCCACCGAGCGGGCGGCCAGTTCCTCGCGGGAGACCTGGGTGTCCCCGGTGATGGCGACCTTCATCCCCTGCACCAGTGGCCCGCCCTCCGCCAGGCGGCCCGGATTGCGGTAGGCGCAGGGGGTCTTGGGGACGTAGGGCTTGTAGTCCTGGCGGGGTGGGCAGGACAACAGCGGCAAGGGCAGGCCCAACTGCTTGGCGGCGTCCAACGAGCCCTGCAGGACGCCCGAGAGCACCCGTACATCGTCCCGCGCGTCGTGGGCCCGTTCCTGGCGCACGCCATAGTGCGCGGCGAGAGTGCCCAGCTTGAGGTCGGGCGTCACGGGCCCGACCAGGCGGTTGAGCGCCAGAGTGCACAGGCGTCTGCTGACCGGGACCCAGGAACGGACACGGGCGAACTCATGGGCCAGGAAGTCGTAGTCGAACTGCGCGTTGTGGGCGACCAGGACGCGGCTGCTGAGCAGTGCCCCCACCTGCGGCGCTATCTCCTCGAAGGTGGGCGCGCCCGCAAGACGCGCTGGGGTGAGGCCATGGATGTGCACCGGGCCGGGGTCGCAGCCCGGATTGAGGAGAGTGGAGAACTCTCCTGTCTGCCGGCCGTGTCCGTCGAGCGTGAGGACCGCCAGGGAAAGGGCGCGGTCCCTGCCGGGCCTCAGCCCGGAGGTCTCCACATCCACCAGCGCCCAGTCGTGGAAGTAGTCGGGCACGGTGGGCCACTTCGGACTCGACGACAGCACGGCCATGTTGGGGCTTCCCTCCTGGGTGTGGCAGGCGGCGCGAAGCCTGCCCGCGGTGATGGTCGACCGGGTGGGATTCTGGCATGCGTCGGACGCTGTTCGTGGTGGAACCGTCACGGAGGGCCAGCCCGGCCGCTCAGCCGCTTCAAGCTTTCCAGGGCGAACGAGGCCAGCATCTACACCACCGAGACGCACGCCTCAGGGGCCAGCGCTCTGTCCGGCACAGGAAGACAGATCTCGGCCCTGCCCACGCCGCCGTGGCTCCGGGAGGAAGTCTTGGCCAACGGGCAGGGAATGGCACGGCTGTCTGAGCCCAAGACCAGCGCATAAGCAGGGAGGGGCCCCGACCGCGCTTCGGTCGAGGCCATGAGAAGGACTTCGGATCGGCGCGTCATGCCACAGCGGCCAGCGTATTGCAACAGGCGGCGTGACATGCGGCGTTGGCGGCGGGCGCAGGGTTTTCGAGGGGGAGCGGGGGACCGGGGAGCGGTATGCGTGTGCAAGCGCCCCCAGGGGTGGCCGGTCGTGCGAGGGGGCGGATTTGATGTGGCGCGCTGCGTCCTCCAGCGGCGTACGCCTATCGGGGAGGTTGCGTGCCGTCCTATGATCATTACTCCGTGTTCAAGGGGGCTTCGAGGGGGGCGAGGCATGGCTGCAGGCGGTTCGGCGTCACGGCGGGCCCTGGAGGCGCGGCGGCAAGAACGGCTGTTACGTGAGCAGTGGCAGGCCGCTCGCCGCCAGGCCCGCAGGTGGGAGGCGGCGAGCGAGGGGGAGCGAAGCGTTGCCGCCCAACTGCTGGTGCTGACCGAGCGGAAGTGGCGGCTGCTGGTGGACCGGCGTTGGCCGGGTACGCGGGCGGCCAATGTGGATATGTTGCTGGTCGGCCCCAGCGGTGTGTTCGTCATCGATGTCAAGAACTGGCGAGCCGCGCCGGAGATATCGGATGGAAGGCTCTGGGCTGACGGCCAGTCGCGCGATGAGCATGTGCGCAAGCTGCTGGCGGTGACGAAGACCGCGGAAGGCGCGGTGGCGTCCCTGGGGCTGTCCCCAGTGGCCGTACAGCCGCTTATGGTCTTCGCTGGGCAGCGGTCAACCCGAGCTGGGCGGATCCGGGTGCTGGGTGAGTACGAGGTCGGGCCGGCGTTGCTCTCGGAGTACCGTCGGCTCCGCCCGGAGCAGGTCCGGGCCCTCGCCGACCATATGGAACGGGTCTTTCCCGAGTACGAGGGCTCGGCGGTCGGCGAGGCGGCGTTAGAAGAAGCGAGACGGGTCACGATCGAGCAGTGGATGACCTTCCTCGACCCCGACCAGGTCACCCTCGTCCGTCGCAACTGGGCGGGCCCTGCACTGATCAGCGGTCCGGCGGGGACGGGCAAGACGGTCGTCGGCCTGTACCCACGCGTTCGGCGGCCTCGGCGGCGGCGAGCTGCGGTGTGGTGACGATCAGGATCTCCGCGTGCGGGATCAGCTGGGCGACGGAGATGGGTACATCGCCAGTGCCGGGCGCCCAGGCCGAGCTGGACGACGATGGTCGCGGCGCCATTTGTATACTCGCAAGTAAACGCGCGGGAGGCGGTCCGCCGGATGACAGCAGAGCAAGCAGCGGAGCGAACAGCGGAGCAGGCAGCCCCCGGACCCGCGCCGGTCAGGCGGATGCGCCGGGCCGAGCGGCGTGAGCAGATACTCGACGCCGCCACCCGGGCGTTCGCCCGCACCGGATTTGCCGCCACCGGCCTCGACGATGTCGCCGCTGAGGCGGGTATCACCCGCGTGATGCTGTACCGGCACTTCGAGTCCAAGGCCGATATGTACCGAGCGGCTCTGGACCGCGCCTGCACCCGGCTGGCGGAGACGGTGGGATGCGACAACTTCGACGGCGACTCGATACCCGCCCTGGTACGCGCCGCCTCAGCCGACCCCGACGCCTTCCGGCTGCTGTTCCACCATGCCGCCAGGGAACCGGAGTTCTGCGACCTCATCGACACCCTCACCGTGGCCTCCGCCGAGATCGCTCAGCGCAACCTCGCCCAGCGCATCCCCGCCGGACCGTGGCTGGACTGGGCGGCACATGTGATCCCCTCGTTCACCACCGAGGCCGTCATCGGCTGGCTGGACGCCGGCCAGCCCGATCCCGAGCTGGCCGCGGAGCGGATCGATCAGGCCGTACAGGGCATCATCGAAGCCGCGCGGTCTGCCAACAGCTAGATTGTCATTGACGCTCCATCAGGTGGCGAGCTGTTCAGGGCCAGGCGTCGGCGACAACGAACGAAACCATCGTGCCGCCGAACCGGCTCGGTCCCGCGTGCCAGGAGTCGGCCAGCGCGCTGACCAGGCACAGACCACGCCCATGGGCCTCATCGGCGGCGGCCTGACGCATCCGCACCTTGTCCGGCAACCCTGGATTGTGCACATCGACCCGCAGCGACGTCCCGTCCCGCCACCACTCGACCCGCACTCGCCACTCGCCCTTGGCCTGGCCGTAGAGGATCGCGTTGGTCACCAGCTCCGAGAGCATCAGCAGACAGTCGTCGAGGGAACAGGCGATGCCGTACGGGGCGATGAACTTCCGGAACCAGCGGCGGGCCCGGGGCACCGACTCCGGCAGCGGATGCAAAGTCATCACGCCGAGCGATGTACGACCCGCGCCGGCTTCGCCGTAGCCATCCATGACGTCGTCCATCCGGGCAGCTCCTCACCGGTGCCGTCGCAGTTCAGGTAACGCTGCCCGCGACACCCTCGATAGCTCGACAGGTAATACGCGCGCATGCGTCCCGCCGCTCATCGGGCGTGCAGCGGGCTGGGGCGTGCTCGACTCCCATGAGGCGCTTGGGGGTTGCGCACATATGCGGGGATCGGTGTCCGGCCCCAGGTCAGCAGGTGGTGCGGGTTGTGCCCTGATCTTCCGCTCAACCCCGCCCGCAGCGCTTGACGGTGGCCTTCTGCTGCTCAGCGGCGGTGTTCTTCTGGCACTCCTGCTGATGGTGCTGGGACAAGCTCGCTCCTTACGCCAGCGCGTGGCGGTTCTTCCTACTGTCCCCCGTTTGGCCTAATCCGGCATCTTGGGCCCACTCTCGAACATTTACGCGTGAGGCCGTACCATCCGCCCATGTCGAAGAACGGTCAGTGGTACCCGCCCGAGTGGCCGGAGCGTATCCGGGCCCTCGCGCGTGGTGAGCTCACCCCGGTGGTCCCGCGCCGGGCCGCCACCGTCATGCTGCTGCGGGATGAGGTGGGCGGAGCGTCCGTTCATATGCTGCGGCGGCGGGCTTCCATGGCCTTTGCCGGGGGTGCCTACGCGTATCCCGGCGGCGCCGTCGATCCGCGCGATGAGGGTGCGGTGGGGTGGGCCGGGCCGTCCCGGGAGGAGTGGGCCGGGCGGCTCGGGGTCGATACGGCGGCGGAGGCGCAGGCCATTGTGTGCGCGGCCGTCCGGGAGACGTTCGAGGAGGCGGGGGTGCTGCTCGCCGGGGAGGACGTGGATTCCGTGATCGCCGATACGACCGGTGCGGGGTGGGAGGCCGACCGGGCCGCGTTGGTGCGCCGTGAGCTGCCCTTCGCGGATTTTCTGGCGCGGCGGTCCCTGGTGCTGCGCAGTGATCTGCTGGGTGCCTGGGCACGCTGGATTACGCCGGAGTTTGAGGAGCGGCGCTATGACACCTGGTTCTTTGTCGCCGCCCTGCCCCAGGGACAGCGCACCCGGAACGCGTCGACGGAGGCGGACCGTACAGTGTGGACAAGGCCTGCGGACGCGGCGGCGGGCTATGACAGGGGCGAGCTGCTGATGATGCCGCCGACGATCGCCACCCTGCGTGAGCTGGCGCCGCACCACAGCGCGACGGGGGCGCTGGCCGCCGCTGGACGACAGGACCTGACGCCCGTACAGGCGCGGGCGCGGCTGGAAGGTGAGCAGATCGTGCTGAGCTGGCCGGGCCACGATGAGTTCGAGAAAAGGATCTGCACAGAATGACGAACGCCGCCGCCCTTCCCGGGCAGCCGCGTGGCGGCACGATCAGCGGACCCGCCTCCGAGCGGGCCGAGTGTGTGCTGGCGCCCAACGCCTCGCCGATGACGCTGGACGGCACCAATACCTGGATCGTCGCCGAGCCGGACTCCAGGCTCGCGGTTGTTATCGATCCGGGTCCGCTGGATGAGGGGCATCTGCGGAATGTCATCGACACCGTCGAGCGGGCGGGCCGACGGGTCGGGCTTACGTTGCTGACCCACGGCCACCCGGACCACGCCGAAGGCGCGGCCCGCTTCGCGGAGTTGACGGGTGCGAACGTACGGGCGCTGGACCCCGCGCTACGGCTCGGCGGCGAAGGCCTGGCTGCGGGTGATGTGGTGACCACGGGTGGTCTGGAGCTGCGGGTGGTGCCCACACCGGGGCACACCGAGGACTCGCTCTGTTTCCATCTGCCGGCGGACCGGGCCGTGCTGACCGGCGATACGGTGCTGGGCCGCGGCACCACAGTGGTCGCCCATCCTGATGGGCGACTGGGCGAATACCTTGACTCGCTGCGGCGGCTGCGCTCGCTGACCGTGGACGACGGCGTACGGACGGTGCTGCCCGGACACGGGCCGGTGCTGGCCGATGCCCAGGGCGCGATCGACTACTACCTGGTGCACCGCGCGAACCGGCTCGCCCAGATCGAGACGGCGGTGGAGAGGGGTTACCGCACGCCGCCCGAGGTGGTCGCCCATGTCTATGCGGACGTGGACCGCAGCCTGTGGCCCGCAGCCGAGCTGTCGGTACGCGCACAGCTGGAATATCTGCGCGAGCACGGGCTCGTCTGACGGGCTCGTCTGACGGGATCCTCTGACCGGCTCAGCCGACCTGGCAGACGCCCCTTGTCCGCGCTGCCCTCGGGACTGGGCGCCCTCGGACTGGGCGGCCTGGCGGAAGCTGTGCACGCGGTTCTGAGGCGGTGCTTCAGCGGCTGCGCTTGGCCAGCCGCTCCACATCCAGCAGGATCACCGCACGGGCCTCCAGCCGGAGCCAGCCACGGCCCGCGAAGTCGGCCAGGGCCTTGTTGACGGTCTCCCGGGAGGCACCGACCAGCTGGGCCAGCTCCTCCTGGGTGAGGTCATGGACGACGTGGATGCCCTCTTCGGACTGGACGCCGAACCGGCGGGACAGGTCGAGCAGAGCCTTGGCGACCCGGCCCGGAACATCGGAGAAGACCAGGTCGGACATGGAGTCATTGGTCCGGCGCAGCCGCCGGGCGACAGCGCGCAGCAGCGCCGTGGCGACCTCCGGGCGTACGTTCAGCCAGGGCTGCAGATCACCGTGGCCCAGCCCGAGGAGCTTGACCTCGGTGAGCGCGGAGGCCGTCGCCGTACGCGGGCCCGGGTCGAACAGGGAGAGCTCACCGATGAGCTCGCCGGGGCCCAGGACGGCCAGCATGTTCTCCCGGCCGTCGGGTGAGGTGCGGTGCAGCTTCACCTTTCCCTCGGTCACCACATAGAGGCGGTCGCCGGGGTCGCCTTCGTGGAACAGGGCCTCACCGCGGGCCAGTGTTGTCTCGGTCATGGAGGCACGCAGCTCAGCGGCCTGCTCCTCATCGAGCGCCGCGAAGAGCGGGGCGCGCCGCAGAACGTCGTCCACGAGTTCTCTCCTTGTCGACCGTGCCCATGGGGTGTGGCCCCCATAATGCCGGACGTTTGAAACAGTGCGATCAGTCACAAGTTTGACGCACTCCACGCGGGTGGCGTACGGCAGGGGGCCTATCGAGCTGTGAATCACCCATGAGCGGGGCGAATGTCGGCGGTCCCCCTTACGCTGGCCGAGTGTCCAATACCCCGGTGAGAGCACATGGAAAGGGGGTCAGGCGGGTGACGGCATCCCGAGATTCCGCTGTGGGCGAACAGGCGTCCACCAAGAAGGCGAAAGCGACAAAAGGGGTCAAAATTGCCAAGCCTGAGTCGCGGCTCGCGCTGGTCCGCCGGGCGCGGCGTATCAACCGCGAGCTGGCCGAGGTCTACTACTACGCACACCCCGAGCTGGACTTTGAGAACCCGTTCCAGCTGCTCGTAGCGACCGTGCTCTCCGCCCAGACCACAGATCTACGGGTCAACCAGACCACGCCCGCAGTTTTTGCCGCCTACCCCACCCCCGAGGACATGGCGGCGGCCAACCCCGAGGAGCTGGAGGAGCTGATCCGCCCGACCGGCTTCTTCCGCAACAAGACCAAGTCGCTGCTCGGCCTCTCAGCGGCGCTGCGGGACAACTTCGGCGGCGAGGTGCCCGGCCGTCTGGAAGACCTGGTCAGCCTGCCCGGGGTGGGCCGTAAGACAGCCTTCGTAGTGCTGGGCAACGCCTTCGGGGTGCCGGGCCTGACCGTGGATACCCACTTCGGACGGCTGGTGCGGCGCTGGGGCCTGACCGACCAGACCGATCCGGACAAAATCGAGGCGGAGATCGCGGAAATCCTCCCCAAGAGTGAGTGGACGATGTTCTCGCACCGGACGATCTTCCACGGTCGGCGGGTATGCCACTCCCGTAAGCCCGCCTGCGGAGCCTGCCCGATAGCGCACCTCTGCCCCGCGTACGGCGAGGGCGAGACGGACCCCGAGAAGGCGAAGAAGCTCCTCAAATACGAGCTGGGCGGCCAGCCCGGCCAGCGCCTCAAGCCCCCGGCCGACTATCCGGGGCAGCCCGCGCCGCCGCTGGGGGCGCGGTGACGCCCGCGCGGCATCAGGGGCCCGGACAGGCCAGCACGGCCAGCACGGGCCGTACGGCAAGTACACCCAGCTCGGGTCGTACAGCCAGTACACCCAGCACAGCCCGCCAGGCCCGCACGGTCGCCGTCAGCGATGACGGGCTCCCCGAGTGGCTGCGGCCCGTGGCCCGGGCGGCCGCGACCGTCCGGCCCGAGCAGCTCAGCCGGTTCCTGCCGCCGTCCACCGGCGGCCGGCAGTCCGCGGTGCTGGTGCTTTTCGGGAAGGGTGAGCGGGGGCCGGAGCTGTTGCTGCTGGAGCGGGCGTCCAGCCTGCGCTCACACGCCGGTCAGCTGTCCTTCCCCGGCGGTGCCCTCGACCCCGAGGACGGGGACCCGGAGGGGGAGGGCCCGCTGCGGGCCGCCCTGCGGGAGGCCGAGGAGGAGACCGGGCTCAATCCGGCCGGGGTGCAGATCTTCGGCGTGCTGCCCCGGCTGTACATCCCGGTGAGCGGCTTTGTCGTCACCCCCGTGCTGGGCTGGTGGCGGGAGCCGACCCCGGTGGTGGCGGTGGACGCGGGCGAGACGGCCCGGGTCTTCACCGTGCCGGTCGCCGACCTGGCCGACCCGGCCAACCGCGGTGTCGCCGTACACCCGAGCGGACACCGCGGGCCATGCTTCCAGGTGGCTGACGCCCTGGTGTGGGGCTTTACGGCCGGGGTGATCGACCGGATTGTCCACTTCGCGGGCTGGGAGCAGCCCTGGAACCGGGACCGGAGTATGCCGCTCGACTGGCACGCATGAGACGGTACCCGGGTGTTTTTGACTGGTGACGACGAGACGAGGCTGTAGCGGTGAACGTGCTGGACGTCGTGCTCGTGCTCGCTGCTGTCTGGTTCGCGATCATCGGCTACCGCCAAGGCTTTGTCGTCGGCGTCCTGTCGGTCATCGGATTCCTCGGCGGCGGTCTGGTCGCGGTGCTGGTGCTGCCACCGCTGTGGAGGAAGCTCAGCGACGATGCCTCCCCGGGCACGCTCGGCGCGGTCGCGGCGGTGGTCATTGTGATCGTGTGCGCCTCCGTCGGGCAGGCCTTCACCACCCATCTCGGCAATAAACTCCGGCGCTACATCACCTGGTCACCGGCGCGCGCGCTCGACGCCACGGGCGGCGCGCTCGTCAATGTCGCGGCGATGCTGCTGGTCGCCTGGCTGATCGGCTCCGCGCTGGCTACCACGACCTTGCCGACCCTCGGCAAGGAGGTGCGTAACTCCACGGTGCTGCAAGGTGTCTCCCGCCTGATGCCGGACCATGCCGACACCTGGTTCACCGACTTCACCTCGGTGCTCGCACAGAACGGCTTCCCGCAGGTCTTCTCGCCCTTCGCCAATGAGCCGATCACCTCGGTACCAGAGCCCGACCCGAAGCTCTCGGGCAATCCGGCGGTGGCCCGCGCCAAGCAGTCCATTGTCAAGGTGACGGGCACCGCCCCGAGCTGCGGCAAGGCCCTGGAAGGCACCGGCTTTGTGTTCGCCGAGGGCAGGGTGATGACCAACGCGCATGTCGTCGGAGGCGTCAGCGAGCCGACCGTGCAGATCGGCGGCGAGGGGCGGCTCTACGATGCCGAGGTGGTGCTCTACGACTGGGAGCGGGACATCGCTGTCCTCGATGTGCCCCGGCTGGACACCCCCGCGCTGGAGTTCGCCAAGGGCGGCGCGGCCACCGGTGACGACGCCATCGTGGCGGGCTTCCCGGAGAACGGCGGCTTTGACGCCCGCTCGGCGCGGGTCCGCGGCCGTATCCAGGCCAGCGGCCCGGACATCTACCATCGCGGTACGGTGCGCCGCGATGTCTACTCCCTCTACGCCACGGTGCGGCAGGGCAACTCCGGCGGGCCGCTGCTCACCCCGGACGGCAAGGTGTACGGCGTCATCTTCGCCAAGTCGCTGGACGACGCGAATACGGGCTACGCCCTGACCGTCGATGAGGTCCGGGAGGACATCACTCGCGGCCGCGCGGCGCGGGGGCCGGCTGACACCCAGGGCTGCGCCATGTAGGGCTCGCTCCCCGATCCCGCCTCTTCCCGGCTGTGTCGATATGCGGCTCCGCCGCGTGGTGGGGCTTCGCCCGGCTGCGGGGGTGCCGTGGGTGGGCTTCCCCAATTCCCGCCCCTTCCCGGAAACCGGGGCTTCGCCCCGGGGCCCCGGGGTTGGCCGGGTGCGGGCCGGTGGCCGGGTGTTGTGCCCACCAAGCGTCGCGAGCTCCGCCCCGGGGTTGGCCGGAGCGTCGTGGCTGGGATGGGTGGGTGGTTGCGTAGCAGGGCGGGCCCACGCCCCTCGCGGGGCTGCGAGTGCCCACAACGCTGTGGGGGTCTGGGGGCGGATGCCCCCAGTTTCGGGAAGGTGGGGACACCTCCTGGGGGCACCTCCCAGACGGAGTCTGGGGGAGGTAGCTGGGGGAGGGTCAGGGGAGCCCACCCGCGCAGCGGCCTAGCCGCGTGGGTGGCGTAGGCGGGCGCTGACCCAGCGGGCGCGGCGCCGGAGAATGCGCGGAATTCCCAGGGGATCACGCGGATCGCGAGGGTTGTTGTGCGGGGAGTGGGAGGCCGTGCCCTGCACGGCGCCCTTCTCCCGGATGTTGCGAGACACGTCACGGTAGTCGTGCGTCCAGCCCATACCCCGGACTCTGCCCGGGCCCTTAGGTCGGTAACCGCCGCATGGCCCTTCAATTGGCCTATGCGTCGGGCAATTGTGTGATTGACCGACTGGTCAGCGGTCCGGCTCTGGGTCCTTCAGCCAGTCGATCAGCTCGGTGGTGAACGCCACCGGGTCCTCTTCATGCGGAAAGTGCCCCAAACCATCGAATAGCCGCCAGCGGTACGGAGCTTCGACATACTCTCCCGATCCCGCCGAGCTACGCGTACGCATGACCGGATCGAGTGAACCGTGCAGATGCAGGGTCGGCACCCGTACCGGGCGCTTCATCCGCCGGTTGAACTGGATGCCGTCAGGCCGGGCCATCGACCGCACCATCCAGCGGTAAGGCTCGATTGAGCAGTGTGCCGTGGACGGGATGCACATCGCCCGCTGATAGGTCTCGATATCCGTGTCGTCCGGCAGCCGTGGCCCGGACCACTCCCGGATCAACCGGCCGACCAGCGCCCCGTCATTCGCGATCAGCCGCCGCTCCGGCGCCCATGGCCGCTGGACGCCCCATACGTAGGAACCGGCGGCCGTCTGCCGTGCGTCGCTGAGCATCGCCGCCCGCCAGCGCCGTGGATGCGGCATCGAGGCGACGGCCAGCCGCCGGATGAGCTTCGGCCGCATCACGGCCGCCGTCCAGGCCAGATAGCCGCCCAGGTCGTGCCCGACCAGCGCGGCGTCCGGCTCGCCCAGCGAGCGGATCACCCCGGTGATGTCGAGCGCCAGATTCGCCGGGTCGTAACCCCGGGGCGTGCGGTCGCTGCCGCCCACGCCGCGCAGGTCCATCGCCACCGCGCGATACCCCGCGTCCGCGAGCGCGGGCAGCTGATGCCGCCAGGTCCACCAGAACTGTGGAAAGCCGTGCAGCAGCAGCACCAGCGGACCGTCGCCCATTTCGGCGATATGGAAGCGGGCACCGTTGGCGGCGACATCCCGGTGGTTCCAGGGGCCGTCCAGTGCTGCGGACATGGGTACGGAGACCGTCATGCGGCCGAGTGTGTCACTGTTCCGCGCCCACGGAGACCGGCTTCCCTCCCTCGGCCCTGGCAGGCTGGGAGGCAGCCCCGGAGGTGCTTCGTGGACGCGGCTTGACGCTCTGCAGTACGGCCGCCGATTCCTTGGCCGAGGCGATGGTCTGCTTGGGCGCCTGGATCTTCTTCAGCATGGCCCGCGCCACCAGCCCACAGAACACCGCGAACAGCAGCATCAGCCCGCCCACAATGACGAAGGCGACCGCGAGCGGGACCTTCCACCAGGCGTGCAGCCAGTAGGCCAGCGCGAAGCTGAACACCGGCAGCGAGAAGAGAGCGAGGACACCGGCGACAATGATCGCTCCGCTGCCGACCAGACCACGTGAGGCGGACTGCTTCATCTCGACCTTGGCCAGCGCGATCTCCTCATGCACCAGCGCGGACATCTCAGCCGTGGCCGCGGCGACCAACTGACCGAGGCTACGGCCGTCGTCGGCTGCGCTCATCGCTTACTCCCTCTGCTCTTCGGTCGCTGCTACTCCTTGTACTCCCCGGTCATCATGCCGGACCGGAGCTCTTACCGCTTTCTCCCCCTCGGCCCTCGCCGCCCCGGGAGGTGCTCCCAGCCGCCAGTTCGGCACGCCGTCGGTGCTCCGCCGCCTTCTCGTCGAAGATCCTGGCCATCCGCAGGTGGTACTCCGGCTGGCCCTCCTCGTAGATGTCCGGGACGCCGTCGCCGTCCTCGTCGCGGTCCTCGGCGTCGACGATTTCGCGGTAGTGGTCGTTACGGAGCTTGAGCAGGATGCCCGCGAGTACCGTGGCCAGCAAGGTGCCGATCAGCACCGATGCCTTGATCTGGTCCTCCAGCGGGGTGCCCTCGAAGGCCAGATCGCCGATGAGCAGCGAGACCGTAAAGCCGATGCCGGAGAGCGCCGCGATGGCGAGCACATCGGCCCAGGCGAGATCCGGGTTCAGCTCGGCCTTGGTGAAGCGGGCGGCGACCCAGGCGCCGCCGAACACACCGAGCGTCTTGCCGGCCAGCAGACCGAGGACAACCCCCAGCGTTTCCGGCTTGGTGAACACCTCGCCGAGCGCGGAACCGGAGACAGCGACACCGGCGGCGAACAGGGCGAACAGCGGCACCGCCAGACCGGCGGAGAGGGGCCGCACCTGGTGCTCGATGTGCTCGGCCGGGGAGTGCTCCTCGCCCTCCTTGAGGGTGCAGCGCAGCAGCAGGCCCATGGCGACACCGGCGACGGTGGCGTGGACGCCGCTGGCGTGCATCAGGGCCCAGATGACGAGGGCGAGCGGGACATAGACGTACCACCCCTTGACGCCCTTGCGGTGCAGGAACCAGAAGAGGACCAGGCCGGCGACGGAGGCGGCCAGTGCGCCGAAGCTGATGCTGGAGGTGTAGAAGAGGGCGATGATGATGATCGCGCCGAGGTCGTCAACGACCGCGAGGGTGAGCAGGAAGGCACGCAGCGCGGACGGCAGCGCGGTACCGAGGACGGCGAGCACGCCCAGCGCGAAGGCGATGTCGGTCGCCATCGGGATGGCCCAGCCGTCCATGTCACCCCGGCCGCCGGCGTTGAAACCGACGTAGACCAGCGCGGGCACGATCATGCCGCACGCGGCGGCGATGATCGGCAGCGCGGCGGCCCGGGGGTCACGCAGCTCACCGGAGACCAGCTCACGCTTGAGCTCCACACCGGCGACAAAGAAGAAGACGGTGAGGAGGCCGTCCTTGGCCCAGTCGGCGACCGAGAGCTTCAGATGCAGTGCCTCAACGCCGAACTCGAAGTTCTTGATGTCCGAGTAGAGGCCGCTGAGCCCGGTGTTCGCCAGGAGCAGTGCGGCCACGGCGGCGAGGAGCAGCAGCATGCCGCCGACGGTTTCCATACGCAGGATGTCCGCGAGGACTCTGCGCTCCTTCAGATCTGGCCGGTGAAGGAAATCAGAATCGTGCGTCTCGGGCGCGGACAAGGCTGTGACCTCCAGGAGTGGTGCTGGGCATACACGTGTGCTGTGTGCCGACCAGACTTCCCGGCGCGCCCTGATTCTTGCCCCGATCTTTACGCGGCGCCCCCAGACTAACCAACACGGGTGAAGGGCTCCGGAGAGGAGACCTCTCCCCGGAGCCCTTCACCCCGCTTTGCGTCTAAACCGGCCCGTCTCAGTCCTCGCTGGAGGCGCTGGGCAGCTTGCTCTGAATGAGCTCCATCACCGAGGAATCGGTCAGCGTGGTCACATCGCCCAGCTCGCGGTTCTCGGCGACATCGCGCAGCAGCCGCCGCATGATCTTGCCGGAACGGGTCTTCGGCAGCTCGGCGACCGGCAGGATCCGCTTCGGCTTGGCGATCGCGCCGAGCTGTTTGGTGACATGCGCGCGCAGCTCCTCGACCAGGTCCTCACCCTCCGCGCCCGCCGCGGTGGTGCCGCGCAGGATCACAAAGGCGCAGATTGCCTGGGTGGTCTGCGGATCCGCGGCGCCGACGACCGCGGCCTCGGCGACCGAGGGGTGGGAGACCAGCGCGGACTCGACCTCGGTGGTCGAGATGTTGTGGCCGGAGACCAGCATCACATCATCGACCCGGCCCAGCAGCCAGATGTCGCCGTCCTCGTCCTTCTTGGCGCCGTCGCCCGCGAAGTACTTGCCCTCGAAGCGTGACCAGTAGGTGTCGAGGTAGCGCTGGTCGTCGCCCCAGATGGTACGGAGCATGGACGGCCACGGCTCGGTCAGGACGAGATAGCCGCCACCGCCGTCCGGCACCTCGCGCGCCTCGTCATCGATGACGGTCGCCGAAATACCGGGCAGCGGCACCTGAGCAGAGCCGGGCTTGGTCGCGGTGACCCCGGGCAGCGGGCTGATCATGATCGCACCGGTCTCCGTCTGCCACCAGGTGTCCACGATCGGTGTGCGGTCGGCACCGATGTGCTGCCGGTACCAGACCCACGCCTCCGGGTTGATCGGCTCCCCGACCGAGCCCAGCAGCCGTAGCGAGGACAGATCGAACTTCGCCGGGATCTCATCGCCCCACTTCATGCAGGCGCGGATCGCGGTCGGCGCGGTGTAGAAGAGGGTGACGCCGTATTTCTGCACGATCTCCCACCAGCGTCCCTTGTGCGGGGTGTCCGGGGTTCCCTCGTACAGCACCTCGGTCGCGCCATTGGCCAGCGGCCCGTAGACGATGTAGGAGTGGCCGGTCACCCAGCCGACGTCGGCGGTGCACCAGAAGACATCCGACTCGGGCTTGAGGTCGAAGACGGCGTGGTGGGTGTAGGCGGCCTGGGTCAGATAGCCGCCCGTGGTGTGCAGGATGCCCTTCGGCTTACCGGTCGTACCGGAGGTGTAGAGGATGAAGAGCGGATGCTCGGCGTCGAATGCCTGCGGGGTGTGCTGCTCGGGCTGGCGCTCGACGGCCTCGTGCCACCACACATCGCGGCCCTCCGTCCAGCCGACCTCCTGGCCCGTGCGGCGTACGACCAGCACATGGCGGACCTGGCCGGCCCGCTCGACGGCCTCATCCACGGCGGGCTTGAGCGCGCTCGCCCCGCCCTTGCGGTAGCCGCCGTCTGCCGTGATGACGACCCGGGCGTCGGCGTCCTCGATACGGGTCGCCAGCGCGTCGGCGGAGAAGCCGCCGAAGACCACCGAGTGCGGTGCGCCGATCCGGGCACAGGCCAGCATGGCGACGACCGTCTCCGGGATCATCGGCATATAGATGGCCACCCGGTCACCGGCCTCGACGCCGAGCTCGGTCAGCGCGTGGGCGGCCCTGGCCACCTCGCGTTGCAGCTCGGCGTAGGTGGTCGTACGGCTGTCGCCCGGCTCACCCTCGAAGTGCAGGGCGACCCGGTCGCCGTGGCCGGCCTCGACATGCCGGTCGACGCAGTTGTAGGCGACATTGAGCTTGCCGTCCTGGAACCACTTCGCGAACGGCGGGTTGGACCAGTCAAGTGTTTCGGTGGGCTCGGTGTCCCAGCTCAGCCGACGGGCCTGCTTGGCCCAGAAGCCCAACCGGTCGGCCTTCGCCTGCTCATACGCCTCAGCGGTCACATTGGCGTCGGCAGCCAGCTCGGCGGGCGGCTCGAACCTCCGCTCCTCCTTGAGCAGATTGGCCAGGCTTTCGTTGCTCACGACATCTCCCTTTCCCAGGGTGTGCGCTGTGTCCCAGCTCATACCTCAGCAGCTCGCTGGGGCCCTGACAAGGGCCCTCAGGCAAGTGGTTTAGACCTGTTGCGGCGAACGGTTATCCCCCTCCGCGAACGGCTGGAGGCACCGCCCAGCGGTAATGCCGGGGAGGACGGACAGCGGACGGTCAGACGGCTCGTACCGGGGTGAAGACGGCCCCCTGACTGGAGGGGCCAGAGGGGCCAGAGGGGTCGGAAGAGCTGTCGAGCACATACGCCTGCGCCTCGCCGACATGGAAATACATGCCGTGGAGCTCCAGCGAGCCCTCAGCGATCCGCTTGGAGACACACTCATGGGCCCGCAAATGCTCCAACTGCTGGATCACATTGGTCAAAGAGAGTGCCTCGATCTCATCGGTCGTCACGCGGTCGGCGATCCGTGGCGCCGAGCCACGGGGCGAGTGCAGCTGTGCGGACAGCCGCTCCAGACTCGGCTGGCCATGGCTGAGCCAGCGGGAGAGCGAGGTGGGGAGCGCGGCGGAGGCGGCGCACTGACCCGTGCTGGGCTGAGCGGTGGCCTGGCGGCTGGCGTGCAGCGCCTGCATGGCGCCACAGCCGGAGTGCCCACAGATCGTGATGGAGCCGACCTTCAGGACCTGGACGGCGTACTCGATCGCTGCCGCCACCGAGTGGTCGCTGACCTCCCGGCCGGGTGGCGGCACCAGATTGCCGATATTGCGCACGGTGAACAGATCACCCGGACCGCTGGAGGTGATCATGCTGGTGACCAGCCGGGAGTCGGCGCAGGTCAGAAAGAGATGCGAGGGCTGCTGGCCATCACGGGCCAACCGCGCCAGCTCCTCACGTACCAGCGGTGCGGTGATCCGCTGGAAGTTCCGTACGCCCCCCAGCAGCTGGCCGCGCCGTTCGGGCCGGGAACTGGGCGAGAGCTCCGCATCGGGCTCTGTCTGAGGGCGGGTGCAGTGGTGGTTGCGCCAGGGGGTCCAGGGGGTGCAGCTGTGTGCGGTCGTGGGCTCCGCGATGCGTGCCCCGGCGCGGCCGGTGATGTCGACCTCGCCGCCGTGGGCGGTATGGGCGGTCCGCCAGTCCTGGAGCGTCTCGTATGCCGCGTGATCCATAAAGGAGCCGTCCAGCTCCACGACGACCTTGCACCCTTCCGGCAGCTGGCCCAGTGTCCGGCTGAGCCGTGGCACGGCGAGAAACGTCAACTGGCCCCGTACCAGCACCCGGTGAGCTGCCCCCTCCGGACCGTCGGCCCCGCCCGGCTCATGGGTGATCCGGGTGTGCGCCAGCCGGTGCAGGGCGACCGCGATCGCCACCGCGACACCGATCGCCACCCCTTCCAGCACCCCGAGCAGCACCACGGCCACCGTGGTAGCGAGATAGACCAGCACCTCACGGTGCCGGGTGACGCTGCGGATATGGGTCAGATTGACCATCTGGACACCGATCACCATCACCAGCGCGGCCAGCGCGGCCAGCGGAATCAGCTCCAGCAGGGCGACCGCCAGCCCGGTGGCGAGCAGCACCCAGATCCCATGCAGAATCGTGGAGTTACGGCTGACCGCGCCCGCCCGCACATTCGCCGTACTGCGCACCGCGACCCCGGTGATGGGCAGCCCCCCGAGCGCGCCGGAGACCACATTGGCCGCGCCCTGGCCGCGCAGCTCCTTGTCCAGATCGGCCCGCGGCACCCGGTCGGCACCCTTGCGGGCGGCGGCCAGCTTGTCGATGGCGACCGCGGACAGCAGTGATTCGACGCTTGCCACCAAGGTGATGGTGAGCACGGCGGCGAGCAGTCCGAGCACTGGCCCGTGCGGCATCTCGGGCAGCGCGTGGCTGCGCCAGGAGGGCAGCTCGACCCGGGGCAGATGCAGCCCGGCGAGGCTGGCGAACGCGGTGGCCAGGACCACGGCGACCAGCGCACCCGGGGCCTTGCGTGCAAGCTGGCCGGTCCGGCCCCGTAGCCGTGGCCAGAGCAGCAGCACGGCGATGGTGAGCACGCTGACCGACAGGGCGGCGGGGTGCGGGTCGGAGAGCTGCTGGGGGAGTGCCTTCACATTGGCGATGGCCGAGCTCTCGGGGCTGCCGCCGAGCACGATGTGCAGCTGGGCGAGGGCGATGGTGACCCCGATACCGGCGAGCATGCCGTGCACGATCGCGGGGCTGACCATCAGCGCGGAACGGGCTACGCGTAGATAGGCCAGGCCGAGCTGGGTGAGCCCGGCGATGATCGTGATGGCGCAGGTGGTGCGCCAGCCGTACAGCTGGATCAGCTCGGCGGTGACCACGGTGAGCCCGGCCGCCGGTCCGCTGACCTGCAAGGGCGCACCACCCAGCAGGCCAACGACGATGCCGCCCACGGCCGCGGCGACCAGTCCGGCCTGCAGCGGGGCGCCGGTGGCCAGCGCGATACCGAGGGAGAGCGGAAGCGCGATCAGGAAGACGGAGATCGACGCGGAGAGATCGGCGGCTCGTCGGCTGCCCGGGCGTTGTCGGCGGGCGGCGTTGAAGCTTTGGGCAGGGGCGCAGGCGGACATCTTTTCCGTCTCCGTCGCAAGAATCCGTCACGGTCTGTGCAGTTCTGATTACTCCCAAGTGGAGGTAAACGAATCGTAATGGCGGGTAAAGCCGCTCGGGAAGTGATCACAGGCAAATGAGTCGAGCGTTCTACCTAACGGGTGAATAGCGCGATAAGACGGCTTGTCATACTGGCCTATTTCTACGTTTATGCGACGTTTACGGCGGATTGGGGGCTGTGTGCCGTAAACGAGTGCGAGGTGGACCGATGGCAGGCGTGCGGAGATTCGCTGGCGGCACCGCTGGCATGACCATGGTGGCCATGACGGCGGCGATGGCCACGCTGGCAGTCGGCTGTGGGAGCGGGTCATCAGCGGACAACAGCGAGAAGAGCAGCGCGACCGGCAAGTCCAACGGGTCCGGTAAGGCCAATGGGTCCGGCAAGACCAACAAGCTCGACGAACTGCTGGCTGGCAAGCCCTTTCAGCCCAAGGTCATCGGCGATGGCTCTACGTCCTTCACGGGGTCGCAGCCCAACCAGCCGACGATGAGGAAGCTGAAGCCGGGCGAGAAACCGCCGCAGTTCGTGGTCTTCTCCTGGGACGGGGCCGGTGAGGACGGCAACAAGCTCTTCTCCCACTTCCGCAAGATCGGCAAGCGGTACGACGCGCATATGACGTACTTCCTCAGCGGCATCTATCTGCTGCCCGAGCGCGAGGCAAAGCGCTACAACCCGCCGGGTCACCGGGCAGGCGCGTCCGCCATCGGCTACCTCAAGGACGAGAACATCAGGGCGACGCTGGAGCAGGTGCGTGGCGCCTGGACGGACGGCAGTGAGATCGGCACCCACTTCAACGGGCACTTCTGTGGCGCGACCGGTGTCGGCACCTGGACGGTCGACCAGTGGAAGAGCGAGATCGAGCAGGCCAAGTGGTTTGTCAAGAACTGGAAGACCACGACCGGCTGGGCGGACACGGACGCACTGCCCTTTGACTATGACAAGGAGCTTGTCGGCGGTCGGACGCCCTGTCTGGAAGGGCAGCAGAATGTGCTGAAGGCGGCGGCGGAGATGGGCTTCCGCTATGACTCCAGCGGCATCGGCAAACAGGTCTGGCCGGGAAAGAAGCAGGGCCTGTGGGATGTGCCGCTACAACTGGTCCCGATGCCGGGGCGGGCCTTCGAAACGCTGTCCATGGACTACAACTTCATGGTCAACCAGTCCGGACCGGGCAGCGGCGACCCCGCCATGCACCCCCAGTGGGAACGGCAGACGCGGGAAGGCCTGCTCCAGGGCTTCGACCGTGCGTACCACGGCAACCGCGCGCCGCTGATCATCGGTAACCACTTCAACGACTGGAACGGCGGCATTTATATGCGGGCCGTCGAGGACGTCATCAAGACGGTATGCGTCCAGGACGAGGTCCGGTGTGTCTCCTTCCGCCAACTCATCGACTGGCTCGACGCCCAGGACCCGAAGCTGCTGAACCAGCTACGCACCCTGGACGTGGGCGAACAGCCAGAGCAGGGCTGGCAACGGTTCACGACACGCCAGCCCGGCTAGCCCTGCTGGCCCCACGGGGCGGCCTGGAGAACCCGGGCCCGGGGTGAGCCCGGTCCCGGGGACTCGTCCAGCCACCTCTTTACGCGGGTTGCTTCACGCGGGTTGCTTTATGCGGGGCGCACTACGCGGGGTGCTCTACGCGGGCTGCGGAGCAGCCTGCTCCTCGCACAGCACAAACGAGGGGTCGACCTGAGCGGCCAGATCAGCCCCCGTCTTCGCGTTGCCCCAGCTCTCCGCGTTCTTCAGATGGAAGTGCACCATCTGCCGGGTGTACCGCTCCCAGTCACGCCGCTCGTAGGCTGCGTCAGCCGTCTCGTAAAGAGTATGCAGCGCCTGCCTGTTGGGCTCCTCAAGCCGCGCGAAGGGAAGCGGTCGGCCCTTCTCCATGGTGCGGACCCAGTCCGAGTGGCCGACCGTGATCAATAGATCATCGCCGATCTCCTCGCGCAGATACGCCACATCATCCGGGCCCTGCACCTTGTTTCCGATGACCTTGAGCGGTACGCCGAAGTCGCGGGCGTAATCGCGGTATTGCCGGTAGACGGAGACGCCCTTACGGGTGGGCTCGGCGACCAGGAACGTCATATCGAAGCGGGTGAACATGCCGGAGGCGAAGGAGTCCGAGCCCGCCGTCATATCGACGACCATGAACTCCCCACGCCCGTCCACCAGATGGTTGAGACAGAGCTCGACAGCGCCGACCTTGGAGTGATAGCAGGCGACCCCGAGATCGGACTCGGTGAACGGGCCGGTGGCCAGCAGCCGGACGTCGTCGCCTTCGAGGGTGACGGGACGGGCGCATGCGTCGTAGATGGGGTTGTCCTCATCAATCCGGAGCAGCCGGGAGCCCTCGCCTGGCGGGGTCGTCTTGATCATGGTCTGCGCGGTGGCGATACGGGGGTTGGTGCCGCGCAGGTATTCCTTGATGAGGGGGAGATGGGCGCCCATCGCGGGCAGGGCGGCGGCCTCTGCTTCATCCAGTCCCAGGGCGGCGCCCAGATGCTGGTTGATGTCGGCGTCCACCGCGATCACAGGGATGCGGTGAGCGGCGAGATGGCGGATGAACAGAGAGGACAGGGTGGTCTTGCCACTGCCGCCCTTGCCTACGAAAGCGATCTTCATGTTCGTTAGCGTACGTGTCCGCACTCGGCGCTGGGCGGGAGCGCGGAAAGAAGACCACTCGATCGTGGGGCGTAGGGTCGTACTCATGAGTACGAGTCCTCAGCCCGCTGGCCCCGCCGACCCTGCCGACCCGCTGGCCCCGCTCGGCGCTCTGCCGGGGGTGGCCGACTCCGTCGAATCGGTACGGAAGGCGGTGGACCGGGTTTACGGCCACCGGGTGATGCGTCGGCGCAGTGCCGAGGTCACCTCGGAGGCGGTGCTGCGCGGGGCGCGCGCCTCGGCGGCGCTGGCGGGGGCGGACTGGGCGCTGGAGGAGGTGCGGCGACGCTCCGACTTCGGCGGTGATGAGGAAGCCCGGCTGGTGGGCGCCGCGCTACGGGTGACCGCGGAGGCGGGGCAGCTGCTCTCCGTATGGCGGCAGTCACCGCTGCGGGTGCTGGCGCGGCTGCACTTGGTGGCAGCGGGAGGCACCGCTCCGAAGGCCGCGGCGGGTCCCGGGGATCCCGCGGACGCGGCGGACACGGCGGACACGGTGGGGCGGCCGCGGCTGCCCGGGGAGCCGGTCGATGAGCCCTTCGTCCAGCTGGAACTGCCAGCCGCCGGTGCGGTGTCGGCGCGGCTTGAGGGGCTGGCCGAGCTCATCGTCACCGGATCCTCGGCGCCCGCGCTGGTGACGGCCTCGGTCGTGCACGGGGAGCTGCTGACACTGCGGCCGTTCGGCTCGTACAACGGGCTGATCGCACGGGCGGCGGAGAGGATCATCCTGGTCGGCAGTGGGCTGGACCCGAAGTCGATCTGTCCGGCGGAGGTCGGGCACCTGGAGCCGGGGCGGGATGCCTACCTACAGGCGCTGGACGGTTACGCCTCCGGGACTCCGGAGGGCATGGTGGACTGGATCACGCACTGTGGGCGGTCCGTGGAACTGGGGGTGCGGGAGTCCACCGCGGTCTGCGAGGCGCTACAGCGCGGGGCGGCGTAAGGGCGGTAAGAGCCGCGGGACGCAGACAGAGGCGCGACGCAGGCAGAGGCACAGACAGAGTTGCGGCGACACCGGTCTGGGATCGATGCCGCCGCTGGCATGTCCACCGGGGTACCAGTGCGTGCTCGATTTGTTTCCGATCAGGTCGGGACTTTGCCCGTCACCTGATGCGGTAGGCCCGTAATCGACGGGTCGGCGTCGCGTGGGTTCCCGGTTTTCATGCTCGGTCCGTGGGCCTTGTTCCTCTTCGGTGATCCTCTCGGATTGCCGTAGGTCTCGCGGGCCTTGAGTCCTTTGTACAACGCTCAGGGGTGAAGCGGAAGCCCTGGCCACAGATCTTTACTTTTCAGGTCAAACAGCGAACACCGCCGCAAGGCGCTTAAAGCGCTCAAAGCATCTGAAGACGAGCTAAGCAGGCATAAAGGGTCCACTCACAAGGCGCCCAAGGTGTGCCCGCGAGGCGTCCGAGGCCGACGAGGCCGACGAGGCCGTCCGAGGGGTCCAAGGGTCCAGGACCTCCTCCTGGACCCTCAGTGGAGGCCGTACCGGGCGCGGCGTCTGCTGGTGTACCAGACCAGCCCGGCGGTGGCGGCAGCGGCGCCCACCGCGGCCGCTGCGGCGAGGACCGGGCGAGGCGGCATCGACAGCGTGGGCACCCGCTGCTTCAGCCGCACCGGGCGGGAGAAGGAGAGGATCGGCCAGTCGCGGATGATCGCCTCCCGGCGCAGGGCTCGGTCGGGGTTGACCGCGTGCGGATGGCCGACCGACTCCAGCATCGGAACGTCCGTGGCCGAGTCGCTGTAGGCGTAGCACTGGGAGAGGTCATATCCCTCGGACTCGGCGAGCTCGGCGATGGCTTCGGCCTTGGTCGGGCCGTAGGCGTAGTACGCCACCTCGCCGGTGTAGCGGCCGTCCTCGACGACCATCCGGGTCGCCACCACGCGGTCGGCACCGATCAACTCCCCGATGGGCTGGACGACCTCGGAGCCGGAGGTGGAGACGATCACGACATCGCGGCCCGCGAGATGGTGCTCCTCGATGAGGGACGCGGCCTCGTCGTAGATGATCGGGTCGATGAGATCGTGGATGGTCTCGGCGACGATCTCCTTGACCTGCTGGACGTTCCAGCCCCGGCAGAGCGAGGAGAGATACTCCCGCATCCGCTCCATCTGATCGTGGTCGGCGCCGCCCACCAGGTATACGAACTGGGCGTAGGCAGTGCGGAGTACGGCCCGGCGATTGATCAGGCCACCTTGGTAGAACGACTTGCTGAAGGTGAGCGTGCTCGACTTCGCAATGACCGTCTTGTCCAGATCGAAGAAGGCGGCTGTCCGAGGCAACGACTGTTTTTCCACAAGAGAGAGGATAGGGGGCCACCATTCGGCGTAAGGTGTGGCGCGTGGGTTTGCCTGAGAAGGCTCTCGGGTACACCATGGAAGTCACGGATCGTTCGCGACCGTGCTAACCCGGTCCGACTCCTCCCCCCCCGAGTCGGCCGTGGGGACGACCCCCGCTCTCCCCCCCGGCGGGGGTCGTCGCATGTCCGGAGCCCTTTTCCGGTCTCGGCATGCCCTTCTCCTCTCTGGTCGGCCTCCGGCGGCGGCTGCCCGCGACCCATGAGACAAGTAACTGAGTGTAATCGCAAGGGTGCTCTCCGGGAGCCACCGAGATGGACGGCTAAGTTATTCACAACCGGTGAGTTGTCCACAGTTTTAGACCAAGATCCCCAAGATTTTCCGCACTTCTGCACGGTGATTCCGCAAGGCGTCCACGGACGTTCGCGGATGCGAGAGTGCGAAGGCGGAAGGGGGAAGGTCAGGTGGCTGAATCCATCCTGATCGTCACGGAGGACACGGAACTTCTCGACGATTTGCTGCGGCTCTGCGCTGCTGCCGGGGCCGAGGCGGAAGTGGCGCACGGCGCGCTGGTGAAAGAGGGGAGTTGGCGCTCCGCCCCGCTCGTGCTGGTCGGTGACGACCGTGCCGGGCCGCTTCTGGGGTCGCTCTACGGACCCGCGCGCCGACCAGGAGTGCTCCTGGTCGGCCGGGATCTGGACGACCATCAGGTCTGGGAGCGGGGCGTAGGTATCGGCGCCGAGCATGTGGTCTTCCTGCCTGATGCCGAGTCCTGGCTGACGGGCCGGATCGCCGACGCCGCCGAGGGGGTCGGGCGGCAGGCGCTGACCGTCGGGGTGACCGGCGGCCGAGGCGGCGCCGGGGCTTCCACCCTGGCCTGCGCGCTGGCGGTCACCGCGGCGCGGGCCGGGCAGCGGACCGTGCTCATCGACGCCGACCCACTCGGCGGCGGCCTTGATGTCCTGCTCGGCGGGGGATCCGCGGAGGGGCTGCGCTGGCCCGCCTTTGCCGAGTCACGGGGGCGCGTCGGTGCCGTGGCGCTGGAGGAGTCGCTGCCAAGGCTCCATGACTTGCGGGTGCTCAGCTGGGACCGGGGCGCCAGCGTCCTCGTCCCACCGGAGGCGATGCGCGCGGTGCTGGGCGCGGCCAGACGGCGCGGCGGGGTGGTCGTGGTCGATCTGCCCCGTCGCATGGACGAGGCGGTCACCGAAGTGCTGGCACAGCTCGATCTGGGGCTGCTGGTGGTCCCCGCCGAGCTGCGCGCGGTCGCCGCGGCGCACCGGGTGGCCGGTCGGCTCGCCATGGTGCTGCGGGATCTGCGGGCGGTCGTGCGCGGACCCTGCGGGGCCGGTCTGGGCGATGCGGAGATCGCACGACTGCTGGGGCTGCCGCTCGCTGGTGAACTGCTGCCGGAAAAAGGGCTGCTGGAGTCCGTAGACCTCGGGGTGCCGCCAGGTGCCATGCCGAACGGTCCGCTGGCCCGCTTCTGTTCCGCCTTCTGGGCACGGGCGCTGCCGAGCGAGGGCCAGGGGAGCGTGCCGGCATGACAGGAGCGGCGTCACAGGACCTCGTGGACGCGGTCCGGCTGCGGCTGGTGGAGTCCGGTGCCGAGCCGACTCCGGCCCGGGTGGCGGCTGCGCTGCGTGCACAGGGGCGGCTGCTCGGCGACAGCACGGTGCTGGGAGTCGTTGAAGCGCTGCGCTCGGAGCTGGTCGGCACCGGTCCGCTGGAGCCGCTGCTCGCTGACCCGCAGGTCACCGATGTGCTGGTCACCGGACCAGAAGAGGTATGGGTCGACCGGGGGCGTGGGGTAGAGCGCACCGAGGTGCGCTTCCCGGACGCCGCGGCGGTGCGCAGGCTCGCGCAGCGGCTGGCGACAGCGGCGGGCCGACGGCTCGATGACGCCCGGCCCTGGGCGGACGCCCGGCTGCCGGACGGGACCAGGATGCACGCGGTGCTGCCGCCGGTGGCCGTGGACTCGCCCTGTCTGTCGCTGCGGGTAGGACGGACCCGGGCCTTCCGGCTGTCGGAGCTGATCGCGGCCGGAACCGTGCCGCCCGGTGGCGACCGGCTGCTGCGGGCGGTGCTGGCGGCCCGGCTGTCGTACGTGATCAGTGGTGGTACCGGGACGGGCAAGACGACGCTGCTGAGCACTCTGCTGGGGCTGGTGGGGCGCGGGGAGCGGATCGTGCTGGCCGAGGACTCGGCGGAGCTGCGGCCCGATCATCCGCATGTGGTGCGGCTTGAGGCGCGGCCCGCCAACCAGGAAGGTGCCGGCCTGGTGGAGCTACGGGACCTGGTCCGGCAGGCGTTGCGGATGCGTCCCGACAGGTTGGTCGTCGGTGAGGTGCGTGGGGCCGAAGTGACGGACTTGCTCGCTGCCTTGAACACCGGCCATGAGGGCGGGTGCGGGACTGTACACGCCAACGCGGCGGCCGATGTGCCCGCCCGGCTGGAAGCGCTGGGTATGACGGCTGGGCTCGACCGGGCCGCTCTGCACAGCCAGTTGGCGGCGGCTCTCTCACTGGTGGTGCATCTGGTGCGGGACCGTTCGGGGCAACGGCGGATCGCCGAGATCCATGTGCTGGAACGGGACCGGGACGGAATGGTGCACACCGTGCCCGCCGCGTTCTGGGATGCGGACGGTTTTACCCGGGAGCGGGGCTGGCCTCGGCTGCGGCTGTTGTGTGAGCGGGGCGGTGGTGCGCTGTGACGGCGGCTTATGCGGTGGCCGGAGCACACCCGGGCCCGGTGTATGCGGCGCTGGTCTGTGTGGGGGCGGCGGCCTGGCTGATGGGTGGCCCGGATGCCGGCTCCCGCCGGGCGCGGCTGCTGCTGGCCGGCGGTTGCGCGGCCGGTGATGGCTCGGCTGGTGATGGCGTGACTGGTGCTGGGGCGGTCGGTCGTGGTCGGCCGGTGCCCGGTGGGCGGATCGTCGCGCTGGGCGGTGCCGTGCGGCGGTTCGCCGGGAGGGTGGGGCGGCAGTGGCTGTGCCTCCCGGTCGGCGGTGTGCTGGCGGTGCTGGCGGAGTCGGTGCTTCCGCTGCTGGCGGCGGTAGCGGCGGTACCGCTGCTGGGGCGGTGGCTGCGTCGGCGCGAGCGGCGGCGGGCGGCCGAGCGGCGGGAGGGTGCGGTCATCGAGCTGTGTGCCGGTGTCGCTGCCGAGCTGCGGGCCGGGCAGCAGCCGGAGCGGGCCCTGTTGGCCTCGGGGGCGGGAGGGCTCGGGCAGGCCGGGTCCGCCGTGCTCGCGGCGGCTCGCTTCGGCGGGGATGTGCCGGGGGCGCTGCGCCGGGCGGCCCGGGAGCCGGGGGCGGGCGGGCTCGCTGGGGTCGCCGCGTGCTGGCAGGTGGCGGTGGATGGCGGCGCGGGGCTCGCCGATGGGCTGGACCGGGTGGCGGACGCGCTGCGTGCCGAACGGGAGCAACGGGAGGAGCTGCGGGCCCAGTTGGCGGGTCCGCGTTCAACGGCGCTGGTGCTGGCCCTGCTGCCGCTGTTCGGGCTGCTGCTGGGCACCGCCATGGGTGCCGAGCCGCTACGGGTACTGCTGCACTCCCCGGTGGGCTGGGGCGTGCTGGCCGCCGCCGGGCTGCTGGAGTGGGCCGGGCTGGCCTGGGTCGCCCAGATCGTACGAGCGGCGGAAGGGGCGAAGGCGGCATGAGCGCAGAGACCATGCACAGGCTGTGGACAACTTTTCTGGTCGCTCTGGCCGTGCTGACACCGCTCGGCGCGGTGCTGGCGAGCCGCCGGGAACGCGCGCGGGGCAGACGGCTGGCCACGCTGCTCGGGGCGGCCCCGCAGCCGGCACTCCGGATACAAGCCTGGCGGCCGTCCGGGCCATGGTCACGGGCGATGCGGCAGGGGCCGCAGCGAGATGGCCTGGCGGCGCTGGGCGCCGGATCGCTCGGGTTCATCTTCCTGGGCGGAGTGGCCGGATTGCTGGTGGGACTCGCGGTGGCCTTCGGCATATGGCGGTGGCTGCGACAGCACACGGTCCCCGGCGAGCAGGCCGCCAAGGCGGCCCAGGAGCGGGTCGCGGCGGCACAACTGCCGCTCACCGCAGAGCTGATGGCAGCCTGCCTCGCCGCTGGATCGGGGCCACGGGAAGCGGCCCGGGCGGTCGGGGACTCCCTCGGCGGCCCGGTCGGGGAACGGCTGCTTCGGTCCGCCGCCGAGCTACGCCTCGGCGCTGAACCGGCGGCGGCCTGGGTGCGACTCGCCGAGCTGCCGGACGCCGTCGCGCTGGCCCGCTGTCTGGAACGCTCCCAGGCATCCGGAGCACCGGCCGTGGAACCGGTGAGCAGGCTGGCGGCTGAATGCCGGGCCCGTCAGGCGCGTACCGCGACGGCACGGGCTCGCCGGGCCGGGGTACTGGTCACCGCCCCGCTGGGGCTGTGCTTCCTGCCCGCCTTTCTGCTCGCGGGAGTGGTCCCCGTAGTCATCGGACTCGCCACATCACTGCTCTGAACCGCTCTGACTGCTCTGAACTGCTCTGAATCCGAAAAGGCACACCTGACACACGAGGAGAAAAGCCATGCCAGCACTCATGGGACGAGTGGCACGAGTGGCACGAGTCTGTCGCGCCCTGCGCGACCGGCCCCGGGACATCGGAATGAGCACCGCCGAATACGCCGTGGGCACGATCGCGGCGAGTGGCTTCGCAGCCGTGCTCTACAAGGTGGTCACCAGCGATCCCGTCAGCTCGGCGGTGCAGCGGCTCGTCGAGAGGGCGCTCAATGCCGCTTTCTGACTGGCACGGGCCCGACCGGGGGCAAGTCACCGCCGAGACGGCCGTCGTAGTGCCGTCCCTGGTACTGCTCACCGCGATGCTGGCCTGGGGCGTGCTGGTGGCGGCCGCGCAGATCCAGTGCGTGGACGCGGCGCGGGCGGGTGCCCGCGCCGCCGCCCGGGCCGAGCCTTTCGCCAAGTCCATGGCGGTGGCCCGCTCGGTGGCGCCCCGCGGCGCGGAGGTGGAGCTGGCGCGGGAGGGCGAGCTGGTCCGGGTGCGGGTCTCCGCCCGCTCGGCCGGTCCTGGCCCACTGACCATAGGGGTGCGGGCGGAGGCGGTGGCCCATGCGGAGGAATCCTGAGGTCACGCGGGACCGGGGCTCGGCATCGGTATGGGCGGTGGCCTGCGCGACGGTGCTGTGTGTGGTGTTCGCGGCGGTGCTGGCGCTGGGTCAGGCGGTGTCCGCCCGTCATCGGGCTGGCGGGGCGGCGGACTTGGCTGCCCTGGCCGCCGCTGACCACGCGCTGGAAGGCGCGGGCCCGGCCTGCGCGGCCGCCCGCCGGGTCGCCGAAGCACAGGGTGCCCGGGTGACGCGGTGCGTGGTCCAAGACGGAATCGCCGATCTCACGGCACAGGTGGCATGGGGCCCATACACCCCCCAATCCCGCTCCCGGGCAAAACCCTGCCCAGCCGCCCTCCCCGGCACCCCCACGACGAGGTGTGGGCCTCGCCCCCAGACCCCCAGAGGGGCGGCACGGGAGGGCACAACACCGGCCCACCGGCCCGCACCGGTAAACCCCGCGGCCCCGGGGCGAAGCCCCGGTTTCCGGGAAGGGGCGGGCTTAGGGGAACTCCCACCCACCCAGCCACCCCTACCCTCCCTTCAGCAGCTCCGCGAGCAACCGAATCGCACCGCGCTTATGCAGCGGATCATTACCGTTGCCGCACTTGGGCGACTGGATACAGGAAGGGCAGCCGCTCTCACACTCACAGGCGGCGATCGCCTCGCGCGTGGCGGCCAGCCACTCCCGCGCCGTATGGAAGGCGCGTTCGGCGAATCCCGCCCCGCCAGGGTGGCCGTCGTAGACGAAGACCGTCGGAAGAAGGGTGTCGCGGTGCAGCGGTACGGAGACACCGCCGATGTCCCAGCGGTCACAGGTGGCGAACAGCGGCAGCATGCCGATGGCCGCGTGCTCGGCGGCGTGCAGGGCACCGGGCAGCACCTCCGGGCTGATCCGGGCGGCATCCAGCTGGTCCTCGGTGACCGTCCACCACACCGCGCGAGTGCGCAGCGTCCGGGGCGGCAGATCGAGCTTGGTCTCGCCAAGGACCTCACCGGTGAGGAGCTTACGGCGCAGATAGGAGACGACCTGGTTGGTGACCTCCACCGAGCCGAAGCACAATCGGCCGTCCCCCCAGGGGACTTCGGTGTCGGTCTCCAGGACGGCGATGGCGGTGGTGTCGCGGGCCATGGTCGACCATGGCGGGCTCGCCTCCTCGACCAGAGCCACCGATTCCTCCAGGTCCAGCTGCTGGACGACGTAGCTACGGCCTTGGTGAAGGTGGACCGCGCCCTCATGGACGGTCGTGTGGGCAGCGGAGGCGTCGACGGTGCCCAGCAGCCGTCCCGTGCCGGCCTCCACGACCTGGACGGGCTGGCCGCCCTCGCCCCGGATGTCGGTGAGATCGGCGGCCCGCTCACGCCGGGTCCAGTACCAGGCCGAGCCACGGCGGCGGAGCAGCTTGCGCTGCTCCAGGTGGCGTATGAGCTCGGCGGCCGAGGGACCGAAGAGCGGGAAGTCGGACTCGGTCAGCGGGATCTCGGCTGCGGCGGCGCACAGATGGGGGGCGAGGACATAGGGATTGTCGGGGTCGAGGACGGTGGTCTCGACGGGCTGCCGGAAGAGTGCCTCCGGGTGGTGGACGAGGTAGGTGTCCAGCGGATCGTCCCGGGCGATGAGGATGGCGAGGGCACCTTGGCCCTGCCGTCCGGCGCGGCCCGCCTGCTGCCACAGGGAGGCGCGGGTGCCCGGGTATCCGGCGAGCAGGACGGCGTCCAGGCCGGAGACGTCCACCCCGAGCTCCAGCGCGGTGGTGGCGGCGAGCCCCAGCAGCTCACCGGTGTGCAGGGCGCGCTCCAGAGCCCGGCGCTCTTCGGGCAGATAGCCACCCCGGTAGGCGGCGACCCGGCCCGCCAGCGAGCGGTCCACCTCAGCCAGCCGCTCCTGGGCGATCATGGAGATCAGTTCCGCTGCCCGGCGGGAGCGGACGAAGGCGACCGTGCGGACCCGCTGGACGGCCAGGTCGGTGAGGAGTTCGGCGGTCTCGGCGGTGGCGGTACGGCGTACCGGCGCGCCGCGCTCACCCCGCAGCTCGGTGAGCGGCGGCTCCCAGAGGGCGAAGGCGAGTTCACCGCGGGGTGAGGTGTCCTCGGTGATCTCCGTGATGGGCACCCCGGTGAGCCGGGTGGCGGCCGTGCCGGGCTCGGCGGCGGTCGCGGAGGCGAGCAGAAAGACCGGTTCGGCGCCGTAGCGGGCGGCGATCCGGCGCAGTCGGCGCAGCACCTGGGCGACATGGGAGCCGAAGACTCCCCGGTAGGTATGGCACTCGTCGACGACGACATAGCGCAGCGCGCGCAGAAAGGAGGACCAGCGGGGATGAGCTGGGAGGAGGCCGCGGTGCAGCATGTCGGGGTTGGTGAGCACATAGTTGGCGTACTGCCGTACCCACTCGCGCTCCTCGACCGGGGTGTCGCCGTCGTAGACGGCCGGGCGCACGGCGTTGCCCAGCGGGGCGGCCAGCTCGCCCAGGGCCCGCCGCTGGTCGGCGGCGAGCGCCTTGGTCGGGGCGAGATAGAGGGCGGTGGTCCCCCGCCCGTTGGGCGCCTCGGAGCCGTCCAGCAGCGCGCTGAGCACGGGCAGGGCGTAGGCGAGCGACTTACCCGAGGCGGTGCCGGTCGCGACGACCACGGACGTGCCGCGCAGCGCGTGCTCGGCGGTACGAGCCTGGTGTTCCCAGGGCCGCTCGATCCCCGCTGCCTGAACGGCTTCGATCACTTCCGCCCGGATCGGTTCGGGCCAGTCCGCATGACGTCCGAGCCGAGGGGGCAAATGCTCCGTATGGGTGATGCGCGTACCTCGGCTCACCCCGGCGGCGAGTCTTTCGAGGACTGTCCGGGGTGACGGCGGGGCGGGGCGGGGGCCCGCCGAGCGTGGGTGCTGGTTACTTGCCATCGGCATCGAGTGTGTCACTGGCAGGCCGGACAATGGCCGCAAGGCATCGTGCACACCGTGGGTAAGTGATTGAATGCCTCTGCGGCTGCCGATCAGTCCCCTACCTTCGGTGGGGAGACCCCATTCCCTGCCCCAGGGTGGGGAAGACGCCAGGGGGCGACCGCTCGATAGCAAGGTGCTGGAGGATCCGTGGACCTGTCCCTGTCGACCCGTACCGTCGGCGATCGTACGATCGTCGAGGTTGGTGGAGAGATCGATGTATACACCGCTCCCAAGCTGCGGGAGCAGCTTGTGGAGCTGGTGAACGATGGGCGCTTCCATCTCGTCGTGGATATGGAGCGTGTTGACTTCCTCGACTCCACTGGTCTCGGCGTGCTCGTCGGCGGCCTCAAGCGGGTGCGTGCCCATGAGGGTTCGCTGCGCCTGGTCTGCAACCAGGAGCGCATTCTCAAGATCTTCCGGATCACTGGGCTGACCAAGGTGTTCCCGATCCACACCTCGGTCGACGACGCCGTCTCGGCCACCGACTGACGGATTTCGAGTCCCAAGAGGCCGCGCCAGGGGCCCCGGCTGCCGTAGGCGGCCCGGCCCCTGGGAGGCACGCCCGTACAACCTCCAGGGGGATGCATGGCTACCGTCGAATTGCGTTTCAGCGCGCTGCCCGAGCATGTGCGGACAGCACGGCTGGTGGCGGCTGCCGTGGCCCGGCGGGCCGGGGTCGATGAGGCGGTGCTGGATGAGGTGCGGCTTGCTGTGGGCGAGGCGTGCAGCCGCGCCGTCGGGCTGCATATAAGCAACGGCCTGGATACTCCGGTGCGGGTGGCGCTGATCGAGGACGAGAAGAAGTTCTCCATCGAGGTCGGCGATGACGTACCGATCGTCACCCCCAGCCAGGCGGCAGGCGGGCATGAAGCACCCGCCGAGCCCGGCGAGGAGGAGTCGGCGGAGGGCAATGGCGAGATGGGGCTCGCGGTGATCAGCGGGCTGGTCGACGATGTCGAGGTGACTACCGACGAGCGCGGTGGCCTCATTCGGATGACCTGGCCGACCACTCCGGCTCCCGTGCTCCACTGACCGTTCCCCTGATGGCCCGCCCCAGAGGCTCGTGACTGTCTTCTTCCGGCGCCCGCGTCCGGCGTCACCTGTCTGGCCGCCGCAGCCCTGCTGAGCAGGGCCGCAGCCATGTCTCATAGACCGTTAATGTGATCATTTCCAGAGTGTCAGTCAATTTTCGCCATTCCTCCTTGTGAGGGAATTCCCAAGCCCGTAGACTTTTGATCTTCGCTAGTGCAGGCGAATTCCCACTGCCGCGCCCTGTTTTGATCAAGGGCGGCTCCCTAGAATCCGTCCACATCTTTGCAGCAGGACACCTGAGCGTGTTTGCGCGCGCCCATGTGCCAAACGTCAAGGAGGACGAATGGCGGGGCAACTCCCCCCTCTTCAGAACCATCACCAGCTCGCCGACGCGGTGCTCACCTCGGGCAACCGCGGCCTGGTGCTGGTGATCGCCGCGGTCGCTGTGGCTGCCCTGGCCGTCGCCGTGGTGCTGGTACGCCAGGTGCTCGCGGCCGGTGAAGGCACCGACAGCATGAAGAAGATCGCTGCCGCTGTGCAGGAAGGCGCCAATGCCTACCTCGCACGACAGTTGCGCACGCTCGGCATTTTCGCCGTAGCGGTCTTCTTCCTGCTCATGCTGCTACCGGCCGATGATATGAACCAGCGCATTGGCCGCTCAGTGTTCTTCCTGGTCGGAGCCGCTTTCTCGGCGGCCACCGGCTATATCGGCATGTGGCTCGCGGTACGCAGCAATGTGCGCGTCGCCGCCGCCGCACGCGAGGCCACTCCAGCGGAGGGTGAACCCGCCAAGGACCTCACCGCGGTCTCCCACAAGGCGATGAAGATCGCTTTCCGGACCGGCGGTGTGGTCGGCATGTTCACTGTCGGCCTCGGTCTGCTCGGCGCCGCCTGCGTGGTGCTCGTCTACGCCGCCGACGCCCCCAAGGTGCTGGAGGGCTTCGGTCTCGGTGCCGCGCTGATCGCGATGTTCATGCGTGTCGGCGGCGGTATCTTCACCAAGGCCGCCGACGTCGGCGCCGACCTCGTCGGCAAGGTCGAGAAGGGCATCCCCGAGGACGACCCGCGTAACGCCGCCACCATCGCGGACAACGTCGGCGACAATGTCGGCGACTGCGCGGGCATGGCCGCCGACCTCTTTGAGTCGTATGCCGTCGTCCTCGTCGCCAGCCTGATCCTGGGCACCGTCGCCTTCGGCGACGCCGGTCTCGCCTTCCCGCTGATGGTCCCGGCCATCGGTGTCCTCACCGCGATGATCGGCGTCTTCGTGGTCGTCCCCCGGCGGAGCGACCGCAGCGGTATGACCGCCATCAACCGCGGTTTCTTCATCTCCGCGATTATCTCGCTGGTGCTGGTGGGGATCACCGCCTTCACCTACCTCCCCGCCACCTTCGCCGAGTTGAACGGCATCACGGACACCGAGATCGCTGCCCACGGCGGCGACCCGCGTGTGTTCGCCCTGGTCGCGGTCGCCATCGGCATCGTGCTCGCCGCACTCATCCAGCAGCTCACCGGGTACTTCACCGAGACCAGCCGCAAGCCCGTACGCGATGTCGGCAAGACCTCGCTGACCGGCCCCGCGACGGTGATCCTCTCCGGGGTCTCCCTCGGTCTGGAGTCCGCGGTCTACACCGCGCTGCTCATTGGGCTCAGCGTCTACGGTGCCTTCCTGCTCGGCGGCACCTCCGTCATGCTGGCGCTGTTCGCCATCGCCTTGGCCGGTACCGGTCTGCTCACCACCGTCGGTGTCATCGTCGCCATGGACACCTTCGGCCCGGTCTCCGACAACGCTCAGGGCATCGCCGAGATGTCGGGCGATGTGCGGGGCGCCGGTGCCCAGGTTCTCACCGACCTCGACGCCGTCGGCAACACCACCAAGGCCATCACCAAGGGCATCGCCATCGCCACGGCGGTCCTCGCCGCCGCGGCGCTCTTCGGCTCGTACCGGGACGCGATCGGCAACGCCGTCATCGAGTACAACGTCAGGGCCGAGGAGATGGGCCTGAGCCTCGATATCTCGCAGCCGAACAACCTCGTCGGTCTGATCCTCGGCGCCGCTGTCGTCTTCCTCTTCTCCGGGCTGGCCATCAACGCCGTCTCCCGGTCCGCGGGCGCGGTGGTCTACGAGGTACGGCGGCAGTTCCGTGAGCACCCCGGGATCATGGACTACACCGAGAAGCCGGAGTACGGGCGCGTCGTCGACATCTGCACCAAGGACGCGCTGCGGGAGCTGTCCACGCCCGGTCTGCTCGCGGTGATGTCCCCCATCGCCGTCGGCTTCTCCCTGGGCGTCGGCGCGCTCGCGTCCTTCCTCGCGGGCGCCATCTGCACCGGCATCCTGATGGCCGTCTTCCTGGCCAACTCCGGCGGCGCCTGGGACAACGCCAAGAAGCTCGTCGAGGACGGTCACCACGGCGGCAAGGGCAGCGAGGCGCACGCCGCCACCGTCATCGGCGATACGGTCGGCGACCCGTTCAAGGACACCGCCGGGCCCGCGATCAACCCGCTGCTGAAGGTGATGAACCTGGTGGCGCTGCTGATCGCCCCCGCTGTGGTGATGTTCTCCTACGGGGACCAGGCCAGCCTGCTCGCCCGTATCTCCATCGCCGTCATCGCCATCGCCGTCATCGTCAGCGCCGTCTACGCCTCCAAGCGGCGCGGCGTCACGATGGGCGGTGAGGGCAACCCTGACAACACAGCCAAGTCAACCGACCCCGTAGCGGCCTCCTAAGCGGCCTTACGGTCCCAACGACCGGTTTACGCTCCCAACGACCGGGCGGGCGGTGTGCTTTGAGCACGCCGCCCGCCCGTATGTTCGCCTCCGGGAGAAACCCCTTGGTGCAAATGGCTGCATTACCCCTTAAAAGCAGCCAAGTCCCTCACCCAACTCGCCGCGACCACCCCCTTGGCGTGTATCTTCCGGGCCGGGAAGTCACGGAAGGGACGGATCCGGTGAACAAGAAGCTCGCGACCGCGCTGTGCGGCAGCGTGGTACTGGCAGTGGCGCTGACCGGCTGCGGTGGCGACGACGGCGACAACGAAACCGACGCGTGGGCCAAGGAGGTCTGTGACGAGGTCCAGCCCCAGGTGGAGAGGATCCAGGACGCCAACGCCACCATCGACGAGGTGAGCAGCAAGGACAGCTCGCCGGAAGAGGTCAAGAAGGCTGATTCCAGGGCCTTCCAGCAGATCAGCGACGCCTATAAGTCCCTCGCCACGGCGGTTGACGAGGCGGGCCCGCCGCCGGTCGAGGACGGCGCCGAGCTCCAGCAGGACGCGGTGAAGGAGCTCAACGCCATCTCCTCGTCCTACGCCGGTCTGAAGAACAAGATCGACGCGATGGACACCAAGGACCAGGCGAAGTTCGCCGACGGCCTCAAGGAGATCGTCGAGGAGCTCAACAAGCTCGGCACGAGCGGTGATGAGTCGCTGAACAAGCTCCAGTCCGGTGAGCTCGGCCGGGCCATGTCCGAGCAGGAGGGCTGCCAGGCATCGCCCGGGGCGACCCCCAGCCCCACTCCTACCCCCACCACCCCCCTGCCCTCCCCACCAGCCTGACCAGCCCCCCGGCGGCTCCCAGCCCAGGAGCCGCCGACGCTGGCCCCCGCAGCCGGGTTCGGCGGCGCGATCCAGCCAGGGCGCCCGCGTCCACCCTGCAGCGGGGTTCGGGGTTCAACCCGGCAGGGCACCTACCACCCCGCACCACCCACGCCGCCTGCGTCCACCCCGCAGCCGGGTTCCGGGCTCAACCCCGCAAGGCAACCCGCCACCCACACCAGCCACGACGACTTCGCCCACCCCGTAGCAGGGTTCCGGGACACAATGGGGCCGTGAGTACGCACCTCCCCACCGCCACCAGCACCACCATTCCCCGGCTGCGCGACGCGTTCCTGGCCGTCTCCTTTACGGCGGACGGCCTCCTCGAACTCCTCGGCGCCCCCGCCTACGCGGCCCTCGCCCGCAGCGAGACCGTGCCCGCCCTGCGCGCCACCCGGGGTGACGGGCCGCTGGAGACCCTGGTGCGGCTCTTCCTCCTCCAGCATCCGGTGCCCTACGAGCGAGCCCGCGCCGCCCTCCCGGCAGCCGATGCCCTCGCCGACAACTGGCTTGTCCAGGATGGCGGCGCCGTCCGCGCGACCGTAGACATCCGCCCCTTCGGCGGACCCCAGGGGCAGGACTGGTGGATCGTCTCCGATCTGGGCTGCGCGGTCGGCGGCGCCGCGGGCATTCGAACCCCGGAAGGCAGGCCCCAGCGCAGCGAGGACATCGTCCTCGGCGTCGGCGGCGCCTCCACCACCCTGGCCGGAATCACGGTCCGTACGCCCGTCGCCCGCGCCCTGGACCTCGGCACCGGCTCCGGCGTCCAGGCCCTGCACGCCGCCCAGCACGCCACCCATGTCACCGCCACCGACCTCAACCCCCGCGCCCTGCGCTTCGCCGGGCTCACCCTGGCCCTCTCCGGGGCACCCGCGCCCGACCTGCGCGAGGGCTCACTCTATGAACCGGTCGCCCGCGAGGACCCGTACGACCTGATCGTCTCCAACCCGCCCTTTGTCATCTCGCCCGGCGCACGCCTCACATACCGCGATGGCGGTATGGCGGGCGACGATGTGTGCCGCACCCTCGTCCAGAACTCCGTCGACCACCTCACCGAGGGCGGCTACTGCCAGCTGCTGGCCAACTGGCAGCACATCGAGGGCGAGGACTGGCGCGACCGGCTCCGCTCCTGGGTGCCGGGCGGCTGTGACGCCTGGATCGTCCAGCGTGAGGTGCAGGACATCACCCAGTACGCCGAGCTATGGCTGCGCGACAGTGGTGACCACCGCTCCGATCCAGCCGAATACGCGGCCCGCTACGACGCCTGGCTGGACGCGTTCGAACAGAGCAATACGCACGCCATCGGCTTCGGCTGGATCACCCTGCGTAAAACAGAAACCAACGCTCCGTCCATCACCATCGAGGAGTGGGCTCACCCGGTCGAACAGCCGCTCGGTGACGCCGTACGTTCCCACTTCGAGCGCCAGGACTTCCTCCGCACCCATGATGACGCGGCTCTCCTCAACACCCACTTCCGGCTCGCCGACGATGTCGTACAGGAGCAGGTCGGCGCCCCCGGTGCCGAGGACCCTGAGCACGTCGTATTCCGCCAGCACCGCGGTATGCGCCGGGCGACCCAGGTCGATACGGTCGGCGCGGGCTTCGCGGGCGTCTGTGACGGATCCCTGCCCGCCGGGCGCATCCTCGACGCCATCGCCCAGCTTGTCGGCGAGGACCCCGTACAGCTCCGCGACCGCACCCCGCAGGCCATCCGGCTCCTGGTCGAGCAGGGTTTTCTCCTTCCCGCGGACCGTTGAGCATTCACCCGCAGTTCGTATGTATGTCGCCGTCGGGTGGCACGCTCGCCGTCATGGAGAGCCCACCCGCCGTTTTCACCGGAGCCGTCTGCACGCTGTTCGGCATGGCGCTGCTGCTGTGGACCGCGACCCGGCTCCGGCGGGGCGAGCCGGTCGCAGCCGGAGCCCACCCCATCGCGGCGGCCGTACTCAGCGTGCTCTTCGGCGTGGCGTTCGTCACTACCGGCCTCGGGCTCCTGCTGAGCCTGTGAGCGACGGCGGCACCCGCCGCTCAGCGCACATTCCGGACAATCATCCAGATCAGCGCGATCCCCACCACCACCGCCGTGCCACGCCCGCTGAGCGTTGGCTGATAGCGGCGCCCACGCAGCGCTTCGACAAGCCAGCGCCCGCCGAAATACGCCGCTGCCGGAACCCCCAGCGTCAGCAGCGCCGCGTTGTCCTGGAAGGCGGCGGCCAGATCCCCGTGCAGCAGGTCGTACGTCATCCGGGTACCGCCGCAGACCGGGCAGAGCAGCCCGGTGGCCCAGTTGAAGGGGGCAGCGTGGCAGCAGATTCCCCGCCTCGTGCGGGTTGACCCCCCACAGATACGCCGCGCCCGCGCCGCCCGCCGCGAACGTGGCCAGCGGTGCTACGGCCGGGTGGACCGACTGGCGACCGTGGCCCATTTTCACCTGCTCCTCAGCACCGGAAACCGCCCCCGAAAACCTGGCGTAGACCCGTCGCCACCATGATCCCGACATACTGCCAGCCGCCATCGAGCGGCAGGAATGACGGTTGTCGGGTTACCGTTCGAGTGGCGTTGCGGACTTTTTCCGTTTGACAGGGGACCGGGAGGTACCGTCACACTCCGCAGCGTCATCACAGTGCACATAAGTGCCGACAGTCGACCGGAGAGAAGAGCGAGAAGTTGTCCCCGACCAGCGAGACCGCAAACGGCGGGCGCCGACTCGTGATCGTCGAGTCGCCCGCCAAGGCGAAGACGATCAAGGGCTACCTTGGCCCTGGCTATGTCGTCGAGGCGAGCGTCGGGCACATTCGCGACCTGCCGAACGGCGCAGCCGAGGTGCCCGCCAAGTACAAGGGCGAGCCCTGGGCCCGCTTGGGCGTGAACGTCGATCACGATTTCGAACCGCTTTACGTCGTCAACAGTGACAAAAAAGACCAGGTCAAAAAGCTTAAGCAGCTCCTCGCCGACTCCGACGAGCTCTACCTCGCCACCGATGAGGACCGGGAGGGCGAGGCCATCGCCTGGCACCTCCAGGAAGTGCTCAAGCCCAAGGTCCCGGTCCGCCGGATGGTCTTCAACGAGATCACCAAGGACGCCATCCGTGAGGCCGTCAACAACACCCGGGATCTGAACCAGCGCCTGGTCGACGCCCAGGAGACCCGCCGTATCCTCGACCGCCTCTACGGCTACGAGGTCTCGCCGGTCCTCTGGAAGAAGGTCATGCCCCGCCTCTCCGCGGGCCGTGTCCAGTCCGTCGCCACCCGGCTCGTCGTCGAGCGCGAGCGCGACCGTATCGCCTTCCGCTCCGCCGAGTACTGGGACCTGACCGGCACCTTCAACACCGGTCGCGCCGGTGACTCCTCCGACCCGAACGTGCTGACGGCCCGCCTCACCACGGTCGACGGCCGCCGTATCGCCCAGGGCCGCGACTTCGGCCCGGACGGCGCGCTCAAGAACGACACGCTCCACCTCAACGAGGAGAACGCCCGCGCCCTCGCCGAGGCCCTTGCCAACACCGACTTCTCGGTGCGCTCGGTCGAGTCCAAGCCGTACCGCCGGGCCCCGTACGCCCCCTTCCGCACCACGACCCTCCAGCAGGAAGCCAGCCGCAAGCTCGGCTTCGGTGCCAAGGTCACGATGCAGGTGGCCCAGAAGCTGTACGAGAACGGCTTCATCACCTATATGCGTACGGACTCCACGACCCTGTCCGACACCGCGATCTCCGCCGCCCGCGCCCAGGTCACCCAGCTCTACGGGGCCGACTACCTCCCGGACAAGCCCCGCTCCTACGCGGGCAAGGTCAAGAACGCCCAGGAAGCGCACGAGGCGATCCGCCCCTCCGGCGACCGCTTCCGCACTCCCGCCGAGACCGGGCTGACCGGCGACCAGTTCAAGCTCTACGAACTGATCTGGAAGCGCACCGTCGCCTCCCAGATGAAGGACGCCACCGGCCAGTCCGTCACCATCAAGGTCGGCGGCCGCTCCGCCGACGGCCGCGACGCCGAGTTCAGCACCACCGGCAAGATCATCACCTTCCACGGCTTCCTCAAGGCGTATGTCGAGGGCTCCGACGACCCCAACGCCGAGCTTGACGACCGCGAGCGCCGTCTCCCGCAGGTCACCGAGGGCGATGCCCTGACCGCGGACGAGATCTCGGTCGACGGCCACGCCACCAAGCCCCCGGCCCGCTACACCGAGGCGACGCTCGTCAAGGAGCTCGAAGAGCGAGAGATCGGCCGTCCCTCCACCTACGCGTCGATCATCAGCACCATCCTCGACCGCCGCTATGTCTTCAAAAAGGGCACAGCCCTCGTGCCGTCCTTCCTCTCCTTCGCCGTCGTCGGCCTTCTGGAGAAGCACTTCGGCCGCCTGGTCGACTACGACTTCACCGCCCAGATGGAAGAGGACCTTGACCGCATCGCCAGCGGCGACGCCGAGGCCGTGCCGTGGCTGCGCCGCTTCTACTTCGGCAAGGGCGAGGCCAGCGGCGCCGCCGAGGCGGGCAACGGCGACGGCGACCACCTCGGCGGGCTCAAGGAGCTCGTCTCCGATCTGGGCGCGATCGACGCCAAGGGCATCTCGTCCTTCCCCGTCGGCAACGACATCGTCCTGCGCGTGGGCCGCTACGGCCCGTACGTGGAAAAGCCCGGCCCCGAGGGCGAGACCGGCCAGCGCGCCGATGTCCCCGACGACCTCCCGCCGGACGAGCTGACCGTCGAACTCGCCGAGGAACTGCTCGCCAAGCCCAGCGGCGACTTCGAACTCGGCATCGACCCGGCCACGAACCACCCCATCGTCGCCAAGGACGGCCGCTACGGCCCGTACGTCACCGAGGTCCTCCCCGAGGGCACCCCGAAGACCGGCAAGAACGCGGTCAAGCCACGCACGGCCTCGCTCTTCAAGTCGATGTCCCTCGACACGATCACGCTGGACGACGCGCTCAAGCTCCTCTCCCTCCCCCGGGTGGTCGGCACCGACCCCGACTCCGGCCAGGAGATCACCGCCCAGAACGGCCGCTACGGCCCGTACCTCAAGAAGGGCACCGACTCCCGCTCCCTGGAGAGCGAGGAGCAGCTCTTCACCATCACCCTCGACGAAGCCCTCGCCATCTACGCCCAGCCCAAGCAGCGTGGCCGCGCCGCCGCCAAGCCCCCGCTGAAGGAACTGGGCACCGACCCCACCAACGACCGCCCGGTCGTAGTGAAGGACGGCCGCTTCGGGCCGTATGTCACGGACGGTGAGACCAACGCGACACTGCGCCGCGACGACGACGTAGAGGAGATCACCCCCGAGCGAGCCTTCGAGCTCCTGGCGGAGAAGCGCGCCAAGGGCCCGGCGAAGAAGAAGACGGCCGCGAAGAAGACGACGGCGAAGAAGACGGCCGCGAAGAAGGCGCCGGCCAAGAAGGCCGCCGCGAAGAAGACAACGGCGAAGAAGGCGACCGCGAAGAAGGCCGCCGCCAAGAAGACCACCACGAAGAAGCCGGACTAGCCCCGGCCCCGAGCCTTGCGGCTGCCCCCCGCCTTCCCGGCGCTGTACCGATATGCGGCTCCGCCGCGTGGCCGGGCTCCGCCCGGATCCGGGGTGCCGTGGGTGGGTTTCCCCGATCCCGCCCCTTCCCGTAACCGGGGCTTCGCCCCGGGGCCCGGGGTTGGCCCGGGGCGGGCCGGTGGCCGGGTGTTGTGCCCACCCTCCCCCATAGCCTTAAGGGCATGGGGGGACCCCCACCGCCCCTCGGGCGGCCCGAGTGCCCACAACGCGTGAGGGGGTGGGGAGGGGTGGGTTGTTCCGGACGCTTGCCCGTGATTTGTGGGCCGACACAGACCCCACCGGCCAACTCAACGTAACCGCGCGTCGGGCCGTAAATCATGGGTCCGGAACGGCCCACCCCGGACCACCCCCGACCCACAACGGACCCGAGGCAGGTACAAAACACCCACGGCGGGACACCCCAGCCACGTACGGCCGGGCAGCAGCCTGCTCAAACGTTCGGGCGCCATCCCGCCCCCACTCCCTTCCCGATACGCTGGCCAATATGACGCGTGCAGAGCAGCCTCCGGTTGGGAACTCCACGAACCCCGCCTCCGACGCCCTGGCCGCGGACTCCCGCGAGCGCGCCGTCCGGGCTCTCCTCAACCACGCCCCGCTGCGGCGGCTGTGGAGTGCCCAGTGCGTCAGCGGTGTCGCCGACGCCCTCGCCGTACTCGTACTGACGCTTCTCGCCCTGCAGGCGACGCTGAGCGTCGTCGTCACGGGCGGCACACCCCCCTTCGGTACCGGCTACAGCGGGGTCGCGCTCGCCGTCGCCGCCGTTTTCGCCACCCGCATACTGGCCACGCTGCTCTTCGGTGCGGTCCTGCTCGGCCCGCTGTCCTCGCTCGTCGCCCCCGGCAACGCCCTCGACCGCCGCTGGACCATGATCAGCGCCGACGGCGTCCGCCTCGCGCTACTGATCATCGCGCCGCTGTGGATCACCTGGACCCCGGACAACGCCTACGCGTACATCCTCATCACCGTCTTCCTCACCGGCGTCGCCGAGCGCTTCTGGACCGTCGCCAAGGACAGCGCCGCTCCGGCGCTCCTCCCCGCGCCGCCGCCCGAGGGTGCCGCCGTACGCCCCCTCCCCGACCACTATGACGCCCTGCGCCGCCTCTGGATCCGTACCGGCTTCCTCGCGCTCCCAGCAGCCGCCGCCGCGCTGCTCGTCATCACCCTCATCAGCAATCTGCTCGGCACGGGCATCGCCTGGTTCTCCGAGCATCAGGCAGCACTCGGCTCCTATGTCGCCGCTGGACTGTTCGCCGCGTCCGTCTCGGTCCTCTACTTCCTCCAGCTCCCCGGTACCGAGACCCCGCGCCCGCGCTCGCCGCTGGAGGGACTGCGCCGCCCCAAGACCGCGACCGGCACCGACAAGGGCCGTACCGGCGCGATTCCGCTGCTCGTGATCTCGGCTGCCGCCATCGCCGCCGCGATCGCCGCCGCCGTGGCGCTCGCCGCGCTGCACGCCGTTGACGTCGGCGGCGGCCCGGTCACCTTCGCGTTGCTGGTGCTCGGCCTGACCGGCGGCACCGCCGGCGGTATCCACTGGGCACCCAAGGTGGCCCCGGTCCTCTCCCGGCGACGGCTGCTCGCCCTGGCCATCACGGTCACCGGGCTGGCGCTGCTGGTCACCGGGCTCGCTTCCGACACCGCCACCGTGCTGCTGGCCGCCCTGCTCTCCGGCCTTGCCGCCGGTACGGCCGCGAACGCCGGGCACACCCTGCTCGACCAGGAGGTCGAGGACTTCCGCCGCCCCCGCACCACCGAGCATCTGCACGCGGTCGTACGGCTCACCATCGCCGTGAGCGCGATAACGGCCCCGGTCCTGGCGGGCCTGATCGGCGAACACCGTGTCGAGAGCGGTAAGTTCGTCTTCGAATACGGCGGCGCGGGCTTCACCCTGATGCTTGTTGGCGCCCTGCTCCTGCCGGTCGCCGCACTGGTCCTCAGCCGTGTCGATGACCGGCAGGGCGTGCCGCTGCGCCGGGACCTGGCCGACGCGGTGCGCGGCGGGGACCCGGCTCAGGCCCCGTTCCCCACCGGCTTCTTCCTCGTTCTTGAGGGCGGCGACGGCGCCGGGAAATCCACCCAGGCCGAGGCGCTTGCCGAGTGGATCCGCGGCAAGGGCCACGAGGTGGTCGTCACCCGTGAACCGGGCGCCACCCCCATAGGCAAGCGGCTGCGGTCCATCCTTCTCGATGTTTCCTCCACCGGTCTCTCCCACCGTGCCGAGGCGCTGCTCTACGCCGCCGACCGCGCCGAGCACATCGACTCCGTCGTACGGCCCGCACTGGAGCGCGGCGCCGTGGTGATCTCGGATCGCTATATCGACTCCTCCGTCGCCTACCAGGGCGCGGGCCGGGATCTGTCGCCGACCGAGATCGCCCGTATCTCGCGCTGGGCCACCGATGGGCTCGTACCGCACCTCACCGTCCTGCTGGACATCTCCCCGGAGACCGCCCGCGAGCGTTTCACCGAGGCACCGGACCGGCTGGAGTCGGAGTCCGCCGACTTCCACAAGCGGGTGCGCGCCGGCTTCCTGACGCTGGCCGCCGCAGACCCGACCCGCTATCTCGTCGTGGACGCGGGCCAGGAGCCGGAGGCGGTCACCACGGTCGTACGCCACCGGCTCGACCAGGTCCTGCCGCTGTCCGAGCAGGAGATCAACGCGCAGGAGGAGGCCCGTAAGAAGGCCGAGGAGGAACGTAAGCGGCGTGCGGCCGAGGAGGCGGCGCGTAAGGCCGAGGAGGAGCGGCTGGAGCGGGAGCGCCAGGCGCAGCTCGCCAAGCTCCGTGCCGAGGAAGAGGAGCGCCGCCGCCAGGAGGCCGAGGAGGCCCGCCACCAGGCGGAGGAGGAGCGCAAGCGCCGGGAGGCCGAGGAGCAGGTCCGCCGTGAGGAGCAGGAGCGGCTGCGCCGCCAGGCCGAGGAGGAGGCCCGGCTCCGCGCCCAGGCGGAGGAGCGTCGGCTGGAGAAGCAGCGCAAGGCCGAGGAGGCCCTGCTGAGGGCCGAACAGGCCCGTGCGGCAACGGAGTCCACACGCGACGACCGCGATAACCGCGAAACCCCCGACACCCGCGACGCCCCCGACAACGAGGACACCATCCAGGTCCCCCGCGTCCAGCCCCCGCAGCCGCCGAAGCCCCCACAGCCCCCACAGCCCGCTCAACCCGCTCAGCCCCCCGCCCGGCCGGACACTGATGAGACGGCCGTGCTGCCGCAAGTCCCCGCGGACGCCGATGAGACCGCCGTGCTGCCGCAGACCCCCGCGGCCGCGGAGCCCCAGGAGCGCACCCGCCGCCGGGAGTGGGCGGAGGAGACGCCCATGGACGACCTCCCGACCCTCGCCGATGAGCTGCTTGGCCCGCGAGAGCGCGACGAGGACCCCGAGGACGGCAGAGGCCGCCGCTGAACCAGGCGGGCCGTTCGCACCGGCGGCGGCCCGCGGTGTCAGTCGTATAGCGGACAATGGACCCCCACAGCCCAGATACGCACAGCCCAGATACGCACAGCACGTACGAGCGGCACACGCGAGCGGACCAGCAGCGGGAGGGAAGCCATGGCGGTGTGGGACGACCTGGTCGGGCAGGACCGCGCGGCGGCGCAGCTCACCGCCGCCGCGCGGGACGCGGACGCGTATGTCAGCGCCGCCGGGTCCGGCCGGCGGCCGGAGACCTCCGGCTCAGCGATGACCCACGCCTGGCTGTTCACCGGCCCGCCCGGCTCCGGCCGCGCCACGGCCGCCCGCGCCTTCGCCGCCGCGTTGCAGTGCGTCAGCCCCGACCGGCGGCTGGGCGGTGCCCCCGGCTGCGGGTTCTGCGACGGCTGCCATACGGCCCTGGTGGGCACCCACGCCGATGTCGAGGTCATCCGTACGGACCTGCTCACCATCGGCGTCAAGGAGACGCGTGAGCTGGTGCGCCGGGCCCAGCTCTCCCCGGCCGGCGGACGCTGGCAGGTGATCGTGCTGGAGGACGCCGACCGGCTCACCGAGGGCGCCGGGAACGTCCTGCTGAAGGCCATCGAGGAGCCCGCCCCCCGTACGGTTTGGCTGCTGTGCGCGCCGTCCACCGAGGACGTACTGCCGACGATCCGCTCCCGCTGCCGTCACCTCGCCCTCCGTACGCCCCCCGTCGGCGCGGTGGCCGACGTACTGGTGCGGCGTGACGGGGTCGAGCCCGAGCTGGCGATGACCGCCGCCCGGGCCACCCAGGGACATATCGGGCGGGCCCGGCGCCTGGCCACCGATGAGCGCGCCCGCGCCCGCCGGGCCGCCGTTCTCAAGCTGCCCCTCCGTGTCGACAGCGTCGGCGGCTGCCTCAAGGCCGCACAGGAGCTGATCGACACCGCCACCGAGGACGCCAAGCAGGTCGCCGGGGAGCTGGACGGCAAGGAGACCGACGAGCTGCGCACCGCCCTCGGCGGCACCGAGGGCAAGCGGATGCCGCGTGGCACGGCGGGGGTGATGAAGGAGCTGGAGGACAAGCAGAAGCGCCGCGCCACCCGCACCCAGCGCGACTCGCTGGACCTGGCGCTCACCGAGCTGACCGCCTTCTACCGTGATGTGCTGGCCCGCCAGTTGGGCACCTCGGCGGGTACCGGGGGCGGCGTGGAGCGGGACGCCGTCGAGCGGATTGCGGCCCAGAGCCGCCCTGAGCAGACCCTGCGCCGGATGGAGGCGATCCTGGAGTGCCGCCAGGCCCTGGACCGCAATGTAGCCCCGCTGCTCGCGGTAGAAGCGATGACCGTAGCACTGCGTGCGGGCTGACCGTATACGCTCCGGAATACGCTCTGGATACGACACACCCACGGGCACTGACAAGCAATGGGGCCACATCGATGGAAACGAAGCGGGTGCTCCGCACCTCCGGCACGATCCTCGCGGCGGCCGCGCTGCTCATCTCGGGGTGTACGTCGGGAAGCCCGGCTGGATCGGGATCCTCACCCCCGGCCACGGGGAAGCGTGAGTCAGGCGTGTCCAAGGTGCTTCAGCCGCTTCCGGAGCAGATCCCGGACAGTCTCAAGCCGTACTACGAGCAGAAGCTGAGCTGGCGCGACTGCGGTGCCCCCGGCTTCCAGTGCGCCACGCTCAGGGCGCCACTGGACTATGAAAAGCCCGACCCGGCCGAGGACCTGAAGCTTGCCGTCACCCGCAAGAAGGCGGACGGCTCCGGCGAGTCACTGGGCTCGCTGATGGTCAATCCGGGCGGTCCCGGCGGCTCGGCGGTCGACTATGTCCAGATGGCGGCCGGTATCGGCTTCCCGGCCGAGGTGCGCGACCGGTACGACATCGTCGGCATGGACCCGCGCGGTGTCGCCCGCAGCGAACCCATCGAATGCCTCACCGGCGACCAGATGGACCAGCACACCCAGGTCGACCTCACCCCCGACGACCAGGGCGAGATCGACGAGCTCACCTCCGCCTACGAGAAGTTCGCCGAGGGCTGCAAGAAGCAGGCGGACAAGCTCCTCGGCCATGTCTCGACGATCGAGGCCGCCCGCGATATGGACGTCCTGCGCGAGGTGCTGGGCGACAAGAAGCTGACGTACGCCGGTTTCTCCTACGGTACTTTCCTCGGCGCGACCTATGCCGGGCTCTTCCCCTCCCGCTCCGGACGGCTCGTTCTGGACGGCGCCATGGACCCGTCGCTGCCGGCGGAACAGCTCAACCGGGACCAGACCGCGGGCTTCCACACCGCCTTCACCGCCTTCGCTGAGGACTGCGTGAAACGCTCCAAGTGCCCGCTGGGCACCAAGAGCGCGCAGGACGCGGGGAAGCGACTCACCGCTTTCTTCCATCAAGTCGACAAGGAGCCGCTGGAGACCGGCGAGAAGCGCAAGCTCGGCGAGTCCCTCGCCGCCACCGGGGTTTTCCAGGCGATGTACAACGAGAGCCTCTGGGGGATGCTGCGCGACGCACTCACCGACGCCAAGAAGGGCGATGGCGCCGCCCTCCTGTCGATGGCCGACGAGTACAACCAGCGCGACGCGGACGGCTCCTACGGCAACATCATGTACGCCAACACCGCGATCAACTGCCTTGACCAGCCCGCCGCCTTCACCAGCCCGGCCGAGGTCAAAAAGGCTGTGCCGTCCTTCGAGAAGGTCTCCCCGATCTTCGGCCGCAACTTTGCCTGGGCCGCACTGAACTGCGCGGGCTGGGAGACGAAGCCCACGGGCGAGCCCAACCGGATCGAGGCCAAGGGCGCCGACCCGATCCTCGTCATCGGCACCACCCGTGACCCGGCCACCCCCTACATCTGGTCCGAGGCCCTTGCCGACCAACTCGACTCGGCCACCCTGCTCACCTACGAGGGCGACGGTCACACCGCGTATATGCGTGGCGGCCCCTGCGTCGACTCCGCGGTGAACACCTACCTCCTCGAGGGCAAGACCCCCAAGGCCAGCAAACGCTGCAAGTAACCCTCAGTGCCCCGCGGTTGCCTTGAACCCCCGAGGCACCAACCACGCCGTCAGCACCGTTACCGCAAAAACAATCCCGACCGACACATAAGCGGTAGTAGCGAGCGCCCCTTCAAACGCACGCTCCGCAGCATCAACCACAACCCGCCCCCGCTCCCCACCCACCTGCCGCCCGATATGCTCCGCGCCCCCAACAGACCCCCGCGCGATCCCCAACTCCCTTCCTTCCAATGGGAGATCAGTACCGATCATCCTCCTGGTGAAGACCGCCGCATGGATGGTCCCGAGCAGCGCCACCCCAAAACCAACCCCCATCTCATAACTCGACTCCGAAACCGCCCCCGCCTGCCCGCCCCGGTGCGCGGGCACAGCCGAGACCAGCACCGACGTAGCCGAGGTGATCGCCAGCCCATCCCCGAAGCCAAGGCACCCCAGCATCACCGCGATAACGGCATACGGCGTGGGCGTCGGCGCCAGCGCCAGCAGCGCGAAGCCCGCCCCCATCACCCCAAGCCCAGTCGCCACCAGCCCCCGCACCTCGAACCGGCGCATCAGCCGCGGCGCGGCCAGCGCCCCGACCAGCCCCGCAAGCGCCGCGGGCACGGTCCGCAGCCCTGCCTCAAACGGCGTGTACCCGTGTACATACTGCAGCCACAGTGCCACCAGATAGAGCGCGGCGCCGATCGCCAGCATCGCCATAAAGATGACCAGCGCGGCGGCGCTGAAGGCGCGATTGGCGAACAGCCGCACATCCAGCAGCGGATCCTCCAGCCGTAGCTGCCGCCGCACAAACACCCCGATCAGCAGCCCCCCAAGCGCGAGCACCGCCAGATCATCCAGTCCCAGACTCCCCTTGGCGACCCGCTTGATCCCCCACGCCAGACAGACAATGCCCACCACCGACAGCACCGCCCCAGCCCAGTCGATCCCCGCCGGATGCGGATCCCTGGACTCCCGCAACAACACAACCCCACAGACAACCGTCACCACCACGACCGGCACATTCACCCAGAACGCCGCTGACCACCCATAGCGCTCCACCAGGAACCCACCGATCAACGGCCCCACCGACGCCCCAGCCCCGGCCACCGCCGCCCAGATCCCAATGGCCATCGCCCGCTCCCGGGCATCGGTGAACGTATGGCGGATCAGCGACAGCGTCGACGGCATCACCATGGCCCCGCCAACCCCAAGCAGCACCCGCCCAGCGATCAGTTGCTCAGAACTCCCCGCAGTAGCCGCCACCACAGAAGCCACCCCGAACAGTACAAAGCCCACCAAAAAGAGCAGCTTCCGCCCCCACCGATCACTCAGCGCCCCGGCGGTCACCAGCAGCCCGCCCAGCACCAGCCCATAAATATCGATGATCCACAGCTGGGCCCGCCCACTCGGCTGAAGATCATCAATCAGTGACGGCAGCGCGATATTGAGAATGGTGGCGTCCATGGCCACCAGCAGCAGGCTGGCACACAGCACAGCAAGCGTCGCCCAGCGGGAAGACGTCCGACCCACGGGCCACCCATCCCTTCACCGCACCAACCCCAAAAGCCACATTCCCCCAACATCATCCCGCCCCCACCACCCCCCGCAACCCGTGCGGAGCACCCCTCGGAACTGTGTAGACTTATCGGCGCTGCGCCTGCCAAGCTGGCACGCACGCAGCCTGCCGCCTTAGCTCAGTCGGCCAGAGCGACGCACTCGTAATGCGTAGGTCAGGGGTTCGACTCCCCTAGGCGGCTCTCTCGGAGAAAGTGCAGGACACTCCCGGTGACCTGCACTTTCTCTGTTTTTGGAGCAAGAACGGCCCTTCCATGGCGATCATGGAAGGGCCATTGCGTGAGCGGAGTCCCCCGGTGGGGACAGCCTGGGGACACGGCGCCGGAGTCGCGTCAGTCCCCTCGACACCGGATGAGCTCGACGACCGGCCCGAGAGCCGGGCGCGCCGACGGCGTGGAAAGCGGGCAGCGTCCCCGTGGTCCCCCGAGGTGGCTGTGCGGCGCGGCCGCTCGCCGTGCCGGCTACGGAGAGCCGGGGGTTACTTCTGTGGCGCGGGTGGTCCGAGCAGCCAGTTGCCGGAAGCGTCGGGGTCGTTGCTGAAGTAGTAGTCGCGGATAGCGGCCACCATCTCTTCCTCGGTAACGTGCCCGTCGCCATCGGCATCGACCTTGTCGAAGGCCGTATCGGCGTCGTGCTCGGTGATGCCGAAGGCAGTCACGAACCAACTGCGGTATTCGTCCCGGTCCAGCCTGCCGTCGCCGTCGTGGTCTGCCATGGCCATCAAGGTGCTCACGAACGGCGCGTATGCCGCGTCGAACGCGCCGGGCTGCTTAACGATCAGCTCGGTGAACGCTCGCCGGTATTCGGCCTCGGAGACGCGGCCGTCCCCGTCGGCATCCGCGAACTTCCTTAGACCCTCCCACAGCCGCTGGCACATCTCCCGCATCTGCTGCCGCTGCGGGGAGTCCGCGGGCCGGTTGAAGGCATCCCCCAGCCGATCCGCGCCCTGCACGAAGTCGCTCCGCTCCAGGTACCCGTTGCCGTCACGGTCCCAGGTCCGAAAGCGCCGGGACAGCTTGTCATTCAGAAACTCAGACATGCCCCCGATCCTGTCCACTACCCCCAAGGCCATCCACCAGGCTTCCCCGCATGCCCCTAACGGGTGAACACGCCCCGGAAGGTGGCCACCTGGGTGGTCTCAGCGCGCTTGCGAGCGATCGTGAAGCGGGCCAGGACAGAGTAGGGGGGCCAGCTCGGACGGGGGTGGCGGTTGAGGTTCTCAGCGCTGAGGAGCGTCAGGCCGTTCCGGTCGCAGTAGTTCTTGATCCACAGCTGAACGGCCTCCATGGCGGCCTCGGGGTTGGGCTCTGGTGCGGTACCGATCTTGCCCAGCACGTCGCCGTCGGGGGTGAGTTGGGCGCCGATGGCCCAGTGCCCGCGGTAGGCGTAGAGGGTGATGCCATCGCAGTCGAGGGCGTCGTCCGGACTTCTCGTGCAGTGGAGGCGGGAGACGGGAGAGCCCGGTACCACCCAGCGCAACCAGAGCGGCCCTGCCTGAGACGGCACCGCGAAGAACCAGATCCGGGTGGAGATGCTCGCCGACGGGCGTCACGGGCGTCACGATCACTGGGGCTTTTGTCATGACTAGGTTGGGTCGTTTCCCTGCGGCGGTTGCGACCGGAACCCGTAGGTCTAGTTCTGACCTGCGGGTTTCATTTTTCTAGCCGATGACGCATCCATATTGACAATCATTTTCATTTACTGGCAGGCTTCACACCGCGCCGGTCGTCCGGCTGTGCCAACTGATGTGTGGGGAGCGACATGCCGAACGCCCGTAGCCGCAGAGAGTTCATAGGTCTGGCGGGTGCCGCCGGAGCAGCCGGGGCCCTGGTCCTCACCGGCTGTGGTGGCAGCGGCGGCGGTGGCGCGGATGCCAAGGCGTCGCCGCAGCGGGGCGGGCGGTTCCGGGCAGTGTTCGCTGGTGGGGGGAAGGCGGAGACCATCGACCCGCACGCGGAGAGCCTGGCCATCGACATGGCGCGGACCAAGGCCATGTTCGACCGGCTCGTTGAACTGGGCCCTGATATGGCGCCGGTGCCGCGGCTGGCGCGGAAGTGGGAGTCCAACAGCGAGGCCACCGTGTGGCGGTTCACGCTGCGGGACGCGCTCTTCCACGACGGTAAGAAGCTCAGCCCAGAGGATGTGCTCTTCAGCCTCGGCCGCATTCTCGACCCCAAGGCCAGCAACCACTTCGCCCAGGGACTGCTGTCCGCCATCGACCTCAAGAACTGCCGGAAGACCGGCAAGCGGACCGTCGAGATAGCGCTCAGCGAGCCCAGCGCCGAGTTCCCCGCACTGCTGGGCACCCTGGGTACCGCCATCGTCAGCTCCCGCTATGACGACCCGGCCAAGCCGGTCGGCACCGGCGCCTTCCGGCTGAAGTCCTTCGCGGCCGGCCGGTCCTTCGTCGCCGAGCGCTTCGACGACCACTGGGACGGCGGCGCGTACGTGGATGAGTTGCGGATTCTGCCCGCCGACACCGATGCCCGGGGCAACGCCCTGCGGGGCGGCGAGGCGGAGTTCGCCTACGAGATGACCCCGACGTTCGCCCGTAGCGCGGAAGCCGACCAGGGGGTTCGTATCCTCGCCGCCGAGGGCGGAGCCGCGCACGCCATCGTGATGAAGTGCGATCAGGAGCCCTTTGACGACCCGAAGGTGACGCTCGCCTTCAAGCTGCTCGCCGACCGCCGGAAGCTGGTCGATGTGGTGCTGGCGGGCCGCGGGGCGGTCGGCAACGACATGTTCGGCAAGGGCTACCAGTACTACCCCGAGGACATCCCACAGCGTGAGCGCGATGTGGATGAGGCCCGCTCGCTGCTGCGCAAGGCGGGGGCACTGAACAAGACACTGTCGTTCTACACCTCGGATGTCGCCGCCGGGTTCGTCGAGGCGGCGACCCTCTTCGCGGAGCAGGCCGCCGACGCCGGGCTGCGGGTGAAGGTGACCACCGGCTCCGCCGAGACGTACTACGCCGACCAGCTCACCAAGGGCGTCATGGGCAGCCACCGCTCCGGCGCGATGACGATTCCCAACTACATCAACGACCGGCTGCTGTCCGACTCCCCCTTCAACGCCTCCGGCTGGCGCAGGGACGACTTCGACACCACCTTCGCCAAGGCGCAGTCCACCACCGGCAAGGACGAACGCGCCAAGCTCTACTCCGGCCTGCAGCGCACCATCCACGAGGAGGGCGGCCTGCTGATGTGGGGTCACGCGGACTGGCTGAACGCCGCCTCCGCCCGGGTGCGCGGGATGAAGCCCGCGCCGCCCAACACGCTGGGTTCGGCCCGCTTCGACCAGGTGTGGCTGGCCTGACCGTGCGTGGGTACGTCCTGCAGCGCCTCGCGCTGGGCGTGGTCCAGCTGGCGCTGCTCGCGGTGCTGGTGTTCGCCCTCACCTCACTGCTGCCCGGTGACGCCGCCGCGGTGCGCTACGACGGTGACGCCACCGAAGAGCAGGTCGCCGCCCTGCGGGAGCAGCTCCAGCTGGACCGTCCCGCGCTGGAACGCTTCGCCCAGTGGGCGGGCGGCGTGCTCACCGGTGATCTCGGCACCTCACTGGTCAGCGGCGGCCCGGTGGCGGGGGTGCTGGCCGAGTCGGCCGGGGCCACCCTGGTGCTCGCCGCCGTCACCATCGCGGTGGTGGTCCCGCTCGCGATGCTGCTGGGCATCGCGTCCGGCCTGCACGAGGGCGGCCGCCTGGACCGGGCCGTCACCTCGGTCACCCTCGCCCTGAACGCCATCCCCGACTTCGTACTGGCCCTGCTGCTCATCGCGGGCCTGTCGCTGCGGCTGGGCTGGCTGCCCGCGACGTGGGTCGGTGTGGGCGGCGGCGACCTGCTCGGGCAGCCTGCCCTGCTGGTGCTGCCGGTCACGGTGGTCGCCGCGCGGATGGTCTGCCTGCTCTCCCGGCAGATACGGGCGGGCATGGTGACGGTGCTGGAGACCGGTTACGTCACCCAGGCGCGGCGCCTTGGCGTGCCGCGCCGGACGGTGCTGCTGCGCCATGTGCTGCCCAACGCGGCGGTCCCGGGCATCCAGGAACTCGCCCGGGTCGGCGACAACCTCATCGGCGGCGTGCTGATCGTGGAGGCCGTCTTCGCCATTCCCGGCGTCGCCACGGCACTGGTGCGCGCCGTTGAGGCCAGGGACGTGCCCACCGTGCAGGGTCTGACGCTCGTACTGGCGGTCGCGGCGCTGCTGTTCAGCCTGGCGGCGGACCTGGTGTGCCACCGCCTGGTACCGAGGACGGAGGCCCTTCGGTGAGGCGCTCGCGAATACCTCTGCCGGTGGTGTCCATGGGTGGGCTGCTGCTGGTGCTGCCGGTCGGCATGGCGCTGTTCGGCCCGCTGTTCGCGGAACCGGCGGCCCCCGGGGCGGGAGCGCCCTATGCGGCCGGAGGCGCGGAACACCCGCTCGGCACGGACGGCTTGGGCCGCGATGTGCTCGCCCTGCTGCTGCTCGGCGGCCGCAGTGCGCTGGGCATGGCGATCGGCGCGGTGGCGGTCGCCTGTCTGGTGGGCGGCATCGTAGGCCTGGCGGCGGCCTCCACCCGGCGCCGCTGGGCCGACGAACTGCTGATCCGCCCCCTGGACGTGCTGCTGCCGCTGCCCACGCTGCTGGTCATCAGCGTGGTGGCGGTGGGGTGGCGCGGCTCCCCGGTCGCGATCACGCTGGCCGTCGGGGTCGTCAACGTACCGCCCGTGGCCCGGCTGGTGCGCGCTGCGGCGCTGGAGGCGGCCAGCAGCCCGGTGGCCGAGGCGCTGCGGGTGCAGGGCGAGTCCCGGGCGCGTATCCAACTCGACTGGGTCGCGCGCTCGGCGCTCTCCCCGGTCGCCGCCGACATCGGCACCCGGATCACCTTCGCCGTCTTCCTGGTCGGCTCCGCCAACTTCCTCGGCCTGGGCCTGGATCCGACCGCACCGGACTGGGCGGTGAGCATTTCCCGGAGCCGGGAGGCGCTGCTGCTCCAGCCATGGGCGGTGCTGGCACCCGCCGCGATGCTCGTCATGTTCACCGTGGGGCTCAACCTGCTCGCCGACCGGCTGCTGGCCCACAACCGCCGTACGCGGGAGGTCCGATGAACCCCGTCATCACGGTGCGCGGGCTCACCGCGCGCACCGGCGACGCCGTGCTGCTCGACGGGGTGGACTTCGAGGTCCACGCGGGTCGGGTCACCGCGCTGGTCGGTCCCTCGGGCAGCGGCAAGACCACGGCCGCCCTGGCGCTCCTGGGGGAGGCCGGACCCGGCGTACGGCTGGGCGGGCGGGTGGCCGTCGACGGCGTAGCGGTCGTGGACGGTGACGGGACCACGGAGCAGGCCCCCGGGGTACGCGGGCGGGTGGTCGCGTATATGCCGCAGCACCCCGGCAGCACCCTCAACCCTGCCCGCCGGACCGGCAGCGTGCTGGCCGAGCTCGCCCGGCTGCACCACGGTGCCGCCGGGCAGGCCGCCGTCACCGAGGCGCTGCGGTCCGCCCAGCTGCCGCCGGGCCGGGACACCGAGCGCCGCTTCCCGCACCAGTTCTCCGGTGGCCAGCGCCAGCGCGTCGCGCTCGCCCAGACCCTGGTCTGCCGCCCCCGCGTACTCATCCTGGACGAGCCGAGCACCGGCCTCGATACGGTCACCCGGATGCGGCTGGCCGGAGAGCTGGCTGAGCTGGCCCGGACGGGCCTGGGGATCCTGCTGCTCAGCCACGACCACGACCTGGTACGTACGCTGGCCGACCACGTGGTGGTGCTCGGCGGCGGACGCGTGACCGGACACGCGCTGCCCGACCGCCGCCCGCTGACCCGCACCGTGGCGCCCGGACCGCCCCCCGCCCCCGCCCCCGCCGACGCCGCGCAGCCACCGGTGCCGCCGGTACCACCGGTGCTGCGGGTCAGGGGACTTACGGCCTATGTGCGCACCCGGCGCCGTGACCCGGTGCTGCATGCCGTGGACCTGGCGCTGCCCGCCGGCGGCTGCGTGGGCGTGGCCGGGCTCTCCGGCGGCGGCAAGACGACCCTCGCCCGGTGTATCGCCGGACTCCACGAGCGTTACCGCGGCCAGGTGCTGCTGGACGGCGCCGCGCTGCCCGTACTGCGCCGCCGTACCCGGGAGCAGAAACGGCGGGTGCAGTACGTCTGGCAGGAGGTGCGCGGCTCCTTCGACGAACGCCGCCCTGTCGCCGAACAGGTTGCCCGTACCCGTATTCGGCTGCACGGGCAGAGCCCGGGCGAGGCGCGGGAGGAAGCCCTGGCGCTGCTCACCCGGCTCGGCCTGGCCCCCGGCGCCGCCCAGCGCCGCCCCGGCGGGCTGTCCGGCGGCGAACTCCAGCGGGCCGCCCTGGCCCGCGCCCTTCTGGCCGCCCCCGATGTGCTGATCTGCGACGAGATCACCACTGCCCTGGACCCCGAGGCCAGGGACGCCGTCCTCGCCGAACTCTCCCGGCTCCGCGCCGAACATGGCACCGCGCTGCTCTGGGTCAGCCACGATCTGGAGCTTCTGGCGGCCCTCGCCCAGCACATTGTCGTCATCGACGGCGGCCACGTCGTGGAAAGCGGCGCGGCAGGGCAGGTGCTGCACCACCCGCAAGCCGACATCACCCGGCAACTCGTGTGTGCCATGGGCCCGTTGGTCACCCCATCGGCCCAACCGGCCCCCTCGGCCCCCGACCGGGCCGCCGTATCCGCCCCCGGCACCTGACGCCGGGAGACCCCCGCCCACCGCAGATCAACGGAGGAACCTTGCCCGAGCCCGAAGCCCGAACTGAAGCCCGATCCGAAGCCCGATCCGAATCCCATACCGGCGCCCGGGAGCTGCTCGCCAGCTTGCCCGGCACCCTCCCGCTGGCGGAGGTCCTCGCCCTCAACAGCCATACCACCGACATCCACACGCACCGCACCTACGCCTACAACGGCTGGACCTTCGAGCTGCCGCCCGGCGTCTTCCGCCCGGACGCCAGCAGCCGCATCGTCCACGACCGGCTGCTGGACGGCACCATTGAGCTGGCCGGACGCTCGTACGCGGCGATAGGCGCCGGCGCCGGAGTCGAGGCCGTCATCGCCGGAACCAGGGAAGCCCGTGAGATCTACGCGGCGGACATCCACCCCGACAGCGTCGCCACCGCGGCCGGGCACTACGAACGGATCGTCGGCGAGCGCCCGGAGACCCTCTTCCACCCGCTGGTCTCCAACCTCTTCGAGGAGTTCCCCGGCTCCGTCCGGCTGGACGTCATCACCTTCAACCCGCCCGCGGTCAGCGTGAAGACCAGCGACGACCCGACGGTGATCCGCAACGTCTGCGTCGGCACCGACATCGTGACGCGCTTCTTCGACCAGCTCACCGACCGGAAGCTGCTCGCGCCCGGCGGTGAGGTCTACCTGGTCATGTCCAATACCGCCCAGCTGAAGGAGATCACCGGCTACGCCATGGACGCGGGGTTCACGCCCGAGGTGCTGCACCGCCAAGCCCGGGAGGACGACAACCGCCAGGCGTACTTCTTCAAGCTCCGCGCCGACAGCTGAGGGGACAGACACCATGCATGAGCACATCGCGGAGGCCATCAAGGAGCCGGACGTGGTCACCGTCCCGCCGGGAGCGGTCTGCCTGCGCTTCGAGACGATGAAGATCTACTCGGCGCTGGGCGCGGTACGGCATCTCCTGGAGACCGGGCAGGTCAAGCCCGGCGACACACTCGTCGACAGCTCCAGCGGCATCTACGCCCACGCGCTGGCGCTGGCGTGCCACCGCTACGGAATGAACTGCCACATCATCGGCTCGACGACCGTGGACCGGACGCTCCGTGTCCAGCTGGAGATACTCGGCGCCACCCTCGAACAGGTCCGCCCCTCCAAGAACCTGCGACTTGACCAGAACCTCCGGGTGGAGCGCATTGGCGAGCTGCTGCGGGACAACCCTGACTACCACTGGATGCGCCAGTACCACGATGCCATCCACTATCTCGGCTACCGCGACGTCGCCGACCTGATCGAGAAAGAGGTGCCGCAGGGCCCGCTGGCCCTGGTGGGGGGCGTCGGCACCGGCGCATCGACCGGCTCCATCGCCACGTATCTGCGCGAGGCCGGACGGGATGTGACGCTCATCGGCGTCCAGCCGTTCGGCAGCGTCACCTTCGGCGCCGAGCACATCTCCGATCCGGACATGATCATCGCTGGTATCGGCAGCTCCATACCGTTTGAGAACGTCCGCCACGAGCTGTACGACCGTATCCACTGGGTGAACTTCGACTACGCCATGTCCGGTGCGGTCGAACTCCTGCGAGCGAGCGGCATATTCGCCGGTCTCTCGGCCGGAGCGGCCTATCTGGCCACGCTCTGGGAGAGGGAGCGGGAGAGGGAGACCAAGCGGGACGCGTCCAGGACGTATGTCTTCATCGCCGCCGACACCGGCCACCGCTATGTCGACAACGCCTACGCCAGCCACCCCCGGGCGCACGGCCTCGGATCGATGCGCCCGTACGAGGCCACCACCCGCGAAGAGCTCAGGCACCCCTGGTCCGCACTGTCCTGGCCGCCCCCGGACAGCGTCCTGGACAGCGCACCGAACGACGCGGACGAGCGTCGGGAACCAGCCCTGCTGACCGAAACCGCATGACACGGCTCTTCGGCAGCTGACTCGCCCTGACCCCGCACAACCCAGAACAACACCAGAAGAAAGACGCCGACATGGCCCACCCACAACCGCAGACCGTGACCGAGCTCAGCGACGCCGTGCTCGCCGGTGCCTACGGGACGCCGCCCCAAAAACTGACCGTCACCAGCGCGTTCTGGCTCCACCACACCACCCGGCTGGCCGGCAGCCAGGTCACCTACCGCAACCACTATCTGCTGACCCGCACCGGGGACGCCTTTGGCGCCTGTTCCTTCGAGGCCGGCGAACTCGACCCCGACTTCTGCGCGAACGCCTCGGGGCACACCCTCGACACCCTCATACGGCACAGCGTTCCCCCGGTCCGCATCGCCGCCCTCGACGCCTATCTCGCCCGGGTCCACCCGCACCGCGACGCACCCGAAGCCGAACCCGTCACCCTGCCCACCGGCACCCCCGAAACCAGGGCGCAGGCCAGGGACGCCGCCGTCGCTGGGCTGCTGGACATCGCACCCGGTGCCAAGGTCGCCCTCATCGGCGTCGTCAACCCCCTGGTCGCCGCGATCCGGGAACGCGGCGGCACCTGCCTGCCCTGCGACTTCAACCTCCGCAGCACGCAATGGGGAGACCCGGTCACCGACGATATGGCCGAGGTCCTGGCAGCGGCCGACGCCGTGGTCGCCACCGGCATGACACTCAGCAACGGCAGCTTCGACGCGATCCTGGACCACTGCCGCACCCGGGACATCCCGCTGGTGGTGTACGCCCAGACCGGCAGCGCCGTGGCCCGCGCCTTCCTGGGCGCCGGTGTCACCGCTCTGTCCGCGGAGCCCTTTCCCTTCTCCCAGTTCAGCGCCGACGCGACCGTCCTCTACCGGTACCGGGGAGCCCCCGCATGAGCAGCGAAACGAAGCACGCCAACCACACCGCTGAGGCCAGGGAAGAGGCCGCCGAACCCATACCCGGCGATCTGCGGATGACCCGGACCCTGTGGCCGCTGCTGCTGGCCTCGGCGGTCGGGCTGCTGCCCTTCACCATCTACAGCACCTTCCTGGTGCCGATCGCCGAATCGGCGGACAGCAGCAACGCCGCCATGGGTCAACTGCGCGGTCTGGGTGGCCTGGCCGCCCTCGCCGTGGGAACGGCACTGGCCCCGCTGATCGACCGGGTACGCAAGGACTGGGCGGCCGCCGGAGGCCTCGCCGTGCTGGCTGGTTCCGCGGCCCTGGGCGCCACCGGAGAGTTCCTGCTGATCGCCGCCTTCTGCCTGCTTGTCGGGGCCGGTACGGCCGTACTGAACCCGGCGCTCACCGCAGCGGCCGCGGATCGCTTCGGCAACGGTGCCGCGGCCGGCCGGGCGGCGACCCTCGTCACCGCGACCCAGTCGTTCACCGCGCTGATGGCGGCACCCGCGGTGGCCCTGCCAGCCGTGCTGTGGGGCTGGCAGGGAAACATGTGGGCCGTCGCCGTCGTCTCCTGCCTCCTGGCGGCGCTCTTCTTCGCCAAGGGCCGCACCCGCAGCGAAGAGACCCCAGCCGCCGGAAACCAGCAGAGCCGGCAGAGCGAGCCGAGCGAGCCGAGCCAGCAGGAGAAACTCGGCTACTTTGCCTCCTTCCGGGCACTGGCCGCTCTCCCCGGGGTGATCCCGCTCCTCTTCGTCGCGCTCCTGCGCACGGCCGCCTTCATGGGTTATCTCGCCTACCTGGCGGCCTTCTACCACGAGCGCTTCACCCTTGAACCCGGTCCCTTCGCGCTCGTGTGGACCCTGAGCGGCACGGCGTTCTTCGTCAGCAACTTCCTCACCGGACGTGTGCTGAGCTCCGACCGGCCGAGGATCACCACCGAACGTCTTATGCTCCTGGCCCTGGTAGTGGCGCTGGGCGCGCTCGTCGCCCTCTACTTCACCCACTCCCTGTTGCTCGCCCTGCCACTGACCGCGCTGATCGGTGTCGGCCACGCGACGGTCGCCGCCTGCGTCACTACGCTCCTCGTCCGCCGCTGCGGCACTCTGCGCGGCACCGCGCTGAGCCTCAACGCGGCCGGGATGAGCCTGGGCGTCTTCGTCGGCGCGGCCCTCGGCGGCCTGGGCCTGAGCCTGGCCGGCTACCCGGGCACGGCCCTGGCCCTGGGCGGGCTCACCCTCACCGCGCTGGGCTTCGCCTGGGCGGTGGCCCGCTCATCCTGAACAGGCCAGCTGGTCACGGCCGTATGGCCGTCATATGGACGCCATATGGCCGTAATCCGTGCCCGGGTCACTCGTTGATGTGGTCATCAGCAGAAAGGGCCGGTCGATGGGTGAAAAGCGGGAAAGTCCGGAGCACTTGGGCCGACGCCGGGTGCTCGCCGCTGCCGCGGTTGCCGCCGGGGCAGCTGTCGGCTGGACGCCGGCTTTCCGGCTGGAGGCGCATGCCGCGGGCCTTGCGGCCCCTGCGGGGTTCCCGGCAGGGATCCGCCTGGTACGGCAGGCGTTTCGCAACTGGTCGGGGGAGATCGCCCTCGACGCGGTGTGGACCGCGCTCCCCGCCTCCGCGGGCGACGTTGTCACTCTGGCCGACTGGGCCCGTAACCACCGTTGGCGGCTGCGCGCCAAGGGCATGGGCCATGGCTGGTCACCGCTCATCGTGCGCAACGGTGAGGACATCGGTCGCGTTGTCCTGGTGGACACGACGGCGTATCTGACCGGCTTCCGGCTGCGCGGGGGCGACCCCGCGATGCTCACCGCTGAGGCCGGTACGACCATGGACGTGCTGCACGGCGCCCTGGAGGCCGGGGGGTACGGTCTGACGGGTGTTCCTCAGATCGGTGACCTGACCCTCGGCGGCGCTCTGGCCATCGGCGCACACGGCACCGGTGTGCCGCTGCCCGGTCGGGCCGTTCCGGCGGGCACCGGCTTCGGCACCATGAGCGATCTCGTGGACTCGCTCACCGCCGTGGTCTGGGACGACGCGGCCGGACGCCACACACTGAGGACCTTTTCGCGCGAGAACCCGGACACCGCGGCGCTGCTGGTCCACCTCGGCCGTGCCTTCATCACCGAGGCGACCCTGCGGGTTCCGGTCAACATCCGGCTGCGCTGCCGCAGTTCCCTCGACGTACCCGTAGAGGAACTGCTCGGTCCGCCCGGCAGCGGGGGCCACACGCTGGAACAGGATGTGGCGCGTGCCGGCCGGATCGAGGTCCAGTGGCTGCCGTACACCCGGTGGCCCTGGCTGAAAGTGTGGACCCAGGAGCCGGTGCGGCCCGCCGCGTCGCGCCGGATTGACGCCCCGTATCCGTACTCCTTCTACGACAACCTGCCCGAACCGGTCTCGGATCTCGCGCGGGAGATTCTTCATGGAGCCGCCGCGACCACTCCCCTGTTCACCACTGCCGTGGAGGGGGCGATCCGGCTGGGCCTGACCGCGACGGTCACCTGGGACCTGTGGGGCTGGTCGAAGAACACACTGCTCTACCTGCGGCCCAACACGCTGCGGTACGCGGTCGGGGGCTGGGCGGTGCTGTGCGCGCGCAGCGATGTCCAGCGGGTGGTGCACGATTTCTACTCGCGGTTCGCACAGCGCCTCGCAGCGGACCGGGCACGGGGCGTGTACCCGGTCAATGGACCGGTCGGTATCCGGGTCACGGCGGCGGACCACGCGGGTGCCGGTGTGCCCCTGCTCTCGGCTGCCCGTCCCCGGCCCGGCCGGCCCGCCTGGGACACCGTGGTGTGGTTCAACGCGATGGCGTTTCCCGGTACGCCCGGGGCCGACGCGTTCCTTCGCTCTCTTGAGCAGTGGATGATCCAGCACTTCAGCGGGTGGTCGGCGGTCCGTCCCGAGTGGTCCAAGGGATGGGCATACGGCGCGAACGGAGCCTGGTCGGACAGCCGTCAACTCGCCAGCGTCTGGCCCGACGACTGGAACGACTGGTTGCGCTCGGCCGCCGCCGTGTTGAACCGGCATGACCCCGCAGGGGTCTTCAGTAGCCCCTTCCTGAACACGCTGTTCCCATAGCCCTTCGGTACCACACGCCACACGCGGCACGGCTGGTGTGTTGCGGGCGTGCCCTACTCCGGAGGCTTGCGGGACCGGGCCATCCTGGCGGCCACTGTGCGCGGCAGATGCCGTGCTGCCAGGGCGTACGCCTTGTACTGCCAGCCGGTGATGCTCAGGGGCCTGTTGTTGCGCAGGTCCTTCAGCGTCTGGCTCACCACTCGGTCCGCGTCCAGCCAGGCCCAGGACGGCAGGGAACTGACGTCCATCTTCGCTCGCTTCTGGAACTCGGTACGGGTGAAGCCCGGGCAGGTGGCCAGGACGCGTACGCCGTGCGGTGCGAGGTCGACGCGGAGGGACTCGCTGAAGCTGGTGATCCAGGCCTTGGCGGCGCCGTATGTTCCGGTGGGCAGCAGACCGGCCACGGAGGAGACGTTGATGATGGCACCCCGCCGTCGGCTGGTCATGCCGGGGACGGCCGCGTGGGTGAGGCGGAGCGGGACGCGGACCAGAAGGTCGAGCATCCGCTCCTCGTCGTCGACCGGGCTGTGCGGAAACGGCGCCGGGAGCCCGAAGCCGGCGTTGTTCACGAGGACGTCGATGGGGCGGTCGGGCATGGCCAGGCGCTCCTCGACCGTACGGCACTGCGCCGGGTCGAGGAGATCGGCCGCCAGGACGTCGGCGGTGATACCGAACCGCGTCCGCAGGTCGGCAGCTGTGCGGTCCAGGCGGTCCTTGTCCCGGGCGACCAGCACGAGGTCGCTGCCCTTGGCCGCGAACCGGCGGGCGAAGGCCGCGCCGATGCCAGCGGTGGCTCCGGTGATCAGAACGGTGGTCATCGAACTCACTTGCTTTCGGATGCGGTTGGGGTGATGGTGAAGGCTGCTGCGGGGGCGGACGCATAGGCTCGCGCCATGTCGAGGAGAAACGCCTTCTCGCCCGCGAGGCCGCCGCTGTCGAGGCTGAATGAGCCGGTGGCGGGCGGCTGCTGGGGACGACCGGCGAGCTTGGCGCTCCGGGCCGCTCTCATCATGCACGCGAGTACGGCCGCGTCGATATTGGAGTGGGGGACCCCGGCCTCGGTCACATGATCGCGCGCGAGAGCGTGGGTGCCGGGCGGGACGTAGTCGTTGAGGACCAGGATGGCGTCCCGGGTCTCGATGACCTTGCGGTAGATCAGCAGCTTGCGGGGGACGGGTGGCCACAGGAACTCAAGCGTCCTCCTGCGGGGCTTCGTCAGGGCCACATGCGGCACGGCGTCCACCAGATCACGCCACAGCGGCCACAGGCGCCACGCGGTCACGATATCGGCGGTCGCCCGGCTGAGGGTGAGGAAGGTCGGTACGAGGATGGCTGCTGCCCTGAGCAGCGCGTGCAGGTTCATGAACAGCGGCATCAACGGCATGGCCCAGCCGGTGCCGAAGGTGATCCGCAGCAGGTAGACCAGCCAGAACAGTCCAGCGAGGGCGGTACCGAGTCCAAACAGGTACAGGCTGAGACCGAGGGAGCGGTTCTGCGCCCGTCGGCCGTATCGCCAGCAGATGAAGACACAGACGGTGTTGGCGACAAGATGGGCGCCCATCAAGGTCAGCCAGTACGCGAGGGAGGGGACCGGATCACCGGTCGCGGGGATCTCGTGCTCCCGGTGCGGCGGTGCTGTCGCATCCAGCAGGAGCAGGGCTCCTAACGCGACGCTCCCGGCGACGCACACAGCGGTTCTGAGCCGTCGGCCACTGGTGGAGGACGCGACGAAGTAGAGCACGGCGACGGCTGACAGCGCCCCGGACATGTTCCTGGTCAGTGCGGTGAGATGGACCGGCCCGGAGAGCCGGGCGATGAGATCGGTGGTGGCTGGAAGATGCAGCGTCATAGCGGCGGCCGCGGTGGCCACGGCCAGCCACAACCCGCGTTGCTGCGGGGAGCGGACGGCCGAGGGCAGCCGCACGAGTACCGCGATCCAGAGGCAGAGGATTCCGGGATACTCGAGCGCCCGCCCGAAGTCGCTCAGCTCACTCATCGTCCAATGTCCCTATGCCCATGGCCGATCCGAGCTTGCCGGTGACACCGCGTGGCTGTTCCTGGACCGGCTGGTCGGCGGTCGTCCGTATCAGGCTGGCGAGCATCTCCGCTTCCTGCTCCTGGCGGGTGGTGTAGTTGGTGCGGCCGAGGAGATGTTTCACCGCTTGCTGGTCCAAGCTGGACAGCAGGCGTCCCACACCGTCGGCATCCCCCTCCTCCACCGCATAGTGGTTGAAGAGCATGTGGCCGAGCTCGTGCAACACGATGTGCTCTTGGTGCAGTCGGGATGTGTGCCGCTCGTAGAAGATGTGGTCGTCGGTGGCAGTGGCAAGCCACAGACCGCAGGTACCGGCCGACGAGGCCTCCGGCGGAAGGGGATGGAGATAGAGCGGTCTCCCGCGCTGGCCGGCGATGTGCCGGCAGAGAGCGTCGACGGAGAACGGCTGGGGGAGGCTGATCTGATCGACTACGGACTGGCAGCGCTGACGCAGTCTGAGATATCGGTACGGCATATGGTCTTCCCTGGGGCCCTTCCTCGGGCAGCGTCGATAGGCGCTCGTACAACGTGGCATGGCGGTCCCCACCTCTGCGGTCTGGGCGTGCAAGCCCTCACTCCCACGGACAGAAATCGCACGTGACGTCAGCTGTCCACATCCGTGTTCTCTGCCTCGTTCTCTGCCTCGCGCGAATCCAACTTGGGCAGGTTCTGGACCTTGCGGGCTTCATTCACCATCGTCAGCAGGGCGTCGAGACTCGCCTGCGACAGCCCCTCGGCGCGCAGTGCCAGATTGCGGACCTTGGCATCACGCAGCGCGGTGGCCAGCGCCAGATGGGCTCTGACCCGTTCCGAGGCTTCCTCGTTGAGGAAGTACTCCGGCGGGACTCCGAAAAAGCGTGCCAGAACGTCGAGTTGCTCCAGTGTTACGTTCCGTTTCTTTCCAGTGGCCAGCTCCCACAGATATGTCCCGGAGATAGCGCCGCCGGTGGTATCGCTGATCTCCTTGGCCAGCCGGGCGTACCCGGGTCTCTTTCGCTCATCGGGGTACATGGCCTGAATCAGCTCGTTGAGTCGCTGGTCGAACTTCCCCAGCACTGGAGGGCCAGCGGCGTCGCCTGCTGATTCGCTGCTCATGGCCGTCCTTCATGTCTGGGTCGCCGCTGGCCTGGCTGCCCGCTTATGCGAACAGAACTCATGTGCACATGGATATCCGCGTCCGCAATAGTTGACAAGCATGGTCTCGGCCACGGTGGTGGCGTAGTGGCTGGGGGCCACTGATGGACGCTCTTGGTTTGCGGAATCTGCGGCGACGAAGCTGACAATTGGGATGGACGATACCGAACTGATCACCGGAGGCGGTCCCGTGTCTCGTCGATCTGCGGCGCGTAGCACCGTGCGGATGGCCAGCGCCACTGTGGTGGCCCTCGCAGTCGTGGTCTCCGCGGCTGCCTGCGGCGGCGGTGAGGATGAGCAGCCTGCGGCAGCGGACACCGCCGGGGATCTCCTCCTGCAGTCAGTCGCGGATACCGGGCCGGACCCCTTCACCCAGTCGACGGCCGCCAAGCCACCCGCCGATGCCTTGCCGTCCCCGGCCAACTCACCGACGCCCACACGGCGGCCGCCCGCCAAGCCCGCCAGTCACCGGTCCGTCAAGGGCTCGAGCGACACCCTGTACGGCGGTTCGCGGGGTGTCGACAGTTGTGATGTCGAACAGCAGATCCGCTTCCTCACCAAGGACCAGGACAGGGAGCGTGCCTTCGCCAAAGTGGCCGGGGTCGGCACGTCCCTCCTCCCTGACTATCTGCGCTCACTGACCTCGGTCGTCCTGCGCAAGGACATCCGGGTCACCAGCCATGGCTTCGCGGATGGCCGCGCCACAGACTTTCCTTCGGTGCTTCAGGCCGGCACCGCGGTCCTGGTCGACAACGAGGGTGTGCCCCGGGTCCGCTGTGCCTGCGGCAACCCGCTGACCTCACCGACGGCGCTGAAGCGCACCGCGCGTCACCAGGGCACCGCCTGGCGCGGCTACCACCCGAAACGGGCCATCGTGGTCACCCCGGCATCCCGGCCGCTCACGAAGATCCGGCTTTTTGACGTGGTCAAGGAGACCTGGATCGAGCGCCCGATCAACAGCAAGAGCGCGAAGAACAACAAGGACAAGGTCATCCCGAGTCCGCCGCTGAAGTTCCGTGGCCGGGCCACCGGGCCCAATACCGTCGAGCTGACCTGGAAGCCGTCCAAAGGCGACGTCAAGGTCGCCGGTTACCAGGTCTTCCAGAAGGGCGAGCGTAAGCCGGTCCAGGAAGTCCTCCCGGACAGCAAAGGAGCACGCGTCTCCGGCCTTGAGGCCGGGAGCGAATACACCTTTACGGTGAGGGCGGTCGACGCCTCGGGCAACGCCTCCGCGGCGTCCAACAAGGTGGACGTGGTCACGGAATCCGAGCAGACCCAGGCGCCGGTTCAGCCCGACCAGCCGCAGCCGCCGGACCAGCCGCAGCCGCCGGACCAGCCGGATCAGCCCCAGCCGCCGCAGCCCGACCCGCCCCAGCCGCCGGACCAGCCGCAGCCGGATCAGCCCGACCCGCCTCAGCCGCCGCCCGACCAGCCCGATCAGTAGCCGAGCCCGGCCTCCCGGCTAGTGGGTGTGCGAGCGCTTAACGTGGAGCAATGCCTGCCGACCCGGTGACGTTGTTTCTCTGCGGCGACGTGATGCTCGGCCGCGGCGTGGACCAGATCCTTCCGCACCCTGGTGACCCGGTGTTGCGGGAAACGTATGTCTCGGATGCCCGCAGCTACGTCGGGTTGGCGGAGGCGGTGAACGGGGCGATTCCCCGGCCCGTCGACTTTTCCTGGCCGTGGGGAGATGCCCTCTCGGTACTCGATGAGGTCGCGCCCGATGCCCGGGTGGTGAATCTGGAGACGAGCGCGACACGGCGGGGCGAGTTCGCGGCGGGGAAGGCTGTGCACTATCGGATGAACCCGGCCAACCTCCCCGGCTTGGCGGCAGTCCGGCCCGACGCTTGTGTGCTGGCGAACAATCACGTGCTGGACTTCGGCCATCAGGGGCTGGAGGACACGCTGGATGCCCTGGCAGGTGCGGGGCTACGGGTGGCGGGGGCGGGGCGGGACCTCAGCGGGGCGCGTCGGCCCGCGACTGTCCCTGTTACGGGCGGGGGGCGGGTGCTGGTCTTCTCGTTCGGGATGCCGTCCAGCGGTATTCCGCGGAGCTGGGCCGCGGGTGAGGAGCGGGCCGGTGTTGACTTCGTACCCGAGCTGTCGGACGCCGCGGCGGCCGGGATCGCTGACCGCGTCCGGCAGACGAAGCAGCCGGGCGATGTTGTGGTCGCTTCCATTCACTGGGGGTCCAACTGGGGCTATGGAGTCTCAGATGAGCAGGTCCATTTCGCGCATGCGCTGATCGACGGCGGCGTCGATGTGGTGCACGGGCACTCCTCACACCATCCGCGTCCTCTTGAGGTGTACCGGGACAGGCTCGTTCTCTACGGCTGCGGTGACTTCATTGACGACTACGAGGGCATCAGCGGCTATGAGGAGTACCGGGATGACCTGCGGCTGCTGTACTTGGTCTCGGTGGAGCCGGAGACCGGCAAGCTGGCCGGTATGCGGATGGTGCCGATGCGGGCTCGGCGGATGCGGCTGGAGCACGCCTCGGGTAAGGATTCCGAATGGCTACGGGCGACTCTCGACCGGTTCAGCCGCGGCTTCGGCGCACGCGTCGGCCGCCAGCCGGACGGCACGCTCACTCTGCGGTGAGCGTGCGGAAGCTGCCGCAGGCACCACGCTGCCACGCCGCGATGCCTGCGGCAGGGGGTGTCTGGTGGGTCTCCGCGGCGTCGCGACGCCTGGCACGCACGCTCGCCGCGTTGTCGTCGGTCGCCAACCAACCAGGTTGGCTTCCTCCTCCGCCTTGCGATCGCACGCACCAGACGCCGCTCCTTCCTCCACGGAGATCCACCAGACACCCCCAGGCGCCTCAGGAGGGCGCTCCGGGCAGGGTGGGTGCGGCCGCGAAGAGGTCGAAGTACATGCCAGCCGCGACGAGCAGGCCGAGCACGCCGAGAATGACGCCGCCCAGGGCGACGGACTTCACCCAGGGCCGGGTGTCGGCCCGCCCGGTGAGCACGGCCAGCAGCACACCGCCGATGGCGAGGGCGATCAGGGCGAAGACGCTGTTGACGAGAGCCGCGGTGTGCCAGGGGGCGCCGTAGAAGGCCTCGATCTGGTCGCCACCACCGCCGCCGCCGGTCTCGATCTGGCCGATGATCTCCCTGCGGGAGCGCAGCATGTCGCTGAGGGAGGTACCGACGAGGGAGCTCAGCCCGAGCGCGGCGCTGACGACGGCGGCGGCACCCGCCGCGAAGCCGCCGGCGGAGCCGGTGTCGGCGGGGAGGTCCGAGAAGTCGTCGTGCCCCTCATCGGAGTCGTCGAGGCTGTCGCTGTCCTCGGAGGTGCCGGAGGCGGCGTCTGTTCCGGCGCCGGCTTCAGTGTCTTTTTCGGTGTCGGTGTCTGTGGGCTTCTCCGGGGAGGGTTCCCGGGACTGCTCCGGGTCTGTGGCTTCCTCCTGGTTGCCCTCGGGCTTGCTGTCGGCCATCTCGGTGTCCTTGTTGCGCTTGGTAACCATAAGGCGCCACCCTACGGGTCTTACCTAAGAGTCCAGTAAATCTTCCTACCGCGCCGGAGTGCCGCGGGCCGCCCGGGCGCGGTGCTCACCCTGGAAGGCCTTGGGGCTTTCTCCAATGAGGGTGGCATTTGCTACAGAGATGTGGTCTGTAGGCTGCAGCTGCCAGCAGACCTGGCTTATCTTGGCGCACATGCAGTCCTACACGATTGGTCAGGCGGCGCGGCTGCTCGGTGTCAGCCCTGATACCGCGCGGCGCTGGGCGGACGCTGGACGGGTGGCGACTCACCGTGATGAGGCCGGTCGGCGGCTTATCGACGGCCGGGATCTGGCCGCCTTCTCGGTCGAGCTCGCGCAGAGCGGTGCCGACGGTACGGGGGAGGAGGACGCCCCCTACACCTCGGCCCGCAACGCCTTCCCCGGCATCATCACCGCCGTGAAGCTCGGTGATGTCGCGGCCCAGGTGGAGATCCAGGCCGGCCCGCACCGGCTGGTTTCCCTGCTGACCAGGGAGGCCGTCGAGGAGCTGGGACTGGAGGTCGGCATGCGGGCCACCGCCCGGGTGAAGTCCACCAATGTGCACATCGACCGCAGCTGATCTGGAGTGTCATCACCATGCCGAGAGCCTTCGGCGGACGCGGCGTCGCTGCGGCTCTGCTGGCCGCTGCCCTGACCGCGCCGCTGGCCGCATGCGGGAAGGGGACAGATGACGGCGGTGCGTCCAGGACTGAGATCACCGTGCTGGCTGCTGCCTCGCTCACCGATGCCTTCAAGACCGCCGGTGCCGTGTATGAGAGGGAGAACCCGGGAATGAGGGTCAGGTTCTCCTTCTCCGGGTCTCAGGAGCTGGCCGCGCAGGTGAAGCAGGGCGCCCCCGCGGATGTTGTGGTCACGGCGGACACCCACACCATGAACGGGCTGAGGGGCGAGACCGGTACCCCGACCGTGATCGCCGAGAACCGTCTGGTGATCGCTACCGGTGAGGGCAACCCGAGGAAGGTCCGGGGTCTGAAGGATCTTGGTGGCGGCGGACTGAAGGTTGTCCTCGCGGCCCCTGAGGTGCCGGTCGGGCGGTACAGCAAGCAGGTGCTGGAGGCGGCCGGGGGAGTCGACGTCAAGCCGGTCTCCCAGGAGCCGAGTGTCCGGGCCGTACTGAGCAAGATCGAGCTCGGTGAGGCCGACGCCGGCATCGTCTACGCCACGGATATCGCCACGGCGGCGGACAAGGTCGATGCCATCGGCATCCCGGACGCGCAGAACGCCGTGGCCTCCTACCCGGCCGCTCCTTTGAAGAGCTCCGGGGAAGCGGGCGCCGCGGGGGCATTCGTGCGGTGGCTGAGCACGCCCGCGGCGCAGAAGATCCTGCGGGATACGGGTTTCCAGCTGCCATGAGACACAGATGAGACCCAGATGAGACACACCCGTACGCCTGCGCGTATCCCCGTCACCCTGGCCCTCCCTGCCCTGCTGGCGGTCGCGTTTCTGCTTCTGCCGCTGCTCGGGATCCTGGCCCGCACCTCGTGGAGCGACGTCGGCGGTCATCTGACCAGCCCAGGGGTCACCGAGGCACTGCGGCTGTCGCTGGTCGTGTCCTGCTGGGCACTGGCCCTGTCCCTGCTGCTCGGAGTGCCGCTTGCCTGGACGCTGGCGCGGGTGGACTTCCCCGGCAAGGCACTGGTGCGTTCGCTGGTCCTGCTGCCGATGGTGCTGCCGCCCACCGTCGGCGGTGTCGCCCTGCTTCTCGGGTTCGGCCGCCGGGGGCTGCTCGGGCCCTGGCTGGAGGGCACCTTCGGCATAACGCTGCCCTTCCACACCTCGGGTGCCGTACTCGCCGCAGCGTTTGTCTCGATGCCCTTCCTGGTCATCAGCCTGGAGGGCACCATCGCCGGGCTGCGGCCCCGTTACGAGGAGACCGCCGGTTCGCTGGGCGCCTCGCCGGTACGGGTCTTCTTCACCATCACCCTCCCCATGGTCGCCCCGGGCCTCGTTGCCGGAGCCGCGCTGACCTGGGCGCGGGCGCTGGGCGAGTTCGGGGCCACCATCACCTTCGCCGGTAATCTCCCCGGCGCCACCCAGACGCTGCCGCTGCAGGTCTATCTGCTGCTCCAGGACCAGCCGGAGGCCGCGACCTCCGTTTCCCTCCTGCTCCTCGTTATCGCCATGGCCGTGCTGATCGCTTTGCGCGGTCGCTGGACCGGCGCGACGGCGGACAGCTCACGCGGCCCAGGGCGGCAACGCGAGCGGAAGCCGGAAGCGAAGAGTGAGGAGGCCGCAGAGGCCGGGGAGACTGAGTCCCCGGCGACAACCGACCGTTGGTCCCTACGCGCCGACCTGACCGGCTTCACCCAGCTCACCCTGGACGCCGAACCGGGGACCACCATCGCCGTGGTCGGGCCCAACGGCGCCGGTAAGACCACCCTGCTACGGGCCCTCCTCGGCCTCACCCCGCGTGCCCATGCCACCCTTCGCCTCGGCGGCCTGGATGCCACCACCCTGCCCCTGCACCGCCGTGGGGTCGCGTGGGTGCCCCAGGACGGTGCCCTCTTCCCGCACCTGAACGCCCTCGCCAACACCGCCTACGGACCGCGTGCCCACGGGGCGAGCCGCGCCGAGGCCCGTCGTACCGCCCAGCGGTGGCTTGACCGCCTCGGTGTCGGCCACCTCGCCCACCGCAAGCCCGCCCAGCTCTCCGGCGGTCAGGCCCAGCGGGTCGCCCTCGCCCGTGCCCTGGCCACCCGCCCCCGGCTGCTGCTCCTCGACGAACCCCTCGCCGCCCTCGACCAGACCACCCGGGCCCATGTCCGGCACACCCTGCGCAGCCACCTCGAAGGGTTCGGCGGTGTCTGCCTGATCGTCACCCACGACCCGGTGGAGGCGGTCTCGCTCGCCGACCGGGTCCTCGTACTCGACGAAGGCCGTGCCCTCCAGGACGGCCCGCCCGCCGAAGTCACCCGGCACCCGCGCTCACCCTGGGTCGCCCGCATGCTCGGCCGTAACGCCTGGCCCGGCACCGCCACCGCCGACGGCCTCGAACTGCCCGGCGGCGGCCGTCTCATCGTCGCCGACCCGCTTCTCGCGGACACCGAAGCGCTCGCGATCATCGCCCCGGAAGCCGTCTCCGTCCACCGGGGAAGGCCTTCCGGCAGCCCGCGCAATGTGTGGCCCGGAACCATCAGGGAGATCACCGCCGTCGGCAGCCGGCTACGCGTCCTGATCACCTCCGGCCAGGCCCCCGACCTCGTCGCCGAAATCACCCCGGAGGCAGCCGCCGAGCTCGGCCTCACGGACGGAACACCCGTATGGACGAGCGTCAAGGCCACCGAGACCACCCTTGTGCGGATCTGACGTGGTGACCCGCACAGAGCGGCCTGCCCCCACGAACTCGCCGCGTACGTCGTGGCCCTGGACGGCGGCGCCATGGATCGGGCTGGATCGGGCCTGTACCAGAAGGTAATTGACCAAGCGTTCGAATACTTCGGCTGCGGAATGGTCCAGGCGTCGCTAGCGTGGCAGGCACACTGATTCCTCACCTTGAGGAGGCATTGCCATGCCTGCCATGCCTGAACAGCCCGAGGGTATGCCCTGCTGGGCCGACGTCACGGTCCCCGATCTGGCGGCGGGGAAGAGGTTCTACGGTGAGCTGTTCGGCTGGACCTTCGACGAAGGCTCAGCGGAGTACGGCTACTACACGCAAGCGTTCTCCGACGGCAAGAAGGTCGCCGCGCTCGCGCCCCCGATGCCCGGCGGCGAGGAGTGGCCCACGGCCTGGACCGTCTACTTCGCATCACCGGACGTCGATGCGACCGCCGCCAAGGTCCGGGAGCATGGCGGACAGATCCTCCTGGAGCCGATGACCGTGGGGGATTTCGGCAGGATGCTCATCGCCCAGGATCCGGGCGGCGTCGTCTTCGGCGTCTGGCAGGCGGGCACCCACCGGGGCTTTGAGAAGAAGGGCGAGCCGGGATCGTTCTGCTGGACCGAGATCGCCACCCGCGATCCCGATGCCGCGGATGCCTTCTTCCCGGCCGTCTTCCCCTTCGGGGTGAAGCGGATGGAGGACCCCGCCATGGACTACAAGGCGTGGGGCATCGCAGGCGAGACCGTGGCGGGCCGCTTCAAGATGACCCCGGACATGCCCGCTGAGATGCCGCCGTACACCGAGGTCTACTTCGCCGTCGACAACTGCGATGAGGCGGTCGCCACGGTCACCGGGCTCGGCGGTCATGTGAGCTTCGAGCCCATGGACACTCCCTTCGGCCGTATCTCGGGCGTCGCCGACCAGCAGGGCGCGAAGTTCGCTCTCATCGACCCCAAGACGACCAAGGGAGACATGCCCACATTCACCTGAGCGCGCTGGACTGCTTCGCTACTCCCTGCCCCTGCCGATCTCGATCTTGCGGCGCCTGGCCTGCTCGGCCTTGGGGACGCGTACGGTGAGCACCCCGTCAGCCAGCTCGGCCTCGATGTTGTCGCTGTCAATACCGCCGGGCAGCGTGCTGCGGTAGCTGAACTGTCCGGTACGGCGGGCCAGCACCTTGCCCTGCTGCTCCTCCGTGATCTCACCGGTGATGCACAGCTCATTGCCCTCCAGCTCTACCGCCACGTTCTCGCTGGGGACACCGGGCAGCTCAGCCCGCACCACATAGGCGTCCTCGGTCTCCATCTCCTCGGCGAGCGGCATCCAGGGGTGCTCGCCCACGGGGGCCGCGGCCCGCTCGACGAGCCGTCCCATCTCGTCCCACAGCGTTTCGAACTCGCTGAAGGAATCCCGGATCCCCCAGGGGTGCGTACGGCGGGCGGGGGCGCCGCCTGAACGGCGTACCGGCAGTGTCATGGCACTACCTCCGATCGGTCTGTCGCGCCATCGTTCCCTGTTGCTCCGTCGGCCTGTCGGTCCATCGGACTGTCTGTCCCGGCCTGCGAGCCGGGTACCAGGCTGCCTAAAATTGACACATGGCCCGACCTAATACGGAGGTCGAGGCTCTGTTGCAGGAGTATGCCGACCTCCTCTCCATCACCGGCGGCGACGCGTTCAAGGTGCGTGCCTATGAGCGGGCCGCCCGGGCGATCGGCGGGCATCACGCCGATGTCTCCCAGCTTGACCTCAAGGACCTCAAGGAGATCCCCGGCGTCGGAAAATCGATCGCTGAGAAGGTCGTCGAGTACTTCCGCGAGGGCAGCGTCTCCACCGTCGAGGAAGCCCGGGCGAAGATCCCGGAGGGGGTGCGGCAGCTCACGGCCATCCCCACCCTCGGGCCCAAGAAGGCCATGGTGCTGTATGAGGAGTTGGACATCTCCTCCGTCGACGAGCTGGCCGACGCGCTCGACGACGAGCGGCTGCGCGATCTGAAGGGCTTCGGTCCGAAGACCGAGGACAACATCCGCCACGGCATTGAGCTGATGCGGGCGGCCAGCGACCGCTTCCAGCTCAACACCACCATGGAGCTGGCCGAGGAGATCCTGGCCACGCTCTCCGAGGTGAGCGGCTGTGAACGGTGCGCGTACGCCGGATCGCTGCGCCGGATGCGGGAGACCACCGGGGACATCGACATCCTGGTCGCGGCGGAAGACTCCGGCCCGTTCATGGCGGCGTTCATCAACGCGCCCTTCACCGCCGAGGTCATCGCGCACGGCGATACGAAGTCGTCGATCCGCACCACCACGGGACCGCAGGCGGACCTGCGGGTGCTGCCGCCGGACTCCTGGGGCGCCGGGCTGCAGTACTTCACCGGGTCGAAGGCGCACAACATCCGGGTACGCACCATCGCCGTACGCCATGGGCTCAAGCTCTCCGAGTACGGCCTCTTCGACGCGGAGAGTGGCGACAAGATCGCCTCGGAGAGCGAGGAGGACGTATACGCCAGGCTCGGCCTGGACTGGATCCCGCCAACGCTGCGCGAGGACCGTGGCGAGGTGGCGGCCGCACAGAGCGGTGAGCTTCCCCAGCTGGTGGCCGATCCGGACATCCGCGGTGATCTGCACACCCACACCGACCTCACGGACGGCCGCGCGTCGCTGGAGGACATGGTGGCCGCGGCGGCGGAGCGCGGACTCTCGTACTACGCGATCACCGATCACGCGCCCAGGCTCCGGATGCAGGCCATGACCGACGAGAAGATGCTCGCCCAGCGGAAGCGGGTGCGCGAGCTTGACGAGCAGCACCGCCGTCACCACCGTGGACCGCGGCTGCTGCACGGGACCGAGCTGAATATCGACGCTGACGGCGGTGTGGACTGGCCGCCCGAGTTCCTCCAGGACTTCGACCTGTGCGTCGCGTCGGTGCACTCCCACTTCAGCCAGAGCCGGGACGCGATGACCCGGCGGCTCATCCGGGCCTGCGAGAACCCGTATGTGCACATCATCGGCCATCCGACGACCCGCCTCATCGGCAAACGTCCGGGCGTCGACGCCGATCTGGACGAGGTGTTCGCCGCCTGCGCCCGCACCGGTACCGCACTGGAGATCAACGCGAGCCCGGACCGGTTGGACCTGTCCGATGAGCACATTCTGCGGGCCAAGCGGTATGGCGTGAAGTTCGCCGTGAACAGCGACGCGCACTCCATTGGTGAACTGGGCAATCTGCGCTACGGGGTGGGAACGGCGCAGCGCGGCTGGCTCACCGGCGAGGACGTCATCAACACCTGGACGCTGCGGCGACTGCGCCGGTTCCTGCGCAAGGACCGAGCGAAAGACCGGGCGAAGGACCGGGCGGCGTAGGCAGGTTTGACAAAGGTGCCTCCCGGGGCAGGGAAATGTCTTGTGCGCCCCAGTGGGTTCCCATGGTCTGCCATCCCGGGAGGAGTTGCCATGGATACCGCTCTGTCCGAGCCTCTGTCGGAGGCCGATGCCGAGGCGTATGTCGGAGGGATCTGCTTCAAGACCGGGCCACCCACGCGGGTGGGTGTGGAGCTGGAATGGCTCGTACGTGATCAGGCAGATTCCACCCGCCTCGTACCGCCCGAACGGCTCGATCCGGTCCTCGCGCCGCTCTTCCCACCCGGGGGGCTGCCGGGCGGCAGCAGGCTCACCCGGGAACCCGGCGGGCAGCTGGAGCTGAGCACTCCGCCGGGCGAGTCGCTGGCCGAATGCGTCACCACCGCCGCGGCTGACGTGGACGTACTACAGGCGGCGCTGGGCAGGGCGGGTGCGGCGCTCGAGGGCCGCGGGCTCGATCCGTACCGCAGTCCGCCCCGGGTGCTGGACCATCCCCGTTACCAGGCGATGGAGACCCACTTCGACCGCGACGGCCCCTGGGGCCGGGTGATGATGCGGGCCACCGCCGCCGTGCAGATCAGCCTGGACGCCGGAGACGACTCCGACGGCCCCTCCGGCTACCGGCACCGCTGGCAGCTCGCCCACCGGCTGGGCCCGGTCCTGGTGGCCGCCTTCGCCAACTCCCCGCTGTGGCGCGGCCGCCGCACCGGCTGGGTCTCCACCCGGCAACGGGTCTGGGCCCGTACCGACCCGGGCCGCACCCTCCCCCCACCGCCCAGCGCCGCGCCGCGCGAGCAGTGGACCCGCTACGCGCTGGACGCCCCCCTGCTGTGCCTGCGGCGCCGGTCCCACAACGGCGCCCCGGCCGACTGGACCGCCCCGCCGCAGCTCTCCTTCCGCTCCTGGCTGCGCGGCGGTCACCCGGAACGGCCGCCCACCCGCGCCGACCTGGCGTACCACCTCAGCACCCTCTTCCCGCCGGTCCGGCCGCGCGGCTGGCTGGAGCTGCGGATGATCGACGCCCAGCGCGGTGACGGCTGGATCGCTGCCACCGCCATCGCCACCACACTCCTCGATGACCCCTACGCGGCCAAGCTGGCCCATGCCGCGACCGAGCCGCTCACCGCGCCCGACATCTGGCTGCGCGCCGCCCGCCATGGGCCCGCCGATCCGCTGCTGGGCCCGGCGGTACGTACCTGTGTCGCCGCCGCCGAGTCCGCGCTGTACCGCAGCGACCCCGGCGGCGTACCGCATCGCGCCGTCGCCGCCTTCGCCGAGCGGTACGCCGACCGCGGCCGCTGCCCCGCCGACGACCACCTCACCGACTAGCACCGATGGGCGCCGACCAGCGCCAACCAGCACCGACTAGGAGCCCCAGATGCCCGTGCTGAACGACACCGCCGACACCGCTGTCCGACAACGTGCGCTCACCGCGCTGGAGCAGGCCCGGGCCCGCACTCACGCCCTGACCAGCTGCCTGGATGATTCGGAGCTGATGGCCCAGCACTCGGCGCTGATGTCACCGCTTGTCTGGGATCTGGCCCATATCGGCAACCAGGAGGACATCTGGCTGCTGCGCGAGGCGGGCGGCCAGCCCGCGCTACGGCCCGAACTCGACCCGGTCTACGACGCGTTCCGCACCCCGCGCGCCGACCGGCCCGGGCTGCCGATGCTGTCGCCCGACCGCGCGCGCCGCTTTGTCGCCGAGGTCCGGGAGCGGGCGCTGGACGTGCTGGCCGTCGCGCCGCTGACCGGCCATCCGCTCTTCCACGGCGGCTTTGTCTTCGGGATGGTCGCCCAGCATGAGCAGCAGCACGACGAGACGATGCTCGCCACCCACCAGCTGCGCCGTGGCCCAGCCGTGCTCAAGGCCCCGCCGCCGCCATCAGCCGTCGGCGGTGACCTGCCCCGCGAAGTCCTCGTGCGTGCGGGACCGTTCACCATGGGCACCGACCCGGAGACCGACCCCTGGGCGCTGGACAACGAACGCCCCGCGCACACCGTCGACCTCCCGGCCTTCTGGCTGGACACCACACCGGTCACCAACGCCGCCTACCAGGAGTTCATAGCCGACGGCGGCTATACCAAGTCCCGCTGGTGGCACCCGGACGGCTGGGCGTACATACGGAAGACCCAGCTGAGCGCCCCGCTCTTCTGGCGGCGCGAGGGCAACATATGGCTGCGCCGACGCTTCGGCAGCCTGGAGCCCGTACCACCGGCCGCACCGGTGATGCATGTGAGCTGGTACGAGGCCGATGCCTACGCCCGCTGGGCCGGGCGGCGGCTGCCGACCGAGGCGGAGTGGGAGAAGGCCGCCCGCCATGACCCGGACACCGGCCACTCGGCACGCCATCCCTGGGGCGATACGGACCCCGGCCCCGAGCACGCCAACCTTGGCCAGTGCCACCTCGAACCCGCGGCCGCCGGTGCGTATCCGGCCGGTACGGCCCCCTGCGGGGCGCGGCAGCTGCTCGGCGACGTATGGGAGTGGACCGCCTCCGACTTCACCGGCTATCCGGGCTTCACCGCCTTCCCCTACCGGGAGTACAGCGAGGTGTTCTTCGGCGGGGAGGCCGCCACGTACAAGGTGCTGCGGGGTGGCTCCTTCGGCACCGATCCGGTCGCCTGCCGGTCCACCTTCCGGAACTGGGACTTCCCCATCCGGCGACAGATCTTCGCGGGGTTCCGTACGGCGAGGGATGCGTGATGTGCCGTCACCTCGCTTATTTGGGGCCGTCCACCACACTGGCCGGGCTGGTGACCGAGCCGAAGTGCGGGCTGTATGAGCAGTCCTGGGCGCCGCGTATGCAGCGGCACGGCACCGTCAACGCCGACGGCTTCGGGCTCGGCTGGTACCCGTATATCGCCGATGGCCCGCCCCGTCCCGCCCGCTATCGCCGTTCGGTGCCCATCTGGGCCGATCCCAACCTGCCCGATCTCGCCCGTACGATCCACAGCCCGGCCGTGCTGGCCGCCGTGCGTGACGCCACCCCCGGCACCAGCCAGGACGAGTGCGCCGCCGCCCCCTACGCGTACGACCACTGGCTGTTCAGCCACAACGGTTCCATCCCCGACTGGCGGCAGCTCCCCGGTGATCTCGGAGTCCGGCTGGCCACGGCCGATCTGCTCGGTCTGGAGGCCGGCTGTGACTCCGCTCTGCTGTGGGCGCTGCTCCAACAGCGGCTACGGGCCGGTGAGCCGCCCGCCGGTGCGCTGGCCGACGTCACCCGGCGTATCGCCGCGGTCCGGCCCGGCGCCCGGCTGAACCTTCTGCTCACCGACGGCCGCACGATCACCGCTGTTCGGCACGGTGACACCCTCTGGTACCGCGGGGGCCTCGACGATGTCCCCAGCGTCCTGGTCGCTTCCGAGCCGGACGCCACCGACGGCTGGCAGGAGGTGCCCGAGGGCTCCCTCCTGATGGCCACCCCCCGCACTGTCCGCACCATCCCGCTGGCTCCCGTCCGCGCCGTCGAGAGGACCGCACCGCATGATGAGCTGCTTCTCCCTTGAACACCGGCTGCCCGCAGGCCACTTCACCGAGGCGCTGCGCGCCGACGCGCTCAAGGGCCTGACGGACCAGCCCAAGACCCTGCCGCCCAAGTGGTTCTACGACGCCCGGGGCAGCGAGCTCTTCGAGGAGATCACCGGACTGGCCGAGTACTATCCGACCCGCGCCGAACACGAAATCCTCCGTGACCACGCCCCCGCCATAGCCGCCGCCCTGCCCGCCGAGGTTCACACCCTCATCGAACTCGGCTCCGGATCCTCCCGTAAAACCCGCCTGCTGCTCGACGCCCTCACCCGGCACAGCGGCCTGGAGCGCTACGCCCCCCTGGACGTCAGCCCCGACGCACTGCGCCAAGCGGGCGAAGCCCTGTGCCGCGACTACCCAGGACTACGCGTCACCGCCACCGTCACCGACTACGAGACCGACCTCACCCTCCCGCCCGAGGGCCCCCGCCTGGTCGCCTTTCTCGGCGGCACCCTGGGCAATCTGGACACCGCCGAGCGCCGCGCCTTCTACGCCTCCCTGCGCCGTCAGTTCACCGGCACCGACGCGCTGCTCCTCGGCGTCGACCTGGTCAAGGACCCGGACACACTGGTACGCGCCTACGACGACGCCCAGGGCGTCACCGCCGAGTTCAACAAGAATGTCCTGCACGTCCTCAACCGCGAACTCTCCGCCGACTTCGACCCGGACACCTTTGACCACCGCGCCGTGTGGAACGCCCCCGCCTCCCGCATCGAAATGCGGCTGCGCTCCCGGCTGACCCAGACCGTGGCCCTCCCCGCGCTCGACCTCACCGTCGACTTCGACCGGGGCGAAGAACTCCGCACCGAGATCTCCGTCAAATTCCACCGCGCCCCTCTCACCACCGAACTGGCCCACGCCGGCTTCACCGTCCACCACTGGTGGACCGACCCCACCACCCGCTTCGCCCTCCTCCTCGCAACCCCCGCTTAACGACGCGCCGGGCGCCGTGATCCGCGCCGCGCTGTCCCGCTACGTCAGCCGAGCGCGCGGCGCGCGGAGGACCGGACGCCTCCCGCTAACGCCCTCTTCTGCGCGCCGTACCGCCAGTGCCCCTCTGCGCGCCGTACCGCCGCGCCCGCTTCCGGGATGCCGACCGTGGCCCGCAACCGGGGCCAGTCAACCGTGGGTTCGCTGACTCGGGTGCGGGCTTCGCGGGTATATACCGTCAAAAGGAGGTCGGTGCTATGACACCCGACCTGATCTGGGGCGTCCTGCTGTTGGCCGGGGTCGGCTATGAGGTTTTCGCAATTTTCAACACCAAAGCCGGTGACACACTTTCTGAGCGCGTCCGCGCTTGGTTCCGTACCCACACCCATCCGGGTCGCGCGGTCTTCGCGGCCGTCTGGGTGGTGTTCGCCGGGTGGTTCCTGGTGCACATCCTGGGCTGAATGGGGTCATCAGGCTGATCGGCTGAACACACAGCGCGATCGCCTGAATGGAGTAGTTACGCGAGACAGTGCGGATAAATCCTCCCAATCTGGGTTCACGAGGTACACCCGGGCCGGGGAGCGGGTGCCCAGCCGCTACGTGCTAGGCACCTCGCTCGTAGGAGGTGCCGCATGCCGCAGGTGCACGTCTACGTATCCATTCCACTTCCCGTCGACGAGGTGTTCTATTTCCTCGCCGACGCGCGAAACCTGCCCCGCTGGCACTCCGGTGTGATGGAGGTCCACTCCGATACCAACAGCGGGCAGCAACGGGTCGGGGGCCGCACCTACCAGTACCGGTTCCCGGGGCGGCATCGTGACTTCCGGCTGGAGCGCTGCGTCTATGAGCCCGGCGTCCGGATCGGGTTTCTGGGCCAGCGGATGTGGACCCCCCTGGGCACCCAGGTACCGCGCTTTGACTTCCGGTTGTGGCCACGGGGACCGCACAGCTGCCGGGTTGGGGTCCAGGTCACCTCATCGCTGACCGGAGGCCTGCTGCTGCTCTGGCCGGTGGTGGCGATGGGCTGGCGGCGTGATCTGCCCGAGGACGCACAGCGGCTGTACGAGGTGCTGACCGGCACCGAGGAAGTCGCCGATGTGGGCTTTGAGCCCGGACGGGGCCTGGAAGGCATGGGCATCGGCCAGCAGCCCCGCCGGTCCGCCCGCCGCTTCCGGCTGCCCGCGCCACCGGCCATCCACCGCTGACGGGGACCAGTCGGCCTCAGCCCGGGAAGACTCGACCGGCGCCGGCTCGCCTGCGTCCCTACGCTGGGAGGACGGGAGGTGAGCAGATGAGCTCCGTGCCCTTCGCGCCGTGGCTGCGGGAAGTGCGGGCCGTGGTGCTCGACACCGACGGAGTGATCATCGACTCCGCGCGGGTGCACGCGGCGGCCTGGAAGGAGGCCTTCGACCCCTGTCTGCGGGAGCAGGCGGAACTCAGCGGCACCCCGTTCCGGCCGTTTGACGCCCAGGAGGAGTACCGGCGCTTCGTCGACGGCAAGTCCCGGCTCGATGGCGCCGCCGACTTCCTCGCGGCCCGCGGCCTGCGGCTGCCGCCCGAGGCGGTGCAGGCCGTGGCCGCCCGTAAGGAGCAGGCGTTCACCGCCGCGCTGCGGCGTAACGAGGCCGAGGTCTGGCCGGGCAGTGTGCGGCTGCTGCGCGCCCTCGGCGGCGCCGGGGTGCCCTGTGCCGCCGTATCCGCTTCCCGGCACGCCCGCGAGCTGCTGGAGAGCACTGGGGTGCTGGAGCTGCTGCGGACGGTGGTCGACGGCCGTACGGCGGCCGAGCTGGGGCTGCCGGGTAAGCCCGACCCCGCGCTGTTCGAGGAGGCGGCCCGGCGGCTGGGCACGCCCGCCTCCCGTACGGCGGTCATCGAGGACGCGCTGGCCGGGGTGGAGGCGGGCCGCCGGGGCGGCTTCAGCCCGGTCATCGGGGTCGACCGCACAGCGGGACCGGACACCGCCGCCGAGCTGCGCGCCCATGGCGCCGATCTGGTGGTGCGGGATCTGTCGGAATTGCTGCCAGGGGAGGAGTGAGCGAACGATGCCGGGCTGGGTGTGGGAGTACGAGGGGTACAACCCCAGGGAAGAGCGGCTGCGGGAAGCCCTGTGCACTCTGGGCAATGGCTACTTCGCCACCCGGGGCGCGGCGCCGGAGACCACCGCGTGCGATGTGCACTATCCGGGCACCTATGTCGCGGGCTGCTACAACCGGCTGGTGTCGGAGGTGGCCGGGCGGCAGGTCGAGAACGAGGACATGGTCAACCTGCCCAACTGGCTGCCGCTGCGCTTCCGCGTCCTGCCCGACGGGTCCTGGTGGACACCGGACCAGGACGGGCTGCTGGAGTACCGGCAGATCCTCGATCTGCGCCATGGCACCCTCACCCGGTCGCTGCGGTACGAGGACCCACAGGGCCGGCGGCTGCGGGTCGAGCAGTGCCGGCTCGTCCATATGGGAGACCCGCATCTGGCGGCCCTGCGCACCACCTTCACCGCCGAGGACTGGTCGGGCACGCTGGAGATCGAGTCCGCGCTCGACGGTGCGGTGGCCAATGAGGGGGTGGAGCGCTACCGCGCGCTGGCCGGGAAGCATCTGACCCATATACACACCGGGGTACCCGGGGCCGGGAGCGGTGAGATGTGGCTGCGCTGCCGCACCTCGGAGTCGGATATCCGGATCGCGCTCGCCGCCCGCACCCGGGTCACCGAGGGCGAGCCACAGGCCATGGAGCCGCGTCTCACCGACGACCGGGCCGCCTATCTGCTCACCGTCCCCATCGCGCCCGGTCAGCCCGTCACCGTCGAGAAGACCGTCGCCCTGCACACCTCCCGGGACCCGGCCATCAGCGACCCGCTGCACGCCTCGCTCGACGAGGTGGCCCGCGCGCCCGCCTTCCACAAGCTGCTGGTCTCGCAACGGCAGGCCTGGGGGCTGCTCTGGCAGCGCGCCCAGCTGTCCGTACCGAACGAGGCGGGGGACATCCTGCGGCTCCATCTCTTCCATGTGCTGCAGACCCTCTCGCCGCACACCGCCGGGCTCGATGTCGGGGTACCGGCCCGCGGTCTGCACGGTGAGGCCTACCGCGGCCATGTGTTCTGGGACGAACTGTTCGTGCTGCCCTACCTCAATCTGCACCTCCCCGAGGTCTCCCGGGCACTGCTCAACTACCGCCACCAGCGGCTGGCGCAGGCCTGCCGGGCGGCCGCCGACGCCGGGCACAAGGGCGCCATGTACCCATGGCAGAGCGGCAGCGACGGCCGTGAGGAGACCCAGACGCTGCATCTCAACCCGCGCTCCGGGCGCTGGCTGCCGGACTTCTCCCGGCTTCAGCACCATGTCGGCTCGGCCATCGTGTACAACATCTGGCACTACTGGCAGGCCAGCGGCGACACGGAGTTCCTGCACACCAACGGCGCCGAGATGCTGCTGCGGATCGCCCGCTTCTGGTCCGACATCGCCGAATGGGACCCCGCTGAGGCACGGTTCCGGATACGGGGCGTGGTCGGCCCCGATGAGTACCACGAGGCGTATCCGGACGCCGACCGGGCCGGTATCGACGACAACGCCTATACGAACGTCACCGCCTCCTGGACCCTGGCCCGCGCCCTTGATCTGCTGCACGACCTCCCGGCCCCGCGCCGTCAGGAGCTGAGCGAACAACTCGAGCTGGACCCCGCCGAGCTGAACCACTGGGAAGAGGTCTCCCGGCGGCTGCGTATCCCGTTCCACGCGGGCGTCATCAGCCAGTTCGAGGGCTACGGTGAGCTGGCCGAGCTCGACTGGGACGGCTTGCGCGAGCGGCATGGGGATATCCGCCGGCTCGACCGGATCCTGGAGGCCGAGGGCGACTCCGTCAACCACTACCAGGCGTCCAAGCAGGCCGATGTGCTGATGCTCGGCTACCTCTTCTCACCCGCCGAACTGACCGCGCTCTTCCAGCGGCTCGGCTATCCCCTGGACGAAGCCCTCTGGCACCGCACGGTCGACTACTACCTGCGCCGGACCAGCCATGGCTCCACCCTGAGCGGTCTGGTGCACGGCTGGGTGCTGGCCCGGGTGCGGCGGCCCGACGCCTGGACGTATATGCAGGAAGCGCTGCTCGGCGATGTCGCGGACCTGCACGGCGGCACCACCGAAGAGGGCATCCACCTGGGCGCCATGGCGGGCACCCTGGACCTCGTACAGCGCGGGCTGACCGGCCTGGAGGCCCGCGAGGACGAGCTGTGGTTCGACCCGGCACCGCTGCCGGAGCTGTCCGGCTTCAGCTTCTCCATACGCTACCGGGGCCACTGGGGCGTACGGGTACGGCTCCAGGACGAGACCTTCCGGATCAGCCTGCCGCGTTCGGCCCAGGCGCCGATCCAGATCGTGGTCCCCGGCCAGTCCTTCACCGTGGCCCCCGGGGGCTCCCGCAAGATACGGCTGACCGGCCCCAGCGCGCGGGACGTCCGGCCCACCCCCTGGAGCCACTGGCCACCGGAGAACGGGCTCAGCGGGGGCGCCTAGGTCTTGTCTGACAGGTCCTAGCCCCGGTGGGCGTCCTCCAGAGCCCGAATATCGATCTTCTCCATGCCTAGCATCGCCTTCATGACCCGCCCGGACCTGGCGGGGTCGGGGTCGCTCATCAGCTCGGTCAACTGCCTCGGGACGACCTGCCACGACAGCCCGAATCTGTCCTTCAGCCAGCCACACTGCTGTACTTGCCCGCCCTCGCCGAGCTTCGCCCAGAAGTAGTCCACTTCTTCCTGCGTCGCGCAGTCCACCTGGAGCGAGACGGCTTCGTTGAACGTGAAGTGCGGGCCGCCGTTCAGCGCGACAAACCGCTGTCCCGCCAGCTCAAAGGTGACCGTCATCACCGACCCCGGCTCCCCGGGCCCCACCTCGCCGTACCGCTGCACATCCACGATCCGGGAGTCGTCGAAAACCGATGTGTAGAAGTTCGCCGCCTCTTCGGCCTGGGTGTCGAACCACAGACAGTTGGTGATCTTCTGCATGATGCGTTCTCCTCGCTGCCCGAGCTTGAGTGCCTGCGAACAGACGGACCGGCTGCGCCGCCAAAACTCATCGCTGCGGCCGTTGGGAAACGCCCCGAGCGAGCCGCCGATCAGTCGCTGGGCAGCGGGACCTGCCAGCTGATGCGGGTGCCGGTGCCCGATTCTGGCGGCGGGCCCACGGTCAGGGTGCCGCCCAGCTGTTCGGCGCGGGAGCGCATGTTGGTCAGGCCGCCCGTGTGCGGGGTGGCGCCGATGCCTACGCCGTCGTCGGTGACCGTCAGGGTGACCTCGTCCGCGACCGTGAGGGCGACGTCGACTCGGCGGGCGACAGCGTGCCGGGCGGCGTTGCTGAGGGCTTCGGCGGTTACGGCCAGGACGTGGTCGGCGATCTCGGCTGGGACGTCGGTGTCGAGGCGGCCGTCCATGGTCAGGGAGGGCAGGAAGCCCAGGGCCGGTACGGCGGCTTCCACGGTCTGGATCATCTGGTGACGCAGACCCTTCTCGTCCGTCCTGCCCCCGGTGGACCGGAGGGCGAAGATGGTGGATCGAATGATCTTGATGGTCTCGTCCAGATCGTCCACCGCCCGGACCACGCGGTCCGCCGCCTCGGGCCGCTCGATCAGGCGACCCGCGCTCTGCAGCGTCATGCCGGTGGCGAACAGCCGCTGGATCGCCAGGTCGTGCAGATCGCGGGCGATCCGGTCCCGTTCCTGGAGCAGCGTGAGTTGCTCGGCCTCCGCCCGGTGCCGGGCCAGCTCCAGGGCGAGGGCCGCCTGGGCGGCGAAGCTGGAAAGCAGCTTGACCTCGGTGGCGTCGAACTCCGGACGGTCCGCCAGCCGCGCCAGCCGGAGTGCACCGGGTGCCTGCTCCTGCGCGGAGAACAGTGGTACGGCGACGGTCGGGCCATGGGGTTCCTTGAGCTCCGGGAAGGCGTGGCCGCGCTCATCTGTCCGGATGTCCGCGGTGACGGTGGGCTCACCGGTCCGCGCGGCCACACCGGCCAGCGAGTCGTTGATCGGCACGGTGCGACCGGTGAGCTTCCTGGCCTCCAGCCCTTCGGCGACCGTCACACACAGCTCGCTGCGGTCGCTGGTCGGCAGCAGCACACACGCCGAGTCCGCCTGTGCGACCTGGAGGGCATGCTGGGCGATCAGGCTCAGCACGGCCTCGGCCGAGGCGCCCGACAGCAGGGTGCGGGTGATCTCGCCGCTCGCTTCCAGCCACTTCTCGCGGCGCCTGCTCTCGTGGTAGAGCCGGGCGTTGTCGATGGCGACCCCGGCGGCGACGGAGAGGGTGGTGAGCACCGCCTCGTCATCGGCGTCGAACTGGGCGCCGCCGTGCTTCTCGGTGAGATAGAGATTGCCGAAGACTTCATTGCGGACCCGGATCGGCACGCCCAGGAAGCTTCGCATCGGGGGGTGGTGGGCGGGGAAGCCATAGCTGGCCGGATGCTTCGTCAAGTCGGTCAGCCGCAGCGGCTCCGGATTGCGGATCAGCTCCCCGAGAATGCCGTGTCCGGAGGGGCAGGGGCCGATCTTCTGGATCAGCTCCTCCGGGACGCCGACCGTAAGGAACTTGGAGATCCGCTGCTGGTCGCCGACGACGCCCAGCGCACCGTACGCGGCATCGGTCAGTGCCACCGCCGCTTCGATGATCCGCCGCAGTACCTGCTCCAAGTCCAGCTCGCGGCCTACGCTCAGTACGGCCGCAAGCAGGCTGTGCATCCGGTTCTGTGAGGTACGGGCAGCGTCCAGCCGCTGCTGAAGCTCATCCAGCAGTTCATCGAGCCGCAGTTGGGGAAGATCCGGCGACTGATGCTTCTGCCGCCCCTGTCCCGCGGCATCCGGCATGTGCCCCTCCCAGCTCGTCTCTCCCCCTCAACAGGGTACGGGGACCACCGCCACCGGACAGTGTGACCGGTGCAATATGGCGTGATGCAGCGGAGTGAGCCGTATCCCCCTGCGGCCCTCCCGGGGCCTGGCCCCCACCACCAGCAGCTCCGCGCCATAGGAGGCGTCCAGCAGCGCCGAGTGTGCGGAGCCCTCGACGACGCGGCGCACCACACGCACCCCATGGCGCCCGTGCAGCCCCTCGGCCAGCGCGTCTTCCAGGGAATCCGAGGCCTGTTGGGGCTGCCCCCGCCAGGCCCGTACGGCCAGCAGCTCACCGCCGCACCGTGCCGCCTCGCCGAAGGCGAACTCCACAACGGCAGCGTGCGGCTCCTGCTCGGCCACCCCCACCACCACCCGGGGGCGCGGGGTCTGTGGTACCCCCACCCGGCCGCGCATCACGACCACCGGACAACCCGCGAACGCCGCTGCCCCCGAGCCCACCGACCCCAGCAGCAGCGAGACCAGCGTGCCCCGGCCACGCGAGCCCACCACCAGCAGGGAGGCCTCCACGGCTACGCGCGGCAGATCCCACACGGGAGGATCGGGCAGCAGCCTGGTCATCACCTTCACCATGGGAGCCCGCAGCGCGGCCCGGCCCGCCGCCGTGGCCAGCATCGCCTCCTTACGGATCCGCTCGGCCGGTAACCGATCCGCGCCCGCGTACCGTTCCCGCAGAACCGCGTGTACGAGCAGCAGCGGGGCGCCCTGCCGCTGCGCGCGGTCGGCCGCCCACTCCACGGCGTCGAGCGCCGACTCAGTGCCATCGATCCCTACGACCACGGGCTTGACCAGTTCCATCCCCACACCGCCTTTCGCTGCCTTTCGTTGCGTTTTCGCAACCGTGTCCTGGTTGGTCCCACAGCTACAGAGGCGCGCCGGTCCCTGGAAGGGGCCATTCGGCCCCATGCGGACAACTGCCTCATGCCTCACGCTGTGTTCCGGGGGGTACACGGGCTGTGGCACTCGTGGGGGGTGACCCGCCCGTGGGTCCGGTCCGCCCGGCTCACTCGGTGAGCCGGGCGGACCCATGTGTCAGTAGCGAGAGACCCAGGGAGCCATCTATGACGACGACCGCAGCATGGCCCACCGCTCATATGGACGGCGCACACGCACTGCTGGCCGATGGGACGCCCGTACGCATCCGGTCCGCACGGGCGGCGGACCGCGAGGCGGTCCTGCGGATGTACCGGGAGATGTCGCCGGAGCATCTGCGGATGCGATTCCTCGGGGCGGGCAACCGTGTCACTGAACGGTCCGCCGAGCGCATCTGTGCCGATGACCGCCCTGGTGACCGGGCGCTGGTGGTGCTGCGGGGCGAACAGGTGCTGGGGGCAGCGGAGTTCCACCGTAATGAGCCCGGTGGTGATACGGCCGATGTCGGTATCGCCGTCGCCGGGGACTGGCACCGCCGGGGTGTGGGAACCCTGCTGATGGAACACCTGGTACCGCTGGCCCGCCGGGACGGCGTCCGCGCCTTGACCGCCGACGCGCTCGCCGCGAACGGCCCGCTGTTCAGGCTGGTCGCCGACCTCGGACTGCGTACCACCATCCGCTGCGCGGACGCCGAGATGCACTGCACCATAGAACTGAGCGCGGTCGACGAGCCACTGCCGCGACCCCGCTCGGTCGTCGTCATCGGAACCGGGCGAAGACCGGACTCGGCCGACCGCGCGATCCTGCGCAGGATCCGCGAACACGGCTTCACCGGTGAGCTGTACGCGGTCGGCAAGCGGGACCCGCTGCCCGCCGGGGCCGATCTGGCCGTACTCGTCATCGCCGCGCACGCCGTTCCCGAGGCGGCCGAACGCTGCGGCAAGCAGGGCATACGGGCACTGATCGCCGTCAGCTCTCGGCTCACCGATGCCCAGGGAGTCGCTCTCCAGGAGATCTGCCGCGGCTACGGCATGCGGCTGGTCGGCCCCAACTGCCTTGGCCTGTCCCCCGGCACCGCCCGGGGCACCTCCCTGCTGGACGCTCTCCCGGCTGCGTACCGGCGTCTCCAGCTCTGTCTCGCCGGGCGACACCTGCGACGTCAGCAACGTCAGCGGCAATGACCTGCTGAGGGGACTAGTACGGGAGTTGCACGGGGGACAGGGCCGAACGGCCCTGGCTGCGCAACCCGCGTTGAGCGACGCTGGGACGTATGACTGCTCCGGCCACCCCCATCGGTGTCTTCCTCCTCGACGACCACGAGGTCGTACGCCGAGGCCTGCGTGATCTGCTGGAGGCCGAGGCCGACCTCACCGTGGTCGGCGAGGCGGCGGATGCCCGTGAGGCCCTGGCCCGCGCCCCGGCGCTGCGCCCGGATGTCGCCGTTCTGGATGTACGGCTCGGTGACACGGCGGAGGGCAGCGACGAGGAGGGCATCGAGGTCTGCCGTGAGCTGCGCGCCCGGATGCCGGAGCTGGCCTGTCTGATGCTGACGTCCTTTGACGACGATGAGGCGCTGTTCGACGCCATCATGGCGGGTGCCTCGGGCTATGTCCTCAAGCAGATCAAGGGTTCTGACCTGGTCTCGGCCATCCGCACCGTAGCCAGCGGCCAGTCCACGCTTGACCCGGGCGCCACCTCCCGTGTGATGGCCAGGCTGCGCAGCACACCGGAGCCGGACACCCCCGCCGAACTGGCCCGGCTCTCCCCCCGGGAGCGGGAGATCCTGGAGCTGATCGGCGACGGCCTCACCAACCGCCAGATCGCTGAGCGCCTTTACCTCGCCGAGAAGACCGTGAAAAACCGCATCTCCTCGATCCTCGCCAAGCTCGGCGTAGGCCGCCGCGTCCAGGCTGCCGTCATCGCCGAACGCATCCGGGAACGCGAACGGGACTAGGGCCCGTCTTGTGGATCTTGCCGGAACAGCGGATCCCCCAACTAGCTCCCCCAGCGGTAGCTGGGGGAGAAGTCTGGGGGAGTGCGGGCCAGGGGGCGCGGGCCCGGTTTGATCCGTGAGACGTGCTCTAGGCGTGGTCGTGGGGGACGCCGGTGTGGGCGAGGGCGCTGGGGGTGAGGCGGCCGACGATCGCCGGGGCCTCCTGGACGAGCGCGTCGTCGGTGAGCGCCTCCACCATGAACAGCGCGAAGTCCACACGGCGCGTCAGGTTGCTGGCCAGTACCGGGTCACCCACGTGCCGGCTCCACACGGGCAGGCCCTGGCTCTCGCCTTCCTCCAGGGTGCTGCCGCGCACCACGGTCCACCGGGTGTCGCTGGCGAACACCCGGCTGCACGCCTCCACCTGGTCGTCGATCTCGACGGCGCGGACCAGCTTGCCCAGCACGGCGGCGATCCGGACGCCCATGCTGAACATCCGGGAGTACTTGTCCTTGCCGTCGCGCGTGATGTGCCAGCCGCAGGAGAAGACCAGGCGTGCGCCCGGCCGTGCGTGGTCGAGCACCGCCTGCGCCGTGCCCGACGCGTACTGCTGCACGCCCCAGGGCACCAGCACCGTCAGCACCCCGTCGCACCCGGCGACCGCCCGCCGGATCACCTCCGGGTCGTTCGTAGGTCCGGGGACGACGGTCATCCGGCCTTCGAACGCGGCCAGCTTCGGCACGCTGCGCTCCCGGCACACGCCGACCACCTCGTAGCCGCGTTCCAGCGCGTGCCGGACCATGTACTGCCCGAGCTTCCCCGAAGCCCCGATGATGCAGACCTTCTTCACACGATCCGTGCCCATGGCGCAGCCCTTTCGCCGGAATGCTGATCTTATGTTGTAAGGTACGCTAGCCTTATGCTGTAAGGCAGTCAAGAGGAGCGAAAGGAGGGGCGGATGCGCGAGGGAGGCAAGGGCCAGCGCAGGGCGTCGGCGCGCACCCCGCTCAGTCGCGAGCGCGTGATCCGAGCCGCGATGGCGGTGGCGGACGAGAAGGGCTCGGCCGCGCTCACCATGCGGGCCATCGCGGAACCGCTGGGCGTCGAGGCGATGTCGCTCTACCACCACGTCGCGGGCAGGGAGGACATCCTCGACGGCATGGTGGACGCGGTGTTCGGCGAGATCGACCTGCCGCCGCGCGACACGGACTGGAAGAGCGCCATGCGCCACCGCGCGGCCTCCGCCCGCGCCGTGCTCCGGCGCCATCCGTGGGCAGTCGCCCTGATGGACTCCCGCACTCGGCCCGGCCCCGCGACCCTGCGCCACCACGACGCCGTCATCGGCGCGTTGCGCGCCGGAGGGTTCTCCGTCCCGATGGCCGCGCACGCCTTCTCGCTGATCGACAGCTACCTGTACGGCTTCGTGATCCAGGAGCTGAGCCTGCCGTTCAGCGGCTCGGCGGAGCTGGACGAGGTCGCGGGCGCCATCCTGCGCGAGATGCCCGCCGACGCCTACCCCCACCTCACCGAGCTCGTCACCGAACATGCCCTCAAGCCCGGCTACGACTACGCCGACGAGTTCACCTTCGGCCTCACCCTCATCCTCGACGCCCTGCGCCCGGACGAGGGCGCGAGCGCCTAGCCCCAACCCCGCCCCTTCCCGAAAACTGGAGGCTCCGCCCCCGGACCCCCGAGTGTTGTGGGCACTCGCAGCCCCGCGAGGGGCGTGGGCCCGCCCTGCTACGCAACCACCCATCCACACCAGCCACGACGCTCCGGCCAACCCCGCAATGGAGCTCGCGACGCTTGGTGGGCACAACACCCGGCCACCGGCCCGCACCGGCCACCCCCGGGGCCCCGGGGCGGAGCCCCGGTTTCCGGGAAGGGGCGGATACGGGGAAACCCACCCACGGCACCCCGCAGCAGCCGGGCGAAGCCCCCGCCACGCGGCGGAGCCGCATATCGGCACAGCCGGGAAGGGGCGGCGTTTGGGGAAAGGCCACCCGGCCACGGCCTGAGCGACGGGCCCCACCCGGAGGGGACCGGTGCCGCCGGGCGGGGCCGGCAGCCGGTCGGCGAGGGACCGCCGGTGCCGCTAGCCCTGGACGGGGACGCGGGCCTGCCGGAGTGGGGCGCCGGCGCGGTGGAGGCTGGTGAGGGCCTGCCGGTAGGAGGTGATCAGTCCGGTCTCCACGTAGTCCACGCCCAGTTCCTCGCAGTAGTGCCGGACGATGGCCTTGGCCTTGCGCAGGTGGGGGCTGGGCATGCTGGGGAACAGATGGTGCTCGATCTGGTGGTTCAGCCCGCCCAGCGCGAGATCGGTGAGCCAGCCGCCGCTCACGTTGCGTGAGGTGAGCACCTGACGCCGCAGGAAGTCCGGGCGGTCCTTGCCGGTCAGAGTCGGCATGCCCTTGTGGTTGGGGGCGAAGATGGAGCCGAGGTAGACGCCGAAAAGGCACTGGTGAACGGCGAGAAAGGCGATCGCCATACCGGGCGGCAGCACCAGGAAGAGCGCGGCCAGATAGACCGCGAAGTGCGCGATCAGCAGCGTGCCTTCCAGCGTGCGGTTCTTGAGCGAGCGGTTGGCCAGCGCCCTTACCCCCGCCACATGCAGGTTGAAGCCTTCCAGCGTGAGCAGCGGGAAGAACGTGAACGCCTGCGTACGGCCGATCAGGCGGGGCAGCCCCTTGGCGGCGCGGGCCTGCTTCTGGGACCAGACCAGCACATCGGGATTGAGGTCGGGGTCGAGTTCTTCGTGGTTGGGGTTGGCGTGGTGGCGGGTGTGTTTGTCCTGCCACCATCCGTAGCCCATTCCGATGCCGGCGTTCCCGGCGATCCGCCCGGATATCTCGCTGGCTTTCCGCCGCCGGAACACCTGGCGGTGGGCGACGTCATGCGCGACCAGGGCGACCTGGCCGAAGACCAGGGCGAGGAAGGCGGCGACCGCCAGCGTCCACCAGCTGGCGCCGACGAGCACGAAGGCGGTCCAGCCGCCGGCGTAGAGCGCGGCCACCGCCGTGATACGGGCCGTGTAGTAGCCGGGGCGGCGGCCCATCAGACCGGCGTCGGCGATCTTCTTCGACAGCCGGGCGAAGTCACTGCCGGACGTGGGCGGTGGTGGGGGGCGGACCGCGGTGTGCGTCGTCATCGGGAGGAGTCCTCTCTGTTGCAGGTGGGGGGATGGTCCGGGCGGTGTCCCGGTGTCTGGGGGGTGTCCTGGCCGCACCGCGCCTCGCGGTGGGGACGGGCCGCGTGGCCCGGTCTCACAGCGCGATGTACTCGCGGATTCTGCCCCGCACCATGGGCCTGGGGGCGCCAATGGACAGGGGGAGGGTGGCGAAGCGGTCGGCCAGGGCTGCAGGGGTGAGCGGCGGGCTGAGGGGGAGGGCGACCTTGCCCGCGGCGTCCTCCTGCCACGGGCCGTCCTCGACCTCACGGACGCGTACGACCCGCCCGTCGACCACGTAAACAACGCCACGCAGCAGCGGGCGCTTGTCCTTGCCAATGGTGAACCACATGCGGTCGGCGTCCCGCTGGGCCGGGCTGTCCTCGCCCCGGCCGGTCTCGCCGTGGGGCCGCCCGTCGGGGGCGACCTTCGCCGTGTGTATGCCGCGGTAGACGACCATGACCACACCGGCGGCGCGTTCGCGGGCCCGTACGGTCTTGGGGTCCAGGCCCAGCAGGGCGGCGGCCTGACTGACCCCGCCGGCTCTCGCCACGATCTCGCGGATTACCGCCGCGTGCTCCTCACGGAGTCTGTTCTGCCGGGTTTCGATGGTGCGCAGCTGCTCAAGGAGATCGCGAATGCCAGCCTTTCCTTGCATGGACCGAAGGCCCTTGCTCACCATTTGTCCACTGTTTTCGCGCTGCTGTCAATGACGGGGAACCGACCGGAGATCTTCCACGAGCGGTTACCGCCCTACCGCTGTACCCGCCTCACCGCGCCAGCGGGTCCAGGACCAGTGGCTGGACCTTGCCCTTGAGCATCGCCGCCAGGCCGTTGACGGCTCCCACCGCCGGGTTCTCCGCGATACGTACCGGCATCGCTGTCGCCCGCCGCAGCCGTTCGTCCAGTCCGGGCAGCAGCGCGCTGCCGCCCGCCAGCATGATCCCGCGGTCGGCCAGGTCGGCCACCAGCTCGGGCGGGCAGCGGTGCAGTACGTCGCGGATCGCGTCGACCAGACCCGCCAGCAGGCTCTGCATGATGGCCTGCACCTCCCGCGGGTCGACCTTGGCCGTACGGGACCGCCCGGTGGCCACATCCCGGCCGTGCACCTCGGTGACCGGCGACATGGGGCCGGCGGCGGCCACCTCCAGATGCAGCTCCCGTACCGCTTGGCCGGGCAGCATCAGCTCATGCTGGTTCCGGAGATGCTGCAGCACCGCCTGGTCGATCGTCTCCCCGCCGACCGGCACCGTCGCGGCGGCCACGATCTCGCCCAGTGACAGCACCGCGACCTGGGTGACCCCGGTCCCGCACACCGCGATCATCGTCGCTTCGGGCTGCCCGACCGGCAGGCCGCAGCCGATTCCCGCGGCGATCAACGTGTCGACCAGCTCCACCCGCCGGACCCCAAGCCCCTTCAGCGTTTCCTCGGCCGCCCGCCGAGCCAGCGGATCGGCGTCATGCGGCACACACACCGCTCCCCGCAGCAGCGGCTTGCGCCGCCAGGCCCGGTGGAGCTTTTCGCCGGCCATGGCGCGCAGCATCCGCTGTGCCATCTGGATGTCCACCACCGTCCCCTGCGAGACGGGGTGCACGAGCTTGATATGGGCCGGGGTGCGTCCGGCCATCCGCGCGGCGGGCTGGCCCACGGCCATCAGCCCCCCGCTCCGGGTATTCACAGCGACGGCAGACGGCTCATCGACGACGAGCCCGGACTGCTTCACATAGATACGGGTCCGGGTTGTCCCCATATCGACGGCTAGCGTGCAGCGGCGCAGTTGCTCATGGCTGAGGGTCACAGCGGTTCTTCTCCCCGCGGAAGGTGGTGGGCGAGTTCTCCCTCATCGTGCGGCGCCCGCCACCGGTCCGCCCGCTGAGCTGGTCCGGACGGGCGGATTCCGGTCATGCAGACCCCTCCACATGATGCCTACTGGACGGTAGGGTCATGCCCCCGGTGCACGAAGGGGCCCTGATGACGAAGGAAACGGAGCGGTGGCTTCGCATATGGAGCCACCGTGAGCAGCTGCTGAAGGTGGCCCGGCGGCGTTCTGTCAGCATGGACGATGCCGAGGACGCGGTGCATGAGGCGATGGTGCGGGCCTCGGAACGCCCGCATCTGGACGATGAACGGCTGGGCGGCTGGCTGACGACCGTGACCATCCGGCTGTGCGTCGACCGGCACCGGCAGCTCAACCGGGACGCCGCCGTGGGCAGCCGCAGCGCGCATACGGTCGTGGTGCCGGTCGAGGAAGCGGTGTGCGACCGCGCGGAGGCCAGCTGGCTGGCCCGCCGCAGCTGCGACCTGCCCGTACGCCAGGCGGAGGCGCTGTGGCTCAAGGCGGAGGACCTGGACGTCGGACAGGTCGCCCGGAAGATGGGCCTGAACTACCGCACGGTGGAGTCACTGCTCGCCCGTGCGCGCCGGACCCTGCGTAACTCGCTCGCCGGGACACTCGCCCTCACGCTGTGGCTGATCGGCCGCCGACCACGGACCGGTGGCAGCGGCGTTCAGGCCATGGGTGCGGTCTCCACCGTGGCGACGCTGGCCGTACTGGGCCTGGCGCTGCCCAGCAGCAGCCCGCCCCCGGACAGCGGCAAACCGCGGCAGCCCGCCACCTCCCACGCCGATACACCGTCCCCGGGTGACTTCGGCCGGACCGGGTCCGGCCGTAATCCCTCGCCGTGGCCCCCGGCGGCGCGGGAGAGCGGTCCCTCGCCGAGCCCGTCGCGCTCCGGGATGTCCCTGCTGGATCTGGAGCTCCCCGAGGTGGAGGTGCCGGAGGTGCCCGCCCTGACGGACGTTCCCGATGTACCGAATATGCCGGATATCCCCAGCGTCCCTGATCTCCCCAATACTCACTTGCCTAATACTCACCTCCCCGATGCTCCGAGCCTCCCCGATACTCCGAGCCTCCCCGGTCTTCCCGAAGCCGGGGAAATCCCTGATGTGTCGGAATCTCCGGATGTGCCACTTCCGTTGCCGTCCTCCTCGGCGCCGTCTTCGGGTAGCCCGCGTCCCTCCATGGATGCACCCACTGACCTGCCCGTAAACCCTTCCGGCAACCTTCCCGACATCCCCTAGAAAAAAATTCCGCCCCACGGCGACGGACGCCCCGCCCCTCCCCGTAGAGCAGCTGACGGACCTGCTCCACGGCTGAAGGGTGTACCGGATGGGTGTTGAGATCTCTGTCAAAGGGCTTACGAAGTCCTTTGGCCAGCAGGTCATCTGGCAGGACGTCTCGCTGACTCTGCCAGCCGGGGAAATCTCGGTCATGCTTGGCCCCTCGGGCACCGGCAAATCGGTATTCCTCAAGTCGCTCGTAGGGCTGCTCAAGCCGGAGCGGGGCTCGATCACCATCGAGGGCAAGGACATCACCAAGCTCCGCGAGCACGATCTGTACGAAGTGCGGAAATTGTTCGGTGTCCTTTTCCAGGACGGTGCCCTCTTCGGCTCGATGAACCTCTACGACAACATCGCCTTCCCACTGCGGGAGCACACCCGTAAGACGGAGAGCGAGGTCAAGAAGGTCGTCCTGGAAAAGATGGATATGGTCGGCCTGATCGGCGCCGAGGAGAAGCTGCCCGGGGAGATATCCGGCGGTATGCGCAAAAGGGCCGGACTGGCCCGGGCGCTGGTCCTCGACCCGGAGATCATCCTCTTCGATGAGCCCGACTCGGGCCTGGACCCGGTGCGGGTGGCGTATCTCAACCAGCTCATCGTCGATCTCAACGCGCAGACCGACGCCACCTTCCTCATCGTCACCCATGACATCGCCTCCGCCCGCCAGGTACCGGACAACATCGGGCTGCTCTTCCGCCGTGAGCTGGTGATGTTCGGCCCCCGGGCGCTCCTGCTGCACAGCGAGGAACCCGTCGTGGGGCAGTTCCTGGGCGGCCGTATGCAGGGGCCGATCGGCATGGCCGAGGAGAAGGACGCCGCCCAGGTGGAGGAGGAGCTCGCTCAGCTGGAGAACGGCGACCGCAGAGGTCCGCAGGGCGGTAAGGGGGCGGGCATCGGCGATGTGCCCCGGCTGCTGCCCAGCGCCGGCGTCCCCCGCTCGCCGCGCTGGGAGCGGATCGCCGAGCTGGAGCGGGCGTTCGAGGCGTCGAAGGGGACCGGCTCATGAGCCTTTCCCCCAAGGCAGCGGCCCGCCACTCGGGCAGCCTGTTCGCCATGGCCCTGGATGTGCTGCGCACCCTGCCCCGGCGGCCCTTCCAGATCCGGGAGTTCATCCAGCAGGCCTGGTTCATCGCCAGCGTGACCATCCTGCCCACGGCGCTGGTCGCTATCCCCTTCGGCGCTGTCATCGCGCTGCAGATCGGCAGCCTGACGCGGCAGCTGGGCGCGGAGTCCTTCGCCGGGGCCGCCTCGGTGCTGGCCGTACTGCGTGAGGCCGCGCCGATTGTGACCGCGCTGCTGATCGCCGGGGCCGCGGGCACCGCGATCTGCGCGGACCTTGGCTCCCGCAAGATCCGCGAGGAAATCGACGCCATGCAGGTGCTGGGCATCGATCCCATCCACCGGCTGGTGGTGCCCCGGGTGCTGGCCACGATGGTGGTCGCCGCCCTGCTCAACGGGCTGGTCTCGGTGGTCGGGGTGTCCGGCGGCTACTTCTTCAACGTGATCATGCAGGACGGCACTCCCGGTGCCTATCTGGCTTCCTTCACCACCCTCGCCCAGCTGCCCGATCTCTGGGCGGGCGAGATCAAAGCACTCATCTTCGGTGCCATCGCCGCGATTGTCGCCTCGTACAAGGGGCTGACCGCAAAGGGAGGACCCAAAGGCGTCGGAGACGCCGTGAACCAGTCGGTGGTCATCACCTTCATGTTGCTCTTCGTGACCAACTTTGTGCTGACCGCCGTGTACTTCCAGATCATTCCGCAGAGGGGATAGCGATGGCCCTGCCGGACAGGCCGAAACAGGCGAGCCGCCGCCTCATCCAGCGCCCGCTGAGATCCCTTGAGGAGCTGGGCACCCAGCTGGTCTTCTACGGGCGCTCGCTCGCCTGGACCGGACGTACACTCCGCCGTTACAAGAAGGAGGTGCTGCGGCTGCTGGCCGAGGTGAGCTTCGGCCGTGGCGCGCTGGCGGTGGTCGGCGGCACCGTCGGCGTCATCGCCTTTCTCTCCTTCTTCACCGGTACCGAGGTCGGCCTTCAGGGATACACCGCGCTCAACCAGCTCGGCACCTCCAACTTCGTGGCCTTCCTCTCCGCCTACTTCAACACCAGGGAGATCGCCCCACTGGTGGCCGGGCTCGCGCTGTCCGCCACCGTAGGCGCAGGATTCACCGCCCAGCTGGGCGCGATGCGGATCAACGAGGAGGTCGACGCCCTGGAGGTGATGGCCGTCCCCTCGCTGCCGTTCCTGGCCACCACCCGGATGATCGCCGGATTTATCGCGATCATCCCGCTCTATGTCGTCGGGCTCCTCTCCTCCTACTTCGCCGCCCGCACCATCACCACCGGCTACTACGGACAGTCGGCCGGTACCTATGACCACTACTTCCAGCAATATCTGCCACCGATCGATGTGCTGTGGTCCTTCGGCAAAGTGATCGTCTTCGCCATCGTGATCATCCTGGTGCACTGCTACTACGGCTACTACGCCAAGGGCGGCCCGGCCGGTGTCGGTGTCGCGGTCGGCCGAGGGGTGCGTACCTCGATCGTCGCCATCAATATCCTCGACTTCTTCCTCAGCCTGGCCATCTGGGGCGCCAGCACGACCGTACGAATAGCGGGGTAGCCGATGCTCAGTCCAGCACCCACCACGCGCCTGCGGCTCTACGGAATCGTTTTCCTCATTGTGCTCGCACTGCTGCTGTCCCTGACCGTCGCCGTCTACCAGCAGGTGTTCACCTCCGTCGTACGGATCACCCTGCAAGCCGACTCCCTCGGCAACCAGCTGAACGAGCGCGCCGACGTCAAGCTGCGCGGACTGCTCGTCGGTGAGGTCAGGGAGGTACGGGCGGACGGGGCGAAGGCGACCCTGGACCTCGCGCTCAAGCCCGAGCACACCGCGCTCATCCCCGCCGATGTACATGCCCGGCTGCTGCCCAAGACGCTGTTCGGCGAGAAGTACGTCGACCTGGTCGTCCCGGAGAACTCCACGGGCAGGCCCATCCGCGCCGGGGACACCATCACCCAGGACCGCACCACCGTGGGCATCGAGCTGCAGCAGCTGATGGACGATCTGCTGCCGCTGCTGCGCGCCGTCCAGCCCGGCAAGCTCAACGCCACCCTCACCGCCTTCGCCACCGCGCTGGAGGGCCGGGGCGATGAGATCGGCGACAACCTCGTCAAGGTCGACAAGTATCTGCGCCAGCTCAACCCCCATATGCCAACCATTCAGAAGAATATCTCCCAATTCGCTGATGTGACCGAGATATACGATGACGCCGCACCCGATCTGCTGCGCACCCTGAAGAACACCATCACCAACAGCAGGACGCTGGTCGAAAAGCAGGACACCCTGGCCGCCTTCCTCACCAGGACCGCCACCGCCGCCAACACCGGCGAGAAGTTCCTGGACAGCAACGGCGACCGGTTCATCAGGATCGGCCGGGTCTCCCGGCCCACCCTCGCCCTCTTCGACCGCTACTCACCGCAGTACCCCTGTCTGCTGGCCGGTCTGGTCGAGCAGAACAAGCGGTCCGAACGGGCCTTCCGGGGCGGGAAGATGCGTATCACCCTTGAATTCGTCCGTGCCAGGCCCGGCTATGAGCCCGGCGAGGAGCCGCGCTACGCCGAACGCTCCGGCCCCAACTGCGCGGGCCTGCCGCACCCGCCGACCCCTGCCGGGTACCACAAGCTGAACGACGGCACCAAGGAACGTAAGACCGCACCCCTCGGGTCCGGCGGCGCGGACACCGTCTCCGCCACCGAGGCGGAGCAGCGGCTCATCGGCCCCCTGGTGGCCCCCGTCATGGGCGTATCCGCCGACGAGGTGCCCGCGGCCGCCACCCTGCTCTTCGGTCCGATGGCCCGGGGCACGGAGGTGAGCGTCGCATGAGCCAGATGAACGCGCGGTCCATCACCGGGCCCCTGGTCAAGTTTCTGCTCTTCGCCGTGGTGACCATCGCGGTGACCGCGGTGCTGGCGGCCACCATCGTCAATATCTCCTTTGCCCCCAAGGACACCTACCGGGCGGTGTTCAGCGATGTCACCAGCCTGGAGGAGGGCGATGACATCCGGGTGGCCGGAGTTCGGGTCGGCGAGGTCAAGGCCATCCGGATCAAGGACCGCACCAAGGCGGAGGTCGAGTTCAGCGTCGACCGTAACCGGCCACTGCTCACCAGCACCGCCGCCCACATCCGCTACCGCAGCCTGGTCGGCCAGCGCTATATCGCGCTGACCGAGGGCGCCGGGGACGGCACCGAGCTCAAGCCCGGCGCCACAATCCCGCTCTCCCGGACCCAGGCCGCCCTGGATCTGAACGCGCTGCTGGGTGGCTTCAAGCCGCTGTTCGCCGCGCTGAGCCCCAAGGATGTGAACCAGCTGGCCACCGAGATCATCAAGACCCTGCAGGGCGAGGGCGGCACGGTGAACAGCCTGCTGGCCCGCACCGCCTCGCTCACCACGACCCTCGCCAACCGCGATGAGCTCATCGGCTCGGTGATCACCAACCTCAATACGGTGCTCAAGACGGTCGACAAGCGCAGCGGCCGCTTCTCCGACCTGATCAAGCAGCTGCAACGGGTCATCTCCGGGCTGTCCGCCGACCGCAAGGCGATCGGTTCCTCGCTCACCGGTATGAACAAGCTGGCGGCGGCCACCACCGGGCTGCTGGACCAGACCCGGCCGGCCCTGAAGAAGGACATCTCCGAGCTCTCCAAGCTCTCCAAGACGCTCAACGACAACGAGAAGACCGTAGAAGGCGTGATCAAGCGACTGCCGAACAAGCTCAACAAACTGACCGGCACCGCGTCCTACGGGTCCTGGTTCAACTTCTACCTCTGTGACTTCGACGGCCGGGTCGTGCTGCCGAACACCGCAGAGGTGATCAGCCCCAAGCTCCATGTCAACCAGGGGAGGTGCGCATCGTGACCCCCTTCCGCGAGCGCAACCCGGTCACCATCGGGGTGATCGGCCTCACCGTGATCGCGCTGCTGACCATCGCCGCTTTCCGTATCGACGACCTTCCGCTGATCGGCAGCGGCAAGAAGTACAGCGCGGCCTTCTCCGAAGCGGGCGGCCTCAAGCCGGGTGACGAGGTCCGTATCGCCGGGGTCAAGGTCGGCAAGGTCGATGACGTCGACCTGGACGGCGACCACGTCAAGGTGGACTTCCGGATCAAGGGCGGCCCGGAGTTCGGCACCCGTACCGGCGCCGCCATCCGGGTCAAGACGATCCTGGGCGCCAAGTACCTCTCCCTGGTGCCCAAGGGCCCGGGACAGCTTGAGCCGGGCAGCGAGATCCCGCTCTCCCGTACGGTCTCGGCCTATGACGTGGTGGAGGCGTTCAGCGATCTGACCACCACCACCGAGGAGATCGACACCGAACAGCTGGCCACGGCGCTGGACACCATCTCCGACACCTTCAAGGACTCGCCGAAGGAGGTCAGGGAGTCGATCAACGGGCTCTCCAAGCTCTCCCGGACCGTGGCCTCCCGCGATGCGGAGCTGCGCGAGCTGCTGAAGAACACCAACAGCGTCACCGGTGTCCTCGCCGACCGCTCTGATGAGCTCACCAAGATGATGAAGGACGGCGACAAGCTGTTCAAGGAGATCCACAACCGCCGTAAGGCCATCAGCGCACTGCTCAGGAATTCGGTCGCGCTCAGCGTCCAGCTCACCGGTCTGGTCAAGGACAACCGGGAACAGCTCGGCCCGGCGCTCAAGCGCCTGGGCCAGGTGGTGAGGATGCTGGAACGCAACCAGGAGAGCCTGAACCGCAGCGTCAAGCTCCTCGCGCCCTACGCCCGGGTCTTCACCAACACCCTCGGCAACGGCCCCTGGTTCGACTCCTATGTACAGAACCTCGTCGCCGTAGGGGTGGAGCCAGGCGGCGGCCCCTCCGTACAGGTCCCCCCGGGAGGCGCCCGATGAGCCGCAAGGACGGTATAGCCCGTATGGCTGGCATGGCTCGCATAACCGGTATGTTCCGTACGGCCCGTATGGACCGGACGCGGAACCTGCTGACCCGCCGCTCCACCCGCCCCGTGGTGATCGCCCTCGTGCTGGCGCTCATCGTCGGCCTCGCCGTGGCCTTCTGGCCCCGGCAGGACACCACCAAGGTCACCGCGTACTTCCCGCGTACCGTCGGTATCTACCCCGGGTCCGATGTGCGGGTCCTTGGCGTCCGGGTCGGTGAGGTCAAGAGGATCACCCCACAGGGCAAGCGGGTCAGGGTGGAGCTGGAGCTCCCGGCCGACCGTAAGATCCCCGCCGACGCCCAGGCCGCGATCATCAACTCCTCGGTGGTCAGCGACCGCTACGTCCAGCTCCTGCCGGTCTACCGCGAGGGCCCGGCGCTGAGCGACGGCGCGGTCATCCCCGAGGAGCGCACCGCGGTCCCCGTCGAGCTGGAACGCGTCTACGACAGCCTCCATACGACAGCGGAAGCACTGGGCCCCGACGGCGCCAACAAGGACGGCTCCTTCTCCAGGCTGCTGGGGGTCAGCGCCGACAACCTGGACGGCCAGGGCGAGCAGCTGCACCGCACGGTCAAGGACCTCTCGCAGGCCGTCACCACCCTCTCGGACGGCCGCCAGGACCTCTTCGGCACCGTGGGAAACCTCCAGAAGTTCACGGCGGCACTGGCCGCCGACGACGACAGCGTCCGCCGCTTCAACGACAGCCTCGCCAAGGTCTCCAAGCAGCTCGCCGGAGAGCGCAAGGACCTGGGGAAGGCCATCAAGCACCTCTCCGCCGCACTGACCGATGTCGCCGTCTTCGTCAAGGAGAACAAGAACGCCCTGACCAAGGACGTCAAGGGCCTCAGCAAGGTCACCAAGGTCCTGGTGGAACAGCGCTCCGCACTCGAAGAGCTGATGGACGTCGCACCCGCCGGTCTCTCCAACCTGCAGAACGCCTACAACCCCTCTTCCGGCACCCTCGACACCCGCGACAACCACCAGGACCCGGACCCAGCCGCCCTGGTCTGCTCGCTGCTCAGGACGGCCGACAAGAACGCCGACTGCAAGGAGCTGGAGCCCCTCTTCAACTCCCTGCCGAAACCGCCAGAGCCCGGCACCGACAAAACCCTGGGCGGACTCCTGGAGGCAAAGCCATGAAGCCATCCCGCCGTCACTACCGCGCCGCCCTGTGGCTGGCCACCGGCACCCTGCTGCTCACCGGCTGCGGCTTCAACGGCCTCCACGACATCCCGCTGCCCGGCGGCGCCGCCGCGGACGGCGACGCCTACCGCGTCACCGTGGAGTTCCAGGACGTACTTGACCTGGTGCCCCAGTCCACGGTGAAGGTCAACAACGTCACCGTGGGCACCGTGGAGAAGATCGAGCTGGCCGGCTGGCACGCCCGCGCGCGGCTGCGCATTTCCGACTCGGTGAAGCTGCCTCAGAACGCCGTCGCCGAGCTGCGCCAAACCAGCATCCTCGGCGAGAAGTACGTCGCGCTCTCCGCGCCCCCGGAGGCGAAGCCCAAGGGCAGGCTCACGGACGGCTCCCGTATCCCGCTCTCCCGCAGCAGCCGGAACGCGGAGATCGAGGAAGTCCTCTCCGCCCTCTCCGCCCTGCTCAACGGCGGTGGCGTGGCCCAGCTCAAGACGATCACCAAAGAGCTGAACAACACCATGGAAGGCCGCGAGGACCGGATCAAGTCACTCCTCAAGGAGCTGAACACCTTCCTGGGCGGCCTCGACAAACAGCGCCATGAGATCGTCCGCGCGATCGAGGGTCTGGACAAGCTCTCCAAGACACTGGCGAAGGAGAAGAAAACCATCGCCGACGCCGTCGACACCATCCCGGACGGTCTGAAGGTGCTGGCGGACCAGCGCCGCAATCTCACCAAGATGCTGACCTCGATATCGAAGCTCGGCACCACCGGCAGCAAGGTGATCAACGCCTCCCGGGCGGATCTCGTCGCCAACCTCAAGCATCTCCAGCCGATCCTCACCCAGCTGAACAAGGCGGGCAGCGATCTGCCGAACGCGCTGGAGCTGCTCACCACCTACCCGTTCCCGCGCGGTGTCACCGACGCCATCAAGGGCGACTTCGTCAATCTGAAGGCCACGGCCGACCTCGACCTTGAGAGCGTCTACGGCAATATGACCGACGACGAGAAGTCCCCGAAGACGCCAAAAACCCCCAAGAAGCCCAAGAACCCGGACATCCCCGACCCCGGTCTCCCCGACCTCCCGGGCGCCCCGTCCGCCCCCAGTACCCCGGACATGCCCCTGGTCACCCCCTCCCCGCCCTCGGACTCGCCCGGTGATTCGGGACCGGACTCACCCGATCTGGTCTGTCCCCCGGTGTGCACGGGGACTTACGCGCTGTACGGCGATGGCGCCAACGCCAGCTATCCCTCCGGCGTCTCCATGTCGCTCGCCGACCTGATGACAAGGGGGTTGTTCCGTTGATCACTCGTATGGTCAAAGTCCAGCTGATGGCCTTCGCCACCGTGACCGCCGTCGGGGTCACCTATGTCGCCTCGGAATACGCCGGCCTCGCCGACGCCGTGCTGGGCCGTGACTACTCCGTACGGGCCGAGTTCGCCGACTCCGGCGGTATTTTCGAGGGCGCGGAGGTCACCTACCGAGGGGTCCCCGTGGGCCGCGTAGGAGAGCTGCGGCTGACGAAGAGCGGCGGGGTCTCGGTGGAGCTACGGCTCGAAGACGGCCCCGGCATCCCCACGGATTCGCTCGCCGTGGTGGCGCACCGCTCGGCGGTGGGGGAGCAGTATGTGGACCTGCAGCCCAGGACCCGGGGCGGCCCGGTACTCAAGGACGGCAGCACCATCGGCCTCAAGGACACCCGGGTGCCGCTGCCCACCACGGAAATGATCCGCAGCCTGGACCGGCTGGCCAACTCCGTGGACCAGGATGATCTCCGGGTCACCGTCGATGAGCTGGGCAAGGCCTTCGCCGGTACCGGCCCGCATCTCAGCAAGATGGTGGACTCCGGCAACAAGCTCGTGGGCTCCGCCACCGAGTCGCTGCCCCAGACCATCTCGCTGATCGAGGACTCCGAGCAGGTCCTGAAGACCCAGATCGACAAGGGCTCGGCGATCAAGTCCTTCTCCCGCGATCTGGGACTCCTCACGGATCAGCTGAAGGCCAGCGACAAGGACTTCCGCAAGCTGATGAAGGGCGGCTCCTCGGCCTCGTACCAGCTGAACTCCCTGGTCAAGGCGAACGAGAAGACCATCCCCGTACTGGTCAACAATCTGATCAGCGGCGGCCAGGTCACCGTGGCCCGGCTGCCCGGTGTCGAGCAGTTCATGGTCACCCTCCCCCTCACGGTCAGCGGCAGCTACACGGTGCTTCCGGGCGACGGCACCACCCACTTCGGACTGGTCGCCGGCCAGGCCGAGCCGCACGCCTGCGAGCGGGGCTACGGCGGTACGAAGTGGCGTGACCCCTCGGACACCAGCGACCGCCCGGCCAACACGAACGCCCGGTGCGCGGAGCCACGCGGCAGCGGCACCTCGGTCCGCGGCGCCCAGAACGCCCCCCGGGGGGAGAGCTCCGGCAGGGGCCAGGCTGGCCAGGCCGGTCAGGCAACGTATGTTGCTCCCTACGACCCGGAAACCGGAAACGCGTACGGACCGGGAGGCAGGCCCATTCAGATTGGCTCGACAGGCGGGGAACAGAGCACGTTCGGAAAGGACTCATGGCGATGGCTGCTCGTTGGACCCATGGCATAACGGCACGGAAGACCACCGTGTCCCTCGCGGCGGCATCCCTGGTCCTGGTGACCCTGATCGGCTGGCTCTCTTTCCAGACATACCAGCAGCATCAGGAGGAAAAGCGCCGCCAGGACATCGTGGCCGCCGCGCGGCAGATGACGGTGAACTTCACCTCGCTGAACCACCGCACCTACGACAAGGACAGCAAGAACGTACTGAAGTCGGCCACGGGTGAGTTCAAGGAGCAGTTCACGGCACAGACCGAGGAGCTGACCAAGCTGGTCGCCGACAACAAATCGGTCTCCGAGGGCCAGGTGCTGGAGGCGGGCATCGTACGGGCCGACAAGGACTCCGCCCGGGTGCTGGTCGTCGCCGACAGCAAGGTGGCGAATGTGGCCGTGCCGGAGGGCGAGGCCCGTAACTACCGGTTGCAACTCGATCTCGTACTCAAGGACGGCCGCTGGCTGACGTCCAACGTCGAGTTCGTCGGCTGAAAGGGGCAGAACCATGGCCAGAACAACCGTCCGCGCAGCCGCCCGCGCCGCCGCCAAACGGGCCGAGCGGGTCCGTACGGAGGAGACCGGCGAGGCCCCAGCAGCCAAGCCCGCCCCCGCCTCCGCCCCGGAACCGGAAACCACCCGCGAGCCCAGCGGCCTCCGCCGCCGCCTCACCACCCGCCCCCGCCTGCCCCTCATCGGCCTCGCGGTCCTCGTCATCCTGAGCCTGACCGCGGCCGCCGTGCTCGGCTGGAAGTACTGGGAGGCCGAGCAGACCGACCAGGCCCGCTCTCAGGCCCTGACCACCGCCCGCAAGGCTGCACCGGAGATCTTCTCCTACGACCACCGTCACCTGGACAAGGACTTCGCGGCAGCCCGCAAGCACCTCACCGGCTCGTTCCTCGACGAGTACAAGAAGACGACCAAGACCGTGGTCGCCCCGACCGCCAAAAAGTACGAAGGCGTGGTCAAGGCATCGGTCGCCACCCCGCCATCCGGCAAGGAACCCTCCGCCTCAGTGGTCTCGGCCGCCCCCGACAAGGTCGTCGTCCTGCTCTTCATGAACCAGGTCACCAACAGCACCCAGGTCAAGGGCGACCGCCTGGACCTCAACCGCGTCCGCATGACCCTGACCCGCACGGACGCCGGCTGGAAGATCAGCGCGGTCGACGCCCTGTAGGGGGTCGTTCTGCCACCCCTCCGGCGAGGTTCGGACGTTTCCGGTCCTGGACAGGGCTACTCGTCATGTCCCGGGAGTGCCTCGATGGCGTTGACGATGAGCGCCCGTGCCTCGGCGCCGTATACCGCCAGCCCGCGTAGCTGGTCGAACGCCTTCAGGTACAGGGCGATCTCATGGGGCTGAGTGACGGTCACCCGTGCCGACAGCAACTCGATGGATACGAGGGTGTCGTCGTAAATGTGGAAGGTCTCCAGGGGCCAGGCGCTGCGGGCCGCTGCTGCGAACGGGATGATGCCCATCGCCACGGAGGGCAGCGCTCCCGCTGACAGCAGATGCCCCAGCTGTGCGGCCATCGCTTCGGAGTCTCCGACCTGATGCCGCAGGGCTTCCTCTTCAAGGAGGAACAGGAATCGGTGACCGGTTTCGTGGAGGATCCGGGAGCGCTCGAGGCGGGCAGCGACAGCGTCACTCACGTCGTCGGGGATCTCCCGAAAGCTCGTGATGGCGGACAGCAGGGCGGTCGCGTAGCCCTCGGTTTGCAGCAGCCCGGGCACCAGCGTGCCCGAGTACACCCGGAACAGCCGCGTGGAGCGGAACAGCTGGATGTACGACTCCTGGAGTTGGCGAAGACCGGTGCGCTGCCGACGGCGCCATTCGACGTACAGGGACTCGGCGTTGTGCGATGCCGCGATGATGTCCGCGGCCTGCTCGGTCGCGTCGCAAGCGCGGCACCACAGGCGGATGTCGGTCGATGAGGGTGGTGTACGGGCGTTCTCGATGCGCGACACCTTCGCGTGGGACCAACCGCCACACCGTGCGGCCAGCTCAGTGCCGGTGAGTCCGGCGTCCTGGCGGAGTTCCCGCAAACGTCTCGCCACGCATTCCCGCGCAGCCTGGGCAGCGGACGACGAGGAGATAGGCATGAGCTGGCCTGACGGGGTCTTTCGTCTCAGCGGATCTGGTAGTCCTCGTGCGGTATGGCTCGTTCCCATACGGTCTCGAAGGCGGATGCGCACAGCTTGACCGCAGCGGGGTCTTCGCTCAGCTCTCCGCCGCCCGAGGCGCCGTCACCGGTGAAGTGGTTCCACCGGATCAGCCGGTCGTCGAACAGCCAGAAGTCGTTGCCCGGCAGGGCGATGTCCGAGGCACGTCGACGCGGCAGCCAGCGCACCTGCTCCCCAGCCGCGACGTTGGTGAACGTACCGGAGTGCTCATACTGGATGTAGTCGGTGACCGGCTCGGAAACGATGCGAGCGCGACGTACGACGACGCCACGGGCGACGGTCTCCGAGATGAGGTCCAGCCACGGACGCCACCACGAGTCCCGGTCGGCTGGATCGTGACGGAACCCGGCCTTCCACGCGGCGAACGATTCCTTCTCGTTGTCGACCGCGTACACATCACGCATCTCCAGGTGCACGGCCGAGAACTCGGAGCCGCGCAGCAGTTCAGCGAACGTCGGCACGTTCGAGGGCATCGCACGCCTCCCTGATCTGATGCACCATGCGGGCCGGGATCCGGATCACCGCTTCACCTTCGGGGATGCCCACCGCATGCCCGGGGACCTCGGTCGCTGCGCATTGTGCCTCGCGCTCCGCACTTGGCTTCCACCCCTGGAAAAGAAACTCCTTCGCTTCTGTGTCGACCCACACAGTGGGGCTCTCTCCGTCGCCGGTGTTGGGGTCAATGCCGATGAACAGTAAGGCCATGGCTGCCTCCACGCTGAGCTGTGCATGGACGTACACGACCGTCGCGCCCACATGGCGATGCGTCAAGGGTGCGAAGCAGCCATCCACCCTGCGAGAGGGGTCTCGTGTACATCCGTGTACAAATGTGGCCAGCGAGCGTATGCCGTCCTTAGCGTCCTGAGCATGGAGACCAAGCCAGGTACGCCCCGCGCCAGCGGACGCATGCCGGAGACCTTGAGCGGGTGCCCGTCTCTGCGGATTTCCCACCGTGCGCAAGCCGACGCTGCCAGCCCGCCCGGAGAGGCTGTCCGGTGACTGCCCTCTGTTGCCGTTGTGAGCGTTTCACGGAGGTGCCGGTGCTGGTGCGGATCGTGCACGCCGCGTCCGGCCCTGGCCGGTCGGTCTATGCCTGCTCCGCCTGTGCGCCACGTATCCCGCCGTGTCCGGACGACCTTGAGGTCCTGGCAGCGGCGGAGGGCGGAACGGTGACGGCGCGGGGGCTGGGGCGGTGGCTGGAGGAGGAGCGGTGGCTGGGGTGGCTGGTCCACGCGCAGGGCTGTGCGCGGTGCCACTGCGTGGATGGCCGGGCGTGTCCGAGGGGGCGTGCGCTGTACGCGTCGTGGCGGGCCGCGCGGAACGCGGTAGGGGCCGACGGCGACAGCTCTTAGGAGTCCTGTCCTCTGCCTGCGACCTGGCAAGCCCGGCAGAGGACAGGCCGGCACGTGCACGACTGGACCCGCTCGAGAAGGGATCGCCATGCGCGTTGCGCCCGGCCATCCACGTCCGATGCACCACCGACCAAGGAGGCAAGGATCGTGACCATCGTGCAGGAGCGCTCCGCGACCGACGCGCGGACGCTGATCAGCGCAGGGCTTCGGGCAACGCTCGTGGCCAACATGCGTGAAAATTTCCCGAAGTTGACCAAGGAGCGAGCCGAGCGCGGCGTGGGGCAGATGCTCGCCTTCGTGGCAGCCAGCGCCTGTACCGCCGAGCCGCTCAGCCCGTCCCCGCTGGTAGATGACTTCTGGCACGCCTTCCTGCTGCACACCAAGGCGTATCAGGACTTCTGCGAGCGCACGTTCGGGACGTTCGTCCACCATCAGCCCGGCTTCCTCGACAAGGAGAAGCACGGCGGCGGAAAGGCGCTACGCGCACGCACCGTCGACGCCATCGGCGCGGCCGGGTTCCTGGTCGACCTTGAGTTCTGGCCGGAACTGGAGACCGCCGACTGCTCGCAGTGCCACGCGAACTGTCACAACAGTCCGGTGAACGCCTGAGGCTTCGCTACGCCGGTCCCCGGTTTGTGCCACGCTGTGGCCGAGCCGGGGACCGGCCCATGTATCCGTCGAGGAGGGCGCACACGTGGAACGCACAGCGTGGGAGGTGCTCCCCGGGGCTGCCCGGCAAGCCGTTGAGGCACATACGGGAACGGTGAAGGCCGCCGATACTGCCAGCGCCGGGGTCATGTCCCATCTCGCTTGTGCCCTGTACACCGAGGCCGGGCGGTTCTTCGTCAAGGGCACGTGGCTGGACGATGCCGTGGCCTGGATGTACCGGCGCGAGGCCGAGGTCGCACATCGCGCGCCCCTGGCGCCTCGGCCGCTGTGGCACGTCGAAGCGGGCGGCTGGCTGCTGTGCGGCTACGAGTACGCGGACGGCCGCCACCCTGACCTGTCGCCCAGATCGCCGGACATTGAGCAGTTGCTCGGCGCGCTCGTCACTATGTCGGCCGTGTCCTGGCCCGAGTCAGTCAATAAGAAGCCTCTCGGCAAGCGATGGGGTGCCTTCCTGCCCGGTGACCGGCGGTCTGCCCTTGAGGGCCGAACGCTGGCCCATACGGACATCTCCGCCCTGAACATGCTGATCACGCCCGACGGGCTGCGCATGGTCGACTGGGCGTTGGCTGCGCCCGCGCCGGCATGGGCCGACACCGCGTTCACCGTGCTACGGCTTGTCCATGCCGGGCACACCCCGGACGAGGCCGAGGCGCTCGGCCGACAGGTCCCCGCGTACTGCGACGCCGCTCCGGACGCCGTGACCACGTTCGCCGAGGTCGTCCACGCGGTGTGGGCCGACCGGGAACGAGCCGACCCCCTACCCCACAGGGCCGCACTGACCACCGCCGCACGGGACTGGGCCGCCTACCGTGCCTCTCGTGCCGCTCGAACATGAGCGCCTGAGCCTGGCCGACGCCGCGCTCGCGTGCGCGTAGGGGTGGCTTTTGGGGTTCGATCCCGAGAGAAGGGCCGTTCCCCGCGTACGCACGCGTAGGGCGGTATCGATCGGTCGCTCGTCAACGCCCGCCGCTGGCCCTCGCCGCCGTTCACACCGGAGTTCAAGGCCGAGAACGTTGAGCTGTACCGACGCGGTGACCACTCGGTCGGTAGACCACCAAGGACTTCGATCTGACCTAGACCGACGCGGAGGCCGTCCACATCCAGGGCCGACCGTCCTGGCCACCTTGGAGAGGCGGTGTGGTCATCGTTGTGGCGTTCACGGTCTCCTCCGGCAGGTAATTGAGTTGGCCAGCCTTTACGTGGCTGATCAGTGCTCTCAGCCGAACGCCGTCTGAGCTCAGTACGGTATGGGGCTCATCGCTCTCGCGAATCTTGATCGCACCGTCCGCAGCGGCGAGTTCGACGCATTCGCCCTGCGTTCCGGAGAAGGAGGACTTCTGCCAGGCGGGTGGTGTGGTCACGCCTACCGCCGCTCAGGCAGGTCGACGTAGTCGAAGCCTCCGGCCTTTATGCCTGACACAAGGGCAGCTGCCCGCGAGTGGCTGACCGCTATGACTGTAGTTGGCTCGTCGCTCTCACGAAGTGCGATTGCGCAGCCCACTGCCGCCAGTTCGACACAGTCGCCACCCTCTTGCGAGTACGACGACTTCTGCCATGCGATCGGTGCAGTCATCATATGCCCCTTCATATCTCCCGTGCCATGTGATCGAGTTGGCCAGCCTTTATATGGCTGACCAGTGCTCTTAGCCGAACGTGGTCTGTGCTGAGTACGGCGTGGGGCTCATCGCTTTCACGAAGTGCGATCTCTCCGTTAATCGCGGCCAACTCTACACAGTCTCCCTCTGGCCCGGAGAAGGACGATTTCTGCCAAGAAGCTGGTGCGTTCATTTTGCTCCCCTTCACAGTTCGCGGCTGATGGCATGGACGAAGTCATGTGACTCCGTGACGCCCAAGGCGGCAATCTCGGCCGTTTGAAACAGGGTTCGGTATCGCTTGAGCTGTGATTCTGCGTCAAGGAAGGTGACGCCGACTGCGGTTTCGATCTGTACGGTGTCGAGCTTGGGGACAGCTGTTCCGGCGTAGAGCATCGTGCGGTTGGCGCCCATGTACTCCTCCGTTGTGAACGGGACTACACGTACTGTGATGCCTGGCCGGTCGCCTTGCTCCAAGAGGTGCGCGAGCTGCGCACGCACGACCTTCCGGCCACCGAAGTGCATCCTCAGCACGGCTTCGTGGATGATTGCCTCGTATGTGGGTGGCTCTTCGCGCAGGAGGATCTTCTGACGTTCCATCCGATGTGCGACTCGTGCTTCCAGCTCTGCTTGTGGAAGCTGGGGAACCGTGCAGCCGAAAATTGCGCGGGCATAGTCCTCGGTCTGGAAGAGCCCTGGGATGTCCGTGATTTGGATGGCTTGCAGATAACTGGCGTGGTGCTCCAGCTCAGAGAGATCCAGGAACGGCGCGGGGAGAATCCCCCGGTATTCCTCCCACCAGCCCTGGCCACGCTGCTCGTGTGTCATGGCGGAGAGCGCGTCGATGAGCGCGGTGTCGCTGCATGAGTAGAAGGCGGCGAGACGGCGGAGCCGTTCCTCGCTGACGCCGACGCGACCTGCTTCGATGTGGCTGATCTTCGCCGGATCGACTCCCAGGAGCTTGGCGGCATCGCGGGCCGTCATTGCCGCTGCTTCACGCATTCTGTACAGCTCCACGCCAAGCCGCTCTTGGCGGGTAGTTGGTGTACTCCTCGGCGGCATAAGGTCCTTGCCTTCCTGATGTCCTTGCAGCGCGTGACGCACAGCATCGTACGGTCCCGGTCGGCTGAGTGACTTCTACCCGCTTCAAGCTTGCCCCGGAGTCAGATTGACCCCTACTGTGTGTGGTGTACCTCTCACACGGGGTTGCGGCAGCTGCCTGCTGCCGTAACTGCCTTGTGCTGCCTGTGAGACGGAAGCGCACCTCTCGTGACCGGCCGGTCCGCAACCCATGGGGAGGGGCATTGCCACCGCTTGGCAGTTGCCGTTACGAGCACCCGCAGAAGGGCCGCTGTCATGAGCAATGTCCTTAACGGCGCCTGGCCGCCCAACGGTCCGGCCGTACCGCACTCCTACACCGTCTTCTGTCCGCCGCTGGAGACCTCCCCGCGCATCGCACGCCACTTCACCGCCACTGTGCTGCGCTCGCACCATCTGGACGACCTCGCCGACGCCGTCATGCTGTGCACCTCGGAGCTGGTGACCAACGCCGTGGTGCACGCGGCCGGTGTCGGCTCGCTGTTGTGGCTGGCCGTCAGCTGGGCGGAGGTACGGCTGACCGTCTACGACGGCAACACCGCCCTCCCACGCACCCGCCCAGTGAGCGAGGCCTGCGAAACCGGGCGCGGCCTGCCGCTGCTCGACGCGCTGGCCACCGAGTGGGGCGCCACCCTCGGCGCTCCACTCGGCCTCGGCGGCACCGAAGGCAAAGGCATCTGGTGCCGCTTCGACCGCCACCCCGCTTATGGGGTGAGAGGCTCGGTGTGAGCCCCGCGCGACGACGGTCGCTCGCCGCGCTCGCGGTGGGTGCACTCGTCCGTCCACGCCACGCTACGCCCAGGACACCCGTCGCTCAGGCTGCCGCCACCGGCTCCCCTTCCGGCTCGCTGAACTGTGTGCGGTGCAGCTCCTCGTAGCGGCCACCGAGGGCCAGCAGTTCCTCGTGTGTGCCGCGCTCCACAATGCGGCCTGCCTCCAGGACGAGGATCTGGTCGGCGGCGCGGATCGTGGACAGCCGGTGCGCGATGACCACCGCCGTACGTCCCTCCAGCGCCTCGGTCAGCGCCTCCTGCACGGCCGCTTCAGAGGTGGAGTCCAAGTGGGCGGTGGCCTCGTCGAGGATGACGACCCGGGGCTGGGCCAGCAGCAGCCGGGCGATGGTCAGCCGCTGGCGTTCGCCGCCTGAGAGCCGGTAGCCGCGTTCGCCGACGATGGTGTCCAGGCCGTCCGGCAGAGAGACGATCAGGCCGTCGAGCCGGGCCCGGCGCAGGGCGTTCCAGAGCTCGTCGTCCGTTGCCTCCGGCTGGGCCAGCAGCAGGTTGGCGCGGATGGAGTCATGGAAGAGGTGGCCGTCCTGGGTGACCATGCCCAGCGTACGGCGCAGTGCCTCGGCGCTCAGGTCCCGGACATCCACGCCGCCGAGCCGGACCGTTCCGCTGTCGGTGTCGTAGAGCCGGGGCGCCAGCTGGGCGATGGTGGACTTGCCCGCCCCCGAGGAGCCGACGAGGGCGACCAGCTGGCCCGGTTCGGCCCGGAACGAGACGTCGTGCAGGATCTGCTCGCCGCCACGGATGTCGAGGGTGGCGACCTCCTCCAGGGAGGCCAGCGAGACCTTGTCCGCGGACGGGTAGGCGAAGTTCACCGCGTCGAACTCGACCGACAGCGGGCCGTCCGGGGCCTTCCGGGCGTCCGGCTTCTCCTCGATCAGCGGCTTGAGGTCGAGCACCTCGAAGACCCGCTGGAAGCTGACGAGCGCGCTCATCACCTCGACCCGCGCGCTGGCCAGCGAGGTCAGCGGTGAGTACAGCCGGGTGAGCAGCAGCGCCAGCGCGACGACCGCACCGGCGTCCAGCGTGCCGCGCAGCGCGAAGAAGCCGCCGAGGCCGTAGACCAGCGCCAGGGCGAGGGCCGAAACAAGGGTGAGCGCGGTGACGAAGGTCATCTGGAGCATGGCCGTACGTACCCCGATGTCCCGCACCCGGCTGGCGCGCTCGGCGAACTCGGCGGACTCCCGCTCCGGGCGGCCGAAGAGCTTGACCAGGGTGGCGCCGGGCGCGGAGAACCGCTCGGTCATCTGGGTGCTCATCGTGGCGTTGTGGTTCGCGGCCTCGCGGGAGAGCTGGGCCAGCCGGGCGCCCATCCGGCGTGCGGGCAGTACGAAGACGGGCAGCAGGACCAGCGCGAGCAGAGTGATCTGCCAGGAGAGCTGGAGCATCACCGCGAGGGTGAGCAGCAGCGTCACCACATTGCTGACCAGTCCGGAGAGGGTATCGCTGAACGCCCGCTGGGCGCCGATGACATCGTTGTTGAGTCGGCTGACCAGCGCCCCGGTGCGCGTCCGGGTGAAGAACGCGATGGGCATCTTCTGCACATGGTCATAGACGGCGGTACGCAGATCGAGGATCAGCCCTTCGCCGATCCGGGCCGACAACGAGCGGGTCAGCAGTCCGATGCCCGCCTCGGCGATGGCGATCAACGCGATCAGTATGGCGAGCAGCACAACGGTGCGTTCCGCCGCTCCCTCCACGATGGCGTTGACCACTCGGCCCGCCAGCAGCGGGGTGGCCACCGCGAGCAGCGCGGTGGCCACGCTGAAGAGCAGAAACAGTGCGATCTTGCGGCGGTGTGGCCGGGCGAACGCGAAGATGCGCCGCAGTGTGGCACGGGAGAAGGGCCGCTGGTCCTTCGTTGCGTGTCGCGCGTTGTAGAGCGCGTGCCACGCGGTCATCTCCATGGACATCCCGCACCTCCGGAAAGAATCGGTAGTAAGGACCGTAGGACTTGAACCATGGTTCAGGTCAAGGATCAGAGGATCAGAGGGAAGGGCCGCTCAGCGGTCGGCGTAGACCACCCAGACCTGGCCCCTGGCAAAGGGCATCGGTTCGCCGCCGGGCTGGCTGAAGCTCGTACCGTCGGTGGCCGTCTCCCGTTGCCATGTCGCGTTGAACGCCTGGCCGTCGCGCAGCACAGTGGCCTTTCCGCTGCCCACGGTCTCGATATACGGGGTCACGGCCCCGGTGACGTCCTTGTAGCGGGAAGGCTGCATGGTCACATGCTGGATGACGACGGTCGGGGCGCCCAGCCGCTCGCCCTGTTCTGTCCGGGCCGGTGTGCCGTCGAACGAGGCCAGCCAGCGCTTTTCCTTGGCCGACCAGTTGAACGAGGTGCTGGCCGAGGCGTACCTGACGGTTCGCTCGTCGGTGGGCTTGCCGTCCGCTGGCCGGGGGCCGAAGCGGAAGCCAATGTCCTCGCTCAGGCTCGCGTCGGGAGCTGCGCGCAGCGCCTCCTCGGGCCGGACGAAGAGATTGTGCGGTGACCGCCGGTCGGGGTCACGGAAGTATGCCTTGGGGGCGTCGCCGGGTGGCAGGGCGTAGAGCGGGGACTCTTCGACGGTCTCGATAAGCGCCTTCCGTACGCCCGAGTAGGCGAGCGCGGGGCGGTCGAACTGCCGGAGCAGCTCTATATCCGACTCCCGGGCGCTGCGTACCGGCCCGATCGAATCCGGCTGCTGGCTGGAGAAGATCCCGATCAGCCTGCTTTGCCCGCCCTCGACCTTCTCGACGTAGACGATGTCCGCCTTGTCGAGCCCGGTGTGCGGCCGGGCCTGCTTGGCGTTGTCGACCTTTACGGCGAGCACCGGGGCCGGATCGGCCGGTTGCCCGGTGTACGGGGAGCGTTGCTCGGTGTCGTCCTGCTGCCCGAGTTGGGGCTGGACGGCGCCCCAGAAGGCCCAGAAGATGAGTGCTCCGGCGATCACTGCGGCCAGCAGGGCCAGCACGGTTTTTGTCGCCATGGCGAGCCTCCCGGGGTGGACCTACCTCCAGGGTGCCGCGCCGGCTCCCGGAACGGAGCTGCCGCTGCGCGGCTGCGGGGTGCCGGGGGGTGGGTTTCCCCGTATCCCGCCCCTTCCCGGAAACCGGGGCTTCGCCCCGGGCCCCGGGGCTGGCCCGGTGCGGGCCGGTGGCCGGTGTTGTGCCCACCCACAGCCCCTCGCGGGGCTGCGAGTGCCCACAACATGGAGGGAAGCCGCTACCAGCTGGACTTGCGGACGCCCGGCAGCTGGCCCGCGTGCGCCATCTCCCGGAGCTTGATCCGGGAGAGCCCGAACGCACGGAAGTGCCCGCGCGGACGCCCGTCGACGCTGTCGCGGTTACGGAGCCGGGTCGCGCTGGCGTCCCGTGGCTGCCGGTTCAGCTCCTGCTGGGCGGCGGCGCGCTCCGCGTCCGGGGTGGCCGGGTTGCGGATGAGCGCCTTGAGCGCGGCCCGGCGCTCGGCGTATCGGGCGACGATCTCACGCCGCTGCTCATTCTTAGCGATCTTGCTCTTCTTCGCCATCAGACCTTGCCTCCACGGGCCCGGATCCGGGCGACGGCCTTCTCGATGCCAATGGTGTCCACGGTCTTCACGCCCTTGGCGCTCAGGGTGAGACGCACATGGCGGTGCTCACTGGGCAGCCAGTAGCGCTTGCGCTGGATGTTCGGGTTGAAGCGGCGTGATGTGCGCCGGTGTGAGTGGGAGATCTGTTTGCCGAAGACCGGTGCGCGACCGGTGAGCTGGCAGTGGGCGGACAAGGGGCTGGCCTCCTCGGGAGCTAATGAAAACGGTTTTCGTTTGTGTATAGTACCCGCATGGCCCGCAATGAAATACGCCCGGTGATCAAACTCCGGTCCACCGCTGGGACCGGCTACACGTATGTCACCCGCAAGAACCGCCGTAATGACCCGGACCGACTGGAGCTGCGTAAGTACGATCCGGTCGCCGGCCGCCATGTCGCTTTCCGCGAAGAGCGCTAGGAGTACGCGTCTATGAAGCCCGGCATCCACCCGCCGTACCGCCCCGTCGTCTTCCGCGACCGGGCCGCCGACTTCGCCTTCCTCACCCGGTCCACCGCCGACAGCGACAAGACCATTGAGTGGGAGGACGGCAACACCTACCCCGTCATCGATGTGGAGATCTCCTCGGCGAGCCACCCCTTCTACACCGGCACCGCCCGGGTCCTGGACACCGCTGGCCGCGTCGAGCGCTTTGAGCGGCGCTACGGCAAGCGCGAGGCCCGCTGATGGAGGCAGGTGAGAAGCTGCCCGTCGTCATCATCGGCGGGCTGCACTCCGACGCCCGTAAGGCCGCCGTCGAACGGCTGCTGACCGCCGTGCCCGGCAGCGTGGCCCTCCATCACGACCTGGCCAGTGCCGCCTCGCAGGGCTCGGTACGCCGGACCGTACGGGAGTGCCGTGGCGTGCTGGACACCGGTGAGGCGCCGCTGGTCAACGACTGCGCCTGCTGCGCGCTCCGCGAGGACCTGGTGCCGGAGCTGGAGCGGCTGGCGGACACGGGGCTGTGCCGGCTGGCCGTGGTCGAGCTGTGGGACTCCGTGGAGCCCAAGGCGATGGCCGAGGTCATCGCCGCACACAGCGATGACGCGCTGCGGCTGGCCGGAGTGGTCACCGCCGTGGACCCGGCGCTGGTGCTGCCCTATCTCGCCAACGGTGACGATCTCGCCGAGGCGGGGCTCGCCGCCGCCGCGACCGACCAGCGCACCGTCGCCGACACCTGGGCGCGCCAGTTGGAGTACGCCCCGGTGCTGGCCTTGGTGGACGGCGAGGAGGCGGCCGACGCGGCGGATCTGGCGCTGCTGCACCAACTGCACCCCATGGCCCGCCAGGTCAGGATCGACGCCGAGGAGTTCATCGCCGCCGCCACAGCGGGGTTTGACGTGGAGGCCGCCGCCGCCCGGCAGCACCCCGCCTGTGCGCTGCTGCCACAGGAGGCGGACGCCGAGGGCGTGGAGACGCTGGTCTGGCACCGGGTACGGCCCTTCCACCCCGGACGGCTCTACGCCGCGCTGGAGGACCTGTCCTGCGCGGCCGCCCGCAGCCGGGGCCGCTTCTGGCTCGCCGACCGGCCCGACACCCTGCTGTCCTGGGACTCCGCGGGCGGTGCGCTCTGCGTGGAGAACGCCGGGCCCTGGCTGGCCGCGCTGCCGGACGCCGCCTGGGACATGGTGCCGCCGGTACGCCGCGCGGCGGCCGCCCTCGACTGGCACCCCGAGCACGGCGACCGCGCCCAGCATCTGGTGTTCACCTCACCCGGCCTGGACACCGACGCGCTGCGCTCGCTGCTGGACTCCTGCCTGCTCACCGATGCCGAGTACGAAGGCGGCCCGGAGGCCTGGAAGCTGCTGCCGCCCGCCTTTGACGAACTGCTCGACCCCGTCTCGTAACCACCGCTGAGACGTCCACGTCCCCATAAAAAACAACGAGGTCCCGCCATGTCCCGTCGTGTCACCACGCGCAAGCCCGTCAAGTCCCGCCCCAATCCCCTGGACGCGGCGGGTATCACCTACATCGACTACAAGGACACCGATCTGCTGCGGAAGTTCATCTCCGACCGTGGCAAGATCCGCAGCCGCCGGGTCACCCGGATCACCGCGCAGCAGCAGCGGCAGGTCGCCCGTGCGATCAAGAACGCCCGTGAGATGGCACTGCTGCCGTACGCGTCCACGTCCCGCTGACGCCATGGGCGACCGAGAGGGCGCGCTCTTCGCCGCGCTCGCGAACACCACCCGACGGGAAGTGCTGCGCGTACTCTGGGAGGAGGGGCCTCAGCCGGTGCGGCAGCTGGCCGCTCGCTTCGATATGCGCCGCCCCAGCCTCTCGGAGCACCTTCGGGTGCTGCGGGAGGCCGGTCTCGTCAGTGAGCGCCGGATCGGCCGGGAGCGGCACTACAGCCTGGAGGTGGCGGCACTCGCTGAGATACGGGACTGGCTGGCCCCGTATGAGCGGCTGTGGGAGTGAGCCCGCTGAGCCGCTGAGTCGGCGGCAGGCAACCTGCGCGGCGCGGTATGCGTCTATTTCCATGCCATGGGCACCGACTCAGCTCGCTTTCCCCCTGTTCAGGGAGGCGCTGGCTCGCCTTCCACATCTCTTACCGGGGGTAATGACGACAGAACAGTCGGTCGTGCACGTGCATCAGCACGTGCATATGCAGGTGAACAGAGCTATCATCCCGGCTAGTTGGGTACTGAACTATTCCGGGGGAGTCCTCTATGCACCGCCCATACAACGGCATGGCAGCCCAGGACCTCCACGAGGTCACCTGGCAGAAGAGCAAGCACAGCAATTCCCAGGGAACATGCGTGGAGTTCGCCAAGCTGGCCACGGGTGAGGTGGCCGTGCGTAACTCCCGCTTCCCGGAGGGACCCGCGCTCGTGTACACCCCGGCCGAGGTGGAAGCGATGCTGCTGGGCATCAAGGACGGCGAGTTCGACCACCTCATACGCGACTGACCCGTACGGAGCCGGCTCACGCGGGACTGATGGGGCCGAGGCGGAAGAGCGCCCAGACGACCTTTCCCGGCAGGGCTCCGTCCAGGGGCTGCCAGCCCCAGCTGTCGCTGAACGACTCCACAAGAAACAACCCACGCCCTGATTCGGCGGTGTAGTCCGAGAGGTCGATCAGCTCGGCGATGGCGCCAGCGCCCCCCTCGCCGTCCGCATCGGCCGACAGTGGCGCCTTCCGGCTGGGGTCGCGAACCGCGCAGACCAGCCGTGCGGACCAGCGCATCAGATGCAGCCGTACCGGAGGGTCAAGCTCCGGGGTGGTGGCAGTGGGCAGTCCGTGCCGAAGCGCGTTCGTCACCAGTTCGGAGACGACCAGCGTGACGTTGTCGAAGTGATCGCAAAGCTCCCAGCCGCCCAGTGTGGCGCGGGTGAACTCCCGGGCTGTCTTCACCGCTTCGTAGTGCGACGGCAGTGCACAGGACGCGGAACTGGAGAGCGCACCGGAGTCAAGCGGTGGGAGGCCCTGCCATAACGGCTCAAGTACGGTCGATCCTTCGGTCCCCATATCAAGCTCCCCCTGGCTTTGGCGGTTGGGACTCAAATGCGTTGACACCCCGTGCACTTGGACGCTTCCCATGGTTCCCAATGCCAACATCAGATGCAAGGGCAGATGCACGTGCATGTGTAACTTTCGATCGTGTGTAACCGCACGGGCACGCAACGGAGCCCGAAGATGGCAGACTGCCCTTCAATCGGGGACGAGTGTCCGATCAAATTAGGGGTAATTCCGGTGAGTGGTGGGGCGAATGGGACAAGTGGTTCGAGTGGGTCGATGGTGCGTCGCATCCTGCTCGGGTCCCAGTTGCGGCGGCTCCGGGAGTCGCGCGGGGTGACCCGTGAGGCGGCTGGGTATTCGATCCGGGCATCCGAATCGAAGATCAGCCGGATGGAGCTGGGCCGGGTGAGTTTCAAGGCGCGTGATGTCGCGGATCTGCTCACCCTCTATGGCGTCACCGACGAGGCCGAGCGCGAGCCCCTGCTCAATCTCGCGCGGGAGTCCAGCATCGCGGGATGGTGGCACAGCTACAGCGATGTGCTGCCTGCCTGGTTCCAGACCTATGTGGGCCTGGAGGGCGCCGCCGCAGAAATCCATACCTACGAGGTGCAGTTCGTCCACGGACTGCTGCAGACGGAGGGCTACGCCCACGCGGTGGTCGCCAGCGGCCACAAGACCCGGATGTCCGAGGAGGAGATCGACCGGCGGGTCGCCCTGCGGATGGAGCGGCAGAAGCTGCTGCTCGGCGAGAACGCCCCGCAGTTCCGCTGCGTCCTCGACGAGGCCGCGCTGCGGCGCCCCTTTGGCAGCCGCGCCATCATGGATGCCCAGCTGCGCCATCTCGCGGAGTTCTCCGAGCGGCCGAATGTCACGCTTCAGGTGGTGCCGTTCGAGCTCGGCGGCCATCCTGCCGAGAGCGGCGCCTTCACCCTGCTGCGCTTTCCGGAACCGGAAATCCCCGATGTCGTCTATCTGGAGCAGCTGACCGGCTCGCTCTATCTCGACAAAGCGGAGGATGTCGCACAGTACGCCCAGGTGCTGGACCGCTTGGTCGAGAGCAGCCTCTCTCCGGCCAGGACCCGCGACCATCTGCACAAGGTCCGTCAACTAGCTTAAAACGCCAGTACGATGACGACTCATCAGTAGTGTATCCACCCCCCTCCGAAGGAATGGCATGCCCTATTTCACGGACTTGGCGTATCAGCACATCGATGGTGAATGGGTGCCGGGGACCGGTTCCTGGGACATCATCGACTTCAACCCGTACAACGGCGAGAAGCTCTGCTCCATCACCGTGGCCACGAGGGATGAGGTCGATCAGGCCTATCGCGCGGCTGAGCGGCACCAGCCCGCCTGGGCGGCCACCAATCCGTACACCCGGCGTCTGGTCTTCGAGCGTGCGATACGCCTGATAGAGGACCGGGAGCAGGAGCTCACCGAGGCGATCATCGCCGAGCTCGGCGGCACCCGGCTGAAGGCCGCCTTCGAGCTGCACCTCGCCAAGGAGTTCCTGCGCGAGTCCATGCAGTTGGCGCTGCGCGCCAAGGGCCAGATCGTCCCCTCGCCGGTGGACGGCAAGGAGAACCGCGTCTACCGGCTGCCGGTGGGCGTCGTAGGCGTCATCTCCCCCTTCAACTTCCCCTTCCTGCTCTCCCTCAAGTCGGTGGCCCCCGCGCTCGCCCTGGGCAACGCGGTGGTGCTCAAGCCGCACCAGAACACCCCCATCTGCGGTGGCTCGCTGGTCGCCAGAATCCTGGAGGACGCGGGGCTGCCGAAGGGGCTTCTCAACGTCGTCATCACCGATATCGCGGAGATCGGCGACGCGCTGCTGGAACATCCGGTCCCGAAGGTCATCTCCTTCACCGGCTCGGACACCGTCGGCCGCCATGTCGCGACGGTCGCCGCCAGCCACTTCAAGCACGCCGTACTGGAACTGGGCGGCAACAGCGCGCTGATCGTCCTCGATGACGCCGATGTGGACTACGCCGTGGACGCGGCCGTATTCAGCCGGTTCGTTCACCAGGGCCAGGTCTGTATGGCGGCCAACCGGGTCATTGTCGACCGCAGCGTGGAGAAGGAGTTCACCGAGAAGTTCGTGGCCAAGATCAAGACGCTGAAGGTCGGTGACCCTCAGGACCCGCAGACCCATATCGGCCCGTTGATCAACTCTAGCCAGGCCGACCGCGTCACCTCCGTCGTCCAGCAGAGCATCGACGCCGGCGCCACGGTGCTGCTGCGCGGCGAGACCAACGGGAGCCTTGTCTCGCCGACGGTGCTGACGGATCTGCCTGCCGACGCCCCGGCGTTGCGTACGGAGATCTTCGGCCCGGTGGCGCTGATCATCCCCGTCGACGGTGAGGACGAGGCCGTACGGGTCGCCAATGACACCCCGTACGGTCTCAGCGGGGCCGTGCACACCGCCGATGTCGACCGGGGTGTGGCCGTCGCCCACCGGATCGAGACCGGCATGATCCACATCAACGACTCCACGGTCGCCGATGAGCCGATCGTCCCCTTCGGCGGCGAGAAGCAGTCGGGCCTCGGACGGTTGAACGGCGAGCACTTCGTGGAGTCGTTCACCACGACGAAGTGGATCGCCATCCAGCACGGCCGCAGCGGCTTCCCCTTCTGAAGTCCCCTCTCTCTTCCTTGCGGACGAACCTGACCGCAAGGGCCCGTAATGTCGTCGTCAGCGGCCACCCGGCGGTGCGGGGGTGGCCGGGGCGAACTCCGCCGCTCAGTCGCCCCCGAGCGCCGCCCGCAGATCCGCCGCCCGCTCCAGCTCGTCGGCCACCGACGCCCGCTCGGCCTCGCTGAGCTCCGCCTCCACCGGTTCCGCCTCGGCCAGCAGCCGTCGCGCGGTCTCCGTATCCTTCAGCTGCGCCGCAAGATCGGCCCGCAGGATCAGCGCCAACACATACTCCGCCTGGGAGGCAGGGGTCTCCTCGGCCAGAGCACGGTCGAGGATTCTGGCGCCCTGAGCCGGATCGCCCTTGGACTCCCCCAGCAGCCAGCCGTAGTGCACCGCCTTGGCAAACTTCTCCTTCGGGGCCGGGCCGTGCTCCAGGGGTTCGCCATTCGGCTGACCGACGCGGACGGAGTTGCCGCCGGGATCTGTCAGCAGAAACTGGCGGACTCCGTAGGAGGTGTCCTTCAGCTGCCCGATCCGGGGAATGCCATGGGTGGGTATCTTGCCGAAGGCCTGCTTGAGTCCGGCCCGGAAGGCCGCGTAGAGCTCGTCCACCCGGTCCGTCGTGATGTAACAGCCGCCCCAGGACTCCTCGGGGACAACCGAGTCGTCCACGACGAAGTGCAGCTCGATACCGTCGCCGTACTCGACGGCGCCGAAGGAGTAGGGCCGGTGCTGCTCGTAGGTCACCTCGAAGCCGAGGGCCCGGTAGAAGTCCAGCTGTTCGGAGAGAGACGGGCAGCTGAGGCCCGGAGCCACTTTCTCAGTCATGGCGCGAGCGTAGAGAGACCGGCCCAACTAGTCAAACTTGAATACATCACCATCTAGGCTGGTGAGATCAGAGAACGCGCAGAGAGGGCGACGATGTCAGCGATCCGGCTGCTGGTACTGGGGGCGGTACGCCAGCATGGGCGGGCGCACGGCTATATGGTCCGCAACGACCTGGAGTTCTGGGGCGCCCACGAGTGGTCCAACGCCAAGCCGGGCTCGATTTACCACGCGCTCAAACAGCTGGCCAAGCAGGGACTGCTGCGTGCCCACGATGTCGCCCCGAGCACGGCCGGGGGCCCACCCCGCACCGAGTACGAACTCACCGACGCCGGTGAGACGGAGTATCTGAAGCTGCTCCGTCACGCGCTGACGGCGATCGACGAAAAGCAGGACATGCTGACCTCCGGCGTCGGCTTCATCGTCGACCTGCCCCGCGAGGAGGCCATCGCACTGCTCAAGGAGCGGGTGGCCGCCCTGGAGGACTGGCGCGCCGAAGTCACCCAGCACTGGACCCCGGAGGGCTCCACACCCGAGGAGTGGGGACACATCGGCGAGATCATGGGCCTGTGGGTCCACACCTCCGACAGCGGCGCGGAGTGGACCCGCGGCCTGATCGAGCGGCTGGAGAACGGCGCGTATGTGATGGCGGGCGAGGGCGAGCGGGAAGTGAACGTACTCCCGGAGGGCGCGGAGAACCCGTACGCGACGGGGACGGACCAGCTACGTGGCCCCGATCCACGGCGGTGACCGCCGCGCCGCGCCACTCTGGGGCTCATACTGCGTTGCCCGAAGCCCTGCGCTGATCAACTGGAGCCGTGCCACGATGCGGCTGTCGAAAAGCCAGTAGTCGTACTCGGGCAGGCCGAGGGGTTTGGCCTCTGCGCGCTGGAGGTAGCGGATGTCCTCCCCCGCACTGAGATTGTGCGGGGTGCCCCACAGCTCGAAGCGTAGAAAGTCAGAGGGGGGTGCGTCGATCAGCCGAACTGGCTCGACGCGCTTGCCCTGTCCGGTCCTTCCACATCTGCGACGACACCCTCGTATCCATCGAGTTGCTGTCGGCACGGGTGACCGTCACTCAGCCGAGCGAGATCGCCCTGTACCTGAAAGCGTTCGACCAGCTACGCGGCCTGGCCGTATACGGCGCCGAGGCCCGGGCGCTCATCGTCAACGCCATCGAGGCACTGCGATAACACCTAAGGCGCCCGTTTCCATACGTATCTAGCGCAGACGTGCATGCACGTAAGGCTTGCGTTGGCCGACGACCTCTCGGGACCTAACCTCCGCCAGCGATAGACAGCTTGGCCGCGAACCCAAGGAAGGCGGTGCCTGCTGCTGCTGAGGATCCGGCCTGGAGCCGACGGCGTTTGCGGAAGGCGGCTGCCAGTCGGGCGCCGCTGAAAATCAGCACCGACAGATAGGCGATGCTGAACAGCTGTGCCCAGGTGCCCAGCGCCACGAAAGAGAGTGCCGGATAGGGGTAGGCGGGGTCCACGAACTGCACGAAGAAGGAGACGAAGAACAGGATGGCCTTGGGGTTGAGCAGGCTGGCCAGCAACGCTCGGCGGTACGGCCGCTCACCGATCGGCCGTGCGGGGGCCGCTTCCTCCTCGACCCGCACCGCCTCGCCCCGGCCGCGCCACAGCCTCCAGGCCGCCCGCAGCATGCCCACCGCGAGCCAGGTCAGGTAGCCCGCGCCCGCGAACTTCACCACCGAGAACGCCACCGGGCTCGCCTTGAGCAGCGAGGCGACCCCGCCCGCCGACAGGATCATCAGCACCGCGTCGCCGCAGACCACACCACCGGCCGCCTGATAGCCCGCGCGCACGCCACGGCGGGCCGCTACCGATAGGACGTAGAGCGAGTTTGGCCCTGGCAGCAGGATGATCAGGGCAAGGCCCACCAGATAAGTCGGCAGATCGGTGATTCCCAGCATGAGCGGCAGCCTGGCATGTGCCGATGTCAGGGGTGTAGGGGTTTTTGCTTTCTGGGACAGCGAAAGGCCGTCGCGCTTGCACCTCACGTGGCGTGAGGGTGGACCGTGGAGCGTGTAAGCGAGAGAAGGAGGCGGCGGACGTGGGCTACTCCGTTGGTCAGGTCGCCGGTTTCGCCGGGGTCACGGTGCGCACCTTGCACCACTACGACGAGATCGGGCTGCTGGCGCCCAGCGAGCGCACTTACGCGGGGCACCGGCGGTACAGCGATGCCGATCTGGACCGGTTGCAGCAGATCCTCTTCTACCGGGAGCTGGGCTTCCCGCTGGAGGAAGTCGCTCAGCTGCTTGATGACCCGGGCGCGGATCCGTACGCGCATCTGCGGCGGCAGCACCGGCTGCTGGCTGACCGGATGGAGAAGCTGCGGAAGATGGCCGCCGCCATTGAAGAGGCCATGGAGGCACGGAGGATGGGCATCAATCTCACGCCCGAGGAGAAGTTCGAGGTCTTCGGGGACTTTGATCCGGATGAGTATGCGCAGGAGGCGGAGCGGCGCTGGGGCGGCGGTGAACCGTACCGGGAGTCGCAGCGGCGGGTCGCTGCGTACGGCAAGGAGGACTGGCTGCGGATCAAGGCTGAGCAGGGCGACCTCAACCGGCGGATCGTCGCGCTGATGGAGTCCGGGGCCGGGCCGCAGTCACCGGCCGCGATGGAGCTGGCCGAGGAGCACCGGCAGCAGATCTGCCGGTACTTCTACGACTGCGGGTACGAGGTGCATACCGGGCTCGCGGAGATGTATGTCGCGGATGAGCGGTTCACCGCGACATACGAGAACATCAAGCCCGGCTTGGCCGTGTATCTGCGGGGGGCGATCCTCGCCAACGCGGCCCGCGCGGTCTGACCCGGGGTCTACACGCGGGCGTGGCGGCGGCGGGGCTGGTCGGGCTGGGCCTTCGCGCGGCGCAGGCGGTGTTCCACCACGAGGACCGTGACGACGATGGCGAAGCCCAGGGCCAGCAGGGCGAAGGTCTGGGGCGCGGCGTCGCCGGGGGCGAAGATGTTGCGGTCCTCGTCCTGCCACGGCCACAGCGCGCGCAGCGAACCGGCCATCAGCCCGGTCATCACCACCAGGGTGAGGTGGTGATGGTGCTCCAGCAGCCACTTCAGCAGCTTGACGAAGAGCGCCAGGCCGACGAGGCAGCCGAGGCCGAAGGCGGCCAGCAGGCCCAGGTCCCGGTTGTTCGCTGCGTCGATCACCGGCTCGTACAGCCCGAGCGTCAGCAGAATGAAGGAGCCGGACAGGCCCGGCAGCACCAGGGCGCAGATGGCGACCGAGCCACCCAGGAAGATGCTTACGGGGCTGACGGTCCCGTTCGCCGGGGGCAGCCCCGTGAGCAGGAACGCGCCTGCCGCTACGAGCAGAGCCAGCGCGTAGTTGGCCGGCGTCCAGCGGCGGCCCGAGTGGGTGAAGGGGATCCACAGGGAGGCCAGCACCAGGCCGAAGAAGAGCGCGTACGCGTACTGCTGGTGGTCCTCCACCAGCGGGGCGATCAGCTTGGCGCCCAGCACCAGGGCGGCGGCCATGCCGATCATCAGGGGAAAGATGACCCCCCAGTCGACCTTGCGCAGCTCCGCTGCGGCCCGCGCCGTGCCCCGGCCGCGGGGCAGATCGGTGAGGCCGTAGCGGACGGCCGTGGTGATGTTCCCGGCGCCGCCGATGAGCTTTTCGTAGACGCCGATGATCAGAGCGACCGTGCCGCCGCTGACACCGGGTACCACCTCGGCGGCGCCGATGAGTGACCCGCGGAACGCGTTGAACAGTCGGGTGCCGAGTGAGTTGGCCATGATCTCCTGTTTCCCCGGGAAGCCCTCAAGCGGGCGGTGCGGCGGGGTTCATCTTATGCTTCCGGTCATAGGCACCCTCTGGGGGCAGAAGGAGAAAGCTGGTAGTGGTCGGGGACCCGAAGCGGAATGACGCTGGCGCGGAATCGGAAGGCTCCGAGGACGCCAAGCCCTCCTCGGACGAGGCGCACAGCGCGTTCACCCCGCCGCTGGGTGTTCCGATGCCACCCGCGCCGGAGGAGGAGCACCCCACCTCGGAGTTCGCTGTTCCGGAAGGCTTCAAGCAGCCCCAGCCGCCGGAGCCGGAGCACAGCGCCTTCGCCTTCACGCCCGCCAAGGGCACCCCCGCGATAGGGCCGCTGGCGCAGCCCAATGTGCCCTGGCAGGACCGTATGCGCGCCATGGTGCGTACGCCGCTCGCCGAGCGGCCCGCGCCTGAGCGGCTGGAACGGGTGGAGGGCGAGCACGGGCCTTCCGTCCCGCGTGTGCTCGACCTCACGCTCCGGATCGGCGATCTGCTGCTCGGGGGCGGCGAGGGCGCGGAGGATGTTGAGGCGGCGATGTTCGGTGTCGCCCACGCGTATGGGCTGGACCGCTGTGAGCCGACCGTCACGTTCACGCTGATCTCGGTCACCCATCAGCCGTCGCTGGTCGACGATCCGGTGACGCTGAGCCGGACCGTACGGCGCCGGGGCACCGACTACACCCGGCTGGCGGCGGTCTTCCGGCTGGTCGATGACATCACGTCCGGGCACGTGACCCTGGAGGAGGCGTACGGCCGCCTCGCGGAGATCCGCCGTAACCGGCACCCGTATTCGAAGGGGACGCTCACCCTGGCCAGCGGGCTGCTGGCGGGGGCGGCGGCGACGCTGGTCGGCGGCGGCTGGCTGGTCTTCCTGCTCGCGGCGCTCGGCGCGATGGCGGGAGACCGGCTGGCCTGGCTGAGCTCAGGCCGGGGGCTGCCGGAGTTCTACCAGTTCGTGGCGGCGGCCATGCCGTCCGCCGCGATGGGCGTAACGGTTGTGCTGTCTGATCATCCGGTGCTGGGGGATGTACGGGCCTCCGCGGTGATCACGGGTGGACTCTTCGCGCTGATCCCGGGGCGGGCGCTGGTGGCCGCGGTGCACGACGGGCTGACCGGCTACTACATCACCGCGGGAGCGCGGCTCCTGGAGGTCATCTATCTCATCGTCGGCATCGTCTTCGGGGTGCTGACGGTGCTGTATGTGGGCGGTCAGCTCGGCGCGCGGTTCAACCCGGACGTGGTGCACCATGTCGAGCGGCCGGTGATTCAGATCTTCGCCGCGATGCTGCTGGCGCTGGCCTTCTGCGTACTGCTCCAGCAGGAACGTCACACCGTGGTGTGGGCCACGTTCAATGGCGGTGTCGCGTGGCTGGTGTTCGGCACGCTGGCCCACACCGCCGAAATGGACCCGGTGCCCGCGACGGTCGCGGCGGCCGGGCTTGTCGGCCTCTTCGGCCAGCTGATGTCCCGCTATCAGTTCGTCTCCGCGATGCCGTACATCACGGCGGCGATTGGTCCGTTGCTGCCTGGTAGCGCGATCTACTTCGGGCTGCTGGGGATCGCGCAGGGGGACATGGACAAGGGCATCCAGCATCTCGCCACGGCGGTGGCGCTGGCGCTGGCTATCGCCATCGGGGTGAATCTCGGCAACGAGTTGGCCCGGCTCTTCATCAAGTCTCCGGGGGTGGAGACGCCGTTGCCGGGGCGGCGCGGGGCGAAGCGGACGCGGGGCTTCTGAGCGCCGCGGGCCGCTGCGCGGGGCTTACGCGCCGCCGGGTGGGTACGTGCCGCCGGGTGGGTGCGCGGCTCCGCCGCGTGGCGGGGCTTCGCCCCGGGGCGGGTGGGTGGCTGTGGGTGGGGTTCCCCGTATCCCGCCCCTTCCCGGAAACCGGGGCTTTGCCCCGGGGCCCCGGGGTTGGGCGGTGCGGCTTCGGTGGCCGGTGTTGTGCCCACCCGTTCCGCCCCTCGGGCGGACCGAGTGCCCACAACATGGGTGGGGTCTGGGGGCGGCAGCACCCAGTTTCGGGAAGGGGCGGGGTTGGGGAATGCTCACGGGTGCGCACCCCTCGGGGTGCGCACCCGTGTCAGCTCGCGGTGGTGCTCAGCCCAAACCACCGGACGGAGTCCGGTGCAGCGGCTCGAAGCCTGGGAGGCCCCCAGGGCCGAGCAGCGCGAGAGCCGCAAAAAAAATCAGTGGCCGCCCTGGGCTTCCAGGCGTTTGCGGGAGGCTTCTACCTCCGCCTCCGCGTCGGTGCGGCCAACCCAGTTCGCGCCCTCGACCGACTTGCCCGGCTCCAGGTCCTTGTAGACCTCGAAGAAGTGCTGGATCTCCAGGCGGTCGAACTCGCTCACATGGTGGATGTCACGCAGGTGCTCCACCCGCGGGTCAGAAGCCGGGACGCACAGCAGCTTGTCGTCGCCGCCCGCCTCGTCCGTCATCCGGAACATGCCGATCGCCCGGCACTTGATGATGCAGCCCGGGAACGTCGGTTCCTCCAGCAGCACCAGCGCGTCCAGCGGGTCGCCGTCCTCGCCAAGGGTGCCGTCGACGAAACCGTAGTCGGCCGGATACACGGTCGAGGTGAAGAGGTGACGGTCCAGACGGATGCGACCGGTCTCGTGGTCAACCTCGTACTTGTTCCGTGACCCCTTCGGGATCTCGATGGTGACGTCGAACTCCAAGGGAGGCTCCTCCGTGATCAACACATGTTCTGGTGATTAAGTGTCCCCCACGCAGGTGTGTGCTCGCGAAAGGGGCTGGTCCGAGGTGCGGGGTACGCCCGTGAACTGGTCGAACGTCCGGCAGCGCTGGCGGACGGCACCGCCGCGGAAGCGGCAGACCTGGCGGTTGACGGCGGGTTCCGCCGCCGTCGGCCTCACGCTCGCCCTGACCGCGGTAGCCGTCGCGGGACCGTGGGACTCGGGTCAGCGTACGGCGGAACGCGCCCGCGCGGCCGGTCAGGAACCGGACAGGGACAGTGGCGCTCAACACACCGGCCAACACACCGGCCAGCACACCGACGACCCCCGGGGAGCCCGGGACCGGGACGCGCTCCCCAAGCCCGCGCCCAGCGCCCCCGCGGTGCTCACCGCGCTGAGGAACGCGGCGCCGCCGCCCACCCGGTCGGCGCTCGCCGACGCACTGGAGCCACTGCTGGAGGACCCCTCGCTCGGCCCCCTGCGTACCGCCTCGGTGGTGGACGTCAGCAGCGGCAAGGAGCTCTTCTCGGTCCGCGCGGGCACCAACGCCACCCCCGCCTCCACGATCAAGCTCGGCACCGCCGCCGCCGCGCTCAGCGCCCTGGGCCCCGACCACCGGATCCCCACGCGGGCCGTATGGGACCCGGACAAGCGGCGGATCACGCTGGTCGGCGGGGGAGACCCCACACTGACCGAGAAGCGGCTCACGGAGCTGGCCGAGGCCACGGCCCGTACCGTCCGGAAACGCGGCCTGAAGCCCAGGACGCTGGCCTACGACACCTCCCGCTACGCCGGACCCAGTCGGCACCCCATCGGCGTCAACAACAACATCGCGCCGGTCACCGCCCTGATGCTCAACGAGGCCCGGCTCGACGACAGCACCCGTGGCCCCGCCCCGCGCGCCGCCGATCCGGCCGCCGACGCCGCCGCCCGCTTCGCCGAGCTGCTGCGCGACCGTGGCGTCGGCACCAGCCGCCCCACCCAGGCGAAAGCGCCCGGAACGACCGGAACGACCGGAACGGCCGGGAAGCACAGCCGGGTGGAGCAGCTGGCCGCGGTGCGTTCGGCGCCGCTGTCCGCGCTGGTCGAGCGGATGCTGACGAACAGCGACAACGACATCGCCGAGGCGCTGGCCCGGCACACCGCGCGCGCCGATGGTCACAAGGCCGACTTCGCGGGCGCCGAGCGGGCGGTGCGCAACCGGCTGGCGAAGCTGGACCTGCCGATGTCCGGCACCCGCTTCGCCGACGGCAGCGGACTCAGCCGCGCGGACCGGGTCTCGGCCCGCTTCCTCACCGAGCTGCTGGTCCGCGCCGCCGACCCGGACCATCCCGAGCTGCGCTCGCTGCTGACCGGGCTGCCGGTAGCGGGCTTCAACGGCACCCTCGGCGGCCGCTACGCCGCCGACTCCGTATCCGGCGGGGCGGGCCTCGTACGCGCCAAGACCGGCACCCTCACCGGGGTGAACTCCCTCGCGGGTACGGTCGTTGACGCCGATGGGCGACTGCTGGCCTTCGCCTTTATGACCACCGGCACGCAGTACCCCTACAGCGCTCAGGCCGCCCTGGACCGCCTGGCCACGGCGGTGGCGGGCTGCGGCTGCCGCTGAGCGGGGAGACCGTCTCCTCCCGTACGCGGCCAACGCCACGTACCGTGAAGTCATGACGAGCCTCGGTGGTGTGGAGATGGTCGACTGGAATCTCGCGGTCGCGACCGCGACCCGGCTCGTGCGGCCCGGGCCCGAAGTGAGCCGTGACGAGGCGCGTGCTGTCGTCGCTGAGCTGCGGCGGCACGCCAAGGCCTCGGAGGGGCACGTACGCGCCTTCACCGGCATGGAACCCGTTGGTCCGGCAAGCGACACCCCCGTCCTTGTGGTGGACCGGGCGAGCTGGATCCGGGCCAATGTGGCCGGATTCCGGGAGCTGCTGGCGCCGCTTCTGGACAAGATGCGGCAGCGCCGCGCGAGCGTGCCCGGCGGTGCGATGCTCGGTGCCGTCGGCGGCAAGGTGACCGGCGTCGAGGTCGGCATGCTGCTGTCGTTTCTGGCCTCGCGCGTCCTCGGCCAGTACGAGACCTTCGCTCCCGCCTCCCGGGAGCTGCCCGGCTCGCCGGGGGAGGGCGGCGGGCGGCTGCTGCTCGTCGCCCCGAACATCGTGCATGTCGAGCGGGAGCTCGATGTGGAGCCGCACGACTTCCGGCTCTGGGTGAGCCTCCACGAGGAGACTCACCGCACCCAGTTCACGGCCGTGCCCTGGCTGCGGGACCACATCGAGGGCGAGATCCAGGCCTTCCTCAGCGAGACCGAGGTCGACCCGTCCACGCTGCTGGAGCGGCTGCGGGAGGCCGCGCAGGCCGCCGCCGGCGGCAGGCCGGAGGGGACGGGCGAGGACGACGGCAGCCGTAGCTTTGTGGAGCTTGTGCAGACGCCCGCACAGCGGGACATCCTGGGGCGGCTCACCGCCGTGATGTCACTCCTCGAGGGCCATGCCGACTATGTGATGGACGGGGTCGGCCCGCAGGTCGTGCCGTCCGTCGTCGAGATCCGGGAGAAGTTCCAAAAGCGCCGCCAGACCGGTGCGGGCCGCCTTGACCAGGCGCTGCGCAAGCTGCTCGGACTGGACGCCAAGCTGCGGCAGTACCGGGACGGGGAGCGGTTCGTACGGGCCGTGGTGGACCAGGTCGGCATGGACGGCTTCAACCGGGTGTGGACGTCGCCCAACACGCTGCCGACCAAGTCGGAGATCGCCAAGCCGACGGAATGGGTGGCGAGGGTGCACCGCAAAGCTGAATCATGAGCCCAAAATGACCCACGAATCACCCATCCGAGGGACCGTGACCAGCCATGAGCGCGTGCGATGCTCAGGGGAATAGCCCGTCTCTGTCACCATCAACGCACTCAGCGTAACGAAGCGTGCTAGACGACATCCCGAGGAAGTGAAACGGACATGGGCCCTCACCCCGCGGTCGCCGCGATACGCCTGGCGGTCCGCCGCGTACTCCATGAAGTCCTCAACGAGGCGGAAATCCTCCACGAGGTGCTTCACGACCAAGCCGCCCACACCCCATCCACCCCCCGAACCCAGCCCGCCCCGGACCGGCCCGCTCCGCTCATCCTTGTGGCGTGCTCCGGTGGTGCCGACTCCATGGCGCTCGCCTCGGCGCTGGCCTTTGAAGCCCCACGGCTGGGGGCGCGGGCCGGCGGCGTCACGGTGGACCATGGGCTCCAGACCGGCTCCGACAGCCGGGCGCTCGATGTCGCCAGCCGGCTCACCGCCTTCGGCCTCGACCCGGTCGAGGCCGTCACCGTCACCGTCGGCCGTGGTGCGGGTCCCGAGGCCGCCGCCCGTCAGGCCCGCTATGCCGCTCTGGACGAGGTCGCCGACCGCCATGGCGCCGCCGCCGTGCTGCTCGGCCACACCCGCGACGACCAGGCCGAGACCGTGCTGCTCGGCCTCGCCCGTGGCTCCGGCACCCGCTCACTGTCCGGTATGGCCGCCGTCTCCGGTTCGCTCACCGCCCGCCCCGGCACCGAGCGTCGCTACCGCCGCCCGTTCCTGACCATCGACCGGCAGACCACCCGCAAGGCCTGCATGGTCCAGTCCCTTCCCGTCTGGGACGACCCGCACAACGCTGACCCCGCCTACACCCGCTCCCGTGTCCGTCACGAAGCCATGCCCACCCTGGAGAAGGCGCTCGGTAAGGGCGTCATCGAGGCCCTTGCCCGCACCGCGCAGCTCTCCCGCGATGACGCGGACGCCCTGGACGCCTGGGCGGCCGACGCCGAGCGTGCCGTCCGCAGCGGTGCGCTCGATCAGGGCACGGCGGGCGCGCAGGCCGTGCTCGACGTGGACCGGCTCTACGCACTCCCGCCCGCCGTCCGCCGCCGGGTGCTCCGCCGTGCGGCCATCGCCGCCGGAGCGCCCGCGGGATCACTGTTCGCCCGTCATATCGAGGAAACCGACCGTCTGATCACCGGCTGGCGCGGTCAGCGGGCCATCAATCTGCCCGGCCGGGTCGAGGCCCGTCGGCAGGGTGGCACACTGGTCATCCGGCAGAGCGACAGCTGAGCGCTCATCCGGACCCGAGCGCACCCCGATCGACCTAGCGAGAGCAGCACGGTGGACGACAAGGACATGGGCGCCGACCTCAAGTCGGTGCTCATCACCAAGGAAGAGATCGACGCGAAGCTGGCCGAGCTGGCCGCGAAGATCGACGCGGAGTACGCGGGCAGGGACCTGCTCATCGTGGGTGTTCTCAAGGGCGCCGTGATGGTGATGGCGGATCTGGCACGTGCGTTGTCCACTCCGGTCACCATGGACTGGATGGCGGTGTCCTCCTACGGAGCCGGCACCCAGTCCTCCGGTGTCGTCCGGATCCTCAAGGACCTGGACACCGATATCAAGGGCAAGGATGTCCTGATCGTCGAGGACATCATCGACTCCGGGCTGACTCTCTCCTGGCTGCTGTCGAACCTCGGTTCGCGGGAGCCCGCCTCGCTGAACGTCTGCACGCTGCTGCGCAAGCCGGAGGCGGCGAAGGTCGACATCGATGTGAAGTGGGTCGGCTTCGACATCCCCAATGAGTTCGTTGTCGGCTACGGGCTCGACTTCGCCGAGAAATACCGCAATCTGCCCTTTGTCGGCACCCTGGCTCCGCACGTCTACGGCGGCTGATGGCCGCCCGGACGTCCGACGGCGGGAACATTGAGCCGCTTCCCGCCGTTGGAGCAGGCAGAGACCGGTTGGTTTACTGTGCCCGGCGGCATCGGGTGACGATGCTGGGGTACGGTCCGAAGGTCAGTCTTTTCAACTCACTGTGGCAGGAGGGACGGGGCGGCATCGCCTCGTATGGATGGACGTGAAGCGATACTTCCGTGGGCCAGTCATGTGGATCGTGCTGGCCGTCCTCGCCGTGGTCGTGTTGATGCAGGTCGTCGGGTCGTCCGAGGGCTTCAAGACGGTTGACACCGGCCAGGTCGTTCAGGCGATCAACGACAACAAGGTCAAGTCCGCAAAGCTGACGACCGGCGATGAGCAGAACATCGAGGTCGAGCTCAAGGACGGCGTCAAGATCAAGGACAGCAGCAAGATCAAGGCGAGCTACATCGATGAGCAGGGCTCAGAGCTCGCCAAGGCGTTGCAGTCCAAGTTCCAGGACAAGCAGCTCAGCGAGGGGTACACCGTCTCGCCGAAGAAGCAGAATCCGTTCGTCGGGATGCTGCTCTCACTGCTGCCCTTCCTGCTGATCATCGTCGTCTTCCTGTTCCTGATGAACCAGATGCAGGGCGGCGGCTCCCGGGTCATGCAGTTCGGGAAGTCCAAGGCCAAGCTGATCACCAAGGACACCCCGAAGACCACCTTCTCCGATGTGGCCGGTTCCGATGAGGCCGTCGAGGAGCTCTATGAGATCAAGGAGTTCCTGCAGGAGCCCGCGAAGTTCCAGGCCGTCGGCGCCAAGATCCCCAAGGGCGTGCTGCTCTACGGCCCGCCCGGCACCGGTAAGACCCTGCTGGCCCGCGCCGTCGCGGGGGAGGCGGGCGTCCCGTTCTACTCGATCTCCGGCTCCGACTTTGTGGAGATGTTCGTCGGTGTCGGTGCGAGCCGCGTCCGTGACCTCTTCGAGCAGGCCAAGGCCAACGCCCCGGCGATCGTCTTCGTCGATGAGATCGACGCCGTGGGCCGCCACCGTGGCGCCGGTATGGGCGGCGGCCACGATGAGCGCGAGCAGACGCTGAACCAGCTCCTCGTCGAGATGGACGGCTTCGACGTCAAGGGCGGCGTCATCCTGATCGCCGCCACCAACCGTCCCGACATCCTCGACCCGGCGCTGCTGCGGCCCGGCCGCTTCGACCGGCAGATCGCGGTCGACCGCCCGGACATGCAGGGCCGTCTGGAGATCCTCAGGGTCCACCAGAAGGGCAAGCCGGTCGCCCCGGATGTCGATCTGGGCGCCGTCGCCCGCCGTACGCCCGGCTTCACCGGTGCGGATCTGAACAACGTCCTCAATGAGGCCGCGCTGCTCGCCGCCCGTGGCGACGCCAAGCTGATCGACAACAAGTTCCTGGACGAAGCGATCGACCGGGTCGTGGCCGGACCGCAGAAGCGGACCCGGATCATGAGCGAGAAGGAAAAGAAGATCACCGCGTACCACGAGGGCGGACATGCCCTGGTCGCGGCGGCCTCCCCGAACGCCGACCCGGTGCACAAGATCACCATTCTGTCCCGGGGCCGTGCCCTTGGCTACACGATGGTGCTGCCGGACGAGGACCGATACTCCACGACCCGCAACGAGATGCTTGACCAGCTCGCTTACATGCTGGGTGGCCGCGCGGCCGAGGAGCTGGTCTTCCACGACCCGACCACCGGCGCCGCGAACGACATCGAGAAGGCGACCACCACCGCCCGCGCGATGGTCACGCAGTACGGCATGACCGAGCGGCTCGGCGCGATCAAGTTCGGCTCCGACCAGTCCGAGCCCTTCCTGGGCAAGGAGATGGCACACCAGCGCGACTACTCCGAGGAGGTCGCGGGTCTCGTTGACGAAGAGGTCAAGAAGCTGATCGAGACCGCGCACAACGAGGCCTGGGAAATCCTGGTGGAGAACCGCGACGTCCTGGACAACCTGGTGATGGCCCTCCTGGAGAAGGAGACGCTGGGCAAGGAGGAGATCGCCGAGATCTTCAAGCCGGTCGTCAAGCGCCCGGCCCGCCCGGCCTGGACCGGCTCCGCCCGCCGTACACCGTCGACCCGTCCGCCGGTCACCTCCCCGAAGGAGCTGGCGCTCAGCAACGGCGGCGGCCCCACCCTGGAGAAGGGCAAGGAGATCGGCCCGACCGAGGGCGGCGGCGACGCGGAGCGGGAGCGGCAGCCCCGGACGACGGAAGGCTGAGGGCCGAGGAGGGCTTCCTCACACGTCACAGCCCCCGGAATGTCAACCGCGCTCCTCAGGTTCTACCCTGAGGAGCGCGGTTTTTCCGTGCGTACGTGTGAGAAGCGAGGCAAATCCATGATCGACCCGGTGAGGCTTGACGGCGAGGGCGAGATCGGCGAGTTCGATGAGAAACGGGCCGAGAACGCCATTCGTGAGCTGCTCATCGCGGTCGGTGAGGATCCGGACCGCGAGGGTCTCCGCGAGACCCCGGCGCGGGTCGCGCGGGCCTACAAGGAGATATTCGCGGGCCTGTGGCAGAAGCCCGAGGACGTGCTGACGACCACGTTCGACCTGGGCCATGACGAGCTGGTGCTGGTGAAGGAGATCGAGGTCCTCAGCCAGTGCGAGCACCACTTGGTGCCCTTCGTGGGGTATGCCCACATCGGTTACATTCCATCGAGCAGCGGCAAGATCACGGGCCTGTCCAAGCTCGCCCGCCTGGTGGATGTCTTCGCCCGCCGCCCCCAGGTCCAGGAGCGGCTGACCACACAGATCGCCGATTCGATGATGCGCCTGCTGGAGGCGCGCGGCGTGATCGTCGTCATCGAGTGCGAGCACATGTGCATGACGATGCGGGGCGTCCGCAAGCCCGGTGCCAAAACCCTCACCTCCGCTGTGCGCGGCCAGCTACGGGACGCCGCCACCCGTGCCGAGGCGATGAGCCTGATAATGGCTCGCTGACCAGGTCCGCCGCTCCGGAGGGGCGGCTCAGGCCGTTGCCCCCTGTGGGCCCTGGTCATCGTCGGGCTCCTCGGGGAGGCGGCAGATCCGCTCCAGCCACATCGCCGTAGCGATCACGGCGAAGGCGGCGAGGACGGACAGGCCCGCGTAGATGGCCTGATCGCGGCGGGCGGGGACCTCGGCGAGCCCTGAGGTCAGCAGAAAGACACCGGTGCCGCCGTACATTCCGGCGATCAGGGCGGCGACCAGGGCACTGGCCTGGCCGAGCACCACGGCGCGGGCCGCCATCATCGGCTCCACGCCCTTGGCGCCGGGCTCCCGGTCACGCTGGGCGCGCAGCCGGGAGCGGATGGAGAGAGCCGTCCCCAGCAGGACCATCGCGATGACGGCCAGCACGATGGGGGCCGCGACGGGGACCGCCGGCAGGCTGCCGATCGCGTCCCACAGCCGGGCGCCCGCCCAGGACAGCACCCCGGCGATGACGAAGAGCGCGGCGAGTGTCCCGATGCGAAGTTCTCTCACAGACGGTCCCAACGACTATTCAGGTACGACGAGTTCCAGGTCACCGCGGGCGGCCACGCCCTCCTGGCCCACGGCCGCCAGCAGCTCAGTGACCTTGCCCTGGCCCGGCACCTCGGCGGACGGGTCCACATCGTGCCATGGCACCAGCACGAAGGCCCGCTCATGCGCGCGGGGGTGCGGCAGGGTCAGCTGCGGATCATCGGAGACGACATCCTGGTAGGACACGATGTCCACATCGATGGTCCGCGGGCCCCAGCGCTCGTCCCGTACCCGTTCGAAGGCCTCCTCGATGGCCTGACCGCGCTCCAGCAGCGAGGCGGGCGGCAGGGTGGTCCTGATGAGCACCACGGCGTTGAAATACGTGGGCTGGGAGCCCGGCTCGACACCCCAGGGCTCGGTCTCGTAGACGGGCGAGACCGCCTTCACCCGTACCCCGGGGGTGTCCTCCAGCGCGTCGATGGCGCCCTGCAGCGTCTCCAGCCGGTTGCCGAGGTTGCTGCCGAGGGAGAGCACGGCGTGTTTCGGGTTGCTCAGCGTCGTATCGGCGTCGTCGACCTGCTGCACCACCGAAGCGGGCACCGGCTGCACTGTCGGGTCACTGTTCGGCGTCATGATCGGCTCCGCTTGATAGTGATGGTCACGTCGTCAAAAGGCACGGTGATCGGGGCGTCCGGCTTGTGGACGACCACCTGGACCTCCCGCACCGCCTGGTGCTTCAGGCATTGATCGGCGATCCGCTGGGCGAGGGTTTCGATGAGCTCAACCGGCTCGCCCTCGACGATGGCCACGACCTCCTCGGCGACGACGCCGTAGTGCACCGTCTTGCTGAGGTCGTCCCCGGCCGCCGCGGGGCGGGTGTCCACGGCCAGCTCCACATCCACGATGAAGGTCTGTCCTTCTTCCCGTTCCCGCGCGAAAACCCCGTGATGCCCCCGGGCTCTCAGGCCGCGCAGAGCGACGTGGTCCACAGCGCATCACTCCCCTTGGTCTTCTGTGGCTGGCCGGTGTCCGGGCGCACGGAGGCACCCGCCGATTCGAATCTACCTGCGAGCACTGACCCCGCTTGCCCGCGGGGGCTCCTGGTCATCGGTGGCAGCGGGCCGCTGCCTACCCAAGAGCTCTGTGGGGCACTCCGGTATTCCCCGTCGGATGGCTCCCATGAGTGACCCGCGGTGACCGCGGCTGACGCTCAGAGAACGCTCGACAACGCTCGAGAACGCTCAGAGAATGTCTTCCCCGCCCACCGGGCCCTCCGGGCCTTCCTGGTCCTCTTCCTCCTCCTGCTCGACGAGTACGGGCGAGCCATGGTGCGACCACACCTTCCACTCGCCCCCCGTCGTCCGCCGGAAGGTATTCGTGGCCACCACCAGCCCGCCCACCAGCGGACCCGCTGAACCGTCCGCCTCCGCCGGGCCGCCACTGAGGATGTTCTCCGTACAGGTCACCAGCGCGGTGTCGCCCCGCACCGACACCTCGACATCCGTCAGGAAGAACTGGATGTACTCGGTGGCCGCCATGATCAGCGCATACGAGCGCATCACCTCGCCGCGGCCCGTCAGCACCGGCCAGCCCGGGTGGACCACGCTGATGTCGCCGTCCAGCCACCGCTCGGCCATGGCGTCGAGGTCGCCGTGCTCCAAGGCCTCATACAGCGCTGTGTTCGCGGCCTCGACCGCTTCGATGTCGGTGTGGGTGCCGCCGGTGCTCACACGGCTCCTTCTGCGCGCTCGATGGCCCGTGCGACGCGTACGGCGTCGGCGCTCGCCCGCACCTCGTGCACCCGTACCGCCCAGGCGCCCTCCCGGGCGGCCAGCGCTGAGACCGCCGCCGTGGCCGCGTCCCGCTCCCGGGCGGGCGGCGGAGGGGCGGCCGGGTCTGCCGCGTCCGCCGCCAGCACCCGGCCCAGGAACCGCTTCCGGGAAGCGGCCACCAGCATGGGCCGCGCCAGCTCGCGGCGCAGCCGCCCCAGCGCGGCCACCAGGGCCAGGTCGTGCTCGGCCTGCTTGGCGAAGCCAAGGCCCGGGTCGATGATGATCCGGTCCAGTGCGATACCGCCCTCGACGGCCTGCTCCAGGCTGGCCCGCAGCTCATCGATCACCTCGGTGACGACATCGCTGTAGACCGCCAGCCTGTTCATTCCCAGGGACTGGCCGCGCCAGTGCATCACCACATACGGCGCCCCGGCCCCGGCGACCACCGGCGCCATGCGGGGGTCCGCGCGGCCGCCGCTGACGTCATTGACCAGGCGGGCCCCGGCGGCGACGGCCTGCTCGGCGACGGACGCCCGCATGGTGTCCACGCTGACCACGACGCCCTCGCCCGCGAGGCCCCGGACGACGGGGATCACCCGGCGCAGCTCCTCCGACTCGTCCACCCGGGTGGCGCCGGGGCGGGTGGACTCCCCGCCGACGTCAACCAGGTCGGCGCCCTCGGTGACCAGGTCCAGGCCGCGCTTGACCGCGGCGGTGGTGTCGAACCACCGGCCGCCGTCCGAGAAGGAGTCGGGCGTGACGTTCACCACGCCCATGACCGCACACCGGTCCCAGGTCGGCAATCCGGTCACCGTACGGATGGGGTCACGCGTCGCACTCATGCCCCCAGCGTAGGCCCACCCCCACCACCCGTCTCGGCCGCCGGCCCAGCCCCTTTCGGGCTCGCGGGGTGGTCCGAAGTGGCCGTTAAGAAGCCGTGCCGCCTGCGCGGACCAGGCCGGTTTCGTAGGCCAGGACCACGGCCTGGACGCGGTCGCGGAGCTCCAGTTTGGTGAGGATGCGGCCGACATGGGTCTTGACCGTCGCCTCGGAGAGCACCAGGTGTCCGGCGATCTCACCGTTGGACATGCCCTGGGCGACCAGCAGCAGCACCTCGCGCTCCCGCTCGGTGAGCCGTCGCAGCTCCTTGGACTGCGGCTCGCTGGCGCTGGCCGGAAGCATCGGCGAGAAGCGGTCGATCAGCCGCCTCGTGGTCGTCGGTGCGACCACCGCGTCGCCGCTGTGCACGGCGCGGATAGCGGCGAGCAGCTCGCCCGGCGGCACGTCCTTGAGCATAAAGCCGCTGGCCCCGGCCTTGAGCGCGGCGAAGGCGTATTCGTCGAGGTCAAAGGTGGTGAGTATCAGCACCTTGGGGTTGCCCGGCCCGCCCTGGCCGCCCTCGCAGATGCGGCCGGTGGCCTCGACGCCGTCCATATTCGGCATCCGGATATCCATCAGGACCACATCGACGGCGGTGGCCCGCAGGATGTCCAGCGCCTCCGCACCGTCCCCGGCCTCGGCGACGACCTCCATATCCGGCTGAGCGGCCAGCACCATACGGAAGCCGGTGCGCAGCAGCGCCTGGTCGTCGACGAGCATCACGCGGACGGTCATGTTCGGGTCCTCTCTGTCCTTCTGTACGTCTTTCTGTACGTCCTGTGCGTCTCTTCTGTACGTCAGTCGGCGCCCCTGAGGGGCAGCGCCGCACTGATCCGGAAGCCGCCGCCGGGGCGGGGGCCCGCCTTCAGGCTGCCGCCGACCATGCCGATGCGCTCACGCATGCCGATCAGCCCATGGCCCTGGCGGTCCGCGCCGCCGTCCTCATACAGCTGTTGCTGGGAGCCACGGCCGTCGTCCTCGGCGAGCAGGGCCAGCTCCTGGTCGCCGTAGGTGAGCCGGACCGTGGCGCCGACATCGGGACCGCCGTGCTTGCGGGTGTTGGTCAGCGCTTCCTGCACGATGCGGTAGGCGGTCAACTCGACACCACTGGGCAGCGGGCGCGGGGTGCCCTCGATCTTGAAGTCGACGGGCAGGCCCGCCCCGCGTACCTGCTCGATCAGGTCGGCGAGCTGCTCGACGCCGGGCTGCGGAACGTACTCGCCGCCCTCGGCGGCCTCACCGGTACGCAGCACGCCCAGCAGGCGGCGCATCTCGGCGAGGGCCTGGCGGCCGGTGCCGGAGATGGTCTCCAGGGCCTGCTTGGCCTGTTCGGGCGAGGAGTCCAGGACATACGCGGCGCCATCGGCCTGGACGACCATCACGGAGACATTGTGCGCGACCACATCGTGCAGCTCCCGGGCGATCCGGGCGCGCTCAGCGGCGACCGCGACCTTGGACTGGGCCTCCCGCTCCTTCTCCAGCCGGGCGGCGCGCTCCTCCAGCTGGGCGTAGTAGGCGCGGCGGGTGCGCAGCGAGTCGCCGAGCACCCAGGCGAGCAGGAAGCAGACGGTCAGAAAGACCGTGGCGAAGACGGCCTCCAATGAGCCCGGCTCGGTCTCCGAGAAGCGCAGTGTGGCGAGGGTGGGCGCCACCAGGGAGGCGACCAGGGCGTAACGGGACGCCCAGCGGACGGTGCGGGAGGCGACCGTAAAGACGATCACCAACAGGGCGAAGTTGGCGGGGACCACCAGGATGCCCACGGCCAGCTGGGCCAGGCCCGCCGCGGTGGCCAGCAGCAGCATGGGCTGGGGATACCGGCGGCGCAGTGTCACCACGGTGCACAGGGCGAGCGAGACGGGGATACCGGCGAGGTGCTCCAGCTCGCTGTCGGCCTGCATTGCCGCCTCGCTGGACAGCAGCCACAGCGCCGAGAACATCAGCAGGACCAGAGCCCAGGAGGCATCGACCCCGGTGGGATGCCTGCGGAGGAACTCATAGAGCCGGTTCACGTAACCCAGCGTAGGCAGACGTAGTACGTGCACGGGTCAACCGGACGGTCGATCCCCACTCCCCCCGCATACTCCGCAAGGTGGAGACCGGCCCAGCGCTCCCACGTAACGTTGCTTCCGTGGAGAGCGAGTGGAGCGGCTGGCAGGCAGCCATGGAGCAGGCGCTGTACGGCCCGGAGGGCTTCTTCGTACGAGAGGCGCCCAGCGCCCACTTCCGCACGTCCGTGCACGCTTCTCCGCAGTACGCGACCGCCGTCGCCGCCCTGCTGTGCCAGGTTGACAAGGCGCTGGGCGAGCCGGATGGGCTGGCGTTCGTCGATGTCGGGGCGGGACGTGGGGAGCTGCTGGCCGGGGTGCTGGACGGGCTGCCCGGCGCCGTCGCCGAGCGGTTGCGGCCGTATGCCGTGGAACGGGCCGCCCGGCCGGGCGGGCTGGATCCCCGGATCGAGTGGAGTGCGGAGATCCCCGCCGGGGTGACGGGTCTGCTGTTCGCCAATGAGTGGCTGGACAACGTCCCGTGTGAGGTCGCCGAGACGGACGGGGAAGGGGTGTGGCGCCGGGTCCTGGTCCGCCCGGCCGATGGCGCCGAGCGGCTGGGCGAGCCGGTCGAGGGCGCGGACGCGCGGTGGCTCGCCGACTGGTACCCCACCCCACGGCGCCCCGAGCCGGGGATGCGGGCGGAGATCGGCCGCCCCCGGGACGCCGCGTGGCGGCAGGCCGTGTCGTCGGTGGAGCGTGGCCTGGCGGTCGCCGTCGACTACGCCCATACGGCCGCGACCCGGCCGCCCTTCGGCACACTGACCGGCTACCGGGACGGGTACGTGGTGCGCCCGGTGCCGGACGGGTCGTGCGATCTGACGGCCCATGTCGCGCTGGACGCCTGCGCCGGGGATGGTGCGGTGCTGCGCCCCCAGCGCGACGCGCTGCGGGCGCTGGGCGTCAATGGCGGGCGGCCGCCGCTGGCCATGGCGTCCGCCGATCCGGCGGGCTATCTGCGTGCGCTGAGCCACGCGGGCGAGGTGGCGGAGCTGGTCGATCCGGCCGGGCTGGGCGCGCATACGTGGCTAGTGGAGCCGGTGGGCATCCGCAGCCCCTTGGGCTGAGACCGGGGGTGTACTCCCCTAACCCGCCCCTTCCCGAATTCGTCCTCAATCGCCGGACGGGCTCGAAATCGAGCCCGTCCGGCGATTGAGGACTGGGGTCCGGGGCAAAGCCCCGGTTTCGGGAAGGGGCGGGGTTGGGGAAGAACACACCCGGCTACGTCAGCCAGCGTTCCGGGCGGGCCTCCCGGCGGCCCGTGCGGGAGCGCTCCGCCTGGGCCGAGACCACCGCGTACGCCTCATCCGCGTCCCGCAGCCGCGCCGCCGTCGAGCCATTCGCACCGTGGTCCACATGCACGTCGGCCAGGCCCAGCTTCCGTATCCAGGGGCCCTGGGTGAGCCGTACGCTCTGCACCTTGGCGTGCGGCACCAGGGTCATCTCCCGGCGCAGCAGCCCCCGCCGGGTGACGAAGACGGAATCGGTCACCCCATGCCCGTAACCGCGCCACCAGACCGGCACCGCCCAGCGCGCCCGCCGTGGCACCGGGGCCGCCACCTTGGCGGCGGCCGCCAGATCGACGCCGGGCAGCACCTGGGCCAGCACCCCGGCCGCGACCTCCCGCTCGGCGACCGGAAGCAGCACGGTGGACTCCAGGTGGCCGCCCGCCACCGCGAGCTCCACCCGGACCCAGCCGCGCCGCCGCCACAGCAGCGGCTCGAGTATCCGTACGGACTGCACCCGGCCCGGCGGCACCGTGGCGTGCTCACGGTCCAGCAGCCCGTGGTCGAGCCGCAGCCCGTCCGGTGACTCGGCGACCTTCCAGTCGTACTCGGTGAGATAGCGGCCCAGGGTGGCCACCCAGGCGCCGCCGAGCATCGGGATACCGGTGACGATGGCCGCGGCGATGCTGCCGGTCCACCACCACATCAGCAGCGGCCCCAGCACCGTCGCGGCCAGGAAGCCCCAGCCGGTGCCCATCAGCAGCAGGGCGACCGTCAGCATCTGGGGCCCCACATGGGCCAGCTGCCGTTCCGGGGCCTCGCCTGCCTGCGGTGCCGCCTCGGGGGCGATCCCGGCGGCGCGGGCCAGCAGCTCGGCGCGGAGCGCGACGGCGTCCGCCTCGCCCAGGAAGGCCAGCTCGTCCTTGTCCTTGGTGCCGACCACATCCAGCTTGAGCTTGGCGACCCCGGCGACCCGGGCCAGCAGCGGCCGGGTGACATCGATGGCCTGGATCCGGTCCAGCCGGATATGCGCGACCCGGCGGAAGAGCAGCCCGGTGCGGATGCGCAGCTCGGTGTGGGTGACCTGGTAGCTGGTCACCCACCAGGAGAGGAAGCCGTACGCGGCGGCCACCGGCAGCAGCACCAGGAAGGCCACGATCAGCCAGCCGACGGTGAGCCCGGTGATCCACTCCCGGGTGCGCTGGAAGTCCTGTATTGCGAAGACGACCAGCGCGGCGATCGGCGCCCAGGCCCGCCGCCAGGGGGTGATGGGGTGCAGCCGGTTGCCCTCCGGCCGTTCCGGGACCACGCGGTTCACCGCGATCACAGCCCCGCCGAACGGGCCTCGCCCAGCTCGGTGAGCCGGTCCCGCAGCCGCTCGGCCTCGGCGGGCACCAGCCCGGGGATGGCCGCGTCGGTGGCGGCGGCCGCGGTGTGCAGTTGCAGCCGGGCCAGCCCGTACTGCCGCTCCAGCGGCCCCGAGGTGACCTCGACCAGCTGCATCCGGCCGTACGGCACCACGGTCAGCTCCCGCCACAGCACGCCACGGCTGATCAGCAGATCGTCCGCGCGCTCGGCATACCGCCAGGACCGCCAGTTACGGCCGAGCGCGAACCAGCCCCAGCCCGCTATCGCCAGCGGAATCAGCGCCCAGAGGACCCACGCCGGACCGGCCAGCGGACCCAGCACCGCCGCGACGACGGTGACCACGACGGCCGTCGCCGCCAGCAGTACGGCTCTGCGCATCCGCAGCAGCGCACGCTCCACCCCCCGCCACCGCACCGCTTCCCCCGGCGGCACGGTTTCACCCGGGGCCGCTGGCCCCTCTTGCCGCCCCTCTTGCCCTGGAGGGGGGTCGCCCCCTGATAGCTGCCGCATAGGCCCAGCGTAAGCGCCTGCCGCAGCTCATGGCTCCGACCGAGGGAGGATGCCAGCGAGGCAGCTGCCAGACTAAGAGCATGACGGAGACGACTGTCGGTATCGGAGGCGCGGCCGAAAGCACAGACATGGTGCTCAACATCGGCCCGCAGCATCCCTCCACGCACGGTGTGCTGCGGCTGCGGCTGGTCCTGGACGGCGAGCGGATCAGCGCCGCCGAGCCCGTCATCGGCTATATGCACCGGGGCGCCGAGAAACTGTTCGAGGCCCGCGACTACCGTCAGATCATCGTGCTCGCCAACCGGCATGACTGGCTCTCCGCCTTCTCCAATGAGCTGGGTGTCGTCATCGCCGTCGAGCGGATGCTCGGTATGGAGGTGCCGGAGCGGGCGGTATGGACGCGGACGCTGCTGGCCGAGCTGAACCGGGTGCTCAACCATCTGATGTTCCTCGGCTCCTATCCGCTGGAGCTGGGCGGCATCACGCCGATCTTCCACGCCTTCCGGGAGCGGGAGGATCTTCAGCACGTCATGGAGGAGATCTCCGGCGGCCGGATGCACTACATGTTCAACCGGGTCGGCGGCCTCAAGGAGGATCTGCCGGCGGGCTGGCTGGGCCGGGCGCGGGCGGTGATCGCCGAGGTGCGTTCCCGGATGGACATCTACGACAATCTCGTCCTGGGCAATGAGATCTTCCGGGGACGGACCCAGGGCGTCGGGGTGCTGGCGCCGGAGACGGTCCACGCGTACGGGGTCAGCGGGCCGATCGCCCGCGCTTCGGGGGTCGACTTCGATCTGCGCCGCGATGAGCCCTATCTGGCGTACGGGGACCTCCAGGACACCCTGAAGGTCATCACCCGGGACAGCGGCGACTGCCTGGCCCGCTTCGAGGTACTGCTGGGCCAGACCCACAACTCCCTGGACCTCGCCGACGCCTGCCTGGACCGGCTGGCCGAACTGCCGCCGGGGCCCATCAACCAGCGGCTGCCCAAGGTACTCAAGGCGCCGGAGGGGGCGACCTATGCCTGGACCGAGAACCCGCTCGGTCTGAACGGTTACTACCTGGTCTCCAAGGGTGAGAAGACCCCTTACCGGCTGAAGCTGCGCTCGGCCTCGTACAACAACATCCAGGCGCTGAGCCAGCTGCTGCCGGGGACGCTGGTTGCCGACATGGTGGCCATCCTGGGGTCGTTCTACTTCGTCGTCGGCGATATCGACAAGTGAACCGACGAGTGAACCGACAAGTGCGGGCGGCGGGACCGGGGCTGGCTAACCGGCGAGGTCGATGACCTTGCCGGCCGCGTTGGGACGGGGCCGGGCGGGCTGACGCGGCACCTCCGGGGCGGCGGGCTTCGCGGGCTCGGCCTTCACCGGGGCGGCCTTCACCGGGGCGGGCTCCTTCGGCGGCTGTGGCAGCCGCGGCTGAGACCCGAAAAAGCTGAAGCCGCCCTCGGGCCCCTCCGGCGCCGCGGTCTCCCCGTGCTCCGGGCCCGGCTCCTGCCCCGGTTCCGGCTCTCGTTCCGGTTCCTGCTCTTGCTCCTGCTCGCGCTCCCGCTGACGCGCGGCGTTACGCCGCAGATTCCGCAGCGCCTCGTCCGCCTGACGGTAGGTGAGCGAGGTCGGCGCGCCCGAGGCCGCACGGTGGTCGGTGGCCTCAGCGGTCAGCTCCTTGGCCGGTTCCCCAGCCGCTATGGCCAACTGCCGCCGCCCCTCCAACGCGCTGGCCCGCTCGGTCTCGGCGTGCGCGTACCGCCGCAGCAGCGCGGCATGCTCCGTACGCAGCTGGTTCAGCTCTTCGCGGCGCTCACGGAGCTTGTCCTCCAGCTTGCCGCGCATCTCCTCGGACTCCTCCAAGTCCGTCTCCAGCTCGGCCTGCCGCTCTTCCAGCCGCCATTCAAGGCGCGCCTTGGCCGCCCTGACAGCGCCGACCCGGCGACCGGCCGCCCGGTCCCAGCGGCGCATCAGCACCGCCCCGGTCACGGCGGCGACCGCGGCCCCACCACTGAGGCCGCGCAGCACCAGCGCGTCGGCCTGTCCGAGCCCGCCGCCGACCAGCCAGGCGCTGCCCGCACAGGCCAACGCGACGGCCGCTATGGCCGACGGTGCGAGCAGCCTGTGCAGGGGCGGCGAATGGCGATGGCGTCCTCGTGGCATGGCCTGAAACTTACCGTGAGTGGCAGGCCCGGGGGAGGGTGCCTGGCAAACTGTTCCCCGGTGGTTACGCATTGGCGACAGCCCTAGTCCCCAAGCAGACCCTTTGACTTCAGATACTCCTCAGCGACATCCTTTGCCTTCTGCCGCTCCGCGGCCACCTTACGGTTCAGCTCGGTGAGATCTTTGGTGGTCAGTACCCGGGTGAGCTTGCCGAGCGCATGAGCGATCTCGTCATCGCCCGCGTCCCTGGTGTTCACGACGGGCAGCACATTGTCGGCATTCTGGAGGCTCTTGTCATCGGCCAGCAGGACGAGCCCGAATTCATCGAGCGTGGCGTCCGTTGTGGTGGTGAGCACCATGTCGTTGGTGCCGTCCTTCACCGACTGCTTGGCCGGTACCGTGCCGACGCCCTTGGGGTCGACCTCGGTGACCTCGATACCGTAGGTCTTCTCCAGTCCCGGCTGGCAGAAGGGCCGCTCCGGGCACTCGTCCCCGGCCGCCAACTTGATCTTCAGATTGGCCTCGCCGACATCGGACAGCGTATCCAGCTCGTACTTCTTGGCGAATTCCTTGGTCACCGCGAAGGCGTTCTGATCGACGGCGTCACCGGCCGCCAGAACCGTGAGACCCCGGGGCTGGGCGAGTTTCGTCAACGACTTAACGGTTTTGTCGACATCACTGGAAGCGACGGGCTTCTCGGCGGCGGCCTTCGCGCCGTTCACCTTGGCGTTGAGGAATTCGGCGAGCGTAGCGGCATATTCGGGTACGACATCGATCTCGCCCTTCTCCAGGGCGGGTTCATACAGCTCACGGTTGGCGAGCTTCTGCACCTTGGTCTGATAACCGGCGTCGGACAGCATCATGGCGTAGAGCTGCGCCATGATCTCCGATTCGGTGAACCCGGCCGACCCCACCACCAGGGTGCCCTTGCCGCTCCCTCCCGCCTTCTCCAGGCTCTCACCACCACACGCGGTCAGGCCTGCGGCCAGCACCGTTACGGTGACCGCCGCCGCACAGCGCATACGGGTCCTCTTCACGGATACTCCTCTCCTGACGTCTCTCATGACGCCACCCCCACCGGCACCGGAGCCGTGTCGGGCTCGGGCTCACGTACCGCTCGTGCGCGCCGCCGCATCGGATCCAGCGCCCGGTCTGCCAGAACCAAGGCCGCCTCGACGGCCAGTGCCAGCACGGCGACCAGCACCGCACCGGCCACTACCTGCGGCGTGTTGTAGGTGTTGAAGCCTGCTGTGATGATCCGGCCCAGCCCACCGCCGCCGGGCAGGGCGGCCAGCGTCGCCGTCGCCACCACCTGTACCGCCGCAGCGCGGATACCGGTCATGACCAGCGCGAAGGCCAGCGGGAGTTCAACCCGCCACAACAGCTGGCCACCCGACATCCCCATCCCGCGCGCCGCCTCCACCACATCGCGGTCGGCCTCCCGCATCCCCACATACGCGTTCGTCAGCAGCGGTGGAATCGCGAAGAGGATCAGCGCGATCAGCGTGGGCCAGAGGGCGTATCTGCCCAGCGGGCTGAGCGTCAGCAGCACCAGCACCGCGAAAGTGGGCACCGCTCGCCCGGCGTTGGAGATATTGATGGCCAGCGCGCCGCCCCGGCCGATATGGCCGAGCCACAGCGCCACGGGAAGCGCGATGGCGCACGCGACCGCCAGACACACCACCGTCAGAAAGACATGCTCGCCCAGCCGCTGCCCGATCCCGCCGGTCCCGGTCCAGTGCGCACCGGTGGTCAGCCAGGACCAGGCGTCCACCATCGCCCCCATCGGTCAGGCCGCCTTTCCGGCCCGGGCCCAGGGCGTCAGCAGCCGCTGTACGCCCAGCAGCAGCACATCGGCGAGCACCGCCAGCACCACACAGATCACCGAGGCGGTCAGCACCTCGGTCTTGAAGAAGCTCTCCATGCCGCTGTAGATGAGATTGCCCAGCCCGCCATAGCCGACGATCGCGCCAACCGTGGTCAGGGAGACGGCCGACACGGTCGCGATACGCACCCCGGCCATCAACGCGGGCACCGCGAGCGGCAGTTCAACACTGAACAGCAGCCTTCCCGGGCCGTACCCCATGCCCCGCGCCGCTTCCCGCGCCTCGGCGGGCACGGCCTCCAGACCCGCGAGGATGTTCCGTACGAGCACGGTCAGCGAGTAGAGCACCAGACCGCCTATGACCACCGACACGGAGACCCCGAAGACCGGCATCAGCAGCGCGAACATGGCCAGCGACGGCACGGTGTAGAGCACGGTGGTCATCCCCAGCACCGGCCCGGCCGCCACTCGCCAGCGGCGCGCGAGCAGTGCCAGCGGAAAGGCGAGCAGCAGCCCGAGCAGCACGGAGACGGCGGTGATCCCCACATGCTGCACCGTCGCGTCGGCCAGCTCCTCACCACGGCTGCGGACATATTCTCCGCAGACCCAGTCGTTGGCGCTCAGACATCCTTTCGAAGTCACGCCCGCGACCCTAACCTTCAGCACTGACAATCCCCAGCACTGACACAATGGCGCGATGATCCGGTTTGAGCACGTCACCAAGCGCTACGGCGACGGCACCATCGCCGTGGACGATCTGTCCTTCGAGGTGGCGAAGGGCGAGCTGGTGACGCTCGTCGGGCCGTCCGGATGCGGCAAGACGACCACGATGAAGATGGTCAACCGGCTGACCGACCCTTCCCAGGGGCGCATCCTGCTGGACGGTGCGGACATCGCCGCCAGTGATCCGGTGAAGCTGCGCCGCCGGATCGGCTATGTCATCCAGCAGGTCGGTCTCTTCCCGCACAAGACGGTCCTGGACAACACCGCGACCGTTCCGCAGCTGCTGGGCTGGCGGCGGGCCAAGGGCCGCGAGCGCGCCGCCGAACTGCTCGAACTGGTCGGCCTCGACCCCTCCGTATACGGCGACCGCTACCCGGACCAGCTCTCCGGCGGCCAGCGGCAACGCGTCGGTGTGGCCCGTGCGCTGGCCGCCGATCCGCCCGTCCTCCTCATGGACGAGCCCTTCGGCGCGGTCGACCCGGTCGTCCGCGAACACCTCCAGAGTGAGTTTCTGCGCCTCCAGGCCGAGGTCCGCAAGACGGTCCTGTTCGTCACCCATGACATGGAGGAGGCGGTACGGCTCGGCGACCGTATCGCCGTATACGGTGCCGGCCGGATCGAGCAGTTCGACCCGCCCGCGAAGGTGCTGGGCGCCCCGGCCACCCCGTATGTCGCCGATTTCGTCGGCGCGGACCGCGGCCTGAAGCGGCTCTCGGTCACCCCGGTCGAGAGCGGCGATCTGGAGCAGCCACCGGTCGTCCGGCTGAACGACCGCCTCGACAAGGCGGCCACCCGGATGCGTACCGACGGCGCCCGCTGGGCGGTCGTCCTGGACGACGCGGACGCTCTGCACGGCTGGGTCGCCGCGGAAGAGGTCGCCGCGGCGGCGGACCCGGCCGCCCCGGTCCGCACCCACGCCCGCCGTATGGAGGCCTGGCTCCCCCTGGGCGCCTCCCTCAAACAGGCGTTCAGCACCATGCTCCAGCACGACGCGGGCTGGATCGCCATTCTGGACGGCGACCACTTCGAAGGCGTACTGACCCCGGCCCGGCTGCACGAGGCACTGCGCCGCTCCATCGACGCCGACGAGCAGGGCGTACGCCGCGAGGACACCGACATCCAGACCGTGCCGGGCGGCTGACCCCGCCAGTTGGGCGGTCTTGCGGGGTGGACGCCGGGGCTTCGATCCTTGAGCGCATGACTTCTTTACTGCTCCCTCACGAGGTCGTTGGTGATGGTCCGCACCGGGTGATCGCGGTGCATGGGTGGTTCGCCGACCGTGGTGCGTACGCTGCCGTGCTGCCGGATGTGGACCGGCGGTCATTCAGTTACGCCGTCGTCGATCTGCGGGGATACGGTGCGGCCCGGGACGCCTCCGGGCCGTATACGACCAGTCAGGCGGCTCGCGATGTGCTGGCGCTCGCCGATGAGTTGGGCTGGGAGCGGTTCTCGCTGCTGGGGCACTCGATGGGCGGTGCGGTGATCCAGCGGGTCATGGTGGCGGCTCCCGAGCGGGTGCGGAGGCTGGTCGGTATCGCTCCGGTGCCCGCGAGCGGGGTGCCGATGGAGGGCGCGCAGTGGGAGCTGTTCGAGGGAGCCGCCGAGCGGCCGGAGAACCGGCGCGCGATCCTCGACCTGACGACCGGCGGTCAGCGGCCGGACGCCTATCTGGACCGGATGCTGCGGCAGTCCCTCGAGCGCAGTGACGCCAAGGCCTTCCGGCAGTGGCTGAACTCCTGGGCCCTGGAGGACTTCCACACCGATGTTCAGGGGGCGGCCGTGCCCACCCGGGTGGTGGTGGGCGGGCGTGATCCGGCGCTGAACGCCGAGGTGATGCGGCAGACATGGCTGCGGTGGTACAAGCGGATCGATCTGGTCGAGCTCCCTTGCGCCGGGCACTACCCGGCCGATGAGACCCCGCTGGAACTCATCCAGGCCATCGAGGAGTTCCTGCGCGGGGACCACGGGGATCGCGGGGACCGCGAGGATCGTCTTACGCCCTGAGCCGCTCGCCCATCCAGTCCAGGGCGGGGGCCAGTTCGCGGCCCCAGGTGGAGAAGTTGTGGCCGCCGCTGTCGAGGATGATCGAAGCGATCTTCAGCGGCGGCTGATTGACGGCTGCCTTCTTGATGAAGGCCCGGGTCGCCGCGTAGTTCTTCTCGCCCTGCCTGCTGCTGGTGACCAGCACACTGACCGGCGGCGGTGGGAGGTTGTCCAGTCGCCAGGTCAGGTTGTTCTCGTTCTCCAGCCGCTTGCTGCCGCCGAACAGGTCGCCGGTCTGCGAGTCGCGGGGGGCCTTGTAGTCGGCGGAGAGGCCGACGCCGGTGGAGAAGGCGTCCGGGTGGCGCATGGTCATCTTCAGGGCGCAGTAGCCACCCGTTGAGTTGCCCATGATCCCCCAGTTCTCGGCCTTGTCCCCCACTCGGTAGTGGGTGGACACCGCGCCGCGTACGTCCCGGGTGAAGAAGGTCTCGGTCTGCGGCCCGTCCGGGACGTCCACGCACTCTGTGTCCCGGCCCGGGATGAGGGTCGGCCGCATCATGACCAGGATGGTCGGCTGCAGCCTGCCCGCCTGGATATGGGCTGACGCGGTCTGGGGGACACGCAGCCGGGTGATCAGGTTCTCCGTGGTGCCCGGGTAGCCGGTGAGCACCACCGCCGCCGGGAAGTTCTTTCTCTCGTACCCCCGCTGGAAGTACTGCGGCGGCAGATAGACCAGCGCGGGTGAGCTGATACCGCTCCGGAGGCCGTTGATCCGCACCTCGTCGATGCGGCCCGCCTTCGCCGGGTCGGCGCCGTGCCTGACGCGAAGGCTCCGCTGGCCCCGCACCTGAAGCGGCTTGCCGTCGGAGTTGTACTCCGTGACGGTGCCCTTCGGCCGTTCGACGCCGAAGAGATCCGCCTTGAGGTCGGACCAGCTGGCGTAGAAGCCATTGGCGTTGTTGGCCAGCAGCCCGACGGTGGCGAAGATCGCGAGCTGGGTCCCCAGTACGAGTCCGATTCGTCCCAGGATGCTGCGGACGCTGTTACGGGAGAGCTTCGGCCACAGCCAGATGGTGGCGATGAACAGCAGCACGGCCGCGAAGATGGCCAACGCGAGCACCTTGTTGCTGGTGAGACCCATGAACCGTGCACTTCCTGAGAAAGGGGCAACCTGTTCATCCGAATTCACGTCTTATGCGCAGTAATGCGTTCGGTGGGGCGACGGGAACGGGATGTCAGTCAAAGTAGAGAGTGAAAGAACCGCATCGGTCGCTCCGGCACCGGCACCGGTTTCTGAATCGACTTCTGAATCGACGCGGCCTCAGCGCCCTCGCTGGCTGCCGCGCGGGCCGCGGCCCGCCGCCATCCCCACCGTCGTCGGCACGGCCTGTGGGCTCATCGGGCTGCTCAACCTGGTCTCCGGGATCTTCCCCGGGCTCCGCCGCAGCCGTATGCACGACCTTGCCGAGGTGCTGCCCGGCACCGTCTGCTCACTCGCCGCGGCCGCCTCCATCGTGGTCGGCGTGCTGCTGCTGATCCTTGCCCATGGCCTCAAGCGCGGTAAGCGGCGCGCCTGGGCGGCGGCCGTGGTGCTGGTGCCCGTCGGCGCGGCCGCCCAGCTGCTCTACCGGCACTCGGTCATCGGGACCCTGCTCTGCCTCGCCCTGCTGTGGCCGCTGCTGCGGCACCGCCGGGAGTTCGCCGCGCTCCCCGATCCGCGCGGCCGGTGGCGGGCGGCCGTCAACTTCCTGGTTCTGGGCGGTGGCAGCCTTGCCCTCGGGCTGGTCATCGTGGGGGCGCACCCGAACCGGATCACCGGTGACCCGGGGCTCGGGGAACGGCTCCAGCATGTGCTGTGGGGTCTCTTCGGCTTTGAGGGGCCGGTGTCCTACGCCGGGCGTGCCTCGGACACCGTCGCCTACTCGCTGGGCGCGCTCGGGCTGCTGACCGCCATCACCACCGCGTATCTCGCCTTCCGGCCGCACCACCCGGCCGCCCGGCTGACCGCCGAGGACGAAGAACGGCTGCGCGGGCTGCTGGCCCGGCACGGCGGCCGGGACTCGCTGGGCCACTTCGCCCTGCGCCGGGACAAGAGCGTGGTCTTCTCCGAGTCCGGCAAGGCGGCCGTCTGCTACCGGGTGGTGAGCGGAGTGATGCTGGCCAGCGGCGACCCTGTGGGCGATGTGGAGGCCTGGCCGGGCGCGATCGACAGGTTCATGGCGCTGGCCCGCGCGCACTCCTGGACCCCGGCGGTGATGGGCTGCTCGGAGACCGGCGGCCATGTGTGGACCCGGGAGACCGGTCTGGACGCCCTGGAGCTGGGCGACGAGGCGGTCGTCGAGGTGGCCTCCTTCACCCTCGCCGGGCGGGGCATGCGGAACGTACGGCAGATGGTCAAGCGCATTGAGCGGGCCGGTTACGAGACCCGGGTGCGCCGGGTGCGCGAGCTGGACGCCGAGGAGCTGGCCCAGGTCCGTACGGCCGCCGACACCTGGCGCGGCACTGAGACCGAGCGGGGCTTCTCCATGGCACTCGGCCGGGTCGGCGACCCGGCCGACGGGGACTGTGTCGTGGCCACCGCGCACCTGGCGGGCGAGCTGAAAGCGGTGCTCCACTTTGTCCCGTGGGGCGGGGACGGGATGTCGCTGGACCTGATGCGGCGGGACCGGTCCGCCGACCCCGGGATGAACGAGCTGCTGATCGTGGCCGCGATACAGGCCGCGCCGGGGCTGGGGATCAGGCAGGTCTCGCTCAACTTCGCGATGTTCCGGGCGGTGCTCGCCCGGGGTGAGCGGCTGGGCGCCGGGCCGGTGCTGCGGATGTGGCGAAAGCTTCTGATCTTCCTCTCCCGCTGGTTCCAGATCGAGTCCCTGTACAAGTTCAACGCGAAGTTCCAGCCGCGCTGGGAGCCGCGCTTCCTGGTCTTCCGGCACGCCCGCGACCTTCCCCGTATCGGCTTCGCCGCAATGCAGGCCGAAGGCTTCGTAACCCTCCCCCCAACCCCACGACGCTCCGGCCAGCCCCGGGGCGGAGCTCGCGACGCTTGGTGGGCACAACCCGGCCACCGGCCCGCACCGGCAAACCCCGGGGCCCCGGGGCGAAGCCCCGGTTTCCGGGAAGGTGGGGGCACCTCCCAGCGGTAGCTGGGGGAGGGATACGGGGAAACCCACCCACGGCACTCCCGCTCACGGGGCCCGGGGGCGGAGCCCCGTTAGCCGGGCTCCCGGTGTTGCGCACGGCGCCCACCTTGAGCACCGGCCCATCCACGGCGCGTAGCATGGCGACGATCGTCCGGTACCGATCCAGCGGACTGGAACGGAAGGCCCAGCTCACGTGAATGAACAACCCACCGGCAACGCCGAGGACCGCCCCGCCCGGCTCACCGTCGGAGTCGTCGGCGCCGGCCGGGTCGGCCCCGCGCTGGCCGCCGCGCTACGGCTCGCCGGGCACCGCCCGGTCGCCGCCTCCGGGGTGTCCGACGCCTCCCGGCGCCGCGCGGCCGCGCTGCTGCCCGGGGTGCCGCTGGTCGAGCCCGCCGAGGTGCTGGCCCGCGCCGAGCTGGTCCTGCTCACCGTCCCCGATGACGCGCTGCCCGGCCTCATCAGCGGTCTCGCCGAGACCGGGGCCATCCGCCCGGGACAGCTCATCGCCCATACGTCCGGCCGCTACGGCACCGCCGTCCTTGACCCCGCGCTGCGCGCGGGCGCGCTGCCGCTCGCCCTGCACCCGGTGATGACCTTCACCGGGACGCCGGTCGATGTGCAGCGGCTGGCCGGCTGCTCCTTCGGCGTCACCGCGCCCGAGGAACTGCGGCTGGCCGCCGAGGCGCTGGTCATCGAGATGGGCGGCGAGCCCGAGTGGATCGCCGAGGAGTCCCGCCCGCTCTACCACGCCGCCCTCGCGCTGGGCGCCAACCATCTGGTCACCCTGGTCGCCCAGTCCATGGAGCTGCTACGGGCCGCCGGAGTGGCCGCTCCGGACCGGATGCTCGGCCCGCTGCTGGGCGCCGCCCTCGACAACGCCCTGCGATCCGGCGACGCTGCTCTCACCGGGCCGGTCGCCCGCGGCGACGCGGGCACCGTCGCCGCGCATATCGCCGAGCTGCGCGAGCACGCGCCGGGCGCGGTCTCGGGCTACCTCGCCATGGCCCGTACGACGGCGGACCGGGCGCTCGCGCATGGGCTGCTCAAGCCGGAGCTGGCCGAGGACCTGCTTGAGGTGCTCGCGGACGGAGGAGCGTGATGAGCGTGCGGCTGCTGCACACCGCCGAAGCGCTGCGCCCGGCGCCCCGACCGGGGCGCCGCGCGGTGGTGATGACCATGGGCGCCCTGCACGAGGGCCACGCCACGCTGATCCGTAAAGCCCATGACATGGCCGGCCCGGACGGCGAGGTCGTGGTGACCGTGTTCGTCAACCCACTCCAGTTCGGCGCCGGCGAGGACCTGGACCGCTATCCGCGAACCCTGGACGCGGACCTCCGGGTCGCCGAGCGGTCGGGCGCGGACACCGTCTTCGCGCCGGACGTCGACGAGGTGTACCCGGGTGGGCAGCCCGAGGTCCGGATCACCGCGGGCCCCATGGGTGAACGCCTCGAAGGCGCCTTCCGGCCAGGCCACTTTGACGGCATGCTCACGGTCGTCGCCAAGCTCCTCCACCTCACCGCGCCGGATCTCGCCCTCTACGGCGAGAAGGATGCCCAGCAGCTCGCGCTGATCACCCGGATGGCGCGGGATCTCAACTTCCCGGTCGAGGTCGTCGGCGTACCGACGGTCCGCGAGGAGGACGGCCTCGCCCTCTCCAGCCGTAACCGCTACCTTTCGGCCGCCGAGCGGCAGACCGCCCTGTCCCTGTCCTACGCACTCTTCGCCGCCCGCGACCGGCTGACCGCCGAAGGCGCCCTGCGCGCGCGGGCGGCCGCCGCTCCCGGCCGCCCGGAGAGCACGGACCGCGCCGCGGCGCTCGCGGCACTTGACGAGCCCCGCGCCTCGGCCGACGCCCATGCCCTCGCCCACGCGTGGGGCCGCCCCAGCTCGGCCCTCGCCGCGGCCCGGCAGGTGCTGGACGAGGCGGCGCGGACGAGGAGCCCGGACGTGGATTACGCCGTGGACTACCTCGCCCTGGTCGACCCGGCCGACTTCACCGAAGTCCCCGAGACCCATGCGGGCGAAGCGATCCTCGCCGTCGCCGCCCGCGTCGGCACCACCCGCCTTATCGACAACATCCGCCTCACCTTTGGGACCGCCTCGTGACCGGCATACGACTGCACGCCCTCGATCCAAGCTGGGCCATCGAGGCTGACGTCGTGGTCGTCGGCTCCGGTGTCGCCGGACTCACGGCGGCGCTCCGCTGCGCCGCCACCGGCCAGCGGACCGTCATCGTCACCAAGGCCCACCTGGACGACGGCTCCACCCGCTGGGCCCAGGGCGGCATCGCCGCGGCGCTCGGTGAGGGCGATACGCCCGAGCAGCACCGCGACGACACGCTGGTCGCGGGCGCGGGCCTCTGCGATGAAGAGGCCGTACGCCTCCTGGTCACCGAGGGCCCGGACGCCGTACGTCGCCTCATCGCCACCGGCGCGGTCTTCGACACCTCCGCCGCCACCGGCCAGATCGAACTGACCCGGGAAGGCGGCCACCACCGCCGCCGTATCGCCCACGCGGGCGGCGACGCGACCGGCGCGGAGATCTCCCGCGCCCTCGCCGGCGCGGTCCATGAGGCGGGCATAGAAACCGTTGACCACGCCCTGGTCCTTGACCTGTTGACGGACGCCGACGGTCATACGGCCGGGATCTCCCTCCATGTCATGGGCGAGGGCCAGCACGACGGTGTGGGGGCCGTGCACGCCCCCGCGGTCGTCCTGGCCACCGGCGGCATGGGCCAGGTCTTCTCCGCGACCACGAACCCGGCCGTCTCCACCGGCGACGGCGTCGCCCTGGCCCTGCGTGCCGGAGCGGAGGTCTCCGATCTGGAGTTCGTCCAGTTCCACCCCACGGTTCTGTATCTGGGTCCGGACGCCCAGGGCCAGCAGCCGCTGATCTCGGAAGCGGTACGCGGTGAGGGCGCGTATCTCATCGACGCCGACGGCACCCGCTTCATGGTCGGCCAGCACGAGCTGGCCGAGCTGGCTCCCCGCGATATCGTCGCCAAGGGGATCATGCGCCGCTGCCAGGAGCAGGGCGTCGACCATATGTATCTGGACGCCCGCCACTTCGGCGCCCGGATGTGGGCCGAGCGCTTCCCCACGATCCTGGCCGCCTGCCGTACCCACGGCATCGACCCGGTCACCGCCCCCATCCCGGTCGCTCCCGCCGCCCACTACGCCTCCGGCGGTATCCGCACCGATCTGCACGGCCGCACCACGGTCCCCGGCCTCTACGCGTGCGGTGAGGCCGCCTGCACCGGCGTCCACGGCGCCAACCGGCTCGCCTCGAACTCCCTCCTGGAGGGCCTGGTCTTCGCCGAACGCATCGCCGCGGATATCGCGGATACCGCGGATACCGCGGATACCGGGGACACCGCTACGTCGCCGGAAAGGCGCGTACGGGAGGTCCCCGCGACGGGCGCGGCGGGGGAGCCGCCAATGGAGCTGCTGCCCCCCGAAGCCCGCCCCACCGTGCAGCGGATCATGACGCGCGGCGCCGGAGTCCTGCGCTCGGCGGAGAGCCTGGCCACCGCCGCCGCCGAACTCGACGAACTCGCCGCCGCCCACAAGCCCGCCGAGCCCGGTGTGGAAGCCTGGGAGACGACCAACCTTCACCTCGTCGCCCGTGTCCTGGTCACCGCCGCCCTCCGCCGTGCGGAGACCCGGGGCTGCCACTGGCGGGAGGACTTCCCCGATCGCGATGACGAGGTGTGGCGCCGCCACCTCATCGTTACGCTCAACACCGCCAGCACCCTCACGACCCGCACCACCGACGCCACCGGCTTCCCGCCGGTCGTCTGCCCGTCGCCCGCCACCGAGGAGAAGCCGTGACCACCCCCGACGACCGCACAGAGCGCCCCGAGCCCGCCAGACGGCAGCCCGTGGCCCTCCCGCTGCTCCCCATCGCGGCCAGCGGCGGAGGATGCGGCGACTCCTGCGGCTGCGGCTCCCCCGACGAGGCGGAGCCCGGCCTCGACCCCCTGGAGTGCGGGCTCGACCCGGACCTTGCCCAGCTCCTGGCGGACGCGGGCCTCGACCCGGTCCAGGTCGAGGACATCGCCCACCTCGCCATCGAGGAGGACCTCGACCACGGCATCGATGTCACCACCGTCGCCACCATCCCCGAAGATGCCGTTGCCACCGGCGACTTCACCGCCCGCGAGGCGGGCACCGTCGCCGGGCTGCGGATCGCCGAGGCGATTCTCTCCATCGTCTGCACCGATGAGTTCGAGGTCGAGCGCCATGCCGAGGACGGTGACCGGGTCGCCGCCGGCCAGCGGCTCCTGACCGTCCGTACCCGCACCCGCGACCTCCTCACCGGCGAACGCAGCGCGCTCAATCTCCTGTGCCGCCTCTCCGGCATCGCGACCGCCACCCGCGCCTGGGCCGATGCCCTGGCCGGTACGAACGCCAAGGTGCGGGACACCCGCAAGACCACCCCGGGCCTGCGCTCCCTGGAGAAGTACGCGGTCCGCTGCGGCGGCGGTGTCAACCATCGTTTCTCCCTCTCCGACGCCGCGCTCATCAAGGACAACCACGTCATCGCGGCAGGCGGTGTGGCCGAGGCGTTCAAGGCGATCCGTGCGGAGTTCCCCGATGTCCCCATCGAGGTGGAGGTCGACCGCCTCGACCAGATCGAGCCCGTACTCGCGGAGGGCGCGGAGCTGATCCTGCTGGACAACTTCACCCCCGCTGAGACCGCCGAAGCGGTCAAGCTCGTCGCGGGCCGCGCGGCCCTGGAGTCCTCCGGCCGCCTGACCCTCGACAACGCCGCCGCGTACGCCGCCACCGGCGTCGACTACCTCGCGGTCGGTGCGCTCACCCACTCCGCCCCGATCCTGGACATCGGCCTGGATCTGCGCGACGTACGGGACGACCGAGAAGAACCGCGTGAGGCGAACTGACCATGCTGCTCACCATCGACGTCGGCAACACTCAGACCGTCCTTGGCCTCTTCGACGGCGAGGACATCGTCGAGCACTGGCGCATCTCCACGGATGCCCGCCGCACCGCCGATGAACTCGCCGTGCTGCTCCAGGGGCTGATGGGCATGCACCCGCTGCTCGGGGTGGAGCTCGGCGAGGGCATCGACGGCATCGCCATCTGCTCCACCGTCCCCTCCGTCCTGCATGAGCTGCGCGAGGTGACCCGCCGCTACTACGGCGACATCCCCGCCGTACTGGTCGAGCCGGGTGTCAAGACCGGCGTGCCGATCCTCATGGACAACCCGAAGGAGGTCGGCGCCGACCGCATCATCAACGCCGTCGGCGCGGTCGAGCTCTACGGCGGCCCCTGCATCGTCGTGGACTTCGGTACGGCCACCACGTTTGACGCGGTCTCCGCCCGGGGGGAGTACGCCGGTGGTGTTATCGCGCCCGGTATCGAGATCTCCGTCGAGGCCCTCGGTATGCGCGGCGCCCAGCTACGCAAGATCGAGCTCGCGCGGCCGCGCAATGTCATCGGCAAGAACACCGTAGAGGCCATGCAGTCCGGCATCCTCTACGGCTTCGCCGGGCAGGTCGACGGGGTCGTGGAACGCATGGCCCGCGAGCTGGCCGGCCCCGACGGCGATCCCGACGATGTCACGGTTATCGCCACCGGTGGCCTGGCTCCCATGGTGCTCGGCGAGGCCTCGGTCATCGACGAGCACGAGCCCTGGCTGACCCTGATCGGCCTGCGCCTCGTCTACGAGCGGAACGTCTCCCGGATGTAGCCGGGCGCGTTGATGGGCGTTTTGGTCGCATTTAGCACTTAAAGTCACACTATGCCCACGCCACACGGTTCCCGAGGCGGCATGGCCTTCAGCGCGGATGAGCTGCGTGTGCTCCGACGCGCCCTCGCCAATGCCCTCCAGCCCGCCCCCGTCCCCGATCAGGAGGAGGTCCGGGAGTGTCTGATGCTTGCCCAGGCTGTGAACGATGTGACGCATGAGGCGCACCGGCTCCGCGCCTTCCTCACCGCCGACCTGGTCCGCTACCGGGACGCCCTGCCGGGCTCCGCGACGGGCTATCTGGAACGCCTCCAGGACGCCCTGGAGGCGGGCTATGTGCCGACCGTCGACGACCTGGCCGCCGTGCACGAGCTCTGCGCGCAACGAACGGGCCCATCTGAGGCGGCTCGCCGCACCGAACTGCTGACCCGGGTGGTCCTGCCGGCCGCCCGGACCCACCTGTACGCGCTTCCCGGTGGCCGCTCGGCGGAGGCGGCGGAGGCGGCGGAGGCCGGGGAGGAGAAGGAGAAGCCGAAGCCGGACCGTACGAAGCCGCCCGCCAAACCGGCACCCAGCCGCCCGGTACCCACTCCCGCCGAGGTCTTCCCACCCCGCCGCCGCCCCACGCCCGCACCGTCCCCACCTCCCCCACCCCCAGAGGAGTCCTACCCCAAAGCGGTTTAGCCCTTATTGGCGCCCTCGCACCGGTCGGCCCTGGCGGGCCTCCCGGGCTTCGGCCTCCCCTAGCCCTGGCGGGCTGGGAGGTGCCCCCAGCGCCGGACTCCGTCCGTCGGTGCTGGCTGAGCGTCGTTGTCGGCGGTGGGAGTTCCCCGAACCCGGCCCCTTCCCGAAACTGGGGGCTGCCGCCCCCAGACCCCCACCCCCATGTTGTGGGCACTCGCAGCCCCGCGAGGGGCGTGGGTCCACCCTGCTACGCAACCACCCACCCACCCCAGCCACGACGCTCCGGCCAACCCCGTAACGGAGCTTGCGACGCTTGGTGGGCACAACACCCGGCCACCGGCCCGCACCCGGCCACCTCCGGGGCCCGGGGCGAAGCCCCGGTTTCCGGGAAGGGGCGGGATACGGGGAAACCCACCCACGGCACCCCCGCGCTGGGGCGGAGCCCCGCCACGCGGCGGAGGCGCATAGAGGCAGAACCGGGGAGGGGCGGGAACGGGGACACCCACCCACGGCGGGACAGCCGGCAACGTACGGCGGGGCAGCAGCCTGCTCACCCGCCCCCGCGAAGAGCCGGACACAAGCTGGCCTACTCTGGAAGGCCCGCGCAGCAAGGAGGCCGACAGCATGGATTACGTCGCCGCACTCACCCCCTCCGCGGTGATGGCCGTAGCCTTCACCGCGCTCATCGTGACGATCGTGAAGAGCCAGGGCGGCCCCAACAAGGCCAAGGAGGACGCCGCCGTGGATGCCGCGTTCGCCCGCGCGGACGCGGCCCAGGCGGCGAGCCAGCCCCAGCCGGACGCCGAATCCCGCGAATCCCGCGAATCCCGCGCCTAAGCCGCGCAAGCGATACGCACCCTCCGCCGCCCCCATTCGCCCTTTTTATACCGAATGACGCTCCGAAAAGGGGCGTCATTCGCGACATCTCCCACTAATATTCTTCCTGTGCCGCGACCATTGGGTGAGTTGGAAGACGCCATCATGACCCGGGTATGGCAGTGGAACCGCCCGGTAACCGTCCGAGAAGTCCTGGAAGATCTCCAAGAAGAACGGCAGATCGCCTACACGACGGTCATGACCGTAATGGACAACCTGCATCAGAAGGGCTGGGTCCGCCGTGAGCAGGACGGTCGCGCCTATCGATATGAAGCGGTCTCCACTCGTGCCGCCTACGCCGCCGCCCTCATGAACGAGGCTTGGTCGGCAAGCGACAACCCCGCATCCGCACTCGTCGCGTTCTTCGGGATGATGTCCCCGGAACAGGTCGAAGCTCTGCGGGACGCCTTGCGCGTTGTGCAACTCAATGGTGTGCATCTCTCGCCTCCAGAGGAGCGATAGCGTTCGGTCATGCCAGAAGCCATAAGTGAGGTCACCGTTCGCCGGGCGAGGACCAGCGATGTACGTGCTGTGCGCCGCCTCATCGACACCTACTCACGCGACCGGATCCTCCTCGACAAAGCGACTGTGACGCTTTACGAGGACATCCAGGAGTTCTGGGTCGCCGAGCGGGACCACGATGCCGAGGTGGTCGCCTGTGGTGCCTTGCATGTGATGTGGGAAGACCTCGCGGAGGTCCGCACGCTGGCCGTAGACCCTTCTCTCAAGGGCACCGGTGTGGGACATCAGGTGCTGGAGAAGCTGCTCCAGACCGCGCGCTGGCTCGGTGTCCGGCGCATTTTCTGTCTCACCTTCGAAGTGGACTTCTTCGCCAAGCATGGCTTCACTGAGATCGGTGAGACACCGGTAGACGGCGATGTCTACAGTGAGCTGCTTCGTTCCTATGACGAGGGTGTGGCCGAGTTCCTCGGTCTCGAACGAGTGAAGCCCAACACCTTGGGCAACAGCCGGATGCTGCTGCACCTATGAGGGCGCCTATGTCTCATCACGGAGTCATCACATCTGCGTGGCCTATGTCCGAAACATCCCGCCAATCCCTGTCGGGTCGCTAGACAAACATCCCACAGGGTTTGTGTTTTCCGGGGAAAAGAGGTTTGCTGGCGTCGTCAATATCAGTAATCGGTTATCGCTGTCCCAATGGCAGGACGGCGACAGTGAATGGGAGTAGCCGTGGCACAGAAGGTTCAGGTCCTTCTTGTAGACGACCTCGATGGCGGCGAGGCGGACGAGACGGTGACGTTCGCGCTGGACGGCAAGTCCTACGAGATCGACCTCACCACCGCCAATGCGGACAAGCTGCGCGAGGCTCTGGCTGACTTCGTGAAGGCAGGCCGCCGCACCGGTCGCGTTTCGCGCGGCAAGGGCCGCGCCGCAGCGGCGAGCGGTGGCAGCCAGGACACCGCCAAGATCCGCGCTTGGGCGCGGGAGAACGGTTACGAGGTCAATGACCGCGGCCGGGTCCCCGCCGAAATCCGCGAGGCATACGAGAAGGCCAACGCCTGAGCGCCTTGGGCGCCAGCATTCCGCCGCAGCCGAGCGCGGTGGCATTCCGTGGCTGCCGCGCTGACCAGTCGTACGAGATCCACCTCGCACCCCGGTTCGGGAGGCCGTAGCCAAACCGCGGCCTCCCGCGAGCCGGTTTCTGTGGTTTCCGTGGTTTCGGTGGTTTCTGTTTCCGCGCACCCCCCACACCGCGGACCTTCCCGGGCGGTCAGATCCAGCTCGACGCCGCCCCACTCAAGCCACTCCAGCAGCCCCGGAAACTCTTCCGCGCTGCCCTCCGGCACCATCAGCCGGACGCGACCGGTCTCCGGGTCGTACTCCATGGGGCCGGTCCGCACCCCGCGCCGCAGCAGCGCGAACCCAGCATCGGCGGGCATCTCCAGATAGTCGTGGTTCTCAGCGTTCTCAGCGTTCTCTGCGTTTCTGGCGTCTTCATGGTTCGCCCGGACAGGTGGATCACTGGCCGCGTCCTCCGCGGTGGTCCGTGGGCGTGGGAGGGTGAAGGTCATGCCCGGAGCAACTGCCAAAACCCCAGTAAGTTACGTAGAGTTGGTCCGTGATCACGTCGTGTGCTTATGCGGGGAGCGTGGGGTCGCCGCCGACGGCGCAAGGGTGTTCGCCGGTAGCGGATGACCCCTGGGTGCTCCGCATGGAGTGCAGGTTCCAGCGGGTAAGGAATCCCTAGTGGTACGGGGGTGCGGAAGGCGATGACGCTATGGCGGAGCGTGTCGGCAGCGGCGCGTTCGCCATGGGCGTACTGAATGCAGGTGGATACGCCTGGCCTGCGGGAACATCGTCTCGCACCATCGGGTTGGAACTGTTGTCGGCTGTTCGGGGCAGGTGCCCGTGGATGGGTGACAGCAGTTGGAATGAGCGGTCCCCCGTTGCGGGACTAAGCTGCGGAAGGACAGGGAGGGGACCTACCCCTAACTGACTGACCGCTCTGAGGAGCGATTAACGATGTTCGAGAGGTTCACCGACCGCGCGCGGCGGGTTGTCGTCCTGGCTCAGGAAGAAGCCCGGATGCTCAACCACAACTACATCGGCACTGAGCACATCCTCCTGGGCCTGATCCACGAGGGTGAGGGTGTCGCCGCTAAGGCACTGGAGAGCCTCGGGATTTCGCTCGAGGCGGTCCGCCAGCAGGTGGAGGAGATCATCGGTCAGGGGCAGCAGGCGCCCTCCGGCCACATCCCCTTCACTCCTCGCGCCAAGAAGGTGCTGGAGCTGTCGCTCCGCGAGGCACTTCAGCTTGGCCACAACTACATCGGCACGGAGCACATCCTGCTCGGCCTGATCCGCGAGGGCGAGGGCGTCGCAGCCCAGGTCCTTGTGAAGCTGGGCGCCGATCTGAACCGGGTGCGGCAGCAGGTCATCCAGCTGCTCTCCGGTTACTCCGGCGGCAAGGAGGCGGCCACCGCCGGTGGCCCTGCCGAGGGCACGCCCTCGACCTCCCTTGTCCTGGACCAGTTCGGCCGCAACCTCACGCAGGCCGCCCGCGAATCCAAGCTCGACCCGGTCATCGGGCGCGAGAAGGAGATCGAGCGGGTCATGCAGGTGCTCTCGCGCCGCACCAAGAACAACCCGGTCCTCATCGGCGAGCCCGGCGTCGGCAAGACGGCGGTGGTCGAGGGCCTGGCCCAGGCCATCGTCAAGGGTGAGGTGCCCGAGACCCTCAAGGACAAGCACCTCTACACCCTGGACCTGGGCGCCCTGGTCGCCGGCTCCCGGTACCGCGGTGACTTCGAAGAGCGCCTGAAGAAGGTTCTCAAGGAGATCCGCACCCGCGGCGACATCATCCTGTTCATCGACGAGCTGCACACCCTGGTGGGTGCGGGCGCCGCCGAGGGCGCGATCGACGCCGCCAGCATCCTCAAGCCCATGCTGGCCCGCGGCGAGCTGCAGACCATCGGTGCCACGACGCTCGATGAGTACCGCAAGCACCTGGAGAAGGACGCGGCCCTGGAGCGCCGCTTCCAGCCCATCCAGGTCGCGGAGCCGTCGCTGCCGCACACGATCGAGATCCTCAAGGGTCTGCGCGACCGGTACGAGGCACACCACCGTGTCTCCATCACGGACGCCGCCCTGGTCGGAGCCGCGACGCTGGCCGACCGGTACATCTCGGACCGCTTCCTGCCGGACAAGGCGATCGACCTGATCGACGAGGCCGGATCCCGGATGCGTATCCGCCGGATGACCGCGCCGCCGGACCTCCGCGAGTTCGATGAGAAGATCGCGAACGTCCGCCGGGAGAAGGAGTCCGCGATTGACTCGCAGGACTTCGAGAAGGCGGCTTCCCTGCGGGACACCGAGAAGCAGCTCCTGGCGCAGAAGGCCAAGCGGGAGAAGGAGTGGAAGGCCGGCGACATGGATGTCGTCGCCGAGGTGGACGAGGAGCTGATCGCCGAGGTCCTCGCCGCGTCCACGGGTATCCCGGTCTTCAAGCTGACGGAGGAGGAGTCCTCCCGTCTGCTGCGCATGGAGGACGAGCTCCACAAGCGCGTCATCGGCCAGGAGGACGCCATCAGGGCCCTCTCGCAGGCCATCCGGCGTACCCGCGCCGGCCTGAAGGACCCGAAGCGCCCCGGTGGCTCGTTCATCTTCGCCGGCCCGTCCGGTGTCGGTAAGACGGAGCTGAGCAAGACCCTCGCCGAATTCCTCTTCGGCGATGAGGACGCGCTCATCTCCCTGGATATGTCCGAGTTCTCGGAGAAGCACACGGTCTCCCGCCTCTTCGGCTCGCCTCCCGGCTATGTCGGCTATGAGGAGGGTGGCCAGCTCACCGAGAAGGTGCGCCGTAAGCCGTTCTCGGTCGTCCTCTTCGATGAGGTCGAGAAGGCCCACCCGGATATCTTCAATTCCCTGCTGCAGATCCTGGAGGACGGTCGCCTGACCGACTCCCAGGGCCGGGTCGTGGACTTCAAGAACACCGTCATCATCATGACGACAAACCTTGGCACCCGGGATATCTCCAAGGGCTTCAACCTGGGCTTCGCCGCCCAGGGCGATGTGAAGACCGGCTACGAGCGGATGAAGAACAAGGTCAACGAAGAGCTCAAGCAGCACTTCCGGCCGGAGTTCCTGAACCGTGTCGATGACACGGTGGTCTTCCACCAGCTCACCCGGGAAGACATCATCCAGATCGTCGACCTGATGATCGCCCAGGTGGATGAGCGTCTGAAGGACCGCGACATGGGCATCGAGCTCAGCACCGAGGCCAAGGAACTGCTCGCCAAGCGCGGCTACGACCCGGTGATGGGTGCCCGGCCGCTGCGTCGGACGATCCAGCGGGAGATCGAGGACGCGCTCTCCGAGAAGATTCTCTTCGGCGAGCTGCGCCCCGGTCACATCGTGGTGGTCGATACCGAGGGCGAGGGTGAAGAGGCGAAGTTCACCTTCCGCGGCGAGGAAAAGTCCGCCCTTCCGGACACCCCGCCGGTCGAGCAGGCCACGGGCCACGGCCCCAACCTGACGAAGGAGCCCTGACAGGTCTCCTGAGGCCAAGACCCATATCGGCCCCGGAACCGAGGAAGGTTCCGGGGCCGACGTATGTCCGTGAGCCGTATCCATACGCGCCCGGCCCGGTGCGGGCCGGGCCCGCACACGGCCCCATAACTGCGCTGCGTACAGCGGCAGGTACAGCGTCAGCTGTGATGGATCCAGCTCGGAGCGGTTCAGCTGGTACGTGCGATGTGCTCGATGTGGATGGTGTGGGCTTCCGGATCGACGCGGTAGAGGATGCGCCAGGCGCCGTGGCGAAGACGACGGTGGTGGGTGCCCCAGGGGCGGGATCCTTCAGGCCGGGAGTCCTCGGCAAGCTGATCGGTGGCCTGGAGGAGGGCATCAACACTGCGGGGGTCATCCTTGAGGTGACCGGTGGCGGTGTCGAGGGCAGCTGGTTCCCACAGAACCTGCCATGTCACGCGCCCCTCCCCGCGGCGTCGAGGAGGGCGCGACGTGCTTCGTCGTGAGGAATCGGGCTCTCGGTGCGGCCGAGCGCCCGATCACGCTCAAGGCGAGCGAGGGCGAGGGCGTCCTCAAGATCTTCGAGCTCGGCGGGGGAGATGAGGACCGCTGCTGGGACGCCGCGGTCTGTCAAGGTGATGTGCTCGTGCTGGGCGGCGCGGCGCGCGAGGTCACCGAGCTTGCCTCGCGCCTCGGCGATCGGATATGTAGCGGACATATATCTACTGTACACCTATGTATATGTTCCGCTGGGGCGATTCGAGGAATTCTCAACAACGGCAAACCCTGGGGCTAGGAGCCGACTGGGTCCGGGGGAGCCTCTGGGAGACGGAGGGTCGCTACCGCGCCCGGTGTGGTGTTGCGGAAGGTCAGCCGGGCGCCCAGCACCCGGGCCTGGCCGGTTGCGATGGTCAGGCCCAGGCCGTGCCCCGTACCGGCGCGGTCGGTGCTGCCGGTGCGGAAGCGGCTGGGGCCGTCGGCCAGCAGGGCCGGGGGGAAGCCGGGGCCGTGGTCGCGGACCCGGATCAGCCGGTCCTCGACGGTGACCTCGACCGGCGGTGCGCCATGGCGGGCGGCGTTGACCAGCAGGTTGCCCAGGATCCGTTCCAGCCGGCGCGGGTCGGTGGTGACGATCGCGTCCCGTACGACCTCAACTTCCGCGTCCGGCGCCAGGGTCCGCACCCGGCGGGTGACGAACTCGCCGAGCGCGACCTCCTGCAGCTCGGCCCGTTCGGCGGCGCCGTCCAGCCGGGCCACCTCCAGGATGTCCTCGACGAGGGTACGCAGCACCTGTGCCCGGTCCCGCACCATCTCCGTGGGCCGCCCCGCGGGGAGCAGCTCGGCTGCGGTGAGCAGGCCGGTCACCGGGGTACGCAGCTCATGGGCGATATCGGCGGTGACTCGGCGCTCGGCCTCCAGCCGGGCTTGCAGGGCGTCGGTCATGGCGTCGATGGCGCGGGCCAGTTCATCAGTCTCGTCCTGGGCCCGGCCGCCGATCGCCTCCCGTACCCGTACATCGGCGTCGCCCTCGGCGACCCGGCCCGCCGCGACGGCCGCCTTGCGCAGCCGCCGGGAGAGCTTGCCGCCGATCAGCACCCCGAGCGCGGTGCTGCCGAGCACGACCGTCAACGAACCGATCACCAGGGTCCGGTCCAGCTCGCCCAGGACCGAGTAGCGGTCGGTGAAGCGGGTGTGCAGCGAGAGCACACCGCCGTCCGGGAGCGGGGTCGCCGCCCAGACATCCGGGCTGCTGCTGCCGCCCTCACTGACATATGTGGCGCGTTCGCCACGGGCGAGGGCATCCAGCAGCGGCTCCGGCAGGTCGGGATCGTTGAGCATCGCGCCGAAGGCCAGCCGCTCATTGGACTCGTAGATCCGCTGCGCGGACTGCAGCCGTTCATCCTGAAGATCACGGCTGTTGTTGATCATTGAGATGCGGGCGGCGTTGTGTACGAGCAGACTCAGCACCAGCGCGACCAGCGCGCTGACGGCTGCGATGGCGATGCTCAGCTTCCAGCGCAGGCCGACGCGGAGGGTCAGTCGGTACACGGGGCAGGCACCTCAGCCCTTCAGCTTGTAGCCGAAGCCCCGGACGGTTTCGATCCGGTTCTGTCCGATCTTCGCCCGCAACCGCTGCACATGGACATCGACGACCCGGGTGTCCCCGCCCCAGCCGTAGTCCCACACCCGTTCCAGCAGCCGGTCCCGGGACAGCACCGCACCGGGTGCGGCGGAGAACTCCAGCAGCAGCCGCATCTCGGTCGGCGTCAGCGGCACCGGCTCGCCGTCCCGGCGGACCTCCATCCCCTCCGTGTCGACCTCCAGATCGCCGAACCGCAGCAGCGTGTCCCGGCAGCCGGGAGCGTCCCCGTGCCCGTCCGCGTCCGCCGCCGGACTCGCTACCCGGGAGTGCTCGAAGCGGCGCAGCACCGCGCGGATCCGGGCCACCAGCACCGCGCCGTCAAAGGGCTTGGTCACATAGTCGTCGGCCCCGGCCTCCAGGCCGAGGACCACATCGATGGAGTCCGCCCGCGCGGACAGCATGATCACCGGGACCGTCGACTCATCCCGGATACGGCGGCACAGGCTCACCCCGTCGAGCCCCGGCACCATCACATCGAGCAGTGCCACATCGGGCCGGTCGGCCCGGAACGCCTCCAGACCGGCCAGTCCGTCGGCGACCGCCGTCACCGTGAAGCCGTCCCGCTCCAGGGTCAGCTGAAGTGCCTCCCGGATGACGTCGTCGTCCTCCACGAACAGCACATGCGTGTCGGCCACCGCTTGTCTCAGCCCTCTCCACCGGTTTCGCCCGCACCGGCCGTGGTCTTCGGATACTCCTTGTACGCGCGGTCCAGCTCGGCGAACTTGCCGTCCCGCCACACATAGGTGACGACATCCTCGCCGGACGGGCAGCAGACCGGGTCGTCGTTGAAGTAGATCTGCTGGTACACCTGCAACGCGCCCTTGTCGATCTCGGCGTATACGGCCGGTTCCTCATCGGCGAAGACGTTCACATACTCACCGGCACGATTCTGCCGGTAGACATAGCTGCCCACACCCTTGCCATCAGCACAGGTCGAGACATTGACCACAACATCGGACGCGGCAGCGCGAGTCAGCCGACCGTAGGCCAGATCGATCGGCCATGCCTTCCGGGTGCAGGGGTGCAGATCCCGCTTGACGGCGGCGCCGACCGCCGGATCGGCCTTCAGCAGCGCGACGATATCCAGCTCCCGGTCCGCGCCGGGCGGGGACACCGGGACCGCCGCGGTCGGCAGCGGCGGCTCTTCCGGTGAGTCCTGGGCGCCGCCCGAGGGAGTGGCGGACGGCTTGGGCGAGCCGGCCTCCGCGCCGCTGTCGGTGGGCAGCGGGGAGGCGGGCAGCTGAGTGATCTTGGAGTGGGGGCTGTCGGAGGCGGCCGCGGACTGCTCGACCCGGATGCCGCCGCCGCTGCCGCACGCGGTCAAGGCGGTGGCCAGCAGCACCGAGACCGTCGAGGCAGCGGCCACCGTGGGAGCCGCCTTCAGGCAGCGCACGCCGCGCGTTCCCGCTCCTGGGTCCGCTCCTGCTCCCAACGCAGCTCCCTGCTCTCCAGCTCCGCACGCAGCCGGGCCAGCGCCCGGTGCAGTGTGCTCTTCACCGTCCCGGCGGACATCCCCAGCGCCTCCGCCGTCTCCTCCGTGGTCATCTGCTCCCAGTGGCGCAGTACGACCACGCTGCGCTGCTTGGGCGCCAGCACCCCGAGGATGTCGATCAGCAGCGCCCGGTCGGCGTGCTGCTCGGAACCGTCGTCGACGCTCGCCACATCGGGAAGCGCTTCGGTCGGCACCTCGTGGAGTCGCCGGGAGCGCCACCACTCGGTACGAGTATTGATCATCACCCGGCGCAGATAGGCGTCGGCCAGCGACTTGTCGGCTATACCGTCCCACTTTCCGTAGGTCCGGACCAGCGCGGTCTGGAGCAGGTCCTGGGCGTCGATCGGGTCCGGCACGAGGCGGCGGGCGCTGCGCAGAAGGGCATCCTGCCGCGTCCGTACGTAATCCTCAAAGTCCAGCACCTGTGCCGTCCCCGTCATGCCCGCCTCCTCGTGGCTCGCCGGTCCCCGTTTGGTCAGTCGGGGCCGGTCGGTCTGATGAGGAAGAAGCTACGGAGCCGGTGTTGCGGCGTGCCCATGGCGAGCGCACAACGGCCGCACGAGTACCCGTCGGTTGTGTAACAGGGCTGTGCAACAGAGCTGTCAGCTGAGCGGCAGGCGGTAGACCCCGCCCGCCAACGGTTCGACGAGACCGTCCGCGACCAGCCCGTCAAGCGCCCGGGCCCGCTGCGTCGGCTCGTCCCACACCTGATCCAGCACCTCCTGCGGCACCGGCGAAACCGCTTCACGCAGTACGGCCAGCAGCTTGCCGCGGACCTGGCGGTCCGTACCGGCGTAGGTCTGGCCACGGCGGGGCGGGCCCTCATGCGGAGGCGATCCCGCGAGCCGCCAGGCGCACCGGTCGGCGATCGGGCAGCGGGCGCAGCCGGGGGTGCGGGCCGTGCACACCAGGGCGCCCAGCTCCATGGTGGCCGCGGCCCAGCGTGCCGCCTGCGCCTCGGCCTCGGGGAGCGCGGACCGGGCCAGCTTGCGCTCGGCGGCGGTGGTGGCGTTCGGCGGATACTGCTGGCCGCCCAGCGCGCGGGCGAAGACCCGGCGCACATTGGTGTCCAGCACCGGATGCCGCTGACCGTAGGCGAACGAGGCCACTGCCGCAGCCGTGTACTCGCCGACCCCGGGCAGCGCGAGGAGCTGGGCGTGCTCCTTGGGTACTTCGCCGCCGTGCCGCTCCGCTATGGCCGCCGCCGCCCCGTGCAGTCGCAGAGCCCGCCGCGGATAGCCGAGGCGGCCCCAGGCGCGTACCGCCTCGCCGGGCGGCTCGGCGGCCAGGTCGGCGGGGCGTGGCCAGCGCGCCAGCCACTGCTCGTACACCGGCAGCACCCGGTTCACCGGGGTCTGCTGCAGCATGAACTCGCTGACCATCACACCCCAGGCCCCCGCCTCGGGGCGGCGCCAGGGCAGATCGCGGGCGTGAGCGTCGAACCAGTCGATGACGGGTGCGTGGAGATCGGTCGCGCTGTGCTCGGGCGCGTTGTGCTCAGTCGTAGCAGTCATGGCGCCTTAGATCCTGGCACGGTGTGTGGCGAGGGAGAAACGCTCCGCGCCGCGCGCCTGCGTGGTCTGGGGCGTTGAGTGCCGCTGATACGAAAAGATGTCCCTCGTGTGGCGGGTACGGGGCTGTGTGGCGCCTGATGTCTCGTAAGGTTTCCGCGTGGGATCTCTGCGCAATCCGATCGGGCCGCTTCCCTCCTCCATCTACTGGCGACGGAGGGCAGTTGCGCTGTCCCTGGTCGCTTTGCTCCTTGTGCTGGTCGTCTGGGCGCTCAACTCCGGTGCCGGCAGCGGCGGTAAGCAGGCGGGTGGCGGCTCGGACAACCGTGGCGACGGCGCCGCCAGCGCGATTACGCCCGGGCCCACCAGCTCGGAGCCGGTGATCAGCGAGCGCCCCGGGGGGCGCGATGAGGAGGACGGCGGCGCGGACGGCGACCACGGCGGTACCGGTGACTCCGCGGGTACGGGCGGTGGCTCCGGCGACGACGGTTCCAACGGTACGGGGGGATCCGGCGGGTCCGCCGGCTCCGCGCGTACGGGCGGTACGGCGGGCGGCGGCGGGGTACCGGCGGCGGATCTGCCGACGTGCACGTCGGGTCCGGTCAAGCTGCGCCTGGTCAGCGTCGAGAATGAGTACGCGCCGGGGGAGAAGCCCAAGTTCAAGCTCATCGCGGAGAACGGTGGGGGCGACGCCTGCAAGGTCGACTTCGGACCGAAGAAGGCCGTCATCACCATCTCGGACACCAACGACGACACGGTCTGGGCCTCCGACCACTGCCCGGCCGGGAGCGGCTCGGCGCTGCTGCGGGTTCCGGCGCGGGGTGAGGTTACTCACACGGTCGAATGGGACCGTAAGCGCAGTGCGGCTGAGTGTGCGACGCCTTCCGGGGGGTCGGCGAAGACCGGCACGTATCTCGCCGAGGCAGCGGTCCCGGGCCTGGGCACGGCCCAGACGTCTTTCGTCCTGACGAAGGACTAGGCGCCGCCCTGCGCGGGGGGCTTCGCCCCGGACCCCAGTCCGCCGGACGGGCTCGAAAATCGAGCCCGAGCCGCTAGACGTAGCGCTCGAGGATTGAGGACTCCGCCAGCCGCGAGAGGCCCTCGCGGACGGAGCGGGCCCGCGCTTCGCCGACGCCATCGACGGTCTGCAGATCGTCGACGCTCGCAGCCAGCAGCTTCTGGAGCCCCCCAAAGTGCTCCACCAGCCGCTCGATCACCGTGTTCGGCAGCCGCGGCACCTTCGCCAGCAGCCGGTAACCGCGCGGCGACACCGCCGAGTCCAGCGTTTCCGGTGCGCCGCTGTATCCCAGCGCACGGGCCACCGTGGGGAGTTCGAGCAGTTCCGTATGGGTGAGCCGGTTCAGCTCGGCCAGGGCGGTGCTGACCGTACGGGACCGTTTGCCGCCCGGCTCCGGCACATAGTCCCGGGCGACCAGCTCCCGCTCCGGCTCGACGCCCGCGATCAGCTCATCCAGCTGGAGCGACAGCAGCCGGCCGTCCGTGCCGAGCTCCACCACATACTCGGCGATCTCGGTGGCGATCCGGCGCACCATCTCCAGCCGCTGTCCCACCGCCGACACATCGCGGACGGTCACCAGGTCCTCGATCTCCAGAGCGGAGAGCGTGCCCGCGACTTCGTCGAGTCTGAGCTTGTACCGCTCCAGCGTGGCCAGCGCCTGGTTGGCCCTGGACAGAATCGCCGCCGAGTCCTCCAGGACCCGCCGCTGGCCGTCCACATACAGGGCGATCAGCCGCATCGACTGGCTGACGGAGACGACCGGGAAGCCGGTCTGGATGGAGACCCGCTGCGCCGTACGGTGCCGGGTGCCGGTCTCCTCGGTGGCGATCGCCGCGTCCGGGACGAGCTGCACCCCGGCCCGCACAATCTTGGTGATGTCCTTGTCGAGGATCAGCGCGCCGTCGAGCTTGCACAGCTCCCGCAGCCGGGTCGCGGAGAACTCCACATCCAGTACGAAGCCACCGGTGCACAGCGTTTCGACCGTTTTGTCCATGCCGAGGACGATGAGTCCGCCGGTGTTGCCGCGCAGGACCCGCTCCAGGCCATCGCGCAGAGCGGTGCCAGGCGCGACCGCGCTCAGTGAGGCGCGCATCAGGCGGTCAGAGGCTCCTGCCCGGTCGTTGGCTGCCACGGCACTCCTTCGGTCGTGCGTACGTACGGGCGAGACCAGGGCAAAGTCTACCGGCGGCCGTCAGCGTCCGGCCCAGCGCTCCGTGCGGGCAGCACGCGCAGCGCCTCGCCTATGTCCGCGACCTCCCTGACGCGCATGCCGTCCGGCACCTTCCCGGGGTCGACGGGGACCAGTGCGTGGGTGAAGCCGAGCCGGGCCGCCTCGGCCAGCCGCCGCTGCACTCCGGTGACCCGGCGGACCTCGCCCGCGAGCCCGACCTCACCGATCGCCACCAGGTTCTTCGGCAACGGGGTGTCGATGGCCGCGCTTGCCAGGGCAAGGGTGACGGCCAGATCGGCAGCGGGCTCGGAGAGCTTCACGCCTCCTACCGTGGCGCTGTAGATGTCCCTTTTGCCCAGGGCGTTGATCCGTCCGCGCTGCTCCAGTACGGCGAGCATCATCGAAACCCGGGAGGTCTCCAGGCCGGAGGTGGTGCGACGTGGCGAGGGGATCTGGGAGTCGACCGTCAGCGACTGCACCTCGGCGACCAGGGGCCGCCGTCCCTCCAGGGTTACGGTCAGACAGGTGCCGGGGACGGGCTCATCGCGCCGGGTGAGAAAGAGCCCGGAGGGGTCGGTCAGGCCGGTGATCCCCTCGTCGTGCAGCTCGAAGCAGCCGACCTCATCGGTGGCGCCGTAGCGGTTCTTCACCCCGCGTACGAGCCGCAGCCGGGCGTGCCGGTCACCCTCGAAGTGCAGCACCACGTCCACCAGATGCTCCAGCAGCCGGGGGCCCGCGATGGCGCCGTCCTTGGTGACATGGCCGACCAGCAGCGTGGACATGCCGCGCTCCTTGGACGCCCGGATCAGCGCCCCGGCCACCTCACGTACCTGTGCCATACCGCCCGGCGCCCCGTCGATCTCGGGGGAGGCCACGGTCTGTACCGAGTCCAGCACCAGCAGGGAGGGCTTGACCTCGTCCAGATGCCCGAGGACGGCGGAGAGATCGGTCTCGGCCGCCAGATAGAGGTGGTCGTCCAGCGCGCCGATACGGTCCGCCCGCATCCGGACCTGCCCCGCCGACTCCTCGCCGGTCACATACAGCGTGCGCTCCTCCGCGCTGGCCGCCTTGGCGGCGACATCGAGGAGCAGCGTCGACTTGCCGACCCCCGGCTCCCCGGCGAACAGCACCACCGCGCCCGGCACCAGACCGCCGCCGAGCACCCGGTCCAGCTCCGGCACCCCGGTGGAGCGGGCGGCGGCCAGGGAGCCGTCCACCTGCCCGATGGGCAGTGCGGCGGTGGAGACCCGGCCGGGCGCGGTCGTCCGCACGGCGGGCGCGGCGCCGGTTTCCTCGACGGTGCCCCAGGCGTGGCACTCCGGGCAGCGGCCGAGCCACTTGGCGGTGGTCCAGCCGCACTCGGTGCAACGGTAGGAGGGGCGGTCCTTGGCGGACGATTTACGGGCGGCCATGCGCCTCACCGTAACGGGGTGCAGTGACAGCCCACCCGTAGAGGGGTTGACTGGCGGCTGCAGAGGGGCGGCCTGACGCCCCACACTCCGGCATAGAAGGGTGGACAGGTGGGCCCGGCCCCTCTACGCAACCCACCACCCACCCCAGCCACGACGCTCCGCCCCACCCCGTAGCAGGCCCACCCCATGTGCTCTTTCGAGCGAGATTGTCACCCGTAAGGGTTAAACCTGCGCAACCGGCGAGAGTTCATACCCAATTGAGGCCTACGGTCACCGGATGATGAGCAGGCGCGAGCACCCTCCGCACACCACTGGCGCAGACGTGGCGCGCCGTGGCGCGATGCGCGCTGATCCGGTGGAGACCTGGCCGCCCATGCACTACGACCCGCATCTCGACGGGCTGTTCACGTATTGCCTCTCCGTCATGTGCGAGCACGAGGCCGCCACCGCGGCCCTCGGTGAGGCGCTCGCACTCGCCGAGCGGCAGCGCGAACGGGCCCAGCGTCGCGGCCGCCGCCCCGCCGATACCGCGCTGTACCGCCCCTGGCTCTACGCGTTGACCCGGTGGGCCTGTCTGCGCCGTCTCGCCGCCCACGGCCAGCCCGAGCGGCCCAAGCTCTCCGGTGCCGCCGCCACCCAGCGCCGCCGTGAACTCGCCGCCCTCGCCTGGCCGGAGGCCGCCGGAACCACCCCCGAGCAGCGCGAGGCGCTTGAGCTGGCCGTGCGCCATCAGCTGCCCGTCCATGAGGTCGCCGCCATCCTCAGCATGGACAGCGACGCCACCCGGCTGCTGCTCTCCAGCGGTGCCTGCGAGGTCGAGCGGACCCGGGCGGCGCTGGCCGTTGTGGAGACCGGTGGCTGTCCGGCCGTCGCCCGGCTCGCCGGGGACCACGAGGTGCTTCTCGGCACCGCGCTGCGCCGGGAGTTGGTGCGGCATGTCGACGCGTGCGCCAACTGCCGCCGGACCGCTGAGCGGGTGATGGCCGGGGCGTCCTGGCCCGGCACCGTGGCCCTCGGCACCAGCACCCTCACCGTGCTGGAGGCGCCGCGGGCCGCCGTGCACGCCGCGATGCGTGCCGCGCTGCGGGCCAGGGTGCTGCCGACACCGCGCCTTGACCGGCGGGGCTTCCCGGTCGAGCTCAGGGACCGGGGCGCCCGCCGGGGCCGGCTGCGCAGCCGGGCGGTGACCACCACGGTGGTCGCCACCGTGGTCGCGGCACCGGTGGTCGCCCTCTGGGCGGCGTATCGCGCGGCGCCGTTCACCGGGGAGGGCCGGGATGTGACCTCAGCCTCGGCGACCGAGCCGGATGAGCAGCAGGGTCTGAACGGCCACCCTTATGAGAACGCCGGCCGCGCCGACCGTACGGGCGACCCCACCGGCGACCCGGCCAAGAACCCGCGCGGGCGGCGCGGGGCCAAGGTGTCCGCTGAGGCGGACGGCTCCTCCGGCTCCCCGGACGGCGACGGGTCCAGCGACCCCGCCACCCGGTACTCCCACGGTGGCGGCACCGGCGCCGTCGGCAGCCCCAGCGGCGCCCCCGCACAGCCCGGGCCGGGACGGCTGACGGTCGACGCCCAGCCATCCGGCGACGTTACGCAGATCACCCTGACGGCATCCGGCGGATCACCGGTGCACTGGTCCGCGTCGACTGACGCCAGCTGGCTACGGCTCAGCCATACGTCCGGCACGCTACAGCCCGGTGAGTCCACGACGATCACGGTGACCATCGACCGTGCCCGCGAACCGCAGGGTGAGTGGTCGGCCCGTATCCAGATCGCCCCCGCGAACACGGTGATCACGCTCCAGGGCCGTGGCAAGGACCCGGACCCCGGCCCCTCGGACCCGGGCAGCCCATCGCCCTCCGACCCGGAGCCGTCCGACCCCAGCCCGTCCCCCTCTGACCCACCCGAGGAGTCGTCCCCCTCGTCGTCCTCGTCGTCCTCGTCGTCCTCGCCCTCGTCCTAGGCGGCCGGATCCGCCGGGTGCGGGGCCAGCAGCGGGAGCTGGGAGGCCAGACGCTGTTCGCAGAGCTCGGCGAGACGGTCGTAGCCCTCCTTGCCCATCAGCTCGGTCAGCTCCGGGCGGTACGAGACATACACCGGCTCACCCGCACCATGCGCGGCCGTTGCCCCCGTGCACCACCAGTGCAGATCATGGCCACCGGAGCCCCAGCCACGCCGGTCGTACTCACCGATCGACACATACAGCTTCTGCTCGCCGTCCGGCCGCTCCACCCACTCATAGGTCCGCCGGACCGGCAGCTGCCAGCACACATCCGGCTTGGTCTCCAGCGGCTCGCGCTCCTCCCGCAGCGCCAGTATGTGCAGTGCGCACCCGGCGCCGCCCGGGAAGCCCGGCCGGTTGTTGAAGATGCACGCCCCCTCGTAGCGCCGGGTCTTCCGCTCACCGTCCTCATCGGTCTCGGTCCAGCCCGACTCCATGGCGACATCGTGAAACTGCCAGGTCTGCGGCGTCAGCCGGGCCGCGTGCCCGGCGACCCGCCTCTCATCGTCCTCATCCGAGAAGTGCGCACCCAGCGTGCAGCAGCCATCGCTCGCCTGTCCGGCCTGGATGCCCTGGCACCCCTGGCCGAAGATGCAGTTCCACCGCGAGGTCAGCCAGGTCAGATCGCAGCGGAAGATCTGCTCGTCATCCGCCGGATCCGGGAACTCGACCCACGCCCGTGCGTGATCCAGATCGACTTCCTCCCCGGCGGCCCGCCGCTTCTTCCCACCCACGTTCTGACTTTTGTCCGCCTTCGCCTTGTTCGTCTTCACCACGCGTCCAGGGTACGGGCCCATGGGGGACCGGCACCCCGGTCGGCGCAGTAGCGTTCTCTCCTATGAGACTCGGTGTCCTCGATGTGGGTTCGAATACCGTTCACCTCCTGGTGGTGGACGCACACCCGGGCGCGCGCCCGCTGCCCGCCTACTCGCACAAGGCGGAACTGCGCCTGGCCGAACTCCTCGATGACGGCGGCGCGATCAGTCCGGACGGCATCGACCGGCTGGCCAGCACGATCAAGGAAGCCCTGGAGATCGCCGAGGACAAGGGCGTCGAGGATGTACTCCCGTTCGCCACCTCGGCGGTACGGGAAGCCAGCAACCATCAGCACGTCCTGGCCCGTGTCACCGTCGACACCGGCGTGGAGCTGCAGGTGCTGTCCGGTTCGGAGGAGGCGCGGCTCACCTTCCTCGCCGCCCGCCGCTGGTTCGGCTGGTCGGCCGGGCGGCTCCTCGTGCTGGACATCGGCGGCGGCTCCCTGGAGATCGCCTACGGGATCGACGAGGAGCCGGACGCCGCGGTGTCACTGCCCCTGGGCGCGGGGCGGCTCACCGGCTCCTGGCTGCCCGGCGATCCGCCCGACCCGGCGGACGTACGGTCGCTGCGCCGCCATGTACGGGCGGAAATCGCCCGTATCGTGGGCGAGTTCAGCCGCCTCGGGGCGCCGGATCATGTGGTGGCCACCTCCAAGACCTTCAAACAGCTCGCCCGCCTCGGCGGGGCCGCTCGCTCCGCCGAGGGGCTGTACGTACAGCGGGATCTGGGCCGTAAGTCACTGGAGGAGTGGGTCCCGAAGCTGGCCGCGATGCCGGCCCAGCAGCGCGCCGAGCTCCCCGGGGTCTCCGAGGGCCGCGCCCGCCAGCTGCTGGCGGGCGCGCTGGTCGCCGAGGGCGCGATGGATCTGTTCGGCGTGGAAACCCTGGAGATCTGCCCCTGGGCCCTACGCGAGGGCGTAATCCTCCGCCGCCTGGACCACCTACGCTCCGCGTAGCGCGTTGTGGGCACTCGCAGCCCCGCGAGGGGCTGTGGGTGGGCACAACCCCCCGGCCACCGGCCCGCAACCCGGCGGGGCCCGGGGCGAAGCCCCGCCACGCGGCGGAGCCGCATATCGGTACAGCCGGGAAGGGGCGGGAATAGGGGGACACCCACCCACCCCGCGGAGCCCGCCCAGGAAGCGCCGGGCCTGGGAAACCCCGCAGGCAAGCTCACCGTAGGCTTGCCCCGTGGCTCAAGATTCGGCGCGCACCCCGGACGTGAAGGTCGCCCTGTCCACGGCCTCCGTGTATCCGGAGTCCACAGCGACGGCCTTCGAGATCGCCGCGCGCCTGGGCTACGACGGAGTCGAGATCATGGTCTGGACCGACCCGGTCAGCCAGGACATCGACGCGTTGCGCCGCCTCTCCGACCACCACGGCGTCCCGGTCCTCGCCGTACACGCACCGTGTCTCCTGATCACCCAGCGGGTCTGGTCCACCGACCCCTGGACGAAGCTGCAGCGGGCCCGCTCGGCCGCCGAGCGGCTGGGCGCCTCGACCGTCGTCGTCCATCCGCCCTTCCGGTGGCAGCGGTCGTACGCCAGGGAGTTTGTCCGCGGAATCTGGCGGATGGCCGGTGAGACCGACGTCCGGTTCGCGGTCGAGAACATGTACCCCTGGCGCTACCGCGACCGCGAGATGCTCGCGTACGCGCCCAACTGGGACCCCAGCGACGATGACTACCGTCACTTCACCATCGACCTGTCCCATACGTCGACGGCCCGTACCGACACTCTCGCGATGCTGGACCGGATGGGTGACCGTCTCGGCCATGTCCATATCGCCGATGGGAACGGTTCCAACAAGGATGAGCACCTGGTGCCGGGCCGTGGCACCCAGCCCTGCGCGGAGGTGCTGGAACGTCTCGCCCTGAACGGCTTCGACGGCCATGTCGTCGTCGAGGTCAACACACGCCGTGCGATGTCCGCCGCGGAGCGTGAGGTGGACCTCGCCGAGGCGCTGGCCTTCACCCGGCTGCATCTGGCCGCCGCGGCCCGGACGGCAGAGCCATGAGCGGGGCGCCGAGCCCGCGCCGCCGTGGCCGCCCTCGTACGGGTGCGGCCGAGGGGCCGGACACAAAGTCCCGGATCCTCGTCTCGGCCCGTACGGAGTTCGCCGAGCGCGGCTACGACAAGACGTCGATCCGCGCCATCGCGCGGGGCGCGGAGGTGGACCCTGCGCTGGTCCACCACTACTTCGGCACCAAGGAGCAGGTCTTCGCGGCGGCGATCGAGGCCGCGATCGCCCCGGCCCGGCGCGGACTGGAAGCGTTGCCGCAGGTGGGGGCCGATGAGCTGGGCGCGCAGATCACCCGCTTCATCTTCGGCATCTGGGAGAACCCGGCCACCCGGGCGCCGATGCTGGCCGTGGTGCGGTCCGCGGTGAACAATGAGACCGCGGCCCGGATCTTCCGCACGATGGTGACCCGGCTGCTGCTGACCCGGCTGGTCGGTGAGCTGTCCGCGCCGGACCGTGAGCTACGGGTCGAGCTGGCGGTGGCACAGCTGGTGGGGACGGCGATGCTGCGGTATGTGATCAAGGTGGAGCCGCTGGCCTCGGAGGACCGGGAGGTGCTGATCGCCCGGCTGGCCCCGGTGGTGCAGCACCATCTGACCGGGGACTGACCGGGGACTGGCCGGGGACTGGCCGGGGACTGGCCGGAAACTGAGCTCCCCGTCTCACTATCCGGCAAACCAGTCCAGATCATGGATGTAGAGGCGTACCCTCGGTGGTCACTACCGAGTCACCCGCAGGGAGAGTCGCACCATGCCCGAGCTGAGGTCCCGCACCGTCACCCATGGCCGCAATATGGCGGGCGCCCGAGCCCTCCTCCGCGCCGCGGGCGTAGAGCGCGAGGACTTCGGCAAGCCGATTATCGCCGTGGCCAACAGCTTCACGGAGTTTGTGCCGGGGCACACCCACCTCCAGCCGGTGGGGCGGATCGTCTCCGACGCGGTCAAGGCGGCCGGCGGCATCCCGCGTGAGTTCAACACCATCGCGGTCGATGACGGCATCGCCATGGGCCATGGCGGGATGCTCTACTCCCTGCCGTCGCGGGATCTGATCGCGGACTCCGTCGAGTACATGACCGAGGCGCACTGCGCCGACGCGCTGATCTGCATCTCCAACTGCGACAAGATCACCCCGGGCATGCTGATGGCCGCCCTGCGGCTCAACATCCCGGTCGTCTTTGTCTCCGGCGGGCCGATGGAGGCGGGCAAGACCACGCTGGTGGACGGCACGGTCCGGTCGAACCTGGACCTGGTCCACGCGATGTCGGAGGCGGTGAGCGACACCACGTCGGATGAGGACCTGGAGCGGATCGAGGAAGCCGCCTGCCCGACCTGCGGCTCCTGTTCCGGCATGTTCACCGCGAACTCCATGAACTGCCTGGCCGAGGCGCTGGGCCTGGCCCTGCCTGGGAACGGCTCGGTGCTGGCCACGCACACGGCCCGCAAGGAGCTGTACGAGGCCGCGGGCCGCACGATCGTGGAGATCACCAAGCGGTACTACGAGCATGACGACGAGACGGTCCTGCCGCGGAACGTCGCCAGCCGTCAGGCCTTCGAGAACGCCATGGCCCTGGACGTCGCCATGGGCGGCTCGACCAATACGGTCCTCCATCTGCTGGCCGCGGCCCAGGAGGCCGAGCTCACCTTCTCCATGGCCGACATCGACGCGGTGTCGCGCCGGGTGCCCTGCGTCTGCAAGGTCGCGCCGAACGGCTCGTACCACATGGAGGACGTCCACCGGGCGGGTGGCATCCCCGCCATCCTGGGCGAGCTCCAGCGCGCGGGCCACCTGCACGAGGATGTGCACGCCGTTCACTCGCCGTCGCTGGCCGACTGGCTGAAGAAGTGGGACATCCGCGGCGGCTCGCCCTCGGCGGAGGCCACGGAGATGTTCTACGCGGCGCCTGGGTGCGTGCGGTCTTCCACGGCCTTCTCCCAGTCCGAGCGCTGGGACACGCTCGATGTGGACGCGGCCGGTGGCTGCATCCGCGACGCCGCACACGCCTACTCCGCCGACGGCGGTCTGGCGGTCCTCTACGGCAACCTGGCCGAGGACGGCTGTGTCGTGAAGACGGCGGGCGTCGACGAGTCCATCTGGACCTTCGAGGGCCCGGCGGTGGTCGTCGAGTCCCAGGAGGACGCGGTCGACGCCATCCTCAACAAGCGGGTCAAGGAAGGCGACGTGGTCGTCGTCCGCTACGAGGGCCCCAAGGGCGGCCCCGGTATGCAGGAGATGCTGTACCCGACGGCCTTCCTCAAGGGCCGGGGACTGGGCGCCAAGTGCGCCCTGGTCACCGACGGCCGCTTCTCCGGCGGGACCTCGGGGCTGTCCATCGGCCACGCGTCGCCGGAGGCGGCGGCGGGCGGCACGATCGCCTTGGTCGAGGACGGTGACCTGATCGCGATCGACATCCCGAACCGCTCGATCGAGCTGAAGGTCTCCGCCGAGGAGCTTTCCGCTCGCCGCGAGGCGCGGGGCGGGCGCTACGCGCCCGTCGCCCGTGACCGCAAGGTCTCCCAGGCGCTGCGCGCCTACGCGGCGATGGCTACGTCGGCCGACAAGGGCGCGGTCCGCGACATCTCCCGGCTCGCCTGATTCCGCCCGCCCCTGCGGGTGGTCGGTTCGGCTTTCCCGCCGTGGGTGGGTTTTTCCCCGCCCACCCACCCGTTGCGGTGATGCGTGCGCTCACCCATGGCTGCTGTGGATGGGTCGGTCGGGGGCGGTCCGGGGTGGAACGTTCCGGACCCATGATTTACGGCCCGACGCGCGGTGGCGTTGTGTTGGGCGGTTGAGTGTGTGTCGGGCCACAAATCACGGGCAAGCGTCCGGAACAACCCACCCCTCCCCACCCCCTCACGCCGTCGAGTGTTGTGGGCACTCGGGCCTCCCCCAGACTTCGTCCGGGGGGACCCCCAGAGGGGCGATGGGGGTCCCCCCATGCCCTTAAGGCTATGGGGGAGGGTGGGCACAACACCGGCCACCGGCCCGCACCCGGCCAACCCCGGGGCCCGGGGCACAGCCCCGGTTTCCGGGAAGGGGAGGGTATCGGGGGAACTCCACCCGGGGCAGGCTTCGTCAGGCCATGGATTTCTGCTTCTCCAGGCTGGTCACTGTCTGTACGTGGTGCAGGCTCGGTCCGGCGAGCAGGTTGTGCAGTTGCTGGAAGAGGCGGCGGGCTGCGACCGCGTTCCAGTCCTCGGGGAGCAAGTCGGCGGGGAGGCCGGGGTCGAGGTAAGGAAGACGGCGCCATTGCGTGAGCATCGGCACGTAGCAACGGAAGGCTTCGGTGGGGTCGATCTCGGGTTGCCGTGCCAATCGCTCAGCGATGGGTGCGTAGGTGTCGGTGAACGACGCGTACTGGGCCTGGATGGCCGGGAAATCCCACCAGGTGCTGACGGCCGTGCGCAGATCGCTGAAGGCGGCGTAGTCGGCGGTGAAGAGGTGCACGTAATCGCTCAGGCCGAGGCGGTCGAGAGTGCTTCGGGCATCGTCCAGGAGCCGGCGGGGCGCCATCCACACTCCTGGCGAGATGTTCCCGAACCCCAGCCAGGTCAGCCGGGTTCGCAGTTGGTAGCGGTGGGAGCGCTCTGACTCCGGCACCGAGAAGACGGCCATCACCCAGCCGTCGCTCAGGTTCGCGGGTTCCAGGTTGCCGAAGATGCGCCGGTCGCCCTCATCGAAGACGGCGTGCACGGCCGGGCTGAGCCGGTATCCCGTCGCGCCCCGCCGCTCGGGTTCGAGGATGCCACGCTTCTTCAGCCGGGAGATCGCTGACCGCACCGCAGGGCTCTCCACGTCCAGCTCGGCCATCAGGACGATCAGATCGGCAATGGAGATCCACCCGCCGAGGCGTCGGACGAATGCCCCGTAGATCGTGTTGATCAAGGAGCTGGGCCGGGTTGCGCTGTCCGACATGATCGCCTTCCGTAGCGTGCAGTGGCGATCCTACCGAGCCGTACGTGCGTGCCAGGGACTCGGGTTCTCGGCCGGGTCCCAGTCATCCGGCCGGCGACGCTACGTTGCGGGGGATGCCTCCGCGTACGCGCCGGACAGCAGATGGCCGGCGCCGGGGGCCAGCGCCGGGAGGCCGAGGGCCCGCAGCATGTGGTGGGCGGTGCAGACAGCTGCGGATACCACCGGCTTGCCCAGGAGCTGTTCGGCTTCTTCGATGGCTCCCAGGGAGGGCATCTGGACGCATGCGGAGAGCACGACGGCGTCGGCGTCGGCGTAGTCGAGGGCGCGGGCGAGGCCGGGCAGGTTGCCGGGGTCGTGCGCGGCGACATCGAGGTTGTTGGGGATTTCCAGTGCCTGGTAGTCGAGGACTTCGATTCCTTCGTGGGTGAGGTACCCCACGACGGTCTGGGTGAGCGGGCGGATATAGGGGGCGATCAGGGCGATTTTCTTGGCGCCGAGGGTGCGCAGTCCGTGGACCAGTGCGCCGGCGCTGGTGACGACGGGGGCCGGGGCGCCGTTCTCCACGGTTCGGGTATGGAGGCGTTGCTCGGAGACGCGGTGGTAACCGAGGCCCATGCTCATGATGGCCACCAGGCAGGCGTAGCCGAGCACATCGACGTGGGCGTCGGAGAGTTCCACGGCGCACCGGTCGGAGTCGGCGTCCATGGCCTTGAGCTGCTCGGGCGTGACGTGGGTCATGCGCATACGGCTTGAGTGGAAGGTGAAGCGTTCCGGCGCGATGGAGTGCCTGGCGCGCAGGATGGCCGGTACTTCGGTTTCCATGGTGACGTTGGAGCTCGGCACGATCTGGCCGATGCGGTAGGTACGGTGCGACACAGGGGTCCTCGTTGCGTTAGGGGGCGCCCGGCCTGGGGGCCGGGCGGGGTCAGCGGGCGTCGATCACGGGGTTGGTCAGAGTGCCGATGCCTTGGACGGTGGCTTCGACGGTGTCCCCGGGGGTGAGGAATTCCGGTGGGACCATGCCCGCGCCGACGCCCGAGGGAGAGCCGGTGGCGATGATGTCGCCGGGCTCGAGGGTCACGCCCGAGGTGATGTCGGCGATGAGGCGGGCGATGGGGAAGAGCATGTGGCGGGTGTTCGACTTCTGCTTGGTCACGCCGTTGACGCGCAGCGACAGGTCCAGCGCCATCGGGTCGGGTACGTCGTCCGCGGTGACCACGGCGGGGCCGAAGGGGGCGTAGGAGTCCTGGCCCTTGGAGAAGAACCACTGGCCGGAGCGGCGCTGGTCGCGGGCGCTGATGTCGTTGATGATGCTGTAGCCGAAGACGTGGTCGAAGGCGTCCTCCTCCGTGACGCGGAAAGCGGTGCGTCCGATGATGACGGCGAGTTCGCATTCCCAGTCCAGCTGCGCCGTCAGGTCGGCGTTGTGCAGGATCGGCTGCCCGGGGCCGGTGACGGCGGTGGCGGGCTTGCTGAAGAGCACGGGGCGCGGGGGCAGTTCCTTGTCGGTGTCCAGGCTGCGGCTGGACTCTTCGACATGTTCCACGTAGTTCAGCCCGACGCCGATGATCTTCCCGGGGCGCAACGGGGCACGCAGCGACACCTCGTCGAGCTGGTGGACGGCCTCGTCCGGCCAGGCGTCGGAGTCGCTGCCCAGCAGGCGTAGCGCGGTGCCATGGGCGGTGGTGCCTGCCTGGATGAAGGACAGCAGGTCGCTGGGTAGTTCGACGTCGGCGTGGGCCGCGAGCGCGGCGAGGTCGACGACCGAGCCGTCGACCTCGGCACCCAGGCGGTTGAGCGAGTCGTCGTGGGTGTATGTGAGCAGTCGCATGGGTGCTCCTTGTGGGTGGGGCAGGCAGGAAGGGCAGCCGGGGGCGGTGCGGGGCGCGAGGCCGTCCCCGGCTGATGCGCCGCCGCGCCGGTACCGGTGTCAGGGCCGGCCGTTCCGTCGCGGCGGCGCGGTTTAGGCGGTGGGCTGGTGCCCGCCGTTGTCGGTGTAAGCCTCTTCCCGGTAGAAGCCGAGCGAGCGCATCACGGGGAAGTCGTTGAAGGAGAAGAGACAGGCGTCCTCGGACGGGGCGAGGTTGTGGTGCTCGTGCCAGGCCCAGGACGGGACGCAGAAGACGTCGCCCTGCTTCCATTCGAAGCGCTGTCCGGCGATCACCGAGACGCCATGGCCCTTGGCGGCGGTGTAGATGACCGAGCCGGTGTGGCGGTGCGCCTGAGTGGCTTGGCCGGGCCGCAGGAGCTGCATGTGCGCGCCCATGGTGGGCATGACCGAGCCGCCGGTGACCGGGTTGGTGTATTCCGCGATCACGCCGTCATAGGGGGATCCCTCGGTGGCCTTCGCCAGGTTGCGCAGGGACTCGTAGGTGGTCTCCCACGGGTAGGCGAGCAGTGGCGAGTAGGGCCTGGTCCACTTCTCCACGCCATAGGGCAGGAGGTTCGCGCCATAGGTGAGGACCGAGGAATTGATGATCTTGCCCGGTGTCTGGTGCAGATCGGGGTGGACCTCGTAGAAACCGGCGTCGAGGGCGTTGACCAGAGGGATGTCGAGGCCGTCCTGCCAGATGACGGGGGCGTCGTCGGATTCGTTGCCGTGTTCGTGCCAGGTCCCGTTGGGCGTGATGGCGAAGTCCCGGGGGCCGACCTTGAGTTTCTGGCCGTCCACGATGGTCCAGGCGCCGGTGCCTTCGTGGACGAAGCGCAGGGCCGCGGCTTGGTGGCGGTGGGCGGTCATGGCTTCGCCGGGGCCCATGATCTGCAGGCCGGTGTAGAGGAGTCCGGCGGCGGCGCTGACGTCCTTGCGGCCGGGGTTGACGAGCATGACCACGCGCCGGCCGGCGTCGTCTGCCTTGACCAGACCGAGCGCCTTGCGGACCAGGGGCCGCAGTTCGTTGTAGCGCCACAGGACCGGCACGGACTTCGGCTGTGGATACCAGGGTTCGATGTCGTTGGCGACAGTCCACAGCGCACCGGCCTCGAGTTCGGTGAGTTCGCCGTAGTAGGCGGTGAGTTCGGGGGTTTCGGACACCCGGGCCCGCCCCAGGATCGTGTCGTCGTACTCGATGGTCATGTGTCCTCCTTCGTGGTGCCGGTCTTTTCGGTTGAGAGGGGTGCGGTGGTGGGGGCGGCGGGGTGGAGAGTGGGGTCGGCTGTGAAGGTCACCGGGGCGCGTGGGGTGTTGTCGACGTGGAGCTGGAAGACGTCGAAGCGGTTGTAGTGGCCGACGATGTCGTGCATCTGCTTGGGCTGGATGCACTTGGCCAGGTCGATCTCGGCGTAGACGATGCCCTCGTCGTCGATCAGTGGTTCGGTGACAGGACGGCCGTCGGGCCCGAAGATCCCGGACAGCGCGCTGCGGGGGCGGGCGAGCATGCGTCGTACGTCCTCGTCGTCCCCGGCGACGGTGTCCACGATCTCGGGGGAGATCGTGGAACAGGCCACGATGGAGAAGACCTTTCCCTCGAAGCTGTGGGCGGCGGTACGGACCGCGATGGCGTCCGCCATGTCGTAGTCCTCGGGGGCTACCGGCAGGGCGATGTAGCTTGCGGCGTGGATCAGTTCGCCCTGGGCGAGGAGGGTGAAGCGGGCCAGCGTGTTGGTGTTCTCTCCGCAGGCGAGTGCGCCGAGCGGTCCGATGGGCGTCTGGTGGACGCGCAGGGAGCTGCCGTCGCCGCCGGTCCAGGTGAGCTTTTCGGCCCATGTGGGCACCAACTTGCGGTGCAGTCCGAGTAGTTCTCCATCCGGGCCGATGGTGAGAAGCGTGTTGTAGAGGACGCCGAGGCTGTGCGGGGCGCGCTCGTTGACGCCGATGACGACGACGACACCGTGCTGGCGGGCCGCGGCGCGCAGCGCGTCCACGTGCGGTCCGGGGACGTCGATGGACGAGCGGTGAAGGCGCTCGAACCACGGGGAGCCCTGGACCGGGTTCATCGTCCAGTTCCAGTACGGATAGCCGGGGACGAACACCTCAGGAAGGACGACCAGCGAGGCGCCGTTACCGGCCGCCTCCTGGATGAGCGCGATGGCCTTGTCGACGGTTGCCGCCGCGTCAAGGTAGACGGGGGCCGCTTGCACGGCGGCGGCGGTGAAGCGGGGCAGAGTCTCCATCAGGTCCTCCTCGGACACGGAACAGGCAGGCGGTGTCAGCGGACGGCCGTCGCCGCGGGGACAGCGCCTTCGGCGGGCGGAAGCCATCGCTGGTGCACCTGGACGGGAGGTTTGCGAAGCAGCTGGAGACGGGGCGGGATACGGTCGGTGCGGGAGCCGGGGGGCCTGCCGCTGCCCGCCTTCCAGGACGGGGGCCACGGTGCTCCGGGCCCGGTGTAGTTCTGGGCGGCCGCGGCATGCAGGGTCCACAGAGGGTCGTACAGCTGGGCGCGGCCGACGGCGCACAGGTCGGCCCGGCCGGCCAGGATGATCGAGTTCACGTCGTCGTAGGTGGAGATGGCGCCCACCGCGATGGTGGGTATGCCGGTGGCGTTACGGATCAGGTCGGCGTAGGGCGTCTGGTAACTGCGGCCGTAACGGGGCCGCTCGTGGGAGACGACCTCACCGGTGGAGACGTCGACGGCGTCCGCTCCGGCGTCCGCGAGTGCGCGGCAGATCTCGATGACGTCGGCTTCGCTGGTGCCTCCCTCGGCCCAGTCGGTAGCCGAGATCCGGACGACCAGCGCCTTGCCCGAGGGCCAGACGTCACGCACCGCCCGCAGCACTTCCAGCGGGAAGCGCAGCCGGCCCGCGAGGGTGCCGCCGTAGGAGTCGGTGCGCAGATTGGTCAGCGGCGACAGGAAGCCGGACATCAAGTGGCCATGGGCATACTGCAGTTCCAGCGCGTCGAATCCAGCGCGGTGGGCACGGCGGGCCGCGGTGACGAAGTCCTGTGCGATGTCGTCCATGTCCCCGCGGGTGGCTTCGCGCGGTGGCGTGCTGGTGGGGTCCCAGGCGAGGGCGGAGGCGGCGACCACAGGCCATCCTCCCTCGCCGAGCGGAACGCATTCGCCGTCCGCGCAGGGCGTGCTGGTCGCCGCGCGGCGGCCGGCATGGGTGAGCTGGATGCCCAGACAGGTGTCCGACTGACGGTGGATGAAGTCGGTGATCCGCCGCCATACGGTCTCCTGCTCGTCGGTGTACAGGCCGGGGCAGCCGGAGGTGGCGCGCGCATCGGGGCTGATGGCCGTCATACCGGCGAAGACCAGTCCGGAGCCGCCGAGGGCCTGGGTGCTCAGGTGCACGAGTTCGAAGTCTCCGGGGACACCGTCGCGTGCGGCGTACAGCGCGGTGGGCGGCACGACGACACGGTTGCGCAGAAGCAGTCCGCCGAGCTGGAAGGGGCGGAACATCGGCGGTACGGCGGCACTGGCGGGCGGGACGATCGATGTCTCCGCCGCCGCGTGCCAGGTGTCGACCGCGCCTGTGAACTCCTTGTCGCGGACCCGTAGGTTGTCGTAGGTGACGCGCCGACTGCGGGTGAGGAGGTTGAACGCGAACTGGAGGGGTTCCTGCCCGGTGTAGCAGCCGATGTGCTCGAACCATTCGAGGCTGGCCTGGGCGGCACGCTGGGTGGATTCGACGACCGGCTTGCGTTCGGCCTCGTAAGCGGCGAGCGCGGTGCGGAGGTCGGGATGTTCGTGGAGGCAGGCGGCCAGGGCGAGTGCGTCCTCCATGGCGAGCTTGGTGCCGGAGCCGATGGAGAAGTGGGCGGTGTGGGCGGCGTCCCCCAGCAGCACCACATTGTCGTGGCGCCAGGTCTGGTTGCGCACGGTGGTGAAGCGGATCCACTTGGAGCCGTTGGGGATCAGACGGTGGCCGTCGAGGTGGTCGGCGAGTATCTCCTCGCACAGCCGGATGCTGTCCTCGTCGCTGGTCCCGGGCGGGTAGTCGCGGGCCGCGAACGTGTCGAAGCCCGCGCGCCGCCAGGAGCCCTCGTCGATCTCCACGATGAAGGTGCTGCGTGTGTCGTCGAACGGGTAGGCGTGGACCTGAAGGGTGCCGAAGTCCCGCTCGGCGACGATGAAGGTGAAGGCTTCGAAGACCTTGTCCGTGGCGAGCCACATGTAACGGCAGTGCCGTTCGTCGAGGTCCGGCACGAAGGTGTCGGCGTAGGTGTCCCGGGCTGCCGACCGTACCCCGTCACCGGCCACCACCAGGTCGTATTCGGCAGCGAGTTGACCGACCGGTGGTGCCTGGGTGCGGTAGCGGACGTCCACGTCCAGAGCGGCGCAGCGGTCCTGCAGGATCCGCAGCAGGCGCTTGCGTCCCAGGGCTGCGAAGCCGTGGCCGCCGGAGGTGAGAACCTGGCCCTTGTAGCAGACGTCGATGTCGCTCCAGCGGGCGAATTCCGCCGACATCGCGTCGAAGATCTCCGGGTCGGCCTGCGCGATGCCGTCGAGCGTCTCGTCGGAGAACACCACACCGAATCCGAAGGTGTCGTCGGCCGCGTTGCGTTCCCAGACGGTGATGTCCCATCGCGGGGAGAGCTGCTTGGCCAGGGCCGCGAAGTACAGCCCGCCAGGCCCTCCTCCGATGACTGCTACGCGCACGGCGTCCTCCTAGTGGTTCCTGGGACAATGTATGTCGTAAATTCTACGACCGTCAAGAAAACAATATATGCAAGGCTGATGTGCATCGACGCGCCAGATCAGGCGAAGAGTTCGGGCGCCTGTGGGCCCGCCTTGGCCAGAACTTCGCGCACCTCGTCGGGCCAAGGCGTGGAGCCGGTGGCGCGGGCGGCGGAGTGGGCGATCGTCATACGGCCGGTGGCCGCGGCCTCGCCGCCCTGACCGCGGACGGTGAAGGCGTAGTGAAGGGAAGCGGTCCCGACCTTGGTGACGCGCAGTTCGGTGCGAACGATCTCCCCGAACCACAGCCGCTCGCGATAGTCGGCCTCGAAGTGGACGCGCGGGATGCTTCCGAAAAGATGCGCCAGTCCCAGGCGCCGCAGCAGGACGGCCTCGGCCGCCTCGACCCAGCGCACCACGGTGGAGTGGTGGTAGTGACCGGCGGCGTCGGTGTCGGGCCACTCGACCCGACGCTCGATGACGACGCTGGGCAGGCTCTGCGCGAGGGCTTCCGCGCATCCGGCGGCGCAGCTGCCCGTCGGGGAGGATGCCCGCTGCGGGCTGGGAGTGTCCATGGTGGCGCCTTTCGTCCGGCCGGGTAGCTGCCGACGCGGGATGGGTGGTGGTGAGGCCGGTGCGGCAGCGGATCTACTCGGCCGCGCCGTGGGCTCGCTTGCGCAGTTCGCCGCGCTGGAGCTTTCCGTTGCTGGTGCGCGGCAGCTCGGTGACGAACTCGACGGCGCGGGGGTACTTGTAGGGCGCGATGGTCTGCTTGACGTGATTCTGGAGTTCCTTGACGGTCGTCTCGTCGGGCGCGACGTCGGCGCGCAGTACCACGTACGCCTTGACGAGCATTCCGCGCTTGTCGTCCGGCGCACCGACGACGCCGCAGTCCGCGACATAGGGGTGGGTGACGAGCGCCTTCTCGACCTCGGGGCCGGCGATGTTGTACCCGGAGGAGACGATCATGTCGTCGCTGCGGGCCACGTACCAGAAGTAGCCGTCCTGGTCGCGTATATAGGTGTCGCCTGTGATGTTCCAGCCGTCCTTGACATACGTCGTCTGGCGCGGATCCGCCAGATAGCGGCAGCCGGTGGGACCGGTGACGGCAAGGAGGCCCGGCTCCCCGTCGGGGACGGACTCGCCCGCCTCGTTCACCACCATCGCCCGGTATCCGGGGACAGGTTTGCCGGTGGACCCCGGACGTATGTCGTCGTCGGCGGCGGAGATGAACACATGGAGCATCTCGGTGGCACCGATGCCGTCGATGATGCGCAGCCCGGTGGCCGCGTGGAATTCCTCCCACACCTGCGCGGGGAGCGCCTCTCCGGCGGACACGCACCGGCGCAGGCCCGCCAGGCGGTCCACCGCTCCGGCAGCCATGATCGCCCGGTAGCCCGTGGGAGCGGTGAACAGCACGGTGACGCCGTGTTCCGCGACGAGGTCGGCCAGTTGCTCCGGCGGGGCCTGCTCGATCAGCAGGGTCGCCGCCCCGGTGTGCAGCGGGAAGACCACCAGACCACCGAGCCCGAAGGTGAAGGCGAGCGGCGGCGTGCCGGTGAATACGTCGTCCTGCCGGGGCTTGAGGACATACCGGGAGAAGGTGTCGGCGTTGGCCAGTACGTCCCGGTGGAAGTGCATGGTCGCCTTGGGGCGCCCTGTCGTGCCGGAGGTGAACGCGATCAGGGCGACGTCGTCGGCGGCCGTGGTGACGTTGGAGAACCTGCCGTCCTTGACCGCGCAGCGCCGCGTCAGGTCCTGCGCACCGTGACCGCCGTAGGTCAGCACGGCCAGGCCGGGGGTGTCCGCGGCTTCGAGTTCGTCCGTGTAGCGGTGATCGCACACTGCGACGACCGGGAGGCTGGCGTCGTGCAGTTGCGCGAGTTCCGCGGCACGCAGCAGCGGCATCGTGGTGACGGCCACGCCGCCGGCCTTGAGCACACCGAACCAGGCGGCGACCAGCCAGGGGTTGTTGGGGCCCCGCAGCAGGACGCGGTTCCCGGGCTGGATGCCGAAGTCCTCGGTGATCACCTGAGCCACTTGGTTGGCGCGGTGCAGCAGTTCGCCGTAGGTCCACCGCTCCGTGGGGGTCAACAGACAGGGGCGGTCCGCGCCCCAGCGCTCGACGGCGTCATCGAGTAGCCGCTGGGCGCAGTTGAGCCGATCCGGATAGTCCAACTCCGGCAGTTCGAAGTGCAGTTCGGGCCAGAGGGGGAAGGGTGGGAGCCGGTCACGACAGAACGTGTCCACATGTGCGGACGGGGAGAGCTCCATGGGACGCACCTCAATCTCGGGGCAGCAGGAGAGTGGGGTAAGTATCTCGTTTATCTGACGACGGTCAATATTTCGCGATACGAATCTTTGTTGACGGTGCACCACGGCGAGGGTGTGCGGGCATGGGCCGGTACGGCCGGGTCCCTGTGGGTACGGTCGGCTTTCGGCGGAGCCGGGCGGCGAGAAAGGCCGTTCAGGCTGCGGGAACGCGGACCTTGACGACCTTGCCGGAGCCGCGCGGGACCGCGACCATCTCGCCGCTCAGCTCGGCGGCCAGGACACCGATGATCATCAGGCCGCGACCGCTTTCCGCCTCCGGGCCGGCCTTTAGGCAGACGCGAGGCAGGGAGGGATCGCCGTCAGCGACCTCAAGCTGTAGCCACCCTCCACCGAGGGTGACGGTGGTACGCAGTCGGTCGGTGACGGCTCCGGCGTGCCGCACAGCATTGGAGACCAGTTCGCTGATGGCCAGGAGCAGCATGTCCGTGAGGGTGGGGGCGATCTGCCAGTCCTCAAGAACGGCACGCACACGCGCTCGGATGTTCGGGACCGCGGCGACGGTCGGCCTGAGTGTCCAGTGGACGAAGGAGCGGTCGTGGGTCGGGGCGGACTGCGGGGGTGTCCAGGTACGGGAGGCGGAGGCGGGCTGGACTGAGGAAGGGGTGGCGGTGAGCATGACGGGCTCCCGGCAGGGGAAGGCGACGACGCCTAGATCCTCGTGTAACCAGTCGGAAGACCAGCTGTGCAGAGTCCCTATATTCAGCGCACATTGTGTCGCGGGGTGATTGTTACACGTGTAACATCCTAGGCACCTCCCCGGGTGAGTGCAAGGCATTTCGGACATACGTTGCGAGGTTCCGGAGCCACGCCGTCACCCATCACCGGATCTACGCCGATCAGAAAGAGGCGGACATGACGCAATCGCTTCCGGCCCAGCTCGACTTGGGGTGGCCGCCGCCGCCCTTCCTTGCTCCCCCGCCACCCCTGGTCAGCCCGGACGGTGTGCGCCGCTTCGACGGGGCCACGTACGCGACCACACCCGGGTACCGGCCTCGTCTGCTCGACGTCCATGTACCGGCGGCCGACGGACCAGTGCCGGTCGTCGTGTGGATCCACGGCGGGGGCTGGCTGGAGGGCGACCGGCGTTATCCCCCGCCGACCATTCCCGTCGATCTGCTGCACGGCTCGGTCCTGCAGGCCGGACTCGCCCTCGTCTGCGTCGACTACCGGCACAGCCTTGAGGCGCCGTTCCCGGCTCAGCTGCACGACGTGAAAGCCGCACTCCGCTACCTGCGGCGATTCGCCGACAGCTTCGGCATCGACAAGGACCGGATCGGCGTCTGGGGCGAGTCAGCCGGCGGCCACCTGGCCGCACTCGCGGGACTCGTCAGCCCTGACGGCCCCGAGGGCCCGGCCCTGGAAGGCGGCGTAGGGATATGTGACGAGGACAGCACCGTCCAGGCCGTCGTCGACTGGTACGGGGTGTCCGAGCTGAGCTCGCTGCTCTCACATGCTCTGCCCCCGCCTCCGTCGGGGATGGAGTACCCCAATCCGTTTACCGCACTGCTGGGCGGCACCGCCGACCAGCAGCCGGAACTGGCCCGGGCCGCCAGTCCCGTCACTTACGCGGGCACCGCGACTCCGCCCCCGTTCCTGCTGATTCACGGAACGTCGGACAGCCTCGTGCCGTACAGCCAGAGCGAAGTCCTCGCCGAAGCACTCGAGCGCGTCGGCGGCGAGGTCACGCTGCAGCCCGTGGACGGCGCCGACCACATCTTCCTCGGCGTCCCGGACGTGACACCTATCGTGGCCGAGAGCGTCGCCTTCCTCGCCCGCCACCTGCGCGTCTGACCGGCGCCACACCGCTGACCCTCCCCCGCACGGGGTGCTGTCGATGGCGCCCCGTGCCCCTAGTCGGCCTCGCACCGGCGAGTCCGCCGCCCTGCTCATCACACTGGCCCGGCGAGCGCCTGACCGTGAGAGGTCCTTATGACCGGCAATTCGGCCGCTGTTCCCAACACCCCGGCGCCCCCTCGGCACCGCCGTACCACCCCCGCTCCACCGCGATCGGGGATGCTTCCCCTCGGACTGGTCTTCGTCCTGGCCACCGCTGTGCTGGCCCTCGTCGTCCATGCCCGTCCCGAGCGACCGCCCTTCCAAGACCTGGACGAGCGCTGGCTGCTCTGGATGGGAGGCCCGCACGACGGTCTCTACGCGGCCATGGCCGCCATACTCAACTGGGTCGGCGGGCCTCCCGGAGCGGTGGTTCCCGTCGCCCTGCTGATCTTCTTCATCACGCGGAAGCGCTGGTGGTCTCTGCTCTACCTGCTCACCACATACCTGGCGGGGAACGTGCTCGTCGTACTGGCCCTCAAGCACCTTGTCGACCGGCCTCGCCCGGAGAACCCACTGGTCCGGGTGGACCACGGCTCCTTCCCCTCCGGACACGTTGCCGGAACGGCGCTCCTCGTGGTGATCGTCGGCGCTCTGCTCATTCCGGCAGCGCGCCGACGGGCCTGGTGGCTGTTCGGCACGCTGATCACCTTGGCGATGATGTGGAGCCGAAGCTGGCTCCATGCGCACTGGCTCAGCGACACGCTGGCGGGCGCCATGGTCGGCGCGGGCACCGCGCTAGTTCTGTGGTGGGTCTTCGCTCACCGGCTGACGAGAGAAGGCAGCCGACCGACAACATCGTCCGAGGCCACGCCCCCTGCGGACTAACCGCAGGCACCCGCAGATCGTTGAGTGACCATGATCCGGCTCAGAAAGATCGCTCAAGAGGACTGCCGGTGGACGAGAACGGGTTCCATACCGGGCACCGCGGGCGCTGCGCCACGCTCGATCAACTCGTGCAGGGTGTCAGCGATGTGTGCGGGGGAGGGCAGGTCCAGACTGATGGTCGTGAGCGAGGGCCGCTGCACAGCGGACAGCACAAGGTCATCAGAGCCGACAATGGCCACCTCGTCCGGGACGGAGATGCCCTCGTCCTGAAGCGCGTGCAGCAGCAGGGCCGCGTACTCGTCGTTGTAGGCGAATACCCCGTCCAGGCCCAGGCTCGACCAGCGCTTGGCCAACTCAACAGCGGACTCCTGGGTGTACGCCATCTCCACCGCGGTGACGGTCGCCATGCTGCGTGCGGCGACACCCTGCGCGCCGGCCAGACGCGGCTGGGCAAAAACATCGAGGCCGCGCTCTCGCGGCATGACCACGCCGATGCTGCGCCGCCCACGGGAGATGAGGTGTTCCATGGCGACCGCGCCGATGCGTGAGTGGTCGAGTGCGATGGTGTGGACGCCCTCCACCGGCCGGGCGGCGAAGGCAAGCAGGCCACGGACACCCGCACGCCGCAGGACATCGCCCGCCTGCGCGGTGAAGCCATCGCTCTCCAGGACAAACACCGCCGCGGGCCGGAGCTCGGCCCAGGCCCGGGCGGCGGTGACCGGGTCGGGGAACCGGCCGGCATGCAGCACGGTGGTGTATCCGTGGCGCTCAAGCTCGCTGTGCAGATCGTCCAGCCAGCCGCTGAGCAGACGGCCGATCGCCGAGACGGATGTGGGCATCAGCACCAGGTTGCTGTGGCCGGCTCGCAGAGACCGGGCGGCGGCGTGCGGGACGTAACCCAACTGTTCGGCCGCGGCCAGCACGCGCGCACGCGTACTCGCGCTGACCCGGTGCGACTGGGTGTCGTTGAGCACGAAGGACACGGTGGCCCGTGACACCCCTGCCAGGCGGGCCACGTCCGCGCTGGTGATCGACGCCGGGGCGGTTGGATCTTTGACCATGACGTCCTTAATCGAGCCCTACGGTCATGCGACCGGTTCCACCCTTTACGTTACACGCGTTATCTCATCGGAGGCATCTCGGCGCCGTCCGTCGGGGCGCCGCGAAAACCGGTATCGCCATGCATTGGCCATCGTAATTTTGACGTCCACGGCGCACGCGCCTTTCGGGCGCACCTTGCCTGGGGCACCGGTGGCCACGGCTGCCCTGCCAAGGACGCGGCCCGCTGATCACCGAAACGGCTGTGGGATTCCATGACCGGCTGGTAGCGCGCCGCAACTGCGGGAGGGCCGGGGACGCGGGAGCGCCGCCGAAACCATCGGCGGCGCTCCCTGGAAGCCGGTCCCTCAGCGCTGAGTGAGTGATGTCAGACGCAGGCCGTGGCCGTAGGGGAAGAGGGGGTCACCCGAGTCGTTGGGCACGTCCTCATGACCGGCGGCGACGCTCTCTGTCGAACGGGAGAGTTCAAAGGGCAGACGCCCTTCGGCCTCCGCCCGGCCGAAGAGCACGTCCAGCAACGCGGTGTCCGAGGCACCGTAGTTGGCCACCAGCACCGCCGAATGCTCAGCGATCTCCGGTATGACCGCGGGACGGTCGAGGAAGATGTCGACCACGGTGGGGACGGCCGCGGCTGTATCGAGGACGGGGCGCAGTTCGTCCTCGGTGAAGTGGAGCCGGCCGGCACGGAAGAAGGTCTCGATGCCCTCGGTCCGCTCGTCGCAGGGTGCGGCGACGCGGACCAGCGCGACATCGGCCTCCTCGGGGGTGGCCACCACGGTGGCGTACTGCCCGGCGATACCGGGATCGATGCCCTGGACATAGACCCGAATGCCGGACGCGAGGGGCAGCACGGGCGTCGGCGCGTCCTGAGGGCGGTCCTTGAGGATGGTGATCGAGCGGCTCTGCGCGGCGAGTCCGGCCGCGGTGAACTCGCGGTTGCCGCAGATCCGTGCGGCGGCGTCGGGGTCCACATACGGATTGTCGAACAGACCGAGGATGAACTTCTCCCGCAGCAGGCGTGCCACCGAGGCGTCGATGCGCTCGGTCGTCACCCTGCCGCTGCGTACGAGTTCCACGATGAGCTCGGGCGCCGCCTCGCCGCCGAGCTGGTCGGCGCCGGCGTCGATGATGCGTTCCACGCGGGTGAGCCGGTCCAGTTCCTCGGCTCCCCAGGCGCGTGCGGGGAAGGGCGCCCCGAAGATCTGCGCGTCGGTGACCAGGCCCCAGTCGGTGCAGACGATGCCGTCGAAGCCGTATTTCTCCCGCAGCAGCCCGGTGATGATTCCCTTGTTGAAGCCGAAGCCGATCTCTTCGTAGGGCGTGCCGACGGGCATGGCGTAGTAGGGCATGATCTGCGAGGTCCCCGCCGCGAACGCGGCTTCGAAGGGGATCAGGTGATAGTCGAAGTTATCGCCGGGGTAGACCTGTTCGCGGCCGTAGGGGAAGTGGGCGTCCTCGCCCCCCAGCTGTGGGCCGGCGCCGGGGAAGTGCTTGGTCATCGCCGAGATGCTGCTGGTCCCGAGGATCTCGCCCTGGAGGCCGCGGATGTACGCGCCGACCATGCGGGCGGCTACTTCGGCGTCGGAGCCGAAGGTGCCCAGCACGCGCGGCCAGCGGGGCTCGGTGGCCAGATCGGCCATGGGATGAAGGGCCAGGCGGATACCGACGGCGAGATATTCGCGGCGGACGATGTCGGCGTGCCGGCGCACGAGTTCCTCGTCGCCGATGGCGGCCAGGCCCGGTGGTTCGGGCCAGAGTGAGAAGCCTTCGGTGTGCACGCTGGCGGCCAGGTTGTCCACGAAGCCGTGGCGGGGATCGGTCGAGATGGTCACCGGAATGCCCAGGCGGGTCGTTGCGGCCAGGTCCTGCAGGCGGTTGTTCCACTCGGCCATGCGGCGCGGGGCGGCGGCTCCGAACAGGTTGAAGTGGTTCATGAGCTTGCCCGTCACCATGGCGGAGGTGGAGGCACACATCGGGTCGTCGTCCGGGGCTCCCGGCTCCGGCTCGACCAGGGAGCCATCGGCGTTGATGGTGATCATGGTTTGGAAGAGCAGACCCGTTTTCTCTTCCAGCGTCATGCGCCGCAGGAGGTCGGCGACGCGCTCGCCGACCGGCAGTCGGGGGTTCTCGTAGGGCTCCATGACGCCGTTGCCGTTCAGGTCACGGAAGGCGGTGCCGTCGGGGGCGGTGAGCGTGCGCGGCCGGGCCGCCGGGGTCTTGGTCATGGGGTTCGTTCCATTCCGTAGCGTAGGTCGGCTCCCGCTCGCAGCGGGCCGGAGGATTGTTGGAGCACATTGCACGTGTAACTAGCGAGATTATTGCTTCGCGGACTTGCTCTGGGCTGTCTCTATGCCTGGTCTATGCCTGCTTGGATGCCCGGTGGTGCAGTCGGCGTGAATGCCCGGCGAGGTCGCTGACGGTGGTGGTGACGGAGTCGAAGCGCATGGTGGCGCGGGTCTTCCCGTCGTACCGCTCCCAGATCGGCAGGGCATGGTGGTTGGGATCGCCGGTGCGGACGAAGGAGATCCATGCCCGGTGCATGGCCTGTGCAAGGCCGTCCCGGGCGGTGGACTCGATTCCTTCGAGGAAGGGTGCGTGCGACCAGTTGTCGAAGTTGTCGAAGACGAAGGGCAGTTCCAGGCAGTGGGCGGCGGCGAGCCTGCCGCCCAGCGCAGGTGTGGGGAAGTCAAACTGGTAGGCCCAGACCGGACGTCCGAGAGCTGCCCGGGACTCGGCCAGCTCCAGGCTGGGCACGCGGAACAGTTCATCCGTGATCAGGTCCATGAGCACGTCCGCGGGCCGGGCGCCGGGCCGGGTCCGCTCGTACGCGGCGTACACGTCGACGGCATCGGCCTTGAAGGTGTCCGCGATCCTGTTGATCACTTGATCCCTGGTCGCCGCCGCGTATCCCTTGTCCAGGGCGAAGCCGAAGTTGGCTTCCTCACGGGTCCAGCCGATCAGGACGTCTATATCGGTCGCGGCGCCGTGGAGGAGTGTGTCGGCGGGGTGGCGGAGCAGCGTGATGTCGTCGCGTACCGGGAGGAACGGTGTGGGCCAGTAACCCCATCGCATGGTGTGGCCGAACAGCTCTCCGGCCGCCTCGGTCAACCGTGACCAGGGCAGGCCGCGGAGTTCATCGAGGTCCTTCGCGCCGGTGATCTCCAGATAGGCGGCGGTCCGCTGGAGATACTTGGCGCGGGTCGGGATGTCCAGGCCGAAGGGCGGGCTCTGCAGGATGGCGCGCTGGAACAGCCCTTGGGCTTCGGGGTGCCCGGCCAGCGCCGCGGTGGATATGGCGCCGCCCGACTGGCCGGCGACCGTAACGCTGTGCGGATCTCCGCCAAAGTGCGCGATGTTGTCGTATACCCAGCGCAGCGCCGCGAGCTGGTCGGTGAGCCAGAGGTTTCCTGTTGCCGCTTCCCCGCCGCCTTCTTCACCGAAGCAGAGGTAACCGAGCGGGCCGATGCGGTAGTTGATGGTGACGACGACCAGGTCACCGTTGCGAGCGAAGGTCTCACCGGAGTAGTTGGGGAGCGAGCCGGACCCGGAGACGAAGCCACCGCCATGGATCCAGACCATCACCGGCCGCTTGGCGGCGTCGACGGCCGGTGTCCACACATTGAGCGTCAGACAGTCTTCGTCGAAGGGCGGGAAGCCGTGGCCGCCGAGTACGGGGTCGCCGCCCTCCATGAACATCTGCGGTGCACTCGGCCCGGCGGCGGTCGCGTCCCGCGTGCCGCTCCAGCCCGCGTGGGTCTGCGCCGGGCGCCACCTCAGTGCACCGACCGGGGGTGCGGCGTAGGGCACTCCCTTAAACACGGCGACACCGCCCTCAGTGTCACCTCGCAGCCGACCGGCGGTCAGCTCCACGGTGGGCGGGACCCGACCTTGCGTAACGGCCATGATTTCCCTTCCTCGGTCAGCGCCTCACCGGGCGGAGCGATGCCGCCGCTCTCGGCGGGGGCGCCTGACGGGCGTCGGCCTCATGGTCTTCGCACGCGCCGGACAGTCATCTGGAGCGAGAGTATTCTTTATTTCTTGCGATCGTCAATAAAGAACTATACCGCTCTCCCTGGAGTGATCCGGCCCCGCTGTGCGGTCAGTCAAACAGGCGGCCGGCCGCCGCCCGCACCGCCTCCCGCTCCAGGAGCGGAGCGAAGGCGAGCCACAGCAGCAGTGCGGACCCGGCCCCGGCGGCCACCGCCGCGACGGTGTCGCTCAGCCACTGGGTGTGGAGCCATGTGCGGCTCCACATCATCGCGGCGACGAACACGGCGGCGAAGAGCCACCACCAGCGCCGCGCGACGGGAGGGAACAGCACCACCCCGACCGCGACCACGAGGGTGGTCGTCATGAAGACCTGCCCCGAGGGAAAGGAGCCTTGGTTTACCAGGACCCAGGGCTGTGGCGGTCGTGCGCGGTCGACGATCTGCTTCATCGGCAGAACCACGAGTATGTTCGCGAGGACGCTGGTGGTGAACACGAACACCGCGGACCTCCACCGCCCGTAGACGCTGAGACAGCCCGCCAGGGCAAGGGGGGCGATCAGGCCCAGGGGTCCTCCTATCCCGTCCAGGACATGGGCCAGGTCGGTTGCCGCGTCATGGCGCGATCCGCTCATCCACCCCATCCAGCGGTCATCGAGATCCTGAAAGAACGGCTGTCCATCGCCTCGGAGCGTGAGCCCGACCGCTATGGCGGTCAGCAGGAGCACGGATCCGGTCGCGAGCGCTCCGCGCGGCGGAGCGGCCGGGGCGGGGTGGCGAGGGGGTGCGGACGGTCGCGGCGGCGGGTCTGCGACGGGATTCGTGTTGAGCATGGCTGGCCTTTCGTGACGTCCCGGAACGGCAGGACTCGGAGAGCGGGGCGAGGGAGAGGCGCCTGTGCGGCCCGGCTCTTGGCGGCAGGTGAACCGGTCGGCGGGCTGCGCACGGCAGGGGGCGACGATTCCCGCAGCTGGGCGCGGGCGCTTCGGGGCGGTGTGCGGTACGGGCGCTGAAATGAGGCGGCGCCCAGGTCCGATGCGGCCACGCGGGGCGTCTTGCAGCGTGGTGTGTCGCCGCAGGCGCAGTTTCACGCCGAGCATGGCGCATTTGTGTCCACCGGCACAAGAGCGATACGTGCGTCGTCACCGCCAAAGCGCTACATCGCCTGCCAACCCGTCCGGACAAGGTGCTCCCATCAGTCCTCGGGCGTGGTTACACGTGATGTGGAGAGGCGCGCTCTGGTCATCACGATCACCTCATGGCGAGCCCTTACCTCTAGCGGACAGCCGTGATGGGTGCTACACAAGGGTCTACGCACGCTATTAACACGTGTAACTCATGAAGTCTGGACGATATCCAGACGTCTCGCCGCCGCAGATCGATTCTGCGGCCCCCTCTCCACCTTCCCCACCTCCGCTCCGTCCCCCGAGGACTTCACATGCCCTTCCCCACCCACCGTCGCGCGGTGAGCGCGGCCCGCATATTCCGGCGGTAGACATGACCACCGACAAACTGACCGAACCGCCGGCGCACGCTACGGCGACAGGCTCGCGCCAGCGCGGACTCATGTTCCTGCTGCTGGTGGCCAACTCATCGATGCTGGCGGTCTACATGGGCATCGGCGCGGTCCTGCTGCCCACGCAGATCGCGTCGATCGATCCCGCGAACAAGGTCGTCCTTCTCGGCGTGGTGGGCGGGGTGAGCGCGGTCTTCGCGACCGCGTTCAACCCGATCGCCGGCGCCCTGTCAGACCGGACCGGCCGACGAAACCCCTGGATCCTGGGCGGCGCCCTTGCCTCGCTGGGCGGGCTGGCGTTTCTCGGGAATGTGCACACCGTACTGCTGGTGGGCATCGGATGGTGCCTGGTGCAGGCGACGATGAACGTCTACCAGGCCGCGGTCACCGCGGTGGTGCCCGACCGGATCCCGCCGGCCCGCCGCGGCACCGCCTCCGCGCTGGTCGGGCTGGCGCTGCCGATCGGCGGCACCGTCGGAGTGCTGATTGCCTCGCAGACGGCAGGGGACCTGCGCACGGGCTACCTCGTCTTCGGCGCCGTGGTCGTCGGCGCGGCCCTCCTGATGGCCACCTTCTGCCGCGATCTGCCCCGGCGTGCGCCCGCACCGGCCGTGTCCCGGCGCGAACAGATCGCCGCTTTCCTGTCGGCACTGTCCCATCATGACTTCCGATGGGCGTTCATCGGCCGGGCGCTGATGGTCCTCGGCTACTTCTCCGTCACCGGCTACCAACTGTTCATCCTGGACGACCACATCGCGCTGCCCGCCGGCCTGCAGCCGGCCCAGGCGATCGCGATTCTGACCCCGGTGACGATGGCCACGATGGCCCTGTCGACCGTGGTCGGCGGGCTGCTGTCAGACCGCTTGGGCCGGCGCAAGGTGTTCGTCGGCGTCTCGGCCGCACTCGCTGGGCTCGTCACACTGGTCCCCGTGATCAGTCCCACCTGGCCCGGGATGATCGTTTTCATGGCGCTCAACGGCCTGGCCTTCGGCTGCTTCATGGCGGTGGACACCGCCCTGGTCACCCTTGTCCTGCCCAAGGCCGAGAATGCCGCACGCGACATGGGCGTGGTCAACATCGCCAACGCCGGCCCGCAGATCGTCGCTCCATTCGTCGCCTCCGCGGTCGTGACCACTCTGGGCGGGTACACCCCGCTGTTCCTGGTCGGCGGCACCCTGGCGCTGCTGGGTGCGCTGGCCATCCTCCCGATCCGCAGCGTGCGCTGACCTGTCCTCCTCCTCAGCCCCGGCGGGCACGCGTCGAGGGTCGTGCGCCCGCCGGTTCCACCCTTTCCGCCGTTCTCGAAGGAGTAATTGTGAGACGCAAACGCGTCCTGTCGCTGGCCGCCCTGGTGCTGTGTACGCCCACCCTTGCCGGGACGGCCCCCGCGGCCGCCTCCCCGCAGGCCGCGCCGGCCAGCCCGCTGCGGATCCTGCTCACCAACGACGACGGATACGATGCACCCGGCATCCAGACCATGTTCCGGCATCTGACCGCCGCTGGACACAACGTCACCATCGTCGCCCCCCTGACCGACCAGAGCGGCACGGGAACGAAGATCACAAACGCCCCCACGATGACGGTCAAGCACCCCGAGCCTCACATATGGGCCGTGGACGGCACTCCCGGCGACTCAGTGGCCTTCGGCTTCTCCGCGGTATTCACCGACCAGGCGCCCGACTTGGTGATCTCCGGCGCCAACTTCGGACTCAACGTCGCCGGTCTGGCCACCCACTCCGGGACGGTCGGCGGCGCCGTGGCCGCCCTGGAATACGGCGTGCCCACGATCGCGGTCAGCACCGGCCCCCTCTCCGCCCCGGAACTCGAACCCACTCTGGCCGCCATGAAGCCCACCAGCGACTACACGGTCAAGCTCATCGACCGGCTGCGGTCCCGGGCGAAGTCCGGCCCCCTGCTGCCCGAGGGCACGGGCCTGAACGTCAACCACCCCGTCATCGGCGCCGATGGCACCGGCACCGCACGCGGAACCTCCCTCACCACCCAGGACCCCCAGCCCGTCATCCGGCCACACTTCACCCACGCTGGCGACGACACCTGGAAGGTGACCACCAATGTGGCCATGCGACCCGCCCAGAAGGGTGGCGATCTGGAAGCGCTGATCGCCGACAAGGTGTCCCTCACGCCGATCGCCCCCAATTGGAACACCGGCCCCGCCGACTTCGGTAAGACCGCCGCACTCCTCAGGGGCCTGCGGCCCTGACAGGCCGCGCGACGGTCGGCACACCCGCCGCGTGACCGCGGCGGCACCCGCACTCGCGCATGACAACACCGCATCGCGGCGGGCTCGCACCATCCACATCGATGCCGTCTGCCACGCGCCGTTCTTTCCACATGATCGAGTCGGCTCGTGCCTACAGCTTGCAGGGCGAGCAGGTTGCCGTGGTGCATCTGCTGAAGAAAGCGCTGGAGATCTCGCCGGAAACCGCGCGGTTCAACCTGTTCGCCCGCGGGACGGTCGCGGAGCTCGCAGAGTCGGACAACGCGGCGATTCGCGATGACGTGCTCTACCTCAGGAACAAGCTGGGCGTGCCAACCGCCGCGTCAGGGGTATGACTTGTACCCCTTTACAAGGGGGTAGGACTTCTACCTGTCGCCCGCGTCCATCGGCCATACCGTCAGTCGTCATCCAACGTGGTCAACTGAGTCGCCTCAGCCGCAGGCTCCCGCCCGCCGGAGCGTCGTCCAGCCGTGGAACCCGCCGTACTTCCCTGTCGGCCGTTCTGGACGGCCGAAGCATTCGGAACCTATTGATGGCGACGCGACCGTCCTCGTTCGCCCCTTTCTCGTTGCGCACGAGCGGGCGGAGCGGCAGGCCGCGCTGGCGGATGGCTGCGATGTGGGGCCTGGTTCGCGGGCGTGGCAGCCCGGTGAGCTCTGCGCCGCTGCCCCGGTTCTGTGACCGCTGTCAGCGGTCCACCCTGAGTCCAGTCGTGGTGCGGGAGATCCACGCGGGCACCGGGCCCGGCTACACCGTGTGGGCCTGCCGAGCCTGTGCCCCGCACTATCCGCCCGTCCCCGATGTCCTCGACCTTCTGGACGCGGCGGAGCGGCGCCGTAAGGAGGGTCGGTGATGAGCGGCGAGGCGCTGGAACGCTCGCGGTGGGGGCGGTGGCTGGACCATGCTGCCGCCTGTCAGCGCTGCCGGACTGCCGGGCAGTGTCCCCATGGGCGCGCCCTCTGGCAGGCGTGGAGGGCTGCCCGTGCGGTTGCCCGTGCGGCGGAGGGGAGGCGTGTTACTTGAAGAAGGCGATGCCGTCGTCGGGGAGGTCGGTCAGGTCCTTTGCCCACTCGCTGGGGTCGACGACCTTCTTCAGGTGGGCCGACATATAGGGGCGGAGGGGGACCTCGGGGGTGGACTTTTCGCCGACCCACATCAGGTCGCCCTTGACGTAGCCGTAGAGCCGCTTGCCGCCGCTGTACTCGCCTGCCGAGGAGACGCGGGCGATGGCGTCCGTGGCGAGATCGATCTGCGGCTTCTGGTCGGCCAGCTCGCCGTACCAGACCTCCACGATGCCCTGATCGCGGACCATCACGGTCTCGACCTTGCGGTTCTTGTCGATACGCCAGTAGCCGGACTCGGTCTCCAGCGGGCGGACCTTCTTGCCCTCGCTGTCGAGCTCCCAGCTGTGTGAGACGTACTCCAGGAAGTCCCGGCCGTCATGGCTGAAGGTGACTTCCTGGCCGAAGTTGCACTTCTGCGAGTCGGGGAAGTCCGCGACACCCGCACCGGCCCAGTTGCCGAGGAGGAAGGCGAGGGGGACGAGGTCCGGGTGCAGGTCGGACGGGATCTCGATCATGGGAGCTCAGACGATCTGTAGTGGTGGGGGCTGGGTCAGCGCTGGCCCTGGTAGAGCTTCTTCACGGTCAGGCCCGCGAACGCCGCGGTGCCGACGGCGACCAGGACCATCAGGGTGATGAAGAATGCCTCAAGCACGGGGCGCTCCTTAGCGCAGATTCGATGTGTGGACCGCTGGAGAGTCTAGTCGCCCCCGGAGGGGGCGGCGCTGTGAGGTCCGCCGCCCCCGTCTGTGCGCCTTGTGGGCCGTGGCGATCACAATCGGGTTTCGGTGCGGGCCCGCACTACTGTGGGCGTATGGCTGACAGCGCGAAGAAGCTTGTGATCAAGGTGACGGCGGGGGCGGATGCCCCGGAGCGGTGCTCCCAGGCGTTCACGGTGGCGGCGGTGGCGGCCGCGAGCGGGGTGGAGGTGTCGCTCTGGCTCACCGGGGAGTCGGCGTGGTTCGCGCTGCCGGGGAAGGCGGCGGAGTTTGAGCTGCCGCACGCGGCGCCGCTGCCGGAGCTGATCGAGGGGATCCAGGCGGGCGGGCGGATCACCCTGTGCACCCAGTGCGCGGCGCGCCGGGAGATCGAGGAGAAGGATGTGCTCGAGGGCGTGCGTATCGCGGGGGCGCAGGTGTTTCTGAGCGAGGCCATGGCGGACGGCGCTCAGGCGCTCGTGTACTGAGCGGGTCCGAAAAGCGCGGAGGGCCGCACCCCCTGGCGTCCAACCCGTGGGGTGCGGCCCTCCGGCCGTATGCGTTTCCGCCTATACGGCGATGGCGATCTCGGCCAGGCCGCCCTGCTGGGCGACGACCGTGCGGTCCGCTGTGCCGCCCGGGACGAGGGCACGGACGGTCCAGGTGCCCTCGGCCGCGTAGAAGCGGAACTGGCCGGTCGCAGAGGTCGGCACCTCGGCGGTGAACTCGCCGGTGGAGTCCAGGAGGCGGACGTAGCCGGTGACGGGCTCGCCGTCGCGGGTCACGCTGCCCTGGATGGTGGTCTCACCGGGCTTGATGGTGGAGGCGTCGGGGCCGCCTGCCTGTGCTCCGCACATGAGGGGATTTCCTTTCGGGTAGGTCAGGCGGTCAGTTGGAGCCGAGCTCGATCGGGACGCCTACGAGGGAGCCGTACTCGGTCCAGGAGCCGTCGTAGTTCTTGACGTTCTGCTGACCCAGCAGCTCGTGCAGGACGAACCAGGTGTGGGCGGAGCGCTCGCCGATGCGGCAGTAGGCGATGGTGTCCTTGCCGAGGTCGACGCCCTCCTCCTCGTAGAGATCCTTGAGGTCGTCGTCCGACTTGAAGGTGCCGTCGTCGTTGGCCGACTTGGACCAGGGGATGTTGCGGGCGGTCGGCACATGGCCGGGGCGCTGCGACTGCTCCTGCGGGAGGTGCGCCGGGGCGAGCAGCTTGCCGCTGAACTCGTCGGGGGAGCGGACGTCGACCAGGTTCTGGTCGCCGATCGCCTTGACGACGTCGTCGCGGAAGGCGCGGATGGAGGTGTCCTGCGGCTTGGCCTTGTACTCGGTGGCCGGGCGGGACGGGATCTCGGCGACCAGGTCGCGGGAGTCGAGCTCCCACTTCTTGCGGCCGCCGTCCAGGAGCTTGACGTCCTGGTGGCCGTAGAGCTTGAAGTACCAGTAGGCGTACGCCGCGAACCAGTTGTTGTTGCCGCCGTAGAGGACGACGGTGTCGTCGTTGGCGATGCCCTTGGCGGAGAGCAGCTTCTCGAAGCCCTCTTGGTCCACGAAGTCGCGGCGGACCGGGTCCTGGAGGTCCTGCTTCCAGTCAATGCGGATGGCGTTCTTGATGTGGTTCTTGTCGTATGCCGAGGTGTCTTCGTCTACCTCGACGATGACCACCTTCGGGTCATCGATACGGGCCTGGACCCAGTCGGCGTCCACCAGGACGTCACTGCGGCTCATGGAATCTCCTCCGGAGCGGATGCGGTGGGTGGGGGTGTGTGCGGATGCGCGTGGTCGCACACACAGCGCTGTGCGGCGCGGAAAGGTGGGATGAGGCGGCTGTGAGTTCAGCGCGCGCAATGCGCCTGGCGGCCAGCCGTTAGACGGCGGGGCGACAGAGCATGGCGGAGACGCGGCACAGATCGACTGCCCGTCGCTTCGTGAGATCCGCCTGTCGCTTCATACCGACGATCGTAAGGAGGGGGCGGGGTGTGTGTCACCGGCGTTCCGAATGGCGAGACGAGATCGTCTGGCATGTGGGATGCGAGGGGAGGCGGCGCGGATGTGTCAGGGGGTGGTGGGGGCGTGGCACGGTGGTGGCGTTGACCCGGCGGACTGGGCGTCTCGGATCGTGGGACATACGTCTCTTAGCTGGTGACCTTGACGTTCGTACCCGAGAAGCGCACGTTTACGCCATCCCTGGTCGGCTCGATCCCCTCAAGCCTGACACCCTCGGGCAGACCCTCGATCTTCCGGGTGTAGTCGATCTTGTCCCGTACCAGGTCCTCCAGGCCCGGAATCTCGGCACCTGGGATGACGTCGGCACGCAGCCGGATCGTGTCGCCCTTCTCCACGCTGACCGTGCTGGTGGTGGAATGCTCAAGGGTGCGACCGAACAGCTCCACCCCTACGGTGACCTTCACCTTGCCCTTGCCCGCCTGGGTCTTGCCGCCGTAGCTGACCCGGACGCCTTCATCGGCGGCGTCCGAGAGGTCCGGGTAGGAGAGGCGCGCGGTGCCGGTGGCCCGGTCGGCGACGGCGGTGGAGAAGTTGTCCGAGAGCCGGACGTCCTTGGCGTGGATATCGAACTCCGACACCCGGATGCTGCGTTCGCCGTTGTCGGCGGTCACCCCGGTGAGCTCCACGTCGACCGAGTTCAGCTTCTTGACCGCGACCTGGGTGAGAAAGGGGAAGCCGTGGATGGAGACCGACACATCCCTGGCGTTCTGCGAGGACTTGATCTCGTCGGCGATCTTGTCCTCGGTGAGCTTCGCCCCGAGCCGGTCGGCGCCGATGAGCAGTCCGCCCAGCACGAGCAGGACGATCAACGTGATACGGAGCGCTCGCATGGGTTCCGGGTCCCCTCTGGGTTGACGCTCCGTAATCCTATCGTGATCTATCGGCGTACGCTCAGCCGAGCGCGCGTCCGAGTACGTACACGGCCGGGGCGGCGACGGCGAGCGGCAGGGCGACCCCCGCGGTCATATGGACGAAGCGGGACGGGAAGTCATAGCTGGCGACCCGGAGACCGAGCAGGGCACAGCCGCCGGTGGCCAGCCCCAGGAGCGCGCCGGAGGTGCCCAGGCCCGTGAGCTGGCCTGCGGTGATGCCCGCGCCGGTGGCGGCCAGCAGGGCGATGGCGGCGGAGACGAACGACGGCAGCGGCAGTGCGCGGGCGAGGGCGGCCACGGCGACGGCGGCCACGCCGGTGATCACCGCGTCGGTGGTGACGGCGGCGGCCGCCAGATAGGCAGCGGCGAGCACCGTGAGGACCGTAGAGCCAACGGCGGCGGTGAGCGCGTACAGCCGCTCGTCGGGGGAGCTGTGGTTGCGGAGCTGGAGGACGAGGATCAGCAGCACCCAGATGCCGAGCGAGCCGAGAACCGCGGTGGCGGCGTGCGCGCGGCTGGCGGTCAGCAGGGCGATATCAGCGGTGACGCCCGCGAGGAAGGCGAGGGCGATGCCCTGCCGGGCGGGCCACATGCCGTTCAGCCGGTACCAGCCCGCGGCGGTGACCGCCTGAAGCAGGACGACAGCCACGGTGAGTGCGAGGCGGTCCAGCGGTGCGGTGAGCGCGAGCAGGGCGGCGAGTACGGCGGTGACGGCGGCGGGCTGGAGGCCGGGCGCGATGATCGGGCTGCCGGCACGGGCCGCCGGAGCGGCGGGCTTGCGGCGGCGGCCGGTGCCCGCGCCTGGCTGGGGCGGCAGGTAGGCCGTATCGGGGCTGTTGGTGCTGCTGGTGGGGGCGGGTGGTGGCTGTGGCCGGCGGTGGCCGTAGGGGTCGTACGGGCTGCTGGGATACGTCACCGGGATCCTCCTGCGAACGGCGGGAGCACCTCGACCGTGCCGCCCTCGGTCAGCCGGACCGCGTCATGCGGGCGGGTGCCGACCGGGTCGCCGTCCACCAGGAAGGAGCACCGCAGCAGGACTCGCGCGAAGTCCGGCCGTTCGGTGTGCCGCGCACGGGCGGTGTCGAGCGCTTCGGCGAGCGTAGCGGCTTCATAGCTCTCCTCCGCGACGCCGGCCGCGGCCTTGGCCGCGGCCCAGTAGCGGATGGTCCCTTGTGCGGGCATTGATGTCTCCCAGCCGTGTGATGTGGCCCCACCATGATGGCCCGTCGAGGCACCGCTGCATCGCCGGGTGCGCCCTGCTCCGCGCTTCTGTGCGCCCCCTGTGCGGCTCATATCCGCAGGGCGTGACCCATCTCGCTCTGCCCCTTGGTACCCGAGTGGGCTATCCTGCTCGGTAAGAAGGATCCGGGCAGCGTCGCCTCCGGGTCCTTTTGTGCTTTCAGGCCGCCGTACGAAGCAGTGCCGCCATTCGTCCTCGATGGGACCGAGGAAGGAACTCACCGTCATGAGCTCGCTACTCCTCCTGACCAACGCCCTCCAGCCTTCGACCGAGGTGCTGCCCGCGCTGGGGCTCCTCCTGCACAACGTCCGGGTCGCCCCGGCCGAGGGGCCGGCGCTCGTCGACACCCCGGGCGCCGATGTCATCCTCATCGACGGTCGCCGCGACCTGCCCCAGGTGCGCTCACTCTGCCAGCTGCTGCGCTCCACCGGGCCTGGCTGCCCACTGGTGCTGATTGTGACCGAGGGCGGGCTCGCCGCCGTCACCGCGGACTGGGGGGTGGACGACGTCATGCTCGACACCGCCGGCCCGGCGGAGGTCGAGGCCCGGCTGCGGCTCGCCATGGGGCGGCAGCAGATCTCGGTCGACGACAGCCCGATGGAGATCCGCAACGGTGATCTGTCCGTGGACGAGGCCACCTACAGCGCCAAGCTCAAGGGCCGGGTGCTGGATCTGACCTTCAAGGAGTTCGAGCTGCTGAAGTATCTGGCCCAGCACCCGGGCCGGGTCTTCACCCGGGCCCAGCTGCTCCAGGAGGTCTGGGGCTATGACTACTTCGGCGGCACCCGGACGGTGGATGTGCACGTACGGCGGCTCCGGGCCAAGCTCGGCCCGGAGCATGAGTCGCTGATCGGCACCGTCCGTAATGTCGGTTACCGCTTCGTCACCCCGGAGAAGCCCGAGAAGTCCGCTGAGGCCAAGAAGGCGAAAGCCGAGGCCAAGGCGGTGACCGAGGCGGCCGAACGGCTCGCGCAGGATGCGGTCGAGGGCGTACGGCCCGACGCCTCACGCCCCGCGAAGAGGTGACGCATCCCGCGTAGACTGCCCGGCGTGGCCAAGGTGACGCGGGACGATGTGGCAAGGCTGGCGGGTACCTCGACCGCGGTAGTCAGCTATGTGATCAACAACGGCCCCAGGCCGGTGGCACCGGCGACCCGGGATCGAGTGCTCGCCGCGATCAAGGAGCTGGGGTACCGGCCGGACCGAGTGGCGCAGGCGATGGCCTCACGTCGCACCGACCTGATAGGCATGATCGTTCCGGATGCCCGGCAGCCCTTCTTCGGCGAGATGGCGCACGCGGTGGAGCAGGCCGCCGCCGAGCGCGGAAAAATGGTGCTCGTCGGAAACTCCGACTACATCGACGAGCGCGAGGTGCACTATCTGCGCGCCTTCCTCGGCATGCGGGTCGCGGGACTGATCCTGGTCAGCCAGGGCCCCAGCGAGCACGCCGCCGCGGAGATCGACGCCTGGGACGCCCGGGTGGTGCTGCTGCACCGGCGGCCCGACGCGATTGACGATGTCGCCGTCGTGACGGATGACGTGGGCGGCGCGCAGCTCGCCACCCGGCATCTGCTGGAACACGGCCATGAGTACGTCGCGTGCCTCGGTGGCGTGGAGTCGACGCCGGTCATCGGCGACCCGGTCACCGACCACGTCGAGGGCTGGCGGCGCGCCATGCGGGAAGCCGGGCGGTCGACAGAGGGGCGGCTGTTCCAGGCCCCGTACAACCGCTATGACGCCTACCGGGTCGCCCTTGACCTGCTCGCCGGTCCACAGCGGCCCCCGGCGATCGTCTGCGCGACGGATGACCAGGCGATCGGTGTGCTGCGGGCGGCCCGCGAGCTACGGGTGGATGTGCCCGGTGAGCTGGCGGTGGCCGGTTTTGACGATGTGAAGGAAGCGGCGCTCACCGATCCACCGCTGACCACGGTCGCCTCGGACCGGTCGGCGATGGCGCGGGCGGCGGTGGATCTTGTCCTGGACGATGGGCTGCGGGCCGTCAACTCGCGGCGCGAGCGGCTGCGGCAGTTTCCGTCGGCGCTGGTGGTACGGCGGTCCTGCGGCTGCGGGTGAGCAGGCTGCGGGTGAGCAGGCTGCTGCCCGGCCTTACGTTGCTGGCTTTCCCGCCGTGGGTGGTTTATGCCCGCCCGCCCACCCGTTGAGGCGTGACGTTGCGTCGCCCCGCCTTCTGCCGGTGGGTGGGTCGGGGGTGGTCCGGGGTGGGCCGTTCCGGACCCATGATTTACGGCCCGACGCGCGGTTACGTTGAGTTGGCCGGTGGGGTGTGTGTCGGCCCACAAATCACGGGCAAGCGTCCGGAACAACCCACCCCTCCCCACCCCCTCACACCCGTTGTGGGCACTCGCGCCGTCGCGTGGTGTGGGCACTCGGCCCACACCAGTGTTGTGGGCACTCGCAGCCCCGCGAGGGGCTGTGGGTGGGCACAACACCCGGCCACCGGCCCGCACTCGCCCAACCCCGGGCCCCGGGGTGAAGCCCCGCCACGCGGTGGAGCCGCATATCGGTACAGCTGGGAAGGGGCGGGATACGGGGGAACCCACCCACGGCACCCCGCAGCCGGGGTGAAGTCCCGCCGCGCGGCGGAGCCGCATGTCGTATCGGGGAAACCACTCAGCTCTTAGCCGGGTCTCAGGGAATTCTCATCCGGGCGACCGACAGTCGTGGCATGAGCGAATACAGCACTTATCCGCAGGAGCCGCGCAAGGCGCGTAAGCCGGTCGCGTTGCTCGCCGCCGTCGCCATCGCGGCCGCCGCCGTCGGCGGTGGGACCGCCACGCTCGTGGGGCAGGCCTGGGGCGGCGGCGCCCCGGGCAGCGGGACCTCGGCGGTGGCCGGGGCCACCGGGACCAACGTCAGCACCGGCGGCACCGTAGCCGACGTGGCCAAGGCGGTCAGTCCCAGCGTGGTGGAGGTCAAGACCGGTTCCGCTACCGGATCCGGGGTGGTGATCTCCAAGGACGGCGAGATACTGACCAACAACCACGTCGTCGCCGGAGCCAGCCAGATCCAGGTGAGGTTCAGCGATGGCAAGACCGCGAACGCGGCCATCGTGGGGACGGACGCCGATCTGGATATGGCGCTGATCAAGGTGGCCGGGGCGGGCGACCTGACGCCCGCGACGCTCGGTGACTCGGACTCCGTGCAGGTGGGCGACCAGGTTGTCGCTATCGGCTCACCCGAGGGGCTGACCGGCTCGGTCACCAGCGGCATCGTCTCGGCCAAGGACCGCGATGTGACCGTCAAGAAGGAGCAGGACCCACGCGAGCGGCGGAACGACCGCTGGCCGTTTGAGTTCGGCGGTGGCCAGTACAACGGCGAGGTGGGCTCGCAGACGACCACGTACCAGGCCATCCAGACCGATGCCTCTCTGAACCCCGGCAACTCCGGTGGTGCGCTGGTGAATATGAAGGGTGAGGTCATCGGGATCAACTCCGCGATGGTCGGCTCCTCGTCCGGCCCCCAGGGGGATGCGGGAAGCGTCGGTCTGGGCTTCGCGATCCCGGTCAATGATGTGCGGGGGATCCTGGATGACCTGCGTGCCGGAGGCTGATGGCACACTCACGGGCATGAGTGTGCTGATCGTCGACGATGAGCCCGCGGTACGGGACGCGCTGCGGCGCAGCCTTGGTTTCGAGGGATACGAGACCGAGGTCGCCGTCGATGGAGTGGACGCGCTGGCGAAGGTGGCCGTCCAGCCGCCCGAGCTGATCGTGCTCGATGTGCAGATGCCCCGGATGGACGGCCTCACCGCCGCCCGGCGGCTGCGGGCGCAGGGCGTGACCGTGCCCATCCTCATGCTGACCGCCCGGGATACGGTCGGCGACCGGGTCACCGGGCTGGACGCGGGCGCGGACGACTACCTCGTCAAGCCCTTTGAACTGGATGAGCTGCTGGCCCGGGTCCGGGCACTGCTGCGGCGCAGCTCCTACGCCCAGCGGACGGGGGAGGCGGGCTCGGATGTGCTGTCCTTCGCGGATCTGCGGATGGACCTCGCCACCCGCGAGGTGACCAGGGGCGGGCGCCCGGTGGAGCTGACCCGCACCGAGTACACCTTGCTGGAGCTGTTGCTGGCGCATCCACGGCAGGTGCTGACCCGGGAGCAGATCCTCAAGGCGGTATGGGGCTTTGACTTTGAGCCGTCGTCCAACTCGCTGGATGTGTATGTGATGTATCTGCGCCGCAAGACCGAGGCGGGTGGCGAGCCGCGCTTGGTGCAGACGGTGCGGGGCGTCGGCTATGTGCTGAGGGGCGAGGCGTGACGCTGCCGCTGCGGGCGCGGCTGGCGCTGCTGACGGCGATGGCCGTCGCCGTGGCGGTGGCGGCGTGCGCGGCCGCCGCGTGGTTCCTGGTACGTGGGCAGCTGCTTGACTCGCTGGATGAAGCACTGCGCAAGAACCGGGTGCCCACGGCCGTGGTGCTCCAGCAGATCGACGCCGGGCGGTGCACCGCCGTGCCCTCGGCGGAACGGGCGGCCAGCCCCAACCCCTTTGAGTCGACGGTGCAGATCGTCGACCGCAACGGCAGAAGCTGCATCATCTACGGCCAGCAGCCGCTGGCGGTGAGCACGGACGATGTGGCGGTGGCCCTGGGGCACCGGGAGGAGGCGGTGCACGATGTCCGGGCGGCCGACGGCGTGACCTACCGGGCGCTGACCCGGCGGCTGGAGGACACCGACGCCGCGGTGACGGTGGCCCGGCCGCTGAGTGAGGTCAATGAATCGCTGAGCACCCTGGCGCTGGTGCTCGGCCTGGTGGCTGCGGCGGGCGTGCTGGGCGCGGCGGGCGCCGGGGTGGCGCTCGCCCGGGCGGGGCTGCGGCCGGTGGACCGGCTGGCGCAGGCCGTGGAGCACCTCGCCCGCACGGAGGACCTGGCGGTCCGTATTCAGGCTGAGGGTGATGATGAGATCGCTCGGCTGTCGCGCTCGTTCAATGCCATGACGGCGGCGCTTGCCTCCTCCAGGGAGCTGCAGCAGCAGCTGATCGCGGATGCCGGGCATGAGCTGCGCACTCCGCTGACCTCGATGCGGATGAACATCGATCTGCTGGTACGCAGCGACGAGACCGGGCGCGCACTGCCTCCGGACGAGCGCCGGGAGCTGCTGGCCTCGGTGAAGTCGCAGCTGGCGGAGCTGGCGGCGCTGATCGGGGACTTGCAGGAGCTGTCCCGCCCGGACGCGGCGCCCGCGCAGGGGCCGCTGGAGGTGACAGGGCTGCATGAGGCCACCGAGCGGGCGGTGGCGCGGGCCCGGCTGCGTGGCACCGGCATCGCGATCACGACGGAGCTGGCCCCCTGGTACGTACGGGCCGAACCGGCGGCGCTGGAGCGCGCCGTGGTGAATCTGCTGGACAACGCGGTGAAGTTCAGCCCGGCGGGCGGGACGGTCGAGGTCACCCTGGCGGCGGGCACGCTGCGGATTCGCGACCATGGTCCCGGCATCCCCGCTGCCGAACTCCCGTATGTCTTCGACCGCTTCTGGCGCTCACCCGCCGCGCGGAGCCTGCCCGGTTCGGGCCTGGGCCTGTCGATCGTGGCCCGTACGGTGCGGCGGGCGGGCGGCCAGGTGGAGCTGCGTCCGGCGACGGGCGGCGGCACCGAGGCCGTACTCAGCCTTCCCGGCGCGCCCACGCCGCCGCCGGAGCTCCCGGAGAGCACTAGGCCGTTTCCTTCGGATCATCTGATCGTTGGTTGATGTGTGTCGTTGACTGATGCCCAGTGGGCACGGATCGAGCCGTTGTTGCCGGACCGGACTCCGAAGCGGGGCGGACGGTGGCGTGATCACCGCCAGGTGATCGACGCGATCGCGTTCAAGTACCGCACCGGGACACCGTGGATGGACCTGCCCGAGCACTTCGGGTCGTGGAAGGGCGCCCACAACCGCCTGCGGAAGTGGGCCGCCGACGGCACCTGGGAGAAGGTCTTCACCGCCCTGCTCGCCCAGGCCGACGCCGAAGGCGACCTCGACTGGGTCGTCGCGGTCGACTCCACCATCGTCCGAGCCCACCAGCACGCCGCCGGGGCCCGTCAAAAGGGGCCCCGGCCGGCGAGCCGGACGACCATGCCCTCGGACGCTCCCGCGGCGGACTGACCACCAAGATCCACCTCGCCGCGGACAGCCACTGCCGGCCCCTGGCCTTCGTCATCACGCCTGGCCAGGCAGGTGACGCACCCGCATTCCCCGAGGTCATGGCCCGCTTACGGGTGCCCCGGCCAATCGGCCGGCCCAGGATCACGCCGGACGTGATCCTGGCCGACAAGGCCTACTCGTCCCGCGCGATCCGGACCCATCTCCGTCGGCGCGGGATCCGGGCCGTGATCCCGCAGCCCGCCGACCAGGCCGCCAACCGCAAACGCCGCGGCAGCCGCGGCGGCAGACCACCAGCCTTCGACCGCGACGCCTACAAGCGGCGCAACACGGTCGAGCGCTGCATCAACAGACTCAAGCAGTGGCGCGGCCTGGCCACCCGCTACGACAAGACCGCCACCATCTACCTCGCCGGACTCCACCTCGCCGCCATCTTCATCTGGTCAGCGAGGTGATCCAAAAGAAACGGCCTAGGCGTTGAGGCGGAGCGGGCCGGGGCCGTGTTCGGCGGCGACATCCTGGGGGTTGGCCAGGGCGCAGCGGTCGAGGGAGAGACAGCCGCAGCCGATGCAGTCGGTGAGATGGTCGCGGAGTTCTTCCAGGTGTTTGATACGGCTGTTGAGGTCCGAGCGCCAGCACTCCGAGACACGCGCCCAGTCCTCCCGGGTGGGGGTGCGGTTCTCCGGGAGCAGGGCCAGTACCGCGCGGATGTCCTCCAGCGAGATACCCACCCGCTGGGAGGCCCGGATGAAGGCTACGCGGCGGAGCGTGTCCCGGGGGAAGCGGCGCTGATTGCCGGAGGTGCGGCGGCTGTGAATGAGCTCGTTGCGTTCGTAGAAACGGAGCGCGGAGGTGGCGACGCCGCTGCGCTCGGCCAGTTCACCGATGGTGAGCTCATGGGTCTTCCAGGAGACAGGTGGCATGTGCGCCACACTAGCTTGACTTCAACTCCGGTTTAAGTAGGGGGCAGGGGCGCCCCCCACGTGTGGGGGGCGCCCCTGGCGCTGGGTGGGCGGTCAGCGGATGACCGTGATGCGGTCTGCCGCCGGGGCCTTCAGCGGGGACTGCGCGCTGGAGTTGGCCGTGAGGTACTCCTCCAGTGCCGCCAGGTCGTTCCCGCCGACATGCGGGTTCTTGCCCTCGGCGAAGGTCGGGAAGCCATCGCCGCCGCCCGCCAGGAAGGAGTTCATGGCGACCCGGTATGTGCGGGAAAGGTCCAGCGGCTCGCCGTTCAGCTCGATGGAGTCCGCGACGATCCGGTCGGCACCGGACTGGGTGAGGTCGAGGGTGTAGCTGAAGCCCGCCGAGACCTGGAGGACCTTCGGGGCGTCCGCGTTGGCGCCGCTGACCTGTTCGCGCAGGATCTGGAGGAGCTGCGCACCGGTGAGGTCGGCGAGATTGACCGTATTGGAGAAGGGCTGGACCGAGAAGCCCTCGGCGTAGGTGACCACACCGTCGCCCTCGTTCCCCGAGGCCGCGTGGACCAGATCGGTGCGGATGCCGCCCGGGTTCATCAAGGCCAGCTCGGCCCTGTCGTCCTCGCCCTTGGCGTGGGCCAGTTGGGCGTCGGCGATCACATCGCCGAGCGGTGACTCGGGAGCGGTCCGGTCGGTGGTGATGTCCTCGGCGATCCAGCCGATGGGCCGCTTCGCGACGGGCGCGGCCAGCTTGTCCCAGTAGCCGATCAGATCGGTGAGATCCGCGGCCTTGTTCTGCTCGCGGTGTACGACGCGGTTGGTGCCTTCGACGGAGGTACGGACGACATCCTTGCTCTTGCGGTCATAGGCCATGTTCAGCTCGGTGAAGAGCCGGCCGTTGGACGCCGCGGAGGTGACCAGGCGGTCATTGCCCTTGGGGTCCGGGATGGTGCAGACGTACGGCTGGTGGGTGTGCCCGGTGATCAGGGCGTCCACACCCGCGTCGGTCTTCCTGGCGATGTCCACGATCGGCCCGGAGAGCCCGGCACCATCGGCGTCGCAGTCGTGGTTGTACGCCTGTGAGGCCGGGTAACCGCCCTCGTGGATCAGGGCGATGACGGCGTTGACGCCCTTCCTCTTGAGCTCCTTGGTGTACTTGTTGATCGTCTTGCTCTCATCGAGGAACTTCAGCCCCTTGACACCGCCGGGCGCGACGATATTGGCGGTGCCTTCCAGCGTCACCCCGATAAAGCCGACCTTGACGCCCTTCATCTTCTTGATGGTGTACGGGGCGAGCAGCGGCTTCCTGGTCTGCTCATGCACCACATTGGCGGCGAGGATCGGGAAGTCGGCGCCCTCGAAGGTGCGGCCGTCGACATAGCAGCCGTCCTCGGGGTGGCAGCCGCCCCGCTGCTTACGCAGCAGCTCCTTGGCACCCTCGTCGAACTCATGGTTGCCGACGCCGACGACATCCATGCCGAGGGTGTTCAGCGCCTCGATGGTGGGCTCATCGTGGAAGAGCCCGGAGAGCAGCGGGCTGGCGCCGACCATGTCACCCGCGGCGACGGTGACCGAGCGGCTGGTGCCCTGCCGCGCCTGCCGCAGTGCGGTGGCCAGATACTCCACGCCACCGGCGTCGATCCGCTCGGTGGTGCCGTCCTTGTGCTCATGGACCACCTGGCCGCCGGAGCCGGCCGGGGTCTCCAGGGCGCCGTGGAAGTCATTGATGGCGAGCACTTGGAGATCGACGGTCCGCCCGCCCTTGACGGGAGCGGCGCTTGCTGGCGTGGCCTCCGGCGCGGCCTGAGCTGCGGGTATGGCGGCGGCCCCGAGGGCGACGGCCGTCGCCAGTCCGGCCGTAGCGACGGCGAGTCTGCGGCTCAGTCGCCGTGTGCGGCGAGCGGGCATTTCTGTCCCCTTATGCCTTATGAGAGCGGTGAGTTGATACGGGTGAGGCTGACGGCAGCCTATGGTCAACGCGCGTAGCGTGTCAGGAGGGCGAAGGTAACCAGTCGGTTTCGACTCGGTGAGTCGTAGGCTCGCTTTCATGAATGACGTGGTGGTTGTGGACCAGGTGCCGGATGACGTTGTCCAGGAGACGCTGGCGCTGATCGAGTCGGCGGCCCGAGTGGACGGCCAGTCCGCCGTATCCGAGCAGGGGCGGCTTCAACTACGCGGGGGGCGCCGGGAAGGCGTCACTCACTGCTTCGTACGGTCCGGGGGCGAGCTGGTCGGATACGGCCAGCTGGAGGACACCGATCCGGTGGAGGCCCCGGCCGGGGAACTCGTGGTGCACCCCGCGCACCGCGGCAAGGGGTACGGCCGGGCCCTGGGCCAGGCACTGCTGGACACCTCCGGGAGGCGGTTGCGGGTGTGGGCCCATGGCGGCCACGCTGCCGCCCGCCATCTGGCGCAGGTGCTGGGTATGACGCTGTTCCGGGAGCTGCGGCAGATGCGGATGCGGCTGGCCGAAGGCCACACCACGACTGCTCTGGGCGAACCGGTGCTGCCCGAGGGGGTGACCGTACGGACCTTTGTGCCCGGCAAGGACGACGCGGCCTGGCTCGCCGCCAATGCCGCCGCGTTCGCCCACCATCCCGAGCAGGGCTCGCTGGTCCAGCGTGACCTGGACGCCCGTAAGGCCGAGGAGTGGTTCGACCCGGCGGGCTTCTTCCTCGCGGTGCGCCGGGATGAGATCGTCGGCTTCCACTGGACGAAGGTCCACGCCCGGGAGGGGCTGGGCGAGGTCTATGTGCTGGGCGTGACGCCGGAGGCGCAGGGCAGCGGCCTCGGCAAGGCGCTCACCACGATCGGGCTGCGGTACTTGGCCGTGGAGCGGGGGGTGCCGACTGCGATGCTTTACGTGGACGCGGATAACGGGGCCGCTGTGGGTGTGTACGAGCGGCTTGGTTTCCGTACGTATGAGGTCGACCTCATGTACCGCACGGAGGGCTAGCGACTGGCCCGGCCGCGCCGATTCGCGCCCCCGCTGCGCGGCGGGGCTCCGCCAGGCTGCCGGGGTGCCGTGGTGGGGTTCCCCGTATCCCGCCCCTTCCCGGAACCGGGGCTTGCGCCCCGGGGCCCCGGGGTTTGCGCCCCGGGCCCCGGGGTTTGCGCCCCGGGGCCCCGGGGTTTGCCGGTGCGGGCCGGTGGCCGGGTTGTGCCCACCAAGCGTCGCGAGCTCCGTTGCGGGGTTGGCCGGAGCGTCGTGGCTGGTGTGGGTGGGTGGTTGCGTAGCAGGGTGGGCCTACGCCCCTCGCGGGGCTGCGAGTGCCCACAACTGGGTGTGGGGGCCTGGGGGCGGCAGCCCCCAGTTTCGGGAAGGGGCCGGGTTAGGGGAACTCCCTCCGCCGGACGGCCCGTCGCGGCAGCGACTGATGTCGCTGCGGCGCAGGCGCGCCGAAGAAGGGGCGCGGGGCGTCGTTAGGGAAGGTGCCATGTCTGCGTAACCGGCGATTCAACCTTGATTGCGAATATCGCGGAATGCAGCCCGCTGTGCCAAACGCGCCGAATCGGCGGCTTCACGCGGCCCCCAACGTCGACGAGCCCGCCGTGCCGAAAGCGCGGAAGAATAGAGGGATGAGCCAGCCCGCACAGCCTTTCCAGCCCGCGCGGTCGAGCCGGACCAGTCAGCCGTCCGTGGGATCGATCGCCGCGTCCCGGCCACAGGCCGTCGCCGTGTCCTCGCCCGGCCTGGACCCGGACCTCGACTCGGACCCGGACGCATACGAGGGGGAGCCCGGGGGCGATCTGCCCCAGGATCGATTCCTGGACCGTGAGCGCAGCTGGCTCGGCTTTAATGAGCGGGTGCTGGAGCTGGCCGAGGACCCGGCCACACCGCTCCTGGAACGAGCGAATTTCCTGGCAATTTTCGCAAGCAATCTGGATGAGTTCTTCATGGTCCGGGTCGCCGGGCTCAAGCGCCGAATCGCCACCGGAGTCGCCACCCGGTCGGCCTCCGGGCTGCAGCCCCGTGAGATGCTGGACCTGATCTGGACCCGGTCCCGCGAGCTGATGGCGCGGCATGCCGCCTGCTATCAGCAGGACGTCGCCCCTGCCCTGTCCGACCAGGGCATTCATTTGATCCGCTGGCCCGATCTCACCGAGAAGGAGCAGGCCCGGCTCTTCACCCTCTTCCGCCAGCAGATCTACCCGGTGCTGACGCCGCTGGCTGTGGATCCGGCACACCCCTTCCCGTATATCTCCGGTCTCTCGCTCAATCTCGCGGTGGTCGTACGGAACCCTGTCAGCGGTCATAATCACTTCGCGCGAGTGAAGGTGCCGCCGCTGCTCTCCCGCTTTCTGGAGGCTTCCCCGCAACGGTATGTGCCGCTGGAGGACGTCATCGCGGCCCACCTGGAGGAGCTGTTCCCCGGGATGGAAGTGCTGGCGCACCATATGTTCCGGGTGACCCGGAATGAGGACCTGGAGGTCGAGGAGGACGACGCCGAGAATCTGCTCCAGGCGCTGGAGAAGGAGCTGATGCGGCGCCGCTTCGGCCCGCCGGTGCGGCTTGAGGTCGAGGAGACCATTGACCCCTATGTGCTCGACCTGCTGGTACGGGAGCTGAAGGTCAGCGATTCCGAGGTTTATCCGCTGCCGGGTCCGCTCGACCTCAGCGGGCTGGCCGGAATCTTCTCCAAGGTGGACCGGCCCGAGCTGAAATATCCGAAATTCGTCGCCGGGACCCACCGGGATCTCGCCGAGGTGGAATCCGCCTCCGCGCCCGATGTGTTCGCCGCGCTGCGCGAACGGGACGTACTGCTGCACCACCCGTATGACTCCTTCTCCACCTCCGTCCAGGCCTTTCTGGAGCAGGCGGCCGCCGACCCCGATGTGCTGGCGATCAAGCAGACGCTCTACCGCACCTCGGAGACCTCACCGATCGTCGACGCGCTCATAGACGCCGCCGAGTCCGGCAAACAGGTCCTCGTCCTGGTGGAGATCAAGGCCCGCTTTGATGAGCAGGCCAACATCAAATGGGCCCGCAAACTGGAGGAGTCCGGCTGCCATGTCGTCTACGGCCTGGTCGGTCTGAAGACTCACTGCAAGCTGTCGCTGGTGGTCCGGCAGGAGGGCGACCAGCTGCGGCGCTACGCCCATGTGGGGACGGGGAACTACCACCCCAAGACAGCCAGACTCTACGAGGACCTGGGCCTGCTCACCGCCGACCAGCAAGTCGGCGCGGACCTCTCCGACCTCTTCAACCGGCTCTCCGGCTACTCCCGGCGCGCGACCTACCGGCGGCTGCTGGTCGCCCCCAGGTCACTGCGCGATGGTCTGGTCTCCCGGATCGCCAAGGAGATCACCCACCACCGCGCCGGACGGCCCGCCTACATCCGTATCAAGGCCAACTCGATCGTCGACGAGACCGTCATCGACGCGCTCTACCGCGCCTCCCAGGCCGGGGTGCCGGTCGATATCTGGGTGCGCGGCATCTGCGCGGTGCGGCCCGGCGTCGCGGGGCTCAGCGAGAACATCCGGGTGCGCAGCATTCTGGGACGCTTTCTGGAGCACTCGCGGATCTTCGCCTTCGGGGGCGGCGGCGATCCGGAGGTGTGGATCGGCAGCGCCGACCTGATGCACCGCAATCTCGACCGCCGGATCGAGGCGCTGGTACGGGTCGCCGACCCCGGACACCGGGCGGCCCTGGACAGACTGCTGGAGACCGGTATGTCTGACTCCACCGCCTCCTGGCACCTCGGTCCGGACGGCGACTGGACCCGGCACTCCGTCGACGCCGACGGGCAGCCCCTGCGGAACGTTCAGGAAACGCTCATCGACGCCAGGAGGCGCCGACGTGGTCCCACGACATGACCTGACGGCAGGTCGCACCGACCGCTTGCCCGTGCCGTTGGCCTCCGGGCCCGGATCGGAGCGGATGGCCATGACACGGGTCACGGCCGGAGAGGCGCTGGCCGGATATCTCAACGGGCAGGCCGCCGAGCTCCTGCGCAGTCTGCGGCTGCATGACGAGAACGCGGGCAGCGCGGACACCGCGGCTGAGGCGACCGAGGCGATCCGGGTGCTGCGCCGTGCCGCCCGCCGGATCAACGGGACTCTGCATACGTTCCGGCCGCTGCTGGACGCCGACTGGGCCGAACGGTTCAGCGCGGAGCTGGGCTGGCTGTCCGGGCTCCTCGCCCGGGAGTACGCCTACGCGGCCCGGCTCAGCCGGCTGCTGGCCGCGCTGCACCGGCTCTCCGCGCCCGCCGACGGGCACGGCTCCGGACAGGACTCCGGGATCGGCGCCGCACGGGCGGGCGCCCTGCTGGAACGGCAGCTCACCCTCTCCCGTACCCGGGCACACTCCGCCGCGCTGCGGGCACTCGGCTCCGCCCGCTTTCACGCCGTCGCGGATGGCGTCGCGGTGCTGGCCTCGGAGGCACCGGTGGACGCGAAGGCCGCCGAGCGGCCCGCGAGCGCGGTCATGCGGCCGCTGGCCGAGCTCGCCCATCGCTGCCTCATCGAGTCCGTTGACGCGCTGCCGCTCGGACCCGGCGCGCTGGCCCACACCCTCGCCGCAGCGGAGGAGCGGCATACCACGGAGGGAGGGCACGACACCGCCTGGCACCAGGTACGTCGCCTGGTACGGCTGGTCCGCTACGCGCAGGAGGCGCTGGGCGCGGCCGGCGGAGACAGCACAGCGCTCGTCCTGGCCAGCCACCACCTCAACCGGCACCGGGACGCGGCCGGGGCCGCCGCCGCTGCCGCCGCGGCCGGTCGTACGCCCCGTATCGCCCCCGCCACCGCCTATGCGCTCGGCGTGCTCCACGCCGACCAGCGGCATGAGGTCGAGGCCGCCCGCCTCGCCTTCTGCCGTATCTGGCATCCGAGAGGGGAGGCAGCTCATGGCTGAGCCGATACAGCCGACGCAGCCGGTACAGGCCGCGGGCTGTGTGCTGTGGCGGCGCTCGCCCTACGACGGCGCGATTGAGATCGCGCTGGTGCACCGGCCGAAGTACGACGACTGGTCACACCCCAAGGGCAAGCTGAAGGGCGGCGAGGAGCCGTCGCGGGCGGCGGTGCGGGAGGTGCGGGAGGAGACCGGCATGGAGTGTGTGCTGGGGGCGCGGCTGCCCACGGCGCACTATCTCGCGAAGGGCCTGCGCAAGGAGGTCCACTACTGGGCGGCGCAGGCGACCGGGGGCTCCTTCGAGCCGAACGAGGAAGTCGACCGGCTGCTGTGGCTGCCGCCGTCGGCAGCCCGGCGGCACCTCACCCACGACCGGGACCGGCCACTGATCGACGCGGCACTGGCGGCGTTGGACCGGGTCTGAGCTGGCTTTTCCGCCACGTTGAGCTGGGTCTTGTCAATTTTTCTTCTTCTGTTGTATAGAAATGGTCGTAGGGCGTCACACAGCACCGTCGCGACGGAAGGAGATGACCCGTGATGCTCATGCGTACTGACCCGTTCCGTGAATTCGACCGTCTCACCGAGCAGCTCTTCGGTACCGCCGCCCGCCCCGTCGGAATGCCGATGGACGCGTACCGTTCGGGCGAGAACGTCGTGGTTCACCTCGATCTGCCGGGCATCGACCCGGAGACCATCGACCTCGACATCGAGCGGAACGTGCTGACCGTCCAGGCCGAGCGCACCTGGCCCGGCCCCGAGGGCGCCGAGCGGATCGTGGCGGAGAGGCCGACCGGCAGGTTCAGCCGCCAGCTTTTCCTCGGTGACACCCTCGACGCCGAGCGGATCGGCGCTTCCTACGACGCCGGTGTGCTGACACTGCGCATCCCGGTGGCCGAGGAGGCCAAGCCGCGCAAGATCCAGATCAGCGGCGGCTCCAAGAAGCAGCTCACCGGCTGATTCCGGGGCCGCGCGATGGACTCGTGAGGGAAGGGAAGGGACAAGCAGCGATGCGCTGGAGCGAATGTGTAGCCCGGGTGCGCCAGTACGGGCAGTACCCCACCCACGCGGAGGCCGAGCGGGTCACCCGCACCGTGCTCTCCGCCCTGGGCGGCCATGTGGTCGGGCGGGAACGAGTGGACCTCGCCCAGCGGCTTCCCCGGGAGGCCGCCCGGGTACTGGTCGACCAGGTGCCCGCCACCCGGCAGCTGACCGCTTCGGAGTTTGTCGACAGCGTGGCCGCCCGTATCGAGGGCACGACGGCTGCCACCGCCCGATGGGACGTCAGCTCGGTGCTCAGCGTGGTGGCCGACGCGGCCGGTGACGAACTGCTGGAGCGGATGCTCGGCGAACTCCCGCCGGGCTACGCCCTGCTGTTCGGCCGCGCGGAACTGACGCAGGCGGCCTGATCCACCAGACACCCGCTAGCCGTGCCCCGGCGCCAGGGCGTCCCACCGGACGGTGACCTCGCCCTGGCGCCAGCGGGTGGCCCCGTCCACCACCGGCCACCCCTCGGAGAGGGTCCGTATGGTGCGGACCCAGCGCTGCCGCGCGCTCAGCGGGGCATAGGGAGCCGCCGCTGCCCAGGCGCGGTCAAAATCGCGGAGGAAGTCATACACCCGCTCGCCGGGTATGTTGCGGTGGATCAGTGCCTTGGGAAGCCGTTCAGCCAGGTCGGACGGGCGGTCCAGAGCGCTGAGCCGCGCCGCGAAGGTGACCGTGCGGGGGCCTTCGGGGCCAAGGGCCACCCAGACATGGCGGCGGCCGATCTCATCGCAGGTGCCCTCGACCAGCAGGCCACCCGGCGCCAGCCGGGCACACAGCCGCTGCCAGACCGGCCACACCTCGGCCTCCTCGTACTGCCGCAGCACGTTCGCCGCCCGGATGAGCTGGGGCCGCTCAGGGAGCGGGATCTCAAAGCCGCCCCGGCGGAACGTGAGGCCTTCGCGTTCGTACGGCCGCGCGGCGGCCACCCGGTCCTGGTCTATCTCGATGCCCACGACCCGGATATCGGGGCGGGCCCGGCGTACCCGTCCCAGCAGCTCCACGGCTGTCCACGGCGCCGCGCCATAGCCGAGGTCCACCGCGACCGGCGGCTGAGCCGACCGCCGCAGCGCCGGGCCGTGGGTGGCCACGATCCACCGGTCCATGCGGCGGAGCCGGTTCGGGTTGGTCGTCCCCCGGGTGACGGTCCCCTCGGGACGGCCTCCGGGACGGGGACGGTTGGACGCTGGCATGCCCGCAGCGTACGTGCCATGCCATAGGTCACGTTTCGGCAAAGCGGGAAGGCGGGGCAGCCTCCTGCTGTTCCCCCTCAGTGGAGGAAGGAGGCACCACGCGTGAGTTCGTATGTGACGCGGCTGGGACGACGGCTTGGCCTGCCCTCCCGTGGACCCCGCCGGGTCGCCATGCTCAGCGTGCACACCTCACCGCTCCACCAGCCCGGCACCGGCGACGCGGGCGGGATGAACGTCTACATCGTCGAGCTGGCGACTCAGCTCGCCGCGATCGGTATCGAGGTCGAGATCTTCACCCGGGCGACCACCGGCGCGCTGGCACCGGCTGTAGAGCTGTCGCCCGGGGTGCTGGTCCGGCATGTCGACGCCGGGCCGTATGAGGGGCTGACCAAGGAGGAGCTGCCCGCACAGCTCTGTGCCTTCACCCATGGCGTGATGCAGGCCTGGGCCGGGCACCGGCCCGGGTACTACGACCTGGTCCACTCGCACTACTGGCTCTCCGGCCATGTCGGCTGGCTCGCCGCCGACCGCTGGGGCGTGCCGCTGGTGCACGCCATGCACACCATGGCCAAGGTCAAGAACGCCGCCCTGGCGGAGGGGGACACCCCCGAGCCCGCTGCGCGGGTGATCGGGGAGACGCAGATCGTACGGGCCGCCGACCGGCTCATCGCGAACACCGCCGAAGAGGCGGGCGAGCTGGTGCGGCACTATGACGCGGCCCCGGAGCGCACCGCCGTGGTCCACCCCGGGGTGAACCTGGGCCGCTTCCGGCCAGGCGACGGCCGGGCCGCGGCCCGGGCCCGGCTCGGGCTGCCGCAGGACGCGCTGATCCCGCTCTTCGCCGGGCGGATACAGCCGCTGAAGGCCCCCGATGTGCTGCTCCACGCGGTGCGAGGGCTCCTTGACGAGGACCCCTCGCTACGGGAGCGGCTTGTCGTGCCGATCGTCGGCGGGCCTTCCGGCTCCGGGCTGGCCAAGCCGGAGGGGCTGCAGAAGCTCGCCGCCCGGCTGGGTATCGCCGATGTGATCTGTTTCCGTCCGCCGGTCGGCCAGGACCAGCTCGCCGACTGGTATCGAGCGGCCAGCGTGCTGGTCATGCCGTCCTACAGCGAATCGTTCGGGCTCGTCGCGATTGAGGCCCAGGCCTGTGGCACCCCGGTCATCGCGGCGGCGGTCGGCGGGCTGCCGGTGGCCGTCCGGGATGGTGTGAGCGGCTTCCTGATCGCCGGGCACGAGCCCAGTGAGTACGCCAGGGCGCTGCGGCGCTTCGTCGGAAATCCTGAGCTGTCGGCCCGGATGGGCGAGGCGGCCGCCCGCCACGCCCGGGGCTTTGGCTGGGAGGCGGCGGCACGCGGGACCGCCGAGGTCTACGGCGAGGCGATCGCCGCCCGCCCGGCCCGCTGAGGGGAAGACCCCCTCAGCGGACCACTTCGCCTACGATCGGCTTATGGCTGACGCAAAACGTGTCATCGAGCAGACAATCACCGACGCTGACCTGGAGTGGGAGTCGCCGTCCGACGGCAGCTACATCGTTACGCTCCCGGGGACCCGGAAGCTGTCGACGACCTGCTCGCTGATCGTCGGCAAGCACTCGCTGTCGGTCAACGCCTTCGTGGTCCGCCATCCGGATGAGAACCACGAGGCCGTCCACCGCTGGCTGCTGGAGCGCAACACCCGGCTGTACGGGCTGAGTTACGCCATTGATCAGCTCGGCGATATCTACCTGGTGGGCCGCCTGCCGTTGGCGGCCGTCACCCCCGAAGAGGTGGACCGCATCCTCGGCACCGTGGTGGAGAACGCCGACGGTCCCTTCAACACGCTGCTGGAGATGGGCTTCGCGACGGCCATCCGCAAGGAGTACGCCTGGCGGACGGCGCGTGGTGAGTCCACCCGGAATCTTGAGGCGTTCACCCGTCTGACCCAGCCGCGATCGTAAGCACCGCCCGGATCTGCGCGGTGATCGCGGCTCGGTTGCGGAGAAACACCGGGTCGGTGACCGTCCCCGTATCGGGGTCGGTGTTGTCCTTGGCGAACCGCAGTACAGGGGTGTGCAGATGGCCGCCGGGAATATCGCGGCCCATGGTGTCGCGCAGCAGCGTGGCGCGGTAGGCGATCTCATTGGAGAGATAGTCGCCGCCACCGCCCGCGCGGGCCGTTGATCCCGGGGTGGGCCCGTCCGGGCGCTGCACCGGCTCGGTGCCGCCCGCTGGTATCTCGGTGACCGAGGTGTTGTCGTAGACGGGGAAGTCACCGGTGTCCGCCTCGGTGATCTGGCGGTACGGCAGGGAGGTCGAGGTCCACTGCGGGCCGGGGCCGCCGCCCGGTACCGGGATCTGTTCGGTCACGGACTCATTGGCGTTGTCCGGGTAGCCGCCGCGCCAGGCGCCGTTGTAGCGCTCCACATCGAACCGGCCGACCCGGCCCTGGCTGATCGTGGTGAACACATCGGCCTGCCGCGGTCCCGCCGCGAAATGCGGGCGCAGCGTCGTCTCCACCGTCCCCCGGGTGAAGTCCGCCCAGCGGACCGGGAACACGGCGGCCTCGATACGGGCCGGACCCTCCGGTGTCCTGACGGTGGTGCCGTCCAGGGCGAGGGCGGCGGCGCCGGACGGATTGCTGCGCCGGATATCCCCGTCGAGCTGGAACGGGTCGAAGCCGGTGACGAGTACCCGCCGCACACCCGCTCGGGCGGGCAGCTTGATGGAGTCCTGCCCCCGGGAGGTGCGCTCCAGCCGGTCCAGCAGGGCGCCGCGCCGGTCCCCGGCGAGCGGGAAGGCGGGCCGCCACTCACGTATCGCCTTGCTCATCTCCAGCCGCGCCCAGTACAGCGGCCGGTCATCATCCCGGGCCAGATCGCCACCCGCCGGGCCACGGCCCCGCACCCGGTCCACCGCCCGCTGCCACAGCGCCCGTCCGTGCCACCGCACGATCCGCTCGGCGGCCTGGTCCGACTTCGCCGCGCACAGCGCCCCGCGGAGCACGGGCCCGAACCGGTCGAAGCCGCTGCGCTCCAGGATCTCCTGGGGCACCGGTCCGCTCAGCCGTTTCTCCTCGACGGTGAGCGGGGTATCCGGCCGGACGCAGCTGCTGCTGCCGCGTTCGTTTGCGGCCACCGCCGTGCCGGTCGGCGCCAACAGGGCGCCGCAGACGGCGAGGACACATATTCGGGAACGCAGCGGCATCGTGAGCACCTTCCGTCCGACCGGATATCTGCCGGCACTCTAGTCGCGCGGTCAGTTCTCGTGATGAACCTTGTGCTCATCGGTTTCATCACCGTGTGAGCCGGAGTGCGAGTCGCCGTTCTCCACCTCCCCTCCGAGTCGGCCACGCAGCGAACCGAGTACATCCGGTTCGCCCACGGCGACCCATCGGCTGCCGATGAGATATGTGCCGCCGTATGGCTTCGCCTCCTCCAGCCACTCCTGCTGACCCCGGCTCGTCGCGAAAGTCGTCAGGACATAGCGGCCGTCATCCGTCTTGCACACCCCTTGCCGCAACTCGTCGGCGTTGATGTCCACCTCGACCTCGCAAGCCGTCTTGGCAGCGAGCTCTTCGAGACTGCCGGTCGCGGGTTTGGGCGCCGCTGACTGATCCGTGCCGCCGCCGCAGGCGCCGAGCAGCACCGCTCCCGTCAGAGCGAGCGCCGGGACCGCCGCGTGGCTGGGGAAACGCATGGTCTGAACCTCCCGTAACTCGGATCAGTTCTTGCAGGTGCGGCCTTGGTTGATGCAGTTGACTGCCTTTTGCATGAGGCGTTCGGACATGACGTTGATGAAGTCGCTGTGGTCGGTGACGGGTTTGTGGAGCTGCTCGGGGAAGGAGTCGACGGCGAATTTGGGTCCGGGGGGCAGGTCGTAGGTGATGCGCTGGACCATCTGGGGGATGGGCTGGAAGCCGTTGTCGCAGGAGCCGTCGTCGTTGGCGAAGTCGACGTGGGTGCGGTGGTTGGCGCTGTCGGTGTTCTGGCCGTCCCAGCAGCTTTGGAAGCGGAAGGTGCGTACGAGTTGGCTGCCCTGGGGGCAGATCGGGTATTTGTCGGTGAGTTGGCGGTCTTCGAATCCGGTGCAGCTCCAGGAGGCGTTGGCGTTGTCGGTTCCGTTGGTGAAGGCTTTGGCGTCGCCGGTGATGATGCGCAGGAAGCGGGGCATGGCGACGACTTTGGAGCGGGGGTTGCCTTCGAAGGTGAGGTCGACGGTGGCGGGGGTCTGGATGGGGCCGATGTTGCCGTCCTTGCCGCCGCCGGCCTGGTTGGCGTCGCGTTCGTTCTGGCCGTTTTGCAGGCGCAGGACGGGCCAGTAGTAGGAGGACTGGTCTTCTTGGTTGGCGCAGGAGGTGTTGGCGCGGGCGAGGTCGCGGTCGCTGGCGAAGGCGTTGCTGTCCTGGTTGCCGACGTAGTCGTGGACGTGGTGGGCGCCGTTGCTGACGCCGGGGGCGGCGATGAGGTTGTCGGAGTTGAAGACGCCGTTCTCGTTCTTGCCGCACTCAGTGATGAACGTGCCGGTTGAGGCACCCCGCCGGTTCTGCGGCCGGGAGACATTGGGCCGCACCTGAGTGATATCGACGAAGTCCTCGGCAGCCGGACCACCCACCTGCTGCCGCCGCCCATCACCCCCAGCCTGCCCATCGTCCTCAGCCGGCGCGGCGACATTCTCGCGCAGCGAGCACTCGGCCAGTGAGTCCAGGCCCTGCGGCCGATCGGCTGACCGGTCGATCGCGGTGACGATTCGGTTGATCGTCGCGGTCCGCTTGTCCTTCAGCGGGCCGAGGATCGCGTTGTCCACGAAGTCCGGGTCATTGTCGATCGCGCTCTGAGAGCTGCGGAGCCGCTGATAGGCATCGGCGACCTGGCTGTCCAGGAGCGCCAGGTTGCGGTCCACTTCCCTGCGTGCAGAGCCCGGCATCTCGGGCAGCTCATCCGATACCTCCGGACATTCAACGGTGGACATGGTCGGCTGATCGGCCGCACCGTCCTGGGTTTCGCCGCGATTGTGCGAAGGGCTGCCGGCGCTCGCGTAGACATTGGCCGCGACCAGCCCACCGCCTCCCAGCAGCAGCGCTGCCGCCGCGGCAGCTGTTCTCCTGGCCAAACGGGAGCGCCTGTGTGTCTTCAGATTCATGGATTCCCTCTGGGTCGTTCTGGAACAGGGCCTTCCGGGGTAGGGGAGACGGACATTGCGCTTCCTTCTCATACGGAGGGAGAGGCTGGAGCGTTCAGAGGGATCCGTGATTCTTCCGTCAACTCGCGCTTGGGCGACGGCAGATGGCACCGGCTGCGGGGTGCTGTGGGTGGGTTTCCCCGTATCCCGCCCCTTCCCGGAAACCGGGGCTTGGCCCCGGGGCCCTGGGGTTGGCGGGTGCGGGCCGGTGGCCGGTGTTGTGCCCACCCGTTCCGCCCTGGGGGCACCTCCCTGGGGGCACCTCCCAGACGAAGTCTGGGGGAGTTAGCTGGGGGAGGAACGACTGCCCACAACGTTAGGGGAGCCTTCCCGGCTGCTGGCTCAAGGGGGCGCTCAGGGGCGCACCCGTTAGGCTGAACGTCATGGCCGACGCACCGTACAAGCTCATCCTCCTCCGCCACGGCGAGAGCGAGTGGAACGCGAAGAATCTGTTCACCGGCTGGGTGGACGTCAACCTCAATGAAAAGGGCGAGAAGGAGGCAGTCCGCGGCGGTGAGCTGCTGCAGGACGCCGGCCTGCTGCCCGACATCGTGCACACCTCCGTCCAGAAGCGCGCCATCCGCACCGCCCAGCTCGCGCTGGAGGCCGCAGACCGGCTCTGGATCCCCGTTCGCCGCTCCTGGCGGCTCAATGAGCGGCACTACGGGGCGCTGCAGGGCAAGGACAAGGCGCAGACCCTCGCTGAGTTCGGCGAGGAGCAGTTCATGCTGTGGCGCCGCTCGTACGACACCCCGCCGCCGCCGCTCGAGGACGGTGCCGAGTGGTCGCAGAGCGACGACCCGCGCTATGCGATGATCCCGAGCGAGCTGCGTCCGCGCACCGAGTGCCTCAAGGACGTCGTCACCCGCATGCTGCCGTACTGGTACGACACCATCGTGCCGGACCTCCTCACCGGCCGTACGGTCTTGATCGCCGCGCACGGCAACAGCCTGCGCGCACTGGTCAAGCACCTCGACGGCATCTCGGACGCGGACATCGCGGGACTCAACATCCCCACCGGCATTCCCCTCTCCTACGAGCTGGACGCCGACTTCCGGCCGGTCAACCCTGGTGGCACCTACCTCGACCCCGAGGCCGCGAAGGCCGCCATCGAGGCCGTGAAGAACCAGGGCAAGAAGTAGGGCAACAAGTCAGAGCGCTGGCCGAGGGGCCAGGGCGTGCGGGCCGTCCCGCGCTTACGCTCGGGGAGTGACTGACAGCAGCCCACAGACCTCCGTGCCGCGGTCATTGCTGCCCGGCGAACTGGCCGCGGCCTCGGGGCCTCCCCCGGCCGGCGCGGGTGGCGGAGGGGACGAGCGGGTGCGCCGTACCACCCGGGACTGGGTGGTCGACTCCCTGCTCTTCTGCTGGGCCGTGCTCTGGTGGGCCGTGCTGCTCCTCGCCGTCCAGGACTACGACTATCTGCCCGCCTGGCAGCGGGCGATCGACGCCCCGCTGGGCGCGCTGGCCTGCCTTGCCCTGTGGTGGCGGCGCCGCTTCCCGTTGGCCGTCGCCCTGATCGGGCTGCCCGCCGGCGCCATCACCAACAGCGCCTTCGGCGCGCTGATGGTGATCATCCTCAATCTGGCCATGCGGGTCCCCTGGCGGCCCGCACTCCTGGTGCTGTGCCTCTATATCGCGGCGTCGGCGCCGTATGTCCTGCTCTACTCGGTGCCCTATGAGGGCGGCTGGTCGACCGCGGCCTTTGTGCTCGCCTACTACCTGGTCTTCTTCGCCTGGGGGACGGCCATCAGCGCCCGGCGACGGCTGGTGCTCAAGCTCCATGAGGACGCGCGGCGGGAACGCCAGGATCACGCCCGGCGGCTCACGGACACCCGCCGCGCCGAGCGGGCGGCCATCGCCCGTGAGATGCACGATGTGCTGGCACACCGCATCTCGCTGCTCTCCGTGCACGCCGGGGCGCTGGCCTACCGTACGAAGCAGTCCGCTGCCGGGGCCGGTCCGGCGCTCGGCGACGCCGAGGTCGCCGAGAGCGCACAGGTCATCCGGGACAACGCACACCAGGCCCTGGATGAGCTGCGTGAGGTGCTGCATGTGCTGCGCGCCGACGAGGACGAGCCCGACGCCGACGCCGCCACCGCGGTCCCGGCGCCGCCACAGCCGCAGCTGGTGGGCATCACGGGCATGGTCGACGAGGCTCGCGCGGCCGGGCAGCAGATCGACTTCCGCGATGGCATCACCGACCAGCCCATCGACACCCTGCGTCCTCAGCTCCAGCGCACCGTCTACCGGGTGGTCCAGGAGGGCCTGACCAACGCCCGTAAGCACGCTCCCGGCGCCCAGGTCACCATCCAGCTGGCCGGCGCACCGGGTACCGATCTGACGGTACGGGTCAGCAACCCGCTGCCGGCCGGTGTGACCGCCCCGGAGATCCCGGGCGCGGGCGCGGGGCTGACCGGCCTGCGGGAACGGGTCGAGCTCGATGGCGGCACCCTGGAGCACGGCAGTACGGACGGCACCTTCACCCTGTGGGCCCGGCTACGGTGGCCCACGAGCGCATGACGCGGGGTCCTGACCCGTCGCATGGGCCAGGACCCCATCATCCGTCCGCAGGGCTGTGCCGGATTTCAGCTGCAGCCACCACCGCACTGGCACGGGCCGCCGGACTGGCAGCCGCACTGGCAGCCGGGCCCGCATGAACAACCGGATGACACGATGGGCAGCGTCGGGCGGTGGCCGGGCGAGTGGGCGAGAATCGTGGGTGCTATCGGGGCGTCAGCCATGGCTTCCTTCCCTTCCGGGCAGGCACGATCTGAGCCTGCTTCACCCCCCAACATGCCCATGCCCACACGGCGCATCAAGGGCGCGTAGGCGCATGCCTACGCATTCGGCCGGACGGGACTCCCGTCGACTTGCGCCGACTTCCGCCCGGCTTCCGTCGACTTCTGTCACCTTTCGTCGCTGCGGGGCGCGACGAATGTCGGCTGCGCCGCCGGGTGGGGTTTTCTACCGTGTGTCCGTGGACACAAGAGCGAAGGCCCGTCGGGCATGGCGATGGCTCATCGGGCCGGAGCCATGGACGGCACAGCGGATCATCGGCGAGGCAGCGGTCCTGCTGCTGCTCCTGCTGTCCTGCGTAGGGCTGCAATTCCTGAGCGGCAGCCGGGGCCCGGCCATCGTGGCGGTGGCACTGGGCGCGCTGCTGCTGGCCCTGCTACGGCGGCCGCTGCCCGGGACCGTACTGCTCGTTTCCGCGTCTGCGGCCGCCGTGGTGACCGGGCTCGCACTGCTGCTGCCCGTGGTGGGCTGGTCGGTGGGGCAGCGGATCCACCGGGTGGGGCGGGCGCTGGCGGTGTTCACCGCCGCGTTCGTGCTCTCCTCGGCGGTCGCGGCGATCAACGTGCTGCGCGAGGGCGCCGGACCGAACTCCTGGGTGGGCGTCTTCTTCTACACGCTCTGGTTCCTGGCGGTGGTGGCCGTTCCCGGTCTGATCGCCCGCTATCTGGCACAGCGGCGCGCCCTGGTCGCCTCGCTCCAGGCACAGCACCACCATCTCCTGCGGGAGAACGCGGTCATCGCCCGTGAGACACGGCTGCGGGAACGGCAGCGCATCGCCCAGGACATGCATGACAGCCTGGGTCATCAGCTCACGCTCATCGCCGTGCACACCGGAGCGCTCCAGGTGGACCCGCAGCTCTCCGGCCCGCAACGGGAGGCGGTCGGGGTGCTGCGGGAAGCCTCCGTCTCCGCGATGCGCGAGCTGCGTGAGGTGGTCGGGCTGCTGCGGGACGAGCCGGACGACCAGGAGGCGCCGTCCGCTGCCGCGCGAGGGGTGGCGGACATCAAGGAGCTCGTCGAGGCCTCCCGGAGCGCGGGCACCCCGGTCGTGCTGCGTGAGTTCGGCGAGCCACGGTCCCTGACCCCGGCCGCCGACCGGGCCGCCTACCGCATCGCGCAGGAGGGCCTGACCAACGCGCACAAGCACGCTTCCGGCGCCCCCATCACCATGGCGCTGCGCTATGAACCGGACTCGCTGCTGGTCGAGGTCGTCAACGGGCCGGCCCCCGAGAGCTCCGGGCCCGCCGCGCCCGGGGTGAGCGGCGGCCAGGGGCTGGCCGGTCTGCATGAGCGGGCCCGGCTGGTCGGCGGCATGCTGCACAGCGGGCCGACCGGCGATGGCGGCTTCCGGCTGACGGGTGTGCTGCCGTACACCGCGACGAATGTCGACAGCGCGGAGGACTTCCGTCGGCAGCCCGGCGTGACGGCACTCGGCGACGGTGGACCGGACAACGACTGGTCCCGTTCGCACGAGGAGTTCGACAAGGCCATGAACAGCAGAACCAGGGGATGCCTGGTGTGGGGAGCGGGTATCGCGCTGGTGCTCGTGGGGCTCATCGTCGTGGGCGCGGTGTGGTTCTTCACCGCAATCGACGAGAGCATGATCACGAAGGACACCTATGACTCGGTCGAGGTCGGCCAGCGCGAGGACGAGGTGCGCGCGAAGCTGCCCAAGGGAAGCAGATTCAACGAAGGGCTGGACGACGACGGCCCGCCCCGGCCCGCGGGCGCGTCCTGCCTGGTGCTGACCGCCGAGGACCCGCTGCTGGAGAAGGACTCCGGCTGGCTGGCCCGTTTCTGCTTCCGGGATGGCAAGCTGATCGAAAAGAGGGCGTTTGACTGACCGAATGACTGATCACTGACCGACCGCTGACTGACCGCGCAGGAGTCCCGTTGGGCCCGTCGATCCGAGTTCTCATCGCCGATGATGAGCCGCTCATCCGGGCGGGCATCAGGATGATCCTCACCTCGGCCGACGACATCGAGGTCGTCGCCGAGGCCGGAAACGGCCGCGAGGCCGTTGAGCTGGCCCGGCGGCATCTCGTGGACGTCGTACTGCTGGACATCCAGATGCCGGTGCTGGACGGGCTGTCGGCGCTGCCCGAGCTGCGCCGCGCGGCACCGTCCGTACGGCCGCTCATCCTCACCACCTTCGGCGAGCGGGAGAACGTCCTGGGCGCGCTGAGCCAGGGGGGTGTCTGCTCAAGGACTCGGCGCCGGATGAGCTGATCCGTGCGGTACGGGCGGCCGCCGCCGGTGACGCCTATCTGTCCCCGGGCGCCACCCGGCATGTGGTCGACTCCCTCGCCTCGGGCCCGGGGGCAGGGCGAGGCGCGCAGGCCCGGCAGCGGCTGGCGGCACTGAGTGAGCGGGAGCTGGAGGTGCTGGCGCTCCTCGGGGAGGGCCTGTCCAACGCGGACGCGGGGGAGCGGCTGCATATGAGCGAGGCGACGGTGAAGACGTATGTCAGCCGGATCCTGGCCAAGCTGGAGTGCGAGAACCGGGTACAGGCTGCCCTGCTGTCCCGCGACGCGGGACTGGGCGGATAGCCGGGCGGGCCCGCCCGGCTACGGGAGGCCGCGTCTACTCGGGGCTCGCAGCCGCCGTGGCCTGGTCGATCTCGTCCGCGTAGTCACCGGTGACCAGATAGACGACGCGCCGGGCAACCGACACCGCGTGGTCCGCGAAGCGCTCGTAGTAGCGGCCCAGCAGGGTGACATCGACAGCCGTCTCGATGCCGTGCTTCCAGCGGTCATCCATCAGATGCTGGAAGAGCGTGCGGTGCAGATCGTCCATCTTGTCGTCGTCCTGCTCCAGCTGGAGCGCCAGGTCCACGTCCTTGGTGATGATGACCTCGGCGGCCTTGGCCATCAGCCGCTGCGCGAGATGCCCCATCTCCAGCATCGTGGCCTGCAGATCGCGCGGCACCGCGGACTCCGGGAAGCGGAGCCGGGCGACCTTGGCGACATGCTGCGCCAGGTCACCGGAGCGCTCCAGGTCGGCGCTCATTCGCAGTGAGGTGACGACTATCCGCAGGTCCGTGGCGACCGGCTGCTGGCGGGCCAGCAGCTGAATGGCCCGGGTCTCCAGCTCGCGCTGCAGGTCATCGACCTTGTCGTCGTTGGCGATAACGCTCTCGGCAAGCTTCAGGTCCGCGTCCAGCATCGCCGTGGTGGCTCGGCCGATCGCGGAGCCGACGAGCCTGGCCATCTCGACCAGGCTCTCGCTGATCGAGTCAAGCTCCTCGTGGTACGCGTCCCGCATGACTGTCCTTCTCTCTCATGGCGCCGGTTGGCCTGATTCCCCTACGCTCCCACGTTCTGTCCGGAATACGTCTGGGGCCGACCCCACAAGTGAATCACCCACGACACCCAGGTGAACTCTGAGGGACAGCCCCTCGGACAGCCCCCTCTGGGGCGGCCATCCGAGGGGACTGTCCGGTATCAACCGATTTTGAACACTGGGAGTGAACCATCACCGACCTCTCGGTGAACTCTGAGGGACGAGTGTTCGAGCTGCGCCAGGAAGACCTGGGAGGTGCTCCCGCCACCCGCTTAACCTGAAGGCATGGACGTGAACGCGGCGGTCGCCGCAGCGGCTGCGATCGCCGGAGTGTGTACCGGCGCTTTCGCGGTGCTGGCGTTCCGTTGGAGCGAACGTGAGCAGACCCGCCCCACACGGACCTCACTGCATACGGACGCGGTGCTCCCACCGGGGGTCGACACCGTGCTCTCCGTGCTGCGTTCCTCGGCCGTCGTGCTGGACGAGGGGGACGTCGTGGTCAAGGCCAGCTCGGCGGCGTACGCCCTGGGGCTGGTGCGCGGCGGGAAGCTCGCCGTGGAGCCCATGCTCCAGATGGCCCGGGACACCCGGCGGGACGGCGAGATAAGGCAGGTGGAGCTGGATCTCCCCAGGCGGGGCACCGGGCGGGGCGACGCCCTCGCGGTCTCCGCGCGGGTCGCACCGCTGGGTTCCCGGCTGGTCCTGCTGCTCGTCGAGGACCTCACCGAGTCCCGCCGCATCGAAGCGGTCCGCCGCGACTTCGTCGCCAATGTCAGCCATGAGCTCAAGACCCCGGTCGGGGCGCTGTCACTGCTCTCCGAAGCGGTGATGGACGCGTCCGACGACCCCGAGGCGGTCGAGCGCTTCGCGGGCCGGATGCAGAACGAGGCCACCCGGCTCACCAACCTTGTCCAGGAACTGATCGATCTCTCGCGGGTGCAGAACGACAACCCGCTGGAGGACTCCGAGTCGGTCCGGGTCGACGACTTGGTGGCCGAGGCCATAGACCGGTGCCGCCAGCAGGCGGGCACCAAGCACATCACCATGGCCACGGGCGGCACCGCGGAACTCCAGGTATGGGGGAACCGGGGCCAGCTCGCAGCGGCACTCGGCAATCTGGTCGAGAACGCCGTGAACTACTCCCCGCCGCGTACGCGGGTGGGCATAGCCGGTCGCCGGATATCCGCGCCCGGTGGAGACATGATCGAGATAGCGGTGACCGATCAGGGCATCGGAATCTCCGAGAAGGACAGGGACCGGATCTTCGAGCGGTTCTACCGCGTGGACCCGGCCCGGTCCCGGGCGACCGGAGGCACCGGCCTCGGGCTCGCCATCGTCAAACATGTGGCCGCTTCACACGGCGGGGAGGTCACCGTGTGGAGTGCTGAGGGACAAGGCTCCACCTTCACCCTGCGGCTGCCCGAAGCGGGCAGTGCGCGGGAACGGGCTGAGGAGAACCGGCGCAGCCGGAATCAGCCCAGTGGCGCACTGCAGGAACCGGCCGACTACGCCGATTACGCCGACTACGAGGATGTCGTCGACGAAGATGTCGATGAGACCTTCACCCGTGATCAACTTTCTGCCCCGGAGGTCCTTCCGTGACCCGAGTGCTCGTTGTCGAGGACGAGGAATCGTTCAGTGACGCGCTGTCGTACATGCTCCGCAAGGAAGGCTTCGAGGTCGCGATCGCGGCGACGGGGCCGGAGGGGCTGGATGAGTTCGAGCGCAATGGCGCCGACCTTGTCCTGCTCGACCTGATGCTGCCGGGCCTGCCCGGCACGGAGGTCTGCCGTCAGCTGCGGGGCCGCAGCAATGTCCCGGTCATCATGGTGACCGCCAAGGACAGCGAGATCGACAAGGTCGTCGGCCTGGAGATAGGGGCCGACGACTATGTGACCAAGCCGTTCTCCTCACGTGAGCTGGTAGCCCGTATCCGGGCCGTGCTACGCCGCCGTGGAGAGCCGGAGGAGGTCACACCGGCGGCGTTGGAGGCCGGTCCGGTACGGATGGATGTGGACCGGCATGTGGTGACCGTGAGCGGGGGCAAGGTCGACCTTCCGCTGAAGGAATTCGACCTGCTGGAGATGCTGCTGCGGAACGCTGGCCGCGTGCTGACCCGTATGCAGCTCATCGACCGGGTCTGGGGTGCTGACTATGTCGGCGACACCAAGACCCTCGACGTCCACGTCAAGCGGCTCCGCGCGAAGATCGAGCCGGATCCGGGCGCGCCGCGCTACCTGGTGACGGTGCGTGGGCTCGGCTACAAGTTCGAGCCCTAAACCGGACGAGGCCGGTGGGTGGGTCGGGGGCGGTCCGGGGTGGGCCGTTCCGGACCCATGATTTACGGCCCGACGCGCGGCAGCGTTGAGTCAACCGGTTAAGCCCCTGTCGGCCCACAAATCACGGGCAAGCGTCCGGAACAACCCACCCCTCCCCACCCCCTCACGCAGTTGTGGGCCTCGCGCCGCCGTGTGTTGTGGGCACGGGCCACACGAGTGTTGTGGGCACTCGGGCCACACCCGTGTTGTGGGCAGTCGTTCCGCAGGGCGGAACGGGTGGGCACAACACCGGCCCACGCAGCCGCACCGGCCACCCCCGGGGCCCTGGGGCGAAGCCCCAGTTTCCGGGAAGGGGCGGGAATTGGGGAAGTCCACCCACGGCACGCCCGCACCGGGCGAAGCACCGCCACGCGGTGGAGCCGCATATCGGCACAGTCGGGGAGGGGCGGGATTACGGGGAACCCACCCACGGCACCCCCGCCACCGGGCGCAAGCCCCGCCACGCGGCGGAGCCGCGTATCGGCACAGCCGGGAAGGGGCGGGGAAACCCCCAGGGGATCAGTGGGTGCCGGGCTCGCCCGGGGACTCCGGGGTCGTCTCCGGGGCGGGGGACCTCTCCGGAGCGACCTGCTCCCCCCGCCGCAGCGGGTCAGGCGTCGCACCGTACTCCGCGTACGCACCCCCCACCGGCACCACCGTCGCGCGGATCTTGACCTTGCCCGTCGAGCTGAGCTCAAACGTGATCGGCTGGGCGTTGCCGTCCCGGATGCCCTTGCCGCGGGCGTCATTGATGACCGCGGACGGGTTGTCCTTGCCGCCCAGCATCAGGGAGCCACCCGCCGGGATCGTGAGGTCGCCGCCCCGGGCGGGGGCCAGCGTCACCGGGCCGCCGGAGCCGGAGATGGTGACGGCCCGCAGGGTCTCGTCCTCGGTGCCGTCGTTGAAGATGCGGGCCGATACGGCCGCCGGGCCGTCCGCGTTCCTGCTGGTGACGATGTTGACGTTCTGGATCTTTATGTCCCCGACGCTGATCGACGCGTTGTTGGGGTTGACCCCGTTGGTCTGTGCGTCGGTCCCGGCCCCGCAGGCAGCCAGCGAGAGGGTCGAGAGCGCGATGACGGTGGCGGCGATGGCGCCGCGTCGAAGGGTGCTGCTCACGGCGGCGGCATCTCCTAGCGGTAAGTAAGGGCGTATCCGTCGCACAGGGTACCGACCTCCGGGGAACGCCTCGTACCCGGCCCGTCCGTACTCGGTACCAAGGACAGTGAAGGGGAGCCGTAAAAGCGGGTGCACATCTGTGCGAGGGATTCTTTGGCGGGGAATGCGGGACCGCTGGAATTGATCTCGCCGGTGCGTTGATCAATATAACTCCGGCCAAACGGGCTACATCTGGAATTCCGGCAAAACGGACGTCGGAGGGTCCAGATCCGACCGTCTGGAGTTGTAACTCTGGTGTTTCTCCGTGCCGCGGGAACGCTCCTCACCTGCGAATACCTGGTTCCGGAGGCCTCCCGAAGCACGATCCGGCTACAGTTGTCAAGCCCCGAGATGCGCCCTGACCTGCGAAAACGCCATTCAGAAGACAGGGTTTCCGTGTTACCCTGGATAGCCACGGAAGGGGTACCTGTCACATGACGTTCAAGGTTGGCGACACCGTGGTCTATCCCCATCACGGGGCCGCGCTGATCGAGGCCATCGAAACTCGCCAGATCAAAGGCGTGGACAAGACCTACTTGGTTCTGAAGGTCGCCCAGGGCGATCTCGAGGTTCGTGTGCCGGCGGAAAACGCCGAGCTCGTCGGCGTGCGCGATGTAGTCGGCCAGGATGGACTGGACCGGGTCTTCGAGGTGCTTCGCGCGCCGTACGCCGAGGAGCCCACCAACTGGTCCCGGCGCTATAAGGCAAACCTTGAGAAGCTCGCCTCCGGCGATGTCATCAAGGTCGCCGAGGTCGTCCGCGATCTATGGCGCCGCGAGCGCGAGCGCGGACTGTCCGCCGGCGAGAAGCGGATGCTCGCCAAGGCCCGCCAGATCCTGGTGAGCGAGCTGGCACTCGCGGAGAACACCAACGAAGACAAGGCCGAGGCCCTGCTCGATGAGGTCCTGGCGTCCTGACGTTGTTACGCGAATGCCGCGGTGCCCGAACGATGACCAGTAGGTCTGTTGCCGGGCGCTGCGGCATTTCTGCGCGATTTTACGTGTACGCGTTGTACGAGTGCCGGGCCCGGGCAGCTGCCTCGAACGGTTGTCACGGAAGGGGCCGATCGAGGTGTCGTGCCCGGCACGCTCTGGCCATACCCATTTCAGGCAAGGACACAAACCTGAACGTGCAACCAATGTCCGATGAATCCCGTACCGAGCCCCGCACCGCCGCCGTTGTCCCCGCGGCGGGCCGGGGTGTACGGCTGGGGCCCGGCACTCCAAAGGCGCTGCGTGTACTGGGGGGCACCCCGATGCTCGTACACGCCGTACGGGCCATGGCCCGCGCCCGTGCTGTCTCCCTGGTCGTGGTCGTCGCCCCGCCGGACGATGCCGCCGGGGTTCAGAACCTCCTCGATGAGTACCCGCTCCCCGCCGCCGACGCCGCCGAGGTCGTGGTCGTCCCCGGCGGTGAGACCCGGCAGCAGTCGGTGAGCCATGGCCTCGCCGCTCTGCCCGCCGATATCGAGGTGGTGCTGGTGCACGACGCAGCCCGGCCGCTGGTGCCCATAGACACCGTCGACTCGGTGGTCGCGGCCGTACGGGCCGGAGCACCCGCCGTCGTCCCCGCGCTCCCCGTCCCGGACACCGTCAAGGAGGTCGCGGCCCCGGACCGGCCCGGTGACCCCGAGCCGGTCATCGGCACTCCCGACCGGGCCCGGCTGCGCGCCGTCCAGACCCCGCAGGGCTTTGACCGCAAGACCCTTGTCGAAGCCCATGAGCGGGTCAGCTGCGAGGGCGAGGGCGCCACCGATGACGCCGGGATGGTCGAACGGCTGGGCCAGCCGGTCGTCGTTGTTCCGGGACACGAGGAGGCCTTCAAGGTCACCCGGCCGCTGGACCTGGTGCTCGCCGAGGCCGTACTCGCCCGTAGGAGGGCCAAGGATGGCTTCTGAGCCGGTGAAGCTGCCCCTGGTCGGCATCGGCACGGATGTGCACGCCTTCGAGCACGGCCGTGCGCTGTGGTGCGCCGGGCTGCTCTGGGAGGGCGAGGAGTACGGCCTGGCCGGGCACTCCGACGGCGATGTCGCCGCACACGCCGCCTGTGACGCGCTCTTCTCCGCCGCCGGGCTCGGCGACCTCGGTGCCCACTTCGGTACCGACCGCCCCGAGTGGTCCGGCGCCTCGGGGATCACCCTGCTCACGGAGGCGGCCCGGATAGTACGGGCCGAGGGGTTCGAGATCGGCAATGTGGCGATCCAGGTCATCGGCGTACGACCCAAGATCGGCAAGCGCCGGGCGGAGGCCCAGAAGGTGCTCAGCGAGGCGGTCGGCGCCCCGGTCGCCATGTCCGGCACCACGACCGACGGCCTCGGTCTGACCGGCCGCGCGGAAGGCCTCGCCGCGATCGCCACGGCACTGGTCATCCGGGGGTGACCGGGGTGAGTCCTGCGCTCCGCGGGGCGGGGAGTTGGATACGTTTCGGGGAGGTACTCGTACACCCCTCAACCCGTGGAAGACCGTAGCGAAGGGGCACCCCGTGGCAGCCGCACTGTCCGACAACCTCAAGCAGCTTCTCGACAGCCCGGTCTTTGTGACCGTGGCGACCATCCAGCCCGACGGCAGCCCGCAGGCATCACCGGTCTGGGTCAAGCGCGACGGCGATGACCTGCTGTTCTCCACCACCATCGGGCGGCGCAAGGAGAAGAACCTCCGGCGCGACCCCCGGGTGAGCGTCGTCGTGCAGCGCCCGGACTCGCCGTACAACTACGCCGAGGTCCGGGGCACGGCCACTATCTCCACCGAAGGCGCTTATGAACTGATCGACGACCTGGCGATGAAGTACGTCGGCAAAAAGTACGCCGAGTTCAACCCGGCCGCCGCCCAGGACGCTCCCAGGGTCGTGGTCCGGATCTCTCCCCGTAAGGCAGTGGGCATGGGCGATCTGGTCTGAGCCGCCAAGGCGGGTGCCCGGTGCCACGGCGCGGGGCACCGTACTTCTTCTACTACCCTTGACGGGTGACTATTCGCCTGTACGACACCAGTGCCCGGCAGATCCGTGACTTCCTCCCGCTGACCCCGGGCCGCGTCTCGATCTACCTGTGTGGCGCCACCGTGCAGGCCGCCCCGCATATCGGGCACATCCGTTCCGGGCTGAACTTCGACATCATGCGCCGCTGGTTCGCCTACCGCGGCTATGACGTGACCTTCATCCGCAATGTCACGGACATCGACGACAAGATCATCGCGAAGTCCGTGGAACAGGACCGCCCCTGGTGGGCGATCGGCTATGACAATGAGCGCGCGTTCAACGACGGCTATACGGCGCTGGGCTGCCTGCCGCCCACCTATGAGCCGCGGGCGACCGGTCATATCCCCGAGATGACCGAGATGATGCGCGAGCTCATCGACCGCGGCCACGCCTACGCGGCGGACGGCAACGTCTACTTCGATGTGCGCTCTTACCCCGGCTATCTGGCCCTGTCCAACCAGGAGCTGGACAACCTCCTCCAGCCCGCGGGTGAGGGCGAGACCGGCAAGCGTGACCCGCGCGACTTCGCCATGTGGAAGGCGGCCAAGCCCGGCGAGCCCTTCTGGGACACCCCGTGGGGTCCGGGCCGCCCGGGCTGGCATCTGGAGTGCTCGGCCATGGCGCACAAGTACCTCGGCTCCGCCTTCGACATCCACGGCGGCGGTGTGGACCTGGTCTTCCCGCACCATGAGAACGAGATCGCCCAGTCCAAGGCCTACGGCGATGACTTCGCGAGCTACTGGCTGCACAACGCCTGGGTGACGATGAGCGGCGAGAAGATGGCCAAGTCGCTGGGCAACTCGGTGCTGATCTCGGAGATGCTCAAGCGCTGGCGTCCCATTGTGCTGCGCTATTACCTGGGCACCCCGCACTACCGGTCGATGATCGAGTACAGCGAGGACGCGGTGCGTGAGGCCGAGACCGCCTTCGCGCGGATCGAGGGCTTCATCCACCGCGCGGTGGAGAAGGCGGGCGCGGTCGAGCCCGCGGCCGAGGTTCCCACGGCCTTCGCCGAGGCGATGGACGAGGACTTCTCCGTTCCGCAGGCGCTCGCGGTCGTGCATACGACGGTGAAGCAGGGCAACGCCGCGCTGAGCGCCGATGACAAGGACACCGCCGCCGCCCGCCTCGCCGAGCTCCGGGCCATGCTCGCCGTCCTCGGCCTCGACCCCCTCGACGACCACTGGGCGACGGGCTCGGACCGGGGTGACGAGCTCCATGGCGTCGTCGACTCACTCGTCCGGCTCGTTCTCGACCAGCGCCAGGCCGCCCGTAGCCGTAAGGACTACGCCACCGCCGACGCCATCCGTGATGAACTCCAGCGGGCGGGCCTAGTCATCGAGGACACCCCCGCCGGACCCCGCTGGGAGCTCGGCACCCACTGAGGTGCCTTCCGGGATAATTGCCCTACCACCACACAAGCCAACAGCCGACGGACGATATCCGTCACAGCCGTGCGAGAGCGGCGAACACAGACTGAGGAGCCCTCCCATGGCCGGGAACAGCCAGCGGCGCAACCGCCGCACGTCCAGTAAGAAGGGCGCGCAGGCCGGCAGCGGCGGCAAGCGGCGCCGGAGCCTGGAAGGCAAGGGCCCGACGCCACCCGCGGAAATGCGTAAGGGGCACGCCAAGCAGCGCGCCGCGCAGGCGCGCGCCCGGCACGCCGCCAAGCGCCCCGCCCCCCGGCGCGGCGGTGCGAAGGGCACCGCCGAGCTGGTTGTCGGCCGTAACCCCGTCTTTGAGGCACTGCGCGAGGGGGTACCGGCCACGACGCTCTACGTTCAGCAGTTCATCGACAGCGATGAGCGGGTCCGCGAGGCGTTGCAGCTTGCCGCCGACCGGGGCGGTATCAACCTTCTGGAGGCCCCCCGGGCCGAGCTGGACCGGATGACCCATGGCCTCAATCACCAGGGCCTTGTCCTCCAGGTGCCGCCCTACGACTACGCCCACCCGGAAGACCTCGCCGCCGCGGCGATGGACGCGGGCGAGGACCCGCTGATCGTCGCCCTGGACGGCGTCACCGACCCGCGCAACCTGGGCGCGGTGGTGCGCTCCGTCGCCGCCTTCGGTGGCCATGGGGTGGTCGTGCCCGAGCGCCGGGCGGCAGGGATGACGGCGGGTGCCTGGAAGACCTCCGCGGGTGCCGCCGCCCGTACGCCGGTCGCCCGGGCGACGAATCTGACCCGCGCGCTGGAGACGTACCAGAAGGCGGGCCTGACGGTCATTGGGCTGGCGGCGGACGGTGACGTTGAGCTGCAGGACGTGCCGTCCCTGGACGGACCCGTTGTGATTGTCGTCGGCAGCGAGGGCAAGGGTCTGTCCCGTCTGGTCGGCGAGACCTGCGACCTCCGCGTCCGCATCCCGATGCCGGGCGGCGCGGAGTCGCTGAACGCGGGTGTCGCGGCGGGCGTGGTCCTGTACGAAGCCTCCCGCCGCCGGAGCTAGGGGGTGTCTGGCTAACCCCAGGCCCGGGGCGCGCTGGAAGGGTGAGAAGGGGGGGAGAACTCCGGCCTTTGACGGGTCGCGGACAGATCGGGCCGGTCAAGGCAGTGTCTTAAACGTCCGTCACTCGGTTAGATGAGTGTGGACACCAGAACACCCCGCACGCCCACCGGGGGAACCCCGGGCGGTTTCTTGGACGATGAGCCGGTGCTGAGCTCGGTCAAGGTGCCGAGCGACCCTGCTCAGGTCATTGTCAGCAACGCGAGCTTCCGGGTAAAGCTCGCCACGCCGCCGTCCAGCAGCGCGCTCGCCGACACCACCCGGCTGTCGGCCGTCGGCGGCCCCAAGCGGCGGGCCCCCCTGGTATGGAGCGGCCGGACCGAGCCCGGGGACTCCGACGCCAGCCAACTGCTGCAAGCGGTACGGTCGTCGAGCGCCCACCCCGAGGAGCCTGCCGGGGTCGCCACCCAGGTACTGCCGCGGATCACCCCCGGCCTTCCCACCGAACTCGAGGCGACCCGCGCCATCGTCGCCCCGCGCGGCCCCGAACCGCCGGAGAAGGCGCTGCTGGACGGAGTACGGCCCGCCGAGGGCGCGTACGACGCGTATGACGGGCAGCCCTACGACGCCGACCTCGCCTATGACCTGGCCGATGACGAGGACGGGTTCGAAGGGGAGGAGAGCGAGGACAGCCGCCGGGCCCGGAGCAGCGACTCTGTGCGGCACGCCTACTACCCCGGCCGCCGGATGAACCTCGGTGTCGTCCTCCTCCCACTGCGGATCTTCCTCGGCTTTATCTCCATCTACGCCGGGATGGGCAAGCTCACCGACCCCGTCTACTTCGACGGTGGCGAGCGCGGCTCCATGGTCAGCTGGCTGCGGTCACTGGAGCCCTGGGCGATCGCCACCCCCCTGCATGACTTCGCCGTCGCGCATCCGGTCGGCTCCGGACTGACCGTCGCCTTCCTCCAGATCATCGTGGGCGTCCTGACCGTATGCGGGCTCTGGCAGCGGCTCGCCGCGACCCTCGGCGCGCTGCTCTCCGCCGCTCTGCTGCTGACGGTGAGCTGGCGAAGCGTTCCTGTGTATGACGCGCCGGACATCATCTACCTCGCCGCCTGGTCCCCGCTGATCATCGCAGGCGCCCCCGTCTACTCCCTCGATGCCCGCCTCGCGGGCGAGGCCTGGCGGCGGCTCGGTCCGCGGGTCGCGCTCTGGGAGCTGCGGCGGCGGGTACTGCGCCGGGGCATCGTGATGGCCACCGTCATCGTGGGGCTCGCGCTGCTCATCGGTTCCATGCTGGGCGGCGCGGTCCGCTCCGCTGAGGTCGCCACCGTGCCGGAGCCGGGCGAGCCGCCCCGTAACCATCTGCCGGGCTCTCCGCTGCCGAGGAAGCCGGGCGCTACCACCACCACCGCCACCCAGGGACCCACCGCCGGGCCCACCGCCGGACAGTCCGTGGGCCCCTCCGCGGCACCGTCCACCAGCGCGGCGCAGGAGACCAGCGGAGCCGACGCCGGAGCCGGCCAGACGGCCAGCGGCGAGCCGAGCCAGGACCAGACCGTGCAGGCCCCGGAGCGGTCCGTGGCCCCGCCCCCTCCCTCGGTGCCTGACAGCCCGTCGGAGCCCACCGCCGGCAGCACGTCCGGCGCCAGCGGTGGTACGGATGGCGCCGGTGACAGCGACGGCGGCGATACGGACGGCGGCTCCAGCGGGGGCGGTAACGGTGGCTCCGGCAGCGGGGGCGCCCTGGGCGGCCTGCTGGGCTGATCCAGCTGAATACAGCGAATACAGCTGATTCAGCTGGATCAGCAAGCGGAGTAGCCGAAGAGAGCTTGCCGGTCAGGGGAGTTCAGCCTGATCGGCAAGCTCTTTCGCTGCCTCGCTCAGATCCTTGGCGGTGTCGATGGCGCGCCAGTACGCCCCGTGCGGCAGCGGATAGCCCGCCAGCCGGTTCTCCCGCGCCAGCTGCGGGAACGTCGTCCGCTCGTGGTCGCCGCGCACCGGCAGCAGCTCGGTAAAGGAGGGCGAGAAGACATAGACACCGGCGTTGATCTCGTACGCGGTGGGCGGGGACTCGATGAAGTCCACGACATGTCCGAAGCCGTCGGTCTTGACGGCTCCCCAGGGAATGCGTGGCCGGGCCAGCGCCAGCGTGGCGATGGCGTCCCGCTCCCAGTGGAAAGCGGCCATGTCACGCAGTGAGAAACGGGTCCAGATATCGCCATTGGTGGCGTACCACGGCTCATCGGGCCAGGGGAGCGTGGCGGCGGCATGCTTCAGCCCACCGCCACGGCCAAGCGGCTCCGCCTCGACCACTGTCGTAACCCGCAGTGGGAGTTCGGCCGAGGCCAGCCACTTCTGCAGCACAGAGGCGAGATGGCCGCAGGAGATCACCACATCGGTGACCCCCTCATGGGCCAGCCAGGACAACTGATGGCCGATGATCGGTGTCCCCGTGCCGGGGATCTCGACCATCGCCTTCGGCCGGTCATCGGTATACGGTCGCAGCCGCGAGCCCTGGCCACCGGCCAGGATCACCGCCTGCGCGGGGAAGGTGTGCGGATCAGCAGTCATGATCCGCACCGTATTCCGGTGTTCCGTCAGCGGGACTCGGCCACGCCGGAGGCGAAGGAGGTGTCACAGACTGGGCGGGCGAACCGCTGTGCACGGTGCGGCGAACCGTACTTCTGCACCGCCGCCTTGCCGAGCGCCCGGGCGATGTCCGCGCAGTGCTTGGCGAGTGACGGCCTACGCTCAACCTCCTGCTGAAGGCTCGTCAACGCGTCCCCCGGATTCTTCTGCTGCAGCTCCGTGATGAGCTGGTCGCGCAGCAGATCCTGTGGGGCACGCGCGGCCGCCGCCTTGCTGGATGCCTTCTCGGCGGACGCCGTGAGCACCTGAGATTCAGAGGGGGAAGTCGCCCAGGGTACGCGGGCGACCGCGAGCGTCCCGGACAGGACCAGGACGACCGGGAGGACGAGAGCGAGAGTTCTGCCGATACGGCGCGCTGCCTGATTCACTGGTGCTTCCTCGCGAGATCGAGTAGGGGTTGCCCGGGAAGGGCCCCTGAGATGGTAGCGAGGAGTGATGATTTGGCGACATTTAGTCACCCTGATGAGGGAATATCGGTGCGTATTCGCGCCCGGAGAGTTGACGAACGGAGCTCGAAAAGGGGTCGTACATCCGCAAGATACGGATGTACGACCCCAGGAGTGCCTAGTCGCTCAGTCGCTCGCCCGAGGACGTCGCGAAGGCATGGGTCTCCCCGGCGCGGGGCACGACGTGGATCCGCGTGCCCTTCTCCGGGGCGCTGCGGCCGCTGACGCGGACGACCAGGTCCTTCGCCTCGCCGCCACCGATCTCGGCGGTGCCGTAGACGAAGGCGTCGGCGCCGAGCTCCTCGACGACATTGACGGTGACCGCCAGACCGGCGGGTTCGTCCTTGCTGAGGGCCCTGGCGCCATCGCCGTTGACGAGGTCGAAGTGCTCCGGGCGGACACCCACCGTGACCGTGGTGTCACCCCTGTCGGCGGCCTCGGCCACTGCCTCGCGGTCAATCGGCACCACGCTGTTGCCGAACTTCGCACCGCCATCGATGATCGGCACCTCGACCAGGTTCATCGCCGGGGAGCCGATGAAGCCCGCCACGAAGACGTTGTTGGGGTGGTCGTACATGTTCCGGGGCGAGTCCACCTGCTGCAGCAGCCCGTCCTTGAGCACCGCCACCCGGTCACCCATGGTCATGGCCTCGATCTGGTCATGGGTGACGTAGACCGTGGTGATGCCGAGCCGACGCTGGAGCGAAGCGATCTGTGTACGGGTCTGCACCCGCAGCTTCGCGTCGAGGTTCGACAGCGGCTCGTCCATCAGGAAGACCCGCGGCTCCCGGACGATCGCCCGGCCCATCGCGACCCGCTGCCGCTGACCGCCGGAGAGCGCCTTCGGCTTGCGCTCCAGGTACTCGGTGAGGTCCAGGATCTTCGCCGCGTCCTCGACCTTCTGCCGGATCTGGTCCTTCGGCACGCCCGCGATCTTCAGTGCGAAGCCCATGTTCTGGGCGACGGACATATGCGGGTACAGCGCGTAGTTCTGGAACACCATGGCGATGTCCCGGTCCTTCGGCGGAAGGTGGGTGACATCCCGGTCACCGATCCGGATCGCACCACCGTTCACATCCTCCAGGCCCGCGAGCATCCGCAGAGAGGTGGACTTTCCGCAGCCGGAGGGGCCGACCAGAACGAGGAATTCCCCGTCCTCGATCTCGATGTCGAGCTGGTCGACGGCGGGCTTCTCCTGACCCGGATAGATCCGGGTCGCCTTGTCATATGTGACCGTAGCCATGCTGTTGTGTCTCCTTCACCGGCAGGAACGTGCCGGACGATCCGAGTAAAGGGGGATGCGGTCCACTGCTGTGGACCTTCGCGAACGCTAACCCGGCGGCATACGGCTTGTCAGTACTCCGTGACCGATAAACCTCCGTGGCCCGCACCGGTGGCCGCTGTGTAGAGTGGAGCAGCCCGCGCATGGCATGGCTGTGTGTGCTGCCGCCTTAGCTCAGTTGGCCAGAGCAGCTGTCTTGTAAACAGCAGGTCGTCGGTTCGATTCCGACAGGCGGCTCTGACTTCTCCGCGCCTCCGCGCCTCTGTGGTGACTGATCCAGTCCGGACAGTCATCACCCGAATGGCTCGCTCGTGTGTGCGGTAGGCGTGGTTTGGCCACAGGGTGGCGTTATGTGGTCCCGCCGAATAGCGGTGTGCACGGCGGTCCTGCCGCTGGCCCTGCTGGTGACGTGGGATGCCCCCCGGGGCATATCCCCGCCTCGACCCGGGAATGTCCCGGCCGAGGCGAGGCAGTCCGTGCCGCGTCCGGCCATCGTCGGACGGGCTGTCTGGCGGGCGGATGAGGACCTGGTCCAGGGGCCCGCGAAATACACGGGGGCTGCGAAGGCGGTGTTCGTCCACCACACCGACCACCCCAATGACTACGACTGTGCCAAGGTCCCCGCCATGCTGCGGGCTATGCAATCGGACCATGTCCGGGGGCAGGGCTGGGACGATCTCGGCTACAACTTCGTGGTCGACCGGTGCGGCACCATCTATGAGGGCCGGTCGGGCGGCGTCGGACGGTCGGTCCACGGTGCTCACACCAAGGGGTTCAACGCCGACAGCGTGGGGATCGGCGCGCTGGGCAACTTCGGGCCCGGTACGAAGGTGCCCAAGGCCATGGTGGACGCGATCGTGCGGATCGCCGCGTGGAAGCTGCGGGCCGGGGCCGATCCGCAGGGCAAGGTGCGACTGGTCTCCACGCATGATGACAGCCGCTATCCGAAGGGCGACGCGGCCGTGCTCCATGTGATTTCCGGGCACCGGGACACCTATCGCACCCGCTGCCCGGGAGACGCGATGTATGAGCGGCTGCCCGCGATCCGGCAGGCGGCAGCCCGGCTGCGTGAGCGCTAGGGGGTACCTGGTGGGTCTCCGCGGCGTCGCGACGCCTGGCACGCACGCTCGCTGCGTTGTCGTCGGTCGCCAACCAACCAGGTTGGCTTCCTCCTCCGCCTTGCGATCGCACGCACCAGACGCCGCTCCTTCTTCCACGGAGATCCACCAGACACCCCCTAGCCAGCCGGACTGGTGTCCTCCCTGGCCTCCTTCTGGACCCGGTTGAACTCCTCGACGTTCTTCTGGTGCTCCTTGTAGTCGCTGGTGAAGCGGGTGTCGCCGGGTTTGACGGTGACGAAGAACAGCCAGTTGCCGGCGGGCGGGTCGGTGGTGGCCCGCACGGCGTCCTTGCCGGGGTTGCCGATGGGCGTGGGCGTCAGGCCCTTGTGCCGGTAGGTGTTGTACGGGCTGTTGGTCTTCGTGTCGGCAAGGCTGGTGTTGACGGTGCTGCGGTTCAGTGCGTAGTTGATGGTGGAGTCCATCTGCAGTGGCATGTCCCGCCGCAGCCGGTTGTAGATGACCCGGGCCACCTTCCCCATGTCCTCATGGGTGTCGGCCTCGGCCTGTACGACGCTGGCGATGTTTACGGTCTGGTACACCGTCAGGCCGTTGCGCTGGGTGGCGTGCCTGATGTTGTTGGCGTTGAATTCGGTGTTGGCGGTATTCACCATGAAGGACAGCAGCGACTCGGGGGTCGTCTTGTCATTGACGGGGTACGTCGCCGGGAACAGATAGCCCTCCGGGTTCCCGTCGGCCTCCTCCGGCAGGTCGAGCTCCGCCCTCTTCGCGGCCTTCTCCGTGGTGCCCGCGCTCACGCCGAGGGCCTTGTCGCTGGCGGCGTAGACCTGAGAGGCACGCCAGCCCTCGGGGATCAGCAGGGTCTGGGTCTCCTCGCGTTTCTTCTTCTGGTCGATGAACTGTGTGACCACCAGTACCGCGATCAGCACCAGGACGCACAGAAGTGCCGCCCCTACGAGCCATCTCTTACCCATAGGGGCACGGTAGACCGATGGCCAGGGCACCAGCACGACCTCGCCCCACCGTGCCGCGAGTTTCCAGCGCATGGTGGGCGCGGGCGGCGCCCGCGCGGCGGCCAGCACGAGAACGGTACCGGTGGGGGCCGGGCCGCGGACTCGAGGACGCCGTGGTGGTGCGGCCAGCGCTGATCACCGCGATGGCGTGGTGCCCCCACCGAAGACCGCCGACTCGGCATAGCCGCCACTCGCTGCTGGGCCCAAGCGGGCCGCCACCTACAAGGCGGATGTCAGTGGGGCGGTACACGATGGAGGCCATGACCAAGAGCAAGATCAGGACTGCCCGGCTGCCCCATGTCACGCTGCCCGAGCTGCGCCCATACGAGGGGGAGGAGCTGGAGCCGGAGGGCGACTACGACGCGGAGAGCTTCACGGACGTCGATCTGAGCGGTGCACGGGGAAACAGCGCCCGCTTTATGGACTGCGGTCTCTACCGGGTGGGCCTGAACGAGGCGCGGCTGCGTGGCGCTCGGTTCCTGGACTGCGTACTGGAGGGGGTGCGTGGTGTGGGGACCGAGCTGGCGGACGCGCAGTTCAGGGATGTGGAGCTGCGAGACGCCCGGCTGGGCGGGGTGCAACTGCACGGCGCGGCGCTGGAAAGGGTGCTGGTGCGCGGCGGGAAGCTGGACTTCCTCAACCTTCGGACGGCCACTTTGCGGGATGTCACCTTCGAGGGCTGTGTGCTCGTCGAGCCGGACTTCGGCGGGGCGCGCCTGGAGAGAGTCGTCTTCCAGGACTGCGTCCTGCGGGGGATGGACGTCGGCGGCGCGACGCTCGCGGATGTGGATCTGCGGGGGGCCGCAGAGCTCGGTATCGCACGCGGTGTGGAGCGGCTGGCCGGTGCGGTGATCAGCCCTTCCCAGCTGCTCGACTTGGCCCCGGCCCTCGCAGCGCAGCTGGGGGTGCGGGTGGAGTCCCCGGAGTCCTTGGAGTCCTAGCAGCGTGGGAAGCGGACCAGCAGGTCCCACACCACCGGGTTGTCGGCCAGTCCCTCGTGCATATCGGTGAGATCGGCGACCAGGTCGTGCAGGAAGTCGCGGGCCTCACGGCGCAGCGAGCCGTGATTGAGGTTCAAGGGTGCCTCCTCGACCGGCATCCAGTCGGCGGTGATCTCCACCCAGCCGAAGCGCCGCTCGAAGAACATCCGGTCGCTGGATTCGGTGAAGTCCAGCTCGGCCCGCTGCGGTGTCGCGGAGCGGCTGCCGCGCGGATCCTGGTCCAGCCGCTCCACGATGTCGCACAGAGCCCATGCGAAGTCGAGCACGGGCACCCATCCCCAGGCTGTGGACAGCTCCCGGTCGGTCTGCGCGTCGGCGATATAGACATCCCCACAGAACAGATCGTGCCGCAGCGCGTAAACGTCCGCCGTGCGGTAATCCGTCTGCGGCGGGTCGGGGAAGCGGCGGGAGAGGGAGTAGCCGATATCGATCACGGTGCTGATGGTGTCACGGGCCCGGACAGGCCCGTACGGACCCCGATGACCTGCAGAAACGTCACTCGTTCACGCGATCGGGTGGTGGATTCGCTGATGCGGAAGCAGGATGGGCGCCTACTCTGAGAGTGTCGCTCCGTACGAGGGAGGTCCACCGTGGCACTGGCAGCACCTGAGCGTGAACCAAACGTGGTCAGCGAGCAGAATTCGGCTGCGACTGTGGAGGACGCCTTCGAAGCGTTGAGCGCGGCAGCTCCTGCGGGGTGGCGCGTGGAACTGATTGAAGGGGAGATCCACGTGGCACCGCCGCCGAATGGTGATCATGAGGAGATCGTGTCCGAGATCTCGGGCCAAGTGCGTGATCATCGGAAGGACCTCGGGCGGTATACCAACATCGGTCTGGATGTTCCCGGCGCATCATCGAGCGGGAAGGTGATTCCCGACATCGTGATTGCTCCCAAGGGGAGCTTCAGCGGCCGACCGGAGATGTACCACGATCCTGCACCGGCCATGCTTGTTGGGGAAGTTACTTCCCCAACAACTGCCAAGAACGACCGCGGCAAGAAGCTGCGGGGCTACGCCCGTGCGGGGATCCCCTGTTACTTGCTTATTGACCGGGTGTCCGGGCGAGCGGTGCTGTACACCAACCCGTCGGGGGAGCACTACGTCCGCAGCGAGACGGTTGATCTCTCGGAAACGCTCAAGCTGCCCGAGCCGCTGGGATTCGAGCTGGACACCAGCGAGTTCTGACCCGGGTCCCGCGTCTCGCGCCCTGCCTCCTGTAACGACAACGGCGGCACCCTCCCGGAGGGCGCCGCCGTTGCGGCGTAGCGAAGAGGCGTCCGTCAGACGGTGACGCCGAAGTCCTGGGCGATGCCCGCGAGGCCGGAGGCGTAGCCCTGGCCGACGGCGCGGAACTTCCACTCCTCGCCGTGGCGGTACATCTCGCCGAAGACCATGGCGGTTTCGGTGGAGGCGTCCTCGGTCAGGTCGTAGCGGGCGATCTCCGTCTCACCGGCCTGGTTGACGATGCGGATGAACGCGTTGCGGACCTGGCCGAAGTTCTGGCTGCGGGTCTCGGCGTCGTAGATGGAGACCGGGAAGACGATCTTGTCGACCTCGGTCGGAAGCGTCGCGAGGTTGACCTTGATCTGCTCGTCGTCGCCCTGGCCCTCACCGGTGACATTGTCACCGGTGTGCACGATCGCCTGCTCCGGGGAGGCGAGGTTGTTGAAGAAGATGAAGTGCTGGGGGGAGACGACCTTGCCGCTGGCGTCGACCGCGATGGCGCTGGCGTCCAGGTCGAAGTCGGTGCCGGTGGTCGTACGGACGTCCCAGCCCAGGCCGACCGTAACCGCGTTGAGGCCCGGCGCCTCCTTGGTGAGCGATACGTTGCCGCCTTTAGAGAGGCTTACAGCCATGGGGGATGTCCCTTTCCTCGGTGGGTCCAGTCGTGAGAATCCGTGCTCCCGACGACGGTACATTCACCCTCCTCAACGTGGAGGGGGTATGGACTGGTTCCAGCAGAGCCGGAAAAGGATGTGCGTCCCGGCCGGGGTGCCGGGATCATGGGACGCATGTCCGGTCCTCATCTTATCCGTGGCTCGGTCTCGCTCCCCGAGGCCGAGCTCAGTTGGCGTTTCACCAGGTCGTCCGGGCCGGGCGGACAGCACGTGAACACCAGTGACACTGCGGTGGAGTTGCGCTTCGACCTGGCGGCGACCGAGGCGTTGCCCAAGGTGTGGAAGGAGCGCGCGCTGGCGCGGCTCGCCCCGCGGCTGGTGGACGGGGTGCTGGTGGTACGGGCGAGTGAGCACCGGTCCCAGTGGCGTAACCGGGAGACGGCGGCCGTCCGGATGACCGCGATCCTCGCGGAGGCGACGGCGCCGCCGCCCCGGCCGCGCAAGGCGGGCAAGGTGCCGCGGGGGATCAATGAGCGGCGGCTGCGGAACAAAAAGCGGCGCGCCGAGGTGAAGCGCGGCCGCACCGGCCGCGACTGGGGATGACCCGGCGTCGGCACGGCACCCGCACGCAGTACCCGTACACAGGCTCGAGCGCGCACTCGGACGGGCGCTTGCCGGTGATCGTCCCGCGAGTGGACTAGACCTTTCGAGGTGTCTCGCGCGAGACTGACCCCGTGAGACACGTCATCGCCCTCGATGTGGGCGGCACCGGTATGAAGGCCGCCCTGGTGGGCGGGGGCGGGGAGCTGCTGTACGAGGCGCGCCGCCCCACCGGGCGCGAGCGCGGCCCGGAGGCCGTGACAGTCGCCGTTCTGGACTTCGCCGCCGAGCTGCGCCGTATGGGCGTTGAGCGGTACGGCGCCGAGCCGGCCGCCGTCGGGGTGGCGGTGCCCGGGATCCTCGATGAGGCGGCGGGTATCGCCGTCTACGCCGCCAACCTCGGCTGGCGGGATGTCCCACTGCGCGCCCTGCTCGGTGAGCGGCTCGGCGGGATCCCGGTGGGGCTCGGGCATGACGTCCGTACGGGTGGCCTCGCCGAGGGGCGGATCGGCGCGGCCGCGGGCGTCGACCGGTTCCTCTTCGTAGCGCTGGGCACCGGCATCGCCGGGGCCATCGGCATTGACGGCAGGATCGAGGCCGGTGCGCATGGCGGCGCGGGCGAGATCGGCCACATCGTGGTACGCCCGGACGGTCCCGAGTGCGGCTGTGGTCAGCGTGGCTGTCTGGAGACCCTGGCCTCCGCCGCCGCTGTCGGCCACGCCTGGGCCGGGGTGTGCGGCGATCCGCACGCCACCGCCGCCGACGCCGCTGAAGCCGCCCGGTCCGGCGATCCGCGTGCCCTGGACCTCTGGCGGGACGCGGCCGACGCGCTCGCCGCCGGGCTGGTCACCGGGCTCACCCTGCTGGATCCGCGCGTCCTGATCATCGGCGGTGGGCTCGCCGAGGCGGGGGAGACGCTCTTCGCGCCGCTGCGCGAGGCCATACGGGCCAAGGTGACCTTCCAGCGGCTCCCCACGATCGTTCCGGCGGCTCTTGGGGACGCCGCCGGCTGCCTGGGCGCGGGACTTCTCGCCTGGGATCTTCTCTCTGCGGAGGTTGTGAACCCGTGAAGGCGACGAAGCGCAAGGTCCTGACCGGCGCCACGGTGGTGCTGCCGTCAGGCGTGGCCGAGCACGGCCGGGTGACCGTCGAGGGGGCCCGTATCGCGCCTGACGAGCCCGGCGAAGCGGGCACGCTCGATCTCACCGGGCACTGGATCGTCCCCGGCTTCGTGGATCTCCACAACCACGGCGGCGGCGGCGCGTCCTTCACCTCCGGCACCGCGGAGGACGTGCTCACCGGCGTACGGACGCACCAGCGGCACGGCACGACCACAACCGTCGCGTCGACCGTTACCGGCGACCTGGACGTTCTTGCCCGGCAGGCCGCGCTGCTCTCCGAACTGGTGGAGCAGGGCGAGCTGGCCGGAATCCACTTCGAGGGGCCGTTCATCTCGCCGTGCCGCAAGGGCGCGCACAGCGAGAAACTGCTGCGCCACCCCGATCCGGCCGAGGTGCGCAAGCTCATTGACGCCGCACGCGGCGCCGCGAAGATGCTCACCCTCGCCACCGAGCTGCCCGGCGGTATCGACTCGGTGCGACTGCTCGCCGAGCACGGGGTCATCGCCGCGATTGGCCACACCGACGCCACCTACGAGCAGACCCGGGAGGCCATTGACGCGGGCGCCACCGTCGCCACGCATCTGTTCAACGCGATGCCGGGTCTCCAGCACCGCGCCCCTGGCCCGGTCGCGGCGCTGCTGGAGGATGAGCGAATCACGGTCGAGCTGATCAACGACGGCACCCATCTGCACCCCGCCATCCTGGAGTTGGCCTTCGGCAGCGCGGGCGCGGACCGGGTCGCGTTCATCACCGACGCCATGGACGCGGCGGGCTTCGGTGACGGCCGCTACCAGCTCGGCCCACTGGAGGTCGAGGTCACGGACGGCGTCGCACGGCTGGCCGACGGCACCATCGCGGGCTCGACGCTCACCCTGGACACGGCGCTGCGGCGGGCGGTGACCGTCGACAAGCTGCCCATCGAGGACGCCGTCCAGGCGCTTTCGGCCAACCCGGCCCGGCTGCTCGGCCTGGCTGACCGGATCGGCTCGATCACCCCGGGTAAGGACGCTGACCTGGTGGTTCTGGACACGGAGTACGCCGTGAAGGGCGTCCTGCGGAAGGGCGAATGGGTTGTTCATCCCCAGCTGGGGTGATGTGCGTTCGTGCCCGCGCGTGGAATTCGTACGGCGGTTGGCCCCGACCCCTGGGCCAACCGCCGCTGCTTTGGCATGATCACTAGCGCAGTCCTGTGAACGTGGGGGGAGTCGTCCGTGATCCTGACCGTCACGCTTAACGCCGCCCTCGACATCACCCACCGCGTCCACCGCCTTACGCCCCACACCTCCCATCGCGTCCGCGACGTCGCCGAACGGCCCGGCGGCAAGGGCCTCAACGTGGCCCGGGTACTGGCCGCCCTCGGCCAGGAGACGGTCGCCACCGGGTTCGCGGGCGGCGCGACCGGCGAGGCGCTGCGGGCGCGTCTGGCGACGGTGGCCGGGGTTACCGACGCGCTCGTCCCCATCGCCGGGACCACTCGCCGTACCGTCGCCATCGTCGATGAGACCACCGGTGACACCACCCAGCTCAATGAGCCCGGCCCACACATCACTCCCACCGAGTGGTCCGGATTCCTCGACAGCTACCGGCAGTTGCTCACCGACACCGGCACCGATGCCGTCGCGCTCTGCGGCAGCCTGCCGCCCGGGGTGCCGGTCGGGGCGTACGCCACCCTCATACGCGCCGCCCGCGCCGTGGGCGTCCCGGTACTGCTGGACACCAGCGGCGAACCCCTGCGCCGGGGGCTGGCCGCCCGGCCCGATCTGGTGAAGCCCAACTCCCAGGAGCTGGCCGGGGTCACCGGCACGAACGAGCCCCTGCGCGCTGCCCGGGAGGCCCGGCGCCGGGGCGCGCACACGGTGGTCGCCTCACTCGGCGCCGACGGCCTGCTCGCCGTCACCCCGGACGGCGGCTGGCGCGCCACGCTGCCGGGGCGCCTCACCGGCAACCCGGCCGGCGCGGGCGACTCCGCCGTCGCCGGGCTGCTGGCCGGTCTCGTCGAGGGCGCGAGCTGGCCGGACCGGCTGACCCGGGCGGCGGCTCTGTCGGCGGCGACCGTACGCGCCCCGGCGGCGGGGGAGTTCGACCGCCGTACGTATGAGGAGCTGCTGCCGCGGGTTGCGGTTCGCGTGCAGCGGTGGGAAGCGGCGTAGGCGTGGTGGCCGCGGGGTGCCGCGCCGGACCCCGGAAACCCAGCGCGGGCTCACCGGCCCGCCCCGGTGCTGGACCAGGCCCGCGCAACCACCCCGTGCCAGGGTGGAGGGTGTCCCCGATCCCCGCCCCTTCCCGGAACCGGGGCTCCGCCCCGGGCCCCGGTTGGTTTTTGGGTGCGGGTCGTGTTGTGCCCACCCTCCGCCCTGGGGGTCCCCCCGGACGAAGTCTGGGGGAGGAGACTGCCCACAACACTTGAGGAGAGCTCATGGTGCTTGTCCGTACCGGTGAACTCATCGCCGCTGTCCAGGAGTCAGGGCGGGCTGTTGGCGCGTTTAATGTGATCACTCTGGAGCACGCTGAGGCCATCGCCGCCGGGGCGGAGGCGGCGGGGGCTCCGGCGATCCTGCAAGTCTCCGAGAACGCCGTGAAGTTCCATGGCGGGCGGCTCGGTCCGATCGCCGCCGCGGTCAACGCTGTCGCACGCGCCGCCGCTGTGCCGCTCGCGCTGCATCTGGATCACATCACCTCTCCCGAGCTGTTGCGCGCCGCCCACCCGGAGGGCTTCAGCTCGGTGATGTTCGACGCGTCGAAGCTCGGTTACGGGGACAACGTCAAGGCCACCGCCGAGGCCGTCAGATGGGGCCATCGGCACGGCATCCTGGTCGAGTCCGAACTGGGCCAGGTCGGCGGCAAGGACGGCGAGCCCCCACTGGACGCGCACGCTCCGGGGGCCCGTACGGACCCGGCCGAAGCGGCGGCGTATGTCGCTGACACCGGGGTGGACGCTCTCGCGGTCGCGGTCGGCAGCTCACACGCCATGACCGAGCGCACGGCGGCCCTCGATCACGCGCTGATCGCCCGGTTGCGTGCCGCCGTACCGGTGCCGCTGGTGCTGCACGGCTCGTCGGGCGTCCCGGATGAGGAGATACGGGCGGCCATCGCGGCCGGAATGACCAAGATCAACGTCGGTACGGCCCTGAACTCCGCCTTCACCGGCGCCGTCCGCGCCTTCCTGGAGGCGCACCCCTCAACCGTCGATCCACGCAAGTACATCGCACCGGGGCGGGAGGAGATGGCTCAGACGGTGGAGCGGTTTCTACGGGTGGTCAGCCCTTGTCCTCGGTGAGCCAGACCCGGTCTATGGCGACGTCGCACGCGTCGCCCTTCCCACAGCTGATCCTGAAGGTGTTGGCGCCTTCATGGACGTTGACCTGGCCGTAGGTGTAGGTCCAGCCCTTTTCCCAGTCGCCTTCTTCCGCCTTGGCGAAGTTTGTGAAGTTCAGGTTCTGGGGCCGCTGTGCGTCGTTGACCCACAGGCCCATCTTCATGTCCTTACCGGGCACGGTGTAGCCGACGTAGAGCCGGTACTTCCCGGCCTCGGGGATCTCCGTGGTCCAGGTCGCCGTCGCGCCTTCCTTGTTGAAGCCCGCGATGTAGTCACCATTGGTGGACTTGGCGCCCTTGGCGTCGCTGGCGACGATGGGGCCGTTGTCCAGTCGGAGGCTGGAGGCGTCCTCCTTGGGCAGCTCGGCCTTCGGGTCTTCCTTGTCCCCGCCCTTGTCCTCGTGGGTCTCGCCGTCCCTGTTGCCGTCCTCGCCCGGCTGGGCGTCGGCGGTCGGCGAGGGGTTGGGACCGGCGTTCGCCTTGTCGTCGTCGCTGAAGAGGACCGCGGCGCTGACTCCGATGACGACGGCGGCGACGACCGCGAGGGCCCCGATGAGCAGGCCGTTGCGCTTCTGCGGGGGCTGGCCGTGGCCGTTGCCGGAGGGCTCCGGGTGCTGGCGGGTGACGTCACCACCGCTGGGCTGGGTCTCCGGGGCGGCGTAGTACGGGCTGGGCGCCTGCTGGCCGTAGCGTCGCTCGCCGACCGCGCGGACCTGGTTGTACGACGTACGGGGGACCCCGGGCTGCTGGGCCTGAGTGGGCGTGCCGTCTTCCGAACGGTACAGATAGCCGAACGGGTCGTCGCCCTCCGGAGCGTTCGTACCGTTATTACCGGCTGTCATCCCCTGCTCTCCTCATACGGCATATGGCTGACCCGCCGCAGCCTACCCCGTTCGGGGGAGGGCTCATTGCCGCTTGACCGGCCGTTCATCTCAGCCCGCCCGGCGCTGCCCCTTGGAACGGGACCGCTTCTCCACATACATCCGCTGGTCAGCGGAGTGCAGGACCTCTTCCGTGGACATTCCGCAGGCCGCCCAGCCAATGCCGAAACTGGCCCCGACGCGTACCGCGCGACCGTCCACCCGTATCGGCGGGATGATCGCGTTACGCAGCCGGACCGCGAGGTCGGCGGCGTCGGCACGGCACAGTCCGTCAGCAAGTACCACGAACTCGTCCCCGCCGAGCCGGGCCACCGTGTCGTTGTCCCGTACGCCGCCGGAGAGCCGCCGAGCGACCTCGATCAGCACCGCGTCACCGCAGTGGTGGCCATAGCGGTCGTTGATCGACTTAAAGCCGTCAAGATCGCAGAAGAGAACCGCGAGCCCCTTGTCCGCCGGGTCGTCGCTCTCCGGAGCGACCACATGCAGATGGTGGTCATAACCGCCGTCCAGCGGCTCCACGCCCGTACCGTCGAAGCCGTCCACGCTGAAGCCATGGGTGCCGATGTGTGGGGGTGGCTCGGACAGGGCCGGGGCCGGGCCGGGCCTGGCGCACAGCTTGCCGCTGAGCCGGGCGCGCAGCTCGGCGCTGTTCGGCAGGCCGGTGAGGGAGTCATGGCTGGCGCGGTGCGCGAGCTGCAGCTCATGCCGCTTGCGCTCTTCTATGTCCTCGACATGGGTGAGAAGGAAGCGTGGGCCGTCGGCGGCGTCGGCGACGACGGAGTTGCGGAGCGAGACCCATACGTAGGAGCCGTCGCGGCGGCTGATCCGCAGCTCCGCCCGGCCGCCCTCGGCGGAGGTGCGCAACAGGGTGCCGATGTCCTCCGGGTGGACGAGGTCGGAGAAGCTGTAGCGCCGCATCACCGAGGCGGGGCGGCCCAGCAGGCGGCACAGCGCGTCATTCGTCTTGATCAGCCGGCCGTGGTGGTCGCCGCCCATCTCGGCGATGGCCATACCGCTGGGCGCGTACTCGAAGGCCTGGCGGAAGCTCTCCTCGCTGGCGCGCAGCGCCTGCTGCTCGCGCTCCAGGCGGACCAGGGCGCGCTGCATGTTCGAGCGCAGCCGGGCGTTGCTGATCGCGATGGCGGCCTGGAACGCGTACATCTGCAGCGCCTCGCAGCCCCAGGCGCCGGGACGGCGGCCGTTGCGGGGCTTGTCGACGGATATGACGCCGAGCAGGTCGCCGTCTGAGGAGTACATGGGGGCGAAGAGCCGGTCCATCGGGTGCCACTCATCCGAGAAGCGGGGGGCGGGCCCGGCGGTGTGCCACTGCGGGACATCGTCGTCATCGAGGACCCAGCCCTCGGTGTACGGGATAAAGCGGAGCTCGCCCCAGGCCTCACCCATGGCCAGTCGGCGCTCCCAGGAGGCGCGGGAGCCGACGCGGCCCGCCATCATCGCCTCAGCACCGGGATGGCCCGCGACGGCGGCGACGACAAGGTCGCCATCGGAGCGTACGAGGTTGACGGCGGCGAGCTCGAAGCCAAGTCCGGCGACGGCGCCGTCGGCGACGGTCTGGAGCGTGTCGGCGAGGCTGCGGGCGGTGTTGAGCTGTGCCACGGACTGATGGAGCTGGCGCAGCGTCGCGAGGCGGACGTAGGGCTCTGAGTCAGTGTCCATCGCCCTCCCCCTGTGACTCCTGTCCCTCCGAGTGCCACGGCCACTGAATCACAGCGAGCTGCTCACTCGGTACACAGGGTCAACAATTATCGCCATCTGTGACTCAAGTCACAGCAGAGCGTAGGTGGTTGACTGCTCCGAGTGGAGGTGTGTCGTGTTCCGTCTACATATGTCGAAGGCATTGAGCGGGCGAAGGGCGTCTGTATGTTCGGTCGATGGACCTAGGGCTGGGCTGGTCCTCCGGACCGATGCGGGCGGTTTGGACGGCGGATAGCGTTCCCGTGTGTATTCACCAGCGCCACGCCAGCCGCAGACGTCCATCCCCCATCCTGAAGGGGTGAGTGAGGAACAGTTCCGAGCCGCCATGGCGCGGCTGGCCGCGGGTGTGGTGCTGGTGACAGCCTACGACCCGGAGGACGGGCCGCGTGGCGAGGACGTCGGTATGACGGCGACGGCCTTTCTCTCCGTATCGCTGGAGCCGCCGCTGGTCCTGCTGAGCGTGCGGGAGGGTTCCCGGATGGACGAGCTGCTGGAGCGGCAGCCGCTGTGGGCGGCGTCCCTCCTGGCGGAGGGGCAGCGGCAGACGGCCGGTCGCTTCGCGATGAAGGGGCGGCTGAGTGACCGGCTCCTCTTCCAGGAGCTCGCGCATACGCGGGGCGAGGTTTCGGGGGCGCTGCTGGTGTCGGGGGCGCTGGCGCAGCTGGAGTGCCGCACGGAGCAGCGCGTCTCGGCCGGGGACCATACGCTGCTGGTGGCCCGGGTCCTGACGGCCGCCCTTCCGCAGCCGGAGGGCGGGCCTCTCACCTACTACCGGGGCCGCTACCGCACGCTTGGGTAGCAGGCTGCTGCCCGGCCTTACGTCGCTGGCTTTCCCGCCGTCCGGGGTGCGGCTCCGCCGCGTGGTGGGGCTTGCGCCCGGTGGCGGGGGTGCCGTGGGGTGGGTTTCCCCTATGCCCGCCCCTTCCCGGAAACCGGGGCTTCGCCCCGGGCCCCGGGGGTGGGCGGGTGCGGCTCCGGTGGCCGGTGTTGTGCCCACCCGTGCCGCCCCTCGGGCGGCCCGAGTGCCCACAACACTCGTGTGGGCCGAGTACCCACAACACTCGTGTGGCCCGAGTGCCCACAACACTGGTGTGGGCCGAAGTGCCCACAACACACGGCGGTGCGAGTGCCCACAACTGCGTGAGGGGGTGGGGAGGGGTGGGTTGTTCCGGACGCTTGCCCGTGATTTGTGGGCCGACAGGGGCTTAACCGGTTGACTCAACGCTGCCGCGCGTCGGGCCGTAAATCATGGGTCCGGAACGGCCCACCCCGGACCACCCCCGACCCACCACGGCGCCGCACCCGGCAACGTGCGGTCACCCTCCTGGGAGGATCACGCTGCGGGTCAGGCCGCGGGGGCGGTCCGGGTCCAGACCCCGCCCCTCCGCCACCGCGACCGCGAGCCGCTGAGCGCGGATCAGATCGGCGACCGGGTCAAGCCCGTCGGCCACCAGTGCGCCGCCGACCCGGTCGATATCCGCCGCCAGCCCCTCCGGCAGGGTGCCGAAGACCCACGCCACCCGGCCCGGCCCGGTGATGGAGATCGGCCCGTGCCGGTACTCCATCGCCGGATACGCCTCGGTCCAGGCGCCCGCCGCCTCCCGCATCTTCAGGGCCGCCTCCAGGGCCAGCCCGTACGCCCAGCCCCGCCCCAGAAACGTCCACTGCTCGGCCCCGAGCGCCACCTCCGGCAGCGGCTGGGTGACCGCCAACTCCGCGTCAACGGCTGCTTCGGCGGCCGACTTCACACCGGCGGGCAGCGCACCCCGCGCCTCCAGCCCGGTCCGTAGAAGCATCAGTGCGGTTGTCGCGAAGCGTGTCTGTACGACTGACTCCTCGTCGGCGTAGTCGAGGACCACGGTGTGGTTGGCGGCGTTGCTGACCGCCGACTCCGGGTCGGCGGTCAAGGCGACGGTCGCCGTCGCACCGCGCAGCCGGGCCAGCAGATCCAGCACCTCCGTCGTGGTGCCGGACCGGGTGATCGCGATCACCCGGTCGTACGTACGGCCGACCGGGAACTCCGACGCGGCGAATGCGTCCGTCTCGCCGTCCCCCGTCGCCTCCCGCAGGGCCGCGTACGACTGGGCCATAAACCACGATGTGCCGCATCCGGTCACCGCGACCCGCTCGCCGGAGCGGGGCAGGGCGTCCGCGAAGGAGGCTGCCTCATCCGCCGCGCGCCGCCAACAGCTGGGCTGGCAGGCGAGCTCGGCGGCGGTACGGGACGGTTCGGCGGCCATGTGGTGACTCCTCAGAGCAGGGGCGAGTGGTGTAGTCCACGTCCGTGGATAGCAGCCCCGGCCGGAGTCGGGAAAGGCCGTTGCCGAAGCGATACCGGGGGTCCTGTGGACCTCGCGGGCGCCGGAATGGAGACTCTTCCTCGAACACGCATGAACGATATGCGAACAAGTAAGCGCCCTCCCATGGGCAATTTCAGGACAAAGGGGAAGTGCCAGTGCAGCGGCGGCGGTTCTTGGGCCTAGCGGCCACGGGCATGGTGAGCGCTGTCGGACTGTCAGCCGCAGCCTGTGGCAACGGCGACTCCGGCAGTGAGAAGGTCACCCTCAAGCTTGTCGCCGCTGACTACGGTGACCCCAGCGGTAACAACGGCTCACAGGAGTACTGGGACGCTCTCGCCCGTGCCTTTGAGAAGGAGCATGAGGGCGTCACGGTCGATGTGTCCGTATACAGCTGGAACGATGTCGACAAGAAGGTCGCCGAGATGGTGAAGGCGGGGAAGGCCCCCGACATCGCCCAGATAGGCGCATACGCCGACTACGCCGCCGACGGCGCGCTGTACTCCGCCGCCGAGATGCTCTCCATCCCCGTGCAGGCCGACTTCATCCCGGTCCTCGCCCAGGCGGGTGAGCTGCGCCGCACCCAGTACGGCCTGCCCTTTGTCTCCAGTACCCGGATGCTGTTCTACAACAAGGACCTCTTCACCAAGGCCGGACTCGACCCGGACAAGCCGCCGAAGAGCTGGGCAGAGCTCAAGTCGGCCGCCGAGGCGCTGAAGACAGCCGGGGTGAAGATCCCGTACGGGCTGCCGCTCGGCCCCGAGGAGGCCCCGGCCGAGACCATGATGTGGATGCTGAGCGGCGGCGGCTCGTACACCGACAACGTCGGCGGCTACATCATCGACTCGGTGGAGAACATCAAGACCTTTACCTGGCTGCGCGATGATCTCGTCGGCGCGGGCCTCACCGGGCCCAGCTCCCCGGCCACCACCGACCGGCAGACCGTCTTCAACGCCTTCAGCCGTGGCGAGGTCGGCATGCTCAACGGCCACCCGACGCTGATGCAGCAGGCGGGGCGTCAGAAGATCAATTACGCCACCGCACCACTGCCCGGCCGGAGCGGTGAATCGGGCACCACCATGGGCGTCGCCGACTGGATTCTGGGCTTCAAGCAGAACGGCAACCGGGAACACATAGGCAAGTTCCTCGACTTCGTCTTCAGCGTCGATCAGCACTATGCCTTCACCGACCGCTATGACCTGCTACCCGTCACCACCTCGGCCTCCGACCGGATGAGCTCCGCCAAGAAGCACAAGGCCCTGTGGCCGTTCCTGGAGCAGCTCCAGACCGCCGAGTTCTACCCGGTGGGCAAGATCTCCTGGGCCGGGACCAGCCAGCAGATCAAGAAGTCCATCGGTAAGGCCGTCACCCAGAGCGGCAACCCGGAGGCCATCCTCGGCGCGATCCAGCGCCAGGCCGACGCCGAGGAGTCCGCGGCGAGCGGGCGACTGTAGGCGGCAGTAGGTTGGAGGCGTGACACAGCAGGACGAGCAGCCCGGCCAGGAAGGCCTGTCCGAACGGGACCAGGCCGTCCTGGCCGTCGAGCGACGCGGCTGGCCGGGCCCCGGCGCCAAGGAGCGGGCCATAAGAGAGCAGCTGGGCCTCTCGCCGACCCGCTACTACCAGTTGCTCAACGCCCTGCTGGACGACCCCCGGGCGCTCGCCCACGACCCCGTCACGGTCAACCGTCTTCGCCGACGCCGGGACGCCCAGCGGGAACGCCGATAGGGTCGCCCGTATGGGCAGTCCTCTCCCGGTTCCCACCACCCCCGCGGGCCGCACGGGCCTGGAGGCCTTTCTCGCCGCCCCCGAACAGTCCGTTGTCGCGCTTGACTTCGACGGCACCCTCGCCCCGATCGTCGCCGACCCGGCACAGGCCCGCCCCCATCCCGGTGTCGTCCCCGCGCTGTCCCGGCTGGCACCACGGCTGCGCGCCGTCGTCGTCATCACCGGGCGACCGGCACAGCTCGCGGTGCGCTACGGCGGCTTCGCGGGGGCGCCGGGCCTGGAACGTATGACCGTGCTCGGGGCGTATGGCGCCGAGCGCTGGGACGCCGCGACGGGGGAGATCCAGCAGCCGCCGCCGGACCCGGGCGTCGCGGCCGTACGGGCCGGACTCCCCGGCCTGCTGGAGCGGCTGGCGGTCCCCGACGGTACCTCCGTCGAGGACAAGGGCCATGCGATCGCCGTCCACACCCGCCAGGCCCCCGACCCGGCCGGCACCTTTGAACTGCTCCAGGAGCCGCTGCGCGAGCTGGCCGGCCGGCACGGGCTGCGCCTCGAACCGGGGCGGTTCGTGCTGGAGCTGCGGCCGCCGGGCATGGACAAGGGCCTCGCCCTGCTCGATTTCCTCCGGGAGACCGACGCGGGCCCGGTCCTCTACGCGGGCGATGATCTCGGCGACCTCGCCGCCTTCGCCGCCATCGAGAAACGCCGTGCGGAGGGCACCCCGGGCGTGCTGGTGTGCAGCGGCAGTACGGAGGTCACGGAACTCGCCGCCCGCGCCGACCTGGTGGTCGACGGACCAGCGGGCGTAGCGGCCCTGCTGGCTAGCCTCTGAGCGCGGCCAGCTGGTCCAGGAACCACTTGCGCGGCGGCAGCGCGGTCGCCGCGGCCGCCAGCCGCTTGGTGCGCTCCGCGCGCTCATCCGGGTCCATCAGCAGCGCCGTATGCAGTGCGCGGGCGGTATCCGCGATGTCATACGGGTTGACGACGAGCGCGTCCTCGCCCAGCTCCGCGTAGGCCCCCGCCTCCCTGGACAGCACCAGCGCGCAGCCCCTGTCCGAGACGACCGGCACCTCCTTGGCGACCAGATTCATCCCATCGCGGATCGGATTCACCAGCGCCACATCCGCCAGCCGGTAGGCCGCCAGGGAGCGGGCGAAGTCGTCCTTCACATGCAGCAGAACCGGTGTCCAGTCAGCCGTGCCATACGTCGAGTTGATCTTCTCGGCGACCAGTGAGACCTCAGCGGTGTACTCCCGGTACACCGCCAGATCCTGCCGCGACGGATAGGCGAAGGCGATATGCACGACCCGCTCATGCCACTCGGGATGGTCATCCAGCAGCCGACGAAAGGCGTACAGCCCGCGCACGATGTTCTTGGACAGCTCGGTCCGGTCCACCCGCACAATCGTCTTACGGCCCTGCCCGCCGATCTGCTGCCGCAGGGTGGCCATCCGCTCGGCCACATCCGCACGCTGTGAGCGCTCCCGCAGAAAGTCCGCGTCGGCCCCCAGCCCATGCACACCGATCCGCGTCGTATGCCCCTCATAAGAGACCACCAGCTCGCCATCGGTGGAGAGCACGGAGGCACCGAGCACATCAGCGCAGCAGGCGGTGAACGCCTCGGCCCAGCGCCAGGTGAGAAACGCCGCGCGGTCGGCGCCGAGGATGCCGCGCAGCACGGCCGCGCCGACCCCGTCGGGCAGCACCCGGTAGTAGTCCGGTGGGGCCCAGGGCGTATGGGAGAAGTGACCGATCCGCAGATCCGGCCGCCGCGACCGCAGCAGGCCGGGCACCAGGGCCAGGTGGTAGTCCTGCACCAGGACCACCGCGCCCGGCGCGGCCTCCTCGGCGAGCGCGTCCGCGAAGGCCGCGTTGTACGCCTCATACGCGGCGTACCGCGCTTCGAAAGCCGAGTCGAAGACGGGCTCCAACGGGATCTGGTACAGCAGATGGTGGACAAACCACAGCACGGAGTTCGCGATGCCGTTGTAGGCATCCGCGAACACCTCTGCCGGGATATCCAGCATGCGCACCCGCTGGTCGCCGGTGTCGGCGACGGGCAGCCGCCCGTCGTTACGCCGCACGGCCTCGCGGTCGCCCTTGCCCAGGGCGGCGCAGATCCATACGGCGTCGGCGTCCGGGCCGATGGCCGACAGACCTGACACCAGGCCGCCGCCGCCCCGCTTGGCGGTGAGCGAGTTGTCTTCGCCCAGCGTGTATGAGACGGGGCCACGGTTGGATGCGACGAGGATCTGGGACGCGGTGACCATGTCCCGACCGTATCCCCTGCCCCCCAAGCCCAAACAACCGTACGTTTTCAGCCGCCCCTTCCCGGCTGCGGCTCCGCCGCGCGGCGGGGTTCCACCCCGGTTGCGGGGTGCCGTGGGTGGGTGTCCCCGTATCCCTCCCCCAGCTACCTCCCCCAGACTCCGTCTGGGAGGTGCCCCAGGGAGGTGCCCCCACCTTCCCGGCTGTGCCGATATGCGGCTCCGCCGCGTGGCGGGGCTTGCGCCCGGTTGTGGGGGTGCCGTGGGCGGGTTTCCCCAATTCCCGCCCCTTCCCGTAACCGGGGCTTTGCCCCGGGCCCCGGGGTGGCCGGGTGCGGCTCCGGTGGCCGGTGTTGTGCCCACCCTCCCCCATAGCCTTAAGGGCATGGGGGGACCCCCATCGCCCCTCGGGCGGCCCGAGTGCCCACAACACTCGACGGCGTGAGTGCCCACAACACTGGTGTGGGCCGAGTGCCCACAACACACGGGCGGCGCGAGGCCCACAACTGCGTGAGGGGGTGGGGAGGGGTGGGTTGTTCCGGACGCTTGCCCGTGATTTGTGGGCCGACAGGGGCTTAACCGGTCGGCCCAACGCTGCCGCGCGTCGGGCCGTAAATCATGGGTCCGGAACGGCCCACCCCGGACCACCCCCGACCCACCACGGCGCCGCACCCAGCACGTACGGCCGGGCAGCCGCCTGCTAGGCCGCGCGGGACGCGTACTCCGGCAGCGCGCACATCGCCGGGCGCTCCTCGGCGTCAACCGGGTACGTACGGGGCGCGAAGCCCCCGGAGGGGGCGCGGTCGAACTGCGTAAGTTCGGCCCGGGTCAGCGGCGCCCCGGACAGCCGGAGCTGCGCCGTGCGGTATATCGCCGCCGCCATCCGCCCCAGCGCCTGCCCGTCCTGGTGCCGATGGAGTCGGACGCCGACGTCCACCTGGGCCAGCGCGTCCAGCCCGACGCAGTCGAGCGCATCGATGAGCAGCCCCAGCTCAACCCCGTAGCCCACAGGGAAGGGGAGCCGTTCCAGCAGGGAGCGCCGGGCCGCGTACTCACCGCCCAGCGGCTGGACGAAGCCCGCCAGCCGGGGCCAGTGCAGGTTCAGCAGCGGCCGGGCCACCAGCTCGGTCACCCGGCCGCCGCCCCCCGGGCTGTCGCCCAGGGGGCGGTCGTACATCGCCTTGACCAGCTGAATCCCCGGGTCGGTCAGCAGCGGCCCGACAACGCCCGATACAAACCGCGCGTCGAAGTCGCGCAGGTCCGCGTCGATGAAGCACACAATCTCGCCGCTGGTGACGAGCAGCGACCGCCACAGCACCTCGCCCTTGCCGGGCAGCGCGGGAAGCCGGGGCAGTACCTCGTCGCGGTGCACCACCTTCGCTCCGGCCGCCGCCGCGACCTCGGCCGTACGGTCCGTGCAGCCGGAGTCGAGGACCAGCAGCTCATCGACGAGCGGCATGGCCTCCGACATCAGCTCGGCGCGGATCGTGGCGATGATCCCGCCGACCGTCGCCTCCTCGTTCAGGGCGGGCAGTACGACGCTCACACTGCCGAAGGAGCCCGCCGCCCGCTTCGCGGCGAGCAGTGTGGGCAGTGGCCGGTCAGCGGCGGTCCAGGAGCGCCGCCGCAGCCAGGACCCGACCTCATCCAGCACGTACCTGTCTCCTGTCTCGCGGTTCGGACGACTGTCTCAACCCTGCCGGACGTCGGTTACAGTCTTGGACAACGCGTATGACCACCGCATGTCGGGGTCTCACGTCGACAAACGCGCCGGTTGGCGCCATAGCGCTCATCCAGAGGGGCAGAGGGAACGGCCCGTTGAAGCCCCGGCAACCATCCTGCGTGCGCTCGTACTTCCGGTCATTTCCGGGGCGGGGCCGCCGTGGGGAAGGTGCCAATTCCGGCCCATGGCGAAAGCCGTCACGGGGAAGATGAGGAGAAAGGGCCTCGCCTCCATGGCTGTGCAAACAGTTTCAAACAGCACCGATATTTCTCTGGGACCGGCCGTCGCGCTGTCCTGCAGGGAGTGTGGGGAGCGCACTCCGCTAGGCCCCAGTTTTGCCTGTGTGGCCTGTTTTGGCCCGCTGGAGATTGCATACGAGCTACCGAGCGGTGATCCTGCGGGACTGCGTAAGCGGATCGAATCGGGACCCAACAGCATCTGGCGCTATGCGCCGCTGCTGCCCGTTCCGGAGGATGTGGCGAGTAAGCCGAATCTCAACCCCGGGCTGACCAAGCTGGTCAAGGCCGACAATCTCGCCCGCGAGCTGGGTATCACCGGCTCGCTGCACATCAAGGACGACTCCGGCAACCCGACGCACTCCTTCAAGGACCGTGTCGTGGCCATCGCCGTTGAGGCGGCCCGTGCCTTCGGCTTCACCACGCTCTCGTGTTCGTCGACCGGCAATCTGGCGGGTGCAGTGGGCGCCGCGGCCGCCCGGGCCGGACTGCGGTCCTGCGTCTTCATCCCGCACGACCTGGAGCAGGGCAAGGTCGTCATGGCCGCGGTCTACGGCGGCGATCTGGTCGGCATCGAGGGGACGTATGACGACGTCAACCGCTTCTGCAGCGAGCTGATCGGCGATCCGATCGGCGAGGGTTGGGGCTTCGTCAATGTCAATCTGCGCCCTTATTACGCGGAGGGCTCCAAGACCCTCGCGTATGAGATCTGCGAGCAGCTGGGGTGGCGGCTGCCGGACCAGATCGTGATCCCGATCGCCTCCGGTTCCCAGCTCACAAAGATCGACAAGGGGCTGAAGGAGCTCATCGCGCTGGGGCTGGTCGAGGACAAGCCGTACAAGATCTTCGGCGCTCAGGCGGAGGGCTGCTCCCCGGTCTCCCGGGCCTTCAAGGACGGCCACGATGTCGTACGGCCGGTGCGGCCGGACACCATCGCCAAGTCGCTGGCCATCGGGAACCCGGCGGATGGCCCCTATGTCCTGGACATCGCGCGTCGCACGGGGGGCGCGGTCGAGGACGTCAACGATGAGCAGGTTGTGGACGCGATCAAGCTGCTCGCCCGTACCGAGGGGATCTTCGCGGAGACCGCGGGCGGGGTGACCGTCGGTGTCACCAGGAAGCTGATCGAGAGCGGTGTGCTGGACCCGGCCCTGACCACTGTCGTACTGAACACCGGCGATGGTCTGAAGACCCTGGACGCGGTGGCGCCCACGACGCGCCCCTCGGCGGTGATCCGCCCGAGCCTGGACGCGTTCCGCGAAGCTGGACTCGGCTGACTGTCCCGCCCTCTCCCGCCCTCTCCCGTCCTCTCCCGCCTCCTCCTGCCCTCCGCCTCTTCGCCCCTCCGCCCCCTGACCTGTTCTCACAGAAGGTGAAGCCATGAGCGTTACCGTCCGTATCCCGACCATTCTGCGTACCTACACCGACGGCAAGGCCGAGGTCCCGGCCGAGGGCGCGACCCTTGCCGAGGTGATCGCGGACCTGGAGAAGAACCACCAGGGCATCGCCGCGCGGGTGCTGGACGACACGGGTAAGCTGCGCCGCTTTGTGAACGTCTACGTCAACGACGACGACGTGCGCTTCGAGCAGGGTCTGGAGACCCCGACGCCGGACGGCGCGGGCGTCTCGATCATTCCGGCCGTGGCGGGTGGCTGCTAACCGTCCATACAGCACAATATTTCCGGAATTGCCCCCTCCGCTTGCGCGGTCAGGGGGCAATTTCACGTTCCGGAAAGCGGTACAGTTAGCCCACCCCCCTCCCGGCGTGATGTGCCGAACGCATATGAGAACACGACAACTTGTGCCAGAAATTGCTGAACGATTTGTCGTGTTGATCCGCTATGCCCGGCCCGACTTGCCCCGCTTTTCCGGCATTTGAACCGGTATCGCCGGTCGGCCGTACTCAGAATTCTCGTCCGATTGACCTGTTGCACAGGGCGTCCGTCCAGATACATTCAGCGGCGGTCGACGCGTTCCGGCGCACACCCCAACTCCTGGTGAGTGGGGTGAGGTCTGACCCGGGTCCGCGGAGTGCGGTCTCGTGCAAGGGCCAGTAATAGGGGAGTTAGGAATGGCTCAGGGCACCGTCAAGTGGTTCAACGCGGAGAAGGGGTACGGCTTCATCGCGGTCGACGGTGGTGCGGACGTGTTCGTCCACTACAGCGCGATCCAGATGGACGGGTACCGCACCCTTGAGGAGGGGCAGCGAGTCGAATTCGAGATCTCGCAGGGTCAGAAGGGGCCGCAGGCGGACATGGTCCGCGTGACTGCCTGAAGCGACGACCACGCCACATCGTCTGAAAGGGCCCGTGCTCCCCGTCGGGGGCACGGGCCCTTCGGCGTGCGCGGGACGTGCGGGTGTCCGGGAGCCGCTTGCACTCGGGTGGGTCGAGTGCTAATCATTGCGTTAGCACTCTCCGAGTGAGAGTGACAAAGAAGGACCGGTTCGGTGAGGTCCGCAGGCCGGGTGGGAAGGAACCACCAGGCTCGCAGACCGTCCGTCGCGGGCGCCAGCGCGGTCCGGAGAAACCCACCCGTCTGGGAGGACCACTTCACATGGCCAAAATCATCGCGTTCGACGAGGAGGCGCGGCGCGGCCTCGAGCGCGGGATGAACCAGCTCGCCGACGCCGTAAAGGTCACCCTCGGCCCCAAGGGCCGTAACGTCGTCCTTGAGAAGAAGTGGGGCGCCCCCACGATCACCAACGATGGTGTTTCCATCGCCAAGGAGATCGAGCTCGAGGACGCATACGAGAAGATCGGCGCCGAGCTGGTCAAGGAGGTCGCGAAGAAGACGGACGACGTCGCCGGTGACGGCACGACGACCGCGACCGTCCTGGCGCAGGCGCTGGTCCGTGAGGGCCTTCGCAACGTCGCCGCCGGTGCCAACCCGATGGCCCTCAAGCGCGGTATCGAGAGGGCCACCGAGGCCGTCTCCGCCGCCCTGCTGGAGCAGGCCAAGGATGTGGAGACCAAGGAGCAGATCGCTTCCACCGCCTCCATCTCCGCCGCTGACACCCAGATCGGCGAGCTCATCGCCGAGGCGATGGACAAGGTCGGCAAGGAAGGTGTCATCACCGTCGAGGAGTCGCAGACCTTCGGTCTTGAGCTTGAGCTCACCGAGGGCATGCGCTTCGACAAGGGTTACATCTCGGCCTACTTCGCCACCGACATGGAGCGTATGGAGGCCGTTTTTGACGACCCGTACATCCTGATCGTCAACTCCAAGATCAGCAACGTGAAGGACCTCCTTCCGCTGCTGGAGAAGGTCATGCAGTCGGGCAAGCCGCTGCTGATCATCGCCGAGGACGTCGAGGGCGAGGCGCTGTCCACGCTCGTCGTCAACAAGATCCGCGGCACCTTCAAGTCCGTCGCCGTCAAGGCTCCGGGCTTCGGTGACCGCCGCAAGGCCATGCTCGGTGACATCGCCATCCTCACCGGTGGTCAGGTCATCTCCGAGGAGGTCGGCCTCAAGCTGGAGAACGCCGGTCTGGAGCTCCTTGGCCGCGCCCGCAAGGTCGTCATCACCAAGGACGAGACCACCATCGTGGACGGCGCCGGCGACAGCGAGCAGGTCCATGGCCGGGTCAACCAGATCCGTGCCGAGATTGAGAGCTCCGACTCGGACTACGACCGCGAGAAGCTCCAGGAGCGCCTCGCGAAGCTGGCCGGCGGCGTCGCCGTCATCAAGGCCGGTGCCGCGACCGAGGTGGAGCTCAAGGAGCGCAAGCACCGCATCGAGGACGCGGTGCGTAACGCCAAGGCCGCTGTCGAGGAGGGCATCGTCGCCGGTGGCGGCGTGGCCCTGCTGCAGGCCGCTTCGGTCTTCGAGAAGCTCGAGCTCGAGGGCGACGAGGCCACCGGCGCGGCCGCGGTGAAGCTGGCGCTGGAGGCTCCGCTCAAGCAGATCGCGGTCAACGCCGGTCTTGAGGGCGGCGTTGTGGTGGAGAAGGTCCGCAACGTGACTCCGGGGCACGGTCTGAACGCCGCGACCGGTGAATACGTCGACATGATCGCCGAGGGCATCATCGACCCGGCGAAGGTGACCCGGTCGGCGCTGCAGAACGCCGCGTCGATCGCGGCGCTCTTCCTCACCACCGAGGCTGTCATCGCCGACAAGCCGGAGAAGGCGGCTGCCGGTGCGGACGCCGCTGCTGCCGGTATGGGCGGCGGCATGGACTTCTGACCCTCCTGGGTCAGAAGCCCCCGCACCGCGCGACTGAGGGCGGCACCTCTCCGGAGGTGCCGCCCTTTGCGCTGCCCGGCTTCGGGGCTTCGCGCCCCGGGACCCGGGTCTGGACAAGACCCCACCGAGTCACGCTGACCCTGAGTGAAGGTGCCGCGCATCGGCGTGTTCAGTCGTCTCGCGGTGTGAGATTCAGCACGGCCTTTGTGTCTATTCAGCGCCAAAGGACCCTGGTTAACCTCCGGGGAGCTTTAACGGGAGACCTTCTTCCGCGGCCGACCGCAGTACCCGTACGAGACCCGTACAAGCGCCGTCTGAGCCGAGCACAACCCGACTCACAAGGACGGGACGTACTACACGCATGAACACGCTGGACTCCATGATCGTTGAAATCAACGATCATTTTTGGACGTATCTGCTGATTCCGCTGGTCGTTGTCGCGGGTCTCTATTTCACTTTCCGCTCCAAGGCGGTGCAGCTGCGGCTCATCCCGGATATGTTCCGGGTCTTCAAGGACAAGCCGAAGGACGGCGTCAGCCCCTTCGGCGCCTTCACCATCTCCGCCGCCGCCCGTATCGGTACCGGCAATATCGCGGGTGTGGCTGCCGCCATCACCCTCGGCGGCGCGGGCGCGGTCTTCTGGATGTGGGTCATGGCGATCGTCGGCGGCGCCTCCGCGTTCGTGGAGTCGGTGCTCGCCCAGCTCTACAAGGCACGCGGCAAGGAGAAGGGCACCTACCGGGGCGGTCCCGCCTACTACATGGAGCGCGCCCTCGGAAAGCGCTGGCTCGGCGTCCTCTTCGCCGTCCTGATCACCCTCACCTTCGGGCTCGTCCTCACCGCCGTGCAGTCCAACACCATCACGGTGACCGCCAAGGGCTCGCTGGGCGGCAGCGCGGACGCCGACTGGTTCACTCCGGTCCTCGGCCTCGCGCTGGCCATCATGCTCGCGCTGGCCGTGTTCTTCGGCGTCAAGCGGATCGCCAAGGTCACCACCACGCTGATCCCGGTGATGGCCACCATCTATCTGCTGCTCGGCCTGATCGTGGTGGTCCTCAACGTCACCGAGATCCCCCGGATGCTCGGCGACATCATCGGCGGCGCCTTCGGTCTCCGCGAGGTCGCGGGCGGCGCCATCGGCACCGCGATCCTGCAGGGCGTACGGCGCGGCATGTTCTCCAACGAGGCCGGTATGGGCTCGGCCCCCAACGCCTCCGCCGCCGCCGAGACCACCCACCCGGTCAAGCAGGGCCTCGTACAGACCGTCGGCGTCTACTTCGACACGCTGATCATCTGCACCATGACCGCCTTCGTCATCCTCAGCGCCAACCCCTCGCTCGCGGAGCGCGGTGGCGCGGATGTCACTCAGTCGGCGTTCAACCACACCCTGGGCGGCTGGGCCGGTCATGTGCTGACGCTGGTGGTCTTTATGGTCGCCTTCAGCTCCATGATCGGTAACTACTACTACGGCGAGTCCAACATCGAGTTCATCACCAAGAGCAAGTCGGTGATGACCGGATACCGCGCTGCCGTCCTGGCCTGCGCCGTCCTCGGTGCGATGGGCTCGGTGAGCATCGTCTGGAACCTCGCCGACATCACGATGGGCGCGATGGTCCTGGTCAACCTGCTGGCGATCCTGCCGCTCTCGGTGATCGCCTTCAAGCTGCTGGACGACTATGTGGCCCAGCGCCGGGCCGGTCTCGACCCGGTCTTCACCCGGGACCGCGTCCCGGGCCTGAAGGGCGAAATCGAGTGCTGGGAGCCGACCGGCACGGAGCCGTCGCCGGAGAAGACTCCGGCCACGTCCGCAGCCCACTGACCGGTCGGCGACCGACCGGCTCATGAGCGCCGAGGGCGGCACCCCTGACGGAGGGGTGCCGCCTTCGGCGCTGATCCCATGGCGAGACGCTCATTCCCCCGAAACCACTTGCGTGAAGTACGTAATTACGTAAATTTGAGACATGGAGCTTGAGGAGCGTGTCGCGGAGTTGGAGCGCCGCATGGCGTCGCTCGAGGGGGCGGACCGCGACGGAGGCCGCACTGCTTACCCGGTGGACGCGGACTTCTGGGCGCTGGAGGGCCTGAAGGCGAAGCTTGCCGAGACGGGGGCCGTCGACGGCGGTGTGCTGTTCACCGGGGCGGTCCGGTTGCCGACGGATGAGCGGTACGAGTGGCAGTACGGCCTGCCCACCGACGCGCTGCTCGACGCGGACTGGTCGGATGCCGCGGAGTCCTTCGCGGCGCTGGGGCACTCCGTACGGATGCGTCTGCTCCACGAGATCCTTGGCGGCCGCCGCACCGTTGCCGAGCTGACCGCGCTTGAAGGGCTCGGTACGACCGGGCAGATCTACCACCATCTGCGTCAACTGACCTCCGCGGGCTGGCTGCACACCGCGGGGCGGGGCCGTTACGAGGTCCCTGCGGCACGGGTGGTGCCGCTGCTGGTGGTCCTGGCCGCGTCCCGGCCCTGAACACGAAAGCCCTAATACGTACCACGCGCGATTACTGGGGGAGTCCATGCGCAAAATGTCCATGGTCGTGGCCCGCTGGGGCTTGGTGGTGTTCTTCGCACAGCTCGTGGCGAAGTTCTTCTTCGACCTCTCCTGGTTGTGGACCTTGATTCCGCTCGGGCTGGCGATGGCCCTGACGGCGGTGGGGAACTGGGCGCCCACCGCACCCGGTGTCCCGCGCCGGGGCAATGTCTTCAAGGCCCTTTCCTACTGCTGCTGGGCGGCGTTCTTCGCCCTCTTCGCGGCAGGCTTCTACGTCGATGTCCCCTACTGGTGGGGCTGGGTCCCCTTGGGGCTGGCGATCGCCCTCGGGGCCGTAGCGAGCCAGCAGCCCACGGCGCCCGCTGCCGGTGAGCCCGGTGCCCCGCAGCCCGTCGAGGTCGCCCCACCGGTCACCGGCCGCTGGTCCGCGCTCAACAGCCCGGCCGACAAGGTCCCCAGCCACGGCACCCATGGCTGCGGCCAGGCGTACGCCATCGACATCGTGGCGGAGCCGGAAGGACAGACCCGGCCCGGCTTCGGCTGGTGGCCCATCGCCCGCCGCAACCGTGACTTCCCGGCCTTCGGCGCCCCGCTCCTGGCCGTCGCCGACGCCACCGTCGTGCGTGCCGTTGACAGCCAGCGCGACCACCTCAGCCGCAACTCATTTCCCGCCCTGCTCTACCTCTTCCTCGTCGAGGCGCTGTTCCGGCAGATGGGCGGCCCGGGCCGGGTCTTCGGCAACCGCGTCATCCTTGACCTGGGCGACGGCACCTACGCCGCGTACGCCCATGTCCAGCGGGGCTCGCTGGCCGTCCGCGAGGGCGACCGGGTGCGCGCGGGCCAACTCCTGGGCCGCTGTGGAAACTCCGGCAACTCGACCGAACCGCATGTGCACTTCCAGCTCATGGACAGCCCGGACCTGGATGTGGCCCGTGGGGTCCCCTTCTCCTGGCGCGGAGCCGGTGTGCCCGTCGGCGGCGAGGTCTTCACGGTGGGCGAAGCCACGCTGGCGCTGAGCGGGAAGCCACTGACCGGCTGACCGGCTGGCTGACGGGGTGGTTTACGGGGTCTTCTGGGCGGACCGGAGGGCGGCGCGGAGGTGGCCGTGGGAATCGTCCAGCAGCTGGGCGGCGGTGGGGGCGTCGACTTGGGTGAGGAGGGTGAGGATGGCGTTCTTGACCTCGCCGTTGGTGGCGGTCAGGGCCGCCTCGATCTCGCTGTCACTCGCGCCTGTCGCCAGGGCGACGATGCGGTGGGAGCGGGCCCGTAGCTTCTCGTTGGAGGCTCGGACGTCGACCATCAGGTTTCCGTAGGTCTTGCCCAGGCGGATCATGGTGATGGTGGAGAGCATGTTCAGGACGAGCTTCTGGGCGGTGCCCGCCTTGAGCCGGGTGGAGCCGGTGATCAGCTCGGGGCCCACCACGACCTCGATGCCGTGCTCGGCGGCGGCGCCGAGTGCCGAACCGGCGTTGCAGGACAGGCCGATGGTGAGGGCGCCCAGCGTGCGGGCGTGTTCCACGGCGCCGATGGCATAGGGGGTGCGGCCGGAGGCCGAGACGCCGACGACCGTGTCATCGGCGGTCAGGGTCAGCCGGTCGAGGTCGGCGGCCGCCAGGTCCTTGCGGTCCTCGGCGCCCTCGACCGCCGTGACCATCGCGGCGGGGCCGCCCGCGATCAGGCCGACGACCTCGCAGGGGTCGGTGTTGAAGGTCGGCGGGCACTCGCTGGCGTCCAGTACGCCGAGCCGCCCCGCGGTACCGGCACCCGCGTAGATCAGCCGGCCGCCACGGCCCATCCGTTCGGCGGCGGCGTCGATCGCGGTGGCGATCTGGGGGAGCCCGGCGGCGATGGCGGTGGGCACGGAGGTGTCCTCACCGTTCATCAGCCGGGCGATTTCCAGGGTGGGGAGCTGGTCGATGTCGGCGAGTTCGGGGCGGAACGCCTCGGTCGTCAGCGTGTCGAGCTGCGCGCGCAGCTCGCTGGGGGTGGTCATGGTGGCGCGGCTCTCCGGGCGGTCAGCGGGTCTGGCGGGGCGAGTGGCGGTGTGCGAGCGCTTCGTAGGAGGCCGAGAGGGCGGGCGCGGCCGTCTCGTAGGTGCGCTGGGCTACGCCGACGAAGAGGCAGTCCACGACCAGGAGCTGGCTGGTACGGCTCGACATGGCAGCCGGGCGCAGCTCGCTCTCCCGGGCGGTTGAGGTGGTCAGGACATGATCGGCGTACTGCGCTATCTCGCCGTCCGGGTGGCCGGTGATGGCGACGGTGGTGGCGCCATGGTCGAAGGCGACCCGCAGCGGCTCTATGACGTCGACGGTACGGCCGGAGTGGGTGATGGCGAGGGCGACATCGCCGGCACACAGCTGGACGGCGTTGGTGACGGCGAGGTGCGGGTCGCAGTGCGCGTGGGCGACCAGGCCGATCCGTAGCAGCTTCTGGACGAGGTCCTGGCCGACCAGGCCGGAGGCGCCGACGCCGTATACGTCGATCCGGCGCGCGGCGGACAGGGCGCTCACGGCCGCTTCCACCTGGGCCGGATCAAGCCCGGCGGCGGTGTCGGCGAGGGTCTGCCGTTCATCGAGAGCGAGCTTGGCGATGACGTCGGGGATCGGATCGTCGACGGCGATATCGGCGGTGACGGCGGGGGCCGCGCCGGACGCCTGCTGGGCGGCGAGTCCGGCGAGCGCGAGCCGCAGATCGCGGTATCCGGGGTAGCCGAGGACGCGTGAGGTGCGTACGACGGTGGCCTCGCTGGTACCGGTGCGCTCCGCAAGTCCGGTGACGGTGAGGGCCGAGCAGCCCGCGGGGTCCTTGGCGACGGTCTCGGCGACGCGCTGCATGGAGCGGGTCATGGAGGGCGCCAGGGTCCGTACCTTCGCCGCGAGTGCGCCGGGGCCGGGCGGGGTGGGCGGAGCCGGCCGGGCCGGCCGGGCCGGGCGGGACGGCGCCGGGGCCGACTGGGTGAAACTTTCCTTCGCTCGGTTCCTCACTCCAGGGAAGTTATTTCCGGGCGTGCGGCTCGTCAAGACTTTGGTCCAATGGCTGTTATGGACCTTGAACAGGCACTGCACACCGCCCGGGCGCTGATCCTCGCCGATCTGACGGCGGACGATGTGGCGGAGGCCGATATCGTCTCCCTGGTCGAGGACGCCGTCGCGCACCGGCGCTGGTGGGTGCAGCAGTGGCCGGAGGGTGCGGCGTTTGTGGCCGGTCTGATCGCCCAGGATGTGCAGGACGCGCTGCTGGACCGCTACGGGCGATGGCCGGTGTGCCCGCTGTGCGGCGACACCGACCCGCACGCGCTGGAGATCGAGCCGGAGCTGGGGGAGGACCCGTACTGGGTCTGTATGAAGAAGGCTACGGCGGTGGCGCCGCTGGGCGGGCTGGGGGCGCACACATGACGGTGTACATCGACCCGCCGGCGTGGCCGGGGCATGGGCGCATGTGGTCGCATCTGGTCAGCGATGTCTCCTACGACGAACTGCACGCCTTCGCGGCGCTGCTGGGGTCACCACGCCGCGCCTTCGACGGCGACCACTACGACGTACCGTCGACGCGTTACGCGGAAGCGGTACGGCTGGGGGCGGTGGAGGTCGGCAGCAAGGAGCTGGTCCGCCGTCTCACGGCTGCCGGGCTGCGCCGTCCGAAGGGCCGCGCCCGCCCGGCGTAAGCGGCATAAAGTCCACCAGCATCATGTCGCGTACGCCGATGGACAGCTCCGGGCCCGGCTCGATGGGCGAGACGCCGTGGAAGACCCGGCGGTCATCAATGATGATCGTCTCGAATGGCTCCAGCAGCGTCGTACGGAAAAGCGGCTCGCGCTCACGGTCATAGAGCCGGGACTCACCGCCCACCACATTGTCGCGGCGCATCAGCACCTGCGCCACGAAGTGGTGCCCGTCCTCATGGATGCCCTCGGGCGCGGGCAGCCCGGTCTCGTCCCGGCTGGCGAGGATACGTATCTGGTGAACCCCGATGCTCCCTGCGGCCCGGTCGAAGTCGCCGGGCAGCTCGTCCAGCAGCGCCAGAACCAGCGAACGCAGCACCCCGGACCGGGCGGTCTCCTCCTCCATCGGGGCGAACTCCCGGGCCACACCACCGTGCAGCGGATTCACCTCAGTGGACTGCCGGAATGCTCCATGCACGGTCCTGACGAGTGAATTCCCGGCAAACCGGAATGCGCTGTAGCGACGCCGCCGGTACGTCGCCGCGTCTTTCATAAAACGGTCCACGGGAAGGCCGGCCCAGGATTCGGTCAGCGATTTCAGCTCCCTTTCGGAGTGCTCGGCCAGTGCTCCCCTGACCGTATCCGCGGGCAGGTGGACATAGGGGCGTAACATCTCGCGCTGTCCCTTTCCAGGCGTGCTGAGTTGCGGTTGATTCTCAGTCATCTCCGCTGAGCGTACGTGGTGTCCGGGCGCGGGTCCCACGCTGCTTACGGCTGACGTCCCAGCAGTGCCACCAGCTTGTCCTGAGCCTTCACCGGTTCCCGCACCGGCACCGGCGGGGCGAAGATCCCCATGCCCTGCCAGGCGTTGGCCTGGGGTGCGACCTTGTCGTAGACCGCGGCGGCCAGCTCTTCATCCAGCCGGGAGTCGGCGCCGATGCCGCGCGCCAGATCCCAGGCGTGCACGGTGAGGTCGGAGGTCATCTGCCATGCGTACTCTTCCGCCGGGGTCGGGCCACCGCTGGTGTCCACCGTCCCTTCCAGGGCATGCGGGTCGTGGAACGCGGCGTGTGACGCCGTGGCGGCCTGCTCCCAGGCCGCGACGGGATCGTCCCCGAGTACATCGCCTTCGAATCTGTCGCCGACCTCCATCACAGTGGCACCCCGCAGCAGCCATGGGGCCCATAGATGTTCGCTGACCAGGTGGTTGACCAGGTCCCGTACCGTCCACTCCGTGCAGGGGGTGGGGGCCGACCACTGCCCGTCCGTCACTTGGTGTACCCGGCGGTCGAATTCGGCCTGTGCCCGGTCGAAAGCCTCAATCAGTTCCATACCTGTCAGGCTGTCAGCAACTCCAGCTCCGTGGTGAGATTGCGGCGCGCGGTGTGTTCCCAGTGCCGCTGGCCGTAGGGGGTGCGAAAGAGCCGGGGCAGGCCCAGGAGCTGGCGCAGCACCGCCGCGCGGCCCGGCAGGAAGAGCTCGTCCGGGACGAAGGCGTACTCCTCACGGACCGCCGCCGCGTAGGTGGCGTACTCCTCCGGCGTCCCGGCCAGCACCGCCAGGTCGGCGTCGCAGAGCACTTCGCCGTTGGTGTCGCCCTCGGCGGGGTTATGAGTGACGGTGAGCCGGACCAGCCGGGCGACCTCGGCGGTACGGTCCGTGGGAACCCCGGCCTGGGTGAGCGCGCGTTCGGCCAGCGCCGCACTGCGTTCCTCGTTCTCGCTGCGGTCCGGGCGGTAGACCGCGTCATGGAACCAGGCGGCGAGCAGGACCGCGTCGGGGTCCGCCGCGTGCGCGGCGAGCTCCGCGATGTGGTCCAGCACCGTGATGAGGTGCTCGGTGGTGTGGTAGCGGCGCTGCGGTTCGGCCCAGCGGGCGAGGAGATCACGTCCGTATGGTGCCGGGTCGGGCTCGCGCACGCCGCCCCGGGCGCTGTCCAGGAGCGTGTTCCAGCGGGGGAGCAGGGCTGCTGAGTGGTCGGCCATGGCGACAATTGTCGTATGCAGCTTCCCGCTGTGCCGAGGGTGTGGCACTCTTTGCTATATGTCTAGACCAATTCTCGAGGTGATCGCACTCACCGCGGAGGACGCGATCGCGGCGCGGGCCGGAGGGGCGGATCGCCTCGAACTGGTCACCGATATGGCAGCGGAGGGGCTCACTCCCGCACGGGAGACCTTCGCGGCGGTACGGGCGGCGGTGGACATCCCCATCCGGGTCATGCTGCGGCCGGCCGGCGGCTTCTCGGCGGGCGACGCCCGGACGCTCGACGCACTGCGCGCACAGGCCCAGCTGCTACGCGCCGAGGGCGCCGACGAGTTCGTACTCGGCTTCCTGGATGAGGCCGGGCAACCGGATCTGACGGCGATCGGTGCGCTACTGGACGTGATCTACGGGTGCCGGTGGACGTTCCACCGCGCCATCGACCGGGCCTCGGACCGGGGCGGGCTGCGCAAGGCGCTCGCGGAGCTGCCGGGACTCGATACGTATCTGACCGCCGGTGCGTCGTCCGGTGTCGACGCCGGGCTCGCCGTGCTGCGGACCGAGGCGGCCCGTTCGGCCGCGGGGGAGCCGGGATACGGCGCCCGGATTCTCGTCGGCGGTGGCCTGCGGCTGGAGCACACCGCGCAGCTGCGGACCGCACGGATCGACGCGTTCCACATCGGCGGCGCGGCGCGGCCCCACGGCTGGGACGCGCCCGTCGACGCGAACGCGGTACGCGTCTGGCGCACGGCGCTGAGCTGCTAGCGGAGCTGGCGGACGCGGTGGAACACGCCGCGGTCCTCGTCGGTCTGCCCGAGGATGACGACGCTGAACGCGGCGCCCGCGAAGACGCGGATGGCACGCAGCGCGTTACCGAGCAGATGGCGTGGGTGGGCGTGGGCGGGGCCGATGGCGGTCGCACCCCGGCCCCGGCCCTGCCCACCCGCGGCGGGGGTGATCGATGCGGCACTCATATATCCAGGATGGATTTCAACCGTTCGGAGCACATCAGCCCCAGGGCCGATTCCCCGGCCGGTGCCCTTCAGCCTCGGGGGCTACGGCGTCCCCTACGGGTCGGAAAACCAGTCGCCGGCCTCCTCCTCCGTCAGTACACTCGCCCGTCTTGCCGCGTTCGCACCATGCCGGAGGACATGTCGTGCCCGCCTCACACCCCCTAGACAGCGAGCCCCTCGACGACGAGCGCGCCCACCTCACCGCGTCCCGCGCCGCGCTGCGTGCCATGCGCGCGGACGCCGAAGCCCTCGACATCCGCGATGTCACCGCGAACTGGGTGAACGCCGAAGTCCTCCAAGCCGAGATCGACAACCGGATCAAGGCGCTCGCGGACCTGGCGCACACCCCGCTCTTCTTCGGCCGCATCGACTACCAGGGACACCCAGGACAGCAAGGCGACGCCCAGTACTACATCGGCCGCCGCCACGTCCATGACGCCGACGGCGACCCGATGGTCATCGACTGGCGCGCCCCCGTCTCGCAGCCCTTCTACCGCGCCTCCAAACGCGACCCGCAGCACGTCGCCCTGCGCCGCCGCTTCGGCTATACGGGCGGCGAGCTCACCGCCTACGAGGACGAACACCTCACCGACCCCGCGGAGGCCGATCAGGCCAGCGCCCTGCTGCAGAGCGAGATCGAACGCCCCCGCGTCGGCCCGATGCGGGACATCGTGGCCACGATCCAGCCCGAGCAGGACGAGATCGTCCGCGCCGGGGCCGATGGCACGGTCTGCGTCCAGGGCGCCCCCGGCACCGGCAAGACGGCGGTCGGTCTGCACCGGGTCGCGTATCTGCTCTACGCCCACCGCGAGCGACTGGCCCGCACCGGCACCCTGGTCATCGGCCCGAACCGGTCCTTCCTCCACTACATCGAGCAAGTACTCCCCGCCCTGGGAGAGCTGGAGGTCAAGCAGAGCACCGTCGCCGAACTGGTCGCGCATGTCCCCGTAGGCGGCACGGATGACGCCGAGACGGCCCGTATCAAGGGCGACGTCCGGATGGCCGAGGTGCTGCGCCGCGCGGTCCGCTCCGGCGTCACCATGCCCACCGAGCCCTGTGTCGTCGTACGCGGCTCGCGCCGCTGGCGTATCCCCGCCCATGAACTCACCGAGATCACCGAGGAGCTGCTGTCCCGCCATATCCGCTATGGCGCGGCACGGGACGCGCTCCCCCAGCGCATCGCACACGCCGTGCTCATCCGGATGGAACAGTCCGGGGAGGCGCCGGATGACCGCGTCCAGGACGCGGTGGCCCGCAACTCCGCCGTCAAGGCGGCGGTAAAGGCGATCTGGCCCGCCGTCGATCCGGTGAAGCTGGTGCTCCGCCTCCTGACCGACGCGGACTTCCTGGCGGAGCAGGCCGAGGGTCTCCTCACCCCCGACGAGCAGAAGGCGATCCTGTGGATCAAGCCCCCGCGCGGGGTGAAGTCCGCGAAGTGGTCGGCGGCCGACACGGTGCTGATCGATGAGGCCGCGGATCTGGTGAGCCGGACTCACTCGCTCGGCCATGTCGTCCTGGACGAGGCGCAGGACCTGTCGCCGATGCAGTACCGGGCGGTGGGGCGCCGCTGCACCACGGGCTCCGCGACGATCCTGGGCGATCTGGCCCAGGGCACGACGCCCTGGGCGACCGCGAGCTGGGCGGAGGCCCTGGAGCACCTGGGCAAGCCGGACGCGGCGGTCGAGGAGCTTACGCAGGGCTTCCGTGTCCCCCGCGAGGTCATCGCCTACGCCTCCCGGCTGCTTCCGGCGATCGCGCCGGGCCTCACCCCGGCGACCTCCATCCGGGAGTCACCGGGGGACTTCTCGGTACGGTCCGTGGCCGCCGCGGACCTCAACGCCGCCGTACTGGACGCCTGCCGGGCCGCGCTGCGCCGGGAGGGCTCCATCGGCCTGATCGCGGCCGACGCCCGGATTCCTGCCCTCGCCGCGGCCCTGGACGCGGCGGGGCTCGCGTATCTCGCCCCCGGCGAGGAAACGTCAGCCGAGTCCCGGCTGACGCTGGTCCCGGCCACGCTGGCCAAGGGCCTGGAGTACGACTACGTAGTCCTCGACGAACCCGCCGCCATCGTGGACGGCGAACCGGACGACCGCACCGGCCTGCGCCGCCTCTACGTCGCCCTCACCCGTGCGGTCTCCGGCCTCACGATCATCCACGCCGCCCCCCTCCCACCCGAACTCAACACCTGACCGGCCCAGTTGCCACGCCCCTTCCCAGCTGTACCGCCATGCGGCTCCGCCGCGTGGCGGGGTCCGCTCAATCGACGGTCAATGTCTGGCAACAGCTTCGGGTTCTTCCGCCAGAGTGTGCGCACCAACAATGCCGCTCCCGTGCCCGATGGCGGTACCAAGCCCGCGAATGTGTTCCACCGTGATACCCGGTTGAAGCGTCAGGTCTTCGCCCCTGTACCGGTCACCTCTCGCCGGTACAGGGGTGCTCTTCGCTGTCTGCGCTAGTTCCTCATGTGCTCGATGAACACTGCCCAAGACGCGGCAGGGACAACTATGACCGGGCCACCCGCACGCTTGCTGTCCCGTACCGGCACGACGCCGGGGAAGCCGTCGGCGACTTCGAGGCAGTCGCCGTTATTCATCCCGCTGTAGGTGGACTTGCGCCACTGGGCCGACTCTAGGTCGGGAGTATTGGTCACCGGTAACCCTCCGCATAATCTTGGATAAGTGCCAGCGATTCGCATTCAGGCAGTGCAATACCACGTGCCATATCGAAGTGCTGTGTAAGTTCTACAACTCGTTTGGGGGACTCTACCAACTCCCCTGATCCGAATGATTCCACGTAGGCGAGCGTCGCCCCCTGTACCGGTCACCTCTCGCCGGTACAGGGGTGCTCTTCGCTGTCTGCGCTAGTTCCTCACGTGCTCGATGAACGCGGCCCAAGACGCGGCAGGGACCACCAGGACCGGGCCCCCGGGACGCTTGGAGTCACGCACAGGCACGACGCCGGGGAAGTCGTCGGCAACCTCTAGGCAATCGCCGTTGTTGACTCCGCTGTAGGTGGACTTACGCCACTCTGCCGTTTTGAGGTCGGGAAGTATGCTCATACGTATTCTTCCTTCAGGTACTTTCTGATGAGATCTAGGGACTCTCTTTCTGGCAGTGCCTGTGAGCGTGCCAGATCAAACCTTTGAGTCAGGCTAGTCACCCGCTTAGGAGATTCGACCAGTTCGCCAGCCCCGAAGGATTCGAGATAGGCGGAGGTTTCCCCGTCCCCCATGGTCAGCAGAGTCAAGGACCCTTCTAGCATGGGGTGCTCTCCGCGATCAAACGGGTAAACCTGCACCGTAATGGCCGGATTACTCGCGGCCTGCAATAAATGATCGAGCTGTTCCCTCATGCTTTCTTTGCTGCCAACGATCCGCTTTAGGGCTGATTCGTCAATGATTGCCCAGAAAAGAGGGGTTTCGCCGTCCCGGTCGAAGATGCGCTGACGTGCCATTCGGGCCGCTACCGCTTCATCAATCGCGCTGGAAGGGGTGAGCGGTTGAGCCGCCGTGAACAGTGCCCGTGCGTATGCTTCGGTCTGCAACAGCCCGGGAATCACGCTGGATGTCGACACCTGAATACGGTCGGCTACCGACTCTTTGTCGATAGTTCTGCGGCTGTACTCCTGAATGCTCCCCTCACGCGCCAACGCCAACAGATCGGTGAGCAGGCCGCCCGTACCGAACCGCTTGTCCAGTGCTTCGGTGAGGGCGTCGCTGGGCAATTGGTTGCCGGTCTCGACCCTGCCCAGGTAGCTGTGGTTGTACGTCGTCTCTGCCGCCAAGTCACGCAATGACAGGCCCTCTTGCTCCCTGAGCCTACGGACTCCAGAACCTAGCGCCAGTCGTGGTGTCAGCCGCTCCTCATGGTCGTCTGGCATACGCACTCCGCCCCTGTCTCCAGTGCCCGTTGGATACGCGCCGTACCTGTCGTCCGCCTACCCCCATCGTTGATGCTCGTAACGGTCTTATTCACTCAACCCACTGGAACGGTGCGGCACATGGGAAGCACGGCAGCAGCCGTGACTGCCCGTGGTGTCGTCCGTGCTTGCCTCACAACCGCAAAAGAAACCCCCGCGACGGTGCGAACGTCCGGGGGCGCGGCCAACAACTGTGTAGGAGCTGCTGACATGACCAACCGTATCTTGCATGCGGTCGAGCGGGCACTGAGCCCCGTACTACTCGCCATCCTGGCGGTGGTGCTACCGGCAAAGGGGAAGCGGCGCTGCTCCGCCCCGACGCTGGACACGCCCCGGCCGGTAGCCACCCCCCACCGGCAGAGCGTGTCGCCCCTGCCGCGTCACAAGAGCCCGTACGCGGAAGACGCGGCGGCTGACGCCGCCGGAAGGGCACCCCTTCCCGCAGGAAGCCCCGCACGCCCGTACTGTCCAGCGTCGTACTGGCGTGGGGAGCCCCTCCCAGAACGGACCATCCAGCGGGCACGCCGATCCGCCCTGGTCGCCGCCTACTACTGGGGCATGGATCTGGACCGCCGCGACATCCACGCCATGGGCGGTGCGCGATGACAGCGGCCCACTGCGGTTCCCGCCCCCCGGCATATACCGGCGCCGCCGCATGCGTGCTCCCCATCGGCCACGATGGCTGGCATCACCAGGACGCGGCCGGACAGCGATGGTTTGGCACTGCGGAACTGGCCGAAGCGCTCGCCGTAGACCTTGCTGCCGATGCGCTACGGGGACTCTTCAGCGGACCGGACGCGGCGGAAGCCGAGCATGGAAAGACAAATGACACCGCACCGACCAGGGAATTTCGTTCCGGCTGCGGCCACCTGGTAGATCCCTGCCCCGCCCACCGGCCCGGTTCGAGCTCCGGCACTTCGGCCGGTAGGCACCGCGTTCCGTGCATCCTCGGTCGCGGCCACCAGGCACTGCACCGGGACGCGTACGGGCTTCGGTGGGTCGACCGTGACGCGCGGAACACAGACGCGCTAGCCGCCGCCGCACCCATGCCCCGCGACCTGTACCGCTCCTATGAATGCCGGATCGGAACCCACCGGCAGTGCCAGGAAGCGGAAGAACGCACAAGCGCCGTTGAGGGCGTGTGCTACGAGCCGTGCCGCTGCCAGTGCCACTGGGGCACCGCATACGCCACGCCCCACGGTAAGGAGGGGATGCGGTGACGCGGTTCGGCGGCGGCTGGGCGCTCGCCAATGTGGCCGCCTCCGGTTTCGGGAAGGGGCTGGGCTAAGCGGTCTCGGTGAAGTCAACTTCCTGTTGGCATAGGAGCCTTGGCGAGAAGTGGTGATGATGCCGAAGATCCTGACAGTGGAGTTGACGTCCGAGCAGCAGGCCGAGGTGTGCCGAGCTCAACGACATCGAGCACGTCTGGCGCTCGGCCAAGTACGAGGACTACCCCGACAGCGAACCCGTATTCGAGGACAGCAGCGGACTTCACCGGGCCGCTTAGCCCAACAACCGGTTCCTGACCGTGGCGAGGACTTCCGTGCGGCTGCGCGGGCCGTTGTCGGCTGCAATGAGGTGGTCGCCGATGCGCAGTGAGAAGGTGATCAGGCAGCGGGCCTCGACATCGCCCTCGTCGGGACAGAAGGCCCCGTAGAGCTCGCGCAGATAGTCCATGCGCCGGTTGTCGGCCCGGCGGAGGCAACGCGCGACGCCTTCGTCGCGCCGGGCCCAGTCGCGGATCGCGAGCTCGACCCCGGCGCTGGTCACGGGCGTCTCGCCCGACCCCACGAAGTCGAAGAGACGCCCGAGCCGCTCGCGGGCGTCGCCCCCGTCGTTCTCGATCCGCTCGATGACATCCTCGGTGACCCCGCGCTCCCAGGTGCCGAGCATCTCCTCCAGCAGGGCGGCGCGGTTGCGGAAGTAGCCGTAGAAACCGCCCTTGCTGACGCCGAGCGCCTGGGCGAGGACCTCCACCCGGACAGCCTCGGGGCCGCCGGCGGCGAGCGCCCGCAGCCCCTCCTCGATCCACTTGTCCCGCGGCGTACGGATCGCGCCCATGCCGTGTCTCCCCTCACATGCCCCAGCCAAGTATACGGAGCCGTATAGATGGGACTACGCTCTCTATACGCCACCGTATAGACAGGGGTCTGCCATGAGCGGTCTGCGCCTTCCCTCAACCGACCACACGTCCCGCCCCTGGCGGATCCACGAGATCGCCGGCGACTTCCGGCTCGAGGATCTGTGGGCGCTGCCGACGCCGGGCGGCCCGGACGACCTGCACCACCTGGTCCAGCAGATGGCGGACGGCAAGGACGGTCCGCACGGCGGCAACCCCGTGGGCCGCTTCCTTTTCGCGGTGCGCTGGAAGCTCGGCGCGCTGCTCGGCTGGGACAAGCCGGACTCGGGCGTCGGCGGCCGGGTGGCGACGCTGCGCGACCGGCTGCCGGACGACCTGCGCGAGGGGCCGCGGGGGCCCGACCTCAGCGCGGCGCCCTTCACATCAGTCTTCCAGACACACGACGAGTGGGCCGCCGAGTACGCCAACAAGACCATGCACGGGGTGATGCACATCGGCTGGGTCTCCGACGGGAACGGCGGCTACCGCGGCCAGATGGCCGTCCTGGTGAAGCCCAACGGCCGCCTCGGCTCCCTGTACATGCTCGGCATCAAACCTTTCCGGTACCTGGGGGTGTACCCGGCCCTGATGCGATCGATCGGCCGGGAGTGGCGAGAGAACACGGCCCGCCGAATGGCACGCTGACCCGCCAACCCACCTGCGTCCAAGGATCAGCACGAACTTCACCAAAACCGCTTAGAGCTCGCAACAGGATCATGAATTGGTCTTCTTGAGGCGTCTCCAGCAGATGAGGCTGCAGGCGAGGGAGACGAAGGCGTCGTGCAGATCGAGGCGCCTCTCCCAGCGGATGGCCAGGCGCTTGAAGTGGTGCAGAAGCGAGAAGGTCTGCTCGACCACGTAGCGAAGCTTGCCCAGTCCCTGGATGTTCGGGGAGCCCTTGCGGGAGATCGCCGGCAGGATCCGTCGCTTGCGGAGTTCGCGCCGATTGGGGTTGGAGTCGTATCCCTTGTCGCCGAGCAGAGCCTCGGGCCGACGGCGAGGGCGGCCGGGCCGTCCGGCAACGGGCGGGATGCCGTCGACCAGGACCAGGGTCTGGTGACATCGTTGACGTTCGCCGCCGTGGTGATGACCTTGAGCGGGGTACCCTTGCCGTCGCAGATCAGATGGTGCTTACTGCCCGTCTTCCCACGGTCGACCGGTGACGGACCGGTCCCGGCACCCCCTTTTTCGCCCGGATGTGCGAGGCGTCCAGGCAAGCCCTCGACCAGTCCAGCTCGCCTGCCGCGTGCAGCTTGGAGAGCAGGATGCGGTGCAGCTGGTCGAAAACGCCGGCCTCGTGCCACCGGCCCAGCCGCCGCCAGCACGTCTGCCCGGAGCCGAACCCCAGCTCCGGCGGCAGCAGTTGCCAGGCGATGTCGTTGTAGAGCACGTACAAGATGCCCTGCAGACACAACCGATCGTCCACCGGCTTGGGCCCCGGCGCCTTCTCCGGCCAGGGCGGCAGCAGCGGTTCGATCAGACCCCACAAGTCGTCGTCCACGATCCACGGCCGAGCACTCACACCCTCCCGAACGGCCGAATCCTCACACCGGTCACGCCCAGCCAGCACACTGCGCGCCCGCGAGCAACTGTCGATCACCTGGTCAGGCCGTCCCAGCCATTTCCCAGAGCCTCGCGCATCTGGCTGAAGAGAGTCGAGCGGGACCGGTATCCGACCGTGGGCCCACACGCCGCCGAGGTGAGTCTGCGGCCGTCTGCACCTCGGGGCTGGCGCGACAGCTCCGAACCTGCCTCGGACCAGGACCGCGGAGATTATCCGTGCGTCCTCGTCGAGGGCGTCCGCCGCCGTTATGGAAATCACCGGCGGGCGCCCTCGACGAGGAGCAGCGTGCCCTGGTGCCCCGTCGTTACCTCTGGCCGCGGTATTGATTGAGGTGATCCCCCCGAAGATCGATGACGCCGTGCCGACATGGACCCTGTCCCGGCTGCGCGTCGAGCCGGTCCCCCGGGCCATCGCCCAGTCAGCTGTCACTTTGCTGCGTACGGCAGGACTGCACGGTCATGAATACGCCATCGACACCACGCTCCGGGCCACCGCCCGCCCTGGCCGCAACACCATCCTGAGGGGAGATATCGAGGACATCGCCATCTCACCGCCGACCACATGCGCGCAACCATCCGGCATGCCGTAGACGTCGCGTCGTGGTACCGACATTCGTATCTGCTGCGGCGACGGGCTGCTCCATTTGTACTGTTTGCTGACCCGGGAAAATGAAACGGACCGTTTCCCCAGGTAGGAAAATGGCAATGATCTGCTGGGAAAACCGAGGGGGCGACCGATGGCCGAAGTGTGGGACAACAGACCGTCGCGCGCAGGACATGGTGGATCAGGTGCGAGAAGCGGCAGCCGTCCCTGAACGCGGAGGCGAGGACATCCTGCCCGCGTCGCCGGGCAGCGAGGCGGGTTACCGCTTCATGAGCGCCCAAGAGAAAGTTCGCACCGGATCGTATCCGAACCTCACGATCACCTCATACGGCGCACAACTCCTCTCCGCCAACCGCAATGAGAAGAAGCGCCTGGAAGCGCGGCGGATGCAGCCGCAACGGAGCGTGCAGCGGGCCGCCGACACCGCGCAGCGCTGCCTGGACGACGTTGCCGAGTGCTGCCTCGATGCACGGTACCGCGACACGGCCCAGCAGAGCAGACTCGTCGCCGCCGCGCCGGACCTGGCCGATCCGATTCGTCGGCTGTTCGCCACCCGTTCGGACATGCTCGCGGCTGATCGACGTCTGTGCGCGCTGGCCTTTTCGACACCGACAGGGTGTGTATGCGGCCGTCGTCGCCGAGAGGCCACCGAACCGCAACTCCTGACACGGGGTACCACCCCGACACGGCGAGGCAGGCCCGCCCCAGTCGAGGGGCTGCCGTTCTGGCTGACGGCTGGAGACCGCTCGGGGCTATTGCCCAGGGTGTCTCGGCCACTGGCTACTACGGAACTGGTGGCCAGGGGGCGGGTTTGCACATTCCGTCCGCGGCGCGGACCGGCGCAACCGATCATCAGGTGGGGCTGCGGACCGGTCAGGCCGCGGCCGCCGGAATAGAGAGGGGCGGTTGTGACGGAACATGGTAAGCGGAATCACCGGTCGGCCACAGGCCTGGTGCCCTGCCCGCACTGCACCATCCCGATGGCGCCGCCCGAGGCGGTGACCGAACTGACCTTTCCGGACGATGTCTCGCGTCTGGACGCGTTCGTCCGCGGGGTCCTCAACACGGTTCAGCACCTGTGCGGGAGGCGGGTCATCGCGCCGGACCCGGTGCGGGTGCTGCGGCCGGACGCCTGCACCGCGGTGGTCATCGGTGCGTTCGCGCCCGCGCCCGCGGGTTGGACGGTGATCCGTGTCGACGACCTGTCCGCCGTGCAGGCCGTCGTGAACGCCTGGATAGTAGACGAGGGCAACACCCTGCTAGAAGAAATGCAGGCCCAGCGCGTCGACTTCTGTGCCGTCCCGCCGGTGCGGCTGCTGGCTCTGTCACTCTGGGCGCATTCTCTGGAAACGGCATCTGCGGACCTGCCCCTGGAGGAGTCGCCGGAGTACGCTCGTCAGCTCGCCACCTTGATCACGTCCGCCGTAATTGAGGCACTCGCTGAGGACACTGCACGTCGGTCCGCCCCGCACGAGCTGTCAGATGTCCTGCGCGTCCGTATACCAGCCAGCTGCCTTACCCCCGAAGTCCTCGCCGAGCTGGCTGAGCGCTGCTCGGACCGACTGCCCTTCGGCGAGCCCGACATGCTGACTCGGATACCACCCCTGTGGCGGACCGAGTACAGCAACGCCGCGGCATACGCCCTCGCCGGTGTGGCCAACCCCCGTTCCGACCGGTGGGCCACGATGCTGGCCGGGCTGTGGCTGCTGCGGGAACGTAGCGGTGTCGCTATCGACGAGCAGTTCTTCCTGACCAGTCCGGTTCTGACCGCGACTGTTAAGTTCGAGGAGTTGTTCATCGTCGCGGTATCGATGTTCTTTCCCGACGGACAGCCGAGGCTGGCCGAACTGCCATCCTTACGGGACCTGTTCGCCGGGCTGATGGCACACGCCGGATTCCGGGACGCGTTCCGGGAACGGCTGCTGCGTCTTCAGCTCACGCTCGTCGCCCACAGCAATACCCGGCACACGCCCACCGAGATCGCCGAGAACACTCGGCTGGCCATGGCGGCTTCGGGCGTGGATCCCGACGAGGTGGGCCGGGCCATGGCGGACATGGCGAAGCTCCTGGTGGCCAGCAGCCAGGAGCCGACCGCGGTGGTAGAGACCTTCTACCACCACGCGCAGGAGCATCTACCGAGCAGAGGGCTCGCCATGTTCGTCGCGCGATGCGGTGGGTGGCTGGCCGATATCGGGCAGAACCGCCTCGCCGCAGCCATGGTCGACGCACTCCTAGACGGCGATGACCTCGATCTGGCCGCCGACCGGCCGAAGGAACGCGCCTACCTGATGAACCAGATCGGTAACGTTCTTCACGGGGCCGGCCGGCCCCAGGTTGCCCTCGATGCCTACGAACTCGCCATGGACGCCTGCGCGATGCTGCCGGAGGCAGAGAGCCACCTCCCCGCCATCCGGGACAACATCGCGAGGGTGTTGAGGGAACTCGGTCGCCTGAGCGAGGCGCAGGCGATCCTCGAGGCCGAGGTCGACACCGCGCCGGAGGACGCCGGTCTGCGGCACTCGGTCGCACTGTTCTGCGAGCAGGTGGGCGACCTGGAGGGTGCGCTCACACATCTCGCTGCCGCCCTGGCGGTCAACGGCGACGTGCATCCCACCACCCTGCTGGGCTGCCTGCTCACCCGCAGCAACGTGCTACGGGCGATGGGGCACCACGACGAGGCCCTGCGCTCGGTGCTGGCCGCCGACCGGGCGGAGCTCGCCTCGAATCCGCAGGAGAAGCTGGGACTGGCGGCAGCGGCCCTGCGGATTCGTCCTGCGGACGCGGCACTCGTGGCCTTTCAGGAGGAGTGTCGCGACCGACTGCTCGGCCAGCCGGACCAGCTGGCCGCCGCCGATCCCGGCATCCGCCAGGCAGTGGCGACCGAACGGGTGAACGAGGCGCTGCAGGAAGGCAATCATGCCGCCGCCCGTTCAGCGTTGGAAACCCTCTTCCCCACGGTGACCGACCCGGCGAGGTCTGTCGCGGAGGTGAGTCTACTCTGGGCGCGGGTGCTCGCCGCAGAGCCCGACGGGGACCCCTGGCCCTGGCTGCGGCACTGCATCCGCGCACTCGACGCCCGCATCCCGACAGGGGTGGATGGCCCGTACGCCATGGGGCACGTCGCCTTCCTCCGCGATCTGATCGACGCGGCTCTCGCGTTGGCGGCTGATATCGGCGGTGAGCCCTGCGATCTGATGGCAGTGTACGAACTCGCCAATGGTAGGGAGTTGGACGCGCACCGGGGGGTCGCCACTCCTGACGATGTGGTGGCCGACATACGGGCGCGAGGCGACGGCCACGATGTCGTCGCCATCCTTGACGGTGAGCACCAACTGACGCTCGTCGCTGTTCCCGCTGCACGGCAGCGGCCCGCAACGGTCACCACGGTGCGGGCCGACGCTGCGGAGGTGGCGCACGCGGTCGACGAAGTACTGCGCTTGAACACGGCCAACCCCGTGGCCCCTCACTGGGTTGACCATCGCATGAAACGGTGGTGGGCTCTGGCCGATCGTCTCGCCGTCGCCGTGCGCGAACTCGTAACACCCGGCAACGGGCTGGTCCTGCTCCCTGGTCGCCGGCTGGCCGCCGCGCCCCTGCACGCGGTCGGCTGGCCGCAGCAATCGCTGGTCGAGGACGGGCCGGTGACTATCTGCCCCAACGCCCGTGTTTACTGCTCCGCGACCGCACCGCGTGAACGACGAAGCGGCACCGGCCTGGTCGCCGTGCCGAAAACCGGCGACCGACCGGAGTTCGTCGCGGCGCTGGACAAGACCGTCTCGTACGTCGCTGAACTCGTGTCCCGGCCGACCGTCCTGCAGAACACGGACGCCGACATCGACGGCGTCCTCGCTGTGGCCGCGGTATCGGACGAGGTCGTGCTGGTCTGCCACGGACTCGCCTCCGCCGGTGAGGGCCGCGGCCCGGCCATCTGCGTGGCCGCCGAAGGTCATCTGCCTCCACCAATGCTGCCCGTGAAGGAGGACGAAGTCCTGTCGGCCTTCGCTCTGGACTGGTCGAGCCTGATGCGGATCGATGCCGCGCCTTCCCTGATCGTCACTGTGGCCTGTTCGTCCGGCCGCTCGGTCACCGGACCTGGCGGTAGCCGTATCGGCCTGGAACAGGGCCATCTCAACCGTGGTGGACACGCCGTGATCAGCCCATTGTGGGACGTCCAGCAGGAACCGGCACTGCTCTGGCTGCGGGCCTTCTACGCCGCGCACGCGTCGGGTGAGACCCACGACCTCGCCACCGCGCACCGCGTCGCCACGCTGACCGTGGCTGAGAGGTACCCGCACCCCTTCGCCTGGGCGCCCTTCGTTCTGACGTCCCGCGCCGCTTCCACCGGACTCGGATGCCCGCCCACGAATGGAGAAACGACATGACCGAGAACCGATCCGACGCGACTGCCACGCTGTTGCAGCGCATCGCCCAGTCCGACGAGGCCGGTGTCCTGGAGGCGGTCCAGTTGCTGACCACCGCGCTCTTCGTCGAGGAGGAGGGGGCAAGCGGCCTGGACTCATCGGTGCTCAGCCAGCCTCTGGAGCACCGAGCCGACCTGCTGGCCCTCGCTCGCGTTGTGCTGTCGGTCGCCGCCCTGGAGGAAGCCACCGCGCCGCTGGTCGAGCAGTCTCTGGACGGCGCAGGACAGAAGCAGCTGGTCCTTGGCGGTGCTGAAATTCTGGCCATCGGTGTAGCTGTGAGCATGGTCGCCAAGCTCCTGTTCACCCGCGGACGCCGTGAAAAGCGGGAGAAGATCGACATCGAGCGCGGCTCAGACGGCTCAGAAAAGATTGTCATCGATCGGTGTGTCAGCTACGGCAGCTCCCGCGCGCTGACCAGCGCCGTGCGCACCCTGCTCAACGCCAACGAGCAGGGGGGCGACGGGAGCGATACTGCCTGAGTAGGGCCGGGGACTGGCGCGGTTGCCCCGTTTCCAGTCCCCGCCACTTCAAGTGAAGTAGGCCGCCGACGAGGTGCCCGTGGCGCGGGTCCTTCCCGAACGGTGCGGGCCAGTTTCCCGGCATACCACAGTGCCGCGACGATCTGGCCGACGAGTTCACCGTTGCTCAGCCGCCGACGAGCGCTGGTGCCGTCGATCAACACGTCCAGGTCGTCGACGCCCACGTCGTGCTTGAGCAGCTCCCTGGCGATGTGCGGGTGGCGTACGCCGACCACCCCCGCCCACCGGCGGACCCCGTCCAGGGACTGCTCCGCTTGCAGCCACCGACGGGTCAGCTCGGAAGCCTCCGGCCATGAACAGCCGGACGCGGCGATGTACTCGAACACCTGGCGGAACGCGGACGGGCGGACTGCGGCGGCGGGCCTGCGAGGACGTGTCGGCCTCCGCGGGCCCGGCACGTCTCCGAGGTCCAGGCCCTCGACACGGGCGATATCGGCGGCGGTCCGCGGACGCAGGGCACGGAGCGGGCATGTTGGCCGGGGGCGGCCGCTGTCTAGGAGCGGGCGGCTCGCCGCCGTCGATCAGGTAGCGGTAGACGGCCGCGAGGTCGGGATCGTCGAACATGAGATCCATGAGAAGCCTCCGTGGGTGCCCGAGTCCGGGCATGTGAAAGGCCCCGTCGGAAACCAATCCATACGGGCTCGTAACACGGTCGTGATCGATGCTTCTTGAGCCGTCGCCAGCAGATGAGGCTGCAGGCCAGGGAGACGATGGCGTCGTGGAGTTCGGTACGACGTTCCCAGCGGACGGCGAGGCGCTGGAACTGGTGGAGGAGAGCGAAGGTCTGCTCGACGACGCAGCAGAGCTTGCCCAAGCCCTCGATGTTCGGGGCACCCCTGCGGGAGATCACCGGCAGGATCCGGCGCTTGCGCAGTTCGCGGCGGTTCGGGTTGGAGTCGTAGCCCTTGTCGCCGAGCAGCGCCTCGGGGCGTCGGCGGGGCCGTCCTGGGCGGCCGGCGATGGGCGGGATGCCGTCGACTAGGGCGAGCGTCTGGGGCACGTCGTTGACGTTGGCCGCGGTAGTGATGACCTCGAAAGGGGTGCCGCGTCCATCGCAGATTAGGTGGTGCTTGCTGCCCGCCTTGCGCTGATCGACCGGCGACGGACCGGTGTCGGCTCCCCCTTTTCGCGCGGACGTGTGAGCCGTCGACGCACGCTCTGGACCAGCAGTTGGTCAGCGGCGTTCAGCTCGGCGAGCAGGATCCGGTGCAGCCGGTCGAAGACCCCGGCCTGCTGCCATCGCTCCAGCCGCCGCCAGCCAGTCTGCCCCGAGCCGAACCCCAGCTCCAGGGGCAGCAGTTGCCAGGCGATGTCGTTGTGCAGCACGTGCAGAACGCCCTGCAGGCAGAGCCGGTGCGACACCGGCCGCGGCCCCGGCGTCTTCTCGGGCCAGGGCGGCAGCAGCGGCTCGATCAGCGCCCACAAGTCATCGTCCACGATCCACGGCCGGATAGTCACACCATCCCGAACGGCCGAATCGTCACACCAGTCACGGCCAACCAGGGCCGTTCAACAAGATCGTGTTACAAGCTCTTAGGGGACTTCCTCCGGCGGCGACGGCGCCCAGCCACCGCCGCCGGATGAGGGGCCGAACCATGCGAGGGCTCCGTCCCCAAGGGGCGGGCGCCGTCAGCGAAGGTACTCATCGGCGTCGACGATCCGGTAGGCGTAGCCCTGTTCTGCCAGGAACCGCTGGCGGTGGGCCGCGAAGTCCTGGTCGATCGTGTCGCGGGCGACCACCGAGTAGAAGCGCGCCTCGTGCCCGTCCGCCTTCGGCCGGAGGACCCGGCCCAGTCGCTGGGCCTCCTCCTGGCGCGAGCCGAACGTCCCGGAGACCTGGATGGCGACCGTCGCCTCCGGCAGGTCGATCGAGAAGTTCGCGACCTTGGAGACGACGAGAACCGAGATCTCGCCCTCCCGGAAGGCCCCAAACAGCTTCTCCCGCTGCAGATTGCTCGTATCGCCCTTGATGACCGGCGCGTCAAGATGCTCACCCAGCTCGTCGAGCTGGTCGATGTACTGGCCGATAACCAGGGTCTGATCGCCCGCGTGCCGCCGTACCAGCGCCTCCGTCACCCGCTGCTTGGAGTCCGTCGTCGCGCAGAAGCGGTACTTCTCCTCCGTCTCGGCGGTCGCGTACGCGAGCCGTTCGGAGTCCGTCAGATTGACGCGGACCTCCACACAGTCCGCGGGAGCGATATACCCCTGCGACTCGATTTCCTTCCAGGGCGAATCAAACCGCTTCGGGCCGATGAGCGAGAAGACATCCGATTCCCGGCCGTCCTCCCGCACCAGGGTCGCGGTGAGGCCCAGCCGTCGGCGGGCCTGAAGGTCCGCGGTGAACTTGAAAACCGGGGCGGGGAGGAGATGAACCTCGTCGTAGAGGATCAGACCCCAGTCGCGGGAGTCGAAGAGTTCGAGATGCGGATAGATGCCCTTCCGTTTCGTCGTCAGCACCTGATACGTAGCGATGGTGACCGGCCGGATTTCCTTCCTTGTGCCGCTGTACTCACCGATCTCGTCCTCCGTCAGCGAAGTCCGCCGGACCAGCTCGTGCTTCCACTGCCGCGCCGAGACCGTATTCGTCACCAGGATGAGGGTCGTCGCCTTAGCCTCCGCCATCGCACCGGCCCCGACCAGCGTCTTACCGGCCCCGCACGGCAGCACCACCACACCCGAGCCGCCGTGCCAGAAGCTCTCGACCGCCTGCTTCTGGTATGGCCGCAGCGCCCAGCCCTGCTCCACCAGCTCAACCGGGTGCGCCTCGCCATCGACATACCCGGCCATGTCCTCAGCGGGCCAGCCCAGCTTCAGCAGCGCCTGCTTGATCTGACCCCGCTCGGAGGGATGCACGGCCACGGTGTCGGGTTCAATGCGGCTGCCGACCAGCGGTTTGATCCGCTTCGAACGAAGGATCTCCTCCAGTACCGGCCGGTCCGTCGTCTCCAGGACCAGCCCATGCACCGGGTGCTTGTGGAGCGTCAGCCGACCGTAGCGGGACATCGTCTCAGCGATATCGACGAGCAGCGCGTGCGGCACCGGATAGCGTGAGTAGCTGACCAGGGCGTCCACGACCTGTTCGGCGTCATGTCCCGCCGCCCGTGCGTTCCACAGCCCCAGCGGCGTCACCCGGTAGGTGTGGATGTGCTCGGGCGCACGCTCCAGTTCCGCGAACGGGGCGATGGAGCGACGGCATTCATCTGCCTGCTCATGGTCGACTTCGAGCAGCAGGGTCTTGTCGCTCTGGACAATAAGGGGGCCGTTCACGTGGTCTCCTGTCAGCCGTCGGCGAGTTCGGCGACGCCGGTGATGCGGTGCAGAGGGTAGGTGCGGACCTCATCCGCTGTGTGGTCGTACGCGGTCACAAAGCCGCCCTCGACCCGGACCGGGGCGATGACGCGCTGGCTGGCGGCGCCGTCGGCGTTGACGTAGCCGATCCACACCGCCTCTCCCGTCAGCACCGCCGACTGCATCGTGGCGAGGGTGTCCGCCGAGGTGGTGCGGGGCAGCGCGCCATCCGGGGTGGCCTGGCGCGGTGCCTTCACCCGGTGCGGTGCCGTGGCCGCCAAGTCACCGGCCCGGATGGCCCGTACGGCGGCGGTCAGCAACGTGGTGTCCGGCTGCGGCGGGCCGTCCGGCACCGGTTCCGGTGCGCTGCGCGGCGGTGTGCGGTGGGCGTCGGCGCGGGCGATCAGCACATCGCCGGCCGCCGACTCGGCGGCCGGGGCGTACCCCATCTCCCGCAGCCGGGTGAGGAGTTGGTCGGGGGCTGCGGGCGAGGCCAGCACGGTCGGCGCGAGCAGGCGCAGCCGGAGCGGGGCGGAGCGCTTGTCGGCGAGGATCTCGGTGAGGAGCGCGTCATCGTCGCAGCGGACATAGGAGGACGCCGCGCCCACGCGGAGGTGGCCGTGTCTACGGGCCACATCGTCGATCAGATACGTCAGCGGCTGCGGCACCGGCGTACGGGAGTGCGTGGCCAGAAACGCGTGCAGGTCGGTGGCGGTCCGCCCGGCGTCCAGCGCCCGGCGTACGGAGCCGGGGCTGAAACGGTAAACGGTCGCGCCGCCCTTGGACTCGATATCGGCGAGCACCCCAAGGGCCTGCGCGAGTGGCCGCTCCAGCGGGCCGGGCGCCACGGCGGTGAGGTCGGCCTGCAGCAGCACATGGTCCAGCGGCTCGGGAAGAAGCGGGGCGAGCTGTGCGGCGGCGGCTTCAACCTGCGTCCCGGCGGCCAGCAGCGGCCGTGCGTACCCGGCCAGTGCCCCACGACCCGTCAGCCCGAGCCGCTCCGCCTCCGTCAGCGTCCAGTGGCACAGCCGCTCCCGCAGCGCACCGTCCGCCCGCAGCGGCCGCTCCCAGCGCAGCCGGGCCAGCACGGCCGCCCCGTCCGGGGCACCGCCCTCCGGCAGGGTGGCCAGCAGCTCCAGCATCCGGCGCCGCAGCGACGGTGCCAGGGTGCGGTCCAGCCCCGGGCCGAGGGCGGACAGGGTGCGGCCCTTGGTGTCCCGGGTGCCGACCAGCCCGGGGACGCGGGTGGCGCTGAGCCAGGCCGTGATCAGTGCCGCCCAGCGCCGCTGCGGCGCCAGCTCAAGCCAGTCGTCGTAGCCGGGCGTTGGTGCGTACCGCTCATCGGTTTCCCCGTCAGAGGCCAGCAGCCCAGCCGCGTACGCGAGTTCGATCCAGAAGGCGGCTTCCTCCTCGGAGACGTCGAGTGCCACGGCGGTCCGCTTGAGGTCGCGTACGCCCAGACCACCCGCTCGCAGCACGGCCGGAGCGCTGCTCTCCCACTCCTTCAGCAGCTCTTCCACCACCCCCACAGCGGTGAAGGCCTGACCTGCCGCGGTGGTGTCCACGGTCTTCACCGTGTGCACCGCGGACGATTCGATCACCGGCGCCAGCGGCTCGAGATCACGGTGGGCGCGGCCGTTTCGCAGATGGAGCGCGGCCTCGCGGGGCAGCACGACCGTGCGCGGACCGGCGGGCAGCAGCAGTCCGCGGTCGAGCAGCCAGCACACCGGCGCCGAAGGGGAGGTGGAGACCTCACCGTAGGGCGGGCCCCAGGTCAGCTTGGAGAGCATCGCCGTCGCCTCGGCGGGCGCCTGGGCCAGCAGGGCGGCCATCCGCTCGCGGTCCGTGAACAGCTGCACCAGCGCCGCGAGGGCGCTCACCGGATCGTGTGTCGTGGGGAGACCGGCGGCGGTCAGGATTTCCTGGAGACGACCGGGGGACATGCCGACGCTGGCTTCCGCGAGCGAGGGGCCGAGACCGGTCGGTGAGGGCGTGGTGGCCGAGGGAGTCAGCAGCTCCCGGGCCGTACGGACCAGCCGGAGCCGGTCGTCACGGCCCCAGATGAGGGCCTGCGCACGGAGGTCGGCCAGCGCGCGGGGCAGCTCGTCCTCGCCCCCCGGCAACAGGGCCGCGAGGGTGCCGAACGGGCAGGGGTCCGGCGCCACGGCCAGCGCCTCCGCCGTCTGCAGGGCGAAGCGGTCGAGCCGCTCCAGGGCCCGTACGACGGACGCCCGGGTGCCCGCCCTGGTGGCGAGCTGGGTGAGATCGCCGGGGACCGGTGAGAGCAGATCGGGGCGGGTACGCAGCAGCTCGGCGAGTGCGTCATCGGGCCGGGAGCGCAGCTCGTCGGCCAGCGTGCGCGGAGAGCCGGTCTCACTGGTCATCCGTACAACGGTACCGGGCCCTGGCGCGATACGGTCCTCGCGTGGGGATCGAGAGCGAGCAGCTCGTATTCGACTATCTGAGCCGGGTCGGAGACCTGGCTCACAGTACGCCGATGTCGGCCGCCGAACGGGCGCGGCTGGTCAGCGATCTGCGGGCCACCATCGACCGGCAGCGGGCCGAGGCCGACGGCGGGGCGGAGTCCCCGGGCGCGGTGAAGAAGATCCTGAAGCGGATCGGCAGACCGGAGGATGTCGTCGCCTCGGCGGGCGCTGGCGGCGGCGGCCGTGGTGAGCCCGCGGTGCCGGAGCAGCGGACCTCGTCGGCCGCCTCGGCTACCGCCGCGTCACCGCCGCATCTGGCGGGCATGGACGAGCTGACGTCCGCCGAGTCGGACCCGGACTGGTGGCGGGGCGACCCGAGCCCGTACGCCAAGGGCAATGGCGGCGAGGTCAGCGGCTTTGTCGGCGGTATCGAGATCCCGGAGATGCTGAAGCCACCACCGGTGGACGGCCAGCCCGGCCAGCCCGGCCAGCCCGGCCCGTCGGCTCCGGAGCCCGAGCCGGGGTCCCGCAAGGGGGTGCTGGGCCGGTTGCGCCCGGCGAAGGGCGTGCTGCTCGGCGCCGGTGACGGTGTTTCCCGCGTTTCCCGCGTCGGCGGTCCCGTAGAGCTGCTGGCGGCGCTGGTGCTGGTGGCGGGCGCCGTACTGGGCAACCTGATCACCCTCGGGGTGGGCTGGCTGTTGGCCTGGTGGTCGCCCCGGCTCAGCCGGACCGAGGGCAAGTGGGCGGCGATGGGCATGCCCGGACTGGTCGCGGGCGCCGGGCTGGTCTGGCTGTGGGGACGGGTCAACGACAGGTGGGGCGAGCCGATTGGGGAGGGGGAGATGGCGGGCGTGCTGAACGACGCGTATCCGTGGGTGCTGCGTGGTGCGGCTGTCGCCAGCGCGCTCTTCCTCCTCTGGCGCGCCCGCCGCCGCGCGGCCTGACCGCTACGGGGTTGTTTCCCCTATGCCCGCCCCTTCCCGAAACTGGGGGCTCCGCCCCCAGACCCCCGAGGTGTTGTGGGCACTCGGGCCGCCCGAGGGGCGATGGGGGTCCCCCCATGCCCTTAAGGCTATGGGGGAGGGTGGGCACAACACCGGCCGCCGGAGCCGCACCCGGCCAACCCCGGGCCCCGGGGCGAAGCCCCGGTTACGGGAAGGGGCGGGTATTGGGGAACCCACCCCGCGCCGGGGGCCCTGCACAATGGGCGCCATGGCTTCGCACACCGTGACGGTCGGATTCGACCTCGATATGACGCTGATCGACTCCCGCCCCGGCATCAAGGCGGCCTACCAGACACTCGCCGCCGAAACGGGAACGTATATCGACTGCGATCTGACCACCACCCGCCTCGGCCCACCGCTCGAGGAGGAGCTGGCTTACTGGTTCCCCGAGGAGCAGATCCCGGCCGTCGCGGACCGCTACCGCGAGATCTACGTCCAGCACGCCATCACGCCGACCCTCGCCATGCCCGGCGCCCGGGAGGCCATCGCGGCCGTGCGGCAGCTCGGTGGACGGTCGGTCGTGGTCACCGCGAAGTACGAGCCCAACGCCAAGCTGCACCTTGAACACCTCGGTATCGAGGCCGATGCGATCGTCGGCTCGCTCTGGGCCGAGGCAAAAGCGGACGCGCTGCGCGAGCACGGGGCGACGGTGTACGTCGGTGACCACACCGGCGACGTCCGTGGCGCCCGTACCGCCGAGGCGCTGTCGGTCGCCGTGGCCACCGGCCCCTGCTCTCGGGACGAACTGCGCGCAGCCGGAGCCGATGTGATCCTGCCGGACCTCATCGCCTTCCCGGCGTGGCTGAACGGCTACAACGCCGACGTGGTCTGACGCCGCTGCTGCGCAGCCGAGCGCAGCACCCCGGCCGCCGCGAGGGCGAACCCAACGCCCATCAGCATGCAGACGAAATACGCGATGGCCGGAAATCGCTGCGTGCCGAGAAAGAGCGGGGCGAATGTGATGAGCGTTGCCACCGCGCCGACGGCGAAGACGATTCCACCGATTCGTACCAGCAGATCCCCTGCTCGGGGCGTTTCATGAGTCACCCGTACAGGGTAGGCCGGTGAGGAAGCGCACGGAGGAACCGCCCGGGGGCATCTTGTCACCGGGCTCCAGGAGATTAACCTTGGTGCTGGCGGGTCCTTCGGCCCGCTGTAGTGCTATTCAGAGCCGGATTTCTGCTACCCAGCCCGGCTGATGCGACGAGTACGAGGACGAGGACAGACGTGCCTACCGGCAAGGTCAAGTGGTTCAACAGTGAGAAGGGCTTCGGCTTCCTCTCCCGTGACGATGGCGGTGACGTCTTCGTGCATTCGTCGGTGCTCCCGAACGGCGTGGACTCGCTGAAGCCAGGACAGCGTGTCGAGTTCGGAGTCGTCGCGGGGCAGCGGGGAGACCAGGCGCTCTCGGTCACGCTGCTCGACCCGGCACCCTCGGTCGCTGCCGCGCAGCGGCGCAAGCCGGATGAGCTGGCGTCGATTGTGCAGGACCTCACGACGTTGCTGGACGGCGTTTCGCAGCAGCTTGAGCGTGGCCGCTATCCGGATAAGCAGCATGGGCACAAGATCGCGGGGATGCTTCGTGCGGTAGCCGACCAGCTCGACGTTTAGGGCGCCCCCAGCGTTATGCGGCTCCGCCGCGTGGCGGGGCTCCGCATCCGGCTGCGGGGGGCCGCGGGTGGGTTTCCCCAATTCCCGCCCCTTCCCGGAAACCGGGGCGAAGCCCCGGGGCCCCGGGGTTGGACCGGTGCGGGCCGGTGGCCGGGTTGTGCCCACCCACAGCCCCTCGCGGGGCTGCGAGTGCCCACAACGCCTAGTACGGTCTCAGCGCGTTCGGGTTCAGGGGCGGGACCAGGCCCTCTGCGGCGGCGCGGGTGAGCAGGCCGCGTACCGCCGCATAGCCGGCTTCGCCGAGGTCGGCGGTGAATTCGTTGACGTAGAGCCCGATGTGCTGGTCCGCCACGGCCGGATCCATCTCCTTCGCGTGCTCCAGCACATAGCCGCGTGAAGCCTCCGGGTCGTCCCAGGCCATCCGGACCGACGTACGGGCGGCTTCGGCGAGCGCCGTCAGCCGCTTCCGGCCCAGCGACCGCTTGGCGATGATCGCGCCCAACGGGATGGGCAGCCGGGTGGTCCGCTCCCAGTGCTCGCCCATATCCGCGAGCCGGTGCAGCCCGTAACGGCGGTAGGTGAACCGGGCCTCGTGGATGACCAGACCGGCGTCCACCCTGCCGTCGCGTACGGCGGGCATGATCTCGTGGAACGGGAGCACCACCACCTCGCCGACATCGCCGGGCACCTCAGCGGCGGCCCACAGCCGGAAGAGCAGATACGCCGTGGAGCGCTCACTGGGCACGGCCACCGTCCTGCCGCTGAGGCTGATGCCCGGGTCCCGGGTCAGCAGCAGTGGTCCGCAGCCCCGCCCGAGCGCGCCGCCGCAGGGCAGCAGGGCGAAGTCGTCCAGCACCCAGGGGAGGACGGCGTAGGACACCTTCAGCATGTCGAAGGGGCAGTCCGCGCCGCGCTCGGCCAGGCCGTTGGTGATGTCGATATCCGCGAAGGTCACCTCCAGCGGGGGCGCGCCCGGTACCAGACCGTGCGCCCAGGCGTGGAAGACGAAGGTGTCATTCGGACAGGGGGAGTACGCGGTCTTCACGGGTTCTACGGGTTCCACGGGCGCTCTTTCCAGCCCTCGACTACGGGTGTCATCTTCCTGAACGCCTCGGTGAGCGCGGCAAGCGCCGCCGGGATGCGCCAGGCCGCGCGGTCACGGGGGCCAACGGGGTTTGAGATCGTACGGACTTCCAGCACGGGGAGGCGGTGCCCGGCAGCGGCCTCCGCGACCCCGAAGCCCTCCATCGCCTCGGCGACGGCCCCGGGGTGCAGCCGGGCCAGCTGGGCTGCCCGCTCGGCGCTGCCCGTGGTGGTCGACACGGTGAGGATGGGCCCGTACGCGGCCCCGGTCACCTCGGCGACGGCCCGGGCGAGGCGGTCCGGCGGCCGGTGCGTATCGGTACCGAAGCCCAGCTCCGCCACGGATGTGAACCCGTCGGAGGTCTCGGCGCCCAGGTCCGCCGCGATGATCGCGGAAGCGACGGCGACACCGGGCGGGTCTGACGGGTCTGGCGGTTCCGCGGAGAAGCCGCCGCCGATACCGGCTGAGATGACGAGCCCGTAGGGGCGCCCTCCCCAAGCAGCCGCCGTCAGCGCCGTCGCCGTGGCCGCCGCCGCGGCGGCCGGTCCCACTCCGGCGGCGAGCACATCACCGGCGGCGAGCAGATCACCAGCACGCAGCACCGCGTCCCGCTCCGGCGGGACGGCGGTGACGACCAGCGTGCGCATGCGGTGAACCGGACCGTGCTGCCGTTCGGCTACTTCTTCTCGACCTTGAAGTGCCAGACGCCGTAGTACTCATCGTCCGACGTGGTGCTCTCCTTGGCCTCCACGATGCTGACGTTGGCGGACTTGGGGAGAGCCTGGCTCTGGGCCGCCCGCGCGGCGATGGAGAAGATGTAGTCGGCCTCGAATGTGCGGTAGGTCGACTTGAAGGTCCCCAGCGCCGGCTGGCCGTTGACGAACACCTGCCAGCCGTTTTCGGAGATGGCCGGTTCTACGCCGAAGCCGATGTTGTCGCCCTCGCTGACCTTGATCTCCCTGACCTCGTCGGCGCGGAACTTCTCGACGCAGGAGGCGAAGTCCTTCTTGCCGAGCCGTTCGCCGCCCTTGTAGCAGGCAGCCTCGGTGTGAGCGCTGTCGGAGCCAGCGGTGAGGGTGGCCACCGGCGTCGGCTTCTGACAGGCGGACAGGGCGACGAGCCCGAGAGTGACGGCGCCCACAGCGATGGCTGTCCGGGTAGCGCGGCGGCTACGGGCCTGAGAGAGCATGCTGGTCATGCGGGCAGGCTACCTTTACGCCCCGGTCAGGCGACGCGGGGGTGTGGCGTGCCGCGCCGGGCGGCCAGGACCAGCCCGCGCAGCGTCGTGACCGCGCCCACCGCGATGATGGCGGCGGCCACCGTCATGCCCATCGTCGCCAGCAGCGGCAGCGAGATCCCGATCACCCCGCCGAACACCCACGACATCTGTACCAGCGTCTCCGAGCGGCCGAACGCGGAGGTACGGACCTGCTCCGGCACATCCCGCTGGATCAGTGCGTCCAGCGACAGCTTGCCCAGCGCCTGGCAGATGCCCGCGATGGCCGCGACGGCCGTCACCGTGACCATGCCGTACAGCGCCGCCGCCGTGATCGTCGCGGTGAGGGCGAGGCTCAGCACTACCGCGATGATCACCTCTGGGCCGCGCGCCTTCAGCCAGGCGCCGATCGCCGTACCCAGCGCGTTGCCCAGGCCCGCCGCCACCGCCACCGTGGCGAGCGAGAAGGCCGCCGTCATTCCGCCCAGTGGATGCTCGCGCAGCAAGAACGCCAGGAAAAAGGTGAGAAAGCCGGTGAGCGCGCGGATTGAGGAGTTAGCGATCAGCGCGTTCAGCACCGCGGAGCCGACGGTCCGCAGTCCTGGCCGCTGCACCGCACGGTGGCCGTGCCCCGGGACATGCCTGGTCACCCAGGGCTCGCTCTCCCCGGCAGCCGCCGTGAGCCGCGCCTTCCGCTCCCCCTTGGCCGAGTCCACCATGTGCGGCAGCGAGAAGGCGAGGAACATCCCGACGATGTAGACGGCGAACGCGCCGTAGAGCGGCCACTGCGGACCGAACTGATGCAGCCCCGCGCCCAGCGGCGCCGCCGCACCGGTGGCCAGCAATCCAGCCAGCGTCAGCCGGGAATTGGCCCGCACCAGCGAGATACGCGGCGGCAGCAGCCGCGGTACCACCGCTGACCGCACGATGTTGTACGCCTTGGACGCCACCAGCACACCCAGCGCCGCCGGATACAGCTCAAGACCCCCGCCGGCGACCGCACCCGACAGCATCAGCGCGAGCATCGCCCGGGCCAGCATCGCCGCCGCCATCGCGGCCCGGCGGCCGTGCGGAATACGGTCCAGCAGCGGGCCGATGACGGGCGCCAGCAGTACGAAGGGCGCCAGGGTGACCGCGAGATAGAGCGCGACCCGGCCGCGTGCCTCATCCGTGGGGACCGAGAAGAAGATGGTGGAGGCGAGCGCGATCGTGATCATCATGTCGCCCGCGGAGTTCACCGCGTGCAGTTCGATCAGTTTGCCGAGCCCGGACTCCCCCGCGCCCTCTGCGTGCGTCGCGCGCCGGATACGGCGTCCGAGCGCGGCGGGCGGCCGGTGAACGGCACGCCCGAGGCCCCGGGCGAACCGCTGTGTCAGCCCGGGACCCCGCTCCGACAACGGTGTGGTGCCCACGTCGACAGTCTGCCCCAGCGGACACCCATTTGACCCGGAACCCGGTGTGCGGCTCCCGGCTGCCGCGCTGGTCCACCGGGCGGCGGCTACCCCGAGTGGGGTAGCGTGGAAGGGCAGTGCGCCTCGCACGGCCCTTCCCTTCGCGGGCGCGGACGTCGTAGCGGCCCCCCGGTCCGCTCCGCCCACCCAGCAGGCTCGGGCACACGGTGGCGTACGCGCGACACGGCGTAGGAGAAAACGATTCTTGTGAGTGCTGCGATGCGAAGCCGTACCCCTGACCGGCTGTGCGCCGAGGCAGTCGAACTCGCCCGGGAAGCGGCCGCAGAGGCCGCCCGGCCCGGCACGGTCGGCGAGCATCTCGGGGCCGTCGCCGACGGCGACCGCGTCGTCACCCACTTCTTCGAGTGTGCTGAGCCGGGCTACCAGGGCTGGCGCTGGGCCGTCACCGTCGCCCGCGCCTCCCGCGCGAAGACCGTGACGCTCGATGAGACCGTTCTGCTGCCCGGCCCGGACGCGCTCCTCGCCCCCGAATGGGTGCCGTGGAGCGAGCGGCTGCGCCCCGGCGATCTGGGCCCCGGCGATCTGCTTCCCACCGAGGCCGAGGATCTGCGTCTGGAGCCCGGTATCTCCGGGGAGGACGCGCCGCCGCCGGACTCCGTGCTCGCGGAGGAGGAGCTGGAGCAGCGGCCCGTCCCACGGATCGCCGAAATCAGCGGGTTCGCCGAGGAAGTGGGCATGGGACGTGCCCGGGTGCTCTCCCGCTATGGCCTGCATGTGGCGGCCGATCGCTGGGAAGAGGAGTACGGCCCCAAGACCCCCATGGCTCAGGCGGCCCCCGCCTCCTGTGTGACCTGTGGCTTCCTCGTCCCCCTTTCGGGTTCGCTACGGCAGGCCTTCGGCGTCTGCGCGAATGAGTTCTCCCCGGCGGACGGACACGTCGTCTCGCTCAGCTACGGCTGCGGCGGCCACTCCGAGGCAGCCGTGATGCCGAAGCCGCCGCGCCCGGCGCCGCCGGTGATCGACGAGACCCGGGTGGACGAGCTCGGCCTGCACGACACGGAGCCCGACCAGGAAACCGAGACAGAGCACGGCGAAACCGGGGACTAGAAACCAGGGACCAGGGGCTGGAAACCAGGGACCAGAAACCGGGGACTGACCGCTCACGGCGGGGCAGCTGGAAACAGGTGACGCACCGAGCGGTAGCGTCACCGCATGGCCGTAGACCTCTTCCGTACCGCAGACCTCCGCCGCAGCGTGCTTGACGCCTGGTCGGCGTCGCCCACCCGGTTCCGCGAGGACGCCAACGCCGAAGAGGACCTGGCCCTCGGCGGCTACCGCGACCGGCTCGTCATCGAGCTCGCCCAGAACGCCTCCGACGCGGCCGCCCGCGCCGGAGTGCCGGGCAGGCTGCGGCTCACCCTGAAGGACGGCACGCTCGTCGCCGCCAATACGGGCGCGCATCTGGACGCGGCCGGTGTGGAGTCGCTGTCGACACTGCGGGCGTCGGCGAAACGGGATGAGGCGGCGGGCGCGCGGTCCGTCGGCCGCTTCGGTGTCGGTTTCGCCGCCGTTCTCGCCGTCACCGATGAGCCCAGCATCGTGGGACGTTCCGGCAGTGTCCGCTGGTCGCTGTCCGAGGCCCGCGAGATGGTCGCCGAGGTGCCCGAGCTCGCCGATGAGCTGCGCCGCCGCGAGGGACATGTCCCGCTGCTGCGGCTGCCGCTGCCCGCCGAGGGCAGCGCGCCGGAGGGCTACGACACCGCCGTGGTGCTGCCGCTGCGGGACGCCGCCGCGCAGGAGCTCGCCGCCCGGCTGCTGGCCCGGGTGGACGACGCGCTGCTGCTCACCCTGCCGGGGCTGGCCGAGGTAACGGTCGAAACGGCGGAGGGCCTCAGCACCCTGACGCGACGCCAGGAGGGCCCGTACACCGTCATCGGCGACCGGCGGTGGCGGGTCGCCAGCGAATCGGGGATCGCGGACCCCGCGCTCTTCACCGGCCGCCCGGTCGAGGAGCGCAGCCGCCCCGGCTGGACGGTCACCTGGGCGGTGCCGGTCGACGCCGACGGCGCGCCGGTCTCGCCCGTACGGTCCGGTACGGCGCCGGTGGTGCACGCGCCCACGCCCACGGACGAGCCGCTGGGGCTGCCCGCGCTGCTGATCGCCTCCTTCCCCCTGGAGCCGACCCGGCGCCATGTCGCGCCCGGTCCGCTGACGGACTTCCTGCTGGAGCGCGCCGCCGATACGTACGCCACGCTGCTGCGCGACTGGCACCCGGTGAGCACCGCGGTGATCGACCTGGTGCCGGGACCGCTGGGCAAGAGCGAGCTGGACGGCGCCCTGCGGGCGCTACTGCTGGAGCGGCTGCCCCGGGTGCCGTTTCTGCCCAGCGGCGCCGAGACGGAGGACGGCGAGCCGGAGGCGTTGCGCCCGCGTGACGCGGAGATCGTGGAGGGCGCGGGGGCGGCGACCGTCGCCGTACTGGCGGAGCTCTTCCCCAGCCTGCTCCCGGCGGGCCTGGAGCGCCGCACCGAGCTGCGGACGCTGGGTGTGCCCCGAATCCCGCTGGGCGAGGTCATCGACCGGCTGGCGGGAGTGGAGCGCGACCCGGCGTGGTGGCGGCGGCTCTACGACTCCCTCGCCGGGGTCGACCCGGACCGGCTCACCGGACTGCCGGTGCCGCTGGCCGGGGAGGGAGGCCGCACCATGATCGGGCCCCGTCATGTGCTGCTGCCGCTGCCCGAGATGACCGGCGCCGACCGGCTCGCCCGGCTCGGTCTGAAGGTGGCTCACGAGGAAGCGGCGCACCCCTTGCTGGAGAAGCTGGGCGCCACCTCCGCGACACCGCGTTCGGTGCTCACCACACCGCAGGTCCGGGCGGCGGTCGCCGCGTCCCTCGACGCGGAGGAGGCGTGGGAGGGCGGCTTCGGGGAGGAAACCGGCCTTGACCCCGAGGAACTGGCCGACACGGTGCTGGGGCTGGTGCATGACGCGGGGCTCAGCCCGGGCGATGAGCCCTGGCTGGGTGCGCTGGCGCTCCCCGACGAGGAGGGCGAGCTGGCACCGGCCGGCGAGCTGGTCTTCCCCGGCAGCGCCTTTGAGCAGGTCATCCGGGAGGGTGAATTGGGGGTGTGCGACGCGGAACTGGCCGAGCGGTGGGGGGAGCGGCCGCTCACGGCCGTCGGCGTGCTGGCCGACTTCGCGCTCGTACGGGCCCAGGATGTCGTCCTTGACCCGGATGAACTCGAACCACGCGACAGCGACTTCGCCGAGCCCGACGATATCGGGCTGCTCGACGCGGTCGACGTGTGGTGTGAGGACGTGCTGGACGGGCTGCCCGAGACCCCGGTGCCGCCGGTGGCGACGGAGGTCATCGCCGTCCGGGACCTTGACTTGGTCGACGATGACCGCTGGCCGCAGGCGCTCGCCATGCTGGCCCAGCCGCCGCTGCGGGACGCGCTGACCGCGCCGGTGCGGGTGCTGCTGCCGGACGGTACGGCTGAGGTCGTACGGCCCTATACGGCGTGGTGGCTGCGCGGCCACCCGGTGCTGGACGGCCGCCGCCCGGCCGGTCTGCGGGCCGCCGGCGGTGACCCGCTGCTGGACGGGCTCTACGAGGAGGCGGACGCCTCGGGCTTCGCGGATCCCCAGGTGCTGCGCGCCCTGGGGGTACGCACCTCGGCCGCCGCCCTGCTGGATGAACCGGGCGGCGCGGCGGAGCTGCTGTCCCGGCTGGCCGACCCCGCGCTCCCGGTCGGCCCGGCACAGCTGCACGGTCTGTACACGCTGCTGGCCGATCTGGACCCGGCGGGGGTCACCCTCCCGGAAGAGCTCCGCGCGGTGGTCAACGGCGAAGTACGGGTCGTGGACGCGGCCGACACGGTGGTAGCGGACACCCCGGATCTGCTCCCGCTGGCCGGGGACCGGGCGCTGCTGCCGGTACGTCCCGGCCAGGCGGCCCGGCTCGCCACGCTGCTGGAGGTACGGCGCCTGAGCGAGATGCTGGACGCGCGGCCGCCCGCCGACGGTGAGCTCCGCGAGGTCCCGGACAGCGTGCGCGTCCTGCTGGGTCCCGACGCCCCCACCACCTATATCGAGCACGACGAGCTGCTGATCGAGGGTGTTGAGCTGGACTGGCGGCTGGCCCCCGACGGTGTGCTGCACGCCAGCACGCTGGAGGGCGTGGCCGCCGGTCTCGCCTGGGCGGCGGCCGCCTGGCCCCGCCGCTTTGAGGTCGCGGCCCTGCTGGAGGACCCCTCCCGCACCTCAGAACTCACGGTGGCCCGCTGGTTCGACTAGCTGCCTTTGCGCTGCCTTTGCGCTGCCTTTGCGCCTAAACCGGCGCGGCTCTCGCCGACCTGGTTGCTCGCCGTTGGGGTTGCTCAATTGATGGTTGGGGTTGAGGGTTGCGGTGGTGGTTGTTGCCGTCTCATGGGGTGGACGTCCCCGCTCGCCCCTCGTACAGCGGTTACCCTCGCTACCGTGGCTGAGATCCAGATTCCCGCTGACATCAAGCCCGCCGACGGTCGATTCGGCTCGGGTCCCTCCAAGGTGCGTACGGAGGCGCTCAGCGCCCTCGCCGCCACCGGTACATCTCTGCTGGGCACCTCACACCGGCAGCCCCCGGTGCGGAACCTGGTCGGGAAGGTCCGCCAGGGCGTGGCGGATCTCTTCGCCCTCCCCGAGGGGTACGAGGTCGTCCTGGGCAACGGCGGCGCCACCGCGTTCTGGGACATCGCCACCCATGGACTGATCGAGGCCAAGTCGCAGCATCTGTCGTTCGGCGAGTTCTCGTCGAAGTTCGCCAAGGCCGCCAAGCAGGCGCCCTGGCTGGCCGAGCCGACCATCATCACCGCCGAGCCCGGTACGCATCCGCTGCCCCAGGCGGAGCAGGGCGTGGATGTCTACGCCTTCACCCACAACGAGACCTCCACCGGTGTCGCCACCCCCATCAAGCGGGTCGCGGGCGCTGACGAAGGCTCCCTCGTCCTGGTCGACGCCACCTCCGGCGCGGGCGGCCTTCCGGTCGACATCGCCGAGACGGACGTCTACTACTTCGCACCGCAGAAGTCCTTCGCGGCCGACGGTGGCCTGTGGATCGGGGTCTTCTCCCCGGCCGCGCTGGAGCGCGCCGAGCGGATCGCGGCCAGCGACCGCCATATCCCGGCGTTCTTCGACCTGCCCACCGCGATCGACAACTCGCGGAAGAACCAGACCTACAACACCCCGGCGCTGGCCACGCTGTTCCTGCTGGCCGACCAGCTGGAGTGGATCAATGGCCAGGGCGGACTCGACTGGGCGGTCCGCCGCACCGCCGACTCCGCGCGCCGTCTGTACGGCTGGGCGGAGGAGGCCAAGTACGCCACCCCGTTCGTCACCGATCCGGCGCAGCGTTCGCAGGTCGTCGGCACCATCGACTTCAACGACGACATCGATGCCGCCCAGATCGCCAAGGTGCTGCGGGCGAACGGCATCGTGGACACCGAGCCCTACCGCAAGCTGGGCCGTAACCAGCTGCGGGTGGCCATGTTCCCGGCCATCGACCCGGCCGATGTCGAGGCGCTGACCGCCTGCGTCGACTACGTCATCGAGCAGCTGTAGCCGCATCCGCGGCTCCACACCACTGGGCCGTTTTACGCGCCGTATGCCGGGTACGTGGCGACCCATGTCCACTCCGACCACGGCCCTGCAGCAGTTCGCCCGGGAGCGGCGCATCCGGCTGACCACGTACAACCGGGACGGTTCGCCGGTGGGCTCGGTGGCCCATATCGCCGTGGAGGGCGACCACGCGTACGTCCGTGTGCGCAGCCGGGCGGAGAAGACCGCCCGGCTGCGCCGCTACCCGGAGGCGGAGCTGACCCACGCGACGCTGGGCGGTACACCCGCCGGGGCCCCGATGAAGGCCCGCCTCAGGCGGCTCGAGGGCCACGAGGCGCGGCACGCCGCCCGCCGCCTGGCCCGCAAGCACCCCCTGATGCACGGGGTGCTGGTCCCCCTCGGCTACGTACTCCGCCTGGACCGCCCCGTCCACTACGAGCTGCGGCTGGTGGGGGAATAAGCCCGTCTCACCAGCCGGGAAGGCGTCCGCCTTGCGATGGACCCGACGGGCGGTACCTTCGGGGTAGACCGATGGGTGGGTGGCCAGAGGGCTCCGGATCACGGCGACGAAGTGGGCAAGCATCATGAGCCTCCCCAGCTTGGAAGGTGAGAGGCGTGCCAAAGCGGAGCAGCGCCTCAACGACGAGAAGACCATCTGGCTGACGACCGTGCGACCCGATGGGCAACCCCAGACATCGCCGGTCGGGTTCGTCTGGGCTGGTGCGGGGTTCCTGATTATCAGCCAGCCGAGTGCGCCGAAGATTCGGAACCTCCACAGCAACGCCAAGGTCGCGTTGCATCTCGATACGGAGCGAGAAGCTGAAGACGGTGGGGTTCTCACTCTTGAGGGAGTGGCCACTGTCGACGCGGCGCCCCTGAGCGATGACGAGGCCTCGGCCTACATCGAGAAGTATGCGGAGATGATGCGCGCTGAGGGAATCACCCCCGAAGAGGCCTTCTCCGAGTACTCCGCCGTAATCCGAGTTACGCTCGTTCGCGCCCGTGCCTACTGAGCCGGGCCGGGGCGGGCTGTCCCCGGGGCGTAGCGGCTCAACGGGCGGGTGGGAGGGAAGACCCCCACGGCGGGAAAGCCAGCAACGTACGGCCGGGCAGCAGCCTGCTCACCCGCCTGCCGCCCTTGCTTTGAGCCAGCTCGAACCGCTTGGCTGAACCCATGAAGTACACGCAGCTCGGACGTACGGGACTCAAGGTCAGCCGACTCGTCCTCGGGACGATGAACTTCGGCCCGCAGACCGATGAGGCCGAAAGCCACGTCATCATGGACGCCGCGCTTGACGCGGGCGTCAACCTCTTCGACACCGCCAATGTCTATGGCTGGGGGGAGAACAAGGGCCGCACCGAGGAGATCATCGGAACCTGGTTCGCCAAGGGCGGCGACCGTCGCGACAAGGTCGTCCTGGCCACCAAGGTCTACGGGAACATGGGCCTGGACGGCGACAGCTGGCCCAACCACGACCGGCTCTCCGCTCTCAATATCCGGCGCGCCGTCGACGCGAGCCTCAAGCGGCTCCAGACCGACTACATCGACCTGTACCAGTTCCACCACGTCGACCGCCGCACCCCGTGGGAAGAGATCTGGCAGGCCATCGATGTCCTTGTGCAGCAGGGCAAGATCCTCTACGCCGGTTCGTCGAACCACGCCGGATGGCATATCGCCCGGGCCAATGAAATCGCCGCCCGCCGGGGCAGCCTGGGCCTCGTCAGCGAGCAGTGCCTGTACAACCTCGCCGAGCGCCGTGCCGAGATGGAGGTCATCCCGGCCGCACAGGCCTACGGCCTCGGGGTGATCCCGTGGTCCCCGCTGCACGGCGGGCTGCTCGGCGGTGCGATCCGTAAGGAGCGCGAGGGCAGCGCCGCACGTTCGGCCTCCGGCCGCTCCGCGGACGCGCTGCGGAACACCAGGATCCGTGAGCAGATTCAGGCGTACGAGAATCTGCTGGAGAAGCACGGTCTGGAGCCGGGCCAGGTCGCGCTGGCCTGGCTGCTGACCCGGCCAGGAGTGACCGGGCCGATCGTCGGCCCCCGTACCACCGATCAGCTCACTTCGGCGCTGGGCGCGGTCCGGCTGGAGCTCGGTGACGAGCTCCTGGCGGCGCTGGAGGAGATCTTCCCGGGCCCGGGTCCGTCGCCCGAAGCGTTCGCCTGGTGAGCCGGAGCCGGTGAGCCGAAGCCGGTGAGCGCGGCGGCCGCGCTTGCTTCCCGCGCTTACTTACCGAGCGCGGCCGCCACCGAGACGACAGCGAACAGCAGCACCAGCGTGCCGGTCACGATACGGATACGGGTCTTGGAGTTCACACCCTCCACGGTAACCGCCTGAGTCACCCGCCCAGCGGCCAGCCCGCCACTCGCTCATAGCGGGGCCGCTCACCCGGCACTCCGGAGACCGGCGGTCGGCTGTGCAGCAGGACCAGCTCGCCAACCTCCCAGGTCACCGACGCGAAGTCGGCCAGCGCCTCGGTGTAGGGCAGCAGCGCCACCCGGCCGCCCGGGGCCCGGGGCCGGCCCCGTTCCCGGCTGCGGGCGATCGTCAGATGCGCCGTATAGGCGTGGGGGTCCTCATGGGTTACGCCCGCGCGCCGCCCGGCGGCCTGTGCGGTGGCCGCCAGGCGCGCCATCGCCTCGCGGGCCTCCGCTCCGGCGACCCCGATCCACAGCGCCCGGTCACCGAAGCGGCCGCCCCCGCTGAAGCACACCTCAAAGGGGTGGTGCCGCTTCGCCGCACGCTCCAGCCGGACGGACAGCTCGGGCAGCTTCTCCTCGGCCACCTCACCGTAGAAGGCGATGGTGAAGTGCCATCCGGCTGGCTCGGTCCACCGCAGCCGGTCAGCCCCCGGCAGGGTGTGCAGCGGGGCGACCGCGGCACCCAGCTGATGGGCTACGGACTCCGGCGGGATCACGGCGGCGAAGAGTCTCATCGCCCCAGCGTCTCACTCGTCTCTTCCGTCTCAGCCCTGCGATACCGGGCTGAGCACCCGGTCGGGCTCACGTTTCAGGGGCCCTGCGGGCGGCGCCGTACGCGCCCGGGGCACAAAGGCGACCCCGCGCGATCCCCGGCGCACCCTGACCCGCAGCCGCAGCCCGGTGATCCGGGCGAGTACCAGCCCCACCAGCGCGGCGGCCAGTACCGCGATCGCACCGCCTGCGAGCAGGCCGATACGGGGACCGTAGGTGTCCGTGATCCAGCCCATGAGCGGGCCGCCGATCGGCGTACCGCCGAAGAAAACCATCATGAACAGGCTCATGACCCGCCCCCGCATGGCCGGGTCCGTGGCCAGCTGGACACTGGAATTCGCGGTGACATTGAAGGTCAGCCCCATCATGCCGATGGGCAGCATCAGCGCGGCGAAGAGCCAGAACGACGGGGCGAGGGCCGCTGCCATCACCAGCGCACCGAAGAGCGCGGCGGCACCGACCATCAGCCGCATCCGGGAGGAGTTGCGCCGGGCGGCAAGCAGTGCGCCGGTCAACGAGCCAACCGCCATCAGGACGTTGAGCAGGCTGTATGCCCCGGCATCCTGGTGGAAGACACGGTCGGTGAAGGCGGTGAGCCAGATCGGGAAGTTGAAGCCGAAGGTGCCGATGAAGCCGACGAGGATGATGGGCCACATCAGCTCTGGCCGGCTGCGGACGTAGTGCAGCCCTTCCCGGAGCTGCCCCTTGGCCCGGGGCGCACGCTTGGTCTTGTGCAGCTCGGCGGTCCGCATCAGCAGCAGACCGGTGAGGGGCGCGATAAAGGAGAGCCCGTTCAGCAGGAAGGCCCAGCCGCTGCCCACGGCGGTGATCATGACACCCGCGACGGCCGGGCCGACGAGCCGGGCGGACTGGAAGTTGGCGGAGTTGAGTGAGACCGCGTTACGCAGCTGGAGGGGGCCGACCATCTCGGAGACAAAGGTCTGCCGGGCCGGGTTGTCGACGACCGTGGCGAGACCGAGGGCGAAGGCGAGTGCGTATACGTGCCAGACGTTCACCTGCCCGCTGAGCGTCAGCGCGGCCAGCGCGAGACCGGTCAGTCCCATCATCGACTGGGTGATGAGGAGCAGTCGGCGCTTGGGGTAGCGATCGGCGATGACACCGCCGTACAGGCCGAAGAGCAGCATGGGAAGGAACTGCAGGGCCACGGTCAGTCCGACGGCGGTGGCCGAGCCGGTGAGGCTGTGGACCAGCCAGTCCTGGGCGATGCGCTGCATCCAGGTACCGGTGTTGGACACCATCTGGCCCATCGCGAAGAGCCGGTAGTTACGGATCTTCAGTGAGCTGAACATCGAGGTCTTCTGGGGTGCGGGGGCGGAGTGTGGTCCGGGTCCCGTACTCAATGGGTGTTCGCCTCCTTTAAAAGGTCTCTCCTTACAGATGCGCGAGCCTCTCCAAAACGGGCGCCGCCTCGCGCAGCTTCGCCCACTCGTCCTCGTCGAGCTGACCGGCCAGCTCCGCCAGCCAGGCGTTCCGCTTGGTACGGCTGGCGGCGAGCATGGACTCGGCCAGCTCGGTCTGGGTGACCACTTTCTGCCGACGGTCCTCGGGGTGCGGCTCCAGCCGTACGAGCCCCTTGGCCTCCAGCATCGCCACGATCCGGGTCATGGACGGCGGCTGCACATGCTCCCTGCGGGCAAGCTCCCCGGGACTGGCGGAGCCGCAGCGGGCCAGGGTGCCGAGCACCGACATCTCGGTCGGGCTGAGCGATTCATCGACCCGCTGGTGCCTCAGGCGGCGGGAGATTCGCATGATCGAGGAGCGAAGGGCGTTCACGGCGGCAGCGTCCTGCCCCTGGGTCAGTTCCGGCATGGTCGTTAGAGTAACTCATTAGCTCGCCTAACTACCAGTGGATTTTCCGTGTTCCCTTTCACACGAAAGAGTGAGGGTGTGCGGGAAACTGACACCGCACGCCCGGCCCTCCCGGACCGTGGTCCGTATGACATCGAAGGTGCTCAGCCTGCGGATAGACGGTGAGCTGTTCAACCGGCTCAGCGCGCACGCCGCCAAACGACAGATGAGCGTCCAGGACTATGTCGTCCGGACGCTCATACGGGATGACTTCGACGAACGCTTCAAGGCCTCCGTCGAGGAGACGGAACGCTTCTACCGGCTCGGCTGAGTCCGGGGCCGCGGGCACTGGTTACGCTGGTGCCACACCAGAACCGGAGAGGCTGGCCCAGACCATGCGCTTGAAGAAGTGGACGAGCGGTGACCGCCAGGCACCGGAGCCGCTGGAGGGCAATGTCGTCGCCACCGTCACCGGCGGCACCATCATCTGGTTTGTGCTCTTCCTCGTCCAGCTCCCCTTCTACCGCTGGTACGCGGACCGTGACTACGACTGGTGGATCTGGACCTGTCTGGCCGGTGCGGGCCTGGGCCTGATCGGCATCTGGTACGTCCGCGCCCGGGAGAAGGCGATCCGCCGTACGAAGGACCAGGGCACCCCTGACCAGTAGCGACCGGTAGCGATCGGTAGCGCCCGGCTGCGCGCAAAGCAGCGGAAAGCCGCTTACCGTCGAAGACATGACGCAACGGGCCGAAGCTGACGCCGACGCCGACGCCGCCCCCGAGGCCGGGGCCGGGGAGTGCGGGCAGGACAGCGGCCAAACCCATCCGAAGGTCCCGGCTGCCAGCGGGCTGACCTCAGCCGAGGTGGCCGAGCGGGTAGCCAGAGGACAGGTCAACGACGTACCCGTACGGTCATCGCGTTCGGCCACCGACATCATCCGGGCCAATGTCTTCACCCGGTTCAACGCGATCCTCGGAGTGCTGTTCGCGATCATTCTGGTCGTCGGCCCGATCCAGGACGGCCTGTTCGGCTTTGTGATCATCGCCAATACGGGGATCGGCATCATCCAGGAGCTACGGGCCAAGAAGACCCTCGACAATCTGGCGGTCATCGGTGAGGCGAGACCGACCGTGCGCCGGGACGGGCAGCGCGCCGAGCTCCCCACCGGAGCGATCGTCCTCGACGATGTGATCGAGCTGAGCCCCGGCGACAAGGTCGTCGTCGACGGCGAGGTGGCCGAATCCGACAGCCTGGAGATCGATGAGTCACTGCTGACCGGCGAGGCCGACCCCGTGGTCAAGCAGCCGGGGGACGCGGTGATGTCCGGCAGCTTCGTGGTCGCCGGTGGCGGCGCCTTCACCGCCACCAAGGTCGGCCGCGAGGCCTACGCGGCTCAGCTCGCCGAAGAGGCCTCCCGCTTCACCCTCGTCCACTCGGAGCTGCGCAGCGGCATCAGCACCATCCTGAAATACGTCACCTACATGATGATCCCGGCCGCGATCGGCCTGATCATCAGCCAGTTGTTCATCGAGCACGCGGACGTCTACGAGGCCATCCGCCGGATGGTCGGGGGCATCGTGCCCATGGTCCCCGAGGGCCTGGTCCTCCTCACCTCCGTCGCCTTCGCCATCGGCGTCATCCGGCTGGGCCGTCAGCGCTGTCTGGTGCAGGAGCTGCCCGCGATTGAGGGGCTGGCACGGGTGGATGTGGTGTGCCTGGACAAGACCGGCACCCTCACCCAGGGCGGCATGGACGTCAGCGAGCTGCGCCCCCTCGGTGGCGCTGATGACACCTCCCTGCGGCAGGTGCTGGGCGCGCTGGGGGACGCCGATCCACGGCCGAACGCGAGCCTTCAGGCGATCATCGACGCCTTTCCGTCCGATGAGGCCAACGGCTGGCAGTGCACCGACTCACTGCCGTTCTCCTCCGCCCGCAAGTACAGCGGTGCCACCTTCGACGGGCCGGACGGCACGTCCAGCACCTGGCTGCTGGGCGCCCCCGATGTACTGCTGCCCGCCGAGGATCCCCACCTCGCCGAAACCGAGGACCTGAACGCTCAGGGGCTACGGGTGCTGCTGCTGGCCCGCGCCGAGCGGACCCTGGACGACCCCCGGGTCACCGAGGCGGTCGCCCCGCAGGCGCTGGTCGTACTGGAGCAGCGGCTGCGCCCCGACGCGGCTGACACCCTGCGCTACTTCGAGGAGCAGGATGTCGCGGCGAAGGTAATCTCGGGTGATAACGCGGTCTCCGCCGGCGCGGTCGCCAGCAAGCTCAACCTGCCGAGCGCCGACGGCCCGGTCGACGCCCGTCAGCTGCCCGACGACACGGAAGCGAAGGCCCGGGCCATCGAGGACAGCACGGTGTTCGGCCGGGTCGCCCCGCAGCAGAAACGGGACATGGTCGGCGCGCTCCAGGCCCGCGGCCACGATGTCGCCATGACCGGCGACGGGGTCAACGACGTCCTCGCCCTCAAGGACGCCGACATCGGCGTCGCGATGGGCTCCGGCTCCGAGGCCACCAAAGCCGTCGCGCAGATCGTCCTGCTGAACAACAGCTTCGCGACTCTGCCCTCCGTCGTCGCCGAAGGCCGCCGGGTCATCGGCAACATCGAACGCGTCGCCACCCTCTTCCTCACCAAGACCGTCTACTCGGTCCTCCTCGCCATGCTGGTCATCATCTGGCAGATCCCGTACCCCTTCCTGCCCCGCCATCTGACGCTGCTGTCCACGCTCACGATCGGCGTCCCGGCGTTCTTTCTGGCGCTGGCGCCGAACAAGGAACGGGCCAAGCCGCACTTCGTACGGCGGGTGATGCGGTACGCCGTCCCGGCCGGTCTGATCGCCGCGACCGCGACATTCACCGCGTATCTGCTGGCCCGGCTCTACTACTCGGGCCCGGGGGAGCTGGACGCGGAGACCAGCGTGGCGACGCTGACCCTCTTCCTGGTGGCGATCTGGGTGCTGCTCATCGTCGCCCGGCCCTATACCTGGTGGCGGATCGGTCTCGTGCTCACCATGGGACTCTGCTTCCTGGTTGTGCTGGTCGTTCCCTGGCTGCAGGAGTTCTTCCGGCTGAGGCTGGTGGGCGCGGTGATGCCCTGGACGGCGGTCGCCATCGCGGCAGCGGCGGCGGTGAGCCTGGAGTTCTGCTGGCGCCTGGTCGCCCGCAAATTCCCCACGTGATCGGTTACTTCGGTCCCCCTTCGGCTTCCCGCCGTGGGTGGGTCGGGGGCGGTCCGGGGTGGGCCGTTCCGGACCCATGATTTACGGCCCGACGGCCGGTTACGTTGAGCTGGCCGGTGAGGCCCGTGTCGGACCACAAATCACGGGCAAGCGTCCGGAACAACCCACCCCTACCCACCCCCTCACGCCGCCTGCCGACTGCGGGGGCGTCGCGTCGATATGGTCTGCCCAACCGGGTGGCGGCCACCCGAACCAAGTGGCCGCCACGGCGTTTCACTTCGCCGGCATGCCCGGCCTGACCATCAACGCCCCGGCGGTGGAGGTCCAGCCCGCGCGGTACGCCGCTTGGACCGCGTTAGCCGAGCAGGGCTGACCGCGCCCCGTCTGTCCCTTCAGTCGCGGCGCCGGAACAGCCGCCGCAGCCCCATCCATGCCCCGGCCGCGACCGCGAAGACCACCCCGCCGAGGACGAGGTTGCTCTCCTGCCCGGAACCGGGGGCGTCGCCCCCCGAGCCACCGGACTTCCCGGGGCCACCCGCCCCCTTCTCCCCTTCCGTCTCCTTCTCCTCCGGCTCTGCCACGCTGACCGGCAGCTGCTCCCCGGACAGCTCCACTGGCCGTACCTCGCTGCGCTCGCCCTCCGAGCCGTACATCAGCGTCCGGCCGTCCGGGGTGAAGGTCATCGACTCCCCCTGCCGCTGGATGGGCACGCTCAGCCGTCCGATCCGCTTGGGCTTTCCGTCCTTCCACGCGTACATGATCCCGCCGAAGTAGCCGCGCACCGCGAGTCGGCTGCCATCCGGGGAGAAGGCGGCGTCCGTCGCCCATAGATCGATACCGGCGACTCGTTGGAAGGTGTTCACACCGCTGCTCGACAGCTCCTCGGGCCCCGCGTACAGCCCATCCCCGTCCTCGTTCTTGCCGACGATATAGACCCGGCCCGTGGTGGGGTGCACCGCCAGCGACTCGGCGTCGCGGGGGCCGTCCGCGTAGCGCACGGTGTAGCGGGTGGGCTGGATGGTCTGGTCGCGCAGCTCCTTGGGCTCGGCGAAGCGGTAGATCCACACCTCGGGCCAGTTCCCCCCGAGGTTGTCCCCGATATCGCCCACGTAGATATCACCGTCGGGGCCCATGGAGATCGCCTCCAGGTCCCGTCCCTCGATGCCGCTCAGTGAGATCGTAGCCACCGTCTTACCGGTCTTGCTGTCCACCGCGTAGACATTCGGCGCGTAGCCGCTGTCGTTGTGCGTCCAGTAGATCCCCTTATGGGTGCTGCTGGCGGCCAGCCCGCTGGACTCGACGATCCGCGAATCCTCGATGGTGAAGGACTCGGGCCCCTCGGCGACGGCCACCCCCACCGGTCCCGTCACGACCAGCCCCACCGCAACGGCAAGCGCGCAGACACTTTTTCGCATGGTGCTAAGCCTGCCACTCCCAGCGAAATGCCGCGTGACCGGCATCACGTCGAGGTCAGGGTGGTTATCCGGGAAGATGACCCAGTGCGGATCATGTGCGTCGGCGACTCGATGACGATCGGTAGCGCCGGCGACTTCACCTGGCGCTACCGCCTCTGGCAGCACCTGTGCCGCACGTACGGCGGGCCGTTCCGGCTCGTCGGGCCGCGTGACGCGCTGTTCGGGGATTCCTACGACTACGGCGACCCCGGCTTCCCGGAGCGCGCCCGGCACCATCTCGCCGGCTGGGGCGAGGGGTGGCTGCAGATGACCCCCTTGATCGCTGACGCCGTCCGCATCCACCGGCCCCACACGCTGCTGGTCTCCCTCGGCCTGATAGACCTCGGCTTCTATACGAACGCCGAGCAGACCGCCGCGAACGTCCACCGCTTCATCACGGAGGCCCGCTCGGCCAAACCGGATGTGCAGGCGGTACTGCTGCCGGTCATACCCAATATCCGCGCCGAGTCGGACCCCGACTTCGGTACGGAGTGCGAGCGCTTCAACGAACTCCTGGCCAAGGCAGTCGCCGACCACTCCACACCCGCCTCCCCCCTCCTCCTGGCCTCAGCACCACCGGACTACGACATCCACCGCGACACCTACGACGGCACCCACCCGTCACCGAGCGGCGAGCACCGCATCGCGGCGGCCTTTGCCGACGCGATGCACCAGGCCTGGGCCGTGGGCGGCCCGTATAGCCCTTAGTGACCCACTGCGTGGCCTGATGGCGGCTCGCCAGCTACTGGGTTGTCCGGCGAATCGAGCCACACCGTTTCGCTGTCGGCCGCGACCGTGACACCGAACCGGGAGACTTCCGGACGCCCGGCGTTACGCCACCACGCGGCGGCGTCAGCCAGCTCGGCGAAGAGGTCACGGGGCCCCACTGCTTGACCCGGTACGTACCGTCAGCCCGTAGCCGCGCAGCCGCAGGTGAGCGGGCCGCTACGTGAGGGGGTGGGGTGGGGGCACCTCCCAGCCGCCAGGCTGGGGGAGGGGTGGGTTGTTCCGGACGCTTGCCCGTGATTTGTGGGCCGACAGGGGCTTAACCGGTTGACTCAACGCCGCCGCGCGTCGGGCCGTAAATCATGGGTCCGGAACGGCCCACCCCGGACCACCCCCGACCCACCCACCGGCGGAAGGCGGGTGAGGCGACGCATCCGCGTCACCACGTGACCGGGAGGGCCAGGGGGTAGCGCCAGATGGAGCTGGTGTTCCACTTGACCTCGCCCGGCGGGACCGCCAGCCGCAGTGCCGGGTAGCGGGTCAGCAGCGTCCCGATGGCGACCTCAAGCTCCATGAGGGCCAGATGGGAGCCGATGCAGTGGTGGCTGCCCCAGCCGAAGGTCATATGCGCCGTACCGTCCCGCTCCAGGTCCAGCTCCTCGGGGTGGTCGAAGGTCTCCGAGTCGCGGTTGGCGGCCAGGTAGGACACATGGACGGTGTCGCCCTCGCGGATGGTCACGCCGCCCAGCTCGACGTCTTCGGTGGCGATCCGCGGGATCCCAACCCCCTTGCGGAAGGGGATGAATCGCAGCAGCTCCTGGAGGGCCTGCGGCAGCAGCTCCGGGTCGGCGCGTAGCTTGGCCAGCTGCTCAGGGTGGGTGAGCAGGGTGTAGGTGATGTTGCTGATCTGATACGTGGTGGTGTCGTGTCCGGTGAGGAGCAGGACCATGCCCATCACCGCCAGCTCCTCGTCGTCCAGCACCTCCGCTCCGTCCCGCGCCTGCGCCAGCGTGCTGAGCAGGTCCTCGCCAGGCTCGCGGCGCCGCCGGGCGGTGAGCTCCGTGAAGTAGGAGCGCAGCGCGGCCTTGGCGGTCAGCTGGCCATCGCGGTCGGCTCGTCCGGTACTCATCAGGGCGACGGCGTTGCGCCGCAGCTCCGGCCGGTCGGCCTCGGGGACGTCCAGGAGTTCGCAGATGGTGGTGAGGGGAAGGTGTGCCGCCAGGTGCGCGGCGACGTCGGCGGGCGGTCCGTGTTCCTCCATGGCGTCGAGCAGGCTGTCCACGGTCTGCTGGGTCCTGGGCCGCAGCTGCTCGACATGCCGGGTGGTGAATCCCTTGGCGACCAGTCGCCGGAGCCGGCTGTGCTCCGGAGGGTCCATGAGGTTGATCGCTTCGTCCTGGACGATCGGTTCCGGAGTCATCCGCGGGAAGTCGCGGCCGGTGACGGCCTTGCGGCTGAAACGGCGGTCGCTGGTGACGGTACGGACGTCGTCGTACCTGGTGGCGAGCCATGCGGTGCCCTGGCCGTACGGCATGCGGATACGGGTGAGCGGGGCCTCGGTCATGAGCTGTCGCAGCTGCGGGTCGAATTCCAGAGCGGTGACATGGGTGAAGGAGCATGTCGGTACGGAGCTGGATGTATTCATGACTGAACCTCCTTTGGGGGCAAAGCGGTCCAACTCTCCCCATAGGGAAGGCCACTCATGTCTGCGTAGCGGTGAATTAACCCATATGGGAAGCGCATCGGTGAGTGCGCGCGCTGGACGGCGTGTGTGGGGGCACGCTGGGAGCATGACTGAGGAACGGGATATCACGGGATTGGCGGCTGAGCTTCGCGAGGTTGTGCGGGGCGAAGTGGAGTTCGACGCGGCGAGCAGGGCCCTGATGACGATGGACGCCTCCAACTACCGCCGGGTCCCGGTCGGCGTCGTCGTGCCCCGTGACGATGAGGACGTCGCCGCGGCGCTCGCGGTGTGCCGGCAGCGCGGCGTGCCGGTGGTGGCACGGGGGACCGGTACGTCCATTGCCGGGCAGGCCACGGGGGCAGGGGTCGTACTGGACTTCACCCGCCATATGAACCGGATCGTGGAGATTGACGCGGAGACACGGACCGCCGTGGTGCAGCCGGGGGTGATCCTTGATGAGCTGCGGTCGGCGGCGGGGCGGTACGGGCTCACCTTCGGCCCTGATCCGTCGACGCACAGCCGCTGCACCCTCGGGGGGATGGTGGGGAACAACGCGTGCGGGTCCCATTCGGTGGCCTGGGGGACTACCGCTGACAATGTGCGGGAGTTGACCGTCCTGACCTACGGGGGTGAGCGGGCGCGCCTCAGCCCGGGTGGGGACGGTGTCCCCGCGCGGCTGCGCGAGGGCGGGCTGGAGCTGGTGCGGGGAGAGCTGGCACGGCTGCGGACGGGATTTCCGGAGCTGCCACGGCGGATCTCCGGGTACGCGCTGGATGAGCTGCTGCCGGAGAAGGGGGAGGACTGGGCCCGCGCCTATACGGGGAGTGAGGGCACCCTGGGTGTGCTGACCGAGGCGACCGTCGGGCTGGTGGCGGCCCCGGGGGCCCGGGTGCTGGCGGTGCTGGGTTACGGGGACGAGAGCGGGGCGGCGGAGGCGGCGGCCGGGCTGCTGCCGTTCGAGCCGCTCACCGTGGAGGGCATGGCCAGTGACCTGGTGGGGAAGGCCGCGCGGGCCCCGCTGCCGGGGGGCGGAGCCTGGCTGTTCGTGGAGGTGGGGGGTGACAGCCCGGAGGAGGCACGGTGGCGGGCGGAGGCGCTGTGCCGGGCCGCTGTCGCTGATGGTGCCGGTGACTATGCCCTGGTCACGAAGGCGGCGGAGCAGCGTGCCCTGTGGCGTATCCGGGAGGACGCGTCCGGCACGGCGACCCGGATGCCGGACGGCTCCGAGGCCTGGCCCGGCTGGGAGGACTGCGCGGTGCCGCCGAAGCGGCTGGGGGCGTATCTCCGGGACTTCCGGGCGCTGTTGCGCGACTACGAGCTGCGCGGGCTGCCGTATGGGCACTTCGGGGACGGGTGCATTCATGTGCGGATCGACTTCGATCTGCTGAGCGAGGAGGGCATCGAGCGGTTCCGGCGCTTCTCGTACGACCTCGCCGATGTCGTGGTCGCGCATGGCGGCTCGCTGTCGGGGGAGCACGGCGATGGGCAGGCGCGGGCTGAGCTGCTGCCGAAGATGTACGGCGAGGAGATGGTCGCCCTCTTCGGCCGTTTCAAGGATCTCTGGGACCCGGCGGGCAAGCTCAATCCGGGAATGCTGGCCCGGCCGCACCGTATCGACGAGAACCTCCGCTTCGCCGTGCTGCCGCAGGAGCCGGTGGACGTGGCCTTCGCCTATCCGCAAGACGGTGGCGACTTCTCGGCCGCCGTCCGCCGCTGTGTCGGGGTCGCCAAGTGCCGTAATACGACTGCCGGTGCGAATGTGATGTGCCCGTCCTTCCGGGCGACCGGTGCCGAGCAGCACTCGACGCGGGGGCGGGCCCGGCTGCTGCACGAGATGCTGGCGGGGGACGTCATCACCGATGGCTGGCGGTCGCGGGAGGTGTACGAGGCGCTCGATCTCTGTCTGTCCTGCAAGGGGTGCAAGAGCGACTGCCCGGTCGGCGTGGATATGGCCACGTACAAGGCAGAGTTTCTCTCTCACCACTACGCGGGCCGACGCCGCCCGATGGCGCACTATTCGATGGGCTGGCTGCCGCTGTGGCTGCGGCTGGCGGCGGCCGGCCGGGTGGCCCCGCTGCTGAACGCGGCGGCCAGCACTCCGCTGGCGGCGCTGGCCAAGCGGATGGGTGGCATCACACCCGAGCGTGCTGTTCCGCCGCTGGCCCGTACGCCCTTCACCCGGTGGTGGCGGGGGCGGGAGGGGGAGCGGGAGGCGGCCGGTCAGCGGGTCGTGCTGTGGCCGGACACCTTTACCAACTACCTCTCTCCGGAGGCCGGATCGGCGGCGGTTGAGGTCCTCGAACAGGCCGGGCTCCGCATTACGGTCCCGCCGGAGCCGGTCTGCTGCGGCCTCACCTATGTCTCCACCGGCCAGCTCGACCGGGCCCGTAAGGTGCTGCGCCGCACCCTGGACCGGATGGAACCGGCCCTGGCCGCCGGGCTTCCCGTTGCCGTACTGGAGCCGCCCTGCGCGGCGGCGCTCCGCACTGATCTGCCCGAGCTGCTGCCGGAGGATTCACGCGCCCGGGAACTCGCTTCGGCCGTACGAACCTTCGCACAGACCCTGGAGGAGTACGCCCCGGAATGGGAGCCGCCGCGCGTTGACCGGCCGGTGGCCGGACAGACCCACTGTCACCAGCACGCGGTCATCGGCGACGCCGCCGACCGCCGACTGCGGGAACGGGCCGGGCTGACCGGTCAGCTGTCCACCGGCTGCTGTGGGCTCGCGGGGAACTTCGGCTTTGAGAAAGGCCATTTCGAGGTCTCCCGGGCCTGCGCCGAGGACCAGCTCCTGCCCGCTGTACGACGGGCCGACCCACGGGCCGAGCTGCTTGCCGACGGCTACTCCTGCCGCACCCAGCTCGCCCAGCTCGGTGGCGCTCATGCCCGTCATCTCGCGGAGGTGTTGGCCGAACGGTTGTAGACGGCTGGGGCGGTAAGCGTCATCCCATCGAGTTAGTTTCAGAGATTTTTGTGGGATTTCCGTCCGACATATTCCAAAATTCGGAAGTGGGCATGAACAAGCGGGCGTGAACCACGGGGCTTTGACCACGCTCCGGGGCTGAGGCGAGGGGGAAGATACCGCATTATGGCGACTCTGTGCAGGCCTGCTGTTTCCGTTCCAGAGTTTGTGATCACCATGGAGCAGACCCTCGATCTGGCCCGCTCTGTGCACGCTGACCATCCACAGCTGGGCCTGGCGCTGCGGTTGATTGAGAACACGGGAGTACAGAAGCGGCATATTCTGCAACCGATCGAAGAGACGCTGCGGCATCCCGGGTTTGAAGCACGTAACGCGCTCTACGAAGCCGAGGCAAAGGCACGCGTTCCGGCGGTCATCTACCGTGCGCTGGACGACGCCGGACTCCGCACCGCCGACATCGACTTGATCATTTACGTCTCGTGCACCGGCTTCATGATGCCGTCGATGACGGCGTGGATGATCAACACCATGGACTTCTCGAGCGACACCCGCCAGCTGCCCATCGCCCAGCTCGGCTGTGCCGCCGGTGGCGCGGCGATCAATCGCGCACATGATTTCTGTACGGCCTACCCCGATGCCAATGCCCTCATCGTCTGCTGTGAGTTCTGCTCACTGTGTTACCAGCCCACGGATCTCGGCGTCGGGAACCTGCTGTCCAACGGCCTGTTCGGGGACGGCCTGGCCGCCGCGGTGGTGCGCGGACAGGGTGGTACGGGCATGGCGCTGGAGCGCAACGGCTCGTATCTGGTGCCGGACACCGAGGACTGGATCGCCTACCGGGTCCGCGCCACCGGATTCCACTTCATGCTGGACAAACGGGTGCCGACGACCATGGAACCGCTGGCGCCAGCCCTGCGGAGCCTCGCCGCCCAGCATGGCTGGGACGCCTCTGAACTGGACTTCTACATCATCCACGCGGGTGGTCCACGGATTCTGGATGACCTCAGCCGCATTCTGGGGGTGCCGTCCGAGGCGTTCCGTTTCAGCCGTGCCACGCTGGCCGAGTACGGGAACATCGCCAGCGCGGTGGTGCTGGACGCGCTGCGCAGGCTGTTTGACGAGGGTAGCCCGGTCGACTCCGCGCGTGGCCTGCTCGCTGGCTTCGGCCCTGGCATCACCGCCGAAATCTCCGTCGGTCGGTGGGTATTGCGGGGCACCTGCCGGGCGCCGGCCATCCCCCACAGCCGGTCGGGCGCCATCGGCCGACGGCCATGACTGGCGTGCCGCCAGAAAAGGTATCCACCAAACGAGTAAACCTCGGAGCCCGCTCCCGCGTCTGAACATCTGACGTGACCAATGCCCCGGCAATTGTCTTTCCCCGTGCTGAGATCGGTGCTGAGAATTCTTTGACGCAGGTGCGGTGTTGCTCTTAATCTATGCCCAACATCCTTGTGTGCCGGGCAGGTTGGGCTCACGCATTCTCTTTGGTGTGCGCATTCGCCTGGCGGAATCCATTCTCATGGAAGAGGAGCCACCCCACCTATGCGACCCACCCTGCGAATAGCCGCGGCTGGTCTTGCCTCGACCGCCGCGGTGGCGCTCATCGCGACCACTGCCCCGACGGCTCAGGCCGCCCCTTCCGGTGCGGACCGGGCCAAGCCCGGCGCCCGCATCGTCGGTGGCGGCGATGTGTCCAACGACGCCTACCCGTTCATGGTCGCTCTGCTGAGCAAGGGCAAAGGAAACGCGAAGAAGCGGCAGTTCTGCGGCGGCAGCCTGGTCAACCCGTATGTCGTCATGACCGCCGCCCACTGCGTCGACCACCAGCAGCCGAAGAATCTGCAGGTGGCGGTCGGCCGAACGGTCCTGTCCAACGCCCAGCAAGGGCAGATCCGCAACATCAGAAAGCCCCAGGGCGAGGGCGACCCCGGCGGCATCGTCGTCCACCCGCGTTACGCCAAGGGGGAGCAGGCCTACGATGTCGCCTTCCTCGAACTGGCCAAGCCGGTGACGGGCATCAAGCCCATCAAGATGCCCACGGCGGGCACTGACGCGCTGATCCGCCCCGGTGCCAAGGCGACCGTGATCGGCTGGGGCAACACCGACACCGATCTGCCGCACTCGCCGGACCGGCTGCGCAAGGTCAATGTGCCGATCCTCTCGCACAACGAGTGCAAGGTGGCCTACAGCGACTACGACCGCAAGGTCAATATCTGCGCTGGGAAGGAAGGCAAGGACTCCTGCCAGGGCGACAGCGGTGGCCCGATCTTCCGCAAGGTGCCGGGCCGTGAGGACATCATCCAGATCGGTGTTGTGTCGTGGGGCGACGGCTGTGCGGAGCAGGGGGCGCCGGGGGTCTACACCTCCACCAGCTCCGCCAAGCTGTGGAACACGCTGGGTGAGTCCCCGGAGGGCAAGCGGCTGAAGCAGCGCCTGAAGCGCTGACGCGAGCGCCGTCGCCACCGGAGGGTGTCCCCGTATCCCGCCCCTTCCCGGCTGTACCCGGTGTGCGGCTCCGCCGCGTGGCGGGGCTTCGCCCCGGGGGTGGGTTTCCCCGTATCCCGCCCCTTCCCGGAAACCGGGGCTTTGCCCCGGGCCCCGGGGTTGGGCGGGTGCGGGCCGGTGGCCGGTGTTGTGCCCACCCACAGCCCCTCGCGGGGCTGCGAGTGCCCACAACGCTGGGGGTCTGGGGGCGTCAGCCCCCAGTTTCGGGAAGGGGCCGGGTTAGGGGAAACCCACCCGCGGCCCCGGAGGGAAAAGTAGAGCAAGCATGCTTGATTGTTTCTCTGGTCGGTGCCACGCTGACGTGGCACCGACAAGGGAGGGGCCAAACGTGCTGCGCATCGCAAACGCCTCCGGCTTCTACGGCGACCGCTTCGACGCCCTGCGCGACATGCTCACCGGCGGCCCCCTGGACGTCCTCACCGGCGACTACCTCGCCGAGCTGACCATGCTCATCCTCGGACGCGGCCAGCAGCAGGACCCGGCCCGCGGTTACGCCACCACCTTCCTGCGGCAGCTGGAAGAGGGGCTCGGCCTCGCCCAGGCCCACGGCGTCAAGCTCGTCAGCAACGCGGGCGGCCTCAACCCCGCCGGACTCGCCGACGCCATCCGGGAGCTGGCCGACCGGGTCGGTGTCCCCGTACGGGTAGCCCACGTTGAGGGTGACGATCTGCGCGGCGCCCGGCAGTGGGGCGAGGACGTGATCACCGCCAACGCCTACCTCGGCGGTGCGGGCATCGCCGAGTGCCTGCGGGCGGGCGCCGATGTGGTGGTCACCGGCCGGGTCACCGATGCCGCGCTGGTCACCGGACCGGCCGCCGCGCACCACGGCTGGGCCGCCGATGACTGGGACGCGCTGGCCGGGGCCGTGGTCGCCGGGCATGTGCTGGAGTGCGGTACCCAGGCCACCGGCGGCAACTACGCGTTCTTCGGCGAGCACGATGTCCGGCGCCCCGGCTTCCCCATCGCCGAGATCCACCCGGACGGTTCAGCGGTCATCACCAAGCACCCGGGTACGGGCGGTGCGGTGACCGCCGGGACCGTCACCGCGCAGCTCCTCTATGAGACCGGTGGCGCCCGCTACGCCGGACCCGATGTCACCGCCCGGCTCGACACCGTGCGGCTCGTCGGGGAAGGGACCGACCGGGTCCGTATCGAGGGCGTACGGGGCGAACCCCCGCCGCCCACGCTCAAGGTCGGGCTCACCCGGCTCGGCGGCTTCCGCAATGAGGTCGTCTTCGTGCTCACGGGGCTGGAGATCGAGGCCAAGGCAGCACTGGTCCAGGAGCAGATGGCGGACGTGCTGGGCAAGCGCAGGCCGGGCCCGGAACAGGTGAGCTGGTCGCTGGCCCGCACCGACTGGCTGGACGCTCCGGTGCAGGAGGAGGCCAGCGCCGTCCTCCGGCTCGTCGTCCGCGACCGTGACCCCGACGCCGTGGGCCGCTTGGTGAGCAGCGCCGCGGTTGAGCTCGCCCTGGCCAGCTATCCCGGCTTCCACCTCACCGCGCCACCCGGCAAGGCCTCGCCCTACGGCGTGTTCGAGGCCGCGTATACGGCGGCCGAAACGGTCACGCACACCGCCGTACTGCCCGATGGCCGCCGTATCGGGGTGCCGCCCGCGCCCCGGAGCCAGGAGCTGGCCGAGGTGCCTCAGCCGCCCCTGCCCGAGCCGCTGACCGGATACGGCGCCACCCGCCGCGCCCCGCTCGGACTGGTCGCCGGGGCACGCAGCGGCGACAAGGGCGGCAGCGCCAACGTCGGGGTATGGGCACGCGATGGGAACCAGGAGACCTGGCGATGGCTGGCGCACACGCTGACCGCCGACCGCTTCCGCGCCCTGCTGCCGGAGACCGCTGAACTGCCCGTCGTACGGCATGTGCTGCCGAACCTCAGGGCGCTGAACTTTGTCGTCGACGGGCTTCTCGGTGAGGGCGTCGCCTCGCAGGCCCGTTTTGATCCACAGGCCAAGGCGGTGGGGGAGTGGTTGCGCGCCCGCCATCTGGAGATACCGGAGGTGCTGCTGTGACCGTGCTGACGTCCGGGCTCGACCCGACGGGTGCCGACTACGCGGCTCATCGTGCCGCCATGCTGGAGAAGCTGGCCGAGCTGACGGCCGAGCACGCCAAGGCCCTGGCGGGCGGCGGTGAGAAGTATGTGCGGCGGCACCGGGAGCGCGGCAAGCTGCTGGCCCGGGAGCGGATCGAGCTGCTGGTCGACCCCGATACGCCGTTCCTGGAGCTGTCCCCGCTGGCAGGCTGGGGCAGCGACTATACGGTCGGGGCGTCGCTGGTCACCGGAATCGGGGTGATCGAGGGCGTGGAGTGCCTGATCACGGCCAACGACCCGACGGTACGCGGTGGCGCCAGCAACCCCTGGACGCTGCGCAAGGCGCTGCGTGCCAATGAGATCGCGTACGCCAACCGGCTGCCCTGCGTCAGCCTGGTGGAGTCCGGGGGCGCCGATCTGCCCAGCCAGAAGGAGATCTTCATCCCGGGCGGTGCCCTCTTCAAGGACATCACCCGGCTGTCGGCGGCCGGGATACCGACGATCGCGGTGGTCTTCGGCAACTCCACGGCGGGCGGGGCGTACATCCCGGGGATGTCGGACCACGTGATCATGGTCAAGGAGCGCTCCAAGGTTTTTCTGGGCGGCCCGCCGCTGGTCAGGATGGCGACCGGGGAAGAAGCCGATGACGAGGAGCTGGGCGGCGCGGAGATGCACGCCCGCACCTCGGGCCTCGCCGACTACTTCGCCGTCGACGAGCCGGACGCGCTGCGGCAGACCCGGCGCGTGGTGGCCCGCCTGAACTGGCGCAAGGCCCAGCCCGATCGGGGCCCGGCGCCCCCGGCACCCCCGGCACCCCCGCCCAAGTATCAGGAGGACGAACTCCTCGGCATCGTCCCCGGGGACCTCAAGGTGCCCTTCGACCCACGCGAGGTCATCGCCCGTATCGTCGACGCCTCCGACTTCGACGAGTTCAAACCGTTGTACGGGGCGAGCCTGGTGACGGGCTGGGCCCAACTGCACGGCTATCCCATCGGCATCCTCGCCAACGCCCAGGGCGTGCTGTTCAGCGCGGAGTCACAGAAGGCCACCCAGTTCATCCAGCTGGCCAACCAGCGCGACGTTCCGCTGCTCTTTCTGCACAACACCACCGGCTATATGGTCGGCAAGGAGTACGAGCAGGGCGGCATCATCAAGCACGGCTCGATGATGATCAACGCGGTGTCGAACTCGACGGTCCCTCATCTGTCGGTGCTGATGGGCGCCAGCTACGGCGCCGGTCACTACGGCATGTGCGGCCGGGCCTATGATCCCCGCTTCCTTTTCGCCTGGCCCAGCGCCAAGTCGGCGGTGATGGGGCCACAGCAGCTCGCCGGGGTGCTGTCGATCGTGATGCGGGAATCCGCGGCGGCCAAGGGCAAGCCGTACGACGAGGCCGCGGAGGAGAAGGACGCCGCGCTGCGCGCCATGGTGGAGCAGCAGATCGAGACGGAGTCCCTGCCCATGTTTCTGTCCGGGCGGCTGTATGACGACGGCGTGATCGATCCCAGGGATACCCGGACCGTCCTTGGCCTGTGTCTGTCCGCCATCCACACCGCGCCGGTCCAGGGCGCGCGGGGTGGCTTCGGCATCTTCCGGATGTGACGTCGGATGTGACGTCGGATATGAGGGGCCTTCGGTGATTCACTCTCTGCTTGTCGCCAACCGGGGCGAGATCGCCCGCCGTATCTTCCGTACCTGCCGGGAGCTCGGCATCCAGACGGTCGCCGTGCACTCGGACGCCGACGCCGACGCGCGCCATGTCCACGAGGCTGACGCGGCCATCCGGCTGCCCGGCGACGCCCCCGCCGAGACCTATCTACGCGGCGACCTGATCGTCAAGGCCGCCCTGGCGGCGGGCGCGGACGCCGTGCACCCCGGCTATGGCTTCCTCTCCGAGAATCCCGGCTTCGCCCGCGCCGTGCTGGACGCCGGTCTGGTCTGGGTCGGCCCACCGCCGGAGGCGATGGCTGCCATGGCCTCCAAGACCCGCGCCAAGGAGCTGATGCGTACGGCCGGGGTGCCGCTGCTCGCGCCCCTGCGGCCCGAGGCGGCCACCGCTGCGGACCTCCCGCTGCTGGTCAAGGCGGCCGCGGGCGGCGGCGGGCGCGGTATGCGGGTCGTACGTGAACTGGCCGCCCTGCCGGGTGAGATCGCCGCCGCGTCCCAGGAAGCGGCGTCCGCCTTCGGCGACGGGGAGGTGTTCGTCGAGCCGTACATCGAGCGCGGCCGCCATATCGAGGTCCAGGTTCTGGCTGACCGGCACGGCACGGTCTGGGCGCTGGGCACCCGGGACTGCTCGTTGCAGCGCCGCCACCAGAAGGTCATCGAGGAGTCCCCGGCACCCCATCTGGGCGATGAGCTGCGGGAGACCCTGCACACGGCGGCGGTCAAGGCCGCCCGGGCCGTGGACTATACGGGTGCGGGCACGGTCGAGTTCCTCGTATCGGCCGATGGCCGCCCGTACTTTCTGGAGATGAACACCCGCCTCCAGGTGGAGCACCCGGTGACCGAGTGCGTCCACGGTATCGATCTGGTCGCCCATCAGATACGTATCGCGGAGGGCGAGCGACTGGCGGCCGAACCCCCGCCCGCCTCGGGCCACGCGGTGGAGGCCCGCCTCTACGCCGAGGACCCGGCACGGGAGTGGCAGCCCCAGACCGGGCGGCTGCACCGGCTCGCCGTGCCCGGCGGCGTACGCCTCGACAGCGGGGTTACGGACGGCGATACCGTCACCCCGTACTACGACCCGATGCTCGCCAAGGCCGTCGCCTGGGCGCCGACGCGGAGCGAGGCGCTCCGGCGGCTCGCGCACGCGCTGGAGCGTGCCCGTATCCACGGCCCCGTCACCAACCGTGAGCTGCTCGTACGGTCCCTGCGCCACCCGGATTTCGCGGCCGCCCGCCTCGACACCGGCTTCTACGACCGTCACCTGGCCGAGCTGACAGCCGCTGAGCCCCGCGCCACCGGGCTTTCCGCGCTCGCCGCCGCGCTCGCGGACTCCGTCGGCCGTTCCCGCTTCGGCGGCTGGCGGAACGTACCGTCCCAGCCGCAGACCAAGACCTACCGATCCGAGCCGGACGGCACCGAGCACGAGGTCCGCTATCTCCTGAACCCGCACAACGGCGGTCTGACCTCCGAGAACTACCCAGGCGTACGGACCCTGGCGGCGGCCCGGGACCGCGTCATCCTTGAAACGGACGGCGTCCGCCGCGTCTTCGACGTCGCCGTATACGACGACAGCGCCGTATACGTCGACTCGCCCCTCGGCGCCCACGCCTTCACCGCGCTGCCCCGCTTTACCGATCCGGCCGCACGCACCGAGCCCGGATCCCTGCTCGCGCCGATGCCCGGGACCGTCGTCCGGATCGCCGACGGGCTGGCGGTCGGCGACACCGTGGTGGCCGGGCAACCACTGCTCTGGCTGGAGGCCATGAAAATGGAGCACCGGGTCACCGCTCCCGCCTCCGGAACGCTCACCGCACTGCCCGCCGAACCCGGCCATCAGGTCGAGGTCGGTGCCCTGCTCGCCGTCGTAGCCGCTGTATCGGAGGAAACCTAAGTGACTCACGCCCTGCTGGAGACCGAGGAACACCGAGCCTTGCGGGCGGCCGTCGCCGCGCTCGGACAGCGCTACGGACGGGACGGAGGGGACGGACGGGACGGCAAGCGCACCGACGAGCTGTGGTCCGAGGCCGGTGAGCTCGGCTATCTCGGGGTCAACCTCCCCGAGGAGTACGGCGGCGGGGGCGGCGGTATCGCCGAGCTCGCCATCATCCTGGAGGAGCTGGGCGCGGCGGGCTGCCCGCTGCTCATGATGGTCGTCTCACCTGCCATCTGCGGCACGGTCATCGCCCGTTTCGGCACCGATGGGCAGAAGCGCCGCTGGCTGCCCGGACTGGCTGACGGCAGCCGCAAGATGGCCTTCGGCATCACCGAGCCCGACGCGGGCTCCAACTCCCACCGGATCACCACGACCGCCCGCCGTGACCCCGGCACCGGCGACTGGCTGCTCACCGGCCGCAAGGTCTTTATCTCCGGCGTCGATATCGCCGACGCCACGCTTATCGTGGGCCGCACGGAAGACGCGAAGACGGGCAAGCTGAAGCCCTGCCTCTTCATCGTGGACCGCGACACCCCTGGCTTCCAGCGCAACCTCATCCCCATGGAACTGGCCGCCGCCGAGAAGCAGTTCGAGCTGGTCCTCGACGAGGTCCGGCTCCCCGCCGACGCGCTGATCGGCGATGAGGACGCCGGGCTGCTCCAGCTCTTCGCCGGGCTCAACCCCGAACGCATCATGACCGCCGCGTTCGCCCTCGGCATGGGCCGTTACGCACTCACCAGGGCGCTCGACTACGCCCGTACCCGCACCGTCTGGAAGGAGCCGATCGGCGCGCACCAGGCCATCGCCCACCCGCTCGCCCAGGCCCATATCGAGCTGGAGCTCGCCCGTTTGATGACCCAGAAGGCCGCCCATCTCTATGACGCGGGCGATGACGCGGGCGCGGGGGAGGCGGCGAACATGGCCAAGTACGCGGCGGCGGAGGCGAATGTCCACGCCGTGGACCAGGCGGTACACACGCTTGGCGGAAATGGCCTGAGCACGGAGTACGGGCTGGCCGGCCTGCTGGCCGCCGCGCGGGTGGCGCGGATCGCGCCGGTCAGCCGGGAGATGATCCTCAACTACGTCTCCCACCAAACCCTGTCCCTCCCCAAGTCCTACTGAGCCATTCCTAACGGCGGCCTCGCACCGTTCGGCGCCTGGGGCGCCTCTCGGGCTTCGGCCGCCTGCGCCGGACTCCGTCCGTCGGTGGTTGTGGCTGAGCGCCGCTGTCGGCGGAGGGATTCCCCTAACCCAGCCCCTTCCCGAAACCGGGGGCCGCCGCCCCCAAACCCCCACCCTCCAGTGTTGTGGGCAGTCGTTCCGCAGGGCGGAACGGGTGGGCACAACACCGGCCACCGGCCCGCACCGAGCCAACCCCGGGGGCCCCGGGGCGAAGCCCCGGTTTCCGGGAAGGGGCGGGATACGGGGACACCCACCCCCGGCACCCCCGCAGCCGGGCGAAGCCCCGCCGCGCGGCCGAGCCGCATATCGGTACAGCCAGGAAAGGCGGGGTACGGGGAATCCCACCCCCGGCACCCCGCAACCGGGCGAAGCCCCGCCACGCGGCGGAGCGGATTGGGGAACCCCGCCCCGGCACCCCGGACCGGGCGAAGCCCCGCCGCGCGGCGGGGCCGCGCATCCGTGCAGCCGGGAAGGGGCTGGACGGGGAACCCTCCTACGACGAACGGAACCCTGATATGGCAGCTGAGCTCATCCGTCGCACCGACAACCACGGCATCCGCACCCTCACCCTCGACGCCCCGCACAACCGCAACGCGCTCTCCGCACAGCTCATGACCGAGCTGCGCACAGCGCTCGCCGACGCCTCGGCGGCGAAGGCGATACGGGCCGTCCTGCTCACCCACACCGGCAACACCTTCTGCGCGGGCGCCGACCTCAGCGGCGCAGACGGCAGCGCCACCCCGCACGACCTGGTTCAGCTGCTCCGTACGATCGTCGAGCTGCCCAAGCCCGTAGTCGCCCGGGCCGACGGCCATGTCCGGGGCGGCGGGCTGGGCCTGCTGGGCGCCTGCGATATCTCCATCGCCTCGGCGGCAGCCGCCAGCTTCGCCTTCACCGAGGTCCGGATCGGCGTCGCCCCGGCGGTGATCTCCATGCCGCTGCTGCCCCGCCTCAACCCCCGAGCCGCCGCCCGCTACTACCTCACCGGTGAGCGCTTCAACGCCGCCGAGGCGGCCCGTATCGGCCTTATCACGGACTACGGCGACACCGCGGACGCCACCGACGCCGCCCTTCACCGCCTCCTCACCGCGCTGCGCCGCTGCTCCCCGCAGGGGCTGGCGGAGTCCAAGAAACTCGTCACCGCGGAGGTCCTGCGTACCTTCGACCGGGACACCGATAATCTCACTGCCCTGTCCACACGGCTCTTCGGCTCAGCCGAGGCACGTGAGGGCATGACCGCCTTCCTCGAACGACGGGACCCGGAATGGGCGTGGTGACACCACCCAAACAGGACCGCAGCCGTGCCACCCGCCAGCGGTTGCTGGAGTCGGCCGTGACCTGCCTGGCCGAGCACGGCTGGTCGGGCAGCACCGTCACGGTGGTCGCCGAACACGCGGGCGTCTCCCGGGGCGCCGCACAGCACCACTTCCCGACCCGCGAAGACCTGTTCACGGCCGCCGTCGAGCATGTCGCCGAGCGGCGCTCGGCGGCCCTGCGCGAGCTGCCCCGGCCAGCCGGCACCCACGCGGCCGTCACCACCCTGGTCAACCTCTACACCGGACCGCTCTTCCGCGCCGCCCTGCACCTGTGGGTGGCCGCTTCCAACGAGCCACAGCTCGCCCCCCGGGTCACCGACCTCGAAGCCCGGATCGGCCGGGAGACGCACCGTATGGCGCTCGAGCTGCTCGGCGCCGATGAGAGTGCCCCGGGCGTACGCGAGACCGTTCAGGGCCTGCTCGACATGGCTCGGGGGCTGGGGCTCGCCAACCTCCTCACCGACGACAGTGCCCGCCGCGAACGGGTCATCGCCCAGTGGGCACACCTCATCGACACGGCCCTCTAAGGCCGGGCGATCAGGCGATCAAGGCCGGGCGATGTCGCCGTACCCCTCGAACTCACGCGGGTTGCGGGAGCTCGGCCCGATATAGCGGGCCGAGGGCCGCACCAGCCGTCCGGTGCGCTTCTGCTCCAGGATGTGCGCCGACCAGCCGGCCGTACGGGCGCAGGTGAACATCGACGTGAACATGTGCGCGGGCACCTCCGCGAAGTCCAGCACGATGGCCGCCCAGAACTCCACATTGGTCGCCAGCACCCGGTCCGGGCGGCGGCTGTGCAGCTCCTCCAGCGCGGCCTTCTCCAGCGCCTCCGCGACCTCGAAGCGCGGCGCGTCCAGCTCCTTGGCGGTGCGGCGCAGCACCCGGGCGCGCGGGTCCTCGGCGCGGTAGACCCGGTGGCCGAAGCCCATCAGCCGCTCGCCCTTGTCGAGCTGCTGCTTCACATACGCGGTCGCGTCACCCGTGCGCTCGATGTCCTCGATCATCCCGAGCACACGGGAGGGCGCACCACCGTGCAGCGGCCCCGACATGGCGCCCACCGCGCCGGAGAGAGAGGCGGCCACATCAGCGCCGGTGGAAGCGATGACGCGGGCGGTGAAGGTGGAGGCGTTCATGCCGTGCTCGGCGGCCGAGGTCCAGTAGGCGTCGACGGCCGCGACATGCTTCGGGTCGGGCTCACCCCGCCAGCGGCGCATAAAGCGCTCGACGACGGTCTCCGCCTTGTCGATCTCCCGCTGCGGCACCATCGGCAGCCCCTGGCCGCGCGCCGACTGGGCGACATACGACAGCGCCATCACGGCGGCCCGGGCGAGGTCGTCGCGGGCCTCCTCCACGTCGATGTCGAGCAGCGGTTTCAGACCCCATACGGGGGCGAGCATCGCCAGCGCGGACTGGACATCAACACGGATGTCGCCGGAGTGCACCGGGATCGGGAAGGGCTCGGCCGGGGGCAGCCCCGGGTTGAAGCTGCCGTCGACCAGCAGACCCCATACGTTCCCGAAGGAGACATGCCCCACCAGGTCTTCAATGTCGACACCTCGATACCGGAGCGCGCCGCCTTCCTTATCAGGCTCGGCGATCTCCGTCTCGAACGCGACAACTCCTTCGAGTCCGGGTACGAAGTCGGACATCAGGCGGCTCCCTTGTGATGGTGTCGGAACGGTTCCGCCGCCGTTGATAGCGGAGCTGGCGGTCCATTGCCGGTAATCCGGGTCATGCCCTGCATGGTGGGCGGTCACCCAGCCTGGGCGGTCGAACACCATAGCCTTTGCTGTGCAGAGGACACAGCTTCCCGGGTATCGATTTTGGCGGGTTCGCCACATGCGCGGAAGCGTGAGAAGCGGCACACTCCGTGATTTCCGTGCCGCAGGTGTACGGGCAGCGAAGACCGGGCAGACTCAGCCTCCGCCAGACGGGGGAATGCTGCAAGATAAGGCGCGTGCCTCACGCTGACGACGCCATCGAAGCCGCTGCCCGAGCCGACCTTGCCCGCCGTGCCCTGGATCCCGCCGCGATGCGTGCGCAGTACCGGGAGGAGGGCCTTTCGGAAAAGGACCTCGCCGAGGATCCGATTCTGCAATTCACCCGGTGGTTCGAACAGGCCGAGGCGGCCGGGCTGCATGAACCGAACGCGATGGTCCTCTCCACGGTGGACGCGGAGGGCCGCCCCAGCTCCCGTACGGTCCTGTTGAAGCAGTACGACGCACACGGCTTTGTTTTCTTCACCAACTACGGCTCCCGCAAGGGGCAGGAGATCACGGTCAATCCCTATGTCTCGCTGCTCTTCCCCTGGCACGGCATCGCCCGGCAGGTGATCGTCTCGGGCCGGGCGGAGAAGATCGGCCGTGCCGAGACCGCCGCGTATTTCCGTACCCGCCCACACGGTTCACAGCTGGGCGCATGGGCGAGCGAGCAGTCCTCCCAACTGGCGTCCCGGGAAGACCTGGACCGTATGTACGCGTCGCTGGCCGCCCGCTACCCGGAGGGCGAGGACGTTCCGGCACCACCTCAGTGGGGCGGTTACCGGGTCACTCCCGAAACGGTCGAATTCTGGCAGGGGCGGGAGAACCGGCTGCACGACCGGCTGCGGTACCGCCGCACGGACGAAGAATGGGCAATCGACCGCCTTTGCCCGTAAAAGCCCCCTCTGGGCGGGGCGGTCGCCTCGCCGTTGCCGGCGGAGGGATTCCCCTAACCCGGCCCCTTCCCGGCTGTACCGATTTGCGGCTCCGCCGCGTGGGGTGCTGCCGCCCCCAGACCCCCACCCCCTGTTGTGGGCACTCGGTCCGCCCGAGGGGCGATGGGGGTCCCCCCATGCCCTTAAGGCTATGGGGGAGGGTGGGCACAACACCGGCCACCGTCCCGCACCCGCCCAACCCCGGGGCCCGGGGCGAAGCCCCGGTTTCCGGGAAGGGGCGGGATACGGGGAACACCCACCCCGGCACCCCCGCAGCCGGGCGGAGCCCCGCCACGCGGCGGAGCCGCACATCGGGTACAGCCGGGAAGGGGCGGGCATCGGGGAACCCCGCCACGGGCACCCCGGCCCCCGGAGCGGAGCCCCGCCGCGCGGCGGAGCCGCACTTCGGCGGGCGCCGTCAAAAAGGAACGACCCGCGGGGTCGTGCCCTGCGCGCCAGGGGCGCGAAGGGGCCGGTCGGACGTACCGGCGACACCGCGGGTCGGGTGACTGCTTGGGATTGGCCGGCGAAGCCGGCTACGCGCGCTGAAACGCGACGGCTGGCCTCTAGGCCGCAGCCACCTCACGCGTCCGGTTGCTGTACATCTGCCGAACCACCTCCCTTCTCGTGTGCCCCGCACGCTAATACCGCCCGCGGACCCCGCACAACCGAATTTCAGGGCCGCAACGATTTCCCGGAATACGCTGTGTGCCGGGTCACGTTCGAGTTGAATGATCGTGCGTGCGGCAGTGTGCGGCAGCGTCCAGCCGGGGGTGCAAGATGCCTGCTCAACCCGATACTCACTCCACGCCCGCAGCGGGCGGCGCCGGAGGGCCGAGCGGCCCCGGAGGGCCAAGCGGCGCCGGTGGTGAGCTGTTGCTCGCCGCTCTGCTCGACGGCATGGACGCGGCGCTCTGCGCCTTCGACGCCGACGGGGTCGTCACCCACTGGAACCGGGAAGCCGAGCGGTTGCTGGGCTGGACCCCTGAGGAGGCCGTCGGCAAGCGGGGTCTGGCCGGCTGGGCGGTGCGCAGCGCGGACGCAGATGAGGTGGAGTCGCGGCTGCTGGCCGCGATGGAGGCGCCGGGCCGGCAGGTGCATGAGTTCGCGCTGCTGACGAAGGACGGCGGGCGGGTGCTCGTCCGTACCCAGTCCTCCGGGGTCCGGGGGGCGGACGGCCGGCCGACCGGCCTGTACTGCGCGTTCAGCGAGGTGCACGCGCAGATCGATCTGGAGCGGTCGATCGCGCTGAGCGAGGCGCTGTTCGAGGACGCGTCCTGGGGCGTGGTCCTCGTCGACGCCGATCTGCGCCCGGCCGTCGCCAACGCCCACTCCGCACGGGCGATGCGGGTGGGCCGGTCGGCGATGCTGGGGCGGCCACTGGGCGATCTGCTGAGCCAGGGCTCGGAGGAGCTGGAGGGCGCGCTCCAGCATGTCCTCGCGCGGGGCACGCCGCCCGCTCCGGCGGATCTGTGGGTGACGCTGCGGACTGAGCCGACTGAGGGGATCGGCGCTGACGAGCCCAAGCGCCGCCGCTGCTGGCACAGCGGCTTTCTCCGGCTGGCCTCACCGCTCGCCGAGGAGCCGGTGCCGCTGGGAGTGGCCTGGCTCTTCCAGGACATCACCGATACCAAGCTGGCGGAGCAGGAGGCGGCCCGGCTGCGGTTCCGGGACAGCCAGCTGCACCGGGCGGCCCGGGCGGCGGCGGAGTGCGAGAACCCGATGGAGGCGGCGACCGTTCACCTGGACTTCGCGCTCGCCGGGTTCGCCGACCACGCGCTGCTGGACCTCGCGGCCGGGCCACGGCTCGTACGGGCCGCCCAGACCCCGGCAGGGGCGCCGGGGCCCTGCCCCCCGGCGGCGGACAGCGGCATCCCGGTGCGCTACATGGACTCCCACCCGGCGCTTCAGGCGTATGAACGGGGCAGCTCCATACGGTCCAGCGCGGGCGGCGCGGAGATCCCCGGCTGGGCGGCGGCCCGTAGCTGGCCGGACGGCACCGTGCATGGGCTCTGCACCGCCCTGCGCAGCCGGGGCCGCACCCTCGGCGTCGTCACCTTCCTCCGTGGCCCGAGCCGCCGCTCCTTCGACCGCGCTGATGTGACGTACGCCGAGGACATAGCGGTCCGCGTCGCCTCGTCCGTGGACCTGGCGGCAGTCCTCTGACGCCCTCTAACGCCCTCTAACGCCGGTAGAAGATACGGTCCGCGTACTCGGTCATGACCTGGTCGTTCCACTCATGCCCGCCGTCGACGTTGCCGGACCGCAGCAGGGGGGGCGCGATGCCGCGCGCCGCCAGCTCACCCGCGGCGGTGGCCATGACGGACTGCATCAGCGCGCTGGTGACCACGGTCGACGCGGGCGCGAACGGCGCCGGTATGCCCGGCGCCGTCAGTGTGGTGTCGCCAACCGGGATCTTGTTGTCGAGGACCAGATCGCAGTGGTCCTTCAGGAATGTTCCGGAGACATACCGGGACTTCGTCTGCGTCGCATACGCCACCGACGTCACGCCGATGACCTTCAGCCCCAGCGCCCGGGCGTTCACCGCCATCTCCACGGGCAGCGCGTTGCGCCCGGAGAGCGAGATGATCACGAGTGTGTCGCCGGCCCGCGCCGGGCTGGTGTCCAGCACGGCGGCCGCGAGCCCGTCGACGCGTTCCAGCGCGCTGCCCAGTGTGGCGGGCATGACATCGACCCCGAGGGCCCCGGGAACGGCCAGGAGGTTCATCACCGCGAGCCCGCCCGCCCGGTAGACCACATCCTGTGCGGGCAGCGAGGAGTGGCCCGCGCCGAAGGCGAAGAGGCGGCCGCCGTCGGCGACCGTATCGGCGAGGAGGGACCCGGCCGCGGCGATGTTCTGGGATTCCTCGTCCCGGACCCGTTCCAGCAGGCTGATCGCGCCATTCAGGAACTGCTCAGCAAGCTTGTTCTCGCTCATCCGGCTCACGGTAGAGGTCTGGACCAGAAGTATGTCAATAGCCGTACCGCCCGGCGGGGGACGGTTGTCGGCGCGATACGTCAGAATTGAGTCAGGGCCACCGCACGAGCTGACTAGGGGCACGCATGTCCGGACTCATCGACACCACGGAGATGTATCTCCGCACCATTCTGGAGCTGGAGGAGGAAGGCGTCGTCCCCATGCGTGCCCGTATCGCCGAGCGGCTTGATCAGAGCGGGCCGACGGTGAGCCAGACGGTCGCGCGTATGGAGCGTGACGGGCTGGTCCAGGTGGCCGGGGACCGGCATCTGGAGCTGACCGGTGAAGGGCGGAAGCTGGCCACCCGGGTGATGCGTAAGCACCGGCTCGCGGAGTGTCTGCTCGTCGATGTCATCGGCCTGGAGTGGGAGCAGGTGCACGCGGAGGCGTGCCGCTGGGAGCATGTGATGAGCGAGGCTGTCGAGCGTCGCGTGCTGGAGCTGCTGCGCCATCCCACCGAGTCGCCGTACGGCAATCCGATCCCCGGGCTGGAGGAGCTGGGGGAGAAGGGCGAGGCCGATCCGTTCCTGGACGAAGCCATGGTGAGCCTGATGGATCTCGCACCCGGCACGGACGGTAAGACGGTGGTGGTGCGCCGGATCGGGGAGCCGATCCAGACGGACGCCCAGCTGATGTACACACTGCGCCGGGCCGGTGTGCAGCCCGGCTCGGTGGTGACGGTGACCGCCGGGACGGCCGGGGGCGTGCAGGTGGGCAGTGGCGGTGAGGCGGCGGAGCTGGAGGCCGATATCGCCACACATGTCTTCGTCGCGAAGCGCTGAGCTGAGGTCAACCCGCAGCGGATTGGGGACTCACCCGTCCGAGGGGCTTACTCCCGTACCGGAGTTGACCGGAAAGGGCGCGATGGCGGACGAGCCGTGTCACGCTGTCGCTGTCGCATATGCGGGGCGGAAGGGGAGCCGTCTATGGGCCGGTTGTTCAGCGAGGGCCCCGGTGCTGTAAGCAGCCGGGGCCTCGCCTCTCTACGTCCCCCTCCAGGTGCGACCCAGAGCCCCGAGCTCTCAGGGTCGCTTCCCGCAGGCGCTGCGCAACTCCCCAGTCTGCGAGGCGCCCGCCTCCCGCGAAATGTCTCCCCCCAGGGGCAGCGGTCAACCCTTGGGTGGTGTCACTCGAACGAGGGGTGTTACGCCACCGAAAGGTGCGTTCGAATAGGGATTCGATAGCGTGGCAACGGTCAGCGGACAGGAGGGATGGGGGTGTCAGGACGCATGGTGCGACGTATCGATGTCACTGGGGTGGGTGGAGTGCGGCTCGCTGCCTGGGAGTTCGCCGACCCGCCGAAAGGGAGGCGGGGGAACTTCAAGGTGGGGCGTGCGCGGGCGCGTGATGACGGGGAGCCGCCCGGCGTGCTGTTACTGCACGGGCTGATGGGACGGGCCTCGCACTGGGCGGGCACCGCCCGATGGCTCTCCGCGCGCTATCGGGCCGTCGGCCTGGACCAGCGTGGCCACGGTCGCAGTGAGAAGCCGACCGAGGGCCCCTTCAACCGCGAGGCGTATGTCGCCGACGCTGAGGCGGCCATAGAGCAGCTTGGCCTTGGCCCCGTCGCCCTTATCGGCCACTCCATGGGCGCCCTTACCGCCTGGCAGCTCGCCGCCCGGCGCCCCGACCTCGTACACGCCCTGGTTATCTGCGATATGCGGGCTTCCGCGCTGGGCGAGCAGTCACAGCGCGAGTGGGAGGCCTGGTTCCGCTCCTGGCCGGTGCCCTTCGCCACCCTTGCCGATGTCCGTAAGTGGTTCGGCGAAGAGGATCCCGTGCTGGAGCGCCCCAGCCCTTCGCGTGGCGAGTTCTTCGCCGAGGTGATGGCCGAGCGCGCCGACGGCTGGCGCCCCGTCTTTTCCCGCCGCCAGATGCTGGTCGCCCGCGAGACATGGGTGTATGACGCCCACTGGGAAGAGCTCGCTCAAGTCCAGTGCCCCACGCTGGTGCTGCGCGGCATCGACGGTGAGCTGGGCCGGGCGGAGGCCCAGGAGATGGTCCGGGTGCTGCCCCGCGGCGCCTATGCCGAGGTCGCCGACGCCGGCCACCTCGTCCACTACGACCAGCCGAACGAATGGCGCACAGCCGTAGAGCCCTTCCTGCAATCCGCCCTCCCCGCGTAACCGCTGGCCGCGGGTGGGTTTCCCCTAACCCGGCCCCTTCCCGAAACTGTGGGCTGACGCCCCCAGACCCCCACCCCCTGTTGTGGGCACTCGTGCCCCGTGTGTTGTGGGCACTCGGGCCGCCCGAGGGGCGGCACGGGTGGGCACAACACCGGCCACCGTCCCGCACCGGACCAACCCCGGGGCCCCGGGGCGAAGCCCCGGTTTCCGGGAAGGGGCGGGAATTGGGGAAGCCCACCCCCGGCCCCCGCACCCGGGCGAAGCCCCGCCACGCGGCGGAGCCGCATATCGGCACAGCCGGGAAGGTGGGGGCACCTCCTGGGGGCACCTCCCAGACGGAGTCTGGGGGAGGTAGCTGGGGGAGGGATACGGGGAAACCCATCCACGGCACCCCGCGCCCGGGCGGAGCCCCGCCGCGCGGCGGAGCCGCATCGGTACATCCGGCGCCGGGGGCCCGGGGCCCTAGCCCCGGCTGACCGCCGTCAGGATCTCCGGCAGGCGAGCCACCGTACGAGCCGCAGCCACCCGCAGCCCCACCAACGCGGCAAGCACCCCATAGCCCGCACCAATCGGCAGCATCAGCCACAGCAGCCCATCGCTGCCGCTCACCCGCAGCCAGATCGTCAGGGCCAGCAGCGGCAGGCACACCACCAGCCCGGCGACCAGCCCGCCCATCAGGCTCATCCAGGCCACCGCGGTCTGCCCCGGTACGACGTTCTTATAGCCGCTGTCCTGCGGGATGGAGTAAGGGAAGAGCGCCGAGGCGACCGCGCCGCCGCCGATCAGCGTGCCGCCCAGGGCCAGAGCCAGGCCCAGCGCATCCGGCAGCTGCCGCCACTGGCTGAGCAGAGCAGCGGACATCACCACGACCAGCACCGTGAACGGCACCGTGATCAGCGCCAGCGCGAACGCCCGGGCGCGCAGCTCCACATAGGCGTCCCGCCGGGAGGAGATCGTCGCGGCGACCATCCAGAAAGCGGAGGAGTCCTGACCGAACTGGTTGTACATCAGCAGCCCCAGCAGCCCCGCCACCCAGCAGGCGTTATAGACGCTGCCCGAGCCCTGTACCGCCATAACGAACGGCAGCAGCAGCCCAATGCCCAGCGAAGTCGCCCAGCCCGCCTTGGTCTTGGGGTCCCGCCAGGCATACCGCAGCGTACGGAGCGCCACCGCGCCGGTACGGCCGTCGGGCAGCAGCGCGGCCAGGCCCCCGGCGGCTGAACCCGAGCCTCCCTGCTCCGCCACCGGGGCGGCCTGCAGTGTGGAGGAGTCCGGGGACGTCATCACCTTGACCAGACCGCGGTGCCACCACCACATCAGCGCCAGCAGCGCGGCCACGGTCGTGGCGATACCGCCCACGGCGAGCCCGTAGGAGCCCTCACCGGCAGCCCGCACCGCGTCAATGGCGGAGGCGGGCGGCAGCCAGCGCAGCACATCGGCGTACGGCCGCAGCACGGAGAGGCCGCCCTCCCGGCCAAGCTGCTGCGCGCCCAGATTGACGATCTGGGTACCGATCGCCAGGAACAGCCCGCTCAGCAGCGCCAGATCACGGCCTTTACGGCTGGTCAGCAGCCGGACATTGGCCGTCGCCACCGCACGCGCCAGCGCCACGCACACCAGGACCACCAGCGGCACCGCCAGCACTCCGGCCACCGCGCCCGCGGCCCCGTGCGCGACGGCGAGCACCGACCCCAGCGTGAGAACGGCGGTGAACAGCGCCCCGATGCTGATCACCGAGGAGATCAGCAGGGCGGTCAGCAGCGGACGCGGCCGCAGGGGCAGCATCGCCAGCCGCCCCGGGTCGAGGGTCTCATCACCGCCGCCCGCGAACAGCGGCATCACAGCCCAGCCCAGCGCCGCCACCGCGATCAGGAAGACGCCCACGGTGTCGGCGTTCGCCCGGCCCCGCAAGGCCAGCAGCCCCAGCAGCAGCGCCCCGCCGAAGAGCAGCGCGAGAACGCCCGCCGAGACAAAGACAGCGGTACGGCCGGCGGACTGCCGCAGCCCGTTACGCAGCAGCGAAAGCTTCAGCCGCACGAAAGTGCCGGTGATCGGCGCCTTCGCCGGTGTGCTGGCCGGTGTGCTCGCCGGTGTGCTGACCGACGCGCTCATCGGGCGCCGCCCAGCCAGTCGAGTTCCTGCCCGGTTCCCTGGCCGTTCGCCCCGACCAGCTCCAGAAAGGCAGCCTGCAACGTGGGCGCGTCGCCCCGTACCTCGGCGAGCGGGCCATGCGCCCGGATGGACCCCGTGGCCATCACCGCGACCCAGTCACACAGCGACTCCACCAGCTCCATGACATGGCTGGAGAAGATGACCGTGGCCCCGGAGGCGGTGTACCGCTCCAGCACGCCGCGGATGATCTGTGCCGAGACCGGGTCAACCCCCTCGAAGGGCTCGTCCAGGAAGAGCACTTCGGGATTGTGCAGCAGTGCGCAGGCCAGCCCGATCTTCTTCCGCATACCGGTGGAGTAGTCCACGACCAGCTTGTGCTGCGCGCCCGACAGATCGAGCACATCCAGCAGCTGGGCGGACCGCCGTTCCACTTCGTCGTCCGGCAGCCCGCGCAACCGCCCTGTATAGGTGAGCAGTTCACGCCCCGACAGCCGCTCGAACAGCCGCAGCCCCTCGGGCAGTACCCCGATCCGGGACTTCACCTGGACCGGGTCCTGCCAGACGTCATGCCCGACGATGTGCACACTTCCGGCATCAGGACGCAGCAGCCCGGTGGCCATGGAGAGGGTGGTTGTCTTCCCCGCACCATTCGGGCCGACCAGTCCGATGAACCCTCCCGCGGGCAGCTCCAAGTCCACCCCCGCGACCGCGATCTGCTCCCCGAACCGCTTCCACAGCCCCCGGACCCGCACGGCGGGAACCACCGCGCTGCCGTTCGCTGGCTCCCGTACCACCGGTGCCGCCCTTCGCCGTCCGCGCGGGGGCTGGTCCGGCCCCCGTCCGTGACTACGATACGACCAGGGCCAACCGGCTGACGGCGCTGGTGGCTCAGCGTCCCCGGGCCACCGCGGCCTCCCGGCCGCAGGCGTACGCCAGCTGTGGGATGAGCTCTTCCGCGTCCGGCAGCCAGCGGTTGGCCGGGGTCGGCTGCCGTGCCCACTGCACCGAGCCGCGTAGCCCAAGCCGGGTCGGGGGCGCCGCGACCCAGTCGCCCTCGCCCCGCGTCGTCAGATCGATCGCGCCCGGGGACCAGCCCAGCCTCCGCACCATGTCGGGCACCTTCGCCGCGGCGCCCGGCAGTACGAAGAAGAGCATCCGGCCATCCGGGGTGCAGGTGATCGGACCCAGCGGCAGCTCCATCCGCTCCATCCGGGCCAGCGCCAGGCACCCCGCGATGTCCGGGACATCAATGGCGTCGAACGTCCGCCCGGTCGGCAGCAGTACCGAGGCGGACGGCTGCTTGTCCCACATCCGGCGCGCCGCCGTCGCACTGCCCGTCGCCTGCGCGGGCCAGTCCGTATCAATGGGGTGTGCTCCGGGCGCGGGGCAGTCGGCGGCGCCGCAGGTGCATCGGGGCACTCCGTCGATCGCCTCCAGCCAAGTGCCCGGGAACACATCCCAGTGCCGCTCTTTCGCGTAGCGGACGGCGTGGTCGAGCAGCGGCTCGCCGCGCTGCTGTGGGATCTGGGGGGTTGTCGTGACTCCTGAGGTGACTCCGATGGTCTCTTCCACGCACTTCACAACTTCGCTGGTGACCAAGGGTTACGGCCGGGTCTGAACTTCGCCGGGGCGCAACGTTCCGCCACCTGGGGGGCCCGGAAAAGGCCCCTCACGAACTCGCGAAACCGTCAAGAGGGCCGTCCTGACGCGGTGTCGCACAGGGGGTGCGACCGGGTGACCAGAGGGCGCACAGATGCAGGTCCGGGGGCGCGTGCCAGGGGGGCGCTCTTGGGTGGGTAGTCACATCTGCGGTGCGGTGCCGGAATTCTTGGCATATGCGCTGGGCAGTGATCTTCGCAGGCAACGCAATCCAGCCATCAGCACACCCATCAGCGCACAAGGGGGGACCGCCATGGCCGCCAGGCCGCTCGTAGCCCGTCAGCCGAATGAACGGCTGCAAGCACTCATTCAGGAAGCCGCCTGCTCCAACGCCGGGCTGGCGCGCCGGGTCAATATGTGTGGCGCGGAGCACGGACTCGACCTCCGTTACGACAAGACCTCGGTCGCCCGCTGGCTACGCGGCCAGCAACCACGCGGCCGGGCACCGGCCATCATCGCCGAGGCGCTGGGCCGCAAACTCGGCCGCACCGTCACCATTGACGAGATCGGTATGGCCAACGGCAAGAACCTCGCCGCCGGGGTCGGCCTGCAGTTCGCGCCGACCGTGCTGGGCGCGGTGGAGCAGGTCTGCGAGCTGTGGCGCAGCGACGTCGGCCGCCGGGAGTTCCTCACCGGCCGCTCGGTCGCCGCCTCCGCGCTGGTCGAACCGAGCCGCGACTGGCTGATCAGCGCCCCGGATACGCAGGTCGCCCGGACCGCGGGCGCCCGGGTGGGGGCCGCCGATGTGGCGGCCGTGCGGGCCACCACCACCGCCCTCGCCGAGCTGGACCACCGCTTCGGCAGCGGCCATGTCCGGCCGGTTGTCGTGCACTACCTCAACAGCGTCGTCTCCGGGCTGCTCGCGGGCTCCTACCGGGAATCCGTCGGCCGTGAGCTCTTCGCCGCCGTCGCCCGGCTCACCGAGCTGGCCGGGTATATGGCCGTCGACACGGGCCAGCCGGGGCTCGCCCAGCGGTACTACATCCAGGCTCTCCGGCTGTCCCAGGCGGCCGGTGACCGGGCCTACGGCGGCTATGTGCTGGCCGCGAGCATGAGCCACCTCGCCGCATCGCTCGGCAACCCACGCGAGATCGCCCAGTTGGCGCGGGCCGCGCAGGAGGGCGCCCGAGGGCATGTCACGCCGCGCGTCGAGGCGATGTTCCACGCCGCCGAGGCCCGGGGGCACGCGCTGCTCGGTGACGCCCGCACCTGCCATCTCGCTGCCGGGCGGGCGCTGACCGCGTTCGAACGGGCCCAGCCGGTGACCGACGCGGGCGACGACCCGGCGTGGATCGCGCACTTCGACGGGGCGTATCTCGCCGATGAACTCGCCCACTGCCACCGGGACCTGGCCCAGCCCGGCCCCTGCCGACGACGGGCGGAGGAAGCCCTCGACGGCCACCCGGAGGGACGCGCCCGGCGCCGTGCGATCGGGCTGCTGCTGCTGGCGGGCGCGCAGGTACAGCAGCGTGAGGTCGACCAGGCCTGCCATACGGGCACCAAGGCGGTCCAACTGCTGGGCGGCCTGCGGTCGGAGCGCGGCCGGGAGTACCTGGCGGACTTCCGGCACCGCCTTGAGCCGTACGCGCAGGAGCCCATGGTCCGCGAGTTCACAGCCCGCCTGGAACTGGGCACCGCAGCGTAGGCCGTGGCGGGCTGGATTTTCCCCAATACCCGCCCCTTCCCGAAACTGGGGGCTCCGCCCCCAGACCCCCGTCTTGTTGTGGGCACTCGGTCCGCCCGAGGGGCGGAACGGGTGGGCACAACACCGGCCACCGTCCCGCACTGGCCAACCCCAGGGGCCCCGGGGCGAAGCCCCGGTTTCCGGGAAGGGGCGGGAATTGGGGAACCCACCCACGGCACCCCCGCAGCCGCGTACCGGCGCAGCCGGGAAGGGGGCGGAACCGGGGAAGGCCGCCCCGGCGGAGGCCCGGTGGGGGGACGACGTGGTGGGGCGTGCCCGGGACCCGGTAGCGTGAGCCGACGATTCTGGTTGGCCAGATTAACGAGGAGTCCCGGTGACGACGCACAGCCGACAGGGCGACGAGCCACGCGAAGGCGTGGTACTGCCTTCGAACGGTGAGCCGTGGATCCCCGGCCAGAGCGAGCCGCAGCAGGTCACCCCGGATCAGGGCCAGCCGTGGGGCCAGCCCTGGGGCCCCGCCGACGCGACACCCCACCCCCCGGCCGCAGCGCCGCCCCCACCGCCCCAGCAGCTCCCGCCGCCCCCCGCGGCCCCGCCACCCATGCCCGCCCCACCCCTGCCGCCCCAGGCGGCCCCGCAGGGCCCGGCTGACGAGACCCAGCTCCTGCCACCCCAAGGCCTGCCACCCCAAGGTTCGCCACCCCCAAGCCTCCCACCGCAGGGCGGCCTGCCGCCCGCGCCCGGCACCCAGCCCTGGGGCCACCCCCCGGCGGCGCCGAACGAAGACGCCACCCAGTTCATGCCGCCCTTCGGCGCCGCCGACGCCGAGTCCACACAGCTGCTGCGGAACCCCCTGCCGCCCGAGGCGCCCACCGGGCAGCAGCAGCCGTCGCCGGTGCCCCCGCCCCCGCCCGGGGCGCCCTACGGCATCCGTCCTGGCGCGCCCGGAGACCGGCAGCCACCCACGGAGTTCGACAACCTCTTCCGGCCCGAACCGAAGCCCGAGCCCGGGCCCGAAGCCCACTCACCCGCCGCCACCCAGCAGTTGCCGGTCTTCAACCAGGCCGCTGCCGCACAGGAACGCCGGCAGCCGTACCAGGGCCCGTACGACGCCCCGTACAGCGGTCATGGCGGCAGCCATGAGGATGGCAAGCGCAAGCCGTCTCCGGTCGTGCTGGGCGCGATTGCTGTCGCCGTTCTCATCGGCGGCGGAATGCTCGGCGGTGCCGCACTCGGCGGCGGTGGCGACGACGACAAGAAGGACGAGCAGCAGCGCAACCAGGCCAACGCGTCCGCGGCAGAGGTCAAGGAGACGCAGCCCGCGACCGATCCGGTCGAGGAGCAGGCCAAGGAGCTGGACAAGCTGCTGGCCAGCAGCAACAACAGCCGCGACGCGGTCATCCGCTCCGTCGAGAACATCAAGAAGTGCGAGAAGCTCGGCAAGGCGGCCGCGGATCTACGGGACGCGGCCGATCAGCGCAATGCTCTGGTGACCCGGCTGAATGAGCTGAGCATCGACCAACTGCCCAACCATGAGCGGCTGTCGGCCGAGCTCACCAAGGCGTGGAAGGCGTCGGCCGCCGCCGATCACCACTACGCCGCCTGGGCCGGTCAGGTCGCGGGCAAGAAGGGCTGCCCCAAGGGGCAGGCCCGTACGACCGGTCAGCACGCCAGGGGCAACCGGGCCAGCGGTGTGGCGACCGCGGCCAAGCAGCAGGCGGCCAGGCTGTGGAATCCGATCGCCCGCACCTACGACCTGACCGAGCGCCAGCCGACTCAGCTCTAGGGGCGGCGCCTCAGCCCGAACGCACCTGCTCCAGCGTCGGCGCGATATCCACCGCCTCCCGGCGCGTGGTGGTCAGCTGACCGTTCTCCACCCGCTGGAAGTTCACCATGGCGTTGACGATCCGCGGATAGGAGAGCGTCCCGAGCAGGCTGTCGTAGCGCCAGCTCAGGTCCGGGGTGATGCCTCCGGTGCTGATCGCCTCACCGGTGTCCAGCGCCCTCTTGATGGTGCGGCCGGTGATCGTCCGGTCCCCCAGGGACTCCAGGACGGAGGTCAGCACCGTATAGGCAACCCAGGTGGTCTGAACGCCGGGGTCGGAGGTATCGATACGGTTGTCGGTGAAGGCATGTTCGCGTACGACCTCCCTCAGCTGGTCCCAGACCGGCTCCTGACTGGCCGGGTACCAGCCGGTCACATACGCGCCCTCCAGCGGGCCCTTCTTACCGCCGGTGCGGTTGATGAGCGACTGCTGCACACTGCCCAGTACCGAGGCGATGCTCACCGGTGGGCCCTCCTTCTGCACTCGCCAGAAGGAGTCGAGGAATGTGCCGGTGCGCCCGCCCAGTGCCGCCGTGACACATGAGCCCTCCGCGTCGCCGCTGAGCGTCGCCACCCCGTCCCCCTGTTCGTCCCCCTGTTCGCGGCCCACCCCCGCGCCCCGCAGTGCGAGCTCGGCTTCCCTGCCGTAGCTGGCGGAGTCCTCCGGGGCCCGGATATCCGTGGCGGGCTTGTGCTTGCCCGCCGCCAGACCGGCGTTGAACAGTCCCGGCAACTCATCCCCGGCGATGGTGTCGGGACGGACCAGTGAGATCTGCTCACAGGTCTCGGCCAGCTGCCGCCCGCTGCCGGCCAGCAGCGCGGCCTTACCGCCGTTGACGGGATAGGAGAGCGGGCTGGTGAACTCCTCCTCGGTGACCCCGAAACCACCGATGTACGGGATGCCGTCGCTCTCCAGCGAGGGCATGAAGATGCGGCCGTGCTGGCTGTACGAGCCGACCACCGCGACCGCACCCTCATCACGGGCGCGTCTGGCGCACTGCGCGGCGCGTACGCTGTCGTTGCCCTCATTGCAGGTGATGACCTTCAGCTCGCGGCCGTTGATGCCGCCCTTGGCGTTGACCCAGCGTGCATATGCCTGCGCCAAAGCAGGCATTCCCGGCATATTGGTCGCCTTGGTCTTCACCGGTGCCCAGGTCATCACGGTGATGGGGCCCTTGTCGGCCTTGCTGCCCCCCGGCAGTGCTCCGCAGCCGCTGAGCAGCAGCGACGTACAGAGCGCAGAGGCGACAAAAGCGGTAGTGGTCGGACAGAGGCGGAAGCGTCGCCATGCGGTCATGTCCAAGCACCTTGCCGCTTCGCTAGTAACACACGAGTGCTGCACCTCGAACGCAAAGTGACGACAAGGTGAACTGCGGGGGTCAAGGCGCACGTATTGACGGGGAACGTACGATCGATGACCGTGCAAGCTCCGGAGAACTCTTCCCGTCCCGGCCGTCGGTCCACCACCATGGGCGGCATGCCGCTCAATGACATGCCGTGGTGGCGCTGGCGCAGCAATGTGCGCTCCGCGCTGCACATGCTTTCCGATCCCGCCTTCCAGCAGCAGTGCTGGCTGGCGGGCCGCCCAGAGTATGGCGACGTCACGGACGCCGTCTACCGACTGGTCGAGGACACCTGGCTGGACAACTGGTCCGCCGAGAAATACGTGGGCACGATCTTCCGCGATGCCCAGGAGGCCGCGCTGGTCGATGCCGCGGTGCTGCGGGTGCTGCGCATCGTGCACCAGGTCGGCGCGGACGCCCCGGTCGCCTCGTATCTGGAGCACCAGGGCTGGCCCGATGCCGTACGGGCCAGCCGTGAGGCGCATCTCCAGCTCGCGGCGAACGACGGCGACGACCCCGATGAGCCGCCGCGCTCGCTCGATGTGCTCGCCATCATGCTGCGAGCCGCCTGACCGCCCCCGCCGATGTGCCACCCTTATGACCATGAGCTCGTCGCCTGCCGTCACCCCTGACCAGTACGTTCCTGACCAGTACGTCCTCACGCTGTCCTGCCCGGACAAACAGGGCATTGTGCATGCTGTCTCCAGTTATCTCTTTATGACCGGCTGCAATATCGAGGACAGTCAGCAGTTCGGGGATCATGACACCGGGCTCTTCTTTATGCGCGTTCACTTCAGCGCGGAGGCGCCGGTCACCCTGGAGAAGCTACGAGCGAGCTTCGCCGCGGTCGGTGACTCCTTCGAGATGGACTGGCAGATCCACCGCGCGGAAGAGAAGATGCGCATCGTGCTGATGGTCAGCAAGTTCGGCCACTGCCTCAACGATCTGCTCTTCCGCTCCCGGATCGGCGCTCTGCCGGTGGAGGTCGTGGCCGTGGTCTCCAACCACACCGACTTCGCCGAGCTGTCCGCCTCGTTCGGCATCCCCTTCCACCACATCCCGGTGACGAAGGACAACAAGCGGGAGGCGGAGGAGAAGCTGCTGCGGCTCGTCGAGGACGAGGGCGTCGAGCTGGTCGTACTCGCCCGCTATATGCAGGTGCTCTCCGACGATCTCTGTAAGGCCCTGTCCGGGCGGATCATCAACATCCACCACTCCTTCCTGCCGAGCTTCAAGGGTGCCAAGCCGTACCACCAGGCGCATGCCCGTGGTGTGAAGCTGATCGGCGCGACTGCCCACTATGTGACGGCGGACCTCGATGAGGGCCCGATCATCGAGCAGGAGGTCGAGCGCGTCAGCCATGGGGTCACCCCGGAGCAGCTGGTCGCCATCGGCCGGGACGTCGAGTGCCAGGCCCTCGCCCGTGCGGTCAAATGGCACAGCGAACACCGCGTCCTGCTCAACGGCCACCGCACAGTGGTCTTCGCGTAGCAGCCCGAAGCCCCGTCAGAACCGGCAGAGCTGCCAGAACCGTCAGAACTGCGGGAGCCGTCAGAACTGCCAGGACCGTCAGAACTGCCAGAACTTCTAGAGCCGGGAGAGTGAGGCCGCCGCGGAGAGGACATCCCGGATGGCCTCCGGATCACCCTCGGCGCCCGCCGCCGCGTCCTGCGGCGGCACATGACCGGCCGCCAGCTGGCAGAACTCCAGACCGTCAAGCGCCACATGGGCGACCGCGTCCTGAGCGGAAGCGGTCGCCGCGGGCGAGTCCAGCGGTATGTACCAGTCACCGCCGCCGTCGCCCTCGACCTCCAGATGCAGGGCCCGCCCCGGCGCCCCGGCGGCGGTCAGCCGTCGCGGCGGCGCGGCGAGGCCGGAACGGCGACGGTCCGCGAGCGTACCGGGCAGCTTGCGGGCGGCCAGGTCGACCATGCGTTTGAGATGCGCGGGAGCGGGCGGCGGATACGGGTAGTCCACCGCCGTCGCGATGTCATCGGCGTGGATCCAGCAGGCGAACGCGCGGCTGATCATCGCGTCCCGCGTCGGCATGGTGAACTCGATGAAGTCGATGGGGAGCTCGGCGGCGCCCGCCCCGGCGAACGACAGCGTGCGTACGATGCCCCGGGTCTGGGTGCGCCACTTGTTCCGTACGAAAGAGGGCGGATGGACACGGCAGTGTTCGACGGCGGCGTCGGTGCGCTGCAGCATGGTACGCGGCCCATCGGGGCCCAGCGGGTCATCGATCCCCAGTGACACAGCCACTATGCCGTCAACCGAGCCGAGATGGGCGAGCACGCCGCACATCGTCAGATACCGTTCGCCATCCGCCCAGTGAAGCCGTACCGCGGTCTCCCACTCGGAGTCGCCCATGTCCTCCAGCAGGGCGTCAAGCCGCGCGGTCTCCGCGTCGTACGGCGTCGCCCACTCCGGTATCGGGATGCGCGGCGGTCGCCTCCCCAGACATCCGGCCAGCACCTGGGAGCGCAACCCCGGATTGAGATCAAGCGTGTCCTCGGGGTGCAGCAGTCCCACCGCGTCCCGAAGCCGCAGCGCCTCCTCGGCGCAGCTCGCGCAGTCGGTCAGATGCGCCTCGACAACAGCGGCCTCCCGTGCCGAGCAGGCCGACAGTGCCCAAGCCCCAAGCAGCGACTTGAGTACACCGTGGTCGTACGCGCTCACCTCCGTCTCGGCCTCCTTCTCCGTCCCTTCCTCCCGCTCCTTTGTCTCCTTCCCGTTCCCCAACTCTGGCACCACTTCTGGCACCAGTTCTTCGCCATTGCGCGGCTGTGGCACCGCCCTGCGTCCCACGACCGCCGGCCCGTCATCGGCCGCCGCCCGTGGCGGCGGTATACGGGGAGACCGCGCTGGGTCCTCGTCATCCGGGAACCGGCCGGGATGCGCGTCGTTCACCGCTGACCTCCGAGACCCGCTCGCCCAGCCGGTGGCAGCGCGCCCTTGGTCGCCGTCGACAGCAGCTGCAAGCCCAGCCGCAGCCGGCGCCGCGCCTCGTCCTCCGTAACGCCCAGGTGCCTGGCCGCCTGCCGGTAGTCGCGGCGCTGGATGTACGCAAGCTCCAGCGCGTCCCGTAGTGAGGCGGGCATCGATGTCACGATGTAATCCGCACGGGCCGCGGCCGACGCGGCCCGCACCTGCTGCTCGATCTCCTCCGGCAGCCCGTCATCACCGCCATGCCGCCGCCGCAGCCGCTGCACCGCCTGCCGGTGCGTCAGCCCCGCTATCCAGGACCGCATCGAACCTTCCTTGGGCTCAAAGGTGTCCGGATGTTCCCATACGTAACCGAAGACCTCACGTGTGATCCGATCCGCGGCTTCTTCGTCCTCCAGTACTCGATAGGCAAGACTGTGCACCAGCGACGCGAAACGGTCGTACAGTTCACCGAGCGCCGCCGCCTCGCCGCGAGCCAGCCGTTGCTGCATCTTCCGGTCCCAGCGGGGTGGTGTGTCATGTGCCATCGTGTCGACCCCCAGCCCTCTTCGTACATCGAATGTAGTGCGGAGGGGCTGACAACGTACGCCCCTTTACGGCAATGTGCGCCCCTAGGGGGACTTGCACATGGTGGTGGAACCGTCACGTTGCGCTGGATTCCCCAGAGTGGCGTGGATCATTCATGCCCGTATCTGCTGATGTGTTATGCGGGTGTGATCGGATCTAGGGGGAGGAAGGGACCGGCTTGCGCATAGGGTCGGGCGGGGGACTTCGTTTTGACCGTGGTCGGCGGGGCAGTCGAGGCGGGGAAGGATTCATTCCGGTAGGGCGAGCGAAAGGCGTCAAGTACGTGTCGCTGAAGGTGATGGAGGAGACACGGGGGGAGTGGGCCGTGCTGCGTGTGACGGGTGAGATGGACCTCGTCACCTCGCCGGCGGTCCGGCAGCATGTGCACAACGCGGTCGCCGACGGCCGGCGCAGCCTGGTGCTCGACCTCTCCCAAGTACTGTTCTGCGACTCCAGCGGGGTGGGCGTCCTGATCGCCTCCCGCCGCCTGATGCGCTCCTGCGCGGGCCGCCTCCGCCTGATACTGCCCGCCCAGGGCGCGGTCGACGGCTCCCACGTCAACCGTGTACTCGCCGCCCTCGGCGTCCGTCGCCTCTTCGAGTGCTACCCGGACCTGGAAGCCGCCACCGACGAGGCGGCCCGGCCGCTGTCGGCCTGATGCTTGTGACAGCGCGGCATCCTTGTGACAGCGTGGCTGAAGTCTTGGCTGACCTGCCTAGCTGACCTGTGCCTAGCTGACCTGCGCGGAACCGACGGCGATAAAGTCCTGGATCGCCGCGCGTGAGGAATCGCGCCGGGTGTCCAGCTCGGCCCGGTTCAGGCAGACATCGTGCAGCTCCCCGACCGCGTCCATCGCCGCGTTCGCGCGCTCGCGCACAGCGGGGTCATCGGTGAGTAGCTGGAGCCGGAACAGCGCCTCCATGGCGTCCGAGCGCAGCTCGAAGACCTCCCGGGTGACGGCGTCGAAGTCCTCCGATTCCAGGCGTCCGTTCTTGACGAACCAGCGGTGTATTTCCATCCGCCGGTAGTTGTGCACGGCCCCCGCGTAGGCGGCGTAGGCATCGATCCGTTCGTGCCTGCGCCGCTCGCGGCGAGCGAGTTCCTCGCCGCGCTCGGTGACCCGGCGCTGGAAGACGTAGGTGACGGCAGATCCCATCAGCGTGCCCGTAACGGCGATGAGTGCTGCTGCGATCGCTTCCATACGCCTAGTTGATCACGAAAAACGCTCCCGGAGCTTGTACTTGAGAACCTTCCGCAGCGCTTCATTGCGGGGAAGTGCGCCGACGAGCTCCAGTTGTTCGGGGAGCTTGTGGACGGACAGCCCCTGGGACCGCAGGTAGCCGGTTACCGTCTCCAGGCTCAAGGGGGCCGCGCTCTCCGGTTGCTCGATCACCGCGCAGACCTTTTCGCCGCGTTCGGGGTCGGGCAGGCCGATGACGGCGACATCACCCACGCCCGGGTGCTCGTAGAGCAGCTGCTCGATCTCCTTCGCCGAGATGTTCTCACCCTTGCGGATGATGATGTCCTTCATCCGGCCGGTGAGTACGAGATGGCCCTCTTCGGTGAGATGACCGAGGTCGCCGGTGATGAAGAAGCCTTCCGCGTCGAAGGCTTCGGCGGTCTGGGCGGCGTCCAGGTAGCCCTGGCATACGGCTTCGCCGCGCAGCCGGACCTCGCCGTCGGTTCCCGTGGGCAGCGGCTTGCCGTCCGGGTCGGTGATCCGGATGTCCATGCCCGCTGGTGGTCTGCCCTCGGTCGTGGCGAGGTTCTCCGGGCTGTCGTCGGGCGTCCCCATGGTGATCATCGGGGCTTCGGTCATGCCGTAGCCGTGGGTGAGCTGGCAGCCCAGCTCCTGGGTGATCTCGTAGTAGAGCTCGGGTGGTTTGGGTGCGCCGCCGCCCGCCAGCAGCCGGAGGGACGGGATGAGCTTCCGCTGGGGCTGCTTGCGCTGCTCGGCCAGGAACATGGAGTAGAAGGCCGTTGAGCCGCCTGCCGTGGTCACCTTGTGGCGTCGGTACGCCGCCAGCGCGCCCGGCAGCGCGAACTGCTCGAAGAGCACCGCCGGGAAGCCGTACAGCAGCAGCATCACCAGATAGTCGGGGCCGCCGATGTGGGCGTACGGGAAGGCGATAGAACCCACGTCGTCGGGGCGCAGCCGCAGGGCGTGGGCCAGGCAGGAGCCGCCTGCGATCAGGCTGCGGTCGGTATGGCGCACACCCTTGGGGTCGGAGGTGGTGCCCGAGGTCCAGTAGATCCAGCGCACCTCGGTGCCATCGGAGGGCGGAGGGGGCAGCACCGCCGGGTCTCCCTCCGGGAGGGCCTCGTACGCCTCCAGTACCCGGGTGTCGTGTCCGGCCAGCCGTTTCGCCATCGCGGTGTGGTCGAAGCCCCGCCAGGTGCCCGGCACGGCGATGAGCCGGGGCTCGGTCTGGCGCAGGGCGTGGCCGACCTCGCGGTCCCGGTAGAAGGGGATAACCGGCGTCTGTACGGTGCCGAGGCGGGTCAGGGCGAGGGAGAGCACGACGGTTTCGATGCGGGTCGGCAGCTGCCACGCCACCCGGTTACCGGGGCGCAGGCCCAGCTCGTACAGGCCCGCCGCGACCCGTTCGGCGTGATCTCGCAGCCCGGCGAAGGTCAGCTGACGGTCGTCCGCTGCCTGGATCAGGACCGTCGCATCGGGGGTGAGTCCGGCGCGGCGGGTGACGAGCTCCCACAGCGTGCGGGAGGTGTCCAGCTCGTGTGCGGTGTCGGTCATACCCGATCCCCCATCCCTGTAGCTGACGGCTAGTCAGTTCCGGCCGGAAGCGTAAGCCGATGCGCCTTGTCGGTCCAGGGGGTGAGGGCTAGCCTCGATATCTGACGAGGCATCAGCTCTACAGTTCTACAGGTCTACAGCTCTAGCCCGTCAGCCAGCCAGGCACTCAACCAGCCAGCCAGCCAGCCGAAGGGGAAGCCGTCATGGAGCTACCGCGCATCATCAGCGTTGACGACCATGTGATCGAGCCCGCGCACCTCTTCGAGACCTGGCTGCCGAAGAAGTACCGGGATCTCGGCCCCAAGCCCCTCACCGCCGGGATCGGCGAGCTGGCGTACACCGGCGGGAAATACCAGATCACCATGGACCCCGACGGACCGCCCACCGACTGGTGGATCTACGAGGATCTGAGGTTTCCGTACAAGCGCAATATCGCCGCCGTCGGCTTCGACCGCGACGATATGACGCTGGAGGGCATCACCCGGGCCGAAATGCGCCGGGGGTGCTGGGATCCGGTCGAGCGGCTCAAGGACATGGACCTCAACCATGTCGAGGCGTCCCTCTGCTTCCCCACCTTTCCGCGCTTCTGCGGGCAGACCTTCGCCGAGGCACATGACAAGGAGGTCGCACTCGCCTGCGTACGCGCCTACAACGACTGGATGGTCGAGGAGTGGTGCGGAGACAGCGGCGGTCGGCTGATCCCGCTGTGCATCATCCCCCTCTGGGACATCGACCTCGCCGTCGCTGAGGTCCAGCGCAACGCCGCTCGTGGCGTCCGTGCCGTCACCTTCAGCGAGATTCCCACCCACCTCGGCCTGCCGAGCATCCACTCCGGCTACTGGAACCCCTTCTTCGCGACCTGCGAGGAGACCGGGACCGTCGTCAATATGCACATTGGCTCCTCCTCCCAGATGCCCGCCGCCTCCCCTGACGCCCCGCCCGCCGTCCAGGCCTCGCTCTCCTTCAACAACGCCATGGCGTCGATGATGGACTTCCTGTTCAGCGGCGTACTGGTGACGTTCCCCCGGCTCAAACTCGCGTACAGCGAAGGCCAGATGGGATGGATCCCCTACGCGCTCGAGCGCGCCGACGACGTATGGGAGGAGCACCGCGCCTGGGGCGGCGTCCGCGACCTCATCCCGGAGCCCCCGTCCACGTACTACTACCGGCAGATCTTCTGCTGCTTCTTCCGTGACAAACACGGGGTCGCCTCACTCGATGCCGTCGGCCGCGACAACGCCACCTTCGAGACCGACTATCCGCATGTCGACTCGACCTTCCCGCATACGAAGGAGGTCGCTCTCGACCATGTCAAGGGTCTCGATGATGAGACGGTCTACAAGCTGATGCGTGGCAACGCCATCCGGATGCTCGACCTGGCGCTGTCGTGAACCTCGGCTATACGGCGGAGGAGGAGCGATTCCGCCAGGAGCTCCGCACCTGGCTGGCCAAGACGCTGCCGACGCTGCCGCCCAAGCCCAACCCGCTCGACTGGCCGGCTCGCCGGGCGTACGACCTCGGATGGCAACGCACGCTGTACGACGCCGGATACGGCGAGCTGCACTGGGGGGCCACCCCCACCCAGCACCTGATCTTCCTTGAGGAGACCGAGCGCGCGGGCGCGCCCTACGTCGGTGCGAACTTTGTCGGGCTGCTGCACGCGGGCCCGACCATCGCCGCCGAGGGCACCCCTGAGCAGCGGCAGCGCTGGCTGCCGCCCATTCTGCGCGGGGAGGAGGTCTGGTGTCAGGGCTTCAGCGAACCGGAAGCGGGCTCCGACCTCGCCGCTCTACGCACCCGCGCGGTCCGCGACGGTGCCGGAGCTGGTGCCGGTGCCGGTGCCGGTGACTACATCGTCACCGGCACCAAGATCTGGACCTCGCACGCCGAAGTCGCGGACTGGTGCGAGCTTCTGGTCCGTACGGACCCCACCGTCCCCAAGCACCGGGGCATCACCTGGCTCGCCATGCCCATGGACGCCCCGGGTGTGACGATCCGCCCGCTGCGTACGCTCGCGGGCTCCACGGAATTCGCTGAACTCCTCCTCGACGAGGTCCGTATCCCCGTCTCTCACCGCATCGGTGAGGAGAACGACGGCTGGCGGGTCACGATGGTGACCCTCTCCTTCGAACGCGGCACGGCCTTCGTCGGTGAAGTCATCGCCTGCCAGCGTGTCTTGCGGGAGCTCGCCGAAACAGCCCGGCGCAATGGGCGCTGGGACGATGCGGTTCTGCGACGCCGACTCGGCCGCCTCCACGCCGAATTCCGTGCCCTGTGGCGCCTCACCCAGTGGAATGTCAGCGAGGCCGAGGCAGCCGAACGCGGGGTGCCGGGCGTCGGCGGCTCGGTTTTCAAGCTCCGCTACTCCCACGCCCGCCAGGACCTCTACGACACCGCCGCCGCGGTTCTGGGGCCCGAGTCCCTGGACCTGTCCCACGCCTGGACGCTGGACCGGCTGTCCTCCCTCTCCTACACGATCGCGGCAGGCACCTCCCAGATACAGCAGAACATCGTGGCCGAACGCATCCTCGGCCTCCCGAAGGGCCGGTGAACCCGACCGTATGGACTTCCGCCTCACCGACGACCAACGCGCCCTCCAGGCCGGGATGCGCGACCTCCTGGCCGCCCGTTTCGACCGCGAGCGGCTCCGGGCCACCGTGCGGAACCCTGCCCTCGACCGCGCCCTGTGGCGCGCACTCGGCGACGCGGGCTTCTTCGCCCTTCGCCTTCCCGAATCCGAGGGCGGTGTCGGACTGGGCCTGCCCGAAGCTGTCCTGCTCTTCGAAGAGGCGGGCCGCGCCCTGCTACCCGGCCCCCTGGTGGCCACCCACCTCGCCGCGGGCTCCGTACCGGGTGCGGCCTCCGGCGATACGGTCGTTACGGCCCGCGACGGCGAACTCATCGAGTGGCTGACGGACGCCGACCACATCCTGGGCGAAGCCCCGGAGCCCACCCCCGCCCCCACCCCTACCCCCATCCGCTCCATCGACCCCCTCACCCCCCTCCACCGAGTCCGCTCCCGCCCCACCACCACCCCGTGCCCCGGCGCCGCCCTCCTCACCGCCGCCCAGCAGCTCGGCAGCGCGGGCCGCACCCTCGATATGGCGGTGTCCCACGCCCGCACCCGCGAACAGTTCGGCCAGCCCATCGGCGCCTTCCAGGCCGTCAAGCACCTCTGCGCCCAGCTGCTGGTCCGTACGGAGACGGCACGTACCGCCGTCTACGCGGCCGCCGTCACCGAAGACCCCCTTGACCTCGCCACCGCCAAGCTGCTGGCCGACGAAGCCGCCGTGAACAACGCCCGCGACTGTCTCCAAGTCCACGGCGGCATGGGCTTCACCTGGGAGGCCGACGTGCACCTCCATCTGAAACGCGCCTGGGTCCGTGCCCAGCAGTGGCAGACAGCGGCCGAAGCCGAGGAGGCGCTGGCCACCGGACTGGGACAGCCGTGAGTCGATACCAGGTCGTGACTGACCTCAAGCGGTCGGGAGGATTCCGCTCCGGTACCCTCCCTGGGGTACGAGTGGTTCAAAGGCGCAACCATGAGGGGGCGCGTCGTTCGACTCCCCCTCTGGGGTGTCGCACAGTATGCCGTACGCATACTCCTTTGCGCCGGAATATGCCTGAAGCGCTTGTTCATATGACAGCCCGTCCAGCAGGCTGTGTGGCTCCGGGGTCACGATCCGTGACTCCGTCGGTCTTGGTGGTGTGAGCGGTGCAGGTGCTTCAGGTGCAACTGGAGATCGGTCCAGACCCTATGGAGGTCGGCCGCGCGCGGCGATGGGCCCGGTCACGGCTGGCCGGTTCTGGGATCAGCGCGGACGGTCCATTGGGCGAGACGTTGATTCTGCTGGTCTCTGAGCTGGTGACCAATGCTGTCGTACATACCGGCTGTCCGGCCGTGCTGCGTATGCTGCTGCCCGATCGGCACGCTGACGGGACCGTACGGGTCGAGGTCGCCGACAGGAGCAGCAAGGCGCCGCGGCGGCGGCAGGCCGAGGGTGATGACACCGGCGGCCGTGGACTGGAGCTTGTCGACGGGCTCGCCGACCGCTGGGGCTGGCAGCCGGAGGGTGATGGCAAGCGCATCTGGTGCGAGTTGGACCCGGAAACGCTGCCGATGGGCGCATATGCCCAACCATGCGCCGGGGTAAATGGGGTATAAGGGGCAAAGCGCCGATCAGGTGTTGACGAGTCGTATCCGGATGATCACCCTGGATTGAGCGATTCGTTGTGAGGGGACGTCGAGGGACTGCCTTCCTTGGCGAGTGCGGGTCGCGGTCCGGTGCCGGATTCTCCACCGTGAGAGACAGGGCCCGAGTGCCGGAGCCGGGTGGCGGTCCGCAATACCGTGCTCGGGGTGCGTATTGCGCGCCGCCACCCAGCCGGGGTGCCCCGTTACGGGGTGGGCGAAGTCGTCGTGGCTGGTGTGGGTGGGTGGTTGCCTAGCGGGGTGGAGCCAGTTGCCCCGTTACGGGGTGGGGGAAGTCGTCGTGGCTGGTGTGGGTGGGTGGTTGCCTAGCGGGGCGGCGCCCGTTGCCCTGCTGCGGGGTGGGTGCGCCAGGAGGTGCCCGACCAGTTCCCAAAAACCGGGGCTTCGGCCCAGGTCTGCGGGGCCGGGGCGAAGCCCCGGTTTCGGGAAGGGGCGGGATTGGGGACACCCCCTCATGCGGCACGACCCGGCCGGACACCCAGCCGTGTTGGGGTGGTTTCACAGGATGGCGACCGGGGCTACGGGCGTTCCGGTGCCACCGACGACCGGCTCCGGGGTTGCGCAGAGGAAGAAGTCATAGCGGCTTTCGGCCGCGCAGGCCGCTGAGAGCTCTTCCAGGTTCCAGTTCTGGCCTTGCAGGAGGCCCATCTCGACCAGGTCGAGCGCGTGTACCGGCAGCCAGAGGCCCTCGATCTCCGGAGGGAAGATCTCAAAGGTGATGGTGTCGTTCGCGACGGCCGCGATATCGCGGGCGTGAAACCACTCGGGGGTGCGGATGGACAGCCCCGGCGAGGGAAACGCGTACGCGTCCTTGTCGCCGGTGAGATACCGCTGAATCTGCCCAGTCCGTATAAGTACGATATCGCCCGCTTTAACGCGGATACCCGCCAACTCCTCCGCCGCGTCCAAGTCCTCGGGGCTGACCGCGTGGTCGTTCGGGAGCCGCTCCATGCCATGTGCGCGGGCCACATCGAGCAGCACTCCACGGGATACCACGGGTCCGGTCTTCTCGATCCCGCTGAACGCGGCGCCGCCATGTGCGGTGATGGTGTCGGCGGTACGGCCGTTGTAGATCTTCCCCGAGTGTGAGACATGGGGGAGGGCGTCCCAGTGGGTGGCCGTCTGAAGTCCCATGGTCACCACGTCATCGCTGGTGGCGACGGCTCCCGGGCCGAACAGTTCCTGGTTGATCGCGACCATGGTGTGCAGCGGATTGACCCGCCCCGGGATAAGGCCGGTCTGGACTCCGTCCTGCCTCAGCGGCAGCGCGAGAGAGATACGGCGGCCGGTCCGGATGGCGGCGGCCGCGCTCCGTACCACCTCATCGGTGATCAGGTTGAGGGTGCCGATCTCATCTGCCCCGCCCCAACGTCCCCAGTTGTTCACCCGCTTGGCGATGTCATGGAACTCGGCTGGGAGTGGCATACGGCTCCTCCTCCAAGTGACCCGCTTATGGGGCTTGTGTTCGGCTCGCGTGTGCTCAAAAATCTAACGGTCCGTCAGAAAAGATGGGAAGGGGCGCGCCGTGGGGAACTTCTTGGCCGGCAAGGTGGTCGCCATCACCGGAGCCGGGCGCGGCATCGGCCGGGCGGTGGCGCTGGGCTGCGCGCAGGCCGGGGCGAAGGTGGTCGTCAATGACTACGGGGTGTCGGTCGACGGCAGCGAGCCAACCAGCGAGATCGCGGCCGGCGTGGTCAAGGAAATCGTCGCGGCGGGCGGGGAGGCGGTCGCCGTCGCCGACGATGTCTCCACCATGGCCGGTGGGCAGCGGATCGTGGACACCGCGCTGACTGAGTACGGGCGGATCGACGGGGTCGTCTGCGTGGCCGGGATTCTGCGGGAGCGGATGCTCTTCAATATGACGGAGGAGGAGTGGGACCCCGTTGTCGCCACTCATCTGAAGGGCACGTTCACGGTCTTCCGGGCAGCCTCGGCGGTGATGCGCAGGCAGAAGTCCGGCACGCTCATCGGCTTTACGAGCGGCAACCACCAGGGGAGCTTCTCCCAGGCGAACTACGCCGCCGCGAAGGGCGGCATCATCTCGCTGGTACGGAGCGCGGCGCTGGGTCTGCACAAGTACGGCGTAACGGCGAACTGCGTGGCGCCGGTTGCCCGGACCCGGATGTCCGCCAATGTCCCCACGGAGCTGAAGGAGATCGGCGACCCGGAGGACGTCGCCGCGCTCGTTGTCTATCTGCTCTCCGACCATGCCCGGTCAGAGGAGATCACCGGTCAGGTGTACACCGTGGCCGGGCCGAAGATCGCGGTCTGGGCGCAGCCACGGGAACTGCGCGCCGCGTACGCCGATGGCGCGTGGACGCCCGAGCGGATCGCCGACTGTCTGCCTGGGTCGGTCGGCGCCGACCCGATGCCGCTGCTCGCACAGCTGCGGTCCACCGCGGAGTAGGCGGCCGTGGACTTCAGCTTCGGACCGCAGGACGAGGCCTTCCGCGCGGAAGCCCGCAGCTGGCTCGCTGAGCACCGGGTGCCGCCGCAGGGAGCCGATCCCCACTCCTGGGAGCGGGAGTTGGGCCGCGGCGGCTGGATCGGTATCGGCTGGGACCGTACGTACGGCACCTACGGCAACCGCGCCGCGACGCTCCTCCAACAGGTCGTATGGGCCGAGGAGTACGCCCGCGCCGGAGCCCCGGCGCGGATGGGGCATATCGGGGAGAACCTGCTGGCGCCCACGCTGATCGAATTCGGCGACCCACACCAGCGCGACCGGTTTCTCCCACCCATCGCACGCGGCGAAGAGCTCTGGTGCCAGGGCTACAGCGAACCCGGCGCGGGCTCCGACCTCGCCGGGATACGGACCGCCGCCGTCCGGGACGGCGATACGTACCGCATCACCGGCCAGAAGATCTGGACCTCCCTCGCCCGCGAAGCCGACTGGTGCTTCGTCCTGGCCCGTACGGAAGAGGGATCGCGGCGGCACCACGGACTCTCATTCCTGCTCGTCCCGATGGAGCAGCCAGGCCTTATCGATATCCGCCCCATCCGGCAGATGTCGGGGGAGGCCGACTTCAACGAGGTTTTCTTTGACGGCGCGACCGCTGACACCGCGCACTGCGTCGGTGGCGAGGGCAACGGCTGGCGCGTCGCCATGGGACTCCTGGCGCTGGAGCGCGGTGTGTCCACGCTCGCCCAGCAGATCGGCTTCGCCGCGGAGCTGGACGAAGTCATACGCCTCGCCCCCGCCCACGACCCCCTGATACGGGAACGGCTCATCACCCAGTGGGCCGAGCTCAAGGCCATGCGCTGGAACGCCCTCCGCACGCTGGGCAGCACGGACGATCCCGGCGCGCCAAGCGTGGCCAAGCTGCTCTGGGGCGGCTGGCACCAGCGGCTGGGTGAGCTGGCGATGCTGGTGCGCGGGCCCGCTGCGAGCGTCGGCCCCCAGGACTGGACGCCGGAACAGCCCTACGTACTGGACCCACTCCAGCGCCTCTTCCTCTTCACCCGCGCCGACACCGTCTACGGCGGCTCGGACGAGATTCAGCGCGAGATCATCGCCCAGCGGGTGCTGGGCCTGCCCAGGGAGCCACACCCATGACCACTCGCCAGCAGCACTGGATCAACGGAGACCGGCACACCCCCGAAGGCGGCCACTACCAGATCACCAACCCCGCCACCGAAGAGCCGGTCGGGCAGGCACCCGAGGCGAGCCCGGCCGACGTGGACGCCGCCGTACGCGCCGCACGTACCGCCTACGACGACTGGTCCCGCACCGACCCCCGTAAAAGAGCGGCCATCCTCGACCGCATAGCCGAACTGCTCGCCGAACGTGCCCCGGACCTGGTCCCGCTCATCCAGGCCGAGACCGGCGCGACGCGGAAGGTGGCCGCCGGGATGCAACTGCCGCCCGCCATCGACCGCTTCCGGCGCTACGCCCGCGTCGAGCCCGACACCATCCCGCTCGCCCCACAGCCCGTGCGGGCCAGCGCGCTCGCCCCCGGCGGGCTGATCGGCGCCGCCGCGGTACGCCGCCCCGTTGGCGTCGTCGGCTGCATCACCTCCTACAACTTCCCCGTGGTGAACCTCGCGGGCAAGGTCGCCCCCGCCCTCGCCATGGGCAATACGGTCGTCTGCAAGCCCGCTCCACAGGACCCCCTGGCCACCCTGGAGCTGGGCCCGATACTCCAGGAAGCCGGGCTCCCCGACGGCGTCTTCAACGTCATCACCGGCTCCGGCGCCGCCCCCGGCGAAGCCCTGGTCGCACACCCCGGGATCGACATGATCAGCTTCACCGGCTCCACGGCGGTCGGCAAACGTATCGCCGAGGCGGCCGGACGCACCATGAAGCGCACCCTGATGGAGCTCGGCGGCAAGGGCGCGGCCATCATCCTGGACGACGCCGACGAGCGAGCCGTCCAGGCCGCCCTGGGCGCCGCCGCCTCCACCTGGGCCTTCCACAGCGGCCAGATCTGCACCGCACCCACCCGCGTCCTCATCCCCACCGCCCGCTACGACGAGATCGTCACCGCCCTCACCCGGTACGCAGCCTCCCTGCCCACCGGCGAGACCGTCGGCCCCCTGATCACGGCCGCCCAGCGCGACCGCGTCGAGGCGTATATCGCGGGCGCCCGCGACCAGGGCGCCCGGATCGCCGTTGGCGGCGAACGCCCTGACCTCAAGCCCGGCTACTACGTCCCGGCCACCCTCATCACCGACGTCACCCCCGAGATGACCGTCGCCCAGGAGGAGCTGTTCGGCCCGGTAGTCGTAGCCATCCCCTACACCGACGAGGACGACGCCACCCGCATCGCCAACAACACCCCTTACGGCCTCTACGACTACGTCTTCAGCTCCGACACCGCCCACGCCTGGGCCTTCGCTGCCCGCCTGCGCAGCGGAAACATCGGCATCAACACCCTGCAGCGCCACCCGGAAACCCCCTTCGGCGGCTTCAAGGAGTCCGGCATCGGCCGCGACGGCGGCTCGTTCAGCCTGCACGCCTACAGCGAGCTCCAGTCCATCGTCTGGCCATCCTGAAGGAGCGGTGATGAGAGGCGTAATCTTCGACGGCAAACACCCCCAGGTCGTCAATGACCTGGAGCTACGCGCCCCAGCCCCCGGCGAGGTCCTGGTCAGCATCCGGGCCGCCGGCCTGTGCCACAGCGACCTTTCCGTCATCGACGGCACGATCCCCTTCCCGCCCCCCGTGGTCCTTGGCCACGAAGGCGCGGGCGTCGTCGAGTCAACCGGCCCCGGCGTGACCCACGTCGTACCGGGCGACCATGTGGCCCTGTCCACCCTCGCCAACTGCGGCACCTGCCCCGACTGCGACCGAGGCCGCCCAACCATGTGCCGCAAGGCCATCGGCCGCCCCACCCAGCCCTTTTCCCGCAAAGGCGACGGCACCAAGCTCTACAACTTCGCCTCCAACTCCGCCTTCGCCGAACGCACCCTCGTCAAGGCCGTCCAGGCGGTGAAGATCCCCACCGACCTCCCCTTCACCTCCGCCGCGCTCATCGGCTGCGGCGTACTCACCGGCGTCGGCGCCGTACTCAACCGCGCCAGGGTCGACCGGGGTGAGTCGGTCGTCGTCATCGGCACGGGCGGCATCGGCCTCAACGTTCTCCAGGGCGCCCGGCTCGCCGGAGCCGCCCCCATCGTCGCCGTCGACACCAACCCGGCCAAGGAACCCCTGGCCCGCCAGTTCGGCGCGACCCACTTCCTGCCCTCCGCCGCCACTTCCGCCGTCCGGGACATCCTGCCCTCCGGCGCCGACCACGCCTTCGAATGCGTCGGCAGCCCCGCCCTCATCCGCCAGGCCATCGACCTCCTCGACCGCCACGGCCAAGCCATCCTCCTGGGCGTCCCACCCGCCAGCGCCGAGGCGTCCTTCCAGGTCTCCACCCTCTACCTGGACAAGTCCATCCTCGGCTGCCGCTACGGCTCCGCCCGCCCCCAGCGCGACATCACCCTCTACGCGAACCTCTACCGAGAGGGCCACCTGCTCCTCGACGAACTGGTCACCCAGACCTACCCCATCGAAGACTTCCCCAAGGCCACAGCCGAAGCCCGCCAGGGCCGGGTGGCCCGCGCCGTACTCACCTTCTGACTGTGTTGTGGGCACTCGGTCCGCCCGAGGGGCGTGGGGGCACCTCCCAGCGGTAGCTGGGGGAGGGTGGGCACAACACCCGGCCACCGGCCCCCACCGGGCCAACCCCGGGGCCCGGGGCGCAAGCCCCGGTTTCCGGGAAGGGGAGGGTATAGGGGGAATCCTCACGCCGGACGAAACGTTCGGCGATACGCACTCGGAGAAACCCCAATCGCCGCCTGCATATGCTGCCGCAGCGACGCAGCCGTCCCAAACCCCGCCTCCCCCGCAACCCGGTCGATCGGCAGATCGCTGGATTCCAGCAACTCCCGGGCCCGCTCGATACGCTGCTGCGTCAGCCACTGCATCGGCGTAAGCCCGACCTCCTCCCGGAAGCGCCGGTTGAAGGTCCGTACGCTCATGGACTCCCGTGCGGCGAGTTCCCCAAGGGTGACGGGCCCGGCGAGGTGCTCAAGCGCCCACGCCCGGGCCGCGCCCGTGGAGGAGATCCCCGGCTCGGGAACGGGCCGCCGGATGAACTGGGCCTGGCCACCGTCACGGTGCGGCGGCACAACCGTGGCGCGGGCCACCTCGTTGGCCACCGCCGAGCCATGGTCGCGGCGGATCATATGCAGGCACAGATCGATCCCGGAGGCTTCCCCGGCCGAGGTGAGGACATCACCCTCGTCGGCGTAGAGGACATCCGGGACGAGCTCAACATCCGGGTACAGCCGCTGGAAGTGCTCGGCGGACTTCCAGTGAGTGGTCGCCCGGCGACCACTCAGCAGCCCGGCGGCGGCCAGCACGAAGGCGCCGGTGCAGATGGAGGCGATTCGCGCCCCGGACCGGATCCGGGCGAAGGCCTCGACCAGCGGAGCAGGCAGCCGCCCCTCCGTCTCCGTCTCATCGAACTCATGGGAGGCCGGGACGATCACGGTATCGGCCTCTCCCAGGACCTCCGGACCATGCCCGACATGGACCGGGAAGTCGGCGTCCGTACGGACCGCTCCGGGACTGAGCGTGCAGGTCACAACCGTGTACAGCGGCTCCCCAGCGGCCGACCGCGCCTGGCCGAACAGCTGGTGCACCAGGCCCAGCTCCATCGGCATCAGCCCGTGCCGGACCAGCACGGCCACCCGGTGCCGACCGGGGTGCGTAAAGACGCTCATGGCCAGATCCTTCCACACATTGGCATTCTGGCCACTCGTCTTGACGACGATGGGCACGCAGGATCGGGCACATGAAGGTGCTATGGATTTTCGCCCACCCCGAGCAGCGCTCCCTGAACGGTTCGCTGATGTCCGAAGGTCTGCGCCAGCTGTCAGAGCTCGGGCACAAGCATCAGGTGTCGGACCTCTACGCCATGGGATGGCAGCCGGTCGTGGACACCGCCGACTTCCGACGCGAGTCCCGCGACCGCCTGTTCATCGGCGGGGAGCAGGAGCGCGCCTACACGGAAGGGAAGCTCAGCGACGACATCCTGGCCGAGCAGGAGAAGATCGATTGGGCCGACACTCTGGTCTTCCAGTTCCCGCTGTGGTGGTTCGGGCCACCCGCCATCCTCAAGGGCTGGTTCGACCGCGTACTGGTGCAGGGCTTTGCCTTCGGCATCAAGGACGCGAACGGCCGCACCCTGCGCTACGGAGACGGCGGGCTGGCCGGAAGGCGCGCGCTGGTCATCACATCGGTCGGCGCACGCGAGTCGAGCTTCGGCCCACGCGGTATCCATGGCCAGCTGGAGGAGGTGCTGTTCCCGTTGCTGCACGGGACGTTCTGGTACACCGGGATGTCCGCACTGCCGCCGTTCGCGGTGTACGGGGCGGATCGCCTGACGGACGCGGACTACAGGAAGTACGCTGCGGCGCTACGCGAACGGCTGCGTGCACTGGAAACCACGGAGCCGCTGCCCTACCGCTACGAGCAGGGCAGCGACTACAGCGACTACAGCGACTACAGCGACTACGATGAGACCCTCGCCCTACGCCCCCACATCGCGCCGGGCCGCACGGGCGTAGGAATCCATTGCGTGACGGTGCGGACGCCGCTTACCGGCGGGCTTCCTGGTCGATCTCGGCGATCAGCCCTTCGATGCGGGACTTGATCTCATCGCGGATCGGGCGCACCGCCGCCACGCCCTGACCGGCCGGGTCGTCCAGCTGCCAGTCCAGATAGCGCTTGCCCGGGAAGACCGGGCAGGTGTCGCCGCAGCCCATGGTGATCACGACATCCGAGGCCTGCACGGCGTCGACCGTCAGCACCTTGGGGACCTCGGCCGACATATCGATGCCGACCTCCTTCATCGCCTCGACCGCGGCCGGGTTGATCTGGTCGGCGGGGGCCGATCCCGCCGAGCGGACCTCGATACGGTCGCCCGCCAGCTGAGTCAGCCAGGCGGCGGCCATCTGGGAGCGGCCCGCGTTGTGGACGCAGACGAACAGAACGGAGGGCTTCTCGGACATCGGGGACTCTCTTGTCTGACGGTTGTCTCACGACGGAAGGGTGCGGCTGGCATCAGCACCCACTGATGTGACAGTATCAGCCCATGATGACGTCAGTCGACACTGACCTGATCCGGGTTCTCGCGGATCCGCTCAGGCTCCAGATCGTGACCCTGCTCGCCCGCGAGACCCTGTGCACCACGCACCTGGTCGAAGAGACCGGCGCCCGTCAGACGAACCTCTCCAACCACCTCCGCGTCCTGCGCGAGGCCGGAATCGTCGAGACAGAGCCCTGCGGCCGTTTCACCTACTACAAGCTACGGCCCGACGTCATCGCATCCGTCGCGGACTCCCTCGCCGCCCTGGCCGAGTCCGCACGTACCACCACCGACACCGCACGGAAGAGGCCCTGCCCGTGACCAGTACAGACACCACCGCCGCCGAGGAGGCGAAGAGCGACGGGAAGAGCCCCGCCGACGATGCGGGCATCGTCGGCAAGCTCTCCACCCTGGACCGCTATCTCGCCGTCTGGATCCTCGCCGCGATGGCGCTGGGGCTGGGCCTCGGGCGGGCCATCCCGGGCCTGAACGACATCCTCAGCAAAGTCGAACTCGGCGGCATCTCGCTGCCGATCGCGCTGGGCTTGCTGATCATGATGTATCCGGTGCTGGCCAAGGTCCGTTACGACAAGCTCGACGCCGTCACCGGCGACCGCAAGCTGATGATCTCCTCCCTGGTCATCAACTGGGTCGCGGGCCCGGCCGTGATGTTCGCGCTGGCCTGGACGTTCCTGCCCGATCTGCCCGAGTACCGCACCGGCCTGATCATCGTCGGCCTCGCCCGCTGCATCGCGATGGTGATCATCTGGAACGATCTCGCCTGCGGCGACCGCGAAGCAGCCGCCGTACTGGTGGCCCTGAACTCCGTCTTCCAGGTCATCGCCTTCGGCCTGCTCGGCTGGTTCTACCTCGACCTGCTGCCGGGCTGGCTGGGCCTGGGCAACGGCGAGCACCTCGACATCTCCATGTGGAAGATCGCCCTGAACGTCGTCATCTTCCTCGGCGTCCCTCTGGTGGCCGGTTTTCTGACCCGGAACCTCGGCGAGAAGTCGATGGGCCGGGAGAAGTACGAGTCCCAGTTCCTGCCGAAGATCGGCCCGTTCGCGCTCTACGGCCTGCTCTTCACCATCGTCATCCTGTTCGCCCTGCAGGGGAACACCATCACCTCCCAGCCGCTGGACGTGGCCCGTATCGCGCTGCCGCTGCTGGTCTACTTCGCGGTGATGTGGTTCGGCACCTTCGCCCTCGGCAAGGCGATCGGCATCCCCTACGACCGCACCGCGACCCTCGCGTTCACGGCAGCGGGCAACAACTTCGAGCTCGCCATCGCGGTCGCCATCGCCACCTTCGGCGTCACCTCAGGTCAGGCCCTCTCCGGCGTGGTCGGCCCCCTGATCGAGGTCCCGGTACTGGTCGCCCTCGTCTACGTATCCCTCGCCTGGCGCCGGAAGTTCACCACGCAGGCAACAGAGGCAGAGCGCGTCACGACGTAACCGCAGCCGTCGACGTGGTGGTGGTCGGCTGTGGGCACCTCCCAGGCCCCCAGGGCCTGGGAGGCCAAGCCGGGCTCGCCGTCGGCTACCACCTGCGCCGCCTGGGCGCCGAGTTCGTCATCCTCGACGCCCAGGACCGGCCCGGCGGCGCCTGGCGGCACGAACGGAACTACTGCTGCGACGAGGGCTATTCCTCGGTGTCAGTGGCGTCCTCGCTGGATCCTCCCGGCTGCGGCTCCATGACGAAGGAGCCCTTTCCTACGACCGTCCGCACGATGCCCAGCTCCGCGAGGAGTACGAGCGTCTTGCGGGCCGTACCGCGAGCGACCCCGAACTCCTGGACCAGCCGGTCCACGCCGGGCACGGCGCGCCGTGGCGGGTAGTCACCGCGCTCGATGCGGGTTACCAGCACAGCGGCGAGTTGCAGGTAGACGGGGTCCGGCGCGTCGTGATCGATCTCGTCGTCGGGACCGTACCCCGCTGGGATCTCAGTCATGGTCGGAAGGTATGAGGGCAGGGGCACCTCGGTTAATTTGTGTCATGCCATGGCAGGGTGTGACCAGGTACCTGTATTGTCGCGCATACCAAGGACCCCGGCGAGGTGGCTAGACCTCCCGGGGCGTGGCCAAACAGCTAAGAAGGAGCTGAGTGACTTGAGCATTATCCATGCTCTGATTGAGATGGCGAGGGCTCTGTTTGTGCCTCGGCCGACCGGGCGCCACCGGGCGTCTGCCGCGCCCTGCCGGGCGGTCGCGGTGCGGCGTCCTGTCGTGGTGGTGTCGTGGGATCCGCCGTATCTGCCCTGGGCTCCGCGTGGACGGAGTGAGGACTTCATTGATGGTGATGCGACCGTCATGGTCCGTCCGTATCTCGTCGCGTACGAGCAGCAGGAGCGGCGTGCCGCTCTCGCGCTGGTGGGGGTGGCCTGAGTGGATGTGATCTGTGCGCGCTGTGATCTCGTTGCTGATGAGCCGGTCAAGGTGTGTGACATCCACGCAGCCACGGGTCCCGGTCGTACGGTCTGGGCCTGTTTGGCGTGTGCCGTGCACTATTTTCCTGGGCCCGATGCCCTCGACCTGATGGAAACGGCGCCATCCCGCACTGCGGCCGACGGTCGGTGGTTGCGCTGGCTGGAGCACGCTGCCAGGTGTGCGGCGTGCTGTCAGAGCGGCGGGCGTGGGTGCCCGCGTGGGCGGGCGCTCTATCAGGCGTGGAGAGCCGCGCGCACGGTTGCTCAGTAGGGCGGAGGCTCGGGCCGGGGTCAGTCGCAGAAGCTGCCGAAGCCGCCCCGGAAGAAGAGGAGCGGGGGGCGGTTGGGGGCGGGGGTGTCCAGGGACTGGACGCGGCCTACGACGATGAGGTGGTCGCCGCCGGTGTGGACCGTGTGGATGGTGCAGTCGATCCAGGCCGGGGCGCCGTCGAGGAGTGGGGAACCGGTGCTGGGGGCGGGGGTGTGGGTTACGCCCGCGAACTTGTCCGCGCCGCTGATGGCGAAGGCGCGGCACAGCTCGGCCTGGTGGTCGCCGAGGATGTTGACGCAGAAGACTCCGGCACGGGCGATCCGTGGCCAGGTGGTCGAGGTGCGGGCGACCATGAAGGCGACCAGCGGTGGGGTGAGGGAGAGGGAGGCGAAGGACTGGCAGGCGAAGCCCGCTGGGGAGGGGTCGTCGTCGGTGGCCGGGGATGTGATGACCGTAACGCCGGAGGCGAAGTGGCTCAGGACCCGGCGGAGTTCGGACGGAGCAATGGGGGCGCGTTCGTCCTCGCGCACGCATCGGAGTTCCGGGGGCGGGAGGGGGTCGGCCGAGTGCAGAAAGCGTACGGCTGTGGCGGCCATCCCTGCATGTCCCATCATGGGATTATTGAAGCTGATGGAGTGTCAGATTGGAAGGGTTTGGGGGGGTGGGGATGGGTGTTGTGGTTGTCAGCGGCCTTGGTAGTCCGGGGGGCGGCGTTCGGTGAAGGCACGGACGCCTTCGGCGGCGTCTGCGGTGGTCATATTGATCTCCTGGGCGGTCGCCTCGGCGGCGAACGCGGTGGTGCGGTCGGAGTCGAGTGAGGCGTTGACGAGCTGCTTGGTGAGGGCCAGGGCCCGGGTGGGGCCGGTGGCCAGTCGCTCGGCCCATTCGCGGGCCGTCTTCTCCAGGTCGTCGTCCGGTACGACGCGGTTGGCCAGCCCCAGCCGTTCGGCGGCGGGTGCGGGGAGCGCGTCGCCGAAGAACATCAGCTCCTTGGTTCGCTGCGGGCCGATGAGGCGGGTCAGGAGGTAGGCGCCGCCGCCGTCCGGGACCAGGCCACGGCGCGCGAACACCTCGATGAATGTGGCGGATTCGGCCGCCAGGGTCAGGTCGCAGGCGAGTGCTAAGTGTGAGCCCAGGCCCGCTGCCGTGCCGTTGACGGCGGCGATGACCGGTTTTTCGCAGTCCAGTACGGCGGCGATGAGCCGCTGGGCGCCCTGCCGGATCGTACGGGCTATGTCTCCGGCGACACGGTCGCGTTCCGGGCCGGGAGGGGCGGGGGCGCGTAGGTCGGCGCCCGCGCAGAAGGCCTTGCCGGTGCCGGTGATGACGACCGCGCGGATGTCCGGGTCGGCGGAGGCGTCGGCGAGCAGGGCGATGACGCGCTCACGGTGTTCCCAGGTAAGGGCGTTCATGGCCGCTGGGCGGTTGAGGGTGATCCAGGTGACGTGGTTGTGGGTGGCGTGGATGACCGGCTGGTCCATGCGCGGGTTCCCTTCAGCGGCAGATGGCGAGGGCGTCGAGCGCCACCGCGCCCTGGCCGTGTTCCAGGACCACCAGTGGGTTGATGTCCAGCTCGGCGAGTTCGCCGCCCAGCTCCAGCGCCATCCGCTGGACGCGGAGGATGACGTCGACCAGGGCGTTGGCGTCCGCTGCGGGCATGCCGCGGACCCCTTCCAGCAGGGCATGACCGCGCAGTTCGCCGAGCATCGTACGGGCGTGGTTCTCGCCGAAGGGCGGGACGCGGACAGCGGTGTCCCGCAGCACCTCGATCAGGGTGCCGCCGAGGGCGAGGGTGACCGTCGGACCGAAGAGCTGGTCCTGGGTGATGCCCAGGGCCATCTCCACTCCCCGGTCGACCATATGGCACACCAGGACACCGTCCAGCTCGATGCCCTCGTAGCGGGCGATATCGGTGAGTTCGCGATAGGCGTCGCGGATCTGACTGGCGGAGGTGAGGCCGATCTTCACCAGGCCGAGCTCGGTCTTATGGGCGAGCTGGGGCGCCGAGGCCTTCATCACCGCTGGGTAGCCGATCTGACTGGCCGCCCGTACGGCCGCCGCCGCACTGGTCACCAGCTGCTCGCGGGGGACCCGGATGCCGTAGGAGCGCAGCAGTTGCTTCGCGGCGTGCTCGCTCAGCTGCTGCCCGGGGCGTAGCAGCGCCCGCGCCTTCCGGGCGGAGGGGGACGGCGTACGGGGTGCCTCATCGAGGGGGGAGCGGTAGTCGTGGGTGAAGTGGTGGTGGCCGAAGTAGGCCCGTACGGCGGTGACGCAGTTGCCGAAGGTACGGAAGGTGGCGACCCGGGAGGAGCCCAGCAGGGTGGTGCGGTAGGCGTCCTCGGTGCCGACCGGGGAGCCCCAGATCACGCAGATGAGCTTGTCCGTCTGCTCGGCCGCCTCGACGAGATCCTGGGTGAGCTTGTCGCTCATCGGTGGGAAGGGGCCGGTGATCGGGCAGATCAGTACGCCGATGGCCGGGTCGTCGAGGAGCGCGTCGATGATTTTCCGGCCGCGCCAGTCGCCCACGGGGTGGCCGCCGTTGTCGATGGGGTTGGCGACGCTGAGGTAGTCCGGGATCCACCGGTGGAGTTCGGTTTGTTTCGGTCCGGAGAGGGCGGGGAGATGGAGCCCGGCGGCTTCGGCCAGGTCCGCGAAGTGGGCGCCGGTGCCACCGGAGATGGAGTACACCGCCACCCCGTCGGCCTGGGGTGGGCGGGCGCGGGCCAGGAGGGCGGCGGTGTCCTGGAGCTCGTCGAGCCCGTCGACGCGGATGACGCCGTACTGCCGCATGGCCGCGTCGACCACATCGTCCGCGCCGGTGAGCTTGCCGGTGTGCGAGGCGGCCGTGCGGGCGCCGGTCTCGGTCCGGCCGACCTTGACCGCGACGACGGGGACATGATTGCGGGCCGCGTGGTCGGCGGCGAGAAGGAAGGAGCGGCCGTCCTTGATGCCTTCGATATAGGCGGCGATCGCTCCGACCTCGGGCCGCTCGGCGAAGTAGGAGATGAAGTCGGCGGTTTCCAGATCGGCCTCATTGCCGGTCGGCGCCCAGTGGGACAGGCGTATGCCCAGCTCCTGGAGGGTGAAGACCGGACGACCCTGATGACCGGACTGGGTGATCAGGGCGATGGCCGGGCCCGTCAGATCCTCGCGGAACTCCTCGAAGGCGTTGAGGTTGGTGTTCGGTCCGAGGAGCCGCAGCCCGGAGCGGGCTACGGCCTCGGTCAGCCGCTTCTGTGCGGCGGCGCCGTCCTCGCCGGTCTCGGCGAAGCCGGAGGCGAAGGCGACGGCGAACCTGGTCTTGGTGTCGGCCAGCTGCTCAATCACCGGGGCGGGGTCGGAGATGAGGAGGACAGCGAGGTCGACGGGCTCGGGCAGATCGGCGACAGCGGCGGCGCAGGGCAGGCCGAAGACGGTCTCCCGGGTGGGGTGCACGGGATGCAGCCGGGCACCGACGCGTTCGGCCCAGCGGATGAGCTGGCGTGTGATGCCGGTGTTGGGGCGTCCTTCGGCATCCGAGGCGCCGACGACGGCGACCGATTCGGGCCGGAAGAGCCGGTCCAGATCGGGTACGGCGGCCTGTAGCGGGCGGCCGCTGACATCGAGGGCGATATCGAGATCGTCCCTCGTACGTTCATGGACCGCGGGGCCGGGTCGTGCGCCGCACGCCATGACGTGGGCGGCCCGTGGGGTGGTGGTGAGGGTGCCGTGAGTTGATCCGAGCATCGTTCTCGCCCACTCCTGTATGTCGGCCTGACATAATTAGCTGACGCTCTGTCAGATTACTTAAGTGACAGGACGTCAGTAACCCCTTGGGCGGGCGATTGTGCAGCCGGTTTTTCCGTCAAGGCTGTGGAGTCAGGCGGTGTCCGGCCGTGGTCTCCGGCCCTGGTGTCACGTCATGGTGCGGGCTATCGCCTTCGCGATGCGTTCCGCGTCGAGCGCCAGCTCGCGCAGCATGCCGCTGATCGGGTTGGTGTAACCCGTGAAGTACAGCCCGGGCGCCGTCGGCAGCGTACGGCGGCCGTGCGCGAGGGGAAGCCCTCGGTCATCGAGGACGGAGAGGTGGCCGACCAGATCCTCCAGGCCCCGCCGGTGGCCCGTCGCCGCGATGACGACATCCGGGCTGATCGTGCCGCCGTCCGCGAGGTGGACCTTTATCTCCTCAAGGGAGTCCACGGCGGCGACCGGCTCGATCAAGCCCTTGCGGACACCCTTGATCAGGCCGACGTCCAGAACGGGGACCGCACCCTCCCGGACGCGTGAGTACAGCCCGGTATCGGGGCGTGGCAGCCCTCGCCGGGTCAGATTGGGGGTGCTCACCCTGGCCAGCACTCCGGCCGCCCGGTCGACCATACGGGTCGGCAGTCGCCGTGCCAGGATCCCGCTGGCCTGTGCGGGCCACCCCGCCGTTGAGCGGCGCACGATGTGCGGTGCCGTACGCACCGCCAGCCGCACCCGCTCCGCACCGCCCTGGGCCAGGTCGACGGCGATCTCGGCGCCCGTATTGCCGACGCCGACGACCAGGACGTCCTTGCCCTCGTACGGCGCGGCGTTCCGGTAGTCCGCGGCGTGCAGCAGCTCGTTGGTGAAGTCGTCGCGCCCGGGCCAGTCGGGGATGTGGGGGGTGTGGTTGTACCCCGTCGCCACGACAACGGCCGGGGCACTGAGCTCGCGTCCGCCGTTCGCCCGCAGCAGCCAGCTCTCGCCTTGCGCGGAGCCGGTGGCGCGGTCGTTACCGTCGATACGGTCAATACGGCTGACCTGGACCCCGGTCGCTATCTCAAGCCGGTGGTGCTCGGCGTAGCGCTCCAGATAGCGCACCAGGTCGTCCCGGCTCACCCAGCGCCCGAAGGAGCGCGGGATCGGCAGCCCCGGCAGCGCGGACCAGCGGCGAGTGGTGTGCAGCCGCAGCCGGTCATAGTGGCCACGCCAGGACGCGGCGACCGAGTCCGACTTTTCCAGGATGACGGCACGTATGCCGCGCTTGCGGAGTGCGGCCGCGGTGGCGAGTCCGCCCGGACCGGCGCCAAGGATGTGAACAGGTCTGTCATCGTCGGATATGGGCATGTCGATGAGCCTATCTCCGGTTGCCCCCTTGCGTAGATACCGTCTCATCCATTCAACTGACGTACCGTCAGAAAACTGGGATGCCGCGGAAGCGGGGAACCCGTGCAACAGGAGAGAGGTGGCCGTCAGTGGAGACGATCTGGCTCAGCGGCGCCGAATGGCTCGCCGTGCTGCGCATCGGCCTCGGCCTGTGGTGGCTGGAGAGCTGGCGGCACAAGGACAAGCAGGGCTGGTTTCAGCGCGGCACGGGCATCGCCTGGGCGGCGGACGTCGCGGACAAGCACAGCTGGCGGTTCGTGGGGAAGGGCTTCACGGCGGTGGTCGCGCCGCGGCCGAAGCTGATGGCGTATGTCGTCGTCTACGCGGAGCTGGCCTTGGGGCTGGGGCTCATCTTCGGCTTCCTCACGCCCATCGCCCTGGCGGGCGGGCTGCTGCTCAACCTGCTCTATCTGGTGCTGATGATCCATGACTGGGCGGAGCAGGGACAGAACTCCATGATGGCCCTGATATCACTGGTCGCGCTCGGCGGCATGAGCTGGCAGACCTGGTCGCTTGACAGTGCGCTCGGGCTGTTCTGATGACGCGCTTCGATGTTCCTGAGGCCGACGTCTTCTCCCGTACCTACTGGGACGCGGCGGCGTGCGGCCGACTGCTGATCCGGCGCTGCCTGTCGTGTACGGCGGCCCATCACTATCCACGCGAATTCTGCCCGCGCTGCTGGAGCGAGGACGTCTCCTGGGAGACGGCCAGTGGCCGCGCCACGCTTTATACGTGGTCCGTCGTTCACCGCAACGACCTGCCGCCCTTTGGTGGCCGAGTGCCGTATGTGGCTGCGGTCGTGGACCTCGCGGAGGGGCCGCGGATGATGACGGAGGTGAGTGGGTGTGCGGAGGGCGGGCTGCGGGTGGGGATGCCGCTGCGGGTCGCTTTTTGCGCGGCGGGCGAGCTGGCGGTGCCGATCTTCCGCCCGGCGTAGCGGGGGAAGAACGATTGCCCACAACACCGGTGGTTGAATGCGGTTGTGGAGGCTGTTGAGCTGGAGATGTCCGGGCTGGTGCTGCGGCCGTGGGGGCGCGGTGACGCTGATCTCGACGCCGCGTTACGCGGCTTCAGCGACCCGGAGTTCCGCCGCTGGAACACCGTACTGGCGCCGTCGCCCGACCTGCCCGGCGCCCAGTGCTGGCTGGCGAGCCGGGGCGAGAAGTGGGAGTCCGGTGAGAGCGCGTCCTGGGCCATCACCGACCCGGCGGACGGCGGCCGCATTCTGGGCAACGCCGAAGTGGGCGCGATCGACTACGGGTTCCGTACGGCCCGTATCACCTACTGGCTGCTCCCCGAGGCCCGTGGCCGGGGCGCGGCCACCCACGCGCTGCTGGCCATCACCCGCTGGGCGTTCGCAACGCTGCGCCTGCACCGGCTGGAGCTCGGGCACGCCGCCGCCAACGACGCCTCCTGCCGTGTCGCGCAGCGCGGCGGCTACCCCGCCGAGGGGCTGCTGCGCGGCGCCATGGTGAGCGCGGATGGCGTGACGTTCCAGGACGTCCATCTGCATGCCCGGCTGGCCACGGACTGAGCCCCGGCTCCGGCTGCTACTGGGCGAGCAAGGTGAAGCCGCCGACGAGGGCGCCGTAGACGATGTGGGCGACGAGGCTGATGACGGGGGTGGCGAGGCCGTAGTTGAGCATGAGGAAGCCAGGAGGTTCCAGCAGCGCCACGTCCGGGGCGCTGGTGAGGGGGGTGGCCATCCGGGGGTGGACGAGGGGCAGGAGGATGTTGACCAGCGCGGTTCCGGCGAACATGCCGTGGACCATTCCGAACATCGCCCCCAGCATCCAGCCGCTCTGGCCAAGGATGAGGAACAGGACGTAGTAGCCGAGGGCGAAGAGCAGTCCGGCGGCGAAGTGCAGCAGGTAGCCAAGTGCCTTGGCGCGGGTGCGGTTGGTGGTGAAGGCGCTGCCGAGCAGGAAGGGGATATCCATACGGGTGAGCTTCAGCTCGCCCGCGGTCCGCAGCGCGGTGGTGAGGACGAGGGTGCCGACGAGCCCGCCCGCGAGTGCTGCCCATACGCTCATCGCTGGTCCTCCTCGTTGATCGCGCAGGCGGTCCTGATCAGCGCGAGGTGGCTGAGTGCCTGGGGCATGTTGCCCAGGAACGCCCCGGTGGACGGATCGATCTCCTCGCTGTACAGGCCGATGTCGTTGGCCAGGCCGACGAGCTCGTTCATCAGGTCGGCGGCCTGGTCCCGGCGGCCGCAGCGGGCCAGGCACTCGGCGAGCCAGAAGGAGCAGGCCAGGAACGCGCCCTCGGTGCCGGGCAGGCCGTCTTCGCCGCTGTAGCGGTGGACGAACGGGCCATGGGCCAGCTCTCGGCGGATGGCCTCGATCGTGCCGAGCATCCGCGGCTGGTCCGGGCCGGCGTAGCCGTGCAGCAGGCCGACCAGCAGACTGGCGTCCAGCTCCTGGCTGCCCGCGGCACGGACGTAGCTGCCTTTGCGGTCGCTGAAGCAGCGAGTTTCGACGAATTCTCTGATCGCCTCTCGTTCCCGCCGCCAGCGGTCGGCGTGGCGCTGCGGGATCAGTTCCCGGTCGGCCAGGCGTATGGCGCGGTCCAGCGCCACCCAGCACATCATCTTCGACTGAGTGAAGTGCCGCGGCTGGCTGCGGACCTCCCAGATCCCCGCGTCCGGTGCCTGCCAGGTGCGGCAGACCAGGTCGGCCATCCCGGCCACCCGACGGGCGATGTCGGCGTCGAGGCGTCCGGTGGCCGACGCGTACAGCCACGTGAGTTGCAGCAGCTCGCCGTAGGTGTCCAGCTGCAACTGGCTGCCGGCGGCGTTGCCCGTCCGGACCGGCGACGAGCCCCGATAGCCCTCCAGCGGCAGTACCCGCTCGGGCGCCCGGGCGCCGCCGTCCAGCCGGTACAGCACACGCAGCCGTGGGTGGGTGAGTTGGGTGGCGTGCATCAGCCACCAGAAATACGCCTGCGCCTCGTGTGGGCAGTCCAGTTCCAGGAACGCGTCCAGGGTGAAGGCCGAGTCCCGGATCCAGGAGAACCGGTAGTCCCAGTTCCGTACCCCGCCGATGTGCTCGGGAAGCGAGGACGTCGCCGCTGCCGCGACCGCACCGGACGGGGCGAACACCAGCAGCTTGAGGGCCAGCGCGCTGCGCTCGACCGCCTGCCGCCACGGTCCGTGGCAGGCGCGCCCGTCCAGCCACCGACGCCAGACGGCGCACGTGTGGTCCAGGCGCGCCTCACACTCGGCGCGCGTCGGGAAGACCAGCGGGTCCTGGTGGGCGAAGCACAGAGCGATCAACGCGCGGGACCCCGGTCGCGTCTCGAAGCGCCCGCTGACCGCATCCTGGGTGCAGTGCGGCTCGCCGGCCTCCCAGGTGCACACCGCGAGCGCGTCCGCCCCGCACGAGGCGACCGGCACTCCCGACCGCCTGCTCATCCGGAGCGTGCGGGCGCCGTAGCCGAACCCGGGCGTCACGCTCCAGCGCATCGGTACGTTTCCGGCGAGCCCCTCGACCCGGCGCTGCAGCTCACGGACCGGTGTCAGCCCCGTCGGGTCCGGCAGCGTCATCGCATCCGTCACCCGGACCACCCCGAGATCGGTGGTGAACGTCGTCTCCAGCACGTTGGTGCCCGGCAGGTAACGGCGGTCCACTCCGTAGGCCACGGCGGGCTCCAGGACGAAGCGGCCGCCGCGCTGGGCGTCCAGTACGGCGGCGAACACCGTCTCGGAGTCCAGGTCGGGTACGGCCAGCCAGTCGACGGATCCGTCACGGGCGACCAGCGCGACGGTGCGGCCGTCTCCGATCGCCGCGTAATCCCGCAGTGGGGCGTACCCGTCACGGAGCCCCGGCCGCGCGTTCGCGGCCCGCTGCGAAGAGTCGGGCTCCATCCCGAGACCCCCTTTGCCGAGTCGTGCAGGGGCACGTGTACCCACTGTGCCGACATCGCAGCCACTCTCCGCTCAAGACCGCCCCATCGGCCGAAGGCGTCCGCGCCGCGGCGCCATGCGCGCGAGCTAGCGCCCCAGCACCACCGTCCCCGAGGAGCAGAACCAGCCGCCGGTGCCGGAGGCGATCGCGAGTCCCGGGAGCGTGCCGTCCGGTCGGCGGACCTGGTGCGGCCCGGCCTGGCCACGGAGCTGGCGGGCGGCTTCCACCAGCAGGAACAGGCCCCGCATACCCGGGTGGCAGGCGGAGAGCCCGCCACCGTCCGTGTTCACCGGCAGCTCGCCGGTCCGGGTCAGCCGGCCCTTCTCGACGAACGCGCCGCCTTCGCCCTTCGCGCAGAAGCCCAGATCCTCCAGGGTCACCAGGGTCATATAGGTGAAGGCGTCGTAGATCTCGGCGATATCGATCTCAGCCGGGGTGACCCCGGCCCGGGCGAAGGCGTCGCGGCCTGAGACGGCAGCCGGGGAGACCGTGAAGTCGGGCCACTCGGACATCGTGGTGTGGGAGACGGCCGTGCCCGAGCCGAGGATCCAGACCGGGGGCGCGGCGAGGTCCGGTACGTACTCCTCCGCCACCAGCAGCACCGCGCAGCCGCCATCGGAACGGATGCAGCAGTGCAGCTTGGTGAACGGGTCCGCGATCAGCGGCCCGGACAGTACATCGTCGACCGTCACCGGCTCTCGGTACATCGCCTCCGGGTTGGCGGCCGCGTTCGTACGGGCCTGGACGGCGATCTCCGCCAGCTGCTCCAGCGTGGTGCCGTACTCGTGCATATGGCGGCGGGCGGCCATCGCGTACTTGGCGACCAGGGTGTGGCCGTAGGGCACCTCGTACTGGAGCGGGCCCCGGGAGCCGAAGGAGAGGTTCGCGGTGCGGCGCCCCGCCTTGAGGTCGGCGCGCGCGGTGGAGCCGTACACCAGCAGTACGGCGTTCGTGTGGCCCGCCGCGATCGCGTCGGCGGCGTGCGCGGCCATCACCTCCCAGGTGGCGCCGCCGACCGAGGTGGACTCCACCCAGCCGGGGCGGAGCCCCAGATACTCCGCGACTTCCACCGGGGCGAGGGTGCCGAGCCCCGTCGAGGCGAAGCCGTCGATGACGGAGCGGTCCAGGCCGGAGTCGGCGAGCGCACGGCGGGCGGCCTGGGCGTGCAGGGCGTAGGGGGTCATGGCGTCGACTCGGCCGGTATCGGAGAGGGCGACTCCGGCGATGGCTACCTTGCGCGGGCGCGGGCGAGGGTGCGGGCGCGGGCTAGGGCGTGAGCGTATGACGGCAGACATGTATCTGACGGTACATCAGGTATTTTGCATTAGGGTGCCGCCTCATGGGGCATGGCATACCCGGGCCTGAGTACCGTGCGGAGCGTACGGAGCGTACGGAGCTGGCTGGACATCTGGCCGCGCTCGGGCTGGATGCCGATGCGGTCGAGCTCTATCTGCGGCTGCTTGATGGCACGGGCGATGTGTGTGATATGCGCGCTTTGTCTTCTGGGCTGTCTTCTGGGCTGTCTTCTGAGGTGGTGCGGAAGCTCACTGCCCTCGGTCTCGCTGTCGAGGGTGATGAGCACCCGCTGCTGCCGGTGCCGCCCGGCGCCGCGCTGGAACTGCTGACGCGCCGTGCCGCGCTGCGGCTGGAGGAGGCGCGGGCCGCGGTGACCGGGGCGTACGAGCGCTACCGGCGCCGTTCGCCGGCGGCGGCGGGCGGGGTGGTGGCTGAGGAGGTCACCGGCGAGGACATTGAGCGGCGGCTCGGTGAGGCGCTGGCGGAGGCCCGCGAGGAGGTGCTGCGGTTCGATTCGCCGCCGTACTTCTGGGACAGCGAGCGCGGGGCGGCCGCCGAGGTCGCGATGCTGAAGCGAGGGGTGCGGCACCGTGCCGTGTACGCCCGGGCGTCGCTGGCCCATCCCGGGCATCTGACCAGCAACATCCAACCGTGCGTTGACGCTGGCGAGCAGGCCCGGGTACTGCCCGAGCTGCCGGTGAAGCTGACGATCATCGATGACCGGATCGGCTTTGTGACGCTGTCGATCGCGGAGGTGGACGTCAACCGCAGTCTGCTCGTCGTACGTCCCAGCGGGCTGCTGACCGCACTGCGTGCCCTCTTTGAGGCGTGCTGGGACCGGGCCCTGCCGATCCAGGCGGCTACCGGCACCAGCGGCCCGTCCGGCGCCCGGCCCGGCCCCGCCGAGCGCCGCATCCTGGCGATGCTGGTCGCGGGTGTGCCGGACAGCCAGATCATCCGCGAACTGGGCATCAGCCGACGGACCTTCTTCCGCCGGATGGAGCTGCTGATGGCGCAGGCGGGAGCGGGATCGCGCTTCCAGCTGGCGTTGCAGGCGCAGCGGCGAGGCTGGTTGTGACGGTGGTGGGTGGATGGTCTGGCCGGGGGTCCGGGGGTTGTCCCCCGGGGGATGGGGTCAGCTGGCGTTGCAGGCGCAGCGGCGAGGCTGGTTGTGACGGTGGTGGGTGGATGGTCTGGCCGGGGGTCCGGGGGTTGTCCCCGGGGGGTGGAGTCAGCTGGCGTTGCGGGCGCAGTGGTGGGGTTGGTTGTGACGCTGCGCCTTGGGTGGGCACCTTTGTGTCTCTGGCACTGATGTGCCCCGGGGGAGGCTCCCGTTCCACTAAAACCGGACTTGAGCCACCCCCCACGCTTCATCCCACTCCGGCTCGACTTCCGAGAGATCCACATACGTACGCGTACGCGTGCGTATCGCGCTGGGCGCCGGAAGCCGCCGTGCGGCAGCTTCCGCGGCCAGTCCCTTGCGGGGGGAGAGGCGCGCGGTGCCTTTAGGCACCGCGCGCCTCTGTGTTTCTGCGCGTTCCGTCCTTAACATGACGGCCCGTCAGACTTAGGGAGCGGAGCTGTCGATGGACACCGCGTTCACCGAGGAGCAGGACGATATCCGGCGCACCGTGGCGGAGCTGCTGGCCAAGCGGTGCGGGAGTGATGAGATCCGGGCCGCGGTGGCCACCGCGGACGGCTACGACCGTACGCTGTGGCAGCAGCTCGCCGAGCGGCTGGGGCTGCCTGGGCTCGCGGTGCCGGTTGCCTACGGGGGTGTTGGGTGCGGTGCGGTCGAGCTGGCGGTGGCCTGCGAGGAGGCCGGCCGGGTGCTGCTGCCCTCACCGCTGCTGGGTTCGGCGGTGCTGGGTGCTCCGCTGATACGGGCGCTGGGCACCGAGGAGCAGCGCGCGGAGCTGTTGCCGGGCATTGCCTCGGGTGCGTTGACCGTGGCGCTGGCGGCGCCGATGGCCGCGCTGGGGCTGACCGGGGCGAATGACGGTGACTGGGCGGGCGGGGGCCGGGCCGGGGGCGTACAGGCGAGGAGGGTGGGTCCGGGGAAGGCCGGGTGGCGGCTGTACGGGCAGGTGGAGCAGGTGCTCGGCGGGCACAGCGCGGAGGTGCTGCTGGTCGCCGCGCATACGGGTGGCTTCGCGCGGAGCCGGACGCTGCTCTTTGTGGTACGGGCAGCGGGGGCGGCCGGGCTCGTACGGGCCCGGCGGACCGCGTTGGACGAGACGCGGAGCCAGGCGCGGGTCGAGCTCCGGGATGTCGAGGCGGCGTTGCTGGGGGAGGAGGACGCCGGCGTCGAGGTGGCTGGTGAGCTGGCCGGGGCTGGTGCGGGTGCGGCTGCCGCGTTGGCGGCGGAGGCGGTTGGCGCGGCCGATGGCGCGCTGGCGCGGACCGTTGACTATGTCAAGGTCCGCGAGCAGTTCGGCCGCCCGATCGGTTCGTTCCAGGCGGTACGGCACCGGTTGGCCGATGTCTATGTGCAGATCGCTACGGCCCGTTCGGCGGCCTATTACGCCGCCGCTTGCGAGCCAGGGGAGGCGGGCGGGCTGGCGCTGGCCCAGGGGCTGGCGGCGCTGCGGCTGGCCGCTGCGGAGGCCGTACAGCTGCATGGTGGCCTTGGCTTCACCTGGGAACATGACGCGCAGCTCTACTTCAAGCGGGCCGCGGGAGATGAGCTGCTCTTCGGTCCTGTGCACGCGCTGCGGGCGCGGGCGGCCGAGCGGGCGGAGGTGTTCGCGTGAACATGGTGCAGCGGATCTCTTCCTCCCGGGGTTTCGCCAAGGTGGCGCCGTATGTCGTCCCGGCCCTGGACCGTGCGCTGCACAAGGTGACGCGCGGCAGGAAAATGCTGAGTACCCAGCTGTTGCCGGGCGTTGTGCTGACGGCGACGGGCGCGAAGAGCGGTCGGTCGCGGCGTACCCCGCTGGCCTGTATGCCGGAGAAGGAGACCGGCACCTGGCTGCTGATCGGCAGCAACTTCGGGCGGCCGGGACATCCGGCGTGGACGGCGAATCTGCTGAAGAACCCGGAGGCGGCGATCAGTTGGCGGGGGGAGGATATTCCGGTGCGGGCGCGGCTGCTGGTGGGGGAGGAGCGGGCGGCCGCGTGGGACGCGGTACTTCGGTTCTGGCCGCCGTACGGGGTGTACCAGGCGCGGGTGGAGCGCCGGATCCGGCTTTTCCGCCTGTCGCGGCGGTAGCGCGTTGCTGGGTGCGGGTGAGCAGGTTGCTGCCCGGCCGTACGTGGCTGGGTGTCCCGCCGTGGGGGGTTGGCCACCGCGGGGTGGGTGGGTCGGGGGTGGTCCGGGGTGGGCCGTTCCGGACCCATGATTTACGGCCCGACGCGCGGCGGCGTTGGGTTGGCCGGTGGGGTGTGTGTCGGGCCACAAATCACGGGCAAGCGTCCGGAACAACCCACCCCTACCCACCCCCTCACGCCGTCTGGCCGGTGACAGGTCCGGTCAGGAGTTCGCGTTACTTGGTCGGCTTCTTGCCGGTGACGCCCAGGTGGACCAGCAGTGCGAGGTTCGGCTTCAGCTCGGACTGCTTGACGCCCCACGTCTGGAAGCCCTTCTGGTGACCCGCGACCGAGGCGAGCATGGCGACGAGCGAACCCGCGACCGCGGCGGCGTTGACGTCCTTGCCGACCCGGCCCTTGGCCTGAAGCTCTTTGATGGCTTCGGTAAGGGAGTTGGTGACGGATGTCAGGATCTTCATCCGGATCTTGTAGAACCGTTTGTCGCCCTCCGCCGCGCCCAAGTCCACGACGCGCAGGATCGCATCGTGTTTGCGCCAGAACGTGAGGAAGCCGTCCACCAGGTCTTCTGCCGTACTCCAGGCGGCTTTTCCGGTCCAGGAGCGGCCTGCGACCAGATCGGTCAGGGTCGCGCCCTCCTTTGCCATCGACTCGGCGATCTCCAGGACCGCGCCTTCGACGTCGGGGAAGTATTGATAGAAGGTCGCGGGGGACGTGCCCGCCTTCCGGGCGACATCGATGACCTTGACGTCGCGGTACGGAGACGAGCTGAGCATTTCGCTGAGGCAGTCGAGGAGCTTCTGGCGCGTTGCCTGTCCGCGTCGCCCGGCCACCCTGCCGTCAACGGTTCGAACTTGTCCTGTCATGCCGTCAGCTTACCGACGGCTGATCCGCGCGCGATCTGGCCGCATGCAAATGGGTTCTCCCTTCTGCGGGCGACCGCTGTCGGAGCTAGCGTTCCGGTACGACACCTGTGCGGACAGTGAGGAAGGGACCGGGCTCATGGCCGCTGCCGAAGGCGTACTCGCCGAGGGGACGCCCTGTTGGGCCGATGTGATGCTGGCCGATGTGGAGGCGGGCAAGCGCTTCTATGGCGAGCTGTTCGGGTGGACTTTCGGGGAGCCGGGGCCGCCGGAGGAGGGCTCGTATACGGCCGCGTATCTGGACGGCAGGCAGGCCGCCGGGCTCTTCCGGAAGAAGGACGGGCGGATGCCCACCGTCTGGACCATCTACTTCGCGACGACGGATGCCGTGGCGGTCGAGGCGCGGATCCGCGCGGCGGGCGGGCAGGTCATCACGGCGCCGATCCAGGTCGGCTCGGGGCCGGCGGCCACCATGGCGGTGGCCGCCGATCCGGGCGGTGCGGTGTTCGGGCTGTGGCAGCCGGTGGCGCATCGGGGCTTTGAGGTGACGGATGAGCCCGGTGCGTACATCTGGACCGAGGTCTATACCCGGGACAAGGACGCGGTTGACGCCTTCTACACGGAGGTCTTCGGGTTTGAGGTGCGGGACATCAGTGAGGACGATCTTGACTATGTGATGTGGGCGCTGCCCGGGGACCCGGTTGATGACGATCACGCGATCGGCGGACGGTGTGTGATCGTCGGCAGCATTCCGGCGGAGCTGCCGGCACATTTTCTGACGTACTTCTCGGTGGCAGACTGCGATGCGGCGGTGAACACGGTGGGGCGGCTGGGTGGCCGTACGCTCTTCCCGGCGGTGACTGCCCCGTATGGCCGTTTTGCGATCCTGGTGGACAACCAGGGGGCCATCTTCGCGGTTATCGATCCGGCGACGACCAGCGAGTAGCGCTGACGTCGGGGCGGTGGATGCCCCAGCATGGTAGGGATCGCGGAATCCAACGGGGGAGTTGCTGTGATACCTCGCGATGGGGGAAATGCCGGAATCTTCCTGGTCTCTTGTGTGGAAGCCTTAAGGCGCCATAAGAGAGAAGACACGACCGAACCGCCCCCCGGTTCGCAACCGTCGGCTTCGCCAGGAAGAATCACTCTCCGGCACGGCAGTGAGAAGCTGCACGGGGCAGTTAGGGAAATGAGCCCCTACGGGGAGGTGGCAGGCAAGTGGTGGAGCAGCTGACGCAGCACGATCCGCGGCGGATCGGCCCGTTCGAGGTGCTCGGCCGGCTGGGCGCCGGGGGCATGGGACTGGTCTATCTCGCCCGCTCGGCGTCCGGGCGGCGCGTGGCGATCAAGACGGTGCGGACCGAGCTCGCCGAGGACCAGCTGTTCCGGGTCCGCTTCACCCGTGAGGTGGAAGCGGCGCGGGCGGTCAGCGGTTTCTATACGGCCGCGGTCGTGGACGCCGACCCGCGTGCCGCGGTGCCATGGCTGGCCACCGCGTATGTGCCCGCTCCCTCGCTTGAGGAGATAATCAATGACTGCGGTCCGATGCCGGCGCAGGCGGTGCGCTGGCTGGCGGCCGGGATCGCCGAGGCGTTGCAGTCCATCCATGGTGCGGGTCTCGTACACCGGGATCTGAAGCCGTCCAATGTGCTGGTGGTGGAGGACGGGCCACGGGTCATTGACTTCGGTATCGCGTCGGGCGTCTCCAACACCCGGCTGACGATGACCAATGTGGCGGTGGGCACACCCGCGTATATGTCGCCTGAACAGGCCAAGGACTCACGCAGTGTCACTGGCGCGAGTGACATCTTCTCGCTCGCGTCGACGCTGGTTTTCGCGGCGACCGGACACGCGCCGTTCCATGGGGCCAATCCGGTGGAGACCGTGTTCATGCTGTTGCGGGAGGGGCCCGATCTGGCGGGCCTGCCGGATGAGCTGCGGCCGCTGATCGAGTCCTGTATGCGTATGGAGGCTGAGCAGCGGCCGACCCCGGCTGATTTGCAGGCGCAGCTCGCGCCGCATCTCTTCTCCTCGGGCGGCGACGACAGCGGTACGGCTTCGGCATGGCTGCCTGCCGGGGCGGTGGAGCTGATCGAGCGGAAGCGGGGCGGGCGTGCCCGTATCCCGCGTAAGCCGGCGGCTCCTTCTCCTTCTCCTTCTCCGGCTCCGGCTCCTTCCGCGGCGCCGCCCCGGCCCGCGCACGCGCCGCCGGTAGCGGCCGGCGCGGTGGCCGCCCCGGCGCCGCCCCAGGCGCCTGTCGCGCACCCGGCTCCCGCGCCGGAGAGCGACCCGGTGCGGCTGCCTGGTTCGCAGGTGCCGATCGGGCCCGGCCCCCGGCGGATAGAGGGCCGCGACGCGGAGGCCGGGGCGGGTATGGCCTGGGTCCGGCCGCCGAATGGTGCCGCGCCCGCCGCGCCGCCGCCGGATTCCGGGGCCGCTGATACGGCCGTGGTGCCCTCGCCGGTCGCGGCCGCGCCGCCGCGTTGGCGGCCATGGCGGTTCCGGATGTCCAACGATGTGTGGGGCACCCCGGTCGTTGTTGATGACCTGCTGTATGTGACCTCCTTTGAGGTGCACGCGCTCGATGTGACCAGTGGGCGGCGGCAGTTCAAGACCCGCGAGGTGGCGTGGTCCATGGCCGTCGCGGACGGCCGGGTGCACGCCTCGGACGGGCCGAGCCTGTTCGCGCTGGACGCGAAGGACGGCTCGGAGCGGTGGAAGCTGGCGGTCGACGCCTGGGTCTACTCGCTGGCCGCTGACCGCGGCACGGTGGTGACCGGCACCCGGGGCGGTGGCGTACAGGCCTGGGACGCCGGGACCGGCGACCAGCTGTGGCAGCTCTCCGGCGCTCAGACGGACTTCGAGACCCCGGAGTCCGGGCCGATGGTGCATGGCGGCACGGTCTATACGTGGGCCGACGGACGGCTGTACGCGCTGGACGCGCGTACCGGCAACGAGCGGTGGTCGCATCCGGTGGGTGATACCTCGGCGACGGGCGGTGTGCCGGTGCGGATGCTGCCCGCCGAGGATGGCGCGGTATACGTCTGTGCCGGGTCGCGGGTGCTCGCGCTGGAGGCGACGACGGGCGCTGAGCGGTGGCGCTTTGACGCGCCCGCGGCGTTTCTGTGCCCCCCGGCGTTCGCGCCGGGCCCGGCGGTCGCCGGTGGCGGTGTCTATGTCGCCGACTATCTCGGCACGGTGTACGCGCTCGACGCGGCGAACGGGCACGACCGGTGGCGGATCGCGACCGAGGCCCGGCAGTCGCCCGAGCCGGTGGTCGTCGCGGACGGCCTGGTGCATGTGGGCAGCGGCAAGGCGCTCTACACGATTGACGCGGTGCCGGGGTCGGGGCGCTGGCGCTTTGAGGCGCGCGGCGACATTGTGGGCGTCCCGGTGACGGCCGATGGCCGAGTGCACTTCGGGTCGGCGGATCACTCGCTGTACACGCTGGACGCGGTGGGTGGTCAGCTGCGGTGGAAGCTGGCGACCGGTGGTGAGATCACTGGGGCGCCGGTGGTGACGGGTGGGGTGCTGTACGCGTGCAGCAAGGACCGCTGTGTGTACGCCTTGGACGCGGCGAAGGGTACGGGGCAGGCTCGCGCGTGACGGCCGTGACGGCCGTGACGGCCGTGACGGCCGTGACGGCCGTCGTACCGAGGGCGGAAGGGGTTCATATACGGCGGCCGCCTTGGGATCGACGCTACCTCTGGTCGCCACCCCTGACCAGCTCCCGGTCGCGGGGGTGGGTTTCCCCTGATCCCGCCCCTTCCCGGCTGCGGGGGTGCTGTGGGGTGTCCCCGTATCCCGCCCCTTCCCGTAACCGGGGCTCCGCCCCGGGGCCCCGGGGGTGGCCGGGTGCGGGCCGGTGGCCGGTGTTGTGCCCACCCACAGCCCCTCGCGGGGCTGCGAGTGCCCACAACACGGGGGGCGGGGTCTGGGGGGTGGCAGCCCCCCAGTTTCGGGGAGGGGTGGGGAAATTCCTGTCGGTTACCGGAGCCGGAAGTCCTTCGCTCGGTGGGTGAAGAGGCTGGCCTGCTCCTCGGGCGGTAGGTTGCCCAGCGCGATGAGCTGAGGCGCCCGCGCCATCGCCTGCGTACGGGCCGCCTCCTTCGCCGCCCATACGGCCCGTACGGTCCCCTGCACCGCACCGGTCGGATATCCGGCGATGACGGCGGCGGCCCGCAGCGCGGCATCCAGCGCCGCGCCGGGGGCGGTCAGCTCCGAGACCAGCCCGATGGCATGGGCCCGCCGCGCCCCCAACCGCTCCGCCGTGCCCATGAGCGACATCCGGGCGACCTCGCCGAACGGCATCCGCTGGGCCATACCCATCGCCTCGTACGCGCTGACCATGCCGTACGTCGTATGCGGGTCGAAGAAGGTCGCGGACTCGGCGGCGACGATGAACTCGGCTTCGGAGAGGAGGTAGAAGGCGCCGCCGCACGCCATGCCCTCGACGGCCGCGATGACCGGTATCCAGAGATCGTTGGCCTTGGGGCCAATGGCGAGGAGCGGGTCGTCGACGGCGTAGGGGGAGGGCGGCTGGGGTGCGTGCGCTGAGCGGTCGATGCCGGTGCAGAAGGCCCGCTCGCCCGCGCCGGTGAGGACGGCGACCCGCACGGCATCGTTCATCCGGAGGTCCCGCCAGGTGCTGGTGAGCGCGCTCGCGGTCGTCAGGTCGATCGCGTTGTGCCGCTCGGGGCGGTCGAGCGTGATGACCGCGATACCGTCCTTGATATCCGTACGGATGCTCATGGCCGCTCCAGTACCCAGCGGGGGACGGCGATGTCCGAGGTGACCTGGCTGAAGACCGCCTTCACGGGCGCTCCGATGCGCAGCTTCTCCGGTTCGACGGAGTTCAGCGGGGCGTCGGCCGAGGCGACCAGGTTCCCGGCCAGCCGGATGCGGGGCGCCTCGATGAGCTCGACAAGGATCGCGTTGTAGGGGGCCTGCTCGGCATAGTCGGGAAGCAGGGGTGGGTGGGCGCGTACAAAGGACCAGATACGGCCACGGCCGCTCATCCGGCGCCACTCGCTGTCGAAGCACTGGCAGTGCGGGCAGCAGGGCCGGGGCGGGAATCGCGGTTCGCCGCAGCTGGCGTTGGCGCAGGACTGGATACGGAGCTCGCCTCGTGCGGCGTACGCCCAGAAGGGCGCGCCGTCTGCGTCGATGACCGGGGTCAGCATGTCGTTCAACTCCTCAGCAGCAGTGCGGAGGTGGGGACGCCCTCGCCTGCGGTGACCAGGCAGGTGGCGGCGTCGGGGACCTGCGCGGTGGAGACACCACGCAGCTGTCTGACGCCTTCGGTGATGAGGTTGAAGCCATGGACGTAGGCCTCGCTGAGCCCGCCGCCGCCGGTGTTCAGCGGGAGCCGCCCACCGATCTCCAGTGCGCCGCCCTCGGTGAAGGCGGCGCCTTCCCCCCGGCCGCAGAAGCCATAGCCCTCAAGGGAGAGCGGAATGAGCGGGGTGAAGGCATCGTAGATCTGGGCGACGTCAACATCCTGAGGGCCGAAGTCGGCGTGCTTCCACAGCTGCCGGGCGGCGGTCCAGGCAGGCCCGGTGAGCGGGTCGTCGTTCCAGTAGTTGACCATCCCGTGGTGCTGGGCGGGCAGCCCTTGCGCGGCGGAGTGGACATAGACGGGCTTGCGGCGGCAGTCCCGTGCCCGCTCGGCGGAAACGATGACGCAGGCCAGCGCCCCGTCCGTCTCCAGACAGTTGTCGAAGAGGCAGAGCGGTTCGCTGATCCAGCGGGCCGTCATATACATCTCGCGGGTCAGCGGGCGCTCGTACATCATGGCCGCCGGGTTCTGGTTGGCCCGGTTGCGGCAGGCGAGGGCGACATTGAAGAAGTGGTCGCGGGTGGCGCCGTATTCATGCATATAGCGCCGGGCCAGCATGCCGATCTCGTCCGCCGGGCGGAGCAGCCCGAAGGGCCTGGTCCACTGCGCCGGGGTGGGGAGCTGGACGGCGGTGTTCCGCCAGGGGCGGGGACCGGAGCCGCGTTTACGGGAGCGCCAGGCGACGCCGACGCTGGCCTGCCCGGTGGCGATGGCGGCGGCGAGATGGGCGACGGTGGCGCACGATCCGCCGCCTCCGTATCCCACCTTGGAGAAGAAAGTGACATCCCCGGCGCCAATGGCCTTGGCCACCTCCACCTCGTCCGTTTCCTCCATGGTGTAGGAGGCGAAGCCGTCCACTTCGGAGGGCGCGATCCCGGCATCGTCGAGCGCGCCGAGGATCGCGCGGCAGGCCAATGCCTTCTCCGACTCCGGCAGACGCTTGCCGAAGGCGGTCTGCCCTATCCCGGCAATCGCCGTAGCGTCCTTAACCGTTGTCCCCATCCCCCACCTCCCGGGTACTGACAGAGCGAGCAGCGTACCGCTAACCTGACGGATAGTCAGCTACCTTGTTGTGGGCACTCGCAGCCCCGCGAGGGGCTGTGGGTGGGCACAACCCAGCCACCGGACCGCACCGAAAAACTGGGGCCCGGGGCGGCGAGCCCCGGTTACGGGAAGGGGCGGGGTAGGGGAACCAACAGGGGAGGCAAGCCATGCCCGGCAACCACCAAACGTGGGCCACCATCCCAAACCTCATCCGCACGGCGGCCACCCACCACGCCGACCGCGAAGCCGTCGTAGACGGCCGGACCCGGATCACCTACACCGAGCTGGCCCAACGCGTCGACCAGGCCGCAGCCGCCTGCATCGCCTCAGGCACAGAACCCGGCGACCGGGTCGCCATCTGGGCACCGAATACCCTGGACTGGATCGTCGCCGCCCTGGGCGCGGTCACCGCAGGCGGCGTGCTCGTCCCCATCAACACCCGCTTCAAGGGCGCCGAAGCCGCGTACGTACTGGAACGCACCCGCGCCAGGCTGCTGTTCATCACCGGCACCTTCCTGGGTACGTCATACGTGGCGTCCCTGCGCCGGGCGACGGCGGAGGGCGCGCGGCTGCCGCACCTGCGCACCGTGGTGGTCCTCGGGGCCGACGCTCCGCCCGACTTCACCACCTGGCCCGACTTCCTGGCCTCCGGCGCCACCATCTCCGCGAAAGCAGTCCGCACCCGCGCTGCCGCGATCAAGCCGACCGACGCCTCCGACATCACCTTCACCTCGGGGACCACAGGCCACCCCAAGGGCGCCGTCACCACCCATGCGCAGACCCTTCGGGTCTATGACACCTGGAGCGAGCTGACCGGTCTCACGGCGGGCGACCGCTACCTCGTCATCAACCCCTTCTTCCACACCTTCGGCTACAAGGCGGGGATCATCGCCAGCCTCACGCGTGGCGCGACGATAATCCCGCAACCCGTCTTCAACGTGGATACGGCCCTGGCCAATATCGCCGCCGAACGCATCACCGTGCTTCCCGGGCCGCCCACCCTCCACCAGCAGATCCTGGACCACCCGCGCCGGGCCGAGCACGACCTCTCGACCCTCCGCCTGGTGGTCACGGGCGCGGCGGTCGTCCCGCTGCAACTGGTCGAACGCCTCCGCAGCGAACTCAAGATCGCCACGGTCCTCACCGCCTACGGCCTGACCGAGACCACCGGCACGGTCACCATGTGCCGCCAAGGTGACCCACCCGAGGTCGTCTCGGGCACGTCGGGGCGAGCCATCCCGGGCACCGAGGTCAAGGTCGACGCCCCAGCCGGTGAGCCCGGTGAGGTCCTGGTGCGCGGCTATCACGTGATGTCCGGCTACTTCGAGGAGCCCGAGGAGACCGCTCAGGTCATGACGGCGGATGGCTGGCTGCGCACGGGCGACGTCGGCGTGCTGGACGCCGACGGCAACCTCCGTATCACCGACCGGATCAAGGACATGTTCATCGTCGGCGGCTTCAACGCCTATCCGGCTGAGATCGAACAACTGCTCCTGCGTCACCCGGAAGTGGCCGACGCGGCCGTCATCGGCATCCCCGACCCCAGGCTGGGCGAGGTCGGCAAGGCGTATGTGGTCCGCCGCCCGGACGCGGTACTGACGGCCGAGGACGTCATCGCCTGGTCCCGCCGTGAGATGGCCAACTACAAGGTGCCCCGGGAGGTGGAGTTCGTCACTGAGCTGCCGAGGAACGCCAGCGGCAAGGTCCTCAAGACCCAGCTGCGCTCCCGCCCCACCCGCGCTGGGCTCTAAGGTTTGGACCATGGCTTTATCCCGTGAAGAACGTGAACGTTTTCTGGCCGAGCCCCATATCGGCGCACTCGGGGTGGACGGTGGCCCGGGCCGGGGCCCGCTGCTGGTCCCGGTCTGGTACGGCTATGAGCCGGGCGGAGACATCTGGATCGTGACCGGCGCCGACTCCCGCAAGGCCGGGCTGATCCGGGCGGCGGGCCGCTTCTCCCTGCTGGCCGAAACCACCGAGCCGACGGTCCGCTATGTCTCCGCTGAGGGCCCGGTCACCGAGACGAGCGCCGCGACGGAGGACCAGTACCGGGAGATCACGGCCCGCTATCTCTCCGGGGCCGCGTTTGACCGCCATATGGCGATCGCGGAATCCGTATTCGGCGCACAGATCGTCATACGCATGCGCCCAGAGCGCTGGCTCTCGGCGGATCTCGGACCGACCTGACAAGCAACCGATCGGCGCCCTGCACCGTCTTTACCGCTGACCAGAAATCTTCTCCTCAACGGGGCGCTCGACTGTGCGCAGGTGGGCCTTTACCGCCGCCGTCGTTCTGACGGCGGCGGCAGTTCTGCAACAAGTGATGCTCGCCGTCGGCCTCGGCGGCTGGCTGCCGGGCTGGCAGCCCTGGCCGTATCTGCTGGTGGCGGCCCCACTGTGGCTGTACGCCCGGCCGGTGTGGCCTCGGTGGGACTGGCGTCTGCCGGGCTGGCTGCTACGGGTGCCGGTCTGGGCCTACGTCCTGGGCGTACTGGCCCTGACGGCGCTCCTCTGGGCGGCGCTCCAGGACCACGAGCCCTATATGGGCCATGAAGAGGCGGTCTACGCGAACAAGGCCCGTTCCTGGCTCGATGGCACCCCGGACGCGGGCTGGGGGGTTTACCGGCCGCTCGGCCTCTCCGCGCTCGGCTGTCTCGCGCTCGCCATCCACAACGACGTAGGCGCGCTACGCGCCGTAGCCCTCATCCTGGCCCTCTTCACCCTGACGGTGACCTACCTGACCGCCGCCCGCTGGACCACCCCGCGCCGAGCCGTTGTCGTGCTCCTGCTGCTGCTCAGCGGGCTGGGCTTCCTGCGGCGGATGCCGGAGTTCCTGAACGACATCGGGTCGACGGGCCTGCTGCTGATCGCTGTCTATCTGCTGACCCGGGCCCAGGAGGCCCAGGGGCGAGAGGGCTCCCGTGCCCTTCTCGCGCTCCCCTTTGTGGTCCTGGCGGCCTTCTATCTCCGCTATGGCGTCGTCGGCAATCTGGTGGCGATCGCACTCGCGGCCCTGATCGTCTACGGCCCCCGCGCCTGGGCCGCCCACGGCCGTCACCTTGTGATCGGCCTGGGGGTGCTGCTCCTGGGACTGATCCCGCACTTCGTCTACGCGACAAGGGTCGCCGACTGGCCGCTCGGCCTGGTCTTCTCGGCCACCTCACAGGCCAACCGCGCCTTCATCGGCGATGGCTTCCTCTACTACCTGGCGATTTTCCCCTACCGGCTCGCCGGTGATCTGGGCGCGGTCGTGATGACGGCTGGGCTGGTCGCGTCGGTCGCGGCCGTCAGACGCCTCCGGCGCGGCAGCCCCCGTACGAACGACCGCCGCCAGCTCTTCCTCACCACTTCCGCGATCCTCATCTTCATCGTGCTGGGCTTCGCCACCGACGGCGAACCCCGCTTCGTCTATCTCCCGGTCATCCTCCTCATGGTGCTCGGCGTCCAGGCCCTGGCCGACTGGGCGGGCAACTGGTCCGCCCGCCTCCTCACCGCCGTCGCCGCCCTGGCCGCTGTCACCGTCTTCGGCACCGCCCAGTCCGTGGCCCACGGCGCCATGCCGGGCCCCACCCACCAGCACGCCTCGACCCTCCCGGTCGCCCGCTCCCTCACGAACAACGGCCCCTGCCTGCTGGTCACCGGCTACGAGCCGGAGATCGGCTGGTACTCCGGCTGCGACGCGGTCACCTACCAGCAGTACCGCCGCATGACCCCGCCCCCGGACACCAAGGTCTCCCTGATCCTCTTCGAACGCGGCCGCCTACAGCCCGGCCCAGCGGCCCTGCAACGCCTCGTGGGTAACCGCGACACCGAGACCCGCACTGTCCCCACGAAGGGCTCCCTCGGCACCGCCACGGTGATCACGCTGGTGTAGCACGTGCAGCCCTCGGAAACAGCGCTGGGGGCCGAGTCAATGACTCGGCCCCCAGACGACTCCGGCGACGTGGTGAATCAGGTCGAGTGGCCGTCGCTCAGCTGGACGGCAGCCTGGTGGCGGTCAGCGGGTATCACCGTCTTGGAGCCGTCCCGGGGGGCCGAGGTGCCGTGAGCGTCGGAGGCTGTAGCGGGAGTGACGAGAGCGGCAAGGCTACCCATGGCGATAGCGCAGATGGCGAGGCTTTTCTTCGCGCGGGTCATTCCAACTCCTTCGTGTCCAGGGAATTTTGTTACATGATGGGCAAAAACCATCTCTGAAGTTGTCTGGTTGAGCGTTTCGGCTAAATCAGTCGCGGAAACGGTGCTACTCACGCTACGGGCGCCGGGGCAAAAGCAGGGGGTCGGTCACGGCAGCCCCCCTCACAGCCGCCGTTACCGACCCCTGCCTCCCCCGAGGATGTGGCGCTAGGCCTACTTGACGGGCTCGCTGGTGCCGTGGTTGTCCCGCGCGTTGAACTCCCCAGGCTCGTAGGTGCTCTCGTTGTCCTCGGGAGTGAACGTCACGGGCTCGCTGGTTCCGTGGTTGTCAACCAACGGGATCACGCCCGTCTTCGGTTTGGCCTTCTTCTTTGGCTTTTCGTTGGTGGTCATGATGTAGCTCCTTGGGCAGGTGTTCCTCTGACGAGCCCGCCCGGCGACTCCCCCGTGGGTCGCCGGACGGGCATTTTCAGGGCCGCTCGCCCTAGCGGGGCAGCTTCCCCCTCGACCCGCCTGCCCCCCGACGCGACGGATCGACGTTCTTAAGCATGGCGGGGCCCGATAAACGATCGATGAACGTCCAGTAGGCGGGGCTGTTGCTAGGCGGCCACGCTGGGGGAGAGCAGTTCGCGCGTCTCGTCGGCCTCGGCTGAACCGAGCCCTTCAAAGATGGCCAGTGCGTCCTGCCAGCAGGCGCGGGCCCGGTCCGACTGCCCGAGGGCGGCAAGCGCCTTGCCCAGCACGACGAGCACGGTTGCCCGCCGGTATTCGCCGCCGATGAGCCGGAGCGCGATCGCTTGCTCTGCGTGGCTGGCGGCCAGTGAGGCCCTGCCCTCCATCATGTGCGCTTCGGCGATACGGAAGTGGACGACACCTTCCCACCGTGTCTGACGGCTGTCATGGAAGATCCCGAGGGCCTGTGTCAGCTGGCGCAGGCCTTCCGCTGTACGACCGGCATGTGTCAGTGCACAGCCCAGGGTGTACCTGGCGTTCCCCAAACGGAGGGCGATGCCCAAATCGCTGTAGATCGCCACTCCCCGCTCGGCGAACTCAATCGCGCTCTCGTGCTGCCCCAGAGCAGAATGCACACGGGAAAGATTGCAGAGTGCGCTGGCCTCGCCGGGCCGACTGCCGTCCGTGCGGAAGGCATCGATGGCCTGATAAAGGTACGCCTCAGCATCCCGGTACCGGTTCTGGTAGGTGGCGATGATTCCCCGGTCGTTGGGGACGTAGGAACCGGACAGCGGATCGTCGGCGGCCAGCGCGAGCAGCATGGCGTGCTGGGCCTCAGTATCGGCCTGCGGGAACCGGCCAGCCAGGGTGTGCGCGTGCGTCAGCATGTTCCGAGCGCGTGCTTCGGCGCGTGGGTCCCCGGCCCGTTCCGCCGCATCGCGAACGGCGATGGCAGACTGCTCATGCCGCAGCGAGTGGACGCCGGAGTCGGCCAGATCCTTGGCCGCGAACAGCAAGTCCGTTGCGAGGCGCACCGCACCCGCGTCGGCCGATTGCCTGACGCAGGCCAGCAGGCAGTCGGCTTCGCCGAAGAGCCAGTCGAGTGACGCGTCCTGGCTCTCGAAGGCCAGACCGTCGTGCTCGGTGGGGCACAGATGGTCGACGGTCCGGTCGCCCGGGCGGTTCATGGCGAGTACATGTGCCGCCGTCGCCAGGTAGAAGTCGAGAAGACGGGAGAGCGCGGCGTCGCGCTCGCTTGGTGGTTGTTCGTCGCTGTGGGCGCACGCACGCGCGTAGAGGCGGACCAGGTCGTGGTAGCGGTAGCGGCCGGGGGCGGCGGATTCCAGGAGGCTGGTGTCGACCAGGGATTCCAGGAGGTCTTCGGTTGTTTCGGGGGCGCGGTTGAGCATGGCCGCGGCGGCGTGGAGGGAGATGTCGGGGCCGTCGGCGAGGCCGAGGAGGCGGAAGGCGCGGGCCTGCTCGGGGTCGAGCTGGCCATAGCCGAGTTCGAAGGTGGCTTTGACGGCGAGGTCGCCTGCCTGGAGTTCGTCGAGGCGGCGGCGTTCGTCGGCGAGCTTGGTGGCGAGGACGGAGACCGTCCACGTGCGGCGGGCGGCCAGGCGGGCGGCGGCGATGCGGATGGCCAGAGGGAGGAAGCCGCAGGCGCCGACAACATCCATGGCGGCTTCACGTTCGGAGTTGACGCGTTCGGCACCGACGATTTTGGTGAAGAGGGTCATGGCCTCGTCGGGGCTCATGACGTCGAGGTCGACGAGGTGGGCTCCGGCGAGGTCGACCATGCGGGCGCGGCTGGTGATGAGGGCGGCGCAGCCTTCGGTGCCGGGGAGGAGGGGGCGGACCTGGGCGGCGTCGCGGGCGTTGTCGAGGAGGGTGAGGATGCGGCGCCCGGCCAGGAGGGAGCGGTAGAGGGCGGCGCGTTCCTGCACGCTGTCGGGGATGGCGGAGTCGGCGGTGCCCAGCGCGCGGAGGAAGGCACCGAGGACGGCCTCGGGTTCGGCGGGGGTGGCGCTGGCGCCCTGCAGGTCGACGTAGAGCTGGCCGTCGGGGAAGTGGTCGCGGGCGGCGTGGGCGACATGGATGGCCAGGGTGGTTTTGCCGACGCCGCCGATTCCGGCGACGGCGGAGACGGCCATGATGCGGGCTTCGGCGGTGGCGAGCTGATCGCTGAGCTCGGCGACAAAGGCGGCGCGGCCGGTGAAATCCGGGACGGTGGCGGGCAGCTGGTGCGGACGTATGAAGGTGGAAGGGGCCGCGGGCTCCTCCGATGGGGAGGTCAGGGCCTCGTCGGCCTGCAGGATGCGTTGGTGGAGTTCGGCGAGCTCAGGGCAGGGGTCTACGCCCAGTTCATCGGCGAGCAGGCGCCGGGTGTCGGCGTAGACGGCGAGCGCTTCAGCCTGGCGGCCGCTGCGGTAGAGGGCGAGCATCAGCAGCTCGCGCAGGCGTTCGCGGAGTGGGTGGGCCGCGGTCAGGGCCGTGAGCTCGGAGACGGCTTCGGCGTGGCTGCCGACCTGCAGGTCAAGGTCCAGACGGTGTTCGAGGAGGGACAGCCGCCACTCCGTCAGACGGACGCGCTGGGCCTCGGCGTACGGCCCGGGGACCTGGGCCAGCGGCTCGCCGTCCCACAGCGCCAGGGCCTTGTTGTAGAGCTCCCGTGCTCGGCAGCGGTCGCCGGTGCTGGCTGCCTTTTCCGCGTCGGCGGCGAACTGGGCCGCCGTATCGGCGTCGAGCTCGGCGCCGGGCCCGGTCCGTATCGCGTAGCCGCCGGACTCACTGATCAGGGCCTGGGCGCCGAGGACCTTACGCAGCCGGGAGGCATAGGTGCGCAGGGCAGCGAGGGCTTGCTGCGGGGGCTCGTCCCCCCAGAGGCCGTCCACCAGCTCCTGCGCGGTGGCGGTGTGCCCGCCGCGTAGCAGCAGCGCGGCGAGCAGCGCCTTCTGCTGTGGTGAGCCGGTGTTCAGCGGCTCGCTGTCGTGCCAGGCCCGTACGGGCCCGAGCACCGCAAAGCGCAGCCCCCGCCCCGGGTCGGCGACCATGAGTGCCCCCTCCGTCTTCCCTGCCGTCGGTGCCGCATCCCACAGTGTGCCCTGTCCGGGGCGGAAGCGGCAGCTCCGTACCAGCCTCTTGCCGTGTACGCGAGAGCTGACGAAGCGTCAGGTAAGCGCTACGGTAGTCCACATGGAGACCTTCCCCAAGATCATCTCGGTGGATGACCATACGGTTGAGCCGCCCAACGTCTGGCGTGACCGGCTCCCGTCGAAATACCACGACACAGGACCCCGGGTCGTCAGGGCGCCACTGAAGGAAATGACCTTCGTCGGCGGTAAGTTCGCGCCCAGCATGGGTGCGCCCGGTGAGGGCGGACCCATAGCCGACTGGTGGGTTTATGAGGATCTGCACCGACCACTGACACGGCTGGATACCGCCGTCGGCTATGACCGCGATGAGATCCGGCTGGAGGGCATCACCTACGAGCAGATGCGTCCCGGGTCATTCAGCGTGCCGGAGCGGCTGGCGGACATGGACGTCAACCATGTGCAGTCAGCCCTCTGTTTCCCGACCTTCCCGCGCTTTTGCGGGCAGACATTCACCGAGGCCAAGGACCGTGAGCTCGGTCTGCTCGGGGTGCGGGCCTACAACGACTGGATGGTGGAGGAGTGGTGCGGGCCCGAGGCGCGGGGACGGCTGATTCCCCTCACCCTCATCCCGCTGTGGGACGCGGAGCTGGCGGCCGAGGAGGTGCGGCGCAATGCCGCGCGGGGCGTACGGGCCGTCTGCTTCAGCGAGATTCCGCCACATCTGGGGCTGCCGTCGATCCATACCGATGAGTGGGACCCGTTCCTGCGCGCATGCGATGAGACGGGGACGGTGATCGCGATGCATATCGGGTCGTCATCGAGGATGCCGTCGACCTCGGCGGACGCGCCACCGGCGGTGGGATCCACCATCACCTTCGCCAACTGCTGTTTCTCGATGGTGGACTGGCTGATGAGCGGAAAGTTCGACCGCTTCCCCGACTTGAAGATCATGTATGCCGAGGGGCAGATCGGCTGGATCCCCTACGTCCTGGAGCGCGCGGATGTGGTCTGGGAGGAGAACCGAGCCTGGGGCGGCGTCGCCGACAAGGTGCTGCGGCCGCCGTCTGAGCTCTTCGCCGAGCATGTCTACGGCTGCTTCTTCGACGATGCCTTCGGATTGCGGAATATCGATGCGATCGGCGTCGGCAATGTGCTGTACGAGACCGACTATCCGCACTCCGACTCGACCTGGCCCAAGAGCCGGGAGGTCGGTGAGGCCCAGATGGGGCATCTGGCGCCGGAGGTCGTCGAGCGGATCGTACGGGGCAACGCGATCGAGCTGCTCGGGCTGACTGCTGACGGCCTCTGGGCCGGAGCTTGGGCTGGGGCGTAGCCCATGCTGTACGGCATACAGCTGCCGGTGCAGTCGCAGAGCACGCTCTACGCGGAGAGCTGGGAGGCGGAGGCAGGGCCTGCGGATCTGGTGGAGATAGCGCGGGCCGCGGACCGGTTGGGGTTCGGATATATCGCCTGCTGCGATCACATCGCGATACCGAGGCGGCTGGCGGCGGCGATGAGCACGGTCTGGTACGACCCGGTGGCCACGCTGGCGTTCCTGGCCGCCGCGACGGAGCGGGTGCGGCTGCTGAGCCATGTCGCGGTGGCGGGGCTGCGGCATCCACTGATCACCGCCAAGCAGTACGCCACGCTGGACCATCTCTCCGGCGGGCGGCTGATCCTGGGAGTCGGGGCCGGACATGTGCGGGAGGAGTTCGAGGCGTTGGGCGTGGACTTCTCCCGGCGCGGGGCGATTCTCGACGAGACCATTGACGCGCTGAAGGCGGCGCTGGGGGAGGCGGAGTTCCCGGAGTTCTCAGGGGAACGCTTCACCTTCGGCGGGCTGGGCCAGCGGCCACGTCCGGCGCAGACCCCACGGCCGCCGATCTGGGTGGGTGGCTCCTCACCCGCCGCCATCCGGCGGGCGGCCCGGCACGGTGACGGCTGGCTGCCGCAGGGGGACCCCAGGGGTGAGCTTCCGGGGCAGATCGAGCGGCTGCGGCGGCTCAGGGGGGAGCGGGGTGGGCCGTTCACCATCGGCGCCATCGCCGAGCCGCTGTATGTGGGGGAGCCGGGGTGGGACGTCGGCCGGTTCACGGTCAGCGGCAGGCCGGAGACGGTCGCCGAGTCGTTGCGGGCGTATCGGGCGATGGGGGTTCAGCAGCTACAGGTGCGGTTCCGTAGCCGGAGTGGGGAGGAACTGGCTGACCAGATGGCGGCGTTCGCGGCGGAGGTGGCGCCGCGGCTGGGTGAGTAGGGGTGGGTTTCCTTCGATGCCTCCCTTTCGCGGCGGTGCCGGTGTGCGGCTCCGCCGCGAAGGGGAGGCATCGCCCCGGGTGCGGGGGGCTGCGGGTGGTTCCCCAATTCCCGCCCCTTCCCGAAATCCGGGGCTTTGCCCCGGGCCCCGGGGTTGGGCGGGTGCGGGACGGTGGCCGGGTGTTGTGCCCACCCGTTCCGCCCTGCGGAACGACTGCCCACAACACGAATCGGGGGCAGCCCCCGGCAGGGAGGAGTGGGTGATGGGGAAGTTGGATGGGCGGGTCGTCATTATCAGTGGGGCGGCGCGGGGGCAGGGTGAGCAGGAGGCCCGGCTCTTCGCCGCCGAAGGCGCGAACGTGCTGCTCGGGGATGTGCTGGATGAGCAAGGCGCGGCAGTGGCCAGGGAGATTGGCCCGGATGTCGCTCGGTACATACGGCTGGACGTGGGACGGGAGGAGGACTGGGCGGCGGCGGTGCAGGCCGCCAGCGATGCCTTCGGGAAGGTCGACGGGCTGGTCAACAACGCGGGGATAGTGCGCTTCAACGCCCTGGCAAGCACCCCGCTGGAGGAGTTCGAGCAGGTCGTACGGGTCAACCAGACCGGCTGCTTCCTCGGGATGCGGGCGGCCGCGCCAGAGCTGGCGGCGGCCGGCGGCGGCACGATCGTCAATGTGTCGTCCTACGCCGCACTGAGCGGCATGGCGTATCTGACCTCGTACGCGGCCACCAAGGCGGCCATCGTCGGAATGACCCGCGTCGCGTCGATGGAGCTGGCAGGTAAGGGAATCCGGGTCAATGCCATCTGCCCGGGAGCGATCGATACACCGATGACCCATCCGGAGGAGGGCGCGGACACGGGCGCGGACGCGGGCGCGCTGGCGGAGTTCTATGCTCAGCTCATTCCGATGGGGCGTATCGGCCGGGCGGATGAGGTGGCGAGGCTCGCCCTCTTTCTGTCCTCGGAGGACTCCTCCTACATCACAGGGCAGCCCTTTGTGATCGACGGCGGCTGGCTGTCCGGCGTCAGCTATTGACGCCGGACAACTCCCACAGGACGAGTGCCCCACTGCCCAGCAACGTGAGCAGGACAACTCCAGCGGTCGCCGAGAGTCCGCGTCCGCCCCGCTTTACGGCAGCGAACATGCCGACAGAGTAGCCAGTCAAGGCAGCCACCGCGGGACCGAGCAGGAGCAGGGGGACGCCTCCGGCCCGCATGCCGACGCAGGCGAACACAGCACACATCAGCCCAATGATGAGCGTGACCGGACGGGTCACGAACCCTTCCCCGGCACGGAGCCGTGAGGCGATGACGGATGCGGTACGGATGTTGGTGAAGCAGTAGGAGGCCGCGAGGATCACCACCGCACCCGCCAGGACGTACTGCGACCAGGCGGGCAGCCGGTCCGCTTCGCCGTACGAGCCGCTCATGCGCTGGTGGACCACCGCGATCCCGAGGTAGACACCGGCCACCGCGACCGTGCCGAACAGCACTCCCCCGATGATGTGGGAGCGCCTGGCTCGCATACCGGGGACGGCCGTGGTGACCGTTTCCCAGCCGACCCCGGCGAAGAACAGCACAGCGACAGCCGTCCAGAAGCCGCCAGATTCCAGCGTGCCAGGCGGCCCCAGCGGGGAACCGTCTTCGGCGGCGATGGGCCAGCCCGCTGCGGCACAGGCCATGGCCAGCGCACCGGTGGCCCAAGGGCGGATACGGAGCAGCAGTGGTGCCGGGCGCACGCCGGCCAGGGCCAGGCCGAGCGCTGTGGCGAGAATACCCAGAGCGAGCAGCAGACCGTTGGCGTTGGCCGGTTGCAGACGACCGCCCGAGGCCGCGGCGAGAGCGTAGCTGGCGGCGAACCACGCGATGGCCGCCTGCCCCGCGGTGAAGGCCACCGCGAACACCCCGTCGATCGACCGTGCCGCCCAGGTCCCCAGCAGCTCCCCCATGCTGACGGACAGGGGAGCCGGACGGGCACCCTGCCGTACCAGCAGAGCGAGCACCAGGGCTACCGCACCGCCCAGCAGCAGGTGGAACCCCCAGGCCCATGGGGTCAGAGAGCCCGCCAGACCCAGGACGACGGGCGGCATGACCAGCATGCCCGCGCCGAGTACCCCTCGCGTGACCGCGCCGCCAATGGTTTTCACGGCCCCGGCCGGTGCGGCGGTGTCACTGCCTTCGGTGGCAGCTGTGGGCGCTAAAGGGGTACGGGAGATCACGCCGTCGGCCCGGGCGGCAGCGGGTAACCGTAGTGGATCCAGGATGACTTACTGCCCGGCGCAGGTGCCTCCGTGAGGAAGCGGTCATACAGCGCCTGGCCGGACCGGTTGTCGGGTGCGGTCTCCCAGTTGAGGCTGGGGTACCCGCGTTCAGCGGCGGCGCGCGCTGCCGCACGCATGAGTTCCGCACCCACCCCGTTCTCTCTTCCGCCGCGGAAGTCCGGATGCACATACAGGTCGTTGAGCAGGGCGACCGTGGTGGCCTGTGTTGATGTCCTGGTCCAGTACAGGGTGACGAAGCCGACCACCCGGTCACCGGCTCGGGCCGACAACTGCAGCCCATACGTATCGTCGTCCAGCAGCTCACCGAAGAACTTCCGATTGCGTGCCTCATCGGGTTCGCAGCCGTAAAAACGCTGGTATTCGGCGATCAAGGGGAGTACCTGCTCAAAGCTGGCGCTGTTCACCCGGTCGATGTCGTACTGCACGTTGTTTTCCCTCTGCCTTGGTCCTGCCGACGCGTTCATATACCGGCGATCACTGTTTCTGCGATCCGGCGCCCGGCCTCGGGGGCGACCTTCACCCCGCCGCCGTTCCAGCCCCGTACTGACCACACACCCGCTACCTCGGTCGGCTCGCAGAGTTCTCCGGTGTCGCAGTATCCGTCCACTGTACGGAGAATCGCCGCCCGTTCAGCCTCCGCGACCCAGGGCAGATACGGGGTCACCGTCTTGGCGGTGAGTTCCGCGTGCCTGGTGTCCGGTTCCGCGTAGCCGCGTCCGGGCTCCTCGTCCCAGACCAGATGAGGCAGGCCGATCACCGACCGGTTATCACCGACTGGCTTGCCATAGGCTCCCGTACGCAGGTCAATGAATGTCCCGTGGGCTGATTCCGCCGGGTCCCGCAGCACAACGCTCACCTGGATGGACCGGCTGCGCACTGGGTGCTGCCGATGGGCCCCGGCCAGCGGCTGAGCGGCCCAGGCTCCCGCCGCCACTACCACCGACCGGGCCAGGATTTCCCCGGCCCCGGTGTGCACCCGGCAGCGGCCGTCATCCTTCTCGATCCCCAGCACCCGCACTCGGTAGTGCAGTGAGGCGCCACGGGAACATGCCTGGCGCAGCCAGTCATCGGTCACCGTGACCGCGGGAACATAGCCGCCCCGCTGCTCGGCCAGCGCGATACCACCGTCCAAATGGACGCCCAGATATGGGGAATCCGTGATGACCTGAGCTGACGGACCCAGCTGCGCGGCGGACTCGCGCAGTAGCTGCTCCATCGCCGGATCCTGAATCGTCAGCGCGCACACCGAGTGCAGTGGCGACCGCCGCGACTGCCACTGTGCCGGGTCCTGGTAGGTGTCCAGGCTCAGCTGAGCGAGTTCCGCGACGACGGGGTCAGGATCGTAAGCACGCACCATGCCACCGGAGAGACCGGTGGCACCCGCGCCGGTGCGCGATGCCTGCTCCAGTACGACGACACTCCTGCCCCGCAGCGTCAGCTGGTGGGCGATGGAAGCGCCGATGATCCCCGCCCCTACGACCACGATGTCGGCTTCCGAGGGCAGTGCGCCGGCACGCACCGACGCCCCCATCACGGGTTTCCCCGGACCGCGGCGAATTCCGGCGGGCCGCACTCAGTCCCAGGGGGCAGGAACGACCAGGACTCTTCGCGCTCAGGAGTGCCGGGCAGTCCCAGCCAGCTCCAGACATCCTGTGCCAGCCCGGGGATGACCGGCCAGGCCAGAGCGGCGAAGACCTTGGCCGCGAGGTATTCCAGGGCGAGACTGGTCCGCGCCTCCTCCCCCTGTGAGGGAACCCGGCGCAGATCGGTCTCGGTCGCCCGGAAGTCAGTCGTCCGGTGCAACAGCGAGTCCAGCAGCGTGATATAGCCGTGGGCACTGAACGCTGCCGGGATCAGGAGACCGTCGAGCTGCTGGGTGAGGGAATTGAGGTAGCGGTAGAACTCCCGGTGGGCATCCGTCCACGCCCCTGTTCCGGGCACGCCGGTTCCGAACTCCTCCTGCACGGTGGCAAATCCAGTCAGCCACTCCCGGTATCCGGCATAGAGCGGGTCTCCGGCCAGCGACTCGGCGTCGTCTCGGGCGATCCGGGTGATCCGCCCTTCGGGGGCGCGGCGCAGCAGGGCCAGTCGCACCGCATCCGGGCCGTTGGCCGCGAGGGCGTCGTCCGCCCAGACCGCGTGTTTCCTGCTGGTGGAGAACTTCTCCTCGTCGAGGTGCAGGAACTTGTTGGTGACGAAGGCGGTGGGCAGGCAGTCCTCGAGTCCGGCCGCGAAGGCCAGTACGGGCAGAAGGACCGCGTAGTAGTAGCTGTTGTCGTATCCCAGGAAGAGGGTGATCTCGGCTGGTCCGTCCGCCTTCTCGGCGTGAGCCGCGTCCAGGAACGTCAGCGCGAGGTCCACCCAGGGGTCAACAGACTGTGTCCCCTCCTCTTGCTCCTCTTGCGTTGCGACGCCCCAGTCCGTCGTACGGGTCAGCCGGTAACCCGGCAGCCCACCGGGGGAGTCGAGGAGATTCTCGACCAAGGTCCGGAGGTCAGGGGTAGCGGCAGCCTGTGTGAGGTAGTCGCGCAGCCGGTCCGCGTAGTGGTTCATGTCCAGCCAGAGGCCTTCTTCGGTTCTGACCGTGGCGGCGTTACCGCAGATCCGGCAGCTCAGTCCGGTCAGGTCCCGGGCCTCGTTGGGCCGGCCGCACGCTTCGCAGATCTCGCCGTCGCTGGGGGCCGCACAGCTGGGGCAGTGGCCCCGGGCGAATGCCTGGTACAAGGAGAGATCACACTGGGCGCAGTAGGCGGTTTCCCGGTCCTGCGTGGTGACCGCGGGTGACTCGAGCAGCCGGGCGAAGAGTTCTCTGATCCTGCTGGTGTGATCGGGGTTCAGGGTGGGCCGGGTCGCACGGTCACACCGCACACCGGCTGCGTGGAGCGTGGCGAGGACGCCGTCGCCTTCCTTGCCGGCCACTCTGGCGGGGTCGCTCCCGGTGAGTGCGGCGGCAACCGCGACATAGGACTGGTAGTCGTCAGTGCCGGTGATGTAGCGGGCGCCGCGGCCCATCGTGCGCAGTGCGCGGGCGAACATATCGGCACGGACATACGGTCCTGCTAAATGCCCGAGGTGCAGTCCGCCGTTCGGTGTCGGTGGTGGACAGAACACCAGGGCCCGCTCGGGCAGTTCAGCCCGGGGAGATATTTTGTCCAGCGCTGCTACGGCGGCGGGAATGTTCTCCCAGAAGATCGAGACGATATCGAATGGCTCATCGGATTCGTTGCGGATCTCGTGGAAGGAGAACGGGGAGAGGTGAACGACCTCGCGGGGTCCGAATTCCTGCTCCTCCTCGCCGAGGACAACAACGGCCTTGCCGCTCAGGACGATGAACATTTCCCCGTCCTGGTGAGCATGTCTCTTGGATGTCGTATGCGGAGGTACGCTTCCGAATACCGAGCCAAACGGAAGGCCGGGTATGTCCGTGGACGCCAGCATGGGCTGCAGATACATTTCGTAGGACCAGCTCATGCTGTCGCGGTCAAAAGCACGCGTGATCAAGTGAAACCCCCGTTTGTGCTGAGTTGGCTGTAATTCGATGAGAAGGGGTCCTGCTATTCCCGGGCCGCGGAGCTGCCGATTCTCGCTGGCCGAGTCGGTGAGCCCTCCGCGGTGAACGGGTGATGGAAGTTGAACGCGTCGGGGGTGGGGCCGCTGTCGTGCAGAAGCTCCAGCCGACGGCATGCGTCATCCCAGGTCGGTACCGAATCGTCCGCGACCCACCAGGCCGCGTACGTGGGCCACTCGGGTTTGACGAACCACTCATGCCGACGTCGCAGAGTGGACCGGTGCAGCCCTGAATAGACAAAGGTGAAGACTGATTCGAGGTCCTGCCACAGGGACAGGGTGGAGGCGCGGCTGTCGGTGTCTGTCGTCCGGCCGCCCGTGTAGAAGCGGGGAACGGAGAAGGCGCCCCAAACTCCCCAGTCACGCTCGAAGTTGCTGAGATCTTCGTTGTCGTCGACTGCCTTGGCGCGGTCGATGAAGCCAGAACTGCCCTCTGCCTCATCGAAGGTCGGCGGGGTCAGGTCATCGAATTCCTGAACCTCTGGGTTGCCATAAGGCCTCTTCAGTACGGCGAACGTCGTGAACGCTACCCGTGCCATTTCTCCATCCCCCATTGTTCAGAGTCGGCCCGTTGATCAGCCCGAGGCCCCGCGCTGCGGCTGACTGCGGTGTCCCACCGTAGCCATGATGCGTCAACCAGCGTCAACGGGATTATCACTGACGTGATGTATACAACACTGGCTTGATGTAGTGACAGATGAACGCCGTGCATCCGCCGCATGAGGAGACATCGCGCCGCAGGTCAGAGTCGCAGCGCGAGGTGTCACCGTCCTCCCCGGGGGACAGATTTTAGTTCCGTCAACAGGGAAATTCGCCATGTACTCGGCTTGGTCAGGCTCTTGTGAGGCTCTGCGCCATGGTCCTATGCTGCTGGAGCTGTTGGGCTCTCATGTTGATGAGACCCAGCTCGTTTAGGGGGAGGTCATGGTGCGGGGCGTGCGGCTGCTGTGGGCACGGGAGTCATCCTCGGCACAGACCACGCCTCTGGCGTGGTGCGAATTGAAGCTATGATCGAGAACGGTTTGTGACGGCTGGGGAAACGCATCGCCGCTGGAGCAGCGCGGCCCCACTGACCGTCGGTCCAGGGATTGCTGCCTCACATAGCCCCTGTACCCACCCACCCTTAACGCGACAGGCGGAAGCACTTCAGGTATGGGTCGACCCCCAGGGTGCCGGCTTGAGAACGGGGATTTGCATGCGTGTTTATGACATATTGGGGATTGGGTTCGGACCGGCCAACATTGCATTAGCTATTGCTCTGGAGGAGCAGGAGCCCGGCGTGAGCGCACGGTTCCTGGAGGCTCGTACGGAACCGGCTTGGCAGCCGGGCATGCTGCTGGACGGCTCGGACATCCAGAACAACCCGAGCCGCGATCTCGTTTCCCTTCGCAACCCCAGAAGCCACTACTCCTTCCTCAACTACCTCTTCGAGGAAGGCAGGCTGATTGAGCATCTGAACCTGCCCATCGAGTTTCCGCTGCGCAAGGAGTACGCCCGGTACATCACCTGGGTGGCGCGCCAGTTCGACGAGGTCGTGGACTACGGCCGACGTGCGGAGCAGGTCCGGCTCATCCAGCATGATGGCGAAGCGCTGTACGAAGTCACCACAGCGTGCGGCGGTGTGTACCTTGGCCGCTCCCTGGTGGTTGCCCCCGGGCGTGCGCCCTATCTCCCGGAGCCCTTCGACAGTGCTGCCAGCCGCCGGGTGTTCCACCTGACGGACTACTTGTTCCGGCTTGAGGAGTTCACCACTCACGGCGCACCGGAGTCCGTCGCCGTGGTGGGCGGCAGCCAGAGCGCCGCGGAACTGACCCTGGACCTGGCCCGCCGGTTCCCCAGGACCCGGGTGCGCAATCTGGTACGCAGCTACAGCCTGCGGCTCAAGGACACCAGCCCCTTCAGTGAGGAGGGCTACTTTCCGGCCTTCACTGAGTACTACCACCGGGCCACGGCCGAGGGCAGGCGCCGCCTCGATGCCTATATGCACGGCACCAACTACTCCAGCGTCGACGCCGATGTCCTCAAAGAGCTGTACCTGCTCATCTACGAACAGCGGCTGGACGGTGACCAGAAGGTGCATGTCGATGGAAACCGGCTGGTCACCGCGGTGCGGGAGCAAGGCGACAAGGTGGTGCTGGAGATTGAGGAGCGGAATACCGCTCTGACCGAGTCCGACACCTTCGATCTGGTCGTCGTGGCCACGGGTTTCCGTGACCTCGGCCCTGGGCCTGACCAGGAGCCGTACCCGCCGGTGCTGGAGGACATCGTCGGCCACTTCCGCACCGAGGAGTCCGGCGAGCTGTACGTCGCGGCGGACTACGCGCTTGAGCCCCGGGACAGCGGCTCCGACTGTCCGCCGGTCCTGCTCAACGGTCTGTGCGAGTCCTCCCACGGTATCGGTGACGCGGGCTCGTTCAGCCTGTTGTCGCTGCGTGCCGGGACCATCCTGGACGGCCTGCTCAAGCGGGGAACATTCGCGGCCCCGGCTCATGCCAGCTGAGGAAGGACAGGAAACCGTGGCCAATGAAGTAACCACCGCGGAGCCGGTACTGCTGGTCATCGGCATCGGCAGCCAGAAGGACCGGGACAGCCGCCCCTACCGGGAGTATCTGCTCTCCGCCGCGGCACAGCGCTTCCCTGTCTGGCTGTTCGACTCGGATGAGCCCAGCTGGCAGCGGGAGTACATCGTCGGGGCGACCGCGCTCGACTGCTACGACGGGCAGACCTTGGCTGACGGGGCCCGTGAACTGGCCGCGAGCCGCCCGGTCATCGGCATGTTCTGCCCCGATGAGGGCATTCTGCTGTCGGCTGCGTACGCGGCCGAAGCTCTTGGGCTCGACGGCCTCTCGGTGGAATCTGCCCGTGCTTGCCGGGACAAGAAGATCTCCCGTGCCCTGCTGACCGAGGCCGGTATCGCTCAGCCACAGTTCCGTACCGTGCGCTCGACCGAAGAAGCATTGCGTGCCGCTGAGGAACTCCAGTACCCGGTGGTGCTGAAACCCCGCACCCTGGGTTCCAGCTCAGGCGTGGTGATGGCCAACGGGCCGGCGGACATGGCGGCGGCGTTCGCCGCTACCAGCTCCGCCGCCTATCCGGGGGTGTACGTCCCGGATGACTATGTGATCGAGCAGTATCTGGACGGCCCGGAGGTGAGCATCGACGGTGCCGTCTTCGACGGCGAATACACACCCATGTTCATCGGGCGCAAGCAGGTGGCCGGGGCTCCCTATTTTGTGGAGACCGGGCACCTGGTGTCCGCTGATGACCCCCTGCTGGATGACCCGCGCATCATGACCATGCTGGCCGATGCGCACAAAGCCCTGGGCATTACGCACGGTACGACACACAGCGAGGTCAAGCTGACCTCACGGGGTCCGGTCATCGTCGAGGTGAACGGGCGGCTCGGCGGGGACCTCATTCCGTATCTGGGCAAGCTTGCCACCGGCATCGATCCAGGCCGTGTGGCGGTGGATGTGCTCACCGGGGTGAAGCCGGACTTCAGCTCCGACCGGGCCAGGACCCTCGGTATCCGCTTCTTCGCGCCGACGGTGGACTGCCGGGTTCGCGAGATCACCATCGGCGACACGGCGGGGATGCGAGGCATCGTCCAGGCCACCGCGATGGTCCAGCCCGGAACGGAGCTTCGCTGCCCGCCCGCCGAATATGTCTCCCGGTATGCCTTTGTGATCGCTGAAGGCAGGGATGAGGAGGAGTGCCGTACCCGGCTGGCCGAGGCGGAGCAGCTGGCCTCCCTCGATTACGAACCTCTGGAGGAGAGGGATGACCACGGCTAATCCAGCCGACCCGGCAGATCCGGCCGATCCGGCTGCTTTGGACGACGACGCGGAGGGCCCTGGCCACCGGGGCTTCCGGGGCATCCCCCGACCCATCCTCACCGTTTCCATCAGCGTCTTCCTCAACCGGGTCGGTGGGTTCTTCGCGATCTTCCTGACCCTGATCCTTGCCGATCGGGGTTATGACGCCAACCAGATCACTGTGGGTCTGATCGTGGTTGCCGTGTCCGGCATGGGCGGAGCCGGGATGTCAGGCTGGGTGGCCGACCGGATCGGGCCGCGTCGGACGCTGCTGCTGACTACGCTGCTCACCTCGGCCTTCTCGGTCGCTCTCGTCGGGATTCGCAGCTATCTGGGGACCCTGGTGTTCGCCGGTCTGATGGCAGCCGTGGTACAGGGCTTCAGCCCGGTGGCGCAGGCCGTGGTGGGGGAGGCCGCCCATCCGGCGCGACGGGTGACGATGTTCGCGGTCTACCGGACAGCGCTGAACATCGGTGTCGCCCTCGGTGCGCTCCTGGGTGGACTCTGGGCGTCAAGCAATATGGAAACGCTGCTGTGGGGCAACGCCGCGGTGGGTGCGGCCTCCGCGGCCCTGCTGCTGACCTTGCCGAAGGACCCACCCCGGCAGCGCGTGCAACGGCGCGGTGCGCCAGGGACCAGCGAGCCCAGCAAGCGCGTTGAACGGCGGGTGCTTCTCGCGGACCCGCAGTTCCTCATGACGTGCGTGCTGCTCGGCAGCGTGTCCCTGGTCTACGCGCAGCACACCGGCCCGCTGCCGCTGGCGATGAAGGAGAACGGCTTCAGCACCACCGCCTTCGGTCTGCTGCTCACCATGAACGCGGTGCTGGTCATCCTCTGTGAGATACCGCTCTCCATGGTGGTACGGAAATTCACCCCGCAGATCCCCATCGTATTGGGCGCTGTGTGTGTCTTCGGCGGATTCGTGGTCAACGCGACGGCTGTTGTGTGGCCGGTTCTGATCGGCGGCGTACTTCTGTGGACGCTCGGGGAGATGCTGATCTCTCCGGTGGCAGCGGCAGCCGCGACCGAGGCCGCTCCCCAGGGCGCCGGTGCCCGGTATCAGTCGTTTCTGGGCTTCTGCCAGACCACCGGAATGTCCCTGGGCCCGGCCACCGGTGTCTTCTTGTACGGCTTGGGCCCGCAAGTGCCCTGGCTGGCCAGCGGTGCCCTGGGCTGTGTGGTCACCGTGCTGCTTTTCCGGCTGTTGTCCAGGACCTCCTCCCGTGGCGGAGCCGAGAAGGTGTCTGCCTGATCCCTGCCTGATGCCCCGTCAGCTATTGACGGTCCATGCGGTCGGTGCGACAGTCAGTCGCACCGCGATCTGACGGTACGTCAGCCACCCGTCAGAAGCGCAGGGGCAGGCCACCGATCAGAGGGAGTGAACCGCCTTGGAATTCGGGCTCTTTGTGCAGGGGTATGTGCCCGCCGCACGGGCGAGGACCGACCCTCAGGCCGAGCACAACGCATTGATGGAGGAGACCCAGTACGTCATCCAGGCGGACAGGTCGGGCTTCAAGTACGCCTGGGCCTCTGAGCACCACTTCCTGGAGGAGTACTCCCATCTGTCCGCGAACGATGTCTTCCTCGGCTATCTGGCCCACGCGACCGAGCGCATTCACCTCGGCTCCGGCATCTTCAACCCACTGCCGCAGGTCAACCACCCGGTGAAGGTCGCCGAGAAGGTCGCGATGCTCGACCACCTCTCCGGTGGCCGCTTTGAGTTCGGATCGGGGCGGGGTGCCGGGAGCCACGAGATCCTGGGGTTCCTGCCGGGCGTAACCGATATGAACCACACCAAGGAGATCTGGGAAGAGACCATCGCCGAGTTCCCCAAGATGTGGCTCCAGGACGAGTACCCGGGATTCAAGGGCAAGCACTGGTCACTCCCGCCCCGCAAGGTGCTGCCCAAGCCATACCGGGGCTCGCACCCCGGGATGTGGTACGCGGCGGGATCGCCGCCCTCGTACGCGATGGCCGCCAGAAAGGGGCTGGGCGTGCTGGGCTTCAGCGTGCAGAAGGTCAGTGACATGGAGTGGGTCGTCGACTCCTACAAGACGGCCATCACCGAAGCCGAGCCCATCGGCGGCTACGTCAACGACAACGTCATGGTGACCTCGACCGCGATCTGTGCCGAGACGACGGACAAGGCCCGGCAGATCGCGGTGAACGGCGGCCTGAACTACCTCCAGTCGCTGCTCTTCCGCTACCACGACACCTTCCCCCGCCCGGAGGGCATCCCGGAGTGGCCGGAGCTGATCCCGGAGTACACCGAGGAGCTCATCGACCTGCTGATCGCCGAGGAGTTCATGATCTGCGGCAACCCGGACGAGGTGCTGCGGCAGTGCAAGCGCTGGGAGCAGGCCGGGGCCGACCAGCTCTGCTTCGGGCTGCCGGTGGGGATCGGCTACGGGGACACCATGAACACCATCAAGCTCATCGGCGAACACGTCATCCCGAAGATTGACACGGACCCGGTTCACCGGACGACGCGTTTCCGGGAGGCCGCCAGTGCTTGACCATCTCATCGAGCGCGCCACGGTCGTGGACGGCACGGGCGCACCCGCGTACCCCGCCGACATCGGCATCCGTGACGGCCGTATCGCGGTCATCGCCGCACCCGGAACCACCCACGAGGAAGCGCTCAGCAGCCAGAACGCGGAAGGGCTGGTCCTCACCCCGGGCTTTGTCGACCCGCACACCCACTACGACGCCCAGCTCTTCTGGGACCCGTACGCCACCCCGTCGATGAACCACGGCGTCACCACCGTGGCCGGCGGCAACTGCGGCTTCACCCTCGCACCCCTCAACCCCGCCCGCCCCCAGGACGCCGACTACACCCGCCGGATGATGTCCAAGGTCGAAGGCATGTCCCTGGTGGCCCTGGAGGAAGGCGCGCCCTGGAGCTGGCACAGCTTCGGCGAGTATCTGGACGCGCTGGAGGGCCGTATCGCCGTCAATGCGGGCTTCATGGTGGGCCACTGCGCACTGCGCCGGTACGTCATGGGCGAGAACGCGATTGGCGGCCAGCCGACTCAGGCCCAGCTGACCGACATGCTGAACCTCTGCCACGAGGCGATGGACGCGGGCGCCTGGGGCCTGTCCACCACCCAGTCGTCCACCCACGCGGACGGCGACGGCAAGCCGGTCGCCTCGCGGCACGCGGAGCCCGATGAGCTGCTGGCGCTGTCCCGGGCCGTCGCCGAACACGAGGGCACCCAGCTGGAGGCGATCGTCTCCGGGTGCCTGGACCACTTCTCGGACGACGAGATCGATCTCTTCGTGGAGATGAGCGCCGCCGCCGGACGCCCGCTCAACTGGAATGTCCTCACCATCGACGCCGCCGTCCCGGAACGGGTGCCGCGCCAGCTCCTGCCCAGCGAACGGGCCCGCGAGGCGGGTGCCCGGATCGTCGCGCTCACCATGCCGATCCTCACCCCGATGAACATGTCCCTGGGCACCTTCTGTGCGCTGAACCTCATCCCGGGCTGGGGCGAGGTGCTGGGCCTGCCCGTCCCCGAGCGGATCACGCGGCTCCGCGACCCTGCCGTACGGGCGGAGATGCTGCGCCGGGCGGACAGCAAGGAAGCCGGGATCTTCCGGCGCCTGGCCCGCTTCGACCGGTACGTGATCGGCGACACCTACTCGGCGGCGAACAAGGGTCTGACCGGCCGCGTGGTCCGCGACATCGCCGCCGAACGCGGCCAGGACGCCTTCGCGTGCCTGGTCGACATCTGCGCGAACGACGACCTCCGCACCGTGCTGTGGCCCATGCCGCCCGACAACGACCCCGCCAGCTGGGAGCTGCGCCGGCAGACCTGGGAACACGAGGACGTCCTGCTCGGCGGCTCCGACGCGGGCGCCCACCTGGACCGTATGTGCGGCGCCCCGTACACCACCCGCTTCCTGGGCGACTGCCTGCGCGGCCGGAAACTGGTGGGCCTGGAACAGGCCGTGAAGATGCTCACCGACGACCCCGCCCGCCTCTTCGGCCTCCGCGAGCGCGGCCGGATCGCCAAGGGCTACCACGCCGACCTGGTCCTCTTCGACCCGGACCGGATCGACGCGGGCCCGGCAAAACTGGTCCACGACCTGCCGGGCGACAGCCCCCGCCTGGACTCCGAAGCGGTCGGTGTCGTCGGCGTCTGGGTCAACGGCACCGAGACGATCCGCGACGACAAGGTCACGGGCGCCACCCCCGGCACGGTCCTCCGCTCCGGCCGCGACACGGAAACGGTCAGCACGCGCTAATACGTCAGCGGACCGTCACCCTGGCGTCCAACGCCCCGCTCTGACCGTTCAGGCCGGAGCCACCGGCCGATGCTGAGTGACGGCGCGTGCTCGTTCGTAGACGGCCTTGGCTGTGCGGTTGTTCAGGTGAGGTCGGAGCAGGGTGAGTACGGAACGGATGCGGTCGTCGGCGCGCGCGGACTGGACCTGTGGGTAGTCATCCAGGGCGAGGTCAAACGTCGCACAGCCCGCCTCCAGGTGACCCGCGCTCAGCTGGCGTTCGGCCAGCAGACCGCGCATCCTCACGCGAGTTCGCCGGTAGAAGCTGTCACGAACCTTGTCGGATTGCTGCATGGCAGCGACCGCTCCGCCTGTATCGCCTAGCTCGTAACGCACCTGGCTGATGTGGTAGTTCAGCGCGGCCGGGTCGTACGAGCCGAACGCCTTCTCCCGGGACTCCGCCCGGTCCATCGCTGTCTCGGCCTCACGGATATACCGCAGCGCCATGCGCCGGTCGCCGGTCTGAGCCGCCGCGTGTGCCTGCTGTCCGGTGAGGAAGGCCCGCATCCTCGGCCCCGCCTGCGGCGAGGCAGCGGCAGCGGCGTTGGCCAGTTCCAGGGACTTCGTCCCGTGTCCCAGGTCGACGGCCTGCACGCTCATGCCGCGTAGCGTGGTGCAGTAGGTGAGGTAATCCTCTGCCGCGCCGGAAAGCTCCAGCGCCTTGAGGTAGTAGCGCTGGGCCAGCCCGTGTTGCCCCTCGTCCACGGCCATATAGCCGGTTAGGTAACACAGGTCCGATGCGGCGGACAGCATGGACTTCCGTACGCTCTCCGGTGCGTCCGCCCGCAGATACGCAGCCACCGTATTCACCATGAACGCCGCCGCCATCGGCCGAGCGTGCCGCCCACCGAACTGATCGTCGAGCTCAGAAATACGCTCGGTCATGGCGGTGACCGTGTCCACTTCGCTCTCACCGATACGGCGTGTACGGCCGCTCTGGACCGCCTCTGCCCGGCCCACCACATCCGGCCAGCCGGGGATGGTGAGGGCTACCGAGAACAGTCCCGCACCGAGGACGGTTCTGCGCGAGGGATCCATGTCCCACCTCCCCAGATCGACGAGACCTCCCACAATATTCGTGCCCATGGGGCCGCTCTGTGTACTCAGCCCCAACGGGAAGCCCGCCTCGGCCTCAGTGACCGGTCTGCTCAGCCCGGTGAACGACACCCCGGCCGCCGGTGGTTGCCGGTCAGCTGAGCCAGACCGGGTTCGTCATCGCGGCCATTGCGCCCGGGAGGCCGCCAGTGCCGTCCGGGTGGCGGATCTCGGCTCGTACGTACGTTGCCAGCGACGGGGTTGTCTGCCACTCCAGCGGGGTGCTTGCCGGGCCGGAGCGGAGTTGGCCCTGGTCGGTCAGGAGCCGGGCCGTGGCGTTGGCTGGGGCGCCGGTGGCCTCCAGGCGGACGGTCACCCTGGCGTCCGGGCGGCGGGTGTGCAGTCGGTCGCCGATGGTGGCGTGGTTGCCGTGCTCGTCCGACGCGGTGAGGGTGAGGGAGAGGGCCGAGGACTGGGTGAGGTAGCTGCGGCCCGCCCGGATCGCGTCGAGGATGGCGGAACGGGTCAAGTCCTCCGCGTAGACCACTGTCTGGGGCAGGCCGACCACTTGTGGTTCGCGGTGCGCGTCGCTGTTGCCCAGCGCGGGCAGCCATCGCCCCGGCTCCTCGACCAGCATGTTGTCCCAGGCGGCCAGGGTCAGCTCATCGTCCGGCGTCCATGGACCGTTCCAGAGCTCGACCGCGTCCGAGCCCTCGTACCCGAACTTCCACTGGCAGCCGACGAACGGGCAGTTGGGGTGCGCGGGCACCACCAGGCCGCCCCCTCGGTGAATACGCCGCACATAGCGGCGGTACGCGTCGTCCCGGGCCCGGTACCGCCAGTCCACGAACACCCCCGGGTCCGTGCCCAGCGCCAGATAGTGGCCGTTGCGTGTGGTTACCTCCTCGCCGCAGAGGATCAGGAGATCGTCGCCCCAGAGGCCATCCCACGCGGCGTGCCCCGATGTTGTGTTGTGCTCCGTCGTCGCGATGAAGTCCAGCCCCGCCGCGCGGGCCGCGACCGCGACCTCCTCCGGCGTACGCTGGCCGTCCGAGTGGACGGTGTGCAGATGGCAGTCCCCCCGGTACCAAGCCCGCCCGCGTCCCTCAGCCCGCTCCGGTGGGTAAACCGGCTTCGGGGTCCGGCCCTGCTTGCCGTACCGGAGGGTGATGGTGACCTCGTACGTCATGCCTTGCGGCGCCACTGTGTACGGCCCCAGCACCACATGCCACGTCCCGGCCCGTATGGGCCCCGCCAGATACCCGGGTGTGGCCCGTTCCGCGCTCACTGTGAACTCCGTACGGAAGCCGCCCGACCACCCCCGGAAGCCGCGTCCCGGCAGCTCCGTGCCGCGTTCGTCGAAGATGCCGATGTCCAGGGCGTTACCCGGGGTGCCCGGCGGGACCTCGGGCTTGTCGTAGGTGTACGAAACCGCGATCTCGCGCACCCCGCGCGGGACCTCAATGGGCAGATAGACGAAGTCCGGGGCGCCGGTGGGCAGCGTGCCACGGACCGTCCTCACCGCTGCGTGGGCGAAGCTCACAGTACTGAGCGTAAGCGCGCTCGCCGCCCCCGCAACCGCCGACAGCTTGAGCACATCGCGTCTGTCCATACAAGACACCGTTGTACGGCTGCGAGACACGCAGCGGAACCCTGACGTAAGAACAGGGAAGGACAACAAAGGGAACGAAGAGAACGGAAGGAACGCTGCATGCGTATCTCTACGGCCGTCATGCTCACCGATGAGTCCATCCACCCCGTACGGCTGGCTCAGGAGCTGGAACAGCGCGGCTTCCACGGCCTGTACCTGCCCGAGCACACGCACATCCCCATCAGCCGGGAGACCCCCGCCCCGATGGGCGATCCGCTGCCGCGCGAGTACGGCCGGACCGTGGATCCTTTCGTCACCCTGGGCGCGGTGGCCGCGGTGACCGAGCGGATCGGCCTCGGCACCGCGATCACGCTGGTCGCCCAGCATGACCCCATCGTGCTGGCCAAGCAGATCGCCACGCTGGACTGGATGTCCGGCGGCCGCTTTACGCTCGGCGTCGGCTTCGGGTGGAACGTGGAGGAGGCCGCCGACCACGGCGTGGACTGGTCCCGCAGACGAGACCTCGTACGTGACCGGGTGGCCCTGATGCGGGCGCTGTGGGCGGAGGAACCCACCGCGTACAAGGGTGAGTTCGGCTCCGTACGGGCGAGCGAGGCCCACCCCAAGCCAACCCGCCCACGCGGCCCCCGCCTCCTGCTCGGCGGCGCCGCAGGTCCCAGGCTCTTCTCCCATATCGCCGAGTACGCGGACGGCTGGATGCCGGTCGGCGGGCGCAGCCTGCGCGAATCGATCCCCCGGCTGCGTGAAGTGGCGCCGCGGGCGGAGGTCGTCCCGGCCTATGTGGCCCCATCAGCGGGGAAGCTGGCGCACTTTCGGGAGCTGGGCATCGAGGAGGTCGTGGTGCAGCTTCCATCGGCGGAGGAGGGCGAGGTGCTGCGGGCGTTGGACTCATACGCGCAGTACCTATAGCGCGGACTGCACGGCACTTGACGCCGTCCGAATCGCAGCCGAGGAGTACTCCGACGATCTGGCCGGCGGGTGGGGGCAGCTCGACGATGCGGGTGTCACCCGTATGAGGGATGGAAGGTCTGTCATACGACGTGTCTTAAAGAGCATCGGATCGTTGGGCGGTCTGCGTGGACGGGCACGTAGTCCGATCCATCAACGACAGCGACCCCAGAGGAAGAAGAACACCATGCGTCTCCGCAGTCTCCCCGCCCTTTGTGTATCAGCGGTCCTCGCCGCAGGGGCGATGGTCGTCGCCGCTCCCGCCGCCAGCGCCAACGAAGGTCCCACTCCGGCGGAATTCGTCGAAGACGGCGGAGAGATCAAGATCTGCACGCGCGGCACCCTGTTCGACGGTATGACCAACTTCGGCTGCCGCGCGCCGCACACGCCGATTACTGAGAAGACGACCTGGAAGGAGCTACGGCAGGAAGAGGACGCGGTGGCGCCAATGCTCTGCAAGCCGTCCCTGGCGAACGAGCTCATCGAGATCACCGAGTGGTACTCGCTCGGCGCCGGTGCCGCTGTGCAGTGCACCCCGGTCCCGCATACCTGGGGCCCCTGAGCGGTCAGCCGCCCAGCAGACCGCCGCTCAGGCCACCGGCCACGTCGTCGACGGTCTTGTCGACGGTGTCGACGAGACCGTCAACCAGTCCCTTGTCCTGGCCGCCGTCCTCGCTGTCGTCCGACTGCGGTTCGCTCGACTGCTCCGTAGAAGTGGACGCCTTGGTCGGCGTGGTCTCCTCGGACGAGGAGGACTTCACCGGGTCCGACGTTGCCGGTTTTGCTACACGGGTGGGCGCAGCTGACGCTGCGGTATCGGGAGCGGATTTGGTGCCCGGCCTGTACGCTTCGGCCCGGCTTGTCCGGGTGTCGTCGCCCGTACGCTCCTCCAGGAGCGTCGGCTCCGCAGCGGCGGTGGGGGTGATCTGCCCCGGACTGCTGGGCGTGTCCGCAGCGGTTTGCTCGGTGCCGGACAGCTGGTCCGGCTGCGAGTCGGCCCCGGAACGCGCCTGGGCGGCCTCGTCGCTGCTGCCAGCCGTCATCTGGAAGCCAAGGGCAAAGCTGCCCGCCACGCTCAGGGCGGCAGCGGCCTTGAGCGTCGTGGCACGTGCGTAGTGGGCACGGGTTGGTCGGCGGTGTCGGCCCATCTCGCTCGCATCTCCCAGTGACGTGGTTGCTGTGGCGCACAGTAAAGCGCGACCGGGTGGCCGAACGGTATACCGATGCGGATTCGTTACGCGGTGGGTACGCGTCAGTAGCTTAAGGGGCCCTCGATCTACTGTTCTGTCCGGGATTCAACCATCCATCGGTGGCCGCCGCCTGCGGACGGCGGCCGACCCACGGCAGCTCAGGTCAGCTGTCCGCTGTAGATGACCTGTCCGCACCCCCTGCAGACCTTGTCCTTCCCTTGCCGTTCGAGTTCCTGATGGTCACACGCGGCAGTCATGCTTGAGTCCTCAACAAGTGATCGTCACTACGTCATCGAGTCCCCCCGGGGCGATGAACAAACCGCGATCCCGCCGCCGTTGTGCGCTTTCGTGCGCGACGACGTACGGGCGGACCATCGCGGCCGCGTCACCGTCCAACGGCTCGCTGTGCTTGGGAACGCGTGGCGGATGCTGCGGACGTGGGGGCACGATCACGTCCGGCGTCGCGGGGGAGATCCGGGCATGCCGCCCCGGGGTTCGGGGAGTAAGCATCCTTGCGGCGATCCGGGCGATAAGGTTGCGCATGTCGACTGGCTCTCTCTCTGGTTGACCATGTCCCGGGGGTGTCTTCAGCACCCGCCGGGGCGCTTACTGCGTGGGGTGGACCTTCAGGGCGGCGTGCACTTCCTGGACCCGGGCGATCCGGAGATCGTCCGGCGCGCTGCGCCACTCGCGGCCGTCAGCCAGGGCCCGGAGCCGCACGGTGGCCCCGTTGCGGCCGATGACCTCGCCCACGCACCGCATCCCCTCACTCCACATGGCGACCCCGAGCTGGGGAGCGCCGTTCATGCATCCCTGGGTGAGCGTGCTGGCGATCACCCGGACCGCCGCGCGGTCCAGGGGCTCGAAGCGGACCAGCGGCGTGCCCAGCTCCGACTCCTGGAGCTGGGCGATGTATCGGGAAACGCCGATGAGTTCCAGCACATCGCCCAGGCTGTCCCGGGCTGCTCGGGTTTCTTGTACAGCTGTGTTTTGGTGATCTGGCGTCATTGGGTGCTCCGTACGTCCGGTCGGCAATTACCGTGTGTACGTCAAGAGTTGCGTTCCGCTGCCTAAACTCATAGAGGTCTGATGTTCCACGACTCCGCTCGGAACAAGGGGGCTTGCACATGGCGGCGAGACCACGCGAACTGACACCGGACCGCTCTATCCGGCACTTCTACGGCGCCGAGATGCGGCGCTACCGCACCAACACCGATATGTCGCTGGACCGGCTCTCCGGGATCGTTCGGTACAGCAAGAGCCAGCTACACCGCATTGAGACAGCCCAGATGATGCCTCCGCCGGGCTTCTCTGAGTCGCTGGACGCGGCGTTCGGCACGGATGGCCACTTCGCACGGTTGTATGGACCTGTCAAGCGAGAGGTGCATCCCGACCAGTACCGCCGTCACATGGACTTTGAGGCAGAGGCCAGGGTCGTAGAGGAGTACGCGGGACACGTCGTCCCCGGCCTGCTCCAGACTGAGGCGTATGCCCGTGCGCTGCTACGGGCCGGTGCTCCCGATGCCTCGGAAGAGAAGCTTGAGGATCGGGTGACCGCACGAATGAGTCGTCAGGAGCGGCTTCGGTCCGACGACCCCCCTCGGCTGTGGGCCATCCTGGAAGAGGTAACCATCCGGCGCATGGTTGGCGGTCCGGAGGTCATGCGTGAACAACTGGCCTCTTTGCTCCCGGTAGTGGACACCGCAACGACCAAGATGCAGCTTCTGCCGAACAACCATGGTGAGCACCGCCTGCTAGGCGGCTCGCTCACGCTCCACACGCTGCCGGACGACACTACGGTGGCTTACGAGGAGGGCATTGACGCTGGCCGCCTCTACGAAGACGCTGACTCGGTGCGGGAGCGCAGGCACGCCTACGATGCGCTGAGGGCGTACGCCCTTTCTCCCAAGGAGACTGCCGCGTGGATCCGATCGGCAATGGAGGACTGCAAGCCATGCGAACCCCCCGACCAGACATGACCACCGCACAATGGCGCAAGTCCAGCTACAGCAACACCCAGGGCGGCAACTGCGTCGAGGTCGCCGACAACTTTGCTGGCACCGTCCCGGTTCGGGACAGCAAGAACCCACGCGGCCCGGCGCTGGTGTTTTCTGCCGACGCTTGGTCCGCGTTCATCGAGATTGCCAAGCGAACCGCCCATTAATGGGCGGAAGTTGACCGGTTTTGACTGATTCGCCCGGGGTGCCGGTGATGTGATTAGAGTGAGCGGGTCATCACGCTTCGCTCACAGAAGTGAAGCGGCCCTCAACGGTGCTGCCAACATCGAAGAGGGCCTTCACCGCCAAGGTCGACTAGAGGAGACCCTGGGATGCTTCGGCATGTTATCGCGCCTGCGCGCTTCTTTACTCAAGTTCCGAATGAGATCATCCGTCATCCGAGGCTGAACGGTACGGCTGTGCGGATGTTGCAGTGGGCGTTGTCGTTGCCGGAGGGGTCGCGGGAGACGTTCACGAGTATCGGGGAGCAGATGCCGGAGGGGCGGATCGCGATCCGTAAGGCCCGTCAGCAGCTGGTGGATGAGGGGTTCGTTCACACCCGGCAGTGGCAGTCTCCCGAGACGGGGCGGTGGGAGACCCGGGTGCTGGTCTCCAATGTGGCGCTGACGAGTGACGAGGAGATCGCCGCCGCTTTCGCAGGGCAGCCGGGTGGCAGGATCCTGCCTGCCGGTAAGCCAGTGGATCGGGCTGTCGGCGACTCACCCAAGGGTGTAAACACCCGGGAGAACACTCCCCACCCTCCCGAGCCCGAGCCCGGGCCTGAACTTGGGCGGGCTGCCCGTGTGTTGGCCAGTATCGGGGCGGTTGAGCCCCGGTTGCGGCTGGGGGCGGCCGAGGCCGTGCGGCTGGCGCCGCTGGCCGAGGAGTGGTTCGCACGCGGTGCTGGGAAGGCCGAGATCCGGGATGCGCTGACGGCCGGGTTGCCCCGGCGAGTGCATGCTCCGGGGGCGATTGCCGCGTACCGGTTGCGGGCCAAGCTGCCCGCGAAGCCTGTGCCTCCGGTGCCGCCGCCTGCTGAGTGCGGGGAATGCCGGGACCCTTTGCCCCGTGGGCAGGAGTCGGGGATCTGCGGGCGCTGCGCCGGGGTAGCGCCGCCGGAACCGGACCCGACGTCGGAGACCGGGCATCCCGGTCCGGCCCTGGTACGGGCTGCCTTTCAGGCCGCACGCGGCCAGGCGCGGACTGCGTCTGCGTGAGGGGGTGGGGAGGGGTGGGTTGTTCCGGACGCTTGCCCGTGATTTGTGGGCCGACACAGACCTCACCGGCCCACTCAACGCTGCCGCGTGTCGGGTCGTAAATCATGGGTCCGGAACGTTCCACCCCGGACCGCCCCCGACCCACAACGCACCGGAAGCGGCTACGCTCTCGGGTAGCGCCGCAGCCAGCCGGGGGAGCCCGCGGGGGTGGCCGGGTCGTGCAGGGCGGGGCCCTGCGTCATCTCCATGGCGAAGTCGTCGGCCAGCTCCAGGATCGTGGCGCGGCCTTCCAGCTCGACGACCCAGCGGGGCGGCAGCGCGGTCTCGCCGTGCAGGGTGCCGAGGAGGTTGCCGCAGATGGAGCCGGTGGAGTCGGAGTCGCCGCTGTGGTTGACGGCGAGGAGCAGGCCGTGCTGGACGTCCTCGGCGACCAGGGCGCAGTAGACGCCCATCGCGAGGGCTTCTTCGGCGGTCCAGCCCTGCCCCAGCGACTCGACCCGCTCGGCGGTCGGCAGGCCCTGCCGTACCGCGCCGAGCGCCCGCTTGAGGGCGTCGGTGGTCTCCTCGTGCCCGGGGCGGGTGATCAGCTGGGCGAGGGCCTGCTGGATGGCGGCGTCCAGCGAGTCGCCCCGGGCGAGCGCGTGCACGATGACGGCGAAGGCACCGGCGGCCAGAAAGCCCGTCGGGTGGCCGTGGGTCTGTGCCGCGCACTCCACCGCGAGCTGGAAGACGAGTTGGGGCTCCCAGCCCACGAGCAGCCCGAAGGGCGCCGACCGCATGACGGTGCCGCAGCCCTTGGAGCCGGGATTCTTGGGCTTGTCCAGGGTGCCCATACGGTCATCGGCGAGCCCGGTGACGCAGGCGTTCCCGGGGGCCCGCTGGGCGTACAGCCACTCCTCGCGGGCGAGCCAGCCGTCGTCCTTCTTACGCTCGTCCGGGCCCCAGTCCCGCTGGGTCGCGGCCCAGCGGCGGTAGGCGGCGTGCACATCGGTCGGCGGGTGCCAGGCCCCGGCGTCGCGGCGTACATGAGCCCGTATGAGGCCGTCGACGGTGAACAGGGTCATCTGGGTGTCGTCGGTGACCGCGCCCCGCCGCCCGTACGCGGGCACATAGCCGGTGACGCCATCCGGGCCGTGCGCCGCCCGGATGGCGTCAAGTGAGTCGAACTCGATACCGGCCCCGAGCGCGTCGCCGATCGCCCCACCCAGCAGGCATCCGCGCACCCGGCTGCGGAAGTCCTGCTGCTCGACCCGGCCCCAGATCGCCGTACTGGTCCCAGCGGTCACCGCGCCCCCTCCAATCGATCGCCTCCGCCCTGAGTCAGCACTGTAAACGACATGAAGTGATCAGAACGGACGAGTTCGGGTCACTCTGCTGAGCGTCGCAGCCGTTCACTTACGCGCCGCCTCACCGTCGCCCGACTGCTGCTCCCGCTCCTGCTCCCGGCCCTGTTCCGGGCCCTCTTTTGCCGGGCCGCCGCGTCGCCACAGCCGTACGGCGATGGCAACCGCCAGCAGCGCCGCCACCGCCAGCAGGACACCCGTGTCGGAGACCGCTGAGCCCACCGAGCGGGCCCATTGCTCAAGGCGGGCCTCCTGGTCCACGTCCAGGATGCCGGGGAGCGCCGAGGTGCCGCTGTAGAGGAGGAAGACCGCGCCGATGAGGAGGAAGAAAGCGCCGGAGAGCAGTGAGGTGGTGTGCAGCTCCAGCGGGCCCACCCGCACTGCCCGGCCGCGCAGCCAGCGGCGGTGACCGAGGTCGAAGCGCTCCCAGAGCAGGGCGAGGGCGAACAGCGGTGCCGCCATGCCCAGGGCGTAGACGGCGAGCAGCACACCGCCGTAGATCGGGGAGCCGCCCACCGCCGAGATGGTGAGGATGCCGCCGAGGATCGGCCCGGCGCAGAAGCCCGCCAGGCCGTAGACCGCGCCGAGCGCGATGACCGACACCACCGAGGACGGCCGGATACGGGCCGCCGCCTCCTGCATACGGCGCGAACCGAAACCGAAGCCGAGGATCTGCGCGACGCCCAGGGCGATCACCGTCCAGCCGCCGACAGCGATCAGGGTGTCCCGGTGACCGTAGAAGAGACGGCTCGCGAAGGAGCCTGCCGCACCCAGCGGGACCAGGGTCAGACACAGCCCCAGATAGAAGGCGGCGGTCCGGCCCAGCAGCCGGGCCGGGGTGGCGAAGGAGTACGCGAAGAAGGCGGGCAGCAGCAGCGCGCTGCAGGGACTGAGCAGGGCGAGCAGCCCGCCGAGGAACGCGGCGAGATAACCGATGTCACCGCTCACTCGGCGGCCGCCTTGCGGGCCTGCTCGATGGCGCTGGTGAACACCTCGGCGGGCTGGGCGCCGAGCACCGGCTGACCGTTGACCAGAAAGGCGGGGGTGCTGGAGACACCGAGGTTGTAGCCCTCGCCGGTGTCCTTGTTGACGGCGGTCCTGGCGTCCTCGCTCTTCATGTCCTTGACGAAGCGGTCCAGGTCCGGCACGCCCGCCTCGCGGGCCATGGCCTCCACCTTGTCCTGGGCGAAGGCGCCGCTGTTCTTCCTCCGCTCCTCGCCGTAGGCGACATCGTGGAAGTCCCAGAACTTGCCCTGCTGCCCGGCGGCGTAACCGGCCAGCGCGGCGGTCTCCGACTCCTTGCCGAAGATCGGGAACTGGCGCCACTCGATCCGCAGCACCCCTTCGTCCACATACTTCTTGACCAGCTCCGGCTTGGTGTCCCGGGCGAACTTGCCGCAGAAGGAGCACTGGAAGTCGGCGTACTCGATCATCACTACCGGGGCATCGGTCTTGCCCATGGCGTAGGGGTCCTTGGCGTCCCGGCGGGCGAGGGCGAGCAGGGCGTTCTTCTGGGCTTTGCTGGGCTCGTCCGCGCTGGCGGCGGGATCGGAGGCGCCGCCCGAGCCGCTGTTGCCGCTGTTGCCGATCCAGCCGAAGGCGGAGACGGAGGTGAGGACGAGCACGCCGACGAGCGCTGCGATCAGCAGCGTGACGGAGAGCTTCTGCTTCTTCTTGCTCATGGTCATGTGAACTCCCATGCCGCGCTGACGGCGCGGCAAGTAGGTCAGGAGGAAGACAGGGAAGAGAGGGAAGATGGTGCTCAGGGTCGGGCAGCCTTCCCAGCGCGCCGCGTGGCGGCGCGCTGGGAAGGCGGGGATTCTAGATCCGTAGGACCGACAGCTGAGCGAGATCGGGTGGGCGCGTACCAGGGCCGCGCGCCGGGGGATTCCCGGGTCCGGCCGGCGGCACGCCAATGGTGTCGGGTGCCAGGACGGGGCTCGCGGCGGGCTGGCCCGGGTCCTGGTGTTGGCGCGGTACGACCAGCGGGACCGGCTCCTGGGTGTCACCGGAGCACGCGGGGGACTCATCACCGCTGGACGCCTGTGCGGTGACCGACACGCCCGGTGGGCCGGTCGGGTCCGTCTGCGCGGACGCCGACCGTGTTCCTCCGGCGATGGCGCTCGCCAGCAACAGCATCAGCGCGCACAGAGCGATGAGCCTGTGCGCGCTGATGCCACCGCGCCGAACTGCCATGCCCCACAGAATACGCACAGTTCCGCTGCCGTAAGTGGCGCTGAGGCGTAGGGTCCTGGCCAGAAGACATCATGGAAGATAAGAGGAGGTAGCCGCATATGTCCGTCGAGCTCAATCACACCATCGTGTACGCCCGGGACAAGAAGATGTCAGCCGAATTCCTCGCCAGCATCCTGGGCCTGGAGGTCGGCGCCCCGTTCGGACCGTTCATCCCCGTGGTCACCAGCAATGGGGTGACCCTCGACTTCTATGAGGGCGGCGAAGGCCCGATCACCCCGCAGCACTATGCGTTTCTGGTCTCCGAGGACGACTTCGACGCCATCTTCGACCGGATCGAAGCGGCCGGGCTCACCTATTACGCCGACCCCAGCCACACCAGGCCGGGCGAGATCAACCGGATGGACGGTGGCCGTGGGGCGTACTTCGACGACCCCGACGGCCACAATATGGAGATCATTACCCGGCCCTACGGCAGCGGTTCCAGCGATTCCAGCGGTTCCTGACGCGGGACGGTCAGCCGTCCGGGCAGGGCGTGCCGCGCGGCAGCCGGTACGGGGCCGCGATCCGGTACGTCCCCGGGCCCGGGGCCTCCAGCAGCGTCCAGGTGTCGGTGGCCCCGTCCGCGCCCGCTGCCGACACCGGCTCGGCGGACCGCAGACAGCCGAACTCATTGGGCTGCCCCGCACCCGGTGGCGCGATCCGCTCACCGTCCACATCGACCAGCCCGAGCCAGGGCGACCAGGGGATACGGACCAGCACCCGGCCCTTGTCCCGTACCGTCACCTTCACCTCGCCCGCCGCCGCCCGCTCCACCTCCGCCGGTGGCTCGGCCAGCGGCGTCGGGTCGACGACCCGGTACAGCTCCCAATTGGCATCCGACCAGACCTTGTGCAGATAGGGCGGTCCGGCCCGTACGATCCTGGCCTCCCCCCGGCCCGCGCCATCGGGCTCGTCGTGCGGCAGCACGACAAAGCGCACCGCCCACCGCTGTAGCCAGGCGTGATAGCTCTCCGAGGTCAGGGTCTTGTCGTAGAAGAGCGGATTGCGGTCGGTGTCCGCCTGCCGGTTCCAGCCCCGGGCGAGGTTCACATAGGGCGCCAGCGCGGACGCCTCCCGGTGGCTGCGCGCCGGGACCACCTCCACCCGGCCGCGTTCCGCCTCCTCCTGCTTCAGCCGGTCCACCAGCGGGGCCAGCTCCCGGGCCCAGGCGGCGTCCGGGGTTGTCTTCACCACATCCCAGACCGGCTTGTAGAACTGCCAGCCGACGACAACGCTCAGCGCCAGCAGCAGCGCGGCCCTGCGGCGTGCAGTCAGGTCGGGACGCCGCTCCAGCAGGACCGCGAGCAGCACCACGGCGCCGAACATCAGCCCCATACGTTCCACATTGGAGCCGACCTGCGAGGGAATCGCCCAGGTCAGCACCGTCCCTGCGGCATAGATGGCGGCCGAGAGCCGCACCGCGCGCCACTCGCGCGGCGCGAAGCCGAAGACCGCGAGCGCGGTGAAGACGGGGAAGACCGTGGAGTCCCACGGCATGGGCTGTACGCCCTGGAAGGGGAACAGCCACGCCGACAGCGCCACCACGATCGGCGGCGCCAGCGCCAGCGCGCAGGCGGCCTGCCGACGCCTGGCCAGGAGGAGCGCACCCGCCACCACCCAGAGGAACAGCCCCGCGACCGGACTGCCCGCCGTCGCCAGCGCGGCGAGTACGAAGGCGGCCGTGCCGCGGCTGCGCCGCCAGTGCGCCCAGCGGCGCGGCCACGCCCAGACGACGGCGACGGCACCGAGAGCGAAGAGCATGCCGAGCGCGAACGTGACCCGGCCGGAGGCGGCGTTGCACACCATGGCGACCGCGCCCGCCAGCGCGGGCAGAAGCGGACGCTGCAGGGGACTGCGGGCGAGGATCCAGGCCAGCAGCCCGGAGGAGAGCACCCCGGCGACCGCCAGGGTGCTGCGCACTCCGATCGCGGCCATCAGATACGGCGAGATCACGCTGTAGGAGACGGGGTGCATGCCGCCGTACCAGGCGAGGTTGTACGCGGAGCCGGGGTGCCGTCCGGCGAACTCCGCCCAGGCGTCCTGGGCGGCCAGATCCCCGCCGTCGTTGGCGACGAGCGTCACCCAGAGCAGATGCAGTACGACGGCGAGCAGCAGCGCCGCACTCACCGGGTGCCGCAGCGCGGCCCGTATCCGCCCGTCCGCGGTCACCGTGTCCTCTTCGCCCTCTGCCCCGTGGTCGTCCCGCTGACCTTACATAACCGGGCAGGGCCGAGCCCCCTCGGCCAGGACGGCGGGCCAGCCGAGAGGGCTCAGTCTGCGGGGCGGCATGGGGTCGTTCGCCGCTTCAATTGCGGTCGAGCGCTCCGTTGTCGACAGCGCCGACAAAGGCCGCCCAGGAAGCGGGAGCAAAGGCGATTGAGGGGCCGAGCGGATTCTTGGAGTCGCGGACCGCGATGGTCTGCACTACCGGGGACTTCACCTCGACACAGGCGCCATTCCCGCCGGAGTATGAGGATTTCTTCCAACGGTCGGTCTTACCTTGCTGAATTGCCATGTCTGCTCCGGTCTTCCCAAGTTTCCCTTGGGAGGTAATCGGGGGAGGAGCCAGCTTCTTCTGACTGGCACATGATCGACGCTACTAGTCGCCCTGGACGGCTGGTAGCGTCGTTCACTCGACCGGATGGCATATTCGGGGTGCTCTTCCCAGTAACGGTGGCAGAGGTGTACCTTGCCGCCCGCTATCCGCGCGCGTAGTCCTTGGCCACATCCTCGATGAAGGCCCGTGTCTGATCGGCGTTCAGCGCCTGAGCACGCAAATGCTCATACATCACGCTATAGCTGTGCACATCGTTGGCCTTCTCGAGATAGAGGTCGCTTGTCACGCCTTCCAGATAGACGACCGTGGAGTCGGCCGTATCCGGGAACTCCAGAATCGCGTACTGGCCGTTCACTCCTGGATGCGCACCCATCGAGAACGGCATCACCTGCACGGTCACATGCGGCAGCTGGGACAGCTCGATCAAATGCTCCAGCTGCTCAATCATTGTCTGCCGACCGCCCACGGCACGCCGTAGCGCCGCCTCATCCAGCACGACCCACAGGCGCAGTGGATTCCTGGGCGCGGCAATCCGCTGCTGGCGGCGCATCCGTACCTGCACCCGCTTCTCGACCTCGGCCGGTGACGCTTCCGGCAGCGCACCGGCGACCACGGCATCCGCGTAGCCCTGGGTCTGCAACAGGCCCGGCACGATCTGCGGCTCATAGATCCGCAGTGAGGCCGCGTCCGTCTCCAGACCGATGTAGACGCTGTAGGGGATATCGCCGAAGGCATGCCACCAGCCCTGCTGCCGGGACTCCTTGGCCATCTGCATGAGCGAGTCGACTATCCGCCGGTCATCGACCTCGTAGACGCCGCAGAGATCGCGCACATCCCGCTGGCTGATGGAGCGGCGGCCGTTCTCCAGCCGGCTGATCTTCGACTGCGAGACCAGCAGCCGGTCGGCGACCTCTTCAGCCGTCATGCCCTTCTCTTCACGGAGCTTTCGCAGCTCCTGCCCCAGTCGGCGCCTTCGCACGGTGGGATTGACGTTGGACGCCACGGGACGAGCACCTCCGCTGTTAAGTACGAATACTTCTCAGCAGATTGCCACCAACGGTGCGGTTCCGTCGGTAGTTTGACAAGAATCGGGCACGGAGTGTGTGTGGACGCACGCGCGGGGTGGTTGAGCGGGCCGCCGTCTCCTGCGGCTCGCGCAACCACCCCGCAGCGGTTGAGCGGCTCCCATTGTGGTGGGTCCAGGTGTTGCGTCAGCGGACTCCAGCCCGTGCCATGCCGCCCCGTCGAGGCTGCTGGGGCAGCTGTCGCGCCGGTGCGGACGTGGCCGACGCGGACGCGGATGCGGTAGCCCGGGGAGCGCTGTGGTTCCCGGAGCTGGTGGCCGTCACGCGCCGTGGCTGCGCCGCCACTCCGTTCTGCACATCCATCACCGCGTGCGCCACGAGGCCGCCCATCGGGTCGTGCCTGATCAGATCCCGCAACCGGGAGCGGCAGGACCGCCCCTCATTGCCGGGATAGAGGTGCTTGCCGAGGCCGACCGCGTGGGCCAGCGCGGCGAGGGCCGCGGTCCGCGGGTCCGGCGGTACGCCGGTGCGGATCGCTGAATCCAGCCGGGACCTGATCTCCCGGCTGATGGCCGTCTCCGTCGCCTGGTAGCGAGTCGTCGGCAGTACCCCGCACATCTGGCCGTTCACGGCATGCACCATGCCGCAGCGCTCCAGATGGCTGAGGTACGTCTGGCGCAGCCCAAGCCGGGGCCCGCCAATCCAGTGGACAGCGCGCACCGGGCTGCCGCGCCTGCGCAGCAACTCAAGTGCGGAGTCCAGTGTCGGATCTCCAGTCGGCCGTGGCAGCACCACGGCAATGCGATCCCCATCAGGGGCTATCCGTCCTGCCATGGCCAGCTCTACTAGCTGGGCCCCGGCAAGACCAAGGTCAAGCGACTGCGGCTGCGCTGTGGTACCCGTGGCCGGGTCCAGAGCGAGCAACAGAAGCTCCTCCGGAATCGTTCTGCGGCTCCTGCCCATCCATGCCTCCCCGCGTGGATGAATGACAGGGTGACCCCTCTCACAGAGTTCTGTCGAGAGTGCCTGGTGGTTATGTGATGGAACCAGTAGGTATGTCGTTCTCGTCTGCCGAGTCGGACAGCGGGTCCTGGGCGGGTGCACAGGACACTGTTAACTGGCAGAGCGATGGGCAGGACATCAGGAGGCACGGTGGCGGGCGAGTCCCCCGACAGATCGTCGAAGCAGCAGGAGTCGTCGGGGGAGACGACACCAGAACGTGACGCGGTTCCCGAGGACCGCACCCCAATCGATCCCCGCCCGACATTCGCCGCCCGATCGGCGCAGCCCTCAGCCGACGCCAGCCCCACTGAGGGCGCTGCCGTTGAGCCGGAGGCCCCCGCTGAGGATGGTGGCGCTGGTGCTGACGGACGGGGCGAGCCCGCCGGGTCGGGCGGTGAGGATTCGGCGGTCGGGGCGGAGGGTGCCGCTGAGGAGGCCGCCGAGGGCGGTGCTGAAGGTGGCGCTGAAGGTGGCGCGGCGGAGGGGGCCGAAACTGAGCCGGAGGCCGCCGCTGAGGAGGACGGCACTAGTGCTGCGGTGCGGGGTGAGCCCGCCGGGTCGGGCGGTGAGGATTCGGCGGTCGGGGCGGGGGGTGCCGCTGAGGAGGCCGCCGAGGGCGGTGCTGAAGGTGGCGCTGAAGGTGGCGCGGCGGAGGGGGCCGAAACTGAGCCGGAGGCCGCCGCTGAGGAGGACGGCGCTGGTGGTGCGGTGCGGGGTGAGCCCGCCGGGTCGGGCGCTGAGGATTCGGCGGCCGGGGCGGAGGGTGCTGAAGCTGAGCTGGAGGGTGCCGCCGAGGACGACGGTTCCGCTGCCGTGCCGGAGGATGAGCCCGCTCAGCCCGAGGGTGACGATCGGGGCGAGCCCGCCGGGTCCGGCGCTGAGCGCGTCGATCAGCCGACGGCCGCCTTCCGTGCGCCCGCCGCCCCGCCCCCTGAGGGCGCCACGGAGGAGCCGGAGGCCGGGCGGACGAGCCAGTTCGTACCGCTGAAGTCCACCGACGTACCGCCACGGCCGCGCCCGGTGGACGCGCTGACGGCCGAGCTGCCCGAGGTGGAGCGGACCCGGCAGCAGCCGATGCCCCCGGCCCCCGAGCAGAAGCCGCTTGATCTGCTGGCCCAGCTAACCAACAAGCCCGCGCCGCCGGAGACGCCGATGCGTACCGTGGTGCGCCGGGTCAAGATCTGGACGCCGCTGGTCGCGCTGGTGGCGATCATCTTTGTCGTCGTGCAGCTCGTACGGCCCCTCCCGGAGCCGGAGCTGAAGCTCACCGCGCAGCAGACCTACTCGTTCGCGGGAGCGAAGCCCAGTGTGGAGTGGCCCAGCTCGGGCCAGGCCGCGCTGGAGATCGACGGGCTCGGCTCCCTCGGCACCTCCGGTGAGCAGAAACCGGTGCCGATAGCCAGCGTGGCGAAGACGATGACGGCGTACATCATGCTCCGTGATCACCCGATGAAGGCGGGTGAGGAAGGCAAGCCGATCAAGGTCGACAAGCAGGCCGAGGAGGACGCGGGCCTCAGCCAGCAGGGCGAGTCAACGGTCGATGTGACGGAGGGCGAGACCCTCACCGAGCGGGAAGCTCTCAACGCCATCATGATCGCGTCCGCGAACAACGTGGCGCGTCTCGTGGCCCGCTGGGACTCCGGTTCCCTTGACGCGTTCGTCAGGAAGATGAACGACACCGCCAAGGAACTCGGTATGAAGAACACCACCTATACCGACCCCAGCGGCCTGCTCAAGGAGACCGTCAGCACCGCCGAGGACCAGGTGAAGCTGGGCAAGGCCGCGATGAAGTACGAGGCCTTCCGAAACACCGTCAAGCTGCCGTACTACCACGACCGCAACGGCAAGAAGCAGCACAACTGGAACCAGCTCGTCCCTTACAACGAGACCGTCGGCATCAAGACCGGCACCACCACCGCCGCGGGCGGCAATCTGCTCTTCGCCGCCGAGAAAGAGATCCGCGGCACCACGCAGCTGATCATCGGTGCGGTGCTCAGCCAGCCGCCGGCCGGTCCCGGCAACTCCATCCTGGAGGGCGCCCTCAGCGCGGGCCGCGATCTGATCAGCTCCGCCCAGCAGGCCCTGGAGGCGGAGAAGATCGTCAAGAAGGGCGATGTCGTCGGCCATGTCGACGACGGCCTGGGCGGTCAGACCCCCGTCGTCGCGACCAAGGACGTTACGGCCGTCGGCTGGCCCGGTATCAGGGTCGGGCTCGACCTGACCAACGGCGACAAGCCCGTCCCGCATGAGGCCGACGCGGGCACCAGGGTCGGCACGCTGACGGTCGGTGGGGGACCGGGCCAGGTGAAGGTTCCGGTCGCACTGCGGAAGGAGCTCACCGAACCCGGTACCGGGTCGAAGATCGCTCGTGTTCTCTGAGCCTGGATCTCCGTACTCCGGGCTGTGGACTGGCGTCGTACCCTTCGGTAATGACCTCAGACGCGCAGGGACCTACCGGACCTACTGGACCTACCGGACCCACCGCCAACGCCATGCGCCGCGCACTCCGCCGGGCCAGGGAGGGCGTGGCACTGGATACGACCGAGGCCGCCGTGCTGTTGCAGGCGCGTGGTGACGATCTCGCCGGTCTGACTGCCTCCGCCGCCCGGGTGCGCGACGCGGGTCTGGAGGCTGCCGGGCGGGCCGGGGTCATCACGTACTCGCGCAGTGTCTTCATCCCGCTCACCAGGCTCTGCCGCGACAAGTGCCACTACTGCACCTTCGCCACCGTGCCCGGCAAGCTGCGCCGCGCGGGCCATGGGATGTTCATGTCCCCGGACGAGGTGCTGAGCATCGCCCGGCGCGGCGCTGAACTGGGCTGCAAGGAGGCGCTGATCACCTTGGGGGACCGCCCCGAGGACCGCTGGCCCGAGGCGCGCGAGTGGCTGGAGGCCGAGGGCTACGACGACACCGTCGCGTATGTACGGGCCATGGCGATCCGCATCCTGGAGGAAACCGGGCTGCTGCCGCACCTCAACCCCGGCGCGATGTCCTGGACGGACTTCCAGCGGCTCAAGCCGGTCGCCCCGTCGATGGGCATGATGCTGGAGACCACGGCCGAGCGGCTGTGGAGCGAGCCGGGCGGGCCGCACTATGGCTCTCCGGACAAGGAGCCCGCCGTCCGGCTGCGCGTCCTGGAGGACGCCGGCCGCTCCAACGTCCCGTTCACCAGCGGGCTCCTGATCGGGATCGGGGAGACCTACGAGGAGCGCGCGGAGTCACTGTTCGCGCTGCGCAAGGTTCAGCGTGCCTACCACGGCATCCAGGAAGTCATCATCCAGAACTTCCGCGCCAAGCCGGATACGGCGATGCGCGGTATGCCGGACGCCGAGCTGGACGAGCTGGTCGCCACCGTCGCGGTCGCCCGCCACATCCTGGGCCCCGCCGCCTGTCTCCAGGCGCCGCCGAACCTGGTCGACGACGAGTACGCACGGCTCATCGGGGCCGGAATCGACGACTGGGGCGGCGTTTCCCCGCTCACCCCGGACCATGTCAACCCGGAGCGTCCCTGGCCGCACATCGACGAGCTCGCCGAGCGCTCCGCCGCCGTGGGTTTCCAGCTGCGGGAACGGCTCGCCGTCTACCCCGAGTTCATCCAGCGCGGTGAGCCCTGGCTGGACCCCCGGCTGCTGCCGCACGTGGGGGCCCTGGCCGACCCGGAGACCGGCCTCGCCCGTACGGACGCGGTGGTCGAGGGCCGCCCCTGGCAGGAGCCGGACGAGGCGTTCACCGTCAGCTCCAGCGGGCGCACGGACCTGCACCGCAGCATCGATACCGAGGGGCGTACGGCCGACCGACGCGATGACTTCGATGAGGTCTACGGCGACTGGGCGGCCCTGCGTGAGCAGGCCGCGCCCGGGATGGTGCCGCAGCGTATCGACACCGATGTACGGTCCGCCCTGGCGCAGGCCGCCGCCGACCCCACCCGGCTGACGGACGACCAGGCGCTGGCCCTGCTGCACGCCGACGGTCCGGCCCTTGACGCCCTGTGCCGGGTCGCCGACGAGCTGCGCCGGGACACCGTGGGCGACGAGGTGACGTACATCGTCACCCGCAACATCAACTTCACCAATGTCTGCTACACCGGCTGCCGGTTCTGCGCCTTCGCGCAGCGCCGTACGGACGCGGACGCCTACACACTCTCCCTCAGCCAGGTCGCCGACCGGGCCGAACAGGCCTGGGAGGTAGGCGCGGTGGAGGTGTGCATGCAGGGCGGCATCCACCCCGACCTGCCCGGCACCGCCTACTTCGACATCGCCCGCGCGGTAAAGGAACGCGTCCCGGGGATGCACGTCCACGCCTTCTCGCCGATGGAGGTCGTCAACGGTGCTACGCGCACGGGGATGTCCATCCGTGACTGGCTGACCGCCGCCAGGGATGCGGGACTTGACTCCATCCCCGGTACGGCGGCCGAGATCCTGGACGACGATGTCCGCTGGGTGCTCACCAAGGGCAAGCTGCCCACCGCCACCTGGACCGAGGTCGTGCGGACCGCCCACTCGCTGGGCATCCGCTCCTCCTCCACGATGATGTACGGCCATGTCGACCAGCCCCGCCACTGGCTGGGTCACTTCCGCACGCTGGCCCGGATCCAGGAAGCCGCGTTGTCCGAAAACATGGGCGGCTTCACCGAGTTCGTCACCCTCCCCTTCATCCACACCAACGCCCCGGTCTATCTCGCGGGCATCGCCCGCCCCGGCCCCACCAGCCGCGACAACCGCGCGGTGACGGCCATGGCCCGGCTGCTGCTGCACCCGCACATCACCAACATCCAGACCAGCTGGGTGAAGCTGGGCGCGGAGGGCGCCGCCGAGATGCTGCGCTCGGGCGCCAACGACGTAGGCGGCACGCTGATGGAGGAGACCATCTCCCGGATGGCGGGCTCCTCCTACGGCTCGTACCGCTCGGTCAGGGAGCTGGTCGCCATCGCCGAGGCGGCCGGACGCCCGTCACGGCCCCGCACCACCACCTATGGTCAGGTGCCCGCCGAACGCCAACAGGCCGCCCTGGCCTCCGACGGCCATCTCCCGGAGCTGCTGCCGGTCCTGGGAGACTGACCCCGCGGTACGGCTGGAGTACGGCACGCGGAACGGCCCGGCGCGGTCATCGCGACCATGCCGGGCCTCCACTCCCCCATACATCAGCCAGCCGTACGAACCCCCGTGCCGCACGCCGTGCCCATGCCGTCTATTTCATTTTACGTACCAGGGAGAGGGTACGGTGCAAGTGGCCTCTTTTTCAAGCGGAATTGACGGGCGGGGGATGGATTGCCGGTAGCCGCGTAAACTTCATTAGTGACTAGCCACAGTGTTGGGCCTCGGTGCTGACCACACCGTGGTGCGGAGTACAAGGAGTGGTGGGGTGACCAGGGGGAAGCCCGGCAACGGGCGCACCATCGCACAGAAACTCGATCATTTGATCGGTACTGTCCATCCACCGGGCCGTGGCCCGCTCAGCTATATGGAGATCGCCGAACGCATCAAGGAGAAGGCCGGGCCCGGTGGCCAGACCGTCTCGCACGCGACGATCCAGAAGATCCGTAAGGGTGAAATCACCGATCCCAAGGTCAGCACGCTCACCGTGATCGCGGGCTTCTTCGGAGTGCCGGTGACCTATTTCTTCGACGACACCGTGGCCGACCGGGTCGACGCCAAGCTGGCCAAGGTCCGGGAGCGGGTCGAGCTCACCCAGGCCCAGCGGGAGCTGGTGGACATCCTCGGCGACGGCGATGTCCGGGATGTGGCGGTGCGGATGAACGGGCTGTCCCCCGGCAGCCTCCGGGCGATCCGGGGAGTGATCGACCAGGCGCGGCGGCTCGAAGGGCTGCCGGACGCCCCCGGCGGCAGGCAGTAGCCGCCGGATTCCGGCGGGAAAATCGGGGGTGTTCGGCGCCGAAGTCGCTTAAGATACGGCGCCGAAGGAGATCGTATGCCCAAGACGAGCCGCCGTGCCCGCTGCGAGGCCGTCGCCGACGCTCTCGACTTTCCACGCCCGTTCGACCTTGATGTGCTGTGTGACCGTATCGCCGCGGAGAGCGGCCGCCCGCTCCGGCTGGTCGCGCTCGACGGAGCGCCGGACGGCGAGCTGCCCTCCGGGGTGTGGGTGGCCACCAGCACCACTGATGTGATCTTCTACGAGCCCGCGACCAGCGCCGTGCACCGGTTGCAGATCATCCTGCATGAGCTGGCGCATCTGCTGCTCGGACATGGCGAGCCGGACGCCGAGCGCCCCGCGTACACGACCCGGCTGCTGGGGGAGGCCGGATCCGGCGCTCTCGCTGAGGACGATGAGCTGGATCTCGACCAGCTCCGCGATGTTTTCGGCGTTTTCGGCGTCTTCGGCCGCACCAGCTACCGCGATGACGAGGAGCGCGACGCCGAGTTGCTGGCGACCATCCTCAGTGACCGGGCCCTCGACCGGGCCCTCAGCAGCCACCCCATCGGGGCGGCCTGGCGAGGAGCCCAGCACTGGCTGTATCTGCGCTGGCTCCGTCCGCTGTGGGCCGACCTGACGACGGCTGTCCCCGCGGTCGTACTCCATGAGGAGCTGCGCCGTGGCGAGCCACGGATGCGGCTGCACCGCCGGGTGGTGGAGATCCGCGATGCGATTCTCGCGCTTCAGCCCTATGTCTGTGCCGAGCGGCGGGTCCAGGCGGAGGCGGTCGGCGCTGGGCAGCGGGTCGTCGCTGACGCGTGCTGGGTAGAGGCGGCGCGGCGCGCCAAGCTTGCGGGGTGCGCGCCTGTGGATGTTGTGGCGCGGCGGGGTGGCGCGAACTCCGCGACGCAGGTCGCGGATGGGGGGCTGGAGGGGCTTGACGCGGAGGTTCGCTGGCTGCGGCGGCTTGACGCTGCGCGGCGTGGTGAGGTGGTGCGGCGCTTTGTGGAGGGCTCCCGGCGGTAGGAGCGTGCCGGGGCTTCGCCCCGGGCCCCGGGGCTGGCCGGTGCGGGCCGGTGCCGGGGTGGGTTTCCCCAATTCCCGCCCCTTCCCGGAAACCGGGGCTTCGCCCCGGGCCCCGGGGCGGGCGGGTGCGGGACGGTGGCCGGTGTTGTGCCCACCCGTTCCGCCCTGCGGAACGACTGCCCACAACAGCTGGGGGAAAGCTAGGCGTTGGGGGTTAGGAGGGTGAGGAGTTGGGGGCCGTATTTGGCTAGTTTGGTCTCGCCTACGCCGTTGAGCGCGCTGAGCTCGTCCAGGGTCGTCGGGGAGGCGGTAGCGATCTCGCGCAGCGTCGCATCGTGGAAGATGACGTACGCGGGCACCCCCTGCTCCTTCGCGGTGGCCGCCCGCCAGGCCCGTAGCTCCTCGAACACCGGCACAGCGGCCTCGGGGAGGTCCACGGGCGCGGCGCGCTGACGGGGCGTACTCGTCCTCGGCGCCTTCGCGGCCCGTACCGGGTCGCGCCGCAGCCGTACCTCCCGCTGACCGCCCAGCACCTCGGCGCTCGCGTCGGTGAGGACCAGCGTGCCGTAGTCGCCCTCGACGGCGAGCAGCCCCTGGGCCAGCAGCTGGCGTACCGCGCCGCGCCACTCCGCTTCCCGCAGCTCCGTGCCGATGCCGAAGACACTCAGCGCGTCATGGTCGAACTGAATGACCTTGGCCGACTTCTTCCCCAGCAGAATGTCGATGATCTGGCCCGCCCCGAACTTCTGGCCCCGCTCCCGCTTCAGCCGGACCACGGTCGACAGGATTTTCTGAGCGGGGATCGTGCCGTCCCAGGACTCCGGCGGGGTCAGGCACGTATCGCAGTTGCCGCATGACGCAGATGACGCATCGGTCCGCTGGCCGAAGTAGTCGAGCAGCTGGGCACGGCGGCATGTGACCGTCTCGCAGAGGGCCAGCATGGCCTCAAGGTGGGCCGTCAGCTTTCGGCGGTGCGCGTCATCGCCTTCGGAGCCGTCGATCATTTTGCGCTGCTGCACCACATCCTGGAGCCCATACGCCAGCCACGCGGTGGACGGCAGGCCATCGCGCCCGGCCCGGCCCGTCTCCTGGTAATAACCCTCAACGGACTTGGGCAGATCGAGATGGGCGACAAACCGCACATCGGGCTTGTCAATGCCCATACCGAACGCGATGGTGGCGACGATGACGAGCCCGTCCTCACGCAGAAAGCGCGCCTGATGCTCGGCACGGGTGCGGGCGTCGAGCCCCGCGTGATACGGCACCGCCTCGATCCCGTTCTTCACCAGGAACTCGGCGGTCTTCTCCACGGAGTTCCGGGAGAGGCAGTACACGATGCCCGCGTCGCCCGTGTGCTCCTCACGCAGCAGCGTCAAAAGCTGCTTCTTCGGGTCGTCCTTGGGCACGATCCGGTACTGGATGTTCGGGCGGTCGAAGCTCGCCACGAAGTGCCGGGCATCCTGAAGCTTCAGCCGGGAGGCGATCTCGGCGTGCGTAGCCTCGGTGGCCGTCGCGGTCAGTGCGATACGGGGCACCTCGGGCCACCGCTCATGCAGCTGGGACAGGGCCAGATAGTCCGGCCGGAAATCGTGCCCCCACTGCGCCACACAGTGCGCCTCGTCGATGGCGAACAGGGAGACCCTGCCCCGGTCCAGCAGCCGCAGCGTCGACTCGACCCGTAGCCGCTCCGGTGCCAGATAGAGCAGGTCCAGTTCGCCCGCGACGAACTCGGCCTCCACCAGGCGCCGTTCGTCCAGGTCCTGGGTGGAGTTGAGGAAGCCCGCGCGCACGCCCAGGGCTCTCAGGGCGTCGACCTGGTCCTGCATCAGTGCGATGAGCGGTGAGATCACGACGCCGACGCCGTCGCGCACCAGCGCGGGAATCTGGTAGCACAGCGACTTGCCGCCACCGGTCGGCATCAGTACGAGGGCATCACCGCCAGCGGCGACATGGTCGATGATCTCCTGCTGCTCACCGCGGAACGACTCGTAGCCGAAGACACGGCGCAGCACCTCGGGCGCGGCAGTGGGGGCAGCGGTCATCCGGACATGCTAGGAGGTCCGGGGGAGGGCCCATGACCACTTTTCGGCCATGGGCCCCGGCCCCGGCTGCAGCGCAGCGCCCCGCCCTGGGGTGTCACAGCCGCTTCGCGCTGCGCAGCGCGGAGGCGTAGTAGCCGTTGCCGTCCAGCCGTGCGGTGCCGCCCTTGTCGCCCATGGTCGGGCCGTTGATCTCTTCCCGGCTGGAAATGAAGATCTTGTGGCCGTCGGTGTCATGGCCCAGATAAATGCCGGCGTGGTCGAGCCGCTTTCCGGTGCGCGCGTCGAGCCAGAAGAACGTCAGGTCACCCGGCTGGAGAACGTCGATGGAGGTGGGCCGGTCATAACGCGGCGCGTCCCCGGTCAGCGGAATGATGTCGGCGCCGAGCTTGGAGCGGGCCATGCCGTTGGCGGTACGGGGGAGGCCGTCGCCCCGCTTGTCCGTGGCCATCAGCGGATAGCGCGCCCGGTAACCGAAAACCGTACGGATAAAGCCGGAGCAGTCCATCGCCCGGTATCGCTTCGCCTCGGGCTGGAGCGTGGTGCCGTCCCGGAAGGTGTAGGGAATGCCCAGGTAGTCGTAGAAGTCGGACTGCTCAAGCCGGTAGTCGGCGCCTTCCTTGCCGTCCGGGTTGATGGGGCCGAATTCGGCGTCACCCGCGTAGGAGACGCCCTCGTCGTCCTTCTTCACCGGCGCCTGGTGGACGTACTGGAAGGCGATCGCGAAGATGTCGTCTTCTTCGCTGCCGAAATACTCCTTGAACCAGTCCTTGAACCACTGCTCCTTCTCGGCGCCCTTCTTCCAGACCTCGGGCATCAGCCGCACCCAGTTCTCGGTGACGACCCGGGATTTTGTGTGAGCGGGCTCGGTGAAGGTGCGGCTGGGGCCGGTGAGGGTGGCGGTACGGGCGCCATCGGTGAAGGTGGCCAGCACCTGTCCCTTCTCACCCCGCAGGACCGAACGGGCGGGGTTCTTCAACCGCTCCCAGGTCCGCTCGCCGGTGTTCTGACCGGCGTTGGACGACTTCAGTACCGGGGTGTCGGTGACCGTCTGTACGGCTGGCGCCTTGGCCTGCTCTTCCTTGCGGAGTTCCACGGTCAGATACGCGCTGCCGGCGAGCAGGGCGAGGACCGTCGCGGCGTGCACGACGGGATGGGACTTGCGCTTGGTCTTGGCACTCATGGCTCAGCTCCGGTCGTTGATCAGGCGGACGGCAGGGCGCCGAGCAGGATCCCGGCGGTGAGGACGACATACGTCATAAGCGTCACCGAGCCGGTGGCCAGGATCGTCGCGCCCTTCGGCTGGCGGACCAGCTGATAGGCGATCAGGCCAGGGACGATGAAGCCGAGTGTCTGGTTGGAGTACATCAGCGGGAACTCCCGCTGCAGCACAAAGAGCAGGGTCGCCTGGAGAACCACGCCGATCAGCACGACCGCGGCGAACAGCCGCTTGCCGTAGAGGATCACCAGACGCTGGATCAGCAGGGTGCAGACGTAGGTCAGGACGGTGACGCCCACGACCATCGAGGCGTGCTGCAGGTCCTCCACGAGGGTGAGGGCCAGCCAGCCCGGGGTGATCATCCCGCCCGGGGAGAGGTTGGTCGTCAGATAGCAGACCAGCGAGAACAGCAGGCCCAGGGCGATGCCGATCGCGGCTATCTCGGGCGTGAGGACGGCGGGGATCAACGGGGTTCTCCTGGGCTCTGCCACGGATCGGAATACTCGGAATACGGGGTGTGCCCTTGCTGGGCGTACGGCTGGGTGTACGGCTGGGCGTGCTGGATCGGCTGAGTCGGCTGGGTGTGCTCGACCGGCTGGTACGGCGGTTCAGGCTGGTACCGGGCCTCGTACGCGAACGGATAGCGCGCATAAGGGTCGAGGCGCGGCGCGTAGGGCTCCGCGGCGGTCGTCGCCCCCAGGGCGGGCGGGCCGTCGGCGTCGTCCGGCATGTCATCGGCCGGCAGTTCGGCGAGCTGCTCCAGCAGCAGCTCACCCTGTCCATGGATATTGCCGATGGCGACCAGCGAGGAGTCCGGGCCCAGCCGCGTCAGCAGCTCCGCCATGAACTCCTCGGGGTCTCTGCGCTCCCCGCCGAGGTCAACCGCGTGCGGCCGCCACTGGGCGGGCATCGCGTCCAGGGCGCTCTTGGTGGGATGCCCGATCAGGAACACCGACTCCGGTGCCAGATCGGGGATGATCTCGCCCATCTGGCCATTGCGCTCAACCCGGTCGGGACGGCAGTTGATCACCACATTCAGTGGCCGGCGGATGGCACCCAGATCGAGCAGCTGATTGATGTTCATCAGCGTGGACTCGGGGTCGTTCGCCGCGAAGACATTCGCGAACCGCAGCCGCTTGCCGTCCGGGGTGCGGTACCGCTCGACGGAGAGCACACCCGGGTCCGGCGGGGCGTCGTACATGCCGCGCAGCGCGGTCTCGCGGTCCACGCCCAGGAGTTCGGCGACGGCCAGCGCGATGGCCACGTTCTCCTTGAAGGTGAACCAGCTGAAGCCGCGTAGCTCCTCGTCCGTGACGGTCTCGGGGTCGGCGTAGACCAGCTCGCAGTCCCGGGCGTCGGCCTCCTCCTGGAGGATGTGGAAGCGGTCCCGCTCCGCGGTGACGCAGATGCCGCCCTCGGGCATGGAGCGGCACAGCGAGCGCGCCACATCGTCGAGGGTGGGGCCCATCTCTTCCAGATGGTCCTCACGCACATTGCAGAGCACACCGATGGTGGAGCGGATCAGCTTGCTCTGGTTGATCTCCTGCAGCGCGGGCATGACGGCCATGCACTCGATCACCAGGGCATCCGGGTCGTACGAGGCCGCCCGCCGTACGATGCCGATCTGCTCGACCACATTGGCGATGCCGAACTTGCGGTAGACCGGCTCCTCGGTGGCGTCCGGGTGGATAAACCTGGCCGCGGTGCCGGTGGTCTTGGCCACGGTGACCACATCGCCGCCGCGCAGCGCGCCCGCGCACAGCCGGGTGATGGAGCTCTTGCCGCGGATGCCGTTGACCAGCACCCGGGCCGGTATGTGCTCGAGGTTGGCGAAGTGCCGCCGCTGCTCGAGGATGCCCGCGATCAGCAGGATGGCACAGCTCACCACGAGCACGGTGTAGAGGAAGAGCACGGCCGATCAGTGCCTTCCGGCCACAGTGGGGTCATCCACGGCGGCGCCCTGCTTGCGCTGCTCCAGCAGGCTCTGCCGGATCAGCTCCAGGCTGCGGGTGATGGCGCCGACCTCGTCATGGTGGCGCGGGTAGAGGACGGTACGGCGGTCCCCGTCGGCCAGCGCCTCGGCCCGGTCGGCCAGTTCGCGCAGCGGGCGGACCACCACGATGTGCAGCCAGCCGAGACAGGCCGCGGCGGCGGTGAGGCCGAGCAGCCCGGCCAGGACCGTACGGTTCTGCAGGCTGTACTCGGGTATGGCGAGACCGGCGGCGGGCTGCCAGCTGACCACCGTCCAGCCGAGACCGTTGGCGACGCCGCCTCCGGTGAAGGGGGCGGCGGCGGCCAGCTGCACACCGTCGCCGTCGCGGTAGAGGACACCGCCGGGGCGCGGGTTCATCCCGACCCGTACGTTCGAGCCCGTGACCAGCGAGTCGAGCCGTTTGGACGGCAGCTCCGAAAAGGCCCGGTAGCCGGTGTTCCCGCCGATCATCCGGTGTTCGGCGTCGACGACCCGGATCTCTCCCAGGCCGGGCCGCTTGAGCATCCCGTTCAGGAAATCCACCCGGAACTCGCCCACCACGGCGGCACCCGCACGGCCCGGCACCTCGGCGTAACCGGCGATGACCGGCTCCTTGCCGCTGTCATTGAGCAGGGTGACCGACTCCTCGCCGGGGCCCTCACCGGACGGGTGCCGCGGCTTGTCGCCCGCGCGGGCCAGGATCTCGCCGTCGGGGTCAAGGACGTACAGCGACCGGTAGCGCGGGTGCTCGTGGAGGGTCCGCTCCAGAACCGTGGTCATATGAGCGGCGGTCGTTTGGTCACCCATCAGGGTGGCTACCGAGGTGAGGTCGGCGTGACCCTCGTTGAACGCCCGCCTGACCCGGTCGGTCAGGGTGTCGGTGCGTTCCCGCTGATCGTTGACGAGCTGCTGGGGAACGACGACCGTGTCGTCGGCCCGGTTGAGCAGCAGGGCCAGCGGTGCGGACCAGGCCAGCAGGAGTACCGCGCAGACGGCGAGCAGTGTACGGGTGCCCAGGCGGCGCAGCCGGTGGGGCCGGGAGGCGGTGGGGGTGTCGTGGGGGCCGTCGCCCGGCGGTTCGCCGAGCAGCTGCCGCCGTAGCCGCTCCAGGGACACACCGATACGGGCGGCCTCCCCGGACCTGGGCACCGTCACCGGGCGGCGCAGATCCGAGCGGGTGAGACGGCGGCTCTCCAGGAACAGCCGGAGCAGCGGGCGCTGCACGACGCCGAGCAGCAGCGCGATGGTCAGGGTGCCGATGGCGATGAGCGCGCCCGCGGCGAGGAGACCGAAGAGCGGGTCGGCGGTGCGGGTCGGGTCCTCGGCGACGTTCACCATGGCGAGCACGGTGAGGCCGAGGCTGCTGGCGATGGTGCTCTCGCCGGGTTCGGTGGCGGCGAGCGTGGCGTATCCGGCCGCGGCGCGCTCGCCCTTGAACCTTTCACCGGTAAGGCTTCCACTGACCCCGGGAAAGCCACCGGAGCCGGGCTCCTTGGCCTTGAGCGGATGCTGCTTGGCCTTTTCCGCGGCCACCTCGGCGAACGCTTCCAGTTGCTTGTTGGCCCGCTTGACCCCGGCGCGTTGCAGGTCGGTGAGCACCTGTTCGGGCTCGGGGATCCCGGCGCTGCTGACGATTTCGCCCGTGGAGTCAAGGACGGCGATGGAGCGGAACTTGCCGAGACTGATGCCGGGGAACCGCAGACTGCTGGAGGCGATCAGCAGCTGCTGTGGTTCGCCTTCCCAGGACAGCAGGGCGAAGGAGAGCAGCCGGGTCTCGCCGTTCTCCAGCCGGATCATGCGGGGGCCGAGCCCGCCCTCCTCGGAGAGTTTCCGCCGGTCAATCGCGGTGAGTGGCAGGTTCTCGCCGCGGGCGGCGAGCAGTTTGCCCGACTCGATCCCGATAACGGCTGTACCGCGCCACTTCTGGTAGACCCTGCCGACCTTGTCGAGGACCGCGTCGGGGGAGACGGGATCTCCGGAGTTGAAGAGGGCGGCTGTCCGGTTGAGGTCGGTGACGCTCTCGTCCAGGGAAGCGCGCAGTGCGTTGGCGCCGTCCTCGGCGAAGTGCTGCTGGGAGGTCAGCACCGCCTTGGGGAGCCTGTCGTGGTTGACCGAGCCGAGACTCAGGGCGGTGATGCCCGCCAGGGAGAGCAGCAGGACCGACAGGACCGCGATGGGCGGCCGTATGCCACCCAGCAGTGACATGTCGGCCCGTCGGCGGACCTTCTGCCGCCGCTTCGTCCGCGAAGCGGCCAACGCGGGCTCCTCTCCTGTGTGGTACGTCGTGGTGTGGTACGTCGTGGTTTTTGGTTGTTCTGTGGCGTGTTGTGCCTGATTGCGCCGAGGGCGCACGGAGGTCAACAGGGTTCAAGACACCTGAGCGTCTCGAAAGGTTGTACGCGAGAAGAAAAATGTGGCGGGCTCGCGTGCTCAGCCGGTGTGATCAGCCCGGGAGGCCCCTCAGTGGTGTGAGGCCGTCGTTGGCGGCGCCGCGGTTGAGCATGGTCCCCTGGGTCCGCTCAAAGGCGAGCCGGTAGCGGGAGCGCTGCTCGTCGGTCAGCTCCTTGTCCTCGTGCAGCGAGGCGGCTACATCCACCAGCCGGTGGTGCCCCGTGGCGCGTACCTTGCCCTCGGCGTCCTCCTCGTCCACCTCATCAGGGGGGATATCGACCAGAGTGGGCACATAGCGGGCCTCGACGTCCCACTCGCCGCCTCGCTTGCTGAACCGGAACCAGCCGATGACGCCTTCCTCCGACAGACCGGTCGGGACGTCGTGCCGGGCGAGCTGGTTGCCCAGGCCGTAAGCGACCCAGGTGCCGTTCACCTTCTCCATCGGCTGGACGACATGCGCGTGGTGGCCGATCACCAGGTTGACACCGGTCTGTTCAGCGATCCTGCGGGCCAGTTTCAGCTGTGCGGCGCTGGGGTTCGGGTGGTGCTCGCGGCCCCAGTGGATGCTGAGGATCACCACGTCCGCGCCCGCCTCACGCGCCTTGCGTTCCGCGGCTGAGATCCGCTTGAAGGAGGTCTGGTTGGCCAGCCACGGCTTGTCCTTGGGCACTTCGCGCCCGTTGAAGCCAAAGGCGAACGACAGCTGGGCGACCTGGACGCCCTTGATGTCGAGGATGAGCGGTTTCTCCGCTTCCTCCCGGCTGCGCGCCGATCCGGTGTGCTGGATGCCCGCCTTGTCGAGGGTGTCCAGGGTCCGCTTCACTCCGGACTCGCCGTGATCGAGCGTGTGGTTCGAGGCGGTCGAGCAGGTGTCGTAGCCCACATTCTTGACGGCCGTGACGATCTGCGGCGGTACCAGGAAGTCCGGGTAGCTCTGGAAGGGGCCCTGAGGCTTACCCACGACCGGCTCGAAGTGGCAGATACCCAGGTCCGCCTTGCTGATGACGGGCTTCACTCCGGCCATGATCTGGTCGAAGTCCAGCCCCTTGCCACCGGCTGACGTGGCGTCCAGCGCCGCCTGCTCGGTCAGCTGTGGGTGGATCAGAATGTCGCCCGCGGCTGCGACGGTGAACGACGGTCCGTCCGCCTTGGGTGCGTCATCCGTGGTCAGCATCCCGCATCCCGCGGTGACGCTCATGATGAAAGCGAGTGCGGTGACGCGGATGATGCGTAGGCGGTCAGAGCATTTGTTCACTTGGGTATTTTTATACGAATATGAAGCCGCTCTCCGCCAAGAAGATAACGATTGTAACAACAGTGCTGGTCACAGCGGTGTTGCTCGCTGTTGTGGCAACCGTCACGTCCTGGCGAGGATGGTTGTCCGAGGAGCCAGCCACCCCGCCCATACAGCAGCAAGCCGGTATAGATCTGGAAGACCGGGTCACCGAGTTCACCGCCGGATTCGACAAGCGCGTCGGCTACCGTCCGCCGGACCGCGAGGAACGGCAGACCGTGGCGGAAGGCGTGGGCCTGCTCCTCGACGGCCGTCCGGAGGACTCTCAACGGCGCCTCTCGGACGTCGACTTCGGATTGCGGATGCTTACGGACCGGGTCAGCGGCCGGGAGTTCGCCGAGGTGGCCGACACGGCTGAGAACGGCGAGGCGAACCGGGGCTGGGGCCGTATCTATATCGATCTGAGCGCTACGGCACGGTGGTCCGTACAGGTGCCCCACCCGGTCGCCGACCAGGACAGCGAGCGGCTTGGCGTCGGGGTACTGCGTGGCACGCCGGGCGGTGTTCTGGTGCTTGCGGGTGCGCATCGTGAGGCCGGGCAGGGCAACGCGGCGGATGTCGCGCACCGTCGCGACACGGTGTTCCACGCGATCTGCGACGAACTGCTGGAACGTCAGCTGCCGGGAGTGCAGATCCATGGGTTCGCGAATGAGTCCGTACCGGAATTCGACGTAGTCCTGTCGACGGGGAAGGGTACGAAGGGCCGCGACCAGGCGCGCGAGCTGGCCGGTGCGCTGCGCGGGGAGGGCCTGGAGGTATGCCGGGCCTGGGCTCGCCCGTGCGAGCTGGCGGGAAGCACCAATGTGCAGGGCCGGCGGGCCGCCGCCGAGAAGGTGCCGTTCTTGCATATCGAGTTCAACCGCGATGTGCGGGCGAGCAAGGATCGGAGCAGACAGGTGGTTGACGCGATGGCCGCGACGGCGGCCACATGGACCGCGCCGTAGCGTACGAGCCGTAGCGTGCGGGATGAGCCCGGCAGAATTGCCGGGCTCATCTCGCTACGGGCTGTGCGCCGTCAGTGGATAAGAGGAATCCACCGCTGATTGTCGGCTCCGGTGCACGGCATGAGCGTCACCGCGTTACGGTTACCGCTGTCCTGGATGCACCCACGGGGGAATTTGCGGCTCGTAAAGGAGGAGCCCTCGTCTTCCGTGACGGAATAGGTCCAGTACTGCGCCTGCACGTACTTGTTGCAGGACTCCAGCGTCACGGCTCCCCTGATGCTCTTGGCGGTGACGCACTTGCCGGGGTAGTACCTGCTCTCAAGCTGGTACCCCGGGTACTGCCCCGTACGCAGGTTGAAGCCCTGTGTGCCGGAGCCATCCGGTGTCCACGACTTGACGGTGTTGTTCCCGAACGCGTCGAGGTTCAGGTCGCTGCTGACGTTCTGGAACGTGTACCAGTGGCCCGACTCGGCGGACGCCTCACCTGCTGCCGCGGGACTTGCGGTGGCCAGCAGGCCAGCGCTGAGCATGGCTGCGGCGGACAGGGCGACGGCGGCTCTCTTCATCCTTGCCACGTTCCTTCCTTTCCTGTGACTTCGCGAGTCACGTAACGGAGGAAATGAATGTGCAACTGGGCGGAGGCTTGCGCCTCGTTGGGAAAACCTAGGGCAAATCACGGCCGCGCAGGAAGACAGGTTTAAGTCAGTGCACTGAGCCGGAAGTCACAAATTCAATCTTCTGGATTCCCGTAGACGCGGTATGCCGTGCAAGCACGCAAAACAGCCGATTCGCTGCTGGCTTTAATTCGCCGCAACCCAATCCGTCAACTCCTGTCCGCTAACTCAGCGGCCAGACACCACCGCAGGTCGGAATGTGTAAACGGGGGTAACGGGCCCCGTAAGCCGAGTCGGCCAATGAAGTAGGCGAGGCCGGTTCAGGCCACCAGCCCCGCGCCGTCTTCCTTATCCCCCGGCGTAATCTCTACGGAAGCCTACGGAAGTACGCATGGCGTGATCTGCCGCGATCGACGGGTGCCGAGGGCGGCGCGGTGGCCACGGGGACACCCATTCGGCATACCGCCCCACCGTGAAGTGACCCGCTCAGCGGATATCACGCAGCGCGCACGGCCGGAATGATGCCTACTGCTCATGTGACCGCGGAAGCCTCCCCCGAAGACCTCGTTACGGCCATACGTGTGGCCGGTGTCCGCGATGAGCGGGTGCTGGCTGCAGTGCGTGCCACACCGCGAGCGGAGTTCGTCCCCGCCGCCCCCGCGGCGGCGGCCTACGCCGACCGGCCCATCCCGATCGAGCACGGGCAGGTGACGACCCAGCCTTCGTTGTCGGCGACGATGATCGAAGGTCTGGGACTGACCGGTGACGAGCATGTTCTCGAGATCGGTACCGGTGTCGGCTTCCAGACCGCGCTGCTCGCTCGCCTGACCGCCGACGTCGTCAGCATCGAATGGTGGCCGGACCTGGTCCAGCAGGCGCGGCGTCATCTGGACCGCCAGGGCCTTCGCAATGTGCGGCTGCTCGTCGGGGACGGCAGCCGCGGCGCGCCGGACCACGCCCCGTACGACGCCATCATCGTCTCAGCGGCGTTCCCGGAGGTCCCTCCGCCGCTGGTCGAGCAGCTGCGGCTGGGCGGCCGCCTCGTTCAGCCCATCGGACCGGGCGGGCAGGAGGAGGTCGTGTCATTCCAGCGCACCGCCTCGGGTCTGGAGCGGCGGCAGGTCCTCACGCTGGCCCGGTTCGTCCGGCTGCGTGGGCAGCATGGCTTTCCGTCCTAGGTTGTCCTAGGTCAGGTGGACTGCCAGAGGAAACGGCCCTCCTTGCGGTCGGGCGAAACGAAGGCGTAGCCGACGCCGCCGTCACCGAAGTCGACGGGGAACGGCAGATCGCCGGAGTCCAGCTGCACGACCAGCTGCCAGTCGGGGCCGGGAGTCTCCTCGCCCTGAAGCCACACCGGCTCGATACCGGGTCCGCCGAGGAACTGCCAGGGCTGGCTCTGCCCGGCCGGGAGCTGCGCGGGAGAGGGCACATGCGCCGTACCGAAGGTGGGCCCTCGCTCATCGGAGCGGCTCCGGACAAAGTCCGGAAGCCGGCCGCCGGGCTGGACGACAAGCGCGTTCTCGCCGCCCTCCGGATCGTAGGTGCCGTCCACGGAGGTGTGACCATCGGTGATGAAGAGATAAGCCAGGGCCGGATCACCCTCGTCGTCCGGATCGATCCGGAACTGGCCGAAGAACCGCATCGGCTCGCCCAGCTCCCTCGACAGCGGCCACTGCGGGGCCTCCAGCCAGGCCGGCTGCCCGCCGATCCTGGTTGACGGCCCTTCGGCGTCCGCGCTGGCCGGAACGAAAACAATGGGGACAGGGGCGGGGGCAGGGGCAGGCATGGCGTTCTCCGGTGGAGTCGTGGGCTGATGGGCTGATGCTGAGGCGTCAGCTCAACGGCGCTCAGCCCCCGGAGGGCACGGCCACATCGACGGTGGCTTCCACGTACAGGCCGCCGTGTTCTTCGTTGATCTCGTAGCCGATGTCAACCTTGCGAACGGTCAGCGGGCCGTGCCCGTGCACATGCACCGTTTGGCCGACCACCGGAATCGGCAGGGGCACGTCGGAGCCGAACCGGGCGATCGGGCCGGTGTCCCTGTCGTGAGGATCGTAGGTGAACTCGATGTCGTATCTTCCGGGGCCAGTCGCCTTCCCGAGATCCAACCGGTCCAGCTCACCTCGGGCCGCTTGTTTCTCGGACTCGACAATCTCAGCGATTACATGGGGCAGATCATTGCTCATGCCCCTCATCCTGCCTGCTCCGGCTTCCGGAGTGCGAGAGCCGACGTCAGCATGGCCGCGAGCCATTTCGCGAGGGTGTGCCTGTCACCCGGCCGACGGGCCGGGAGACAGCGCCCGCCCTGGACGACGAAGGCGGGCCCCTCGTCGTCCGTCCGCGATCGATGGGAGAAATCGGGGGTCTAGGGGACGGGAGACGGTCTTCTGGGGCGGCGGGGGCTCTTGCGGCGTACCCATTGACGGAGCGCTGTGAGGCGAGGGTGCCGTTCATGCTGCTCCCGCGTGCAGCGGTCCAGCTCCTCCATCAGACGTCGGGAGCGGTGGTCCGTATCAAGCTCGTCCAGGATCCGGTCGATTTCCGTGAGCAGCGCGCCGTGGAACTGCCAGTGGCGGGGTTCCCGCTGAACGTCCTGGAGCAGCAGCTGTGCCACCTCCTTGCGCTTCGCTCCTGCTGCGGTGAGCTCTCCGGTCAGCCGGGACTCCGCCGTTTCGGCGTTCTCGCTGACCTGGGAGGTGACCAGTACAGCGAAGCTGACCATGCTGTTCGCCACGTGGTCCAGCAGTTCCTCAATGGCGACGCCCGACTCCTCCGGGAACAGGCTCTCCCCTTTGCGTTCCTTGGCGAGATCGGTGAGGGTACGGGCCAGTACACGCATGACCACCGTGCAGATTTCGAGGGTGTCGAGCCCGGTACGCAGGACGACGCGATACAGCAGTCCTTCTTTGACCCGCGGATTGAGCCGGACGCTGTCCTCCGCCCGGCGCAGCGCCGCATCCACGTTGGCGATGTCGTGGTCAAGGCGACGCGCCTCGTGAAGGCGGGCGGCGGCCTGCTCGACGCGGGTGGGACTGGTCGGCTGCGCTCCGATGTGCAGGAGCAGTTGGCGCATGCGTCGGGACAGGTCCTGGATGGACTCCCCGGCCGTGCTGACCCATACCGGTGGTGCGAACAGTACGTTGAACAGGAGGCCCACCACGGCGCCGGTCAGCGTTTCCAGGACCCGGTCCCGTGCCGCGCCTCCCACCTGGGTCACTCCAAGGACGAGCATGGCGCTGATCGCGACCTCTGGGAGGAACTCGCCCACGTGGACGAATCGCCCTACGATCAGGGAAGCCAGGATGATCAGACCCAGGCTCCACCACGTGAGCCCGACGAGGGCGCTGAAGCCGATGGCGATCAGCACACCGGCGACAACGGCGTTCACCCGTCGGATGCCGGTGGTGAGCGTGGTGTAGAGGGTGACCTGGAGAACGAGCAGCGCGGTCAGAGGCGCGGTGAGGGGAGCGGGTTCGCTGCTCACCCGCACGGCCACGACATAGGCGATGGTCGCGGCCGCAGTCGAGCGCACCGTCTGGACGACAGCGGGATCCCGGCGTCGTTTGACGAGTTCGGCCAGCGGCACTGCGTCAGGGCCAACCGGAGATGGACTGGCCTTCAATACGCCGCGGAGCCGACCGGGCACACCCCACGTAACGCTCCGTGGCACGGATCGCCTCACGGCCCGTGCGTTCGCCCATCAGCGCGCACAACGTATATGCGGTGCCCCCGAAACGACTTCGGACCATCGCATCGTGCGGATCGAGCCGCAGCAGGTGCCCTTGTGCCTGGTAGCGGGCCATCAACCTGGTGATCACATCAGCGTCAGGCTTCAGCATCAGTGCCCTCCCGGGGTGTGGGGGCGACCGGCAGGATTCGGGGCCACATCCATTCTGATGCAGCACCGGCAGGCCCGCCATCCGTATGATCACTCTTGGTGACGCTTCGGCTTCGCTGGTGGGGCTGGGGCCCATGTAACGCGCAACAGGACCGAACTCCGCGAATCGCGTGGTGCCGCTCCGCCTGCACGGCAGCGGTCCAGCCGCTCGATCGCCCTCGACCGCACCGAACGGCAACGCGTGCTTCTCGAACGGCTTCGGCCGGAACGGCGGTGTCCAGGTGGTGTCTGCCGGATCTCCGGCGCGTTCGCAGCCTCTGATGGGTTGACGCGGCAGCTGCTGCCCCCGTTAACTCGACTGAGAAACGCTGTTTCACTCAACGAAACGAACCGTGGTCATCACGCTCAAGGATCGGGGTACCGATGGCACATACCTTTCTCCGTCGCGCGCACGGTCTCCGGCGCGGCCTCTTCGCCGGCTTACTGAGCTTCGCTCTGCTGGCGGCGGCAGGCGGTCACGCCGAGGCCCGCGAGGCCGTGACGCCCGAGAATCCGACGACCTTCCCGACCGGCTCGTACGCCGCCAGGGTCGGCGCGGACGCCGCGGACGTGTACTACCCGGCGACCAGGAGCCGCGGGCTGCCGGTGGCGCTGCTCCTGCAGGGCGCGAATGTCGACAAGGCCCACTACTCGGGCTTCGCGCGTACCGTCGCGGCCTTCGGCTTCGTGGTCGTCGTGCCCAACCACGTACGTTCGGTGTTCGGGGTGCCGGGCCTGTGGGCCTCTTCGGACCAGGCCCTCGGTGCGGTGGCGTGGGCGGCGGCCGAGAACGGCCGGGACGGCAGCCCGCTCGTCGGCCGTATCGACACGGGCACGCTGACCCTGCTCGGTCACTCCTTCGGCGGAGCCGCCGGACTGTCCACCCTTCAGGGGCTGTGTGTGCCGCCCTTCTGTGCCGGGCTGCCGCCCGGCGCGGTCAAGCCGACGCAGCTGAAGGCCGCCGCCTTCTTCGGTACGAACAGCGTGCCGCCGGGCGGCGGGCCGGTCGGCCCCATCGACAACGCCGGTGTGCCGGTCGCCCTGGTCCAGGGTGACGCGGACGGCGTCGCCGCGCCCGTCGCGGCGCGGGACACCTACCGGGCGCTGTCCGCCAAGCCCAAGGCGCTGGTCAGCCTGCACGGCGCCAACCACTTCGGGATCACCGACGTGCAGAACCCGCCGGGCGCCAACCCGGACACCTCTGCCCAGACCCTGGTCCAGACCGAGAGCATACGGGCCGCGGGCCGTTGGTCGGCTCTGTGGCTCAAGGCGTCATTGGGTGACCCCGTCGCCGCCTCCTATGTGCGGTACTGGGGCGACGCCATGGACCGGACCGTCACCGTGGAGCAGGCGTACTGAGCGAACGGCGGCGGCGCTCCGCCCTGATCTCGCGGAGGTACGCGAGAGCGTCGACCTGGATCGTGTGACGCGAGGACGCGACGTACCGACGTGCCGTACGGGCCCGGTACGTCGCGATCTCCCGCCGCATCGCCGCGCGTCCGGGCAGAGCGCACTTTCCCTCGATGAGGTCCGCCACCCAGTGCGACTGGGCCTCGGCGAGCGGCATGATCGCTCCCAGCGGCTGGACGAGCCCGATGAAGTACAGCCCGGGGTGACCGGGGTCCACCACCCGGCGGTAGAGCCTGATGTCGTTGCCGGCCGGGTCGATGAGCTCGCGGCCGAGGAAGGGAAAGCTGATGGCGTAGCCGGTGCAGTAGACGATCGCGTCGACGGCCTCGCGCGACCCGTCGGTGAAGAGCACCTGGTCACCGTGGAGCCGCTCGATCATTGGCTTGACGGTGATGTCACCGTGGCCGAGCCGGGACAGCAAGTCGTCGGAGATCGTCGGGTGGGCGGCCAGGACGCGGTGGGCGGGCACGGGCAGGCCGTAGTCGCTCAGCCGGCCGCGGCTGAGCCGCAGCAGCAGCTGGAGCCCCCGGTCCTGGACGGCGAGCGGCGCGCGGGCCAGCCAGGAGCCGGTGAGATGGTCGGTGGGGACCCCGAAGAGGTACTTGGGCAGGACGTGGGCGCCGCGCCGCATCGCGAGGAAGGTCCGCCGGGACACCCGCGAGGTCTCCACGGCGATGTCACACGCCGAATTGCCGATTCCGAGGACAAGGACCCGCTTGTCGGCGAAGGGCTCGGGCGTCTTGTAGTGGTGCGAGTGCGTCTGGGACCCGGCGAAGGAGTCCGAGCCGGGGAGCGGCGGCTCGGGCCAACGGGGCTGCCAATGATGGCCGTTGGCGACGAGCACCGCGTCGTACGAGCGGGTGGTCTGCTCAGTGGTGTCGCGGTGCCGCGTGGTGATGGACCAGCGTCGCCCGTCGGGGGACGGCTCGACCCGGGTGACCTCCGTTCGGAAGGTGATGGACGGGCGCAGGCCGAAGTGGTCGACGAACTCGTCGAAGTAGCGCGCGATGTGGAAGTGGCTCGGATAGACGGGATACGCCTCCGACATGGGGAAGCAGGCGTACTCCATGACCTGCCGTGACGTGTTGATGTGCAGGGAGCGGTACGCCGAGGACATGCCGTTGTCGTTGAGGTAGCGCCAGTTGCCGCCCACCTCGGAGCCGGCCTCGTAACAGTCGTACGGGACGTTCCGCTCCGCGAGGACCTGGCAGGCGGCGATGCCCGACGATCCCGCTCCTATGACACAGACGCGTTTCATCACGAGCCTTCCGACGAGAGACGCACGGGAATGACCACCCGGTCATGTGACCGAGTGGTCATAGGGTGGGCGTGGGCTGATTGGATGTCAACTGTTCTGTTCATCTGGGGCATTGACACCGAACGGTGTGTTCGCGACGATGACCGGGCGGTCACATGACCGCCCGGTCATACAGCGGGAGCACCCCATGCCCACTTTCACCTGGACGCATCTCTCGCCCGCCCGGCGCGAGCGGGTCCTGGTCGCCGCGATGGACGAGTTCGGCACGCACGGCTACTCCACGGGAAGCCTCAACGTCATCGCCCGCGCAGCGGGAGTGGCCAAGGGGTCCCTCTTCCAGTACTTCGCGGGCAAGCTCGACCTGTTCGCGTACGTCGCCGAGCAGACCTCGCTGCGCATCTACGCGGCCATGCAGCCGTGGCTCGACGGATACGACGGGACCAAGGAGTTCACCACCTACCTGACCGACGCCCTGGAAGCATGGCTCGACTACTTCGCCACCCACCCCCTGGAGCGCGGCGTCACCGCCGCCACCAATATGGAGATGGACCCGGCCGTCAGGGAAGCCGTGCGCGCCCCTGTCCACGGGCTCTACCTCGCCGGTCTGCGGCCCCTCATCCAGCGTGCCGTCGAGACCGGTGACATCCGTGAGGACGCCGACACCGACGCCCTGCTCTCCCTGCTCCTCCTGCTCCTGCCGCACATGGCGCTCGCCCCCTTCGCCCCGGGCCTCGCCGGACCCGTCGCCTTCACCGAGGACCGGCCCGGGGCACGGCGTGCCGCGATCGAGCGGCTGGTGATCCCGCTCATGGCCGGGTTCGTCGCGGAGGAACGCCCATGACGACGCCCATGGCGACGCCCATGACGGTGACGGACTTCGACTACGACGTCCTCGTCATCGGCTCCGGATTCGGCGGCAGCGTCACCGCGTTGCGGCTGACCGAGAAGGGCTACCGGGTCGGCGTACTGGAGGCCGGGCGCCGCTTCGACGACGCCGACTTCCCCCGTACCTCGTGGCACGTGCGCGACTACCTCTTCGCGCCCCGGCTCGGCTGCACCGGCATTCTGCGCATGACCCTCCTCGGTGACGTGCTCGTGCTCACCGGAGCGGGCGTCGGAGGCGGATCCCTCGGTTACGCCAACACCCTGTACGAGCCTCCCGCCGCCTTCTACGAGGGCTCCCACTGGGCGTCCCTGGCCGACTGGCGCACCGAACTCGCTCCTTACTTCGACCAGGCCCGCCGCATGCTCGGCGTCACCCTCAACCCGCTGGTCACCGCCTCCGACCACGTGCTGCGGCAGACCGCCCGCGACCTCGGCCGCGAGGAGACCTTCCGCCCCACCCCGGTGGGCGTGCACTTCGGGACGCCCGGCAGCGCGCCCGGCACCGTCGTCCCCGACCCCTACTTCGGGGGTGCGGGCCCCGACCGGGACGCCTGCCTGCACTGCGGCGCCTGCATGACCGGCTGCCGCCACAACGCCAAGAACACCCTGCCCAAGAACTACCTCGGCCTCGCCGAGCGCAACGGAGCCCACGTACACGCGCAGCGCACTGTCACCGACGTCCGCGCCGCCGGTGACGGCTGGGCCGTCACGTCCGTACGCACCGGCCCCGCCCTGCGCCGCCGGAAGCGGACCCTCACCGCGCGGCACGTCGTCTTCGCCGCCGGCGCCCTGGGCACCCAACGCCTCCTGCACCGAATGCGCGACACCGGAGCACTCCCGGGGCTGTCCCCGCACCTGGGGCGGCTGACCCGCACCAACTCCGAAGCGGTACTCGCCGTACGCTCCCGCGACCGGAACGCCGACTTCACCCGGGGCGTCGCCATCACCTCCTCCGTCCACCTCGACGACACCACCCACGTGGAACCGGTCCGCTACGGACGCGGCAGCAACCTCCTCGGACTGCTCGGTGCCACCCTCGTGGACCCCGTGCCCGGCCGCTCCCGGCTGCTGCTGGGCCTGGCCGCCATGGCGAAGAACCTGCGCGACCTGCCCGCCCTGCACAACCCGCGCCGCTGGGCACAGCAGTCCCTCGTGCTCCTCGTCATGCAGACACTCGACAACTCGGTCACCACCTACACGCGACGGAGCCTCTTCGGACGCCGGCTCACCAGCCGACCCGGCGAGGGCGACCCCAACCCCACCTGGATCCCCGCCGGACACCGCGCCGCCCGGCAAGCCGCCCGCCGGATCGACGGCATGCCCTGCGGCACGTGGGCCGACCTCTTCGACATCCCCACCACCGGCCACCTCATCGGCGGCTGCACCATCGGAGACACGATCGAGACGGGCGTCGTCGACCCCTACCACCGCGTGCACGGCCACCCCGGCCTGCACATCATCGACGGCTCCACCATCTCCGCCAACCTCGGCGTCAACCCCTCCCTCACCATCACCGCCCTCGCCGAACGCGCCACCGCGCTGTGGCCCAACAAGGGCGAAACCGACCCCCGGCCCGCCCCCGGCGAGCCCTACCGCACCCTGGCACCCGTCCCCCCGCGCACCCCGTCCGTGCCCGCCACGGCACCCGCCGCGCTGCGCCTGGGTGGACGGGCCGCCGGCCGAAAGGACCCCACCGTGACGGCCTACCCGCCCGAACCCTGGCACCTCGCCGGGCAGATGTACCTGTCCCTCTGGCTCGTACCACGCCACGCACTGCCGCCCGGCCTCCCGCCCGGCACCCGGCCGGTCACCGTCGCCGGACGCGGCGTGGCCGGAATCGCGTGGGTCGTGTACGAGCAGGACAGCGTGCTGCACTACGACGAGCTCCTCGCCGCCGTCCTCGTACGCGACGGCGCGCGCCCACGGGTCACCATCACCGACATCTGGGTCGACAGCCCCGCCTCCATGGCCGGCGGGCGGGAGCTGTGGGGCATCCCGAAGGACCTGGCGTCCTTCGACATCGACCGCTCGGCCGGCCTGCGCGCCGGCGCCAAGGCCGGCCACGGCATCCTGGCCACCGCCGTATTCGGACGCACCCGCCGCCTGCCGGGCCGCTGGCCGCTCACGTACCACGTCGCCCAAACCCTCCATGGGCGGACCAAGTCCAGCCCGGTCCGCACCCGGACCGGTGTCGCCCTTGCCACCGCGCGCTGGGCGGTGCCCGACAGCAGCCCGCTCAGTCGCCTCGTCCGCCGGTCACCGCTGCTCAGCCTGGTGCTGCGGGACTTCCGCCTGCGGTTCGGCGCGGCGTCCTGATTTTCCTTCCGCGTACCACCCGACGCCAAGGAGCCGTCATGTCCGACGCCGCGACCCTCTGCGAGGCCTTCCAGCGCACTGCCGCCACCCGGGGCCGGGCCCCCGCCCTCCGCACCGTCCAGGGTGACGTCCTGACGTGGGCCCAGTACGCCGAGCGCGTCGCCTCGGTCGCCGCCGGCCTGCACGGCCTGGGCGTCCGGCACGGCGACACCGTGGCCCTGATGCTGACCAACCGGCCGGAGTTCCACGTGGCCGACTGCGCCGCCTTCCACCTCGGCGCCATACCGTTCTCGCTCTACAACACCCTGCCCCCGGACCAACTCACCGACGTACTCACCCGGGCCCGGGCGCGCGTCCTGGTCACCGAGCGGCGCTTCCTGGCCCTGCTGCGCCCGGCCCTCGCGGGTACGGACGTCGAACACCTCGTCACCGTGGACGGCTCCGGCCCCGGTGACGACGCGATCGGCCTGGCCGCGGTGGAGGCCGCCGCGCCGACGGGCTTCGACTTCGCGGCGACGTGGCAGCGCGTACGGCCGGGGGATCTCCTCACGCTCATCCACACGTCCGGAACCACCGGCCGCTCCAAGGCCGTCGAGATCACCCACGCCGGTATGACGGCCCAGCTGGACGCCACGGACGAGCTGCTCGGCATCACGCACGAGGACAGCCACCTGTCCTTCCTGCCCGCCGCGCACATCGCCGACCGATGGGCCTCGCACTACACGAACATCCGCTTCGGTACGCGGCTGACCTGCGTACCCGACCTCAAGGATCTGCCCGACGCCCTCACTTCCGTACGCCCGACCCTCTTCGGCGCGGTGCCGGCCGTATGGCAGCGGCTGAAAGCCGGGCTCGACGCGGCCCTCACCGAGGCCGACCCGGGACTGCGTGCCCTGGTGGAGGGCTGCATCGACACCGCATGCCGCCTCGCCGCCGGCCGGCGCGCCGGAACACTGACGGCGGAACAGGCCAAGGAACTCGACGAGGCCGAGCCGGTCCTCGCCGAGCTGCGCAAGAGGATCGGCCTCGACCGTGCCCGGGTCTGTGTCACGGGAGCCGCACCCGCGTCGGCGGGGCTGGTGGAGTTCTTCCACGCGATCGGTGTGCCGCTGGGCGACGCCTGGGGCATGTCGGAGCTGTCCGGCATGGCGCTGATGAACCCACCCGGCGACCCCAGGCCCGGCACCGTCGGCCGGCCGGTGCCAGGCGCTCGCATACGGGTCGCCGAGGACGGCGAACTGCTGGTGAGCGCGCCCTTCGTGATGCGCGGCTACCGCGACGAGCCCGGACTCACCGCGGGGGCCATCGACTCCGACGGCTGGCTCCACACCGGTGACGTCGTCACCGTCGACGACGACGGGAACGTCCGCATCATCGACCGCAAGAAGGACATCATCATCAACACGGGCGGCAAGAACATGTCACCCACCCGCATCGAGAGTGTCCTGCTGGAGGCCTCGCCCCTGATCGGGCACGTCGTGGTCATCGGTGACGGGCGCCCCTACAACGTCGCCCTCATCACCCCGGACCGAGAGGCCGTCACCGCCCGGGCCGCCCAGACCGGAGCCGTTGATGCCGAGAGGGAGATCGCCGCCGCCGTCGAGTACGCCAACACCCGGCTCTCCCGCCCCGAACGCATCCGCGCCCATGCCGTCCTGCGGGACGCATGGGAACCCGGCGGGCCCGAGCTCACCGTGACGCTCAAGGTACGCCGAGGAGCGGTGGAGCAGCGGTACGCGCAGCTCATCGAGTCGTTCTACGCCCGCTGAGCCGGTCGGGGGCGGACAACCGTGTTCTCCACGGCTCTGGCGTTGGTCGCCGTCCTGGAGGCGGCGCTCGCCGCCGTGGCGCTGCGCGGTCCGCGCCCGGGACGGTCCATCGCTCTGCTCGGCTGCGCGCTGGCGTACGACTCGGCCGTCGTCGCCGTCGGTACGGTGCTGGGCCACGGCCCACCGCTGGAGACGCTCAGCACCGGCCGGTACCTCCTCCACGCCGTGCTGACGCCGCTGGTGGTGCCGTGCGCCGCGATGCTGCTGGGAAGCGGCCGCGCGGTGGTGGCCGGGGCGTGGGGCACGGCCTGTGTACTGGCCGTGGCGGGGACTTGGGCCACTCTGCCGGGCCTGGACCTCGAACCGCGGCACTGGGCGGACACCGTGCGGTACGCGGACGCGGAGCCCGGCGGGGTGCCGCTCGCGGCTGTCGCGGCGATGCTCCTGCTCCTCGGGGCGGGGGTGGTGCTCTGGCGACGTCGGCGCGTGCCGTGGCTCGCTCTGGGGGCGGTGGCCCTGTTGGTCGCCTCGGCGGCGGCTGTCGCGGTGCCGCCGCTTGGCAACGCGGGGGAGGCGCTGATGCTGGCCGGCCTGGTGGCCGCACTGCGCACGGACCGCTCCCGTAACGGATCAGTGCTCGCGCAGCAGTGACCCGGCGCCGTACACCTTGTCCTCGATCCCGTTGTCGCGCAGCGCCATCCACCAGGTGGCGGCGTTGATGGCGATCACGGGGAGACCGAGCCACCGTTCCGCCTCGTCGGCCAGCGACACCATGGACAGGTTGGTTCCGCACTGGACCAGCGCGTCCACCCCGCCCAGCGCGGCCAGGCCGGTCAGCGCCTCGCGGAGCCGCCCTTCCCCGACGTGGGCGATGGAGACCGCCGTCGGGCAGCGCAAGCCGGTCACGCCCGCCACCTCGAAGCCGAGCTCGCCGAAGAAGCGGCGTACGTTCGCGTCCCCGACCGGCTGGTACGGCGTCACCACACCGATGCGCCGGGCCCCGTACAGCCGCAGCGCTCGCTCGCACGCTTCCGCGCCGGTGGCCACCCGGAGCCCGGTGATGTCGTGGATCTGTGCGACGAAGGCCCGGTTGCCCGCCACGCCTCCCCAGAACGTCTCGGCGGACATGCCCATCACCATGTAGTCGGGTTCGCAGGTGAGCACCCGCTCGCAGGCGGCGCCGATCTCGTCACGTATCTGTTCCAGCAGCCGCTCCATGCCCGCGTCGCCCGCCATGTTCTGGTCGCGGATGTGGATGCGGGAGAAGTGGGCGGTCACGCCCGGCACCGTCATCCGGTAGAAGTCCGGTTCGACGATGGTGTTCGTGCTGGGCGCGATGACGCCGAACGTGCGGCGCCAGCCGAGGGCATCGGTCATAGCGTCACCTTCCGGGGGGACGAAACGGACAGGCGCCAGGCCGCGTACACGAGGGCGGCCTGCGTGAGCGTGTTGCAGGACTGCTCCACCCACTGAAGGGCCACGCTCTGGTCGGGCCGGGCGGCGAGTGGGCCGAGTGCGTACGTGCCCAGCAGCCAGAGACCGGTGGCCGTGGCCGCGCGGGGCTCCCCGGCCGAGCTCGCCAGCAGGATCAGCCGTACGCCGCAGACCGTCACCGCGGCGATCGTGAGCACCATGAGGGGCAGCGTCGAGCGGAGCGCGAGGGAGCCGATGGCGGCCGCCGTCCACGTCACGGCGAAGCCCCACAGCGGGGGCGACCGGCGTGCGCGCGGGGTGTCGCCGGTGAGGGGCGCGCTGAGCAGCGCGTGCGCGAGGAGCAGGAAACCAAGCGCGAGGAGGGGGAAGAGCGCCTTGTTCAGGGGCTGGATGTCAGGTCCGTCCAGCGCGACGGTGAGTTTCCACCCCGCCTTCGACAGGCCGCCGGCGAAGACCAGGGCGGCGCCGGTGGCCGCGACGGTACGGGCGCGTGGGGCGGCGCGGCCGATCGGCTTCACCAGCCGTGCCGCCGCGACACCGGTCAGCACCACCGGTACGAAGTCCTCCAGGGCCAGCGAGACGGGGTACTCCAGGGCGTACTCCACGGCGCTCACCCTTCCGGAACGGTCGCGGGAAGCACGTCCCGGCCGCGCAGGCCCGCCGTGGCGAACCGGGCGGCGGCCTTACGTCGGGTCAGCCAGGCCACGCGGCCTCCGTTGCGGGTGCGGTCGGCGAGCACCCGGTCCGCGAGCCACGGGGTCACCGTCTCCACCCGGTCGGCGAGGATGTTGAGGACCTTGCGGGCCTTCGCGTACTGCTCCGGGGTGTAGCCGTGGACGAGCAGGTCGGTCACGAGCATCCCGGGGGACAGGCGCAGCGCCCTCACGTCGTGCGGGCGTGTCCTGGCCCGCTCGTCGAGGTCGGCGGCGATGGCCCGCGTCAGGTACGTGACCGCGCTCTTCGTGGCGCCGTACGCACCGAGGCCGGGCAGCTGGCGTCCGTCGGAGCCGAAGCCCTCCATGTTCCACAGCCGCCCCTGCCCCTGGGCGAGGAAACCGGTCACCGCGACGGCCGAGCCGTGGGCCGTGCCCAGCAGGTTGGCCGCCGCCACCGCCTCGACGTCCGCCGCGGCCAGCTCCCAGAACGGGCGGCGCGGCGCGGCGGAACCCGCGTTGTTGATCCAGACGTCGACACGCCCGAACCGTTCGTACGCGGCGTCCCACAGCGCCTGCACCTGGGCGCGGTCGGTGACGTCCGCAACGCGCCCCAGCACCCGGTCCGCCGGGCCGGGCAGCGGCTCCAGGGCCGCGCCGGGCCTGCGGTCACCGCGGCCGCACAGCGCCACGCGGCAGCCGCGCGCGAGGAACGCCCGCACAAGCCCCAGGCCGATCCCGCGCGTGCCACCCGTGACCACCACGACGGTGCCGCTCACGCCTCGCCCTCCCACGTCAGTACGCCGTGCAGGACGGCACTGAGGACGTTGCCGCCGAACAGCTCGTAGGTGACGGCCAGCCGCCCGCCCGCTGACATGCCAGGCGTGGCGTCGAGGGCGAACTCCCGCCCCGTGACCCGGTGTACGTCACCGCCCGCGAAGTGCCACAGCGGGAAGTTGGCGCGGCCGAAGGCCTGGGCGCTGCCCCAGGCGTCGGGGCCCTCCCAGAACTCGCGCGTCCCGTCCCGCCGCCGCACCACGGTGAACGCCCGGTCGGCTCCGCCTCCGGTCCAGGTGACGCGGTGCTCGGTGCGGAGCAGGTCCAGCGGGGTGAGCCGGTCGACGACCCGCACCGTGCCCAGCGGCTTCTGGTCCGCTCCCCACAGCTCGCAGTCACCCGCGTAGCGCCCCGACTGTTTGGTCGGCAGGATCCACGGGACGGGGCCGTTGGCGGTCTCGGCGTCCCGGTGCGCGGTGACGGCCCGCCGGGCGCCGGGGTTGGTGTCATGGTCGGTGGTCCTCAGATAGAGGCCGTTGAAGCAGCCGATGACCGTCCAGCCCTGGTACAGGACCGAGGAGTAGACCTGGGTGGTGCCGCCGGGCAGCACGTGGTTCCAGGTGTTCAGGCCCACCTGCCAGCCGGGGCCGTAGTAGTGGGCGTCGACGAAGGCGCCGTACGGCTGCCCACTGCCGTGGAAGTCGGGACCGCAGTAGAGGCGGTTGTCGTCCGCGTCGCTCACCGCGAACGCGAAGGGCGCGGCGAGGCGGAAGCGGCCGGCGAGCGGCCCGCCGCCCGCGAGGCCGCCGTCCATGCGGTAGACGGTGGCGCCGTCCTCGACGTCGGACGAGCGGCGGATGTCCTCGTAGCCGCACCAGGTGCCGTGGGCGTCGAAGAGGGACGGGCGGCCGTGCCACTCGCCCGCGATGCGCTGCTGCCAGACACTGGGGGACGCCTGTGCCGTCACCGGACCGCCTCCCGGTCGGGGCGGCCGGTGATCAACAGGTGCCGCAGCCGGTCCGTGGTCGCGGTGCCGAGCAGCCGGTCGACCCTGCCCCACACCGGGTCGATCGCCCGGCTGAACAGCGCGGTGCGCAGCCGCCGGTCCCGTACGGGCAGGTCGGTGTCGGCGAGTTCGCCGGCCACCTCCGCCGGCATCGCGGCGGCGAGCGACAGCCAGTGCTCCACGTATTCCTCCGCGAGGGGGCCGACCGTGCGCAGGGCCGCCTCGTCGGCGCGGTGGACCAGCATCCACGGGGACATCAGGGACCGCTGGCGCGGGCTGATGGCCGCGGCGGTGAGTCCGGGGATGTCGGCGGCCCGGGCGTGGGGCTTGGTGAGCGGACCGTACACGGTGTCGGCGTACACCGGGTGGGCGGCCAGGTCGGCCCGCTGCACCAGGTCCAGGTGGAAGGCGTAACCACCGCCCGCGTACACCGAGTCGAGCGTGAAGTGGGGCAGCGGGCCGTCGTCCGCGCCGAAGGCGAACACCATGTGGCTGTCCAGCGCCGCTGCGGGCAGCATCAGCCCGATGTACACCACCGATGAGACGGAGCGGAGGCCGCCGGTGAAGTACCGTACGCGGCCGACCGGTTCGGGGAAGGCGGGGCCGCGCAGGGTCGTCCACTCGGTGGGCCGCTCGCTCACCCCCGTACCGGCGAGGAGCTGGTCGAGGACCAGGGCCGACAGCCGGGCGGACGGGGACATCGCCGCTTCTGACATGATCACTCGCTCTCGACGGTGGGGTGGAATCCGTGCGCCTTCTGCTCCCAGGCGCGCGCGAACTCGGGGATGTCCCGCCGGCCCGGTGAGGGGATCACGGTGGCGGTGCGTTGCGGGACGTCGCCGGTGATGCGGTCGGCCTCACCGACCATCCAGCCCTTGGCGGCCAGTTCCTGACGCTTGCGGCGGTACGCGACCGAGATCAGGTCGGACCGCAGGTGCAGCTCCGCGCCCAGGTCGGCGGGCAGCAGTTCGGGGCGGGTGCCGTCCACGACGGGAGCGTCCTGGCCGAAGATCTTCATGACCCGCTTGCGCGTGTTGCCGTCGGCCCACGCCCCGGTGAGGAAGTCCCGCAGCGCCACCCACTTCACCAGGGTCGTCGTCTCGTCGACGGGGATGTTGGTGTCGTAGATGACCATGCTGCCGAGGGGCAGCCGCACCCGCAGCTTGATGAGGTTCGGCAGCATCCAGCCGGCCGTGGTCACCACCGGCGGCCGGTCCTTCGCCCGTGCCCTGCGGTCCGCGTACAGCCTGCCCCATAGTCCTCTGGCGGTGGGCGGATGCAGGGCGACCGTTGCGAACGCCGACCACTCGTCGGGTTGTTCCAGCGTGTACTCCTCGACTTCAGGCCGGTCCGGGTTGCCGAAGGAGCCCGCGTGGACGAACGGGGTGTGCGCGATGTCGCAGCCGTTCTCCAGCACCCGCTCGTAGTTGGAGTGCCACAGGTACTCGCCCCTGACCGCCTTGAACCGCCCACCGTGCTCGACGAGGTCGTCGAACTCGGGCCAGACCGGGATCGGGGGCCGCTGCTCGGGCGGCAGGTCGCCGAGGAACACCCACACGAAGCCGTACTTTTCCTGTACGGGGTACGAGTCGACCCGCGCTTTCCTGGGGATGCCCCGCCCGGGCTGGTTGGCCGGGATGAGGGTGCACGCCCCGTCCGCGTCGAACCGCCACCCGTGGTAGGGGCAGACCACGCAGTCGCCCGCCAAGGTGCCGGCGGACAGGGCCGCGCCCCGGTGCGCGCAGAGGTCGGACAGGGCGACGGGGCGGCCGGCGCCGGTGCGGTACAGCGCGAGCGACTGGCCCAGGCACACCACTCTCCGGGGCGTGCGCCCGACGCGGCCGGCGAACTCGACCGCGTACCAGAAATTCTTGAGCATCCGTGCCGCTCCTCGGAATCGAGTCGGGGATGTCGGGGGTTCAGCGGCGACGCACCAGGGCGAGGCCGGGATGGGGCGGGGCGAGCAGTGACATCAGTGCGCCGCGGGCCGCGGCGTCACGGCGAAGATGGGCGGTGCAGAAGAGCGTGACGAGCCGGGCCAGCAGAGCCCGTGCCGAGCGCTGGGCTCCGCCGGGCCGCTCCAGGAACCCACGGGCCGTCGTGGGGTCGTGCGGATCGCAGAGCGTGAAGTGTCCCGCGCCGGTGAGCCGCGCCCAGACGTGCGCCCCGTCCGCGTCCCGCAGTGCCTGGGTGAAGGTGCGCTCCACGGGATCGGTCGCGCCCTCGCCCCCGTACCGGTCGGTGCTCGCGGCGATCACGCCGTCCGTCTCGCCGGACAGCAGCATGACCGGTGCGGTGCCGCTCACCGGCAGCACCGTGCCGGGCGGCCAGCCCAGCATCGAGGCGACCAGCGTATGGGCCCCATACGTGAAGACCGCGCGGACGCCCGGCGTGAACCCGGCGGACTGCAACGCCACGGTGCCGCCCGCCGAGTGCCCGCCCAGCGCGACGCGGTCCAGGTCCAGCAGGCCGTCCAGGGGAGGCCGGCCGACGAGCTCGCCCATCGCGGCGAGCAGCGCCGCGATGAGGGGGGAGGTGGGCCGGGAGCCGTACCCGGCCGGGGAGGCGGCGTCGAGGTCGATGGCCGGGGTGAGGCCGTGGCTGCCGGCGAACAGCTCACCGACCAGGTCGGCCGTGACCGTGATCAGCCCCTTCTCGGCGAGGGCGAGGGCGAGCCAGCGGTACGCGTCCTGGCCGATGTTGATGCCGGGAAGGAGCAGGACGACGGGGTAGGGGGCGCGGGACGGATCGGCCGGGACCTCGCCGGTCAGGCGTTCGGCGTCGGAGCCCGTGTGCCGGGCGGGGTAGAAGACGCGCAGGTGGACGGTGTCGAACGGTTCCTTGAGGCCGGGCACCCGCCGGGCCCACCACAGGGACCGGACCTGGCTCATGACGCGGGCCGGGGCGACTCGCGGTCCCCGCCCCACAGGGCGCGGACCAGCCGGTCGGTGGTCTCCTCGCCGAAGTACCGCACGCCCATGACGTTGGCGGGGTCGCGTTCGGCGATGTTGCGGCGGGTCGCCAGGTCGGCGGCGGCGAGCGCGGCCCGCTGCTCCTCCGGTACGGGTTCCGCCTCGTCCACCCACCCCAGCCACCGGTCCACGTGCGCGTGCGTCAGCCGCCGCACGAGCGCGATGTGGTGATCGTCGCGGGGCATCGAGTAGCAGTACGCGGTGGGGGACAGGCTCGCCCGGATGAATCCGGCGCGGCTGGTGAACCACGACAGCTGCGGGTTCTCCTCGCGTACGGACAGCCATTCGCGGGCGACGGGCCCGTAGTAGCGGTCGTAGTAACCGCCGTCCGCGAGCAGGTTCGTACGGGGTACGGAATCGAGGTAGAACCAGCCGCCCGGCCAGCACAGCAGGGCGATGCCCAGGTGCGGGACGCGGATGTGCGGGCCGAGCCAGACGGTCAGGTGGAGATTGGCGAAGCCGCGGGTGGGGTTGCCCAGCCAGGAGTGCACCATCCAGTCGACCTCCGGGCCGGTGTAGGCGGCCAGCGAGCCGCCGGGGCTCTCGGGCGGCGAGCCGTAGGTGTCCAGGTCCTTGCTGGACGGATCCCGGTGGAGCTCGAAGCGGGCGTCGATCTTCTCCTTGAGCTCGGTGAGCAGGAGGCGCCACTGTTCGAAGGTGTCGGTCACGTCGGTTGCCGGGGTGTCGTCCGTCATGTCCTGGACGGCCTTGAGGGTTTCGCTCACGATGCTCCTCCTGGGCGTGCGGCCGGGACGAGGGCTCCGGCGAGGTGCCATGGACGCCCGTCGACGAGGTCGGTTCCCCGCGAGACGAGACGGCGGGCGGCCTGCGCCGGCCGTATCGGGGCGAGGGTGAGGCGGCCGTCCGCCGGGGTGGTGTCGGGGTGGCTGATTCGGCCGTCGAAGGGCGCGGAGCGCGTCTGCCACAGGCCGAAGTCCCGTGGCAGGCCATGGATCGCGCCGGTGGCGTGACCGGCCGCCACGACGTTCATCCGGTTCTCGGCGCTGCGCTCCGGGAGCCCGAGGGCGCTCTCCCAGGACTCCGTCCCGGTGAAGCAGACGGCGGCCGTGTCCGCTCCGGTGAGCGCGGCGAGCCGGAAGGTCTCCGGGTACAGGCTGTCGTCGCCGGCGATGACCGCGACCCTGCCCCACGGGGTGTCGTACGTGAGGAGCCGTGGCCCGGGCGGACCGTCGGCCCAGGCGGCGTGCCGCGCGCTGCGGTGCAGCTGAGGCTGGACGAGGACCGGGCCGTCGGCACGGAGCACGTACCCGGTGTGGACGCCTTCGTGGGGCAGGGTGCAGGCGAGGTACGTGTCGGTGTCGGCCAGCGCGCCGGTCAGGGCCGCCAGTGCCTCCTTGGCCAACGCCTCCCTGGCCAGCGCCTCGTGCTCGCCGGTCGCCTCCTCGACGATCCCGCCGGGGAAACAGAACAGCTCCGGCACCACGACCAGGGACGCGCCGCGTGCGGCCGCCCGCGTGGTCAGTTCCGCCGCCTCGGCCACCGCCTCGCGCGGTGCGGTCGCGCCGGGGCGTACGACCGCGGCCGTCACCTCGTCGGCCCGCCGTCCCGGGAAGTCCGGTGCCGGGCGGGGCCGAGCCGCGATGGGGACGTACAACCCGGGCCGGCGGGCGGCGAAGACGTCCGTGCCGTCCGGGCGCCGCTTGTCGCCGGCCCGCGCCGGCTCGATGTCGGCGACGACGACCGCCTCACCCGTGCGTGGGGCACGGGCGACCACGGTGCCGTCGGGGGCGACGATCTGGCTCTCCCCGGCCCCGTGCAGTGCCTCGCGCGGCACTCCGAGCCCGGCGGCGACGGCGTCGGCGTGCTCGTCGGGCAGCAGGGGACCGACCTTGTTGGCGGCGATGACCCAGACCTTGTTCTCCGCCGCCCGCACCGGGATGTGGAGCGAAGCCTCGTCCAGGGCGAAGGAGTTGAGGCTGTTGAGGAGCGCCTGGGCGCCGCGCAGGGCGAGTCCCCGGCACACCTCGCTGATCACGCCCTCCATGCACGCGTACAGGCCGAGCCTGCCGAGTGCCGTGTCGACCACGGGTCCCGCGTCGAGGGCGGGGTCGAGGTGGTCCCGCTCGCTGCCCATCAGGACCTGCTTGTCCGCATGGGCGACGAGCCCGCCGTCGGGGCCGTACAGCAGGCTCGCCGCGGTGACCCGGTGTGCGTCGGCGGTGGCCAGGGTGACGTGCACTTTGACGAACATGCCGTACCGCCCGGCCGCCGCGGCCACCGGCGCCAGGAAGTCGTCACCGGGCCGGCACGCCATGCGCAGCGCGTGCGCCCGGTCGTCGTACCAGGAGAGGTGGTTGCAGAATTCCGGCAGCACCACCAGACGTGCGCCGCGCCGCGCCGCCGCGTCGATCGCGCGGAGGCACGTGGCCCGGTTGGCCTGGCGGTCGCCGCCGACGGCGAACTGGGCAGCGGCGACGCGCACGGTGACGCCCTTGGCCATGACAGCCTCCCCTGGTTCCTCTAGCGGAACAGTGTTTCCCAAACATACACTCGGGTGCCACCCCGCGACAGGGGTGCGGAGCGACGACCGACCGGAGGTTCCACCGTGCTCACCCATGTCGTCCTGATGAGGTTCACCGACCCGGCCGATGCCCCAGAGGCGAAGAAGCGGCTGGCGGAACTGCCCGCCCTGGTCAGCGAGATCGAGTCGATGCGCGTCGGCCTCGACGTCACCGGGTCGGCCGTCTCGTACGACCTGTGCATGACCACCCGGCACGCCTCGGCCGCCGCGCTCGCCGGATATCAGAGTCACCCAGCGCATCGCGCGCTGGGTGACTGGCTGCGACCGCGACTCGCGGACCGGGTGACGGTCGATTACGTGGAGACCGCCGGTGACTGACCGGCTCGTCCGCCGCGACGGGTTCAGGAGGTGCGGCCCGGCAGGGTCTGGATCGTGCCCGCGGCGAGCAGAGACGCGTAGTACGCGCCACCGGGGTAGAGGTCCGTGGTGCGCGCCCCGGTGAAGGCGTCCTTGGCCCAGCCGACCGCGAGGGTCTGGAGCGCCGACACGTTCTTCTGCTGCGGCGTGCCGCACAGGAACGTGCCGGCGTCGTCGGTGGAGGAGCCCTCCGCGTCGGTGTGGGCGCCCGTCGCCAGGCGTACGCCGACGAAGGGGCGGGGCAGGAGCTGCTGGAGCGCGGTGGTGCCGCTGCCGCCGTTGTTGCAGCTGTAGCCAGGGGAGGAGACCGTCAGGATGGGCAGGGACGTCTTCGCCAGCTGGGACAGCGAGGCGTCGGTGTTGTTCCCGATGAACGACTTCACCGGGTCCAGCAGCACCAGGCCCCGCAGCTTGGTGAAGGCGGCCGGGTGGTCGGCCCGCAGTCTGTGCGCCACGTACTCCGTCGTCTCGGCGCCCGCCGAGTGGCCGGAGAAGACGAACGCGGTCGGCAGCGCGCCGAGATCGGTGCGACCGGCCTGGCTCTTGGCCGACGCGTAGCTGCGGGCCAGTTGGGACGTTGGACTGTCGGCGGCGGCGAACCACTTCGCCACGTTGTCCAGGAACGGCTTGTTGTTGCCGATGTTCTGCAGCGTGCAGCCGAATATGTCGGCGCTGCGCAGGGTCGGGGCGAACACCAGGTACCCGGCGGCGGCGTAGCGGCCGGCCAGGTCCGTCATGTGGTCGTTGGCCCGGGCGAAGCCGTGCTGGAGCCAGATCAGGCCCTTCGGGGCGCCGGACGCACCGGACGGGAAGTACCAGTCGGCGGACTGGCGGTAGGTGAAGACCGCGCACGACACGTCAACGGTGGTGGACGCCTTGGTGACGGTGGAAGTGGTGGACGGTGCGGACGCGGAATGGGCGGTGGTGGCCGGGACGACGCCGAGGAGCAGGGCGGCCAGTGCCGGAACGATCACCTTGCGCAGAGCGGGCAGGCGCATTCGAGCCTCCAAGGACGAGCAGCTGTTTCCTTTCAGGAAACAAAGTTTCTGCTCGCGTTACGGGGATGACAGCGGAGGCGGCCGCACCTGTCAATACCCGCCGCTGAAGGGAGTTGAGCGCCCCGCTCCCGGGCGCTGGTCACACGAGGCCGGGATACGCACCGGGCGGCATCCCCGGACCGCCCGGCCGGAAGGCCGCGGGCGCGTGCGTGACGCACGGCTGCGTGTAGGCGTACAGCCCCTCGGCCCCGTACTCCCGGCCGTGCCCACTGCGCTTGACCCCGCCGAAGGGCGCCCGCAGCGACATCCCCGTGCGGTTATGCGTGTTGACGAAGCGGAAACCGGCCTCCAGGCGGTGGGCGAAGGCGAACGCCCGGTCCTCGTCGGCGCTCCACACCGAAGCGCCCAGGCCGTACTCGGTGGCGTTGACGCGGGCCACCACCTGGTCCTCGTCGTCATAGGGCAGCACCGGGACCACCGGGCCGAACTGCTCCTCCCGCACCGCGGGCGCGCCGTCGTCGAGACCCAGCAGCAGCGCTGGCCGCACGAAGTGCCCGGCGGTGAGGTCCGTGTCCGGGCACGCCCTGCCCACCTCGACGCTGCGTCCGCCCCGATCCCGGGCATCGGCGACGAGCCGCCGGACCCGGTCCGCCGCCTCGGCGCTGATCACCGGGCCCACCGTCGTGGCGGGGCGCAGCGGATCGCCGAGCACCAGCGCCCGCTCGGCCGCCGCGACGTACTCCGCCACGAAACGCTCGTACCGCCGGCGTGGCACGTAGATCCGCTTGGCCGCCATGCATACCTGTCCGGCGGTGGCGAAACTGGCCAGCACCAGCCGTTCCAGGTCGCTCTCCGACAGCCGGGCGTCGTCCAGGAGTACCGCGGCGTCGTTGCCGCCCAGCTCCATGGTGGTCGGAGTGAGCGCGGCGGCGGCGACCGCGCCCACGGCACGCCCCGCCTCCGGCCCGCCGGTGAAGGAGACCTTCCGGATGCGTGCGTGCCCCGCCAGGGCGCGCGCGGTACCGGCGTACCCGTGCACGACATGCAGCAGCCCCGGCGGGAAGTGACGCGCGAGCGTGCCCAGGACCAGCGACACGGCCAGCGGGGCCAGCGGGGAGGGCTTGACCACCAGGGCGTTGCCCGCCGCCAGCGAGGGCGCCAGCTTGACGACGGTAAGCACCACCGGGGCATTCCACGGCGTGAGCGCCGCCACCGCGCCGAAGGGCCGGTGGCGCACCGTCAGCCGGCCCGCCGCGTCGTCGGTGACACGGTCGGTGAGCAGCCCGGGGGCGTGCTCGCCGTACCAGCGCAGGACGGCCCCGGAGAAGCGGATTTCGCCCGCGCAGTCCGCCAGCGGCTTGCCCGACTCGCTCGCCAGCAACAGCGCGGCCTCGGCCGCCACGTCATCGAGCGCGGCGGCCGCGCGCAGCAGCGAACTGGCCCGCTCCTCCGCCGGCTCCCCGGCCCAGGAGCGGGCGGCCACGTCCGCCGCCGCGACGGCCCGGTCCACCGCCGCGTCCTCGGCCACGGGCACGCTGCCGACGACCTCGTCCACCCGCGCCGGGTTCCGGCGGAGGATGACCTCAGCGGGCATGCGCGCCCCCCTCCGCAGCACCCGGCGGTCTCAGAGAGGCGATCATCGAACTGCGCAGCAGCGCCTCCCTGGCCCTGCCCGGGTCCGCCGCCGTGGCCCGCAACTCCTCGCGCACCGACGCCCGGGTGGCTTCGTCGCGCGCCCGCAGCCGTTCCCAATTGCGATGGGTCTCGGCTCCGACGTACGTCAGGGCACAACGCCGACGCCGCTCGGCGGTACGCGACAGTTCCGCGTCCCCGGCCTCCCCGGCGATCACGTCGGCGAGCGCGCCGCCCATGAGGACGGCGTCGTGGATGCCGCTGTTCATACCCATGCCGCCCAGCGGGTTGTTGACGTGCGCGGCGTCCCCGCACAGCAGCACCCGGCCGTACCGGAAGCCGTCCGCCACCCGCTGGTGGACCCGGTACAGGCCGGCGTGCGCGACGCGCCACGGCCGCACACCGTCCGCGCCCACGCCGCGAAGCCGCTCCGGGAGCCGCGCCGGCTCGGCCGCGTCCGGTGTGCCGTCCGGCGTGGGGAGCAGCACCCGCCAGTGGTCGGGCGTACGCAGCAGCACCAGCCACTCGTCCGGATCGAGGACGTACGCGATCGGCGCCAGGTCCGGCATCGCGGCCGTCAAGTCCTCGTCGAGCGACGCCACCAGAAAGCGTTCCGGATACGTCACCCCCGCGAAGCCCGCGCCCAGGGCACGCCGTACGACCGAGTGCGCCCCGTCCGCGCCGATCAGCCAGTCGCCGCGCAACCGCGAGCCGTCCCCGAGCACCACGGACACCGAACGGCCGTCCTGCGCCACATCCCGGACCGGACAGCCGAACCGCACATCGGCCGCAGGGTGCCGGCTCAGCGCGTCGAGCAGGATCGGCGTCAGCTTGCTCTGCTCGCACTGCACTCGGTACGGGTACGGCGTGTCGTCCGCGAGCACCGCCAGGTCCAGCTCGGCGACCGGCCGTCCGGTGCGGCGATCGCGGTACTGGAAGGTGCGGGCGACCAGCCCCCGGTCGAGCAGCGCCGCGACGACCCCCAGTTCGTCGAGCATCTCCAGGGTCGGCGGATGGAACGTCGACGCCCGCGACTGGGCCGCGAGGCCCGCCCCCTTCTCCAGGACCGTCACCGGAACCCCGCGCCGGGTCAGGAGGAGCGCGGCGGTCAGCCCCACGGGCCCCGCGCCCGCGACCAGGACACGGCTCACGGCGCACCGCGCTGCGCGCCGACGCCGGGGGTATGCAGCGCGAAGGCCCCCTCCACGCCGGTGACCCGGGCGCCGGTGAAGTGCAGGATCGTCTCGTCCGTGCCCTCGTCCACCAGCCCGGACAAGCCCCAGGCGGGGCGGGGCGTCTCGGTGTGCAGGCTCAGCAGGGATGAGCCGTTGACCTTCACCTCGCCCGCCCGGACGCGCCGCGCGACGCTCAGGGCAGCCGTCTCGTCTCCGCCCACCACGTACCCCTCCAGCCCGTATCCGGTGGAGTTGGCGAGGGCCACGGCCACGGCCTCGTCGGCGTACGGGTGCACGGCGGCCACCGGCCCGAAGATCTCCTCGCGGGTGGCGGCCTCCGGTGCACCGGTCACCAGCAGGGGCGGCAGGTAATTGCCCCGCTCGGGAACACCGGTGAGGGGACGCGCCTTCGCCCCCGCACCGGTCAGCGACTCGACCGCCGCCAGCGCCTTCGCACGGTGGCGTGAGTGCGCCAGCGGCCCGTACCCGGTGTCCAGGTCGAGCGGATCGCCCACCCGCACTCCGGTGAGCACCGCCGCCGTCGCGTCGAGGACCTCCGTGAGCAGACGCGCCGGGACGACGAGCCGGCCCAGCGCCCGGCACCACTGGCCGTTCAGCGTGGTGAGCAGCTCGGCCGCGACGCGGCCCGCGATGTCCACGTCCGCGTCCGGCATCACGATCAACGGGTTGTTCCCGCCGAGTTCGAGCTGGACGGGCTTCAGCGCGCGCCCGCACACGGCGGCGACGTCTCGGCCCGCCGCCGTGCCTCCCGTGAACGACACCACCCGGATCCCGTCGTCCGCCACCAGCCGCGCTCCGGTGGAGCCGTCTCCGTGCAGCAGTTGGAGGACGGCCGGCGGCGCCCCGGCGGCGGTCAGCCCCTCGGCGGCGGCCTCGACCAGCATCTGCGTTCCGTACGGGGCCAGTTCCGGCGCCTTGACGACGACCGGGCATCCGGCGGCCAGCGCGCTCGCCGCCTTGTGGGCGGCCATGGGCGCGGGCGCGTTGTACGGGACGACGCACAGGGCGGGCCCGCGCGGGGCACGGCGCACCTCGACGGACCGGCCGTCCGGCCGGACGGCGGTGGTGTGCAGCAGCCCGGCGCGCAGGCGCGCGGCGGCCATGCGGAAGGCCCCGCCGACGATGACGCCCAGCCCTGACGTCTGGGCCAGCGGGACGCCGGTGGCGAACGCCTCGGCCCGTACGATCTCCGGGACGCGGGCCTCCACCGCGGCGGCCGCCGTCTCCAGCGCGCCCGCCCGCTCCTCGTCGGCGAGCCCCGCCCAGCCTTCGCCCGTGTGGAGCGACGCCGCGGCGGTGAGGGCGCGCTCAACGCGCTCCGGCGAACTGGCCACCGCCCGGCTTATGGGCTCACCGGTGGCCGGGTCCTCCAGCACCACGTCGAGCTCTCGGGAACAGGGCTGCCAGACACCGTCCACCAGGTCGGCGGTCGCGGCGGGTGACTTCGCGGGTGGTTTCACCGGTCGGCCTCCACGGTCGCGAACAGGGCGTTCTCCCGGGCATCGGTGGCGATCCTGGCCGCTTCGAGCCGACCGCGTTCCGCCGGGAACGTCATCACCAGGCCCATGGCGAGGTCACGCAGCGCGCGGCCCACCGGCCCGTCCATCGTGGCCCCTGACGTACCGCAGGCTTTCAGCGCGCCCAGCGCCACGTCGAAGCAGGCCTCGGTCACCGAGCCCTTGCCGAGCCGCCAGTGCGTGAACACCTCGGACTTGGGCCGCACCGGCGGCTCGGAGGACTCCAGCTCCAACTGGCGCCGCAGCCACAGGTGGGCGGTCTGCAGGCGTTGCGTCATGTCACCGATGAGGACCTGGTGCACGGGGCTGGACGCGATCGGCCTGCCCGTGTCGGCGAACGTCTTGCGCGTGAGGGTTTCCAGCGTGTGGTCGTACACCGCCTGCGCCGCCCCCGTGTACACGGCGGCGATGGCGAGCTGGTTGCCGACGAAGCTGCCCCGGCTGACCTGGAGCATGCGGGTGAACGCGCCGGGCACGGTGAGGGCCTGGTTGTCGGGCACGAAGACGTCGGCGAGCCGGATGCCGTGGTTGGCGCTGGCGCGCATGCCGAGGCCGTTCCACTGCTCGCGGGAGGTGACTCCGGGGGCGGTGCGCGGAACGAGGAAGAGGGCCAGTGCGTCAGGCCCTTCCTTCCCTTCCAACTTGGCGGTGACGAGGTAGGTGTCGGCGACGCCAGTGGCGCAGCCGAAGGACTTCTCGCCGGACAGCAGCCAGCCGCCGGCGGCCGGTTCGGCGGTGGTGGCGATGGAGATGTTGGCTCCGGAGCTCTTGACCGACTCACTGGCGAAGTTGGCGAGCCACCGCCCGGACGCCATCGTCGTCAGCACCCGCTCGGCGAAGGCGGTCACCTCGCCCGCCTCCTCCGGGTCGAAGAGCCCGGCCCGGATGGCTTCGAGGGGCAACAGCCCGCGCGAGGCGCTGGTGTTGTGGAAGAAGTAGGCGAGCGCGGTGGACGGGCAGGCGGTGCCCATGGCGAAGGTCGCCGCCGCCAGGTCCCGCAGCGTCCCGCCGAGTCCGCCGTGCTCCTCCGGTATGACCAGGCCGAGCAGCCCGGCGTCGCGCAGCAGCGCCACGTGGCCGGCGGGGAACGCGGCGTCGGCGTCCGCCCGGGCGGCAGAGGCCCTCAGGGCGGGCAGGACGGCCTCGACGCGCTCGGCCCGGGCGCGCTCGGCCGGGGTCATGGCGTCGAGGAGGCGTTCGGCGGTCAGGCGGGCAGCGGGTGGTGGGGACGCTGGCATGGGTGCGGCTCCTCACTGGCTTCGGGTGCCTCGGGCGGGGCGTACGGCGTACCGCGTACGGTCAGGAGACGGCGGGCCGGACGGGGCCGCCTCGCCGTTGCCCGCACCGCAGGGTGTGCAGCTCGTTCAGGCAGGGGCGCAGGGCCTCCCTCTCCACCGGCGTCTCGACGCCGAGCCGCGAGCACAGCAGCACCAGGCGTTCGGTGGGCAGCAGTCCGCCGCAGCCGGCGAGGCCGGTGTCGAAGTCCCTGACGCCGTTCTTCATCGCGGTGAGCGCGTTGACCAGCCCGAGACCGTGGTGGTCGCGCAGGGCGAGCCGCAGCCGGGCGTCTCCCGCCTGCGGTACGGCGTCCTGGAGCAGCCTGCGCAGATGGCGCGGTGAGCCGTCGTCGCGGTCCTCACCGCCCCGGGGCCCGGCTTCGTCCAGCGCGATCTCACCGCAGCCCGCCTCCCGCAGCGCGTCGACGGTGTGCAGCACGGCCCGGCCGCGCGCGGGATCGAGGGCGTCGTCGATGCGACCCACGACCGTGGTGCCCGAGCCGGCCACGGCGACGACAACGGAGACGGCCGCGGCGGCGATGCCGTCCGCCGCGACGGTCACCTCCACCGCCCGGCAGCCGGCAGCGGCCGCCTCCGCCGCCTCGGCGGCGTCCCTCACCAGGACCGAGACGCGCTCCGGCAGGGCGGGGGAGCGGCGCAGCTCGTCGCGGGGCAGCCGTACCCGCACACCGGCGGCGCGGACGGCGGCCGTCAGCCGCGCCGCGCGCCGCCGGTTCCCCGCCTCCGCCGCCGGCGTGCGGGCCAGCTCTGTGTCGGCGACGGTGACGCTCTCCGGCAGGGGATCGGCGAGCTGGCCCCAGGAACGGGAGTGGAACAGCAGCGGGGAGGTGATGCGGGGCACCCCGGCCGCGATGACCTCACCCACGAAAATGGTGTGGTCCCCGCCCGGGTAGACATGGCGTACCCGGCAGTCCACCCAGGCCGCGGCGTCGGTGAGCACCGGACTGCCGGTGGCGCCCGGCAGCCAGTCGCCTTCGGCGAACCGGTCGGTGACGCCCGGTGTGAGCCCGGCGAACCGGCGGCCGAGCCCGATGTGGTCGCGCCCCAGCACATTGACGGCGAACACGCCGTATCGCGTGACCAGTTCGTGGGAGCGGATGCGGCGGTCGAGGCAGACCAGGACGAGCGGAGGATCGAGGCTGACGCTGCTGAAGGAGCTCGCCGTCATCCCGTGGCGCCGGCCGTCGGGTCCCGCGGTGGTGATAATGCCGACTCCGCTGGGCCAGCGGGCCAGCACCCGGCGGAAGGTGGTCTCGTCCACGGCGGTACCGGTGTCCACGGCCACTTCCGCCTCCACGTCGTTTCCTCACTCGAAACAGTGTCACGTACAGCGTAACGAGACGCGAGAGTGGGGTCAATGGGAATGCGATACGTGGGCGGGGGAGCGTTTCCCATGGGGAAATCGCGCCCTATGCTGGGCCGTGGTCGGCGGAGTCGCCCCGGCCGGCTCAGCACGTCCGCACCACACCGGGGGACACCGTGACCGACGAGAACAGCAGCAGGTCGATCGCAGCGGTCGAGCGCGCCATGGACGTACTCCTCCTCTTCGGCCGCGCCGGACGCCCCGATCTGGGCGTCACCGAGATCGCCCAGGAGCTGGGGATCACCAAGGCCGCGGTGCACCGCATCCTCACCGCACTGCGCAACCGTGACCTGATCATCACCGACTCCGTCACCCGCCGGTACGCCCTCGGCCCCGCGGCCATCTCGCTCGGCCGTGCCTACCTGGCCCGCACCGATCTGCGCATCCTCGCCGCGCCCGAACTGCGGCGCCTGGCGGACCAGTGCGGGGAGACGGCCACCCTGTCCATCCGGCGCGGTGACACACGCCTGTACGTCGACCAGGTGGTGCCCGTCCAGGAGTTGAGGATAGAAGTAGCCCTCGGCATCCCCTTCCCCCTGCACGCGGGGAGTTCGTCCAAGGCCATGCTCGCCTTCCTGCCAGAGGCCGAGATCGACGCGTACCTCGACCGGCACCCGCTGGAGCCGCTGACCGACCGGACCGTCACCGACCCTGCGAAGCTCCGCAAGGAGCTCACCACCATCCGCCGCCGTGGCTACGCGACGTCCGTCGGGGAGCGCGAGGCCGGGTCCGCCTCCATCGCCGCTCCCGTCCTCGGGCACGACGGCCATGTCATCGCCGTCCTGAGCGTCGCCGGTCCGCAGACCCGCTTCAAGTCCCGCATGGGCGAATGTGCACCCCTGCTGCTCGAAGCGGCCGAGCGGCTGTCGGCCGAGTTCGGCTACCGGCCCGCCGCCGACTGACCAGCGGACCGTCCCGGACCGCCCCTCAAAGGTTCGCCCCCGGCTTGAGCACGCCCAGCACCGCCGCGGCCAGTACGCAGCACCAGATGGTCACCACGTACGGGACGCAGCCGTCCACCGCCCGCCGCAGCGCCCGTTCCGTCGCCGGCGTCGAGCCCTCCGCGCCGAGGGCCGCGAAGGCCGGGCCGAACGGCCGCAGGGTGAGCCGGATGCCGAGCCCGCACGCGATGGCGGCGGCGTACAGCGCGACCTTCGCCCCGAGCCAGCGCGGCTCGGTGGTCACCCCGAAGGGCTCGGGAGCGGCCAGCGTGTACGCCGCCACGCCGAGCAGCGCCGTCGTCACGGCGATACGGGCGGTCCAGTCGGCGCGCCGCACCCAGGGGCGTCGGCCCGGATGGTGATGGTCCGCGACCGTCACCCACAGCCAGCAGGCGGCTCCCGCCCAGGCCGCCGCCACCGTCCAGCCGTTCAGGACGGCTTCGGCCCCGTGCGGCTCCAGCGCCATGAGCGTGACGCCGCTGGGCAGGAACAGCACCAGGCATATCTTCGGGCCGAGGTCGAGGATCCCCATGATGCGCAGTGCGGTGGCGCGGGCCGTGAACGGCAGCTCCGCGCGCAGGACGTAGCGGCTGGAGACGTAGACCCCCAGGTCGCCGCCGAGCCAGAAGACGAACAGGACGAGGTGGAGCAGGATCCACCAGCCGTGCGGGTGCGCGCCCATGGGGTCCCTCCCTCATGCCCGGCCGTCGGCCGTGGACGGGAACCCGCCGGCCCGTCCGAGCAGCGCGGGCGCCTCCCGCCCCAGCAGCGTGCCGAGCCATGTGCCCGTGGCGCAGGCGGCGTCCAGGCCGATCCCCGTTCGCGTCCCCATCCGCTCCAGCAGATAGACCAGGTCCTCCGTTGCGATGTTGCCGGTCGCCGCTGGAGCGAAGGGACAGCCGCCGAACCCGCCCAGGGACGCGTCCAGCCACGCGGCGCCCGCCTGCGCGGCCGCCACGGCGTTCGCGTACCCCGTGTTCCGCGTGTTGTGGAAGTGGCAGCGCAGCGGAACACCGGGCGCGGCCTCCCGCACCGCGTGCAGCAACCGGGTCACCGCGTCCGGTGCGGCGACGCCGATCGTGTCCGCGAGGACGATCTCGGCGGCCCCGGTCGCGGCACCGCGGTGCGCGATCTCCACGACGCGCTCCTCGGGCACCTCGCCCTCGAAGGGGCAGCCGAACGCGGCCGCGATCGTCAGCGTCGGTGAGACGACGGCCGCATGCGCCGCCTTCGCGATGTCCGCCCAGGCGGCGAGTGCCTCTTCGGTACTCACTCCCTGGTTGCGGCGGCAGAAGGCGTCCGTGGCCACCACCACGCAGTTGACCTCGTGCATCCCGGCGTCCACCGCCCGCGCGACCCCCCGCCTGTTGAGCACGAGACCGCCGTAGCGCACCCCGTCCGGACGAGGCAGGAGCGCCATGACCTCCTCGGCGCCCGCCATCTGCGGCACGCGGTCCGGGCGGACGAAGGCCACCGCCTCGATCCGCCGCGCGCCCGCCGCCACGGCGCGCCGTACAAGCTCCGCGCGCATCTCGGGGGTGAGGACGGTGCCTTCGTTCTGCAGGCCGTCGCGGGGTGCGACCTCCACCACGCCGACGGAGTAAGCGGGCACGTCCACGGATGAGTTCTCCATGCGCCGCATTCTGCCCCGTCGATTCCTCTAGCGAAACAGCGTTTCCCAAAACTACACTCACGGACATGACTGGACCTCTGTCCGACATCCGTGTCCTGGAGACCGGCACCCTGCTCGCCGGCCCCTACTGCGGCCAACTCCTCGGCGACCACGGTGCCGAGGTCATCAAGCTCGAAGACCCCAGCCGCGGCGACCCCATGCGCCAGTGGGGGCGTGAACGCCCCTACGGAAAATCGCTGTGGTGGCCCGTCGTCGCCCGCAACAAGAAGTCCGTCACCTGCAACCTGCGCCACCCCGACGGCCAGGCCCTCGCCCGTGAACTCGCGGCCCGCGCCGACGTCCTGGTCGAGAACTTCCGCCCCGGCACCCTGGAACGCTGGGGCCTCGGCCACGACGAGCTCGCCGCCCTCAACCCCCGCCTCGTCCTCGTCCGCGTCACCGGCTACGGGCAGAGCGGACCATACGCGTCCCGTGCCGGCTTCGGCTCCATCGGCGAAGCCATGGGCGGCATCCGGCACATCACCGGCGAACCTGACCGGCCCCCGTCCCGTACCGGCATCTCCCTCGGCGACGCCCTCGCCGGCACCATGGCCGCGTACGGAGCCGTCATGGCGCTGCATGCCCGGGAACGCACCGGCACGGGCCAGGTCGTCGACTCCGCACTGTACGAAGCCGTCCTCGCCTACATGGAGTCCCTGCTGCCCGAGTGGGAGATCGGCGGTTACCAGCGCGAACGCACCGGAGCCGTCCTCCCCAATGTGGCACCCAGCAACGCCTATCCGACCGCCGACGGCGCCACCGTCCTCATCGCCGCCAATCAGGACACCGTCTTCCGGCGCCTCACCGAGGTGATGGGCCGGGAAGACCTCACCGACAACCCCCACTACGCCAGCCACACGGCGCGCGGCGCGCACCAGCGCGAACTGGACGCCCTCATCACCGCCTGGACCGCACAGCAGCAGTCCGAGGACCTGCTCGCGGCCCTGCACCGGGCAGGAGTCCCCGCCGGCAAGACCTACACCGCCGCCGACATGCTCGCCGACCCGCACTTCGCCGCGCGCCGGGCCATCGTGCGCGTACCGCACCCCGACTTCGGCGAGATCCCCATGCAGAACGTCGTACCGCGCCTGTCCGCCACATCCGGAGCCGTCCGCTGGGCCGGCCCGGCCCTCGGTGAGCACAACGACGAGATCTACGGGCAGCTGCTCGGCCTGACCGACGAGCGGCGGGAGAAACTCACCGCCGAGGGGGTGATCTGACGTGAACGCGGCGTCCGGCGGTCCGTCAGGTGGTCTGGACGAGGACTACCGGGCCGCCGGATTCGGCCGACGTATCGGCTGGGGGGAGCGGCCGGCCGTCCTGCTGGTCGACCCGGTACGGGCCTACGCCGACCCCGACTCCGCACTCTTCCTGCGGACGGCGGCCGACGCCCTCGCCGCCATGGAACGCCTCGCCCGCACCGCCCGCCAGACGGGTCTGCCGGTGGTGTTCACCGCCGTGCGCTACACCCGCGAACCCGCCTCCCACGTACCGCACTTCCACCGCAAGGTTCCCGGCCTCGACGCCTTCCGCGAGGACAGCCCACACGCCCGCTTCACCGCGGCGTGCCCGCCCCTCCCCGGTGACGACACGGTGTACAAGCACTACCCGAGCGCTTTCTTCGGCACCGGCCTGCACGAACGGCTGACGTCGTACGGCGTGGACACATTGGTCATCGGAGGCTTCTCCACCAGCGGATGCGTCCGCGCCAGCGCGCTGGACGCCCTCCAGTACGGCTTCCAGCCCCTCGTCGTACGCGAAGCCGTCGCCGACCGCGATCCCGCACCGCACGAGGCGAACCTCTTCGACCTCGACTCCAAGTACGCCGATGCCGTGGGCCTCGACGAAGCCTGCGCCGCGCTCGGTGGACTGCTCGGTGGACGACCGCCCCGATCGCCCCGGTGAAGCCGCTGGGTGGTGGGTTAGGGTCTCCCGGTGACCGCAGCCCTTCCCACCCGCACCGCCGCGCTGTCCGACGCCCGGATCGTGGAGCGCGGGGAAGACGGGACCGTCCTGCCCATGCTGGTATGGGCGCCCGGACCAGGCTGGCGCATGCTGTCCTCCGCCGTCCTGGGCGGCGGCTGGGACGAGCGGCACTGGGTGGTGAACGCCCAGGTGCGCGGTGGCTACCGCAGGATGGACACCTACCGCCACCTGTCCACCATCGCCGCGGAAGCCGGCCTGCGCGGGCCGGGCGTCGGGCTGATGACCGCCGCCTCGGTACGGGACGTCCGCCGCGCGGCGGAGGAGGGCGCGGAAGCGCTCGTCACCGCCGGAGTCGGCGTGCACGGGTGGGCCGCCACCACCGGCCCGTCCACGGCCGGACCGCCGCCCGCCGGGACCATCAACATCATCGCCGCGCTCCCCGTCCCCCTGAGCCCGGCGGCGTACGTCAACGCGGTCGCGACGGCCACGGAGGCCAAGGTGCAGGCGCTGCTGGACGCCGGTTTGGACGCGTCCGGCACGCCGACCGATGCGGTGTGCGTTGCCGCGCCCGTCGCGGGCGACGGCCAGGTGGAGGAGATGTTCATGGGCCCCCGCTCGGTGTGGGGCGCCCGGCTGGCCCGTACCGTCCACGCGGCCACGTACCAGGCGTGCCTGCACGACCGTGTCACGCGCGAACGGGAACGGGACGAGCGCCGGGCGCCGGTTCGCTGAGCCGGCGACCGGCCCGGTTTCAGTCCGTGCCGGCCCGTCGGCGGCGCACCAGGAGCATCACCGAGGCGCCCAGCACGAGCAGGGTGCCGCCGCCGAGCAGCGCCACGGGTATCCCGTCGCTGGAACCGGTCTCCGGGAGACTGCCGACGCCGCCGGACGTGGTGGCGCCGCTGGTGGCCGGGGGAGTGCTGGGCGAGGGGGACGTGGTGCCGCCCGCGCCGACCGTCAGCGGCACCTGGGCCAGCTCCCTGGTCGCCGTGATGGAGACGGCGATGACACACGCCCCCGCCTTCGCGGTGCAGTCGACGCCGCCCACCTTCGCCTTGACGGTGATCCGGGCGGTGGTGCCGTTGGACGACGCGCTGTGCCAGACGCCGGACGCGTCCGTCTTCCCGATGACCGAGGACTCCGGTGCGGTCGCGCAGTCCGTCGGTCCGGCCGGGTTCGGCTTGCAGAGCCCGAGCGGAACGAACGGCTGGTTGGGGCTGAGCCCTTTCGCGGAAACGGTGACCTTGTCACCGGGCACCAGACCGGTCGACTTGCTCACCGTCAGCGAGGGCGCCGCTGCGGCGGGAGCGGCAAGAGCCGTGACCGCGAGGGCCGTTGCCGCCGCGAGGGCGGCGGTGGAACGGGAGAGCCATAGGGGTGTCATGGTGTACCTCCGGTGTGGGGGAGTGGGGATCGATTGCGTCGCGGGAAGACGAGGGCCAAGGCGGCGCACAGCACGGTCACGCCGGTGGACGCCGCCCACAGCGCGGTCGACGGCCCGCCCCAGCGCGCATCCGGCGCACGGGCAGTGCCGCCGCCCGTGCCGGTGGCGGCGCTGCCCGTGCCCGAGGGCTCGCCCGGCACGGTGCCGCCCCGGAAACCCACGGGAATGTCGACGGTGTTGGCGGCGCGCAGAGCGGCGGGGGCGGCGGACGGCAGCGGGGAGATGCCGACCACGCATGCGGCGGTCCGGCAGTCGACGCCGGCGAACCTGGCCCGGACGGTGAGCGTGACCGTGGGCAGCCGGCCGGAGCCGTCGATGTTGACCAGTGTGGCGCCGCCGCCCAGATCGCAGTCCTTGGTGCCCGTGTAACCCTTCCGGCAGAGGCCGACGGCGACCGAGGGGAGGCCGGGCCGGAAGCCCTGACCGGTGACGGTGATCTTCTGTCCCTCGGTCAGGCCGACGGCTGCGGAGACCCTCGCCGTCGCCGTCCCTTCCTTCGGAGCCGCGGCGGCGCTCGTGCTGCCGCACAGGAGCAGGGCGCACGCCATCGCGGCGGCGGGGGCCGCCCGTCCGGACCAGCCGGGCGCGAGAAGTCTCATGACAATGCCGTTCTGTCATGCCGTACGCGCCGGGCCGGGCCCGGCAGATCGACCACGCGGCCGGGCAGGGCAGGAGCCGGTCCCGGCGCGGCCACCAGCACGGCGGTGCCCTGGGCCGATACACGGCGCACCACGTCCGCGATCCGCGGGTTGTGGGCGAGCGGCGCGGCAGCCGGTGCCGTCAGATCGAGCAGCAGCAGCCGGGGACCGGCGATCAAGGTCTGGGCCAGGCCCAGCACACAGCGCTCCGCCGGTTCCAGCGCGTGGAGCGGAGCGCCGGTGAGGACCGCCGGCGCGGGGAACGCCTCGGCAACCGCCGCCGTCGGTTCCCCGGCCCGACCGGCGTCGCCGTACGCCGCCGTGGCCGCCCGCAGAGCCGCGCCCACGCTCTCGGCCGAGGTGACATGGGGCAGCGCGCCCTTCGTCGTGGCGTCGTCGGGGTCCAGGAACGCCGACAGGCCCAGCCGCCACCGTGCTGCGGGGCCCGTGCGGCGGATATCGTGCCCGTGGACGGTGTACCGGCCACCGCCCGGCCGCGCGATACCCGCCAGCGCCCGCAGCACGGCGCCTGCCCGGCGCCCCGGCCCGGCGTCGTACAGGACGACGACCTCCCCCGGCGCCAGCGTCAGGCACAGCCGCTTCACGCCCGGCCGCCGCCCCTGGCGTACGGTCAGGTCCGCCGCCGCGAGGGCGGCTTCGCCATCCGGTACGGAGGAGGTCACCCGAGCGCGGCGGTGCGCGTGCACCGTCCACGCCACGGCGGCACCCACCGGCCACAGGGCAGCCAGGACAAGGGCGTCGCCCGCCGTGACCAGCCGCCCCGCCGACTCCCAGATCCCCGCCCCGGCCACCGCACCGACCACCGCCCACCTGGCGTGCTGCTCGGGCGGGATGCCCGGCACCGGGCCCGCGCACAGCAGGCGGGCGCACCCGGCCGCCACCGCGAGCACACCCGCGAGCGCGAGGGTGAGCTGCCAGGCGGTCGCCGCCGCCGCGCAGGCGGTCACCGCCGCGCCCAGGGCGAGCAGGAGCAGTGGCAGCCTCGCGGGCGAAGGAGCACGACTGCTGGACGCGGCCGCCGCCCCGACGGTGAAGAGGCCTACGGCCGCTCCTGCCGCGACCGCCGTGGACGTGGCGAGGGATCCGCCCAGAAGTTCCCACCGGAAGACGTAGAGGTCCTGCGCGGCGAAGAAGGCGGCCGTGGTACCCGCACCGACCGACGCCGAGAGTCCGCGCGTCCCGGGAGCCGCGCCCGTGACAAGGACCACGCCCTCCTCAGGGGCCGTCCTCCCGTCGCCGCCGACCGCCGCCGGAATCAGCAGGGCGGCTCCGGCGCAGCCGCACACGGCGAGCGCCGTGCCGGGCCGGTCCGGGAGTGCTCCGGTCACCGCCCCCGCCGCGCCCAGACCGGCCAGGGCTCCCGCGTACCACGGCGTCGTACCACGGTGCCGTGACAGCGCGGGGGCGCCGATGACAGCCGCCGCCAGGACCGCCGTGCAGAACACCGCCACCGACGGCCACAGCCCCGCGGCGGCCGTCAGCAGGCAGGCGGCCGCGGCGCACCGGGCGGCGGCCGTGGCCGAAAGCGACACCGCCCGGCGGCGCCGCCGGGCGGCCACCGCCGCCGTGAGGCCGCTCAGCAGCGCCGCGGACAGCAGGACGTAGCGGATGGCCGAGCCGGGCATCCCGACGACACCGCTCAGCAGCGGAGCACCCACCACCAGGGCGCCGGGTACGAGTCCGGTGGCGGCACCGGTGAGCGCGTCCACGGCGTGCCGGGACCGGATCGGCCGCACCGCCCTCACCTCGCCCGACCCAGAGAACCGGCGGCCGCGACGGCGACCAGGGCGGCCCCGCCGCGTACGACGCGGTGGCGGCGTGGCTGAGCGGTCATGGGGTGCTCCTTCCCGGAGCGCGAGTGGGGCCGGAAACTCGTTTCTGTCTGGGAAACTTAGTTACCTATTCGGCCCCTATACAGCCCGCGTCGCGCCTCACTGTCAAGGCCTTGCGCGGGAAACGCTGGATCGGCTGGCGAAACGTCGGCACAAATTTCGTCTTGACCCCCCAACCGGGCGTGGATACGGTTGCCGGCACTCGTCCGACACCCCGACCCGGCTTTGGCCGCGGCGTGCGGTGCCCGTTGAGGTGTGCGGTACCGATGGGCGGCTGCGCCCGAGAACGGATGGAGTGTCCGTGACCCCGCGCTCATGGCTGTACGTGCCCGGCAACCGGCCCTCACTCCTCGGCAGGGCCCTCACCCGGGGCGCCGACGCCGTCATCGTCGACCTCGAGGACGCCGTGCCCGCGACCGCGAAGGAAGCCGCCCGTGACCAGGTCGCTCGCTGGATCGCCGCACAGCGGCCCGGCGGGTCGTGCTCCCTCTGGGTGCGGATCAACCCGGGCGCGGCCGGCCACGCCGACGCCCGAGCGGTTGCCGCCCCGGCTCTGGACGGCGTGTGCATGGCCAAGTGCGCCGGGCCCGAGCAGGTCCGCGCTCTGGACGCCGTCCTCGGCGAACGCGAGCGTGAGGCCGGCATCGCCGTGGGCCGGATCGCGGTTTCGCCGCTATTGGAGGACGCCGCGGCGGTGCTGGCGGCCCCCGCCATTGCCGCCGCGGCACCACGCGTCGTACAACTCCAACTCGGCGAGGCCGACTTGTGCGCCGAACTGGACATGGAACCGGGGGAGGACGAGCGCGAACTGCTGGCCCTCCGTACCCACGTGCTGCTGGCGTCCGCCGCCGCCGGCATCCGCCCGCCCGTGGGTCCCGTCTTCACCGACTACCGCGACGCGGACGCCCTGCGGCGCTCCACGCAAGGGCTGCGACGGCTCGGCTACCGGTCCCGTGCCTGCGTCCACCCGGCTCAACTGGCCGTTGTGCATGAGGTCTTCACGCCCAGGCCCGCGGAGGTGGACCGGGCCAGGCGGCTCGTCGACCGGTACGAGGCGGCCGTGCGGGCCGGGCAGGCGGTGCTCACCGACGACGGCCGGATGATCGACGAGGCCGTCGTACGCGGCGCCCGCCGCATCCTCGCAGCGGGCGAAGCCGTATGACCGGTGCCGCCCCGTACCTCCTACCCGCCCCGGCCGCCCGGGGCGAACCGCCCGGTGTGCGTGGGCAGCAGACCGTGGAGGTCGCCGCGGCCGGGCAGCGCCCGTATCCGGGAGGCCAGCGCCGTGGCCGCCTCTTCCGGCAGCACACGTGCCGCGTTGAGCCGGTACTTCGTCTCCAGCTCGTTCAGCGTGAGCGGGCTCCCCGGTCCGCCGCGTGAGGAGCGCACCCGGTGTTCCCAGTGCCGCCCGTCGTACGTGCGCACCCGGAGCACAGCGCTGAAGGACCTGGGAAACTCCTCGTCGCACTGCTCGTCCACGACCACGCTCACCTTCTCCGCCAGCGCGAGCCGCCGTGGGTCCGCGAACGCCTCCGGCGAGAAGTCGTCGAGGTGCAGGCCCAGCCCACCGCCGCCGATCAGCGCGGAGGCGACGGTGTACGGGCCGGAGAACTTCGCGTGGTACGGCGTCGTGGGACGGATCTTGAGCTCACGCGGCGCGCCGACGGTCCGCAACGGAGCCGCCGCGACCCCCAGTTCGGCGGACTTGACCGCGTCCGGGTGCAGCCCGGCAGCGCGCAGGGCGAGGGCGCAGTCGATCCCCGGGTGAGTGAAGTGGTTGGAGGGATAGGGCTTGAACACGGTGCGCAGCAGTTCCCACGAACCGGCCTCGTCCATCCGGTCCAGGCGGGCGAGGAACGGACCCGCCTGCCAGGCGTCGTCCAGGTAGGCACGGAAGAACCCGAAGCGCCCCTCCAGTACGGTGGGCGGCCCGGTGATCCCTTCGGCGGCCAGCTGGGCGGCGCTCACGCCGGCGTGTGCGGCCCATCCGCAGTGGACGCGCTTGACGGTCCCGCCCGTGCGGTTCGCTTCGATGATCCCCCCGCCCAGGGAGCATGCGATGCCGATGGCGTCGGCGAGCCGAGTGCCGTCGAGGCCGTAGAGCAGCCCTGCGGCGACGGCGGCGCCCACGGTCCCGCAGATCGACGTGGCGTGCAGACCCTTCTCGAAGAACACCGAGTTGCGCAGGGCCGCGTCGTACGAGGCGACCCCGAGGCGTACGCAGACCTCACCGCCGGCGGCCACGGCCGCGATCAGCTCGCGACCTGACGCACCGGCCGCCTCGCCCGCGGCGAGGGCCGCGGGCACCACGGACGCCGAGGGGTGCAGCACGGAGGGCAGATGCGTGTCGTCGAAGTCCAGCGCGTGGGCGAGCGTGCCGGTGAGCAGAGCGGCCCGGTCGGCGGGCAGCCGCTCCGCAGAGCCGATCACCGAGGCTTCGGGTACGCCGCCGGCCCGCCGCGCGACGCGCCCGACGGCGGCCTGCGCCTCGGCGTCGTCGTCCTGCGCGAGCGCGGCGAGGCAGTTGCCGACGGTGTCGAGGATCCGGCCGAGGACATCGGCCGTGACCGGCGGCGGCAGCGGCTCGTCCCGGGCCGCGGTGGCGAAGGCGGCGAGCCGGTGGGCGTACGGCACGGCCGGTGTGCCGGTCGCGTCAGCCACGCTCCACCACCGCCAGGGGACGGGCCGGGGCACCGGTGGCGCCGACCAGCGGGAGAGGGGCGAGCACCAGGAGGAACTCGGCGGCGCCCGCGTCGGCCAGTCCGTACAGGCGCATGGTCTCGACGATGTGGATGCCCGCCTCGACCAGGAGGATCCGGTGGACCGGGAGGGTGGCGTGGCCCTTGCCGGGCGCGATGTGCTCGAAGGCGATGGTCTCGCCGCCGACCAGCCTCACGCCCCGGTCGGCCAGCCAGCGCGCCGCTTCGGTGCCGGGCCCGGGAGCGCCGCCGATGGTGCCCACGAAGGTGTCGGCATCGTGCCAGAGCCGTGACCAGCCCGTGGAGACGAGCACGGCGTCGCCGGGGCGGACGGCCGCGCCTTCGCGTTCGGCGGCGGCGAGTTCGCCGGCCGTCACCTTGTGCCCGGCGGGGAGGGTCGTGACGCCGTGCAGGCGTGCGATGTCGAGGAGTACGCCGCGACCTACGTACGGGGGGAACTCCTCGATGCCCAGCGCGCTGAGGCCCTCGTGGCCCTGCACGTCCCCGGCGGGCACACCGCCGTGGACGCAACCGTCCTGAGAGACATGGGCGAGTGCGTCGACGTGGGTGCCCACATGGCCGCCCGTGACGATGAGTTCGTTGGCCGCCGAGCCACCGTCCGCCCGCACCATGTCGCCATGCCGCCGCTCCAGGAGCATCCGGTACGGAGGGTGATTGGGGGACTGCGGCATGCCGCGGCGCATGGGCTGCGCCAGGTCGAACACCTGGGCGCGGGCGGCCAGTTCCCACAGGGCACCGGTCGTCTTCGTCCCGCTGCTCAAATGGCACCTTCCTCGCGCAGTGCGGCCAGCTCGTCGACGTCGAGGCCCAGCCGGCCCGAGAAGATCGCGTCGTTGTCGGCCCCGGGGCCGCGTCCCGTCCACCGGATGGCGCCGGGGGAGTGGGACAGGCGGAAAAGGACATTCTGCATGCGCACGGGTCCGAGCTCGTCGTCCTCAACGGTGGTGAGCGAGTCCAGCGCCTGGTACTGCGGGTCGGTGAAGACATCGCGGATGTCGTAGACGGGCGCCACCGCGGCGTGGGCCTTGTCGAACACGTCGACGACGTCCGTGAGGTCGCGCCCCGCGATCCAGTCGCCCACGTACCGGTCGAGGAGGTCGGCGTGCGCGGCACGGCCGGAACCGGTGGCGAACCACGGCTCGGTGGTCACTTCGGGGTGACCGACCAGGGTCAGCACGCGCTCGGCGACCGACTGCGCGGAGGTGCTGACCGCCACCCACTTCCCGTCGCGCGTGCGGTAGGTGTTGCGCGGTGCGTTGTTCACCGACCGGTTGCCGGTGCGTTCCGGCACGATGCCGAGCTGGTCGTACGCCGTGGGCTGCGGGCCGAGCAGCGTCAACAGGGGTTCGATGATGGCCAGGTCGATGACCTGGCCGGGACCGCCGTGCACGTCGCGGTGGTACAGCGCCGTCTGTACGGCACCGGCCAGGGTGAGCGCCGCGACGCCGTCGGCGAGCCCGAAGGGCGGCAGGGTCGGAGGGCCGTCGGGTTCGCCGGTGACGGCGGCGAAGCCGCTCATCGACTCGGCGAGGGTGCCGAACCCGGGGCGCCCGGCGTACGGACCGAACTGGCCGAAGCCGGTCACCCGGGCGACGACGAGCCGGGGGTTGACCTCATGCAGGACGTCCGGTCCCAGACCCCACCGTTCGAGCGTGCCGGGGCGGAAGTTCTCGATCAGGACGTCCGCCCGCGCGGCCAGCCGGCGCAGCAGGGCCGCCCCCGACGGCCCGCCGAAGTCGATGGTCACCGTGTGCTTGTTGCGGGCCAGCGACTTCCACCACAGGCCGATGCCGTCCTTCGCGGGGCCGTGCGTACGCGCGGGATCGTGCTTGCGCGGGTGCTCGACCTTGACGACGTCTGCCCCGAAGTCACCCAGGATCGTCGCCGCCAGGGGTCCGGCGAAGAGCGTCGCGCAGTCGAGCACGGAGACGCCGCGCAAGGGTCCGTCGGACATGGGTTTCGCCTCCCGGTTCCGTGAGGTGAAATAAAGTTTCTTGTTGTGGAACAGGATTGCCGAAGTTAGCATGTGCCGTCACGTCCCGACAGGGGAACGCTGTTCCATCATTGGAAACAGGCGGGTTTAAGTAAGGGGCCTTCGGCGGCCGACCGGAGCCATCCGCGTCACGCACGTCCCAGCACCCCGCCCCATCGAGCGCACACCCCGAGGCACCGTCACCGACTCACACCGTCACCGACTTACACCGGCATCGAAGGGGGTGGGGGCTGCTCCCGGCAGCCCCGAGGCATGGCACGCTACGACCTGCTCATCACGAACGGCACGCTCATCCAGCCCCATGTGGGCGAGGTGCGTGCGGATCTCGCCGTCAAGGACGGCCGCATCGCCGCCCTGGGCCACGACCTGTCCACCGCCGACGCCCACGAGGTCGTCGACGCCACCGACCGCGTCGTCCTGCCGGGTGCCGTCGACGCGCACTACCACCTGGGCATCTACCGCGACTTGGCGCTGGACGCCTACGAGGAGACCCGGTCCTCACTCGTCGGCGGCGCCACCACCGTGCTGTCGTACTTCCGTACCGGAGAGCACTACCTCAACCGCACCGGACGCTACGAGGACATCTTTCCCGAGGTGCTGCGGGCCGTGGCCGGCCGGGCGTTCACCGACTACGGCTTCCACCTCGCCCCGATAACCACCGACCAGATCGGTGAGATTCCGCGCCTGATGGTCGAGCACGGCGTCACCTCGTTCAAGTACTACATGTTCTACAAGGGCTTCAACCTCGCCTCCAGCTCCCGTGACGCCAAGTCCTTCCGGATGGCCGACGACGGCCAGGAGTACGATCTCGGGCACCTCTTCGAGCTCATGGAAGGCGTCGCGTCAGCCGGCGCCGCCGACCCCGGGCGGCGCCGTGTCTCCCTGTCGCTGCACTGCGAACAGTCCGAACTGATGCGGCTGTTCATCGACCGCGTACGCAAGAACGGCGATCCGCAGACCCTCGCCGCCTACCACCAGGGCCGACCGCCGCTCACCGAACGCGTCGCCATCGGCGAGGCCACCACGCTGGCCCAGGCTGCCCGGTGCCCGGTCAACCTGCTCCACCTCTCCGGTGCCGACGCGCTCGACGCGGCGCGCATCGCCCGGCGCAGCCACCCCGGCCTCGACGTACGCACCGAGGTCACCCTCCACCACCTGTGCCTGGACCACGCGTCACTCGACGCGGCGGTTGCCGGCCTCGGGGCCAAGGTGAACCCGCCCCTGCGCACGCGGCACGACAACGAGGCGCTGTGGGCCGGGGTGCTCGACGGCGACATCGACTGGATCGCCTCCGACCACGCCTGCTGCATGGAGGAACACAAGGGGGACGAACTGTGGCCCGCCCTGCCCGGCTTCGGCGGCACCGCGCTGCTGTACCCGGTGCTGCTCTCCGAAGGCCACCACCGCCGCGGCCTGCCGCTGCACCGGGTGGCCGAGCTGGTGTCCGCCAACCCGGCACGCGCGTACGGCCTGACCCGCAAGGGCTCCCTGCTGGTGGGCGCCGATGCGGACATCGTCGTGGCCGACCTCGACAGACGGCAGACCGTGTCCACGGACCTCCTGCTGTCCGGCCAGGACCACTGCCCGTTCGACGGAGTGGAGCTGCGCGGCTGGCCGGTCACCACCGTCGTCGGCGGCCGCGTCGCCTACCGCGATGGCGTCGTGGTGGGCGAGCCCTCGGGCAGGTATGTCCGCCGCTGACGCGCCGGAGCGACCGGAGCAGCCGGGGGGTCAGTGCTCACGCAGCAGCAGACCTGCCCCGGCGACGCGGTCGTCGATGCCGTGCTCGCGCAGCGCGTGCCACAGCGTCGCGCTGTTGATGGCGATCAGCGGCTTGCCGAGTTCGGCTTCGAGCGTGTCAGCGAGCGCCACGAACGACAGGTTGGTGCCGACCTGCACGATGGCGTCGACGTCCGGCCCGTCCAGCTCGCCCACCACCTGCCGCAGCCGCTCGTCCGGGACGCGGGCGATGTCCATTGCGGTCGGGCAGCGCAGGCCGGTCACGGCGGTGACGTCGAACCCGGCCTCGGTGAAGAAGCGGCCCACCTCCCGGTCGGCCACCGGCTGGTAGGGCGAGAAGACCGCGATCCGGTGGCAGCCCAGCTCCCGGAGGGCCGCCCGGCAGGAACTCGCGCCCGTCGTCACGGGCAGTCCCGTACGGTCGCGCAACCGCCGCTCGAACGCCGCGTTTCCCTCGACGCCGCCCCAGAAGGTCTCGGCGGACATCCCCATGACCATACGGTCGGGCACGGCCGTCAGGACGTCCCGCACCGCGGTGCCGATGGACGCCCTGATCTGGCCGAGCAGCGCCTCGAAGCCGCGGTCGTCACCCATCACCGGATCGGGGATGTACATCGAACCGGCGCGGTACGCGACGCCGCGGACGCCCGCGGTCCAGTAGTCGTGCTCGACGACCGTGTTGGTGCTGGGTACGACGACCCCGAAGACGGCGCGTGGGCCGACGGCGTTGGTCATGCGCGCACCAGCTTCGCGAGCACCTCGTCCACCGTGCGGTGCGCCCTGGCCCGCCCGGTGGGCCGGTCGAGGAGCAGGGCGTCCACCAGCAGCGGCGACGCGATGGCCGCCACGGCGTCCTCGCGGTCCCGCCGGCCGATTCCGGCGGCGCGCAGCACGTGGTGGAACGGAACCAGCAGATCCTCGACGTACCGGCGCCGCAGCTCCGCAGTGGCCGGGTCGATGGACGCCGCGGCGCTCAGGCCCTGCAGGAACCCCCCGACGGGCTTGTCGCGCAGTCGGTTGCAGAGCAGGTCGACCTCGGTGTGCAGGTCGGCGGCGACGTCGCCCGTCGGCTCCTGGGAAGGCAGCGGAGCGACGTCGATGAGAGCCGCCAGCACGGCGTACGGAGTGGGCCAATGCCGGTAGACGGTCGAGCGGGAGACCCCCGTCACGGTGTGCAGGCGCTGCGGGGTGAGCGCGGCGGCTCCCTCGGTGAGCAGCAGCTCCAGGGCGGCGGTCAGCACGGTCGTCGTGGTGTCGTCGGTGGGCCCCGCGGGCCGGCCGGGTCGCGTCATGCGTATTGACGATACATCTTGCACCGCATTTTGATAAGCGATACGGTCTGCATCGGAAACCCCAGTGGAGGAGGACCATGCGCCCACACGTGGAGCTCGTCGACGAGCGCGACCTGATCTGGCACCCCGCCGAGTTCCAGCGCGCGACGGGGACGGCCGAACAACGCAACCTCAGCTACGACGAGGAGGACGGCTCGGCCTCGCTCAAGGTCCGTTTCACCGGCGACTGGTCGCGGCCCGCCGGTGTCCATCACGCGGACACGGAGTGGTACGTCCTGTCGGGCGAGGTCACGATCGGCGACACGACCCTCGGCCCCGAGGGGTACTGGACCGCGCCCGCCGGCGTCCGCACGCCCCCGGTCGAGGTCGCCGCCGGAACGGAGATACTCCTCTTCCGTGAGCACGGCGACTGCGGTTTCGACCTCGCCGACCGCGACCGTCCGGATGTGCGCGAGGACCAGAAGCTCATCGTGCTCCGGACCTCCGAGATGCCGTGGATCGACGTCAAGGACGGCAGCCCCATGCGCTTCGACCTCGGCGGCACGCCGGTGCCCGGTCTCTTCATCAAGCTGCTGCACCGCGACCAGAAGACGGGCTTCTACACCCGCCTCATCAAGGCCAAGCCGGGGTGGCGCGAGGAGCCGCTGGCACACCACCCGTGCAGTGAGGAGGCCTACTGCCTGGACGGTGCTTTCGCGTACAACTACGGCACGATGTGGCCCGGCACCTACTTCTGGCGTCCGCCGCTGATCCGCCACGGCGACTTCACCGCGGACGCCGAGAAGGGCTGCACCTGGCTCGTCCGCTCAGACAGCGACCTCGTCGACTGGTACACCGGCAACGCGCGCGTGGTCATGCGGGGGGAGGCGCTCAACTGGGGGCCCGACCACCCCGACACCGTGCCGCCCCGCTTCGTCGAGCCCGTACGCTCCCAAAGCATCGGCCCGTGGGAGGACCCCTCGCGGCAGTGAAGCCGCGCCCGGCCCTCCGTTCAGCGCCGGAAGCGGAGCCAGCCCACCGCCGTGTCCGTGTCGCGGCGGACGGCGTGTGCCCACGACAGCACCCCGCTGGTTCCGGAGCGGCTGCTGCCACAGAGGGGGAGGCGGGTTCGACCCCAGGGGTGAGCACGGCCGCTCGAGCGCATCGCCGGGGGTGCTCGGTTGGCGGAGTCAAGTCCGCCGGCGTGGTTACGGGCGCGTCCGCACTTAGCAGTGCGTCCCGTCACTCGAACACTTCATTACGGCGAGCGTGGGCCCTATGTGGACTTTGATCACGAAACTGGCTCCTCGTTCGAATGGGCGAGGAGCCAGTTTTGCGCTCTGAGCTGCGCAAATGCAGTGCCCCCGGCAGGATTCGAACCTGCGACACCCGCTTTAGGAGCGTGATCATTAGCTCACTCGTCTTGCCTGATCTGGCTTGATGTTTCGCCGTTTTCGCAGGTCGGCGTCCTGATGGGGGAAGGCGGGGGAGTGATCTTTCACGATGCTTCGCGGGCCTTCTTTATCTTGCTGTTCCCATCAGGTTCCCAGCCGAGGGCATGTGGGACGGTCTTCGAGAGTTGGCAGAGGTATCTACGCAGGTTCGCCGCCCAGTCGGATTCCATTGAGCACCGCAGATGCTTTGGAGGAGTAAACAGGCTCGCTCCCTTGGCCGGGAGTTGAGCCAGTGGCCGTATTCGCAGGTCAGCAGCCTGATCACAGGCTAGCTCGTCCTTGCTCCGTTCGGAACAGGATCTGCTCCGCCTGGGTTGTCTCCAGGCTCCCCCAGGTGCCGTACGGCGGCGACTTCTGGGGCCAGGCGCTGCTGGGCGCGTTGGCGTCGTGCCCTGTGGTTCTTCAAGGCTTGTGTCAACGGCCAGTTCGTTCGGCTCCGATCCACTTCTTGTGGCCCAGCCGCACAGAGCCACGGCAGTGGCGTGTCGGTGAGCCAGTCGGCGAGCGGCAGGGCGTTCCGGGCAACGCCGACGACCGGGACGCCGGGCATCGGCTGGCGCCGGACCAGTCGACGGCGCTGCGGCTTGTCGTCCTCGCAGACCGGCTGTACGCCGTTGAGGTGCCGGTCCTGGCCTCCGGGCTGCTCTTCGGCCCGCTGTTCAGCGAGGGGACATTGAAGGGCGGCTACCGCAGGAAGGGGCATCCGGGCAATCTCCCGGCTGACGGCGCCGACCTGGACGCCCAGCGGCTCGTCGAGCTCGTGTCCGGGCCCCGGGCGGCCAACTTCAGCACATCAAGGGCCAGCTCACGCCACCCACGACACGCCTTCAGGCTCTCTTCAGGTCGAAACCTTAAGTTAACCCTGCAAATGATTTTGCAGGGTTATTGTGTTTCTTGGTTGATCATTGACTAAGCGTTGGCATGCTCTAGAGACGTGAACTACCTGGAGGGAGGCTCATGTTCCGAGGTACGACGGCCCGGACCGTGGTGTCGATCCTCGCCGCCGTCCTGCTCGGCCTTCAGGTCTTCGCGCCCACCGCGTCCTTCGCATCCGCGCACACGGCCCGTCATGCCGTGGCCAAGAGTCAGCCCGGAATCAAGCCCTCCGGGAAGGCGCTGCGCGACGAGATCGTCACCTGCCGGGACGCCAGCCGTCACGGGGACCCGACCGGTCCCCTGCGCACCCGCGACCGGTACCGCACTGCCGCCGACTGTGCACCCGAGGCATCCGACCGTCCACACCTGAGGCAGGGGGCCTCGAAAGCGGGCGAGCCGGGCACATCCCGTACCGCGCACCACCGCACGTCGAGAGCCTCGGCAGCCCACTCACTGCCGGCACTTCAGGTGTTCCGCTGCTGAGCAGCAGAGCAGTCCCCCTACCTGTCCTGTAAGCCGACGCGCCCCCACGGCGCGCCAGGAGGAATCACCACATCATGCAACCCCTCATCGACAACGCCCGCACGTTCGGACAGCGCCCTGAGGAGTTCGCGGACCTCGCCCAAGGCCAGTCGCCAGAGGTCCTGTTCATCACCTGCGCCGACTCCCGAGTCGTCCCGGCCCTGATCACCGGCGCCCGCCCCGGCGAGCTCTTCGAGCTGCGCACCGCGGGCAACATCGTCCCGCCGTACGCCTCCGAGCACCCCACCAGTGAGGCGGCCACCATCGAGTACGCCGTGGAGGTCCTCGGCGTCCAGCACATCGTGGTCTGTGGCCACTCGCACTGCGGCGCCGTGGGCGCTGTGGTGCGCGGCGATGACCTGAACGCCGTACCCGCCGTGCGTGACTGGCTCACGCACGCCGCGGACGAGCCCAAGTGCTCCGACCCCGCCGACCCGACGGTCGCCGAGGCTGTGCAGCACCACGTCCTGACGCAGCTGCTGCGGCTGCGCTCCTACCCTTGCGTCGAGAAGCGCCTGCAGGCGGACCAACTCCGGGTGCACGGCTGGTACTACGAGGTGCACACCGGAGCCGTGCGCGAACACCGCGCGGAGACCGACACGTTCGAGGCGCTGTGAGGGACACCATGACTGTGATGTCGAGGTTCCCTTACCTGCGGCAGGATTTCACCGCCTCCATCGTCGTCTTCCTGGTCGCTGTGCCGTTGTGCGTCGGCGTGGCGGTCGCCTCCGGTGTCCCCGCGGAGCTGGGCCTGGTCACCGGCATTGTGGGCGGGCTGGTCACCGGCTTTCTGCCCGGCAGCAGTCTTCAGGTGTCGGGGCCGGCGGCAGGCCTGACCGTGCTGGTCTTCGAGGCGGTCAGCGAGTTCGGAGTGGCCGCGCTCGGCGTGATCGTGCTGATGGCCGGGCTGCTCCAGCTCGCCATGGGCTTCCTCAGGGTGGGCCGCTGGTTCCGGGCGATATCCGTCGCCGTCGTGGAGGGCATGCTCTGCGGCATCGGTCTGGTGATCATCGCCAGCCAGCTCTACGCGGCGTCGGGCCTGAAGGCCCCGGAGACCGGCATCGGCAAGATCGTGGGCCTGCCCGGGGCGTTCGCCGACGCGCTCGGCAGCACCGAGGCCCTGACCTCGCTCGCGATCGGCGCGGGCACCGTCGCCGTCATCGTGCTGTGGAAGAAGATGCCGAAGAAGGTGCAGGCCGTGCCCGGCGCCCTTGCGGCGGTGATGCTGGCCACTCTCGCCTCGCTCGCCTTCAGCCTGCCGGTCGCCACGGTCGAGGTGGAGGGTCTGCTCGGCGTCATCCAGCCGCCCGGGTCCGACGCCTTCGGTGAGCTGGCCAACCCGGCCATCTGGGGCACCATCATCGCGTTCGCGCTGATCGCCTCCGCCGAGTCGCTGTTCAGCGCGGCGGCCGTGGACCGGCTGCACGACGGCCCACGCACCCAGTACAACAAGGAGATGATCGCCCAGGGGGCGGGCAACACAGTATGCGGTCTGCTCGGCGCGCTGCCGATGACTGCGGTGATCGTGCGCAGCTCCGCGAACGTCCAGGCGGGCGCGAAGACCAAGGCGTCGCGGGTGCTGCACGGCGTGTGGATCCTGCTGTTCGCCGCCGCGTTGCCCTCCGCCCTGGCGCTGATCCCGCTGCCCGCCCTGGCCGGCATCCTGGTCCACGCGGGCTGGAAACTCATCCCGTTCCGCCAGATCGCGACGCTGTGGCGGGACCACAAGGGTGAGGCGCTGATCCTCATCGTCACCGCCGTGTCGATCGTCGCAGTGAACATGTTCGAGGGCGTGCTCATCGGCCTGGCCCTTGCGGTGATCAAGACCGCCTGGGAAGCCTCGCACCTCAAGTTGGAGGTCATCGACAAGGGCGTCGGCCCGATCCAGGCGTACCTGTCGGGCAACGCGACCTTCCTGCGCCTGCCGAAGATCCTCGGCAGCCTGGAGGCGCTGCCCCAGGACCGGCCCGTCGAGCTGGATCTGTCCGGGCTGCACCACCTCGACCACGCCTGCCGCACGGCCCTGGAGAACTGGGCCGAGCGGCACAGCGAAACCGGCACCGAGCCGGTGAAGGTCACCTCGGCGAGCTGACACCCTAGGCCAGGCGGGGCGGTACGCAACCCATGTTGCCTACCGCCCGGCCTGACGGCCTGGGAAACGAATCACCCCGCAACCTGCGGTCGGCCCTCCGCGACACCAGAGGGTCGGCCGCTACGGCTGTCATCCGACCGCGTGGGCACAACCGTGCCCTTACCGAGCCTGGTTAGGCCTCGCAGTGACGCCCTGCGCTGCGGGCGCCGTCAAGGCCTGCGAGGAGGGTCTTGCCTCTTCGCCAGCCAGGCCAGTCGGGCGTGGCGGGACGCTTTCCGAGGTGCAACGTTGTCCACTTCGTGAGGCTCGTTCCCGAAGCGGGCCGCCATCGCCGACTGCCCTCTCGGGACCGCCCCGCTGCTCGAACGTCTCACCCGTCGCCCGTCCCCCGCGCCCGATCAGCCAGCCCAGGCAGCCACCTCTACGACACCAGCACCGACTGACCCAGCGGCGGCCCTTCGAAGCAGGTCACTTCCCGTAGGCCTGGTTCCAGCGCGCGCGGTGACGGGAGTCCCCTTGACCGTGCCCGTTCGAATGTCCGAAGTGCGACTAACGCGCAGTTCAATGTTCCCAGGATGTTCCCATTACGCATCCGAAGGCCTTCCAGAGCGTTTCCCTGGAAGGCCTTTAGTGCGCTGACCTGCAAATTTTGTGGTGCCCCCGGCAGGATTCGAACCTGCGACACCCGCTTTAGGAGAGCGGTGCTCTATCCCCTGAGCTACGGAGGCAACGGCTTGCTGGAACCCTGGCGAGACGCGCGACGCGCTTCCCCGGGTCTTGGCAAGTGGTGCGAGCGGCGCTCTCACCCCTGCGGGCGCGCTAAGGCTCCCTGGCTGCGAGGACGCTCGACGGACAGACTAGCGGATTGGGGCGCGGGCGAGTGAGTGGGCTGCGGTGCGTGATCGTTCAGGGGGTGGTGCTCGGGGTCCGGAGGGAGCACTTCCGGTTGCGGGTGGGGGGTGGGGCGCGGAGCGTGGTTGCGGGGACCGACGCTGCCGCCCCGCCACCGCTGGCCACTCCGGAGGAGTACCCGTGCCTGTGACGTGCACTCGACCGCTGCTCCGCACCGTCGCTGCGGTCATCGGGCTGCTGCTCCTGGCGTCGTGCGGGGCTGGTACGGAAGCCGAGACGTCGCAGATCAGACCGAACCCGCCGTCGACCATGCTGGGGCAGCTGAATATTGAGGGCGTAGTGCTGGTCACCAGCCCTGATGGCGGCTGGCCGGTGTCGGTGTTCGCGGGTATCTCCAATCGGGGCACCCGCGACGACACCCTGACCGGGGTCAGACTGGGCTCGCCTGGGGTTCCGGCGAAACTGACGCCGGGAAAGGGCGAGATGGCCAACCCCGACGCCTCGCCCGGGCCCGAGATCCCCGCCGGGGGGATCGTTCTGCTCGGCGCACCGGGCGCGACGACCGCCATCGTCCGGGCGCCCGGCCGCGCCCCCCAGGTGGGTGAGGTGCACCCTGTTGTCTTTGAGTTCCGGCGTTCCGGCCGGGTTTCGCTGGACGTTGAGGTCGTCCGGGGTACCGGCGAATACGCCACGTACGCCCCTGAGGGTGCTAAGGGCGGATGATCCGTACCCGGTGGGTGCCCGTGGGGGTGGCGGTGAGGATCTGGGCGCGGATGCCGGTGCGGTGGTCGGCGTAGGTGTCTCCCGGGGTGTAGGGGGCGTCGGTCAGTTCGGGGTGGAGGCTGGGGTCGTCCCGGGTGAGGCAGCCGCCGCTGTCGGGACGGGAGTCGGAGACCCGTACGGGGCCCTGGCCGCTGCGGGCCCGGGTGTTGATCCGGGCTATCAGCACTCCGGGGCGGCAGACGAGCTGGTCCAGGTGGCTCCGGGTGCGTACTTCGAGGGTGAGGACTTGGCCGGGGGCGATGGGGAGGGCTACCAGCTTCAGGCCGTTCGGGTGGGCGCTGGGGGTGATCCGGTGCTCGGTGACACCGGAGCGGGTTACGCAGACCGTCTGGTCGGCGGCCAGCCAGCCCAGCTTCCACTTGTGCCAGGCCAGGAAGTCATTGGTGGGCCCCCAGTCCGACTCCATGACATCCCAGTGCCCGGCCAGTAGCGGGGGTTTCCCCTTCCGGGTCCAGTAGAGGTCGGGCAGGCCGAAGGTGTGGCCGTTTTCGTGGGGGAGGACCCGGAAGGCGCTGGGTCCGGTCTGGCGGCTCCAGATGAAGCTGATGTTGCGCAGGGAGGGAAGGAGGGGATAGCCGGCGAAGGAGACCGAGAGTACGGATTCGGTGGCCGGTGGCCCGGCGTTGGGGGCGACCAGGATGTTGGCCAGGTCGTAGTCGGCGAAGTCGATGTCGCCCCGTACGGCGGCAGCGATCTCCCGTATCAGGAGGTCGTAGCCCCGGTTGCTCCCCTCCCGCCAGCGGGTGCCGCGGTCTATGCCGTACGCGGCGAAGGGCTTCGACATCCGCAGCCAGCGGTGTACGGGGACCGGCCGGTAGTCCAGGCGGCCGTAGGAGCTGGCGGCGAAATAATCCGTGGTTGCCGGGAGGAATTCCGCGTAGCGTTCCCGCGTGCTGCCCTCGGCGGGCGCGTCGGGGAAGTCGATGAAGAGCGTCAGTGCTCGCACGGTGCCGCTGGAGCGGGCGTAGCCGTGCGGGGTGGGCATGGCCTCGGAGACATCCCCCGTATAGCCGGGCAGGGCACAGGGGCCGGAGGGCGCCATTCCAGGGCGGACACGTTCGTTGGCCTCGACGGGGACGGCGCCCAGGGAGAACGCCAGTGCTCCGACGGCGACGAGTGCCGTACGACGACGGGGACGGGCTATCGGCTCCATGGGCTGATGCTCCGCGGTGGACGGGGACTCCGCCATCTGGGTGCGCCGCTTGGGTGGAGTGTGAGGCAGGGCACAGACCGCCGGGAAATAAACGGGGAACACTTCCCCGTTTAGCTGGGCAGACTGCGAACGGGGAGGAGAGGACATGGGGATGCGGGCGGACGCGACACGTAACCGGGAGCGGATCGTCGCCGCCGCCCGGGAGATCTTTGTCGAGCTGGGCGGTGAGGCGCCGCTGGACGAGATCGCCCGCCGCGCGGGTGTCGGCAACGCCACGCTCTACCGGCACTTCCCGGATCGCGACGCGCTGGTCCATGGCGTCGTCCTCGCCGTCACCGGCCGTATCGCCGAGCGCGCCCGGGCCGCCCTCGATGCGGAGGCCGACCCCTATGAGGCGCTGCGCTGTTTTGTCTTCGGCGCCATGACCGAGCGGATCGGGGCGCTCTGCCCGCTGCTCTCCCAGCGCTTTGACGCCGACGACCGCGAGCTGCTCGCCGCGCGGCAACGGCTCGAAGGGGTGGTCCAGGAGCTGCTCCACCGGGCGCAGCGAGCGGATCAGGTCCGTACCGATGTGGCTGCCGGCGACCTCATGGTCGCCCTCAGCCAGCTCACCCGGCCGCTGCCCGGCACGGCATGCACACAGCTCGAACGCTTTATGGAACGCCATGTGCAGCTCTTCCTCGACGGGCTGCGCGCCCCGGCGAGGTCCCGGCTGCCTGGTCGGCCCGCGACCCTGGAGGACTTCCGGCAGACCGCCTGACCGTAAGCACTTAAGCACTTAAGCGCTCAGTAGCACTCAGTCCTTTTCTTCTTCATCTGCGCCAAGAGGTGGCCTCGCCATGCCTGAACCGGCTTCTCAACCCGATCCGAAGCGCTGGACAGCGCTCGCCTTCATCGCCATAGCTCAGCTGATGGTCGTGCTCGACGCGACCATCGTGAACATCGCGCTGCCCTCCGCTCAGTCCGACCTCGGGATCTCCGACGGCAATCGGCAGTGGGTCATCACCGCGTACGCCCTCGCCTTCGGCGGACTGCTGCTCTTCGGCGGCCGGATCGCCGACCTGTGGGGCCGTAAGCAGACCTTCATCACCGGTCTGATCGGCTTCGCCGTCGCCTCCGCGCTGGGCGGCGCCGCCGTCAGTCAGGGCATGCTGCTGGGCGCCCGCGCGCTACAGGGCGCCTTTGGCGCGCTGCTCGCCCCGGCCGCGCTCTCGCTCCTCTCGGTGATGTTCACCGATGGCAAGGAACGGGCCAAGGCGTTCGGTATCTACGGCGCCATCGCGGGCGGTGGCGGTGCCATCGGCCTGATCCTGGGCGGGGTGCTCACCGAGTACCTGGACTGGCGCTGGACCTTCTACGTCAACATCCCGTTTGCGGTCGTCGCCGCGGCCGGTGCGCTGCTGGTCATCCGGGAACCCGCTGAGGCGCGCAACCGCTCCTCGCTGGACATTCCCGGAGTGGTGCTCTCCACCCTTGGACTGGTCGCCCTCGTCTACGGCTTCACCCGCGCCGAGGAGCACGGCTGGAGTGAGCGCGGCACCATCTGGATGTTCATCGCCGCGGTCGCCCTGCTGGCCGCCTTTATCGCCGTCGAGGCCCGTACGAAGGCGCCGCTGCTGCCGCTGCGGGTGCTGGTCGACCGTAACCGGGGTGGGGTCTATCTCTCCCTGGGGCTGGCCATCATCGCGATGTTCGGGCTCTTCCTGTTCCTGACCTACTACCTGCAGATTGTCCAGGGCTACTCCCCGGTGAAGACCGGGTTCGCGTTCCTTCCGATGATCACGGGCATGATCATCGGCTCCACGCAGATCGGCACCCGGCTGATGACCCGGGTACGGCCGAGGCTGCTGATGGGGCCGGGCTTCCTGGTGGCCTCGGCCGGCATGCTGATGCTGACGCAGCTGGAGACCGACAGCTCGTACGCCGCACTCATCCTCCCGGCGCAGCTGCTGCTGGGGCTGGGTATGGGCACCGCCTTCATGCCCGCCATGTCGCTGGCCACACATGGGGTGCAGCCGCAGGACGCGGGGGTCGCCTCAGCGATGGTCAACACCTCGCAGCAGGTCGGCGGGGCGATCGGCACCGCGCTGCTCAACACCATCGCGGCGAGCGCCACCACCTCCTACGTGGCCTCGCGGGCCGCCGCGGCGACCACGGAGCCCGCTCAGCGGCTGCTGCGGCTGGAGTCCATGGTGCATGGCTACACCTCGGCGATCTGGTGGGCCGTGGGAATTCTGCTGGTGGCCGCGGCGATCGCGTTCATCTCGGTCAACGCCCGGGTTCAGAGCGGCGGCCCGGCGGCCGCCGGGGGCCCGACCGACGGTGACGGGGAGCCGGAGCAGGTGCCGGTGATGGCGCACTGAGCCGGTAGTACGGATCGCAGGGCCCCGCTTACGCACGCACGGCGTAAGCGGGGCCCTGCGACGTACGCGCACGGTCAGTTGCCCAGCGGCTTCTCGTACCAGTCCACGTCCCAGTAGCGGCCGAACTTCCGGCCCACCTCCCGGTACGTACCGACGGGCCGGAAGCCGAAGCGGGCGTGCAGGCGGGCCGACGCTTCGTTGGGCAGGGCGATCCCCGCGTAGGCGCGGTGCAGGTCCTGGCCGTCCAGGGCCTCGAAGAGGTGCTTGTAGAGCAGCGTGCCCAGGCCCCGGCCGACCGCGTCCGGGGCGAGATAGGCGCTGACCAGGACGGACGTGGCGTAGCCGGGCCTGGGGTGTAACGGGCCGCTGGTCGCGTAGCCCAGAATCCGGCGGGAGGGTGTCTCCTGCGCAACCAAGAGACGGTGGGGGCCGTCTTCACTGTAGGAGAGCAGCCAAGGACGTCGCTCTTCCGGGGTGAAAGTCTCGGTATCGAATGTGACCGGCGTCTCAGTGATGTAGTGATTGTAGATGCCGGTCAGGGCCTCGAGATCGTCCTCGGTGCCCGGTCTGACCTGGACTTCCCTGCGCTCTGTCATTGGCCGCCCCTTTTTCGGTGGCGGCACAGGGTACTGCATGATCGGGAAAACGATGGGCAAGTTGGGAATTCTGTCCGGATTCTCGTCGTTGTTTTCTTCGTGAGCGGGGACCCGGAGGGCAGAAGAGAGAAGGGTTCCTGGTCCGTTACCGACCAGTTATTGATCACTCGCAAGGGAGCACGCATGGCAACCCGTGCCGTCGCCCGTCGTCAGGCCGCCACCAATGGTGCCGACACGGCAAGCAGTGTGCGCGCAAGCAGCGAAGTCGCTGACCGCGATCTGGTCGGCATGTACCTCGACGAGATCGCTCGCACGCCACTGCTGGACGCGGCCAAGGAAGTCGAGCTGTCGCTGGCCATCGAGGCCGGGGTCTACGCCCGGCGGGTCCTCGACGGGCTGGAAGAACCCCCGTCCGCGGAGGCGCCGAGCGCGACCGCGAGCCGTGAGGAGCTCAAGGCGATAGTCGTCGAGGGCGAGCGCGCCAAGGACATTTTTATCCGTTCAAACCTGCGGCTGGTTGTCGCCGTCGCCCGCCGTTACCCGCGCAGTGGGCTGCCGCTGCTGGACCTGGTCCAGGAGGGCAACGCCGGTCTGGTGCGCGCGGTGGAGAAGTTCGACTACGCCAAGGGTTTCAAGTTCTCCACGTATGCGACCTGGTGGATCCGTCAGGCCATCACCCGGTCCATCGCCGACCAGTCCCGGACCATCCGGCTCCCCGTCCATCTGGTGGAGGAGCTCGGCCGGATCCGGCGGGTGCAGCGGGAGTTCAACCGTGAGCACGGCCGGGAGCCGGAGCCGGAAGAGGTCGCCTTTGAGCTGGGCTCCTCGCCCGAGCGCGTCATCGATGTGCTCGACTGGGCACGGGACCCGGTCAGCCTGAACATGCATGTGGATGACGAGGGCGAGACGCAGTTCGGGGATCTGCTGGAGGACACCTCCGCGGTGTCCCCGGAGCAGTCGGTGCTGACGCTGCTGCGCAGCGAAGAGCTGGAGAGCCTGATCGCACGGCTCGACCACCGCACCGCGTCGATCATCAAGGCGCGCTACGGGATCGAGGACGGCCGTGAGCGCACGCTGACCGAGGTCGGCAAGCAGCACGGTCTGACCCGGGAGCGGATCCGGCAGATCGAGAAGCACGCGCTGCTGGAGCTGAAGAAGATGGCGCGCGACACTGGCTTTGACGCCGCGGCGTAACCCCCGACGTAACCCGGCGTAACCCGCCGCCCCATAGACGAGCCCCCGGTGGACCCCCGACCGCCGGGGGCTCTTTGCTCCCAGATGCCTCTGGAGCGGGTCGCGCCTGGGCCTGTGCGGGTCCCCGTGCCCGACCGTGCGTCTGGCTGTGCCCGGCTTCAACCGCCTGTCCGGTATCTCGCCGGGGCTGCGCGGTCCGGGGCTCAGGGATGGGATTCCTCTTGGGCGTGAACGCCCGGGGTTGAGCCCTAGCGGCCGTAGAGGTCGCGGTAGGAGGGGAACACCCCGCCTGGGCCGGTCACGGTCTCGGCGGCGAGCAGTGCCTTGACCACGGCCCGGGTCAGGATGTCGGCGCCCGCGGCCAGCAGGCTGTTGAGCTCCTGCAGCTGCCCCGACTCCGATGCGGGCAACGGGCGTTCGCCGGTGGCCAGGGCGAAGACCGTATCCCCGTCGTGCAGGAGATGTACGGGCCGTACCGCGCGGGCCAAGCCGTCGTGAGCGGTGCCCGCCAGCTTCTGTGCCTGGGCCTTGGACAGTTGGGCGTCGGTGGCGACAACGGCGATGGTGGTGTTGAGCGGGGGCGGGCCGGATGCCTTGACGGCCTCCGCCAACCTCCGCTGGGCTTCGGTGTGCTGGGCTTCTGACGGGATGGCGGGACGGCGGCCGCTGAAGAGTTCCCCGTAGAGCACACCGGTCGCCGGGTCGAGTACCGAGCCCACCGCGTTGACCACCGCGAGCGCGGCCACGGTGGCCCCCGAGGGCAGCACCGTACTGGCGGTGCCCACGCCACCCTTGAGACCACCGGCCACCGCCCCCGTACCGGCGCCGACATTGCCCTGGGCGACAGTGCCGGGCACATTCCCGGCGGCTTCGGCGGCTTCGGCGGCTTCGGCGGCTTCGGCGGCTTCGGCTGCCTCGCGGCCCAGCGCGGCATCCGGGCGGGCCGCCCAGTCGCCGCCCCGGCCCAGATCGAAGACGCAGGCCGCCGGGACCACCGGCACCACCTGCGCCGGATCCGGTCCCGCCCGCACGCCCCGGCCGCGCTCCTCCAGCCAGGCCATCACCCCGGAGGCGGCGTCCAGGCCGTAGGCGCTGCCGCCGGTGAGGACGACGGCGTCGATCCGCTGCACCAGATTGCGCGGGTCAAGCGCGTCCGTCTCCCGGGTGCCGGGACCGCCGCCACGTACATCCACCGCGGTCACCGCACCGCCCTCCGGAGCCAGCACCACCGTCGTCCCGGTCAGCCAGCCGTCTTCGGTCCGCTGGGCGTGCCCCACCCGCAGGCCCGGAACATCCGTCAGCGCGTCCTGAGTTGTCGTCTCCGTGTCAGTCACGGACCATGCGTATCACTCGCCAGGGCGTGGCGCCCGCTGTCGCCAGTTGCCGCCCGCTGCTGCCCGTTGCCGCGTACAGCGAATGTTGATCAGACGTTCATCGTCCGGCGCGAGGCTGTGGCACATGTCGGCCAATCAACACCACATCTCCCGCATACCCCAGACCGCACCGCAGGGGCCAGCCTCGGCACAGCCTCCGGTACCGGCTGCGGAGTTCATCCATACTCGGCTGGTCGACCAGGCACGCCGGGCGGCGGCCGCGCTGACGCGGCTGGGCGTCCATGGCGGGGAGCGGGTGGCCGCGCTGCTGCCCATGACCCCGGAGTCCGTGGTGACCACCATGGCCTGCGGCCGCCTGGGAGCCCGGCGCTTCACCCTGCCCATCGGGGACCCCGCGTACCTGCTGCGTGACCGGATACAGGAGTCCGGTGCCGGGGTGGTGATCACCGCGGACGGCTGCTTCTACGGTGACCGTTACTATCCGGCGAAGCGGATCCTTGACCGGGCCCTGGCGGACTGCCCAGCGGTACGGTCCGTACTGGTCGTCCACCGGATGGCCCGCCCGGTGCCCTGGACCCCCGGCCGCGACCACTGGTGGCATGAGGCGCTTACTCTGGACGCATGACCACCCCCGCTGCTTCTGAGCCCCGCGACCCCGCGGCCGCGCTGGACTTCAGCGATCCGCTGAGCCAGCGCTCGCCGGATGACACGGACGACGGCTGGGGCGAGCGGCCCACCGCCGGGGGCGGCAGCGGCGGCGCGGCGGATCTGGCCCGCTTTCTGGACGAGAAGCCACCGCACCACCTGTAAGCGCTGTAGCGCTACCGCCGGGTGCAGCTAGCGGGGCTCGGAGGACGGTCCGCGCTGGGCGCCAACCGCCGCTCCATTGCTCGTCTCCATCTCGGTTCGCTGGGTGACCAGCGCGTCCCGGATCTCGGCAAGCAGCTCCAGCTCGGTCTTCGCGGCGGGAGTGTCGTCGACCGGCTTCCTGGCGTCCAGCCGTGCCTTGTACTTGTTCATGGGCCTGATCATGCAGAAGTAGACGACCGCTGCGGTGATCAGAAAGGTGAGCGAGGCGCTGAGCACCGAGCCCCACTGGATGGTGATGCCCTCCATCTCGCCCGCCGCGTTCTCCGCGCATGGGGCCTTGAGACAGAACTGGTACTCCTCCAGGTCCTTGGGGCCGACCGCGCCGACCACGGGGTTGATGACGCCCTCCACGACCGAGTTCACGATCTTGGTGAAGGCAGCCCCGATGACGACGGCGACGGCCAGTTCGACCACATTGCCCCGCATCAGGAATTCCTTGAACCCCGCCAGGGCGCCCTGCTTTTCCTCGCTCAACAGACTGCCTTTCCTCACAGCTGAACACGCTGAACACGCTGAATAAATCCGGCCACAGGCACGCTGCCCGAGCCCTGCCGCGAATGTCCAGTCGGTGACTCCGTACGGTCGGTCGGTACGTCAACCGCACTGCGCCACCGTCAGCCGGGAGTGTGCCGCCGCACCCGCGAGCTGGGCCGCGGTCGGCCGTGGCACCGGCAGTACCACCAGCGCGCCTTCCCCCGCCGACCCCCCGGTGCCGCCGGACTCCGGCACCTTGGCCACCCGGGCGCAGCGGGCGACAATGCGGGCGCGGTCCGCAGCGGAGCCGTCCGGTGCGCTCGCCAGCACATCCACCCGGTCGCCCGGCTTGAGCAGCCGCACCGTCGCAGGATCCGCGATCCGCACCGGCGCCGCGACCAACTCGGCGGCGGGCCCAGCGGCGGTCTCCCGGGACGTGCGCTCCGGTGGCTGCGGCTCCGCACGTGGCGCCGAGACCACCATCGCCGTGGCGGCCACCGCCAGCGAGATCGCCACCGCACGCCGTCTGCGGCGCATCGCCGCGCACAGCCGGTGCCGCCGCCAGCCGCCCGTCCGCAGCGGTTCAAACTCCGGTACGACGGACGGCGGGGGAGGAGAGGGCGGGGGAGGAGCGGAGGAAGGGGTAGGGGCCATGGCCGTCACCGCCTCGAGATCGGGAAGGAACGCCACCACCGTGCCCGACCGCGCCGAATCCCGCTGAGCGCTGTGGACTACTCACGAGTTGTGGACAGCGCTACGGCAGCTCGATCCCCAGATCCAGTCCGGCCAGTGCGCCCGCACACGAGCAGAGCCGCTCCGTAGGCAGCCCGCCCACCGCGTCGAAAAGGACCTCGCGCAGCCGCCCGAGGTTCTCCCGGAAGACCCGCATGACCTCCTCATGCGAGACGCCGTCGCCTGCCTCGGCCCCCGCGTCCAGATCGGTCACGAGCGCCAGCGAGCTGTAGCAGAGCCCCAGCTCACGGGCGAGTACCGCCTCCGGATGACCGGTCATACCCACCACCGACCAGCCCTGTGCGGCATGCCAGCTGGACTCCGCGCGGGTCGAGAAGCGCGGGCCCTCGATGACGACCATCGTGCCGCCGTCCACCGGCTCCCAGCCGCACCCGCGCGCCGCCGCCAGCGAGGCTTCCCGGCCCGCCTCGCAGTAGGGATCGGCGAAGGTCAGATGCACCACGTTCGGCTGCTGACCGTCCGGCCGGGGCTCCCCGTCGTAGTAGGTCTGCACCCGCGTCTTGGTGCGGTCGACGAGCTGATCCGGCACCAGCAGCGTGCCCGGCCCGTACTTCTCCCGTAGGCCGCCCACCGCGCAGGGGCCCAGGACCTGCCGTACGCCGATCGAGCGCAGTGCCCACAGATTGGCCCGGTAGTTGATCCGGTGCGGCGGCAGATGGTGCTTACGCCCGTGCCGGGGCAGGAAGGCCACCCGCCGTCCGGCCAGTTCGCCGAGGAAGAGGGAGTCGCTGGGCTGCCCATAGGGGGTTTCCACCGAGACTTCGGTCACGTCGTCCAGAAAGGAGTAGAACCCCGACCCGCCGATGACACCGATCTCCGCCCGCGCACCCCATTCAGTCATGCGCGACACTCTACGGGTCCCTGCTGCGTCGCTGGCTGGGCGCCGCTGTCGGCGGAGGGGATTCCCCTGACCCGCCCCTTCCCGAACCTGGGGGCTGCCGCCCCCAGACCCCCGGTGTTGTGGGCAGTCGTTCCGCTGGGCGGAACGGGTGGGCACAACACCGGCCACCGTTCCGCACCGTCCAACCCCGGGGCCCCGGGGCGAAGCCCCGGTTTCCGGGAAGGGGCGGGACTGGGGAAGCACACCACGGCACCACCCCCGGCGCCGGGCGGAGCCCCGCCACGCAGCGGAGCCGCATATCGGCACAGCCGGGAAGGGGAGGGACACCGGGAAACCCACCCACGGCGACCCGCAGCCGGGCGAAGCCGGCGCGCGGCGGAGCCGCACAGTGGTACAGCGGCCCCGGGCCGCCGGGCCGCATGCGTCGGACCCCGCTGCCCGTTGCCGGGGGCGGGGTCCGTAAGAGCCTGGGTCAGGCCGCGGGGGTGCTTGCCGCAGCGGTGGAAGAGGAGGAGGACGAGGACGAGCTGTCACTCTTCTTCTCGCTCTTCTCGCCGCCCTCAGCCTTCTTCTCGGACTTCGAGTCGGACTTCGAGCCAGCCGGGCTGCTGCTGGACGACGAGCCACGGCTGTCGTTCCGGTAGAAGCCGGAGCCCTTGAAGACAATGCCGACCGCCGAGAACACCTTCTTCAGGCGCCCTTCGCAGCTCGGGCACTCGGTGAGGGCGTCGTCGGTGAACTTCTGCACCGCCTCGAGGCCCTCGCCGCACTCGGTGCACTGGTACTGATAGGTCGGCACTTGCTCCTCCTGGCACTCTTCCCTGTGGAGTGCTAACGACGCTCCATGGTGCAGTATTCCATCGGCTTAGTCCACCGCAACCGGCACACGGTGACCCTCGCCACGTGCCACGACCCTGCCCTCGGGCTGCCGCTCGGCCCTCGGCGTCAGCCAGCCGCGCAGTGCTGCCACGGTCGCCAGGGCCAGTGCCGTACCGGCCAGCGGTACGGCGAATCCGGCGCTCGCGCCGAAGTCGTCAGCCAGCTGCCCGGCCGTGGTCGCCGCCCCGGCCTGGCCGAGCGCGACCGCGCCGGTCAGCCAGGTGAAGGCCTCCGTACGCGCCCCCGCCGGTACCAGCCGCTCCACCAGCGTGAACCCGGTGATCAGGGCCGGGGCGATGGCCAGGCCGGTCAGCAGCCCGACCGCGCCGACCAGCGGTACCGAGGCCACCGAGGCCGCGAACCACAGCGGTACGGTGGCCAGCGCCAGCGCCCCGTAGGCGACGGGCAGCCGCTTCTCGGGGGCCGACCGCCAGGCGATGACGCCGCAGGCCACGCCCGCCAGCATGTTGCCGCCCGCGAAGACCCCGTAGAGCAGCCCATTGGCACCCGGCTGCCCGATGGACTGGGTGAAGGCGGTCAGCGAGACCTGCATCCCGCCGAAGACCGCGCCAATGCCGAGGAAGGCGACGATCAGCACCCGTACGCCCGGCACCGACAGGGCCGAGGCGCGTCGCCCGCCCGCCATACGGCCCGTACGGTGCGCGGGCGGCGCGGTGCGGGTCTGGGCGGCGAACAGCAGTCCGCCGATGACGGTCAGCGTGGCCTCCGCGATCAGCCCGGCGGCCGGGTGGACGCCGGTGCACAGCGCGGTGGCCAGCACGGGGCCGACGACAAAGGTGAACTCATCCGTCACCGACTCAAAGGCCGCCGCGGTCGGCATCAGCCGACCGCCGCTGAGCTGGTGCGCCCAGCGCGCCCGCACCATCGGGCCGACCTGCGGCACCGAGGCACCGGTGGGTAGGGCCATCAACAGCATGGCCCACAGCGGCGCACCGGAGAGGGCCAGGGTGATGAGCACTGAGACGGACGCAGCGTGCACCAGCGCACCGGGCAGCAGCACGGCCCGCTGGCCGAAGCGGTCGGCGAGCTTGCCCGCCTGGGGGGCGCACAGCGCCATGGCGACACCGGTCGCGGCGGAGACCGCCCCCGCGGTGCCGAAAGAGCCGGTGGTGTGCTGGACGAGCAGCACGATGCCGATGGTCAGCATCGCGAAGGGCTGCCGGGCCAGAAAGCCTGGGAGCAGGAATGACCATGCACCAGGGGTGCGCAACAACTGACGGTAGCCGGGCTTCGGAGCCACGGCCTGGCCTTTCTGCTGCCTGGTAGTGCGACGGCCGGCGGCCGGGTATGCACCGAGAGCTGTCCCTCGCGCTCTACGCGCCAGCTCTGCATCAGGCAGATATGGAGAAAAACTTTCCCTTGCAGTGTAGCGGGTCAGTATTGCCTGGCAATCCAAGGTGGCGTAAAGGATCCGCTAACGGTCTCTAGCGGTCTCCCCGCTGGATGCCCGTACTACCCGTATCACCCCGATTGCCCAGCCAGTCCGCCAGCTTGCCACCCCGGCCGACCGCCAGCAGCCGGCGCTCCGTCGCGTCCCGCACCGGATCGGTGGCCACTACCAGCAGCTCATCACCGCGCATCAGCACCGTCGACGGCTGCGGCACAAAGCTCTTCCCCTGCCGTACGACCAGGGTCACCGCCGCTCCTGGCGGCAGCCGCAGCTCGTTGATCTCCACGCCGTGCATCTTCGAGGCCGCCGGGATGGAGACCGACAGCAGATGTCCGCGCAGCCGCTCCAGGGGCGCCGACTCGATATCGACATCGGTCGGGCCTTCGCCCTCGCCCAGCCGTAGCTTCCGCGCCACCCAGGGCAGAGTCGGCCCCTGGAGCATCGTAAGGACAACGACGAGCACAAAAACGATATTGAAGATCCGGTCACTGTGGCCGATCTCGGCCACCATGGGGATGGTGGCCAGCACGATGGGGACCGCGCCGCGCAGCCCCGCCCAGGAGAGCAGCGCCTGATCCCGCCAGGGCTGCCGGAAGGGCAGCAGACACAGCACCACCGACAGCGGCCGGGCCACCAGAGTCAGCGCCAGACCGATCACGATCGCTGGCCAGAAGTCCGCTCCCAGCTCACTTGGAGTGACCAGCAGGCCGAGCAGGACGAAGAGTCCGATCTGGGCGATCCAGGCGACCCCGTCGGCGAAACCCCGTACGGCGGGCCGGTGCGGCAGCTTGGCGTTGCCCAGGACGAGCGCCGAGACGTACACCGCGAGGAAGCCACTGCCCTGAGCGAGCGCGCCGCCGGCGTACGCCAGAACGCACAGCGCCATGACCGCGATCGGATACAGACCGGACGCGGGCAGGGCCACATGCCGCAGCCCCAACTCACCGAGCTTGCCGATGCCCAGACCGACCGCCAGCCCGATGGCGAGCTGCAGCGCTATCTTGCCGAGCAGGATGTACCAGTACGTCGGTTCGTGATCGAGCGCCGAGAGGGCGACGACCAGGATCACCACCGGCGCGTCGTTAAAACCGGACTCCGCCTCCAGCACTCCGGTCAGCCGCTTGGGCAGGGGCATCTTGCGCAGTACGGAGAACACCGCCGCGGCGTCCGTCGAGGAGACCACCGCGCCCAGAATCAGCGCGAGCTGCCAGCCGAGCCCCACCAGATAGTGGGCCGCGGCCGCGGTGACCAGCACGCTGACCGTGACCCCCGCTGTCGCCAGTACCGCCGCCGCCGGGACCGTCGGCCGGATCTCCCGCCACCTGGTGCCCAGACCACCTTCGGCCAGAATCACCACGAGCGCGGCATAGCCGAACACCTGAGTGAGTTCGGCGTCATCGAAGCGCACGCCGAGGCCGTCCTGCCCCATGGCGATGCCGATGCCCAGGTAGACCAGCAGGCTGGGCAGGCCGATACGGGAGGAGAGGCGGACCGCCGTGACCGCGATGAGGAGCACCACGGCAGCGACGAGCAGGAGTTCATTGAGACGGTCGACAGTCAGGGGCCGTTCCTCTTTCTTGTTCTCAACTTTCTGTTCTCAGCATCCAGCTGTTCTCAGCGTCTGACAGACAGCGCAAGTGGCTGAGAATGGCGCAAAACATTCGTTGCCTTGCCTAACAATTTAACATCGCTTGAAGCATCGCCCCCGGTGACCGGTGACTCCCTGTATGGGCCGTCAGTGGCTCCGCCTACAGTTGCTCCAGCACTTCCAGGTCCCACCCTGCCCCTCAAAGGACAGCGATGCCCGCCAAGAAACGGTCCCGACGCGCCCGCTTGATCGTGATCACAGTCGTGCTGCTGCTCGTGGCGGGCGTAGGCGGCGGTACGTTGTGGACGATCAGCACCGTCCGCGAGTCCTTCCCGCAGACCACTGGTTCGGTCAAGCTCAAGGGCCTGTCCGGCACGGTGAACGTCAAGCGCGACGGCAACGGTGTCCCGCAGATCTACGCCAGCAGCGCCGAAGATCTCTTCATGGCGCAGGGCTACGTCCAGGCCCAGGACCGCTTCTGGGAGATGGACGTACGGCGTCATACGACCGCCGGGCGGCTGTCCGAGATGTTCGGTGAGGACCAGGTCGAGACCGACGCGTTCCTGCGCACGCTCGGCTGGCGTGATGTCGCGCAGCAGGAGTACGACACCAAGCTCTCCAAGCAGACCAAGGAACACCTCAGGTCGTACTCCGCTGGTGTGAACGCCTATCTCAAGGAGCGCGGCGGCTCCGGCATCTCCCTGGAGTACGCGGCCCTCGGCTTCGTCAACGACTACAAGCCGCAGCCCTGGACCCCGGTCGACTCCCTCTCCTGGCTGAAGGCCATGGCCTGGGACCTGCGCGGCAACCTCCGGGACGAGGTCGACCGGGCGCTGATGTCCAGTCGGCTGACCGACGATCAGATCGAGGAGCTGTATCCCGGCTATCCGTACGAACGGAACACTCCCGTCGTCGACCGTGGCGCGGTCGACCCGGCGGCGGGCGCCTTCGACCCGGACGGCACCCCGGCCCGGCAGGCCAGCCGTGCGGGCCAGCAGACCCCGGAAGGGGCGCGGACTCAGCTGTCCGCGCTCTCCAGGACCCTCGACAAGATCCCCGCACTGCTCGGCCGCAACGGCAGCGGCATCGGCTCCAACTCCTGGGTGATCTCCGGCGAGCACACCACCAGCGGCAAGCCGATGCTCGCCAACGACCCGCATCTGGCGCCGCGGCTGCCCTCCGTCTGGTATCAGACGGGCCTGCACTGCACCCAGGTCACCAAGGCGTGCCCCTTTGATGTCTCCGGCTTCACCTTCGCCGGAATGCCGGGCGTCATCATCGGCCACAACCAGGACATCTCCTGGGGCATGACCAATCTCGGCGCCGATGTCACCGATCTCTACCTGGAGAAGATCAAGGACGAGGAGTACCTCTACGACGGCGAGTACCGTCCGTATGAGACCCGCAAGGAGACCATCAAGGTCGCCGGCGGTACGGACCGTAAGATCACCGTCCGCTCCACCAAGAACGGCCCCATCGTCTCCGACCGCCATATCGAGCTCGGTAAGGTCGGCGACAGCGCCCCCGTCCAGGGGGTCGCCCCCGACCGGGGCAAGGGCTACGCGGTGTCGCTGCGCTGGACCGCACTCGACCCCTCCACCACCATGGACGCGGTCTTCAAGCTCAACCGGGCCAAGGACTTCAAGGAATTCCAGGCGGCAGCACGCGACTTCGCCGTTCCCTCGCAGAACCTGATCTATGCCGACACCAAGGGCAATATCGGCTATCAGGCCCCGGGCCAGATCCCGATACGGGGCAAGGGCGACGGCCGCTATCCGGCGCCCGGCTGGGACTCGAAGTACGGGTGGGCCCGCTATGTCCCGCAGTCCGAGCTGCCCTATGAGCTCAACCCCGAGCGGGGCTATATCGTCACCGCCAACCAGGCCGTCATAGACCAGCGGACCTACCCGCATCTGCTGACCGAGGACTGGAGTTACGGAGCCCGCAGCCAGCGGATCAACGACCTCATCCAGTCGAAGATCAAGGATGGCGGGAAGATCTCCATGGACGATATGCAGTCCATGCAGATGGACAACAGCAGCGAGATCGCCAAGCTGCTGGTGCCGTATCTGCTGAAGATCGATATCAAGGACGAGTACGTCCGCGAGGCGCAGCAGCTGCTGGAGGGCTGGGACTACTCCCAGGACGCCGACTCGGCCGCCGCCGCCTACTTCAACGGCGTCTGGCGCAACACGCTCATGCTCGCCTTCGGCAACAAGCTCCCCAAGGAGCTGCGGCTCAACGGCAAGTGCCTGCGGGTCCGCCCCGCCGATGACTCCGGCCCGCTGGAGGACATCGACGGCACCGCCCGTACGGTCCGCGAGTGCGGCGAGCGCAGCCCTGAGTCCGCCCAGCCGGACGGCGGCGACCGCTGGTTCGAGGTGGTGCGCGGGCTCCTCAAGGACCCGGACAGCACGTGGTGGCAAGCCCGCGGCAACCTGCACAACCCCAAGGCCGAAAACCGCGATGAGCTGCTCGCCCGCGCCATGAAGGGCGCCCGTGAGGAGCTGACCACCAAGCTCGGCAAGAACATCGACACCTGGAGCTGGGGCCGTATGCACCGGCTGATGCTCAGGAACTCGACCCTGGGCACGAATGGCCCGAGCCTGGTGCAGCGCATGCTCAACCGTGGCCCATGGGAGCTCGGCGGCGGTAAGGACGCCGTCGACGCCTCCGGCTGGAACGCGGCCGGTGGCTACGCGGTCACCTGGGTGCCGTCCATGCGGATGGTGGTCAACCTGGACGACCTCGACAAGTCCCGCTGGATAAACCTCACCGGTGCGTCGGGGCACGCGTACCACGAGAACTACACCGACCAGACCGACCAGTGGTCCAAGGGCGAGCTGCTGCCCTGGGCGTACTCCCGCGATGCCGTCGACAAGTCAACCAACGACACGATGGCCCTGACCCCATAACCAGCCGCGCCACCCCTGTTGTGGGCACTCGCAGCCCCGCGAGGGGCTGTGGGTGGGCACAACACCCGGCCACCGGCCCGCACCGGCCCAACCCCGGGGCCCGGGGCAAAGCCCCGGTTTCCGGGAAGGGGCGGGATACGGGGAACCCCTCGCCGCGCTACCGCGGCCGCGGCTCAGCGCGGAAAGCGGGTGACCCCCGCAGGCGTCACCGCAACGTGAACCGGCTGGTCATGGGCCTCCCCGGGCACCTCCGCGAGCAGTTCGTTCTCGTACAGCAGCACAACCCGCACCGGCGCCGCCCCCGCCGCCTCCAACCGGGCCAGCACCCGGTCGTAGGACCCACCGCCCCGCCCCAGCCGCACACCGCGCGCATCCACCGCGAGCCCGGGCAGCAGGACCGCGTCCGCCGACGTCACCGCGTCCGGGCCAAGGCGGGGGCCGCTCGGCTCCAGCAGGCCCCGCCGGGCGGCCACCAGGCGCTCCGGGCCCTCGTACGTGCCCCAGTCCAGATCATTGTCGGGCAGCAGCACCGGCAGCAGCACCCGCACCCCCCGCGCGCGCAGCGCGTCCAGGAGGACGCGGGTGCCCGGTTCACTGCCGATCGAGACATACGCCGCCACCGTGCCCGCCTCCGCCAGCTCCGGAAGCTCCAGCGCGCGCTGGGCGAGCACCGCGGCCGTCTCCCTCGTGTCACCTTCCGGCAACCGGGACCTCAACTCCAGGAGGTCCCGCCGCAACGCGCGCTTGCTAGCTTCCGTATCCCTGGCTTCCGTATCCCTAGCTTCGGTATCCACAGTGCGTGCGCCCCCTTCTCTGTGCATCCTCCCCCGCCCGTCTCTATGTCCGCATACCGCAACAGACGCACCGGACGCTTACCTTCCGCATAATGTCAGCGGTTATCGTGCGGACCATGACTACATCACGTACTCGGATCAGCAAAGCTGTCATCCCAGCCGCGGGCCTCGGCACCCGCTTCCTCCCCGCCACCAAGGCCACCCCCAAGGAAATGCTGCCGGTCGTTGACAAGCCCGCGATCCAGTACGTCGTCGAGGAGGCCGTCACCGCGGGCCTCAACGATGTCCTCATGGTCACCGGCCGTAACAAGCGGCCGCTGGAGGACCACTTCGACCGCAACCATGAGCTGGAAGAGGTGCTCCGTACCAAGGGCGACGCCACCAAGCTCAGCAGGGTCCAGGAGTCCAGCGACCTCGCGACCATGCACTACGTCCGACAGGGCGACCCCAAGGGCCTGGGCCACGCCGTCCTGTGCGCCGCCCCGCACGTCGGTGACCAGCCCTTCGCCGTTCTCCTCGGCGACGACCTGATCGACCCCCGCGACCCCCTCCTCACTCGGATGACCGAGGTCCAGGAGCAGTACGGCGGCAGCGTCATCGCCCTGCTGGAGGTCGACCCGGCCAGCATCCACCTCTACGGCTGCGCGGCCGCCGCCCCCACCGGCGACGACGATGTCGTCAAGGTCTCCGACCTGGTCGAGAAGCCCGACCCGGCCGAAGCGCCGAGCAACCTGGCCATCATCGGGCGTTACGTCCTCGACCCCGCCGTCTTCGATGTGCTGAGCAAGACCGAGCCCGGGCGCGGCGGCGAGATCCAGCTCACCGACGCCCTCCAGACCCTCGCCGCCGACCCTGCCCTCGGCGGCCCGGTGCACGGCGTTGTCTTCCGTGGCCGCCGCTATGACACCGGGGACCGTGGCGATTACCTGCGCGCCATTGTCAGACTGGCATGCGAGCGTGAGGATCTGGGTCCGGAGTTCCGGGCCTGGCTGCGCCGTTATGTCAGCGAGGAGATGTGACGCTTTGAGCGAGAGCGAGACCTGGTCGGTCGACGAGCATCTGGAGGACATCCTCCGGGCGGTCCGCCCGCTGGAGCCCATCGAGCTCCCGCTCCAGGAGGCACAGGGCTGCGTCCTGGTCGAGGATGTCCTGGTGCCCGCCTCCCTGCCGCCCTTCGACAACAGCTCCATGGACGGCTACGCGGTCCGTACGGCCGATGTCGAGGGCGCCAGTGAGGAGTTCCCGGCGGTGCTCACCGTCATCGGGGATGTGGCGGCGGGCAGCGCCGAGCTGCCGTCCGTCGCCCCCGGCCAGGCCGCCCGCATCATGACCGGCGCCCCGCTGCCGCCCGGCGCCGAGGCCATCGTCCCGGTGGAGTGGACCGACGGCGGCACCGGCGGCGGCCCCGCCACCGCGATGACCGCGCACAGCGCGGACCCGGCCGCGGCCACCGGCGAGGTCCGGGTGCACCGCGCCGCCCGGCCCCGCCAGCATGTACGGGCCCGGGGCAGCGATGTGCAGGCCGGTTCGGTCGCCCTCACCGCCGGTACGGTCCTGGGGCCGCCGCAGATCGGGCTGCTCGCCGCCATCGGCCGGGGCACGGTCACCGTCCGGCCACGCCCCCGGGTGGTCGTGCTGTCGACCGGCAGCGAGCTCGTGCCGCCGGGGGAGGAGCTGCGCCCCGGCCAGATCCACGACTCCAACAGCTATATGCTCACCGCCGCCGCCCGCGACGCGGGCGCCATCGCCTACCGGGTCAGCGCTGTCGCGGACGACGCGGACACCCTGCGGAGTACCGTCGAGGACCAGCTCATCCGCGCCGACGCCATCGTCACCAGCGGCGGAGTGAGTGTGGGCGCGTACGACGTGGTCAAGGAGGCGCTCTCCGGACTCGATGAAGCAGCCGGCGGCGTCGACTTCCGCAAGCTGGCCATGCAGCCCGGCAAGCCGCAGGGCTTCGGCCTGATCGGCGCCGACCGCACCCCGCTGCTCGCCCTCCCGGGGAACCCGGTGAGCTCGTATGTCTCCTTCGAGCTCTTCGTACGCCCCGTCATCCGCACCCTGATGGGCTGCGAGCCGATCCACCGGCCGCGCGCCCGCGCCCGGATCACGGCCGACAAGCCGCTCACCTCTCCGGCCGGGAAGCGGCAGTTCCTGCGGGGCAATTACGTCCCGCCCGCGCACGGCGATGAGACCGTGGGCACGGTCCAGCCGGTCGGCGGCGCCAGCTCTCACCTCATCGCGGCCCTCGCACACGCCGACGCCCTGATCGTCATTCCGGAGGGGATAACGGCCATCGCTCCGGGAACGGAGCTGGACGTCATTCCGCTTGGCTGAGCGCTCATCCGCCGGAACCGCCCGGTACGGTGTCTGCCCATGCCGCGATCCCAGCCGGACCGGGCACCGGACGCGTAACACGCAAGATGAGGAAGAATCAGTGAACAGCCAGCACCTCACGCACCTCGACGATGCCGGGGCCGCCCGGATGGTCGACGTCTCGGGCAAAGATGTCACCGCGCGTACCGCTCGGGCGACCGGGCGGGTGCTGGTCTCCCCGCGCGTCGTCGAGCTGCTGCGTGGCGAATCCCCCGAAGAGACCCTGCCCAAGGGAGACGCCCTCGCCACGGCCCGTATCGCCGGAATCATGGGCGCCAAGAAGACCCCGGAGCTCATCCCGCTCTGCCATCCGCTGGCGGTCTCCGGGGTGCAGGTCGATCTCGCCGTCACCGATGACGCGGTGGAGATCGCCGCCACGGTGAAGACGACAGACCGTACGGGTGTCGAGATGGAGGCCCTTACGGCCGTCTCCGTCGCAGCCCTGACGATCATCGACATGGTCAAGGCCGTCGACAAGGGCGCCGTCATTTCGGATCTCCGGGTCGAGGAGAAGACGGGTGGCAAGTCCGGCGACTGGACCCGCAAGTGAACCCCCCGAACCCACCGAACCCCCCGAACCCCCCGAACCCAGTGAATCCCCCGAAAGCCCTGGCCGTTACGGTCTCCAACCGCGCCTCCGCCGGTGTCTACGCCGACAAGGGCGGCCCGCTGCTCGTCGAGGGCCTGACCGCGATGGGCTTTACGGTCGACGGCCCGACCGTGGTGCCCGACGGCGATCCAGTCGAAGCGGTCCTGCGCGAGGCGGTCGCCGCGGGCTATGACGCCGTGGTCACCACCGGCGGAACCGGGCTTACGCCGATGGACCTCACCCCGGAGATGACGCGGCGGGTCCTGGACTACGAGATCCCCGGCATCCCCGAGGCGATCCGTGCCGTGGGCCGCGCCAAGGTTCCCACCGCCGCACTCTCCCGTGGCCTGGCGGGCGTCGCCGAACGTACCCTTGTGGTGAACCTTCCTGGCTCCTCGGGGGGCGTCAAGGACGGCTTGGCCGTCCTCGCCGGGCTCCTCCCGCACGCCGTCGACCAGCTGCACGGCGGCGATCACCCCAGAGGGGATGCCAACTGAACGCCGCATGGCCGGTTGAGCTGGCGGACGGCGATACGGCCCTCCGCCCCATAAGGCTGCGTGACCACCGTGCCTGGCGTGAGGTCAACCAACGCAACCGGGACTGGCTGCGCCCCTGGGAGGCCACCATCCCGCCGACCCCGCCGGGCCACTTCCCGCCGCAGCGCCCCACGTACCGGCAGATGGTGCGCCATCTGCGCGCCGAGGCGCACGCGGGCCGGATGCTGCCCTTCGTCATCACCTACCAGGGGCGGCTGGTCGGGCAGTTGACCGTCGCCGGAATCACCTGGGGCTCCATGTGCTCGGGCCATGTCGGGTACTGGATCGACCAGGCGGTCGCGGGCCGTGGCGTGACCCCGACGGCCGTCGCCCTCGCCGTCGACCACTGCTTCCGTGCGGTCGGGCTGCACCGTATCGAGGTGTGTATCCGGCCGGAGAACGGGCCGAGCCGCCGGGTCGTGGAGAAACTGGGTTTCCGGGAGGAGGGCGTCCGGCCGCGCTATCTGCATATTGATGGTGCTTGGCGGGACCATCTGGTCTATGCGCTGACCGCTGAGGAAGTCCCGGAAGGCCTGCTCACCCGCTGGCATCAGGTGCGGCCGGGAACACGGCAGAAATAAAATAAGTGTTCGATATTGGACGCCCGGCGAACATACCCCAACGCACATACGATGCACATCAATTGAGCACATTCGCGGTCAGCGATCTTCGTAATCACAAAAAATGTTCGAGATATCAGCCAGATCGTGCGACACACCGCGCCAATTGGCGGATGCTCTTGCCGAATCCCCTCTACCGTGTGTGACGTGAGCAGCAGCGGCCTCATCTACGCAGTCATCGTCGGGGCCTGGGCCGCCTACTTGGTGCCGATGTGGCTCCGTCGCCAGGATGAGTTGAATGACTCTCGTCCGACGGAACGCTTCAGCACCGCCATCCGACTGCTGTCCGGCCGGGCAGCGATGGAGCGGCGCCACGCCAGGGAACGGGCGGCGCGGGAGAACTCCCCCGTGTTGGCTACGGACGGTGACGATATCGGTGACCCGGGCGGCGCGCCCGACGCGCCCGACGTCCGGGCCTTCGCCGACCCCGCGAGCGCCGTGCACCCGGCCCCGGATCCGGTGACCGTCTCCGAGGCGCCGACCGAGCTGCACCACCGCCCGGAGCCGGCAGCCGACGACCGTGGCGACCGCGGTAAGCGGGCCAAGGTGCTCGCCCGGCGCCGCCGCACCACGATGGTGCTCTTCCTCGCCTTCACCCTCGGCGCGGTCATCGCCGCCGTCGGAGGTCTGGGCTTTCTGTGGGTCCCGGCGATCCCGGCCGTACTGCTGAGCGCGTACATCGTGCATCTGCGGGCCCAGGAGCGCCGGCGCTTCGCGGTGCGGCTCGACAAGCGCCGCGCGGAGGCCGCCGCGCGGCAGCTCCACGACCGCCGCCAGCGCCCCGCAGCGGGTATCGCCGAGCCGGATCCGGTCGTACGCGCCGAGGAACCGGCGCCCCCGCCCGCCACGCCCAGCGACGACCGGCGGGCACTGGTCGAGCAGACGGACCACGCCGAGTGGATCGACCAGCAGCGTGAGCGTGAGCGCGCCCAGCGGGAGGCGGACGGCTGGGAGCCGGTCCCCGTCCCGCTGCCCACCTATGTCAACGCCCCGGTCGCCCCGCGCACCGCCCCCGGCGTCGACCTCGACGCCTCCGACGCCTGGAGCTCAGCCCGCTCCACCACCGCGGACCCCACCCCCACCCCCGCCCCCACACCCCGTACCCCACCCCGCAAAACCCGCCACCGCGGGCGCACCCCCCTCTTCGACCAGTACGCGGACCAGGACCGCCCACGTGCCGCGAACGAGTGACTTCCGGTCTGTGACCAGCACCGGAATGGATTTCCGCGCACGCCAGCCAGAGTGCTACAGTTTCTCTCGTTCCAAGGGCCTGTGGCGCAGTTGGTAGCGCACCTCGTTCGCAACGAGGGGGTCAGGGGTTCGAATCCCCTCAGGTCCACACAGACAGACACAGACGGTGAGATCCCGCCCGATCATATCGATCGGGCGGGATCTTCGTATGCTCAGCGTCGTGCGAACCAGCGCTGGGGCACGGGAGCGGTGTTCTCGTAGATGTGCTTGGCCTGGCGGTACTCGGCGAGCCCTTCGTGGCCGAGCTCCCTGCCGATGCCGGAGCGTTTGAAGCCGCCCCATTCCGCCTGCGGCAGGTACGGGCCGAAGTCGTTGATCCACACCGTGCCGTGCCGCAACCGCCGCGCCACCCGCTCGGCCCGGGCGGCGTCCGCGGTCCATACGGCACCGGCGAGCCCGTAGTCGGTGTGGTTGCCGAGTTCGATGGCGCGGTCCTCGTCGGTGAAGCGCTCCACGGTCAGGATGGGCCCGAAGGTCTCCTCCTGCACGATGCGCATGTCCGGCGTGCAGTCGTCGAACACCGTCGGCCGGTAGAAGAAGCCGTCGCGCAGTCCGGGCTCATCGGGGCGCTTGCCGCCCGCGATCAGCTTCGCGCCCTCCCGGATGCCGAGCTCCACATAGGACTCGACCTTGTCCCGGTGACCGGCGGACACGAGCGGGCCGCTCTCGGTGTCCTCGTCCAGGCCATTGCCGAGCCGGATTCGCTCGGCCCGGTCAACCAGTTCGGCGACGAAAGCGTCGTGCAACGTGTCTTCCACGATGAGCCGGGTGCCTGCCGAGCACACCTGCCCGGCATGGAAGAAGACGGCCATCAACGCGTAGTCGATCGCGGCCTCAAAATCGGCGTCGGCGAAGACGATGTTGGGGTTCTTGCCGCCGAGCTCAAGGGCGACGTTCTTCACGGTCCCGGCCGCCGAGCGCATGATCATCTGACCGGTCTCCAGGCCGCCGGTGAAGGACACCAGGTCAACCTGGGGGCTTTCCACCAGCGGCGCACCGGCCGTCGCGCCCGCACCGAGTACGAGGTTGACCACTCCGGCGGGCGCACCGGCCTCCTCGATCAGCTCCACCATCTTGATGGTGCTCAGGGGGGTGATCTCGCTGGGCTTGATCACCATGGTGTTACCCGCGGCCAGCGCGGGCGCCACCTTCCATGACGCCTGCAGCAGCGGGTAGTTCCAGGGGGTGATCAATGCGCACACGCCGACCGGCTCGTAGACGACACGGCTGCGGATGCTCGGGTCGCCCGCGTCCACCACCCGTCCGGAGTCGGTCTCGGCCTGGCCCGCGTAGTAGCGGAACACCGCGGTCACGTCGTCGACGTCGATACCGCCCTCGACGAGCGTCTTGCCGGTGTCCAGCGTTTCCAGCCGGGCGATCTCCGCCCGGTCCCGCTGCAGGTACTCGGCCACCCGGTGCAGCAGCTCGGAACGCTGCCGCGGGGTCCAAGAGGGCCATACGCCGCTGTCGAACGCGGCCCTCGCCGCGGCCACGGCCGCCCGCGCGTCCGTTTCGCCGCCCTCATCCACCGTTTGGACCACGGACTGGTCGTAGGGGTTGAGGACATCGCGCGTGGCGCCGCCCGATGCGGCCACCCACTTTCCGCCGATAAACAGACTGGACGTAAGCATTCCTTTCCCGGTTGAACCAAATGCAGCTACACCGTTGCACTCTGTTGCACGCTGGGTTGCACGTTCGGAATCGTCACTCTCTATGTTAGTCCCGTAACACTGTGCAGTGCAATGAATCCGAGGAGCGGCATGGGCCAGGCGGAGTACGACTACATCATTGTCGGTGGTGGCTCGGCGGGCTGTGCGCTGGCTAATCGGCTGAGCGCGGACCCGGGCAATAGAGTCCTGGTGCTGGAGGCGGGCCGGCCGGACTGGATCTGGGACATTCTCACGCACATGCCGGCCGCGCTGACGATGGTCATCGGTAACCGGTTTTACGACTGGTGCTACGTCTCCGAACCGGAGCCTTTCATGGACGGCAGGCGAGTCAGCCAGGGCCGCGGCAAGCTGCTCGGCGGGTCGAGCTCCATCAATGGGATGATTTTTCAGCGCGGTAATCCGCTGGACCTGGAGCGCTGGGCATCCGACCCGGGCATGGAAAGCTGGGACTACGCGCACTGCCTGCCGTATTTCAAGCGGATGGAACACTGCGTGGCCGGGGTCGACGAGTGGCGCGGCCAGGGCGGTCCGCTGTGGCTGGAACGCGGGCCGGCGGCCAACCCGCTGTTCTCCGTGTTCCTGGAGGCGGCGCAGCAGGCCGGCCACCCGCTGACCTCCGATGTCAACGGCTACCGGCAGGAAGGGTTCGCCGCCTTCGACCGCAACATCAAGCGGGGGCGGCGGTGGTCGGCCGCCCGCGCCTATCTGCACCCGGTAAAGAAGCGGCCGAACCTGACGGTGCGGTGTTTCTCCCAGGTGGACCGGGTGCTGTTCGAAGGCAAGCGGGCGGTAGGTGTGGCCTACCGCCGGTGGGGCCGGCAACGCCGACGGGCCTACGGCGGCGAGGTGATTCTCTGCGGCGGCGCCATCAACACACCGCAACTGCTGCAATTGTCCGGGGTCGGCAACCCCGACGAGCTCACGCCGCTGGGCATCGAGATGGTGCACGCGTTGCCCGGTGTCGGTGAGAACCTGCAGGATCACCTGGAGGTCTACGTACAGCACGCGTGCAAGCAGCCGGTGACGTACAACCCGGCTATCAAGTGGAGTCACCGGCCCAGAATCGGTCTGCAGTGGATCCTGTTCCGTACCGGGCCCGCAGCCACCAACCATTTCGAGGCGGGTGGGTTCGCGCGCAGCAATGATGTGGTGGACTACCCGAATCTGATGTTTCACTTCCTGCCGATCGCGGTGCGCTACGACGGCACCCCGGTGGGCGCCGAGCACGGCTATCAGGTGCACATTGGACCGATGTACTCCGATGTGCGCGGGTCGGTGAAAATCAAGTCCCCGGATCCCAAGGTGTATCCGGCGCTGCGGTTCAACTACCTCTCCACGCCCAACGACCGGAAAGAGTGGGTGGAGGCGATTCATGTCGCGCGGGAAATCCTGAAACAGCCCGCCTTCGCCGACTACGACGCGGGCGAACTCTCCCCCGGCCCTGAGGTCAACACGGACGAGGAAATCCTGGACTGGGTTGCTCGCGACGCCGAGACCGCCTACCACCCGTCCTGCACCGCGCGCATGGGCATCGACGAGATGTCCGTGGTGGACCCAACCTCCATGCGGGTGCACGGTGTCGACGGGCTGCGGGTGGTCGACGCCTCCGCGATGCCCTACCTCACCAACGGCAACATCTATGCACCAGTGATGATGCTCGCCGAGAAAGCCGCCGACCTCATCCTCGGCAACACCCCATTGCCGCCGTCCACCGTCGGCTTCTACCGGCACCGCGCCCAGGAGCAGGAGGGTTAGACCGTGTCGACCGGCGGAGAGAGCGGCAACGCAGCGGAACAGGAAAGCCCCGGAACAGCAGTCACGACACCACCCGGAGAAAGCCGGCTCAAGCCCCTCGTCTTCATCGGGTCCTCCGTACTGATCCTCGCCCTCTCGGTCTGGGCGATCATCACCCCGGTAGGCGCCGAGAACACCATTGGCATCGTGGTGGGGTGGATCTCCGAGGGATTCGGCTGGTACTACTTCCTCGCCGCCACCTTGTATCTGGTTTTCGTGGTGTTCGTGGGCGTGTCCCGATACGGAACCATCAAGCTGGGGCCGCAGCACTCCAGACCCGACTACGGGCTGTTCGCATGGGGCACCATGCTGTTCGCGGCGGGCATCGGTATCGACCTGATGTTCTTCTCCGTCGCCGGGCCGGTCAGCCACTACCTCGCACCGCCCGAGGGCACCCCGGAGACCATTGAGGCAGCCCGGCAGGGGGTGGTGTGGACGCTGTTCCACTACGGCATCAGCGGATGGGCGATGTACGCGCTGATGGGCATGGCACTGGGCTACTTCTCCTTCCGCTACCGCCTTCCTCTGGCCATCCGCTCGGCGCTGTACCCGATCATCGGCCGCCGTATCCACGGCCGGATCGGTGACACGGTCGACCTCGCGGCCATCGTCGGCACGGTTATGGGTATCTCCGTGTCGCTCGGAATCGGCGTCGTGCAACTGAACTTCGGGCTGAACTTCCTCTTCAACGTGCCCGAAGGAATCGCCGCGCAGATCGGGCTGATCCTCGTCGCCGTGTTCATCGCCACGGTGTCCGCCGTGGCCGGGGTGGACCGGGGCATCAGGCGGCTGTCCGAGCTCAATATCGTGCTCGCCATCGTTCTGATGCTCTACATGCTGGTCGTCGGCGGCCCGATCCGGCTGCTCAACAGTCTCATCCTCAACATCGGGGACTACCTCAGCCGTTTCCCCTCGATGACCCTGAACACTTTCGCCTACGACCCGCCGACCGATTGGCTCAATGCCTGGACGCTGTTCTTCTGGGCCTGGTGGGTCGCGTGGGCGCCATTCGTGGGGCTGTTCCTGGCCAGGATCTCGCGCGGCCGTACCATCCGGCAGTTTGTCGCGGCGACGCTGATCATCCCGTTCCTCTTTACGCTGACCTTCCTTTCCGTCTTCGGCAACAGCGCGCTGAGCGTGGTGCGGGCCGGCAACACCGCGTTCGGCGAGAGGGCCATGAACGCCCCCGAACAGGGCTTCTACGGGCTGCTCGACCAGTATCCCGGGGTCCTGTTCAGCGCCGGACTGGCCACCTTCGTCGGGCTGCTGCTCTACGTCACCTCCGCGGACTCCGGTGCCCTGGTGATCAGTAACCTCAGCTCGCATCTGCCCACCCCCATCACCGACGCCGCCCCGTGGCTGCGCATTTTCTGGGTATCGGCGACCGGGCTGCTCACCCTTGCCATGCTCATCGTGGGAGGCGTGGACGCGCTGACCAACGCGACCATCATCATGGGCCTGCCGTTCTCCTTCGTGATGTTCCTCATCATCTGGGGCCTGTACAAGGCACTGCGCATTGAACGGATGCGGGAAAACGCGTCGAGCACCTCCCTGCCGTCGTCGCTGTCCGGACGGACCACGGCCCGCGGCGCAGCGGCGGAGAGGAACTGGCGCCAGCGGCTCGCGCGGGCGATGGCCTTCCCGGGCAAACGAGCGGCCACCAGATTCGTCGACGAGGTCTGCCGCCCGGCGTTCCAGGACGTCGCCGAGGAGCTACGCCAGCAAGGCACGGACGCATCGGTCACCGAAGGGACCGACGAGGACATGGGGCTGCCGCACCTGGGGCTCCGGGTGCCGATCAGCCGGAAAGAGGAATTCCTCTACCGGGTATGGCCGGTCGAAGTGCCCACCCCGGCCTTCGCTGTCCGAGTGGTTACCGAGCATGACACCTACGTCCGCTTCGAAGTCCACCTCGCCGAGGGCAGCCAGGGCTACAACGTGATGGGCTACAGCAAGGAACAGCTCATCGGCGACATTCTCGACCAGTACGAGCGGCACCTGGAATTCCTGCGCCTCCACCGGGAAGCGACCGCCCGCTCATCCCTGCCCGACCACCGCCCCGACACGGCCGAGGTCCACCTGCCCGAGGAGGAACGCTGACGTCCGCGACGGCCGTTGAGCCACCGGCGGCCGCCGACGGACCTCCTTGCGGTGTTGGTCAGGCTGAAGTGACCGCGGGGAGAGGGCGACGTGGTGTGCAGAGTGAGACGACTGACTCCTGACCGTAATCGCATGAGCTCCCGGCCCGGGTTTCGGTTTCCGTTTCAGTTCATCGGGCTCTTCTGGCCGGAACGTCCTACCTTGGTAGTATTCAGCTGTCCCCAAGCCTGGGGGAGATCATGGAAACCGGTTTTCTCAAACCGCTCTTCGACCGTCCGGGCCCATGGGCCTCCGTGTACATCGACACATCGCGTACGACCGAGGACGCCGCCCGGCAGCAGAAACTCCGGGAGCGTGCCGTTGCCTCGCAGCTCATCGATGAGGGCGCGGACGCCTACACCTGTCGCGCGGTGATGGACCGGCTCGCTCACGAGGACGTCTCCGGGACGCCTCCTGGCCGGGCGCTCTTCGCCACGGGCGCCGAGGTCGTGCTGGATCTTCCGCTGGCCGTATCCCCGCAGACCGAGGCCTTCTGGTCGATGCTGCCGCATGTCGCGCCGCTGGCGGGTCTGCACGTCGATGAGCCGACGTGTCTGGTGGCGTATATCGACAGCACCGGCGCCGATCTGGAGCTGTGGGAATCCTATCGGCGCGAGCCCCTGGGCCAGGCTCAGAGAAGGGAATGGCAGGGGCGTGGGCACCGCAGCATCCCTGCGGACCGGTACGAGTGGCATTACCAGAACAAGGTGGAGAACGGCCTGAACCAGACGGCGGACATCGTCGCCGCCGAGCTCGACCGGCGCTGGCCGGAGGCCGGGGCGCAGCTGCTGGTCCTGGCCGGTGAGTCGCGTGAACGGCGGGCCGTCCGTAACCGGCTGCCCGAGCCGATCCGTGCCGTCACCGTGGAGGCGGAGAACGGCAGCAGGTCCCCCGGCGCCTCGAAGAGCCGGCTGAGCGAGCAGGTCGTGCAGGCCCGGGAGAAGTACGCCCGCGAGCAGCTGGAGGACGCCGTCAGCCGCTTCCGTACCGGACGGGGCCGGCCCGGTGAACACCGGACGGCCGGTGTCGACACCGGCCCCGGTCAGGCGGCTGAGGGGGCGCCCGCGGTGGTTGAGGCGGCCCGTGGCCGCCAGGTGGCCACCCTGCTCCTCGGTGAGGACGGGCCCGACACCGGCAGGGAGGTCTGGATCGGGCCCAGCCCCGAGCAGGTCGCGGTGCAGCGCTCCGAGGCGCGGGCGATGGGCGTGGCCCAGCCGGAGCGGGCCCGCGCGGATGACGCGCTCATACGCGCCGCCGCCGCAGCCGACGCCGATGTGCTGCTGGTGCCCGGAGATGTAGCGGCCGGTCCGGTGGGCGGGCTCGGTGCGGTTCTGCGGTGGGTCGTATGAGTATGCCGGGCATGCAAGGCGGCGCGGCCCGCTCCGTGGCCCATCAGCTCTTCGCCGCGCATCTGGTATCGGGGCGTATGGCGCCCGGCGAAGAGGTCGGGCTGCGCGTCGACCAGACCCTCACCCAGGACGCCACCGGCACCCTGGTGATGCAGGAGCTGGAAGCGCTGGGCCTGGACCGGGTCCGTACCGAGGTGAGCGTGCAGTACGTCGACCACAACATCCTGCAGGCCGACGAGCGCAATGCCGAGGACCATATCTTCCTGCGGTCCGCCTGCCGCCGCTTCGGCCTGTGGTATTCCAAGCCGGGCAACGGGGTCTCGCACCCCACCCATATGCAGCGGTTCGGCATCCCCGGCAAGACGCTCGCCGGGTCCGATTCGCACACCTGTGCCGCCGGCTCGCTCGGCATGCTGGCGGTTGGCGTCGGCGGTCTTGAGGTAGCCCTGGCCATGACCGGGCAGCCGCTCCATCTGCGGATGCCGCACATCTGGGGCGTACGGCTGACGGGGGAGCTGCCGCCCTGGGTCAGCGCCAAGGACGTCATCCTGGAGATGCTGCGCCGCCACGGGGTGAAGGGAGCCGTCGACCGGGTTCTGGAGTACTACGGTCCCGGGCTGGCCGGACTGTCCGCGATGGACCGGCATGTCATCGCCAATATGGGCGCCGAGCTGGGGGCCACCGCCACCGTCTTCCCCGCCGACGACGCCGTTCGCGCGTTCTTGCGCATGGAGGGCCGGGAGGAGGACTTCACCGAGATCACCGCCGAGCCAGGGGCTCACTACGATCTGGATGAGGAAATCGACCTGTCGACACTGGAGCCGCTGATCGCCCGGCCGAGCTCGCCCGGCAATGTCGTTCCCGTACGGGAAGCGGCGGGCGAACCGGTCTCCCAGGTCGTCGTGGGGTCCTCGGCCAACCCGGGGCTGCGCGACTTCGCCGTCACCGCCGCCATGGTCCATGGACGCCAGACAGCTGATGGGGTGAGCTTCGACGTCAACCCCACCTCCCGGGAGATCCTCCAGGACCTCACCCGAATGGGTGCCACCTTTAACCTGATCACCGCTGGAGCCCGGCTCCACCAGAGCGGCTGCCTGGGGTGTATCGGCATGGGCCAGGCACCGGCCGTCGGGCACAATTCGCTGCGGACCTTCCCGCGTAACTTCCCCGGCCGCTCTGGTACCGAGGAAGACGCGGTCTGGCTGTGCTCCCCGGAGACGGCCGCGGCCTCCGCGCTGACCGGGGTCATCACCGATCCGCGCGACTGGGCCGCCCAGGCCAGGATGAGCCCGCCCGACCTCCGGCTGCCCGAGCGAGCCGCGATCAACACCGCCGCGCTGGAACCGCCCCCGCCCCCGGACATCGCCACCGGTGTGTCCCTCGAACGGGGCCCCAATATCTCCGCCCTCCCCGAGCTGGACCCGCTCCCGGACACCCTGGAGGGGCCGGTCCTGCTCAAGGCGGACGACAATGTCTCCACCGACGAGATCTCCCCGGCGGGAGCCAAGGCACTGCCCTTCCGCTCGAACATCCCGAAACTCGCCGAGTTCTCCTTCACCCGCCTCGACCCCGACTACCCACGCCGGGCAGCGGAAGCGGGCGGGGCGCACTTTGTCGTGGGCGGTGACAACTACGGGCAGGGCTCCTCCCGCGAGCACGCCGCGATCGCCCCGCGCTATCTGGGGCTGCGGGCCGTGCTCAGCAAGTCCTTCGCCCGCATCCACTGGCAGAATCTCGCGAACTACGGTGTCCTCGCCCTGGAATTCGACGATCCCGGCGACTGGGAGCGCATCGCGGTAGGTGACCAGTTGCGCCTGGCGGGACTGCACGCCTCACTCGCGCCGGACGCCGAACCGACGCTGCGGGTGCGCAACGCCACCCAGGGTGAGGACTACGCGGTGCACCACCGGCTCTCACCACGCCAGCGCCAGACGGTGCTCGCGGGCGGCGTCATTCCCGCACTCGCCGAGGACGTGCGCCGCTAGCCCAGCTAGTTCCGTGAGTCCCGCACGTCCCTCCAGCCCGCGGTCAGGTCTTGTGCAGGTCGTGCGGGCTGAAGACGGCGTGGGTGCCGCTGCCCTGGGCCGAGTTGAGCACACGTTTCCGGTTCATCCGGGCGCAGTAGCCGATGACCCGTCCGCCCAGGACCGGCACCATAAGATCCCGGAAATACGTCCCGTCGTTCGTGCCGACGGCCGATGGCGTGACGCGCTCCTGGATCAGCCAGCCCCGGCGCGCGGGATCCCGGACCAGGCCTGACCATACGTCGGCGGGCGTCTCCGCCCCCAGTACCACCGACGTGCCATGGCGGCTGTACGGCGCCTTTATGATCAGCCGGGTCCGTTCGTTGATCGCTTCCGTCTCGCTGATACCGTCCCCCAGTTTGCGGCTGTACGGCACCAGGGCGTCCAGCGTGGCGCGTTGCGGCGGGGTGAACAGCCGCCGGAAGCGGGGGTCGGAGAGCGCCGCCAGGCACAGCTTGTTCTCCGCGACCCAGCGTGCGGCAAGTGCGTTCGGGGCTACGAGCTGGCCGTCGGTCATCCGGGCACAGAACGTTTCCCAGCGTTCCACCTCACGCGGGTCCTCGGGGATGTACTTGAGGTAGCCCAGCCGCAGGCTCTTTACGTGGTCGATCGCGGAAGGTTCCGTCTCCACCGGTGTGCGTCCCCGGCCCCGCAACTGCGCACGCAGCTGGTTGAACTCAAACTTCAGGCTCAGGCGTTCGTGGAACAGCCCCACACGGCTGCTCTCGTCCTCGCGCACTCCCCGTACCCGCCCGTAGTCGATCAGCCAGTCGGCGAACCACCCCGGTCGTTCGAACGGAGCCTGGGGCACCTCCCACTCGGCCAGCAGTGTGCCGAGCGAGGACTGACGGCAGAAGCGATTGAGCATCCCGGAGGAGACGACTCCACCCGGGCTGCTCGCGTTGAACTCCAGGACCCGCGTCGAGCTCAGCGTGTCACCGAGCAGATCCAGCCGGCAGAAGTCGACCCGCAGCTGCTCCGGAGCCGGATGCCGCAGAATCCACCGGTGCAGCACCGGTGGCACATCGAGGAAATCCTGGAGTTCCGGGTCATCCGGGTACCGCTGGATCAGCTGCTCCAGGCAGGCCACGGCCGTCTGCGCCCGGCGCCGCAGCGCCGGCTCGGCCCGCCGGTGCAGTGCTGCGACAGCGGGCATCACGGGGTAGGGGTCACTGCTCGGCCCTGTCCGGAGCGTCCCCACCTTGTACAGCCGCTCCGTGAGAATCCGGGACCGTACCTGCTCCAGGGCGTCCACGACACGCCCAGCCGCCGGGTGGGTATGCCCCGGCGCCCCGGGCAGTACGACCAGATCCCGCTCCGGGTCGAACAACGGCACCTCGTTGTCATCTGTGATCACGTTCGATCAACGACGATCCAAGTCGGGGGATGCGCCCATACGGCCGGGCGTGGTAAGCCGCTGGCTAAACTCGGCGGATGGACAGCCCCCTCAGCACTCCCTTCGGTTCCTTCGAGGGCGCGTGGCCAGCGGTGCGGCGGCCCGAACTGGTGGCACGCCCCGTGGCCGACGCGCTGGAGAAGTGGGCGGCCGCGGCGCCGGTGGAGTCGGTGCTTGTCGTGGACACCGACCCGGACAAGGCCGACACCGCGGCCTTCTGCGAGGCCTATGACGTAGCGGCCGACGTCTCCGCGAACTGTGTGGTGGTCGCGGCCAAGCGTGGTCAGCAGACCACGCTCGCCGCATGCGTCGTGCTCGCGACCACCCAGCTCGATGTCAACAGGACGGTCCGCAAACACCTCGGCGCCCGCAAGGCGTCGTTCGCCGCCATGGATATGGCTGTCGCCGAGACCGGCATGGAATACGGCGGCATCACGCCCATCGGCTTGCCCGGTGACTGGCCCCTGCTGGTCGATGAGGCCGTCACCGCGACCCCCCATGTTCTGATCGGCAGCGGTCTGCGCCGCGGCAAGCTCATCGTGCCCGGCAGCGCACTGGGCGAGCTCCCCGGTGCGGAAACCATCGCCGGGCTGGGTAAATGAGGCGAACGAGCCAAACGAGTCAAGCGAGACGAACGAGACGAACGATGTAAATGATACGAACGGGCAATCAGCGGTGACCGAGGATGAAGGCGAAGCGGTCCGGGAACTCCAGCTGGGGGCTGGGGTGTTCCTCGGCGATCTCCTCCAGGCCGCTGCTGAGCTCGGTGTCGGAGAACGTGGACAGCACGGACATCCAGCGGTTGGCTACCAGCCGTAGCCAGCGGTCCCGTTCAATGGAGACGGGAAACTCCTCGATGGTGGTGGTCGCTTTCAGCCCCGCCTTGCGCAGTGCGGCGGCGACCGACTCGGGCTCGGGCTGGCCGGCGGCGAAGCGGTCCAGCGCCGTCTGAAAGAGCGGATACTTGAGCTGCGGCGGAAGCGTCACAATGAGGACGCGGCCGTCGGCGGACAGCTGGTCGGCCAGACCCACCAGGGTGTGGTCCAGGTCGGTGAAGTGGTGCACCGCCTCCTTGATCACGAGAGCGTCAACGGTGTCGCACGGCAGCTCCACCTGCCCCGCGGCCAACTCCTCCGCCGTGGCCTGAACCGGGTGCAGGCGAGGGTCCTGTGGCAGCCGGGCGAGCATCGCCGCCGAAGGGTCGACGCATACCACCGGGGTTTGCTCCGTCGCGTACGGCAGCAGACGGCGCAGGAACAGGCCGGTGCCCGCTCCGATGTCGGCGATCCACTCCCCGGGGCTGACGCGCAGCCGACGGCTGATGTGTTCCTCCATCCAGTCCAGGTACGCGGGGCGGTGGCCCCACGTGTCGTCGTAGGTGTCCGCGAGCTGTGTGTAGTGGTGCTGGAGCTGCTCATCCACGTGGCAGTCTGACCTTCCTCACGAATACAACACGGGCGGGCCCATCGATCCCCCACAGTCTTGCCAGCTTCGGGGGCTGGTTATGCGTGGCGCGGCAGCCGGAGGGTGTCCTTTACAGCAGCTTGGCGAAACAGCGGGAGTCGTCGTAGTCGCGATAGAAGCCGAACTTCTTGACGGGCTCGTAGCCGCTGGAGGTGTACAGCTCTATTGCCTCAGGCTGCTTGATGCCGGTCTCCAGGACCATCCGGACGCGTCCCGCCGCCCGTGCGCTCTCCTCCAGCACGGCGAGGATCTTCCGGGCCAGACCCTGGCCACGGGCCCCGGGTATGACGTACATCCGCTTGATCTCGGCATCACCGTCCGAGTAGCCCTCGCCGTTACGCTCCTGGCTCCGCCAGCCACCGGTGCCGACCGGCCGCCCCGAGTCGTCGTACACCAGCACAAACAGACCGTTCGGGGGCTCGAACATTTCCGGGCTCAATGGGGAGATATCGCCCCCGCTCGCATAGCGCTCGGCGTACTCCAGCTGCACTTCGGCGTCGAGCTTCTGTGCGTCGGGGTGGTCGTAACCCGCGGTCACAATCTGCATTCCTGCATCGTAGGTATGGTGCCGGAATGTTCAAGGTGTCGTCCGTAAACGTGAATGGGCTGCGAGCCGCGGCCAAGAAGGGCTATGCGGAGTGGCTGGCGGCCACCGAGGCGGATGTGATCTGCCTCCAGGAGGTCCGCGCCGAACCGCATCAGCTCGCCGATGAGGTGCGCGAGCCGGACGGCTGGCATGTCTCCTACGCGCCGGCCGCCGCCAAAGGCCGGGCGGGCGTGGCCCTGCTCACCCGCCGGGAGCCGGACCGGGTGCGGGTGGGCTTCGGGGTGACGGAGTTCGAAGAGTCCGGCCGCTATCTGGAGGCCGACCTTCCAGGTGTGACGGTCGCCAGCCTCTACCTCCCCTCCGGTGAGGTCGGCACCGAGCGGCAGGAGGAGAAGGAACGCTTTATGGCTGCCTTCTTCCCCTATCTCAAGGAGCTCCGGGAGCGCGCGGCGGCCGACGGCCGCGAGGTGCTGGTCTGCGGCGACTGGAATATCGCCCACCAGGAGGCCGACCTGAAGAACTGGAAGGCCAACCGCAAGAACGCCGGGTTTCTGCCGGAGGAGCGGGAGTGGATGTCCCGGATCTTCACCGAGACCGACGGCGGCTATGTCGATGTCGTACGCCAGCTCCACCCCGGCCAGGCGGGCCCGTACTCCTGGTGGTCCTACCGTGGCCGCGCCTTCGACAACGACAGCGGCTGGCGGATCGACTATCAGGTGGCGACGGGCGGCCTGGCGAAGCGGGCGCTGAAGGCCGAGGTGGAGCGGGCGCCCAGCCACACGGCACGGTGGAGCGACCATGCGCCGGTCACGGTGACGTTCGACTTGGCCGGAGCGGCGTAGCCGGGCGCGTGCGGGCCTCCGGCAGCCGGGTGAGTTCTCCCCTAACCCGGCCCCTTCCCGAAACTGGGGGCTCCGCCCCCAGGCCCCGTTGTGCCCACCCGTGCCGCCCCTCTGGGGGTCCCCCCGGACGAAGTCTGGGGGAGGCCCGAGTGCCCACAACGGGGGTGGGGCCCGCACCCGGCCAACCCCGGGGCCCCGGGGCGCAGCCCCGGTTCCGGGGGGTCCTGGCGGCTAGGGTTCCTTGGGGCCGTGGGCCTGGTCTTGGAGCCAGGCGTCCAGTTCCGTGCGTACCCGGCGGTCCAGGGCCATGGACAGCTCCGCGTCGACGACCTGCTTGGCGTACGGGCGGAGGCGGTCCACGGCCTCGGCGATACGTTCCGGGTCCCGGCCGCTGGCCAGCAGCCGCTCACGGATGAGGTCCGCGAATACCGTGGCGATGGCCTCGACATGGGTACGGACCTCCCGGCCCGCGTCCAGCACGGCGGAGAGCGGAATCCCCTCCCCGACCAGCGCGGACGAGGCATCCAGGAGACGCTGGCTGACGTGGACCAGCTCATCGCCGTCCACCGCGAGGTAGCCAAGATCAAGGCAGGCGGACAGATTCTCTGCGGAGTCCTCGCCGGGGAAGTGCGCGGCCAGCTCCTCGGGAGTGAGCCGGACCGGGGTCTCCTCCGAGAAGGGCGGGGTCAGGGTGTGGGCCAGGCCCAGCAGTTCGGCGGCGCTGCGGGAATCGCGGCCCTTCTCGAAGGCGGCAAGGATCTCGGCGATTCCGCCCAGGGTATGGCCTCGGGTGAGCAGGGCGCCGATGGTGCGCAGCCGGGCGAGGTGGTGGTCGCTGTACCAGGCGATCCGGCCTTCCCGGCGGGGTGGCGGCACCAGCTTGCGCTCGCGGTAGAAGCGCAGCGTACGGGTGGTGATTCCGGCGGCTTCGGCGAGTTCGGGTGCGCGGTACTCACGCTCGGCGGTGCCGCTGGTCGTGCTGTTACTGCTGGTCTGCTGCTTGTGCTCCTCGGAGGTCCCCACATCATTAGCCTATGCCGGAAGAGGGACGGGGGCCGGGGGTGCAACCGGCGGTAACTTTTCACCGCACAGCCCCTACCCACCAGTACGCCGCTGCCCTACGCTGCGATTGCGCCAGTGATTGCTGGCATGGTCGGTGGCACCGAAGAGAACTCGGGAGGCGGCGGCATGGCCGAGCGTGAGCATGAGCATGTACGGGTGGCGGTGATCGGATCCGGATTCGGCGGCCTGGGCGCCGCCGTGCGGCTGCGCCGCGCGGGCATCACGGACTTCGTGGTGCTGGAACGCCGGGAGGCGGTCGGCGGCACCTGGCACGACAACAGCTATCCGGGCTGTGCCTGCGACGTGCCCTCACATCTCTACTCCTTCTCCTTCGCACCCAACCCGCAGTGGCCACGGAGCTTCTCCGGGCAGCCACACATTCGGGCGTATCTGGAGCGGGTCACCGACACCTTCGGGCTGCGGCAGCACATCCGCTTCAACTGCGAGGTACAGCAGCTCACCTGGGACACCGACGAACTGCACTGGGTCATCGAGACCGGGCAGGGGACCTTGACCGCGGACCTGGTGGTGTCCGCCACCGGCCCGCTCTCCGATCCGAAGATCCCCGACATTCCCGGGCTGGACGGCTTCAAGGGGAAGGTCTTCCACTCCGCGCAGTGGGACCACGACTACGATCTGCGTGGCAAGCGGATCGCCATGATCGGCACGGGTGCCTCGGCGATCCAGATCGTCCCGGCCATCCAGCCCACCGTTGGACGGCTCACCCTCTTCCAGCGCACCCCGGCCTGGGTGATGCCACGGGTGGACCGCAGGATCACCGGTGTGGAGCGCTGGCTGCACACCATGCTCCCCGCCACCCGCTATCTCCGCCGCCAGCTCCTGTGGGGCATCCGGGAGCTCCAGGTCAGCGCCTTTACCAAGCGGCCGGCCGAACTGGGGCTGGTACAGCGGCTCGCCGCCGCGCATATGAAGCGGGTCATCAAGGACCCGCAGACGCGGCGGCAGCTCACCCCGGACTACCGCATCGGCTGTAAGCGGATCCTGCTCTCCAATGACTTCTACCCGGCGCTGACCAAGGAGAATGTCGACCTCGTCGCCTCCGGGCTGCGGGAGGTCCGCGGCAGCACCCTGGTCGCCGCCGACGGCACCGAGACCGAGGCCGACGCGATCATCTTCGGCACCGGCTTCCATGTCACCGACATGCCGATCGCGAAGAAGGTCAAGGGTGCCAACGGGACGACCCTGGCCGAGGAGTGGAAGGAAGGAATGGAAGCGCTGCGCGGAGCGAGCGCGGCGGGCTTCCCCAACTTCCTGACGATCATCGGCCCCAATACCGGGCTCGGCAACAGCTCGATGATCCTGATGATCGAGGCCCAGCTGAACTACATGGTCGACTTCGTGCGGCAGCTGGACACCCTCGGCGGCAAGGTCGCCCTGGACGCCCGCCCTGCCGCGGTGCGCGCCTGGAACCAGCACCTCCAGGAACGTATGAAGCGCACCGTCTGGAACACCGGCGGCTGCGACAGCTGGTACCTGGACGCCAACGGCCGCAATACGACGGTGTGGCCGGGCACCACCTCCGAGTTCCGCAAGGTGACCAAGGAGGTCCGCCTTGAGGAGTACGAGGTACTGCGAGCCGCGGCGCGGCAGGGTGCCCAGCAGCGGGAGGCCGCCGCATGAGCCGTCTCATACATATATCCAGCGGCCCCTACGCTCCTCCCGCCCCGGCCCGGGAGCTGACCGTGACCTCCGCCGACGGGGCGCGGCTGCACGCCGAGACCCATGGGCCGGAGAACGGACCGGCCATAGTGCTGGCACATGGCTGGACCTGCTCCACCGTCTTCTGGGCGCCGGTGATACGGAAGCTGGCCGCCGACGGTCACCGGGTGATCGTCTACGACCAGCGGGGGCACGGCCGTTCCCCCGCCGCACCCGGCGGATACAGCACCCACGCGCTCGCCGACGATCTGTGTGCCGTGCTCGACGCCACCCTGGACGAGGGCGAACGGGCCGTCATAGGCGGGCACTCCATGGGCGGCATGACCATCATGGCCGCCGCCGACCGCCCCGAACTCGGTCGGCGCGCGGCAGCGCTGCTGCTGTGCAGTACCGGGGCCAGCCGACTGCCCGGCGAGGCCCGGGTGCTGCCGTTCCGCTCACCGCGTCTCCGCGCTCGGGCGCACCGGCTGCTGCTCGGCTCACGGGCGCCGATGGGGCCCGTCACACCGATCTCCAAGAAGGCGGTCAAGTACGCGACGATGGGCCCCGGTTCTGCCCCGGACAAGGTCGAGGCCTGCGCCCGTATCGTGCACGCCTGTCCCCGGACCGTGCGCGCCGCATGGGGCGCCGTGCTGGGCGATCTCGATCTGGCGGCGAGGATACCGGAACTGACCGCGCCCACCGCGGTCATCATCGGCACCCAGGACCGGCTCACCCCCATCGTGCACGCCCGGGAGCTGGCCGCCGCGCTGCCCGACTGCGCCGGGCTGCATGAGCTGGCAGGGCTTGGCCATATGACCCCCATTGAGGCACCGGAGGCCGTGACGGACGTGCTGGGTGGGCTGGTACGCGAGCACTTGGCGGCAACCGATGCGGGGCGGGATACGGAGCGGGACATGGAGCGGGGTTCGGAGCGGGATGTGGAGCGGGGTTCGGAGCCGGATGTAGCGAAGGAGGCAGGGAAGCCATGAGGCGTTGGAGCCTGGAGGGCCAGGTCGCGGTGGTGACCGGCGGTGCGCGTGGGGTGGGTGAGCTGCTGGCCCGTAAGCTCGCCGCCCGGGGCGCGAAGATCGCGCTGATCGGGCTGGAGCCCGATCAGCTGAAGAAGGTCAGCGGGGCGCTGGACACCGATTCCCACTACTGGCATGCCGATGTCACCGACCATGTGGCGATGGAGCAGGTGGCGCTCGAAGTGAAGGACCGCTTCGGGAAGGTGGACGTCGTCGTCGCCAACGCCGGTGTGGCGCAGGGCGGTCCGTTTTTGGACTCCGACCCCGCCTCCTGGCGGCGGGTCATCGAGGTCAACCTCATCGGTGGTGCGGTCACGGGGCGGGCCTTCTTGCCCGTGCTGATGGAGTCCCGTGGCTACTTCCTGCAGATAGCCTCGCTCGCCGCGATGACTCCGGCGCCGATGATGACCGCTTACTGCGCGTCCAAGTCGGGCGTCGAGGCCTTCGCGCACAGCCTGCGCGCGGAGGTCGGCTACAAGGGAGTGCGGGTCGGTGTGGGCTACTTGAGCTGGACCGACACGGATATGGTGCGCGGCGCGGATGAGGACGAGGTGATGCGGGATCTGCGTAAGCGGTTGCCCTGGCCGTCCAACAAGACCTATCCGCTGGGTCCGGCCATCGACCGGATCGTCGCGGGGATCGAGCGGCGTTCGCACCATGTGTACGCGCAGGGGTGGTTGCGCGGTATGCAGTCCATACGTGGCTATCTGCCGCCGGTCATCGGCTCGGTGGGCCAGCGGGAGATGGCTCGCTTCGAGCCCCGCTTTGCGGCTACGCGGGGTTCGCGGGCTGGGTTGGTTGGTGCGGGCGGGGAAGCGGATGAGAGGGAGCGGGGTGGTGGGGCGTAGGGGGGTGCGGCTCCGCCGCGTGGCGGGGGCTTCACCCCGGTTGCGGGGTGCCGTGGGTGGGTGTTCCCCAATTCCCGCCCCTTCCCGTAACCGGGGCTCGCGCCCCGGGCCCCGGGGTGGCCGGTGCGGCTTCGGTGGCCGGTGTTGTGCCCACCCGTGCCGCCCCTCTGGGGGTCCCCCCGGACGAAGTCTGGGGGAGGCCCGAGTGCCCACAACACCTCGGGGTCTGGGGGCGGCAGCCCCCCACGCGGCGGAGCCGCAAATTGGTACAGCCGGGTAGGGGCGGGATTGGGGAACTCTGCGGGGGTGGTACGCCCCGCAGAGTGGGTGGGGCGTGTTACCGGTTTTCCCAGTCGTCGCGTTCGTCCTCCAGGCTCTGCTGGACGTTCTGCGACTCCCGCTGGCCCCGCTGTTGGGTCTGCTGGCCGCGCTCCTGAGCGCCGCCCTTTGCCTTCTTGGCGCGTTCCTGTGCGGCCTCCTTGGCCTTCTGCGCCTTTTCCTGCGCCTTCTGCGCCTTGTCCTTGAACTGGTCTGACATACCCATGTATTTCACTCCACGTGTGAGGCTGGTTGGGCCGTGACAAGCCTTACACGCACCGGCGAACTTCGCATGCTGGGGCAAAAGCCGCACCAAATCACCGCGGCGGCAGCAGTGGTCTGCGGCGGTCCGGGACGTTGCTGTAATCGGGCGGCGTGGGGGCCGGATGGCGCTCCAGAAGGTCCAGGGCGGTGCGTACGGCCGTGCTGAGGACGGCATAGCGGCCTTCCGCCCAGTCCAGCGGGGTGCGCAGCGCCTCGATGTCCGGGGCGACGCCATGGTTCTCCACGTCCCAGCCGTACTCGTCGAACCAGGCGGCGTTCATCGGCACCGTAATCACCGTGCCGTCGACGAGCCGGTGACGCCCGGTCATGCCGACGACCCCGCCCCAGGTCCGGGCGCCGACCACCGGGCCCAGGCCCAGCAGCCGGAAGGCGGCGGTAATCATGTCGCCGTCCGAGGACGTGGCTTCGTCGGCCAGGGCGACGACCGGACCGCGCGGCGCGTTACTTGTGTAGGAGACCGGCTGGGCGTTACGCGTCAGATCCCAGCCCAGAATGGAGCGGGTGAGCTTCTCGATGACGAGCTCGCTGATGTTGCCGCCCGCGTTACCCCGTACATCGACGATCAGCGCCGGGCGGGAGACCTCCATCCGCACATCCCGGTTGAACTGCGCCCAGCCCGAGCCGCCCATATCCGGGATGTGCAGGTAACCGCACTTGCCGCCGCTCAACTCCCGTACGACCCTGCGCCGCTTGGCCACCCAGTCCTGGTAGCGCAGCGGCCGTTCGTCGACCAGCGGCACGATCGCGATCCGGCGCGGCGGACCGTCACCCTCGGCCGCCCGGAAGGTCAGCTCCACGGTGGTGCCCCCGGCCGCCGCCAGCAGCGGGAACGGGCCGGTCACCGGGTCGACCGGGCGGCCGTCGACATGGGTGAGCGTCGCCCCCTCCCGGATGCCCGAGCCAGCCAGCGGTGGGCGGGCCCTGGAGTCCGAGGAGTCGCCGGGCAGAATCCGGGAAACCTGCCACTCGCCGTCCTTCGTACGGCAGAAGTTGGCGCCGAGCAGCCCGATCGGCCGCTGGTAGTGCGGCGGGCCCTCGTTGCGCCGGGCCGGGGAGACATACGCGTGTGAGGTGCCCAGCTCGCCCAGCACCTCGCGGAGCAGATCGGCGAACTCATCGGGGGAGGCGACCCGTTCGACCAGCGGCCGGTACTGGTCGAGCACCGCGGCCCAGTCGATGCCGCACATTCCCGGGTCCCAGAAGTAGGCATGGATGATCCGGCCCGCCTCGTCGTACGCCTGCCGCCACTCGGCGCCGGGGTCCACGTTGTGCACGATCCGGCGCAGATCGATGGCGACGGTCGAGTCGCTGTCGGCGGTCTCATTGGCGGGTACGGCCCGCAGGTCACCGTCATCGTTGATGACCAGCCGGGTGCCGTCGACGCTGAGCGCGAACCAGTCCACATCGCTGCTCAGCTCGGTCCGCTTGGCCTTGGCCAGGTCGAAGTGCTCCAGAGTCGGTTTCCCCGACACATCGGCCGGGTTGGCGAAGGTCTCGCCGAGCGCGCCGGAGATGGGGTGGCGGAGCCAGATGAGGCCGCCGCCCGCCACCGGGCGGAGCTCGGAGTACTTGGAGGCCATGACGGGGAAGGGGGTGACCCGGTTGGCCAGCCCCTCGGCCTCGACCAGCACCGAACCGTCCTCGCCACTGGTGTCCTCCGGGTCCAGCCCACCGGCCGCCGGGCGGCCCTCCGGGGAGAGCGCGAAGGGGGAGTGGGTGGCCGAGGAGAGCGGTACCAGATAGGGGCGGCAGCCCAGCGGGAAGGAGAGATCACCGGTGTGTACGTCGTAGACCGGGTCGAAGCCGCGCCAGGAGAGGAAGGCCAGATAGCGGCCGTCCCGGGTGAAGACCGGCTGCTCGTCCTCAAAGCGGCCGTCGGTGACATCGAGGATCGTCCACGGGGTGGGGGCGGGGGAGGCAGGGTGAGGTTGGTGGTCGGTCAGCTTGGCGATTTTGATTTGGCGCAGTGAACGCCCGATGCCCGGGTGGGCCCAGGCCAGCCACGCTGAATCGGGGGAGAACGACAGATCGTGCACCGGGCCGTTGGTTGAACGGATCAGCTCGGTCACCTCGCCCGTGCCATCCGGTGCCGCGTCGATCAGCAGCAGCCGGCCGTCGTGCGTGGCCACCGCGAGGGTGTCGCCGTCGGGCGAGGCGGCCAGCTCCTGAACCCGGCCCAGTCGGCCTGACGCCAGCCGCCGTGGGTTCTGGCCACCGCTGGCCCGGGGAAGATAGGCGATCTCGACGGCGTCCTCGCCTTCAGCGTCCGTCACATAGGCGAGTTGCCCGCTGGAGCCCAGCATCTCCGGCAGCCGCGCCCGCACGCCGGGGGTGTCGGCGATGACGCGGGACGGGCCGTCCCGGTGGGTCAGCCAGTACAGGCTGCCGCGCACACACACCGCGCTGGCCCGCCCGGTGTTGTCCACGGCGAGGGAGTCGAGATAGTTGGCGGTGGGCACCTGATAGTGGCGCCGCCCGGCGCGTGGGCCGCCGAGCTGGACATCGAGACGGCGGGGAGATGTCCCCGGGCTCAGATCGTCGACCAGCCAGAGCTCGCCCGCGCACTGGTAGATGATCCGGTTGCCGTCGGTGGCGGCGTGCCGGGCGTAGAAGTCGGCGTGGTCCGTATGTCTGCGCAGATCGGAGCCGTCCGGGCGGCAGGAGTAGAGATTTCCGATGCCCTCGTGGTCGGAGAGGAAGGCGACCCGCTCCAAGGGGCCCTCCCAGTGCCCGGGGGAGCCGCCCCAGACGATCATCGGGGACTCCAGATGCCCGTTGAGGCCGGCCAGCAGCCGTTCGCCGTGCAGCCACAGCCTCCCCATCGCCCCGCCCCGGTACCGCTTCCAGGAGGCGGGCTCATGAGGTGGTTTGCCGGTGAGCAGCAGCGTCTTGCGCTCGCCGTCGAGGTCGGCGACGGTGATGTCCGAGCAGGGTCCCCAGGGCAGTCTGCCGCCGGGGCTGCCGTCCGGGGGCAGCCGGTAGGACCAGGAGAAATAGGAGAAGGGCTGGCCGTGTGAGGCGACGGCCAGGATGTCGCTGTCGGGCGTCCAGCCACAGACCCGGGTGTCGGTCGCACCCCAGTACGTCAGGCGTTCGGCCAGTCCGCCGTCCACCGGGACGAGATGGATCTCCGGATCGAGACTGCGCCAAGTGGTGAAGGCGATCTGCCGCCCGTCCGGTGAGAAGCGGGGATGCCCGACCCGGGTGCGGTCCACGGTGAGCCGCCAGGCCCGGCCGGGCTTCTCCCTGTTGGCGGGGATCGGGGCAATCCAGAGGTCATCCTCGGCGGCGAAGCACAGCAGATCACCGTGAAGGTGTGGGAACCGGAGATACGCACCATTGCTCACCTTTCCCATGGTTCGGGCGGCTCGCAGGCACGGCAAGTCGTGATCATGCCGTGACCGTTCCGTTTGTGTATGTGACCTGTGTCTCATTTTGGGCGGTCGGTCACCTCTCGCGAGGGTGTGCGCGTCTTCTGACATGGACTGTCACTTCTCGCGGTGCGCGGTCCACCGCCCCCCACCGTCCCAGTCCGCACCCGACCCGAGACGGAGTACCTCTCTCGTGGCCACGTTCCTTTACAGACTCGGCAGATTCGCCTTCCGGCGCCGCCGCGTCGTCGCCCTGCTCTGGGTGGCGCTGCTGGTCGCCGCCGGGGCGGGTGCCTCTTCAGCCTCAGGCCCGTCCGATGACGATTTCGCGCTCCCCGGTACGGAGGCCCAGCAGGCCTTCGACCTGATGGAGGAGCGCTTTCCGGGCGCGGCCGCCGATGGCGCCCAGGCGCGTCTGGTCTTCCGTGCGCCCAGCGGCGAGAAGATCACCGCGACGGAGAACAGGGCCGTGGTGGAGAAGACCGTCGGTGAGCTGTCCGGCGGTCAGGCCGCCCAGGTGGTCAGCCCCTTCCAGGCCGAGGGTGCGGTCAGCCGGCAGGGGGACATCGCCTACGCGCAGGTCACCTACAAGGTCTCCGCCGACAAGATCACCGACAGGACCAGGGAGGGCCTGGAGGCCGCCGCTGACACCGGGCGCAGCGCGGGGCTCACGGTCGAGCTCGGCGGTGACGCGCTCTTCACCGAGCCCGATATGGGCAATGGCGAGATCGTCGGAATCGCGGTCGCCGCGATCGTCCTCATCATCACCTTCGGCTCGCTGGTCGCCGCCGGGCTGCCACTGATCACCGCGCTGATCGGTGTCATGATCGGTATCTCGTCGATCGTCGCTCTCGGCTCCACGCTCGGCCTGTCCGCCAACACCACCACGCTCGCGATGATGATCGGCCTCGCGGTCGGCATCGACTACGCGCTGTTTATCGCCTCCCGCTACCGCGCGGAGCTGATCGAGGGCCGCGACCGGGAGGAGGCCGCGGGGCGCGCCGTGGGTACCGCGGGCTCGGCGGTGGTCTTCGCCGGTCTCACCGTGGTCATCGCACTGGCGGGGCTCGCGGTCGTCAACATCCCGATCCTCACCAAGATGGGCTTCGCCGCAGCGGGCACGGTCGTCATCGCCGTCCTGGTCGCCATCACCCTGGTCCCGGCCGCGCTGGGCATGGTCGGCAAGCGGATCTTCGGCCGCCGGGTACGCAAGGCCAACCCGGGCACCGGGGTGCCGGACGCCGGTGCACTGGAGGCCAAGCCGAACATGGGCACCCGCTGGGCCCGGTTCACGCTGCGGCGTCCGGTGGTGGTGCTGCTCACCGCGGTGCTCGGCCTCGGTGCCATCGCGGTCCCGGTGACCAGCCTCAACCTTGGCCTGCCCGACGAGGGTGACCAGCCCACCAGCTCCACCCAGCGCAGGGCCTACGACCTGATGGCCGAGGGCTTCGGCCCTGGCTTCAACGGTCCGCTGCTGACGGTCCTGGACACCACGGGCAGCGACAACCCGAAGGCTGCCGCGAGGACGGTCAAGGACAGCATCGAGAAGCTGGACGGTGTCGCGGCGGTGACACCGGCGGCCTTCAACGAGGCCGGGGACACCGCGACCATCACGGTCGTGCCGAAGTCGCGGCCGAGCAGCACCGAGACCGAGGACCTGGTCCGCGATATCCGCGCCAAGGCGGACGGCTTCAAGGCGGACACCGGTGCTGTTGTGCTGGTCTCCGGGATGACCGCCATCAACATTGACTTCTCACAGGTGATGGACGATGCGCTGGTGCCGTATCTGGCGCTGGTCGTGGGACTCGCGTTCATCCTGCTGCTGATGGTCTTCCGGTCGGTTCTGGTGCCGCTCAAGGCGGCGCTCGGCTTTCTGCTGTCGGTGCTCGCCGCGCTTGGTGCGGTGGTGGCCGTCTTCCAGTGGGGCTGGCTGGCGGGCCTCATCGGGGTGGAGCAGACCGGGCCGATCATGAGCATGATGCCGATCTTCATGATCGGCGTGATATTCGGTCTGGCTATGGACTACGAGGTCTTCCTTGTCACCCGGATGCGTGAGGCCTACGTCCATGGTGAGCGTCCCGGACAGGCCGTTGTCACCGGCTTCAAGCTCGGCGCCCGGGTGGTCACCGCCGCCGCGGTCATCATGATCAGCGTCTTCGCGGGCTTTATCGGAGCCGGTGAGTCGATGATCAAGATGATGGGCTTCGGTCTCGCTGTCGCTATCCTCTTTGACGCCTTCATCGTCCGGATGGCCATCGTCCCGGCCGTACTCGCCCTGCTGGGTGAGAAGGCCTGGTGGCTGCCGAGGTGGCTGGACCGGGTCCTGCCCAACGTGGATGTGGAGGGCGAGAAGCTGCAACAGCGTCTTGACGCGGGGGCGGCTGCGACTCGGGCCGAACCTGAGCTTGAGGCGACCCGCGTCTGACCGGGACTCCAGCAGCTGTGGGACCGTCTGAGCCTGTTCTGGCTCGGGCTCAGGCGGTCCCACGGGGTTGGCAGGCTGAGGGTGCGCGGGGTGCGGGTGAGCAGGCTGCGGGTGGGCAGGCTGCTGCCCGGCCGTACGTTGCTGGGGTGCGGCGCCGTTGTGGGTTGGGGGTGGTCCGGGGTGGAACGTTCCGGACCCATGATTTACGGCCCGACGCGCGGCGGCGTTGGGTTGGCCCATTGGGTGTGTGTCGGGCCACAAATCACGGGCAAGCGTCCGGAACAACCCACCCCTACCCACCCCCTCACGTGCCGGAAGTCCGCTAGCCGAGCAGGGCGGCCAGCCCACGGTCGAGGTCCAGGCTCACGTGCTCCCGGCCCTTGGGCACCACCGCATAGGAGCGTCCAAGGAACTGGCGCAGATCCGTTGTGGTGAACTGGATCATCGCCACCCCCTCCAGGGCACGCAGCTCGACGACGGTCCGGGCCGGGCCGCACGGCCACACATGAACGTCCCCTTCGCCCGCCGGAGCGCGTAGCCCGACCTCCAGTAGTTCCCGGCCGAAGGTCCAGGCGACCTCCTCGCCATCGAGGGCGGCTTGGGGAGGGAAGACGATTCGAACGGCGACCGGGTCCTCGCGGTCGTAGCGGAGCCCGACGGTTACGCTCCGGGAAGCTGGCGGGGCGACGATGATGCGGGCCTGCACGGTATGGGTGATGGCTGCGGGCATCGAGTTCTCCCTTCTGTGAGTGCTCTGATGTCCTAAGACCCCGCAGTCGCCAGGTTAATTACGGCACCTCGCCGCGATTTCAGTGACCTGTGTCACACCACGCCTCATACCCCGCGCAGCAGGTCTGCCAGGCCGCGGTCCACATGCAGTCGCAGATGTTCCTCGGCGGCCGGGACGAGTGCGTACGTTCGGCGCAGGAAGTGACGCACATCCCTGGTCGGCAGCTCGACCAGGGCTGTGCCCTCCGGCGCCTGGAGTTCGACCATGGTCCGGTCCGGGCCGTTAGGCCAGAGCTGGACGTCACCGGTGCCCACGGGATCGCACAGGGCGCCGTCGAGTAGTTCACGTGCGAACACCCATGTCACCTCGGCTCCGTCGAGAGCGACCTCGGCTGGGAAAATGAGCTGGACGGCCAGTGGGTCCGCGCTGTCGTAGCGCAGGGCCCCGAAGATCGGGAACGCGGCAGGCTGGGCGATAATGCGGGCCTGCATGGTGTGGTCGATCAGTGTGGACATCGCCTTGCTCCTCTTGGGGCGGTCGCCCGTTCGTCCACTAAGACCGGGAATCGAGGAAGTCGGTCAGCGCGGGGTTGTGTGAGTTATGCCACAAAGGTCCGTGGAATCGGTGTGCTATTTGCGTTCGCGCGCTCTTGCAAGTGGTTCGCAGGTGATGACTATCATCCATCGATCGCTTAAAACACCTGCCCGGAGAGGCGGAGCCCGCCATGCATGTCCCCGACGGTTTCTTCGACGCCCCTGTATCGGTGGCGACCGGCGTGGTTGCCGCAGCCGCTGTCGCGGTCTCCTTGCGTGGTGCGCGGCGTGAACTCGAGGAGCGGGTCAGTCCGCTGGCCGGGCTGGTGGCCGCCTTCATCTTCGCCGTGCAGATGCTGACCTTCCCGGTGGGCGCCGGGACCAGTGGCCATCTGATGGGTGGAGCCCTGGCCGCGATACTCGTCGGACCCTTCACTGGTGTGCTGTGTCTGGCTGTCGTGCTGCTGATGCAGGCTCTGCTGTTCGCCGACGGTGGCCTCACCGCGCTGGGCATCAACATCACGCTGCTGGGGGTGGTTGCCGTGGGGGTCGCCTATCCGCTCTTCCGGCTGCTGGTCCGGCTGCTGCCCCGGGGGCGCCGCTCGATCACCAGCTCGGCCTTTGTCGCCGCCCTGGTCTCGGTCCCGGTGTCTGCCATGGTCTTCACCTTCCTCTTCGCGCTCGGCGGCACCGCCGATGTCTCCATCGGCAAGGTCTTCGCCGCGATGGTCGGCGTCCATACGGCCATCGGTATCGGCGAGGCGGTCATCACGGCTCTCACGGTCGGCGCGATCCTCGCGGTGCGCCCGGATCTGGTCTACGGCGCCCGGGGGTTGATGGCTCCGCTGGTGCTGCGGAGCTCGCCGGTGGTGGGTGTGGATGGCGTTGCGGGTGCGGGTGCGGGTGCGGGTGCCGGTGCCGGTGCGGGTGCGGATGGGGTTGAGGATGCGGGTGTTGGGGATGTGGCGGGGGTGGAGTCTGGCAAGGGGGCTGGGCGGTCTGCTTGGGGTGTGTGGATCGCCGGGGTCGCCGCCGCGCTCGTGTGTGCGGGGGGCATCAGCTACTACGCCTCCGAGGAGCTGGACGGCCTGGCGCGGGTGTCGGCTGATCATGGGATCGCGGAGCAGGAGAAGGAACACGGTCTCGCTGACTCGCCGTTGGCCGACTACGAGGTCAAGGACGTCGGCAGCGCCCGGCTCTCCGTCGGGCTCGCCGGGGTGATCGGCGTTGGGGCGACCCTGGCCGTCGGCACCGGTGTCTTCCTCGTCGTACGCCGCCGGTCGGCTGTGACGGCTGCCGAGACCGAGAGGGTCTGACATGGGTGCCGGGCACGCCCACAAGCTGTACCGGCACGGGCACTCGCCCGTGCACCGGCTTCCGGCGCACTGCAAGACCGTGGGGGTCTTTGGCTTTGTGCTTGTGGTCGTCTCTACGCCACGGGAGGCGATGTGGGCGTTCGGGCTCTACGCGCTTCTTCTTGTGGGGGTAGCTGGGGCCGCTCGTATCCCGCCTGGCTTCGTTCTCAAGCGGATGCTGATTGAAGTGCCGTTTGTTGCCTTCGCGGTGCTGCTGCCGTTTGTCGCGGAGGGTCCCCGCGTTGCGTGGCTTGGGCTGTTGCTGAGTGAGTCCGGGCTGTGGGGCGCCTGGAACGTCCTCGCCAAGGGCACCCTCGGCGTTGCCGCCTCCGTGCTGCTCGCGGCCACGACCGACATCCGTGAGCTGCTGCTGGGGCTGCAACGCCTCAAGCTGCCCCCGCTGCTCGTGCAGATCGCCTCATTCATGATCCGCTATGGCGATGTCATCGCGGATGAGCTGCGCCGGATGAAGATCGCCCGCGCCTCCCGTGGCTTCGAGGCGCGCGGCATCCGGCAGTGGGGTGTGCTGGCCAAGACCGCCGGTGCCCTTTTCATCCGCTCCTACGAACGCGGTGAGCGTGTCCATCTCGCCATGGTCAGCCGTGGTTACGCCGGGTCCATGCCGGTCGTCGACGAGGTGACCGCGACCCGGGCGCAGTGGGTGGGGGCCGCCATTCTCCCGGCCAGCGCGCTCGGGGTCTGTCTCCTGGGATGGTGGCTGCGTTGACCCGCTCAGCTCTCTGTGGAAGGACTCCGGTGAACTCCCTCGACGTCTCCGGCCTCGCGTATGCCTACCCCGACGGCCATCAGGCGCTCTTCGGGGTCAACCTCACTGTCCCGCGTGGTGAGCGGGTGGCGCTGCTCGGGCCGAACGGTGCGGGGAAGACCACTCTCGTACTGCACCTCAACGGCATCCTCACCGCCGGGGCGGGCAGCGTGACCGTCGCCGGGCTGCCGGTCTGCAAAGGGAACCTCGCCGAGATCCGCCGCCGGGTCGGCATCGTCTTCCAGGACCCGGACGATCAGCTCTTTATGCCGACTGTCCGGGAGGATGTCGCCTTCGGCCCGGCCGCGGGCGGGCTGCGCGGTGCCGAGCTGGAGGCCCGGGTGCTGGACGCGCTCTCCCAGGTCGGCATGGCGGACTGCGCCGACCGGCCGCCGCACCACCTCTCGTTCGGACAGCGCCGCCGGGTGGCCGTGGCTACGGTCCTCGCCATGCGCCCGGAGATCCTTGTGCTGGATGAGCCCTCCTCCAACCTCGACCCGGCCTCGCGCCGGGAACTGGCCGACATCCTGCGCTCGCTGGATGTCACGGTGCTGATGGTCACCCACGATCTGCCGTACGCGCTGGAGCTCTGCTCCCGCTCGGTCATCCTCAGCGATGGCGTGATCGCCGCCGACCGGCCTACACGGGAGCTGCTGTGCGACGCGGAACTGCTCCACGCGCACCGGCTGGAGCTTCCCTTCGGCTTCGACCCGAGGTCGGTGACGGCTCCGGCTGGCTGAGCCGGGGATCCCCCCGGGCAGTTCCGCGGTCGGGTTCCTGCACCATGGTGGGTGCACGGCGCGACGTAAGACGTAAAACGGTGGGAGCGGGAGCACAGTGGTGGACGTCCAGGGCACGGTGGCGGACGGCTTTGAGCCGGTCCGGGACGCCTTCCGGGGAAACTTCACGGACCGCGGTGACCGCGGTGCGGCCGTGACCGTCTACCGGGACGGGCACAAGGTCGTCGACCTCTGGGGCGGCACCGACTGGGCCGAGGACACCGCGCAGATCATCCGCTCAGCCACCAAGGGCCCGGCCGCCGCCGTGCTCCACCTGCTTCACCAGCGCGGCCAGCTGGACCTGGACGCCCCCGTCGGCACGTACTGGCCGGAGTTCAAGGCGAACGGCAAGGAGCGGGTGCTCGTACGGCACCTCCTCACCCACCGGGCCGGGCTGCCGGTACTGGACAGCCCGCTCACTCCGGCCGAAGCCATCGACGGGGTGAGCGGTCCCCGCGCCATCGCCGCCCAGGCGCCGGTCTGGCAGCCGGGCGAGGCACATGGCTACCACGCGCAGACGTACAGCTGGCTGCTCGGTGAGCTGGTGCTCCGGGTGACGGGACGCACACTCGGCCGGTGGTTCGCGGACGAGGTCGCCCAGCCGCTGGGGCTGGATCTGTGGATCGGGCTGCCGGGTGAGCAGGCGCACCGGGTGGGCCGTATCGCCGAGACGGAGACTCCGGCCGCGCCCGCCTCCCAGGGGCTGCGAATACGGCCCAAGCAGACGGTCTCCGACGCCTACCGCGACCCGCACTCGCTCACCCGCCGCGCCTTCGGTGCCATCGATCCGCTCCCCGACGAGAACGCCCCCGGCTACCGTGCCGCCGAGCTCCCGGCGTCCTCGGGGATCGCCACCGCCCGTTCCCTGGCCCGGTTCTACGCGGCGCTGATCGGTCGCGTTGGTGGTCATCGGGTGTACGCCCCGGCCACCCTCACCCAGGCCCGTACCGAGGAGTCCGCCGGTCCGGACCGGGTGCTGGTGGTGGGCACCCGCTTCGGGCTCGGCTATATGCTGCACGGCCCCGCCTCGCCGATGCTGTCCCCGGCGTCCTTCGGGCATCCGGGCCGTGGCGGCTCCCTCGGCTTCGCCGACCCGGACGCGGGGGCCGCCTTTGGCTATGTCACCAGCGGCCTGCAGACGTCGGTGACCTCTGACCCGCGCGCCCAGGCCCTGGTACGGGCGCTGCGCGGGTGCCTTACGCGCTGATGCTCAGTTGAGCAGTGCCGCTCCCGGTGCGGGGCCCGTGGCCGTACGGGCGGTACGGCAGGTGCCCGAGGCGCGCAGGGCCCGGGCGACGCTGGCGGCCGAGTCGGCGTCTTCGGTGAGGAAGGCGCAGGTGGGGCCGGAGCCGGAGACCAGGGTGGCCAGCGCGCCGGCCGCCCGGCCGGTGTCGAGGGTGTCGGCGAGGGCGGGGCGCAGCGAAAGGGCGGCGGGCTGCAGGTCGTTGGCCAGGGAGGCGGCCAGGGCGTGCGGGTCTCCGGTGCGCAGGGCGGCCAGCAGGGCGGGAGAGGGGGCAGGCTCGGGGATCGGGCCGGTGGCGAGGCGGTCGAACTCGCGGTAGACCGCCGGGGTGGAGAGCCCGCCGTCCGCGACGGCGAACACCCAGTGGAAGTCGCCGCCGACCGGAAGCTCGGTCAGCAGCTCGCCCCGGCCCCGGCCCAGCGCCGCGCCGCCGACCAGCGAGAAGGGGACGTCGGAGCCCAACTGTGCGCAGAGGGAGAGGAGTTCGGCGCGGGGGGTCTTGGTGTCCCAGAGGGCGTCACAGGCGAGCAGGGCGCCCGCCGCGTCCGCGCTGCCGCCCGCCATACCGCCCGCGACCGGGATGTCCTTGGCGATATGGAGGTGGACGGCAGGGGAGATGCCGTGGTGAGCGGCGAGGAGTTCGGCGGCTCGTACCGCCAGGTTCGTACGGTCCAGCGGGACTTGGTCCGCGTCCGGGCCGGAGCAGGTGAGCCGGGGCGGGTCGGTGATCGCGTTGGCCGGGGTGGCGGTGATCTCGTCGTAGAGGCCGACGGCGAGAAAGACATTGGCCAGGTCGTGGAAGCCGTCGGGGCGGGGTCCGCCCACGCTCAGCTGGACATTGACCTTCGCGGGGACGCGGGCTGTGACGCTCACTGCTGTAGCACTCACTGGAGGGTTCGCTGACGGGTTCACTGGCGGGTTCACTGGCGGGCCTCGGCGATGGCGGCGAAGTCCTCGACGGTCAGGGACTCACCCCGGGCCTGCGGGGAGATACCGGCGGCGACCAGCGCGGCCTCGGCCGCCGCCGCCGAACCCGCCCAGCCGGCCAGCGCGGCCCGCAGGGTCTTACGGCGCTGGGCGAAGGCGGCGTCGACGACCGCGAAGACCTCGGCGCGGGTGGCGCTCGTCTTCGGCGGATCGTGGCGGACCAGGGAGACCAGGCCGGAGTCCACATTGGGAGCGGGCCAGAAGACGCTGCGGCCGATGGCCCCGGCCCGCTTCACCTCCGCGTACCAGTTGGCCTTGACCGACGGCACGCCGTAGACCTTGGAGCCGGGGGCGGCGGCGAGCCGGTCGGCGACCTCGGACTGGACCATGACCAGGGTGCGTTCGATGCTGGGGAAGGCCGCGAGCATATGCAGCAGGACCGGCACCGCGACGTTGTAGGGAAGGTTCGCGACCAGCGCGGTGGGGGCGGGGCCGGGGAGGCTGTCCACCTGCATGGCGTCGGCGTGAACGAGCGCGAAGTGGTCCGCGCGCTCGGGAAGCCGGGCGGCCACGGTCGCCGGGAGAGCGGCGGCGAGCACATCGTCGATCTCGATGGCCGTCACCCACCGAGCGGTCTCCAGCAGTGCGAGGGTCAGCGAGCCAAGGCCCGGACCGATCTCGACGACCACATCGTCGGGCCGCACCTGCGCGGTCCGTACGATCCGGCGGACCGTATTGGCGTCGATGACGAAGTTCTGACCGCGCTGCTTGGTGGGGCGTACCCCCAGCGTGGCGGCCAGCTCGCGGATGTCGGCGGGGCCGAGGAGGGGATCGGGGGCTGCGCTCACTGGTGCAGTTTACGGCCGCATACCGGCCAGGGGCTCGCCCCCCGCTGCACATAGAGCTTCTTGGCCCGGTAGGTCTGCTCAGCGGCGGGTGCGTCCTGCGGTCGTCCCTTGCCGCCGAGCGCCTGCCAGGTGTGGGTGTCGAACTGGTACAGCCCGCCATATGTCCCGGAGTCGTCCACGTGGTTCGTCCGGCCGCCGGACTCACAGCGGGCCAGGGCGTCCCAGTTGAGATGGTCGGCGCCGCTCACCGACTCGGGCGGCGACTTGGTGCCGACCTTGATGATCTGCGCCTCGGGCCTTCGTACCATCCTGGCCTCCAGCTGCCGGGGTTTCTGTCTGACCCCGTCGACGGTACGCAGTTCGTAGGTGACCCGTCTGATGCCGTGGCTGCCGGGCCGCTCCACGACCTCGGTGCCCTGGAAGAGATGCGGATTCTGGTGGCGCTCGGTGGTGAACGGGATCTGCTCCTCGCGGATCTTCTTGTTGGCGGTGATCCGCCGTACGGAGATCACCTCGCCGTCCCGTGGAAAGGCGTCCAGCTGTGTCGAAGTGGTGTCCTGGTTCCGCAGCCGGACGCCCGCCTGTGCCATGGCCTCGCGGACGGTGGCGGCGTTGGTACGGACCGTATGCTCGCGGCCGTCGGCGAGGAAGGTGACGCTGCGCTCGGTGCGCACCACCAGCTCCAGGCCCGCCCGGCCGATGGGGCGGCTGCGGGGGACGGACAGATAGGCGCCCTGGGCACGCACTCCGAGCTGGCGCAGTGCGGCCTCGACGGTGCGTTCGGTGGTCCACACCCGCTGGCGGCGGCCGTCCAGGGTGAGGATGAGGGGGCGGCCGTAGCGTACGGCGACCCGGTCACCGTGGGCCAGCCGCTCATGGGCGGCGGGGGCGACGGCATCATGCCGGCCGACCTCCACACCCTCGTCCTCCAGCAGGTCGGCGACACTGTTCGCGAAGGTGCGCAGGGTCGTCGGCTTGCCGTCGACGGTGAGCTTGACGGCCTTGTCCTGGGCGACGAAGGCCGTGGTGCCACCCGCCAGAAAGGCCACCACCAGCGCCTGCGGCAGCAGCTTGCGCAGCAGCTCGGGGCGGTCGGCAGCGCGCTTGGCGTGGGCGGCCCGGCGGGCGGCCGCCCGGCCACCAGGGGCCGGGGCTGGGACTGGTGCGGGTGTGGGGACGGGTGCGGGGGGTGTGGGGGTAAGTCCCAGTGCGGCCGTGCTTGCCCGGCTGGGCTGGCGGGGCAGCCGGGGCTCGTAGGAGGGCTGGTAGGTGTCGTACGGGTCGCGCTCATAGGGCGCTTCATACAGCTTGTACGCCTCATGCACCTCATAGGGCAGGTATGCCTCATACGGTGCTGGTACGGGCGGGAATGGGAATGGGGGCGGGGGTGGGGGCGGGGCTGCGGAGCGGGCGCGGCGGCTGCCGCGCGCGGCGCGGTGACTCCTGTGTGAATGGCTCACGACGCACTCCAAGCGGTCCGGCGGATGCGGGCCGGGACCTTAGCGGAGTTTTGTCACTCTCCAAAGTTGTATGACTACGGAGGGTGGCTATGTCGCCGCTGTTCAGCCGTCGGGGCGACCGGGTGTCAGTAGCCGAACGCGCGTGCCGTATTGGTCGCGACGTGCTCTGCCAGCACGTCTTCGTCCAGCTGCTTCGTCTGAGCCATCGCCCGCAATGTGACCGGAATCAGATATGGCGCATTAGGCCGTCCGCGGTACGGCGCGGGGGTCAGGAACGGCGCGTCGGTCTCCACCAGCAGCAGCTCCGGCGGAGCGACGGCGAGGGCGTCACGCAGCGGCTGGGCGTTCTTGAAGGTGACGTTCCCCGCGAAGGACATGTAGTAGCCCCTGGCCGCGCAGACCTTGGCCATCGCGGCGTCGCCGGAGAAGCAGTGGAAGACGGTGCGCTCGGGCGCGCCCTCCTCATCGAGGATGCGCAGGACGTCGTCATGGGCGTCCCGGTCGTGGATGACCAGCGCCTTGCCGAGTTCCTTGGCGAGGGCGATATGGCGTCGGAAGGAGTCCTGCTGGACGGCGACGCCCTCCGGCCCCGTACGGAAGTAGTCGAGCCCGGTTTCGCCGACCGCGAGCACCTGCGGCAGCGCGGCGAGCTTCGCGATGCCGTCCAGCGCCGCGTCCAGGGCCTGCTGGCCCTCATCCAGCGCGATCCGTGGCGCCTCATTGGGATGCAGGGCCACCGCGGCCCATACCGTGGGGTGTTCGGCGGCGACCTCGGCCGCCCAGTGGGCGCGCGCCAGATCGCAACCGATCTGGATCACCGTGGATACGCCGACGGCGGCCGCCTTCTCCAGCGCTTCCTCGACGGATGAATTCTGCATATCGAGGTGCGTATGGGAATCGGCGACCGCCACATCGAGCGGTACGGGAAGCGGCGGCGCGGGCTGTGCTGACCGTTCTGGGTTCGGCATGTGCGCGATCCTAGATCGGCTGCCTGGGGAACGTGTCAGGGGTGGGGCGAGCGCCGCTGGGCGGCCTGCGCGGAGAGCGCGGCGTTGGCCCGGCCGGCGCGCATGATACGGACGTTGTGCTCACCGCAATTGAGGCAGGTGAGGCGGGTCAGCGGAGAGGGAACGCGCTCCCCATCAGCGAAGTAGAGGATAAACGGCCTGTTGTTGTTGTCGACATGGTGCTCTATCTCGTACGCCTGCTCCCAGGCGTGCCCGCAGTGCAGACAAGCGAAGGCGTACGCCTCGTGAGCCGTCGTAGCCATTGTGTGCCCGTGGGTGCCCTCGGTGTCCTTCATGGCACCTCCTTCCACTACCAGTGGACGCCCTTACGGCGGAAAAGGCAGCGGCCCTTCCTGTTTATTGGGGCAGATTTGGTGCCTGGACAGGGAAAGGCGCTGATCACCATGGAGAGGCGTTGCCTTCGAGCTTAGCCCTTTACCCCAAAGTAGGTTTGGCGGCAACTGCCTTTTACCTCTGCTTTTCCGCCACCACCGCGTCGAATACCTCGCGCTTGGGCAGCCCCGCGTCCTGGGCCACCGCGGCGATGGCCTCCTTGCGGCGCTCACCGGCCTCCTCGCGCACCGCGACCCGACGGGCCAGCTCAGCGGCGTCCAGCGACTGAGGGGCAGGCGGAGCGGCGCCCTCGACGACAATGGTGATCTCGCCGCGTACCCCCTCAGCCGCCCAGGCGGCCAGCTCGGCCAGCGGCCCCCGCTTGACCTCCTCATAGGTCTTGGTCAGCTCCCGGCAGACGGCCGCCCGGCGCTCCGCACCGAACACCTCCGCCATCGCGGCCAGCGTCGCCGCCAGCCGGTGCGGGGCCTCGAAATAGACCAGCGTGCGCCGCTCCCCGGCCTCCTCCCGCAGCCGCGCCAGCCGCTCACCCCGCTTGCGCGGCAGGAAGCCCTCGAAGCAGAAGCGGTCAACGGGCAGCCCGGAGAGCGCGAGCGCGGTCAGTACGGCGGATGGCCCCGGCACGGCCGTGACCCGGATCCCCCGCTCCACGGCGGCCGCGACCAGCCGATAGCCGGGATCCGACACGGAGGGCATCCCGGCATCCGTGACCAGCAGCACCCGGGCCCCCTCGGCAAGCGCGTCGGCGAGCTCGGGCGTACGGGCGGCCTCGTTCCCCTCGAAGTACGACACAACACGCCCGGAGGTACGTACATCCAGCGCCTGCGTCAGACGACGCAGGCGCCGGGTGTCCTCCGCGGCGACGATGTCCGCCGCGGCCAGCTCGGCGACGAGCCGTGGTGGAGCGTCGGCGATATCACCGATGGGCGTGCCTGCGAGTACGAGCGTTCCGGTCACGGCCCCATCCTCGCAGGCCCGGCAGCGAGCGACCGCCTCGGCGAAGGCCACGCTGGTTCAGGCGTACAGGGCTGTTGCCTACGATGGCCCGCGTGAGCAGTGACACCGTGCCGACGGCGAATCCAGCCCAGCGAGGGGACGATCTGGAGGAACAGCCGCCCTCCTGGCAGGGGCGGCTGCGCCGCTACGGCTATGTGGCCCCGCCACGGACCACGGTGCGGGACCGGCTCGTGCCGTCGTATCCGGCCCCCGCCCGCCGCCCCTGGTCGGCCCTCGGCCTTCAGCCGCGGTGGGCCAGCTGGGGCGGCCCCGTGCTGATCGCGCTCTTCGCCGGAATCCTGCGTTTCTGGCGGCTGGGCTCACCGCATGCGGTGATATTCGACGAGACGTACTACGCCAAGGACGCCTGGGCGCTGCTGCGGCAGGGTTACGAGGGCACCTGGCCGGACGGCGCCAATGAGCAGATCCTGGCGGACCCCGGCAGCGCCCCGCTGAGCGACGCGGCCTCCTATGTCGTGCACCCGCCCGTCGGCAAGTGGATCATCGCCGTAGGTGAGTACTTCTTCGGCCTCACCCCCTTCGGCTGGCGCTTCATGGTCGCCCTGCTCGGCACGCTCTCGGTGCTGATGCTCTGCCGGATCGGCCGCCGCCTCCTGCGCTCCACCGCGCTCGGCTGCCTCGCGGGCGCGCTGCTGGCCGTCGACGGACTGCACTTTGTGATGAGCCGCACCGCGCTGCTCGACCTGGTGCTGATGTTCTTCGTCCTGGCCGCCTTCGGCTGTCTGCTGATCGACCGCGACAGATCCCGGGCGCGGCTCGCCGCCGCACTGCCCGGCGACCAACCCGACGCCACCGTCGCGGGCCGCGTCCCGCTCGGCCTGCGGCCCTGGCGGCTCGCCGCCGGGCTCTGCCTCGGACTGGCCATCGGCACCAAGTGGAACGGCCTCTACATCCTCGCCGCCTTCGGCGTTCTCACCGTGCTGTGGGACATGGGCGCCCGCCGCACCGCCGGAGCCCGGCGGCCACTTCTGGCCATGCTGCGCCGCGACTCGGTCCCGGCCTTCCTCTCCCTTGTACCGGTCGCCGTCGTCACCTATGTCGTCTCCTGGACCGGCTGGTTCGTCACCCGGGGCGGTTACTTCCGGGACTGGGCGCAGAAGGACGGCGCGGGCAGCGCGTGGAGCTGGGTCCCCGGCCCGCTGCGCAGTCTGTGGCACTACGAGTCCGAGGTCTACAACTTCCATGTCGGGCTGACCTCCCACCACGCCTACCAGTCCAACCCCTGGAGCTGGCTGGTCGGCGGACGCCCGGTCTCCTACTTCTACGAGTCCCGGGAACTCGGCGAGAAAGGCTGTCTGGAACAGAGCGGCTGCGCCCGTGAGGTGCTGGCGCTGGGCACCCCGCTGCTGTGGTGGCTGGGCTGCGCCGCGCTGGTCTACGTGCTCTACCGCTGGGCCCTGCGCCGGGACTGGCGGGCCGGGGCGATTGTGTGCGCCGTGGCGGCGGGCTACCTGCCGTGGTTCCTCTACCAGGAGCGCACGATCTTCTTCTTCTACGCGGTCGTCTTTGTGCCGTTCCTGTGCCTCGCGGTAGCGATGCTGCTCGGCGCGATCGCCGGTCCGCCGGGGTCGACGGAGCGACGCCGGGCCATCGGCCTGGTTACCGCGGGGGTGCTGGTGCTGCTGGTCGTATGGAACTTCATCTACTTCTGGCCGATTTATACGGCTGAGGAGATTTCCATGGACCAGTGGCGGGCCCGTATGTGGTTCGACACGTGGATCTGACTCACGTCACATTTGTGCTCTAGGGTGCGTCGAACAGGTCCCTGGCGCCGCAGCCGGGGCGGGGTGGAGGGTCAAGAAGTCTTATGCGTGACGGTCAGAAGATGGCGGTAATCGGCGCTGTCTGCGCCGCGGTGGTGGGAGCCGCCGGATTCGGGGCGTACGCCCTGGTGGGGAACAGCGACGAGGGCGTGGACGGCGGCACGGACGAGACGTCGGTGGCCGCCCCCGAAGAAAGCGAAAAGCCGGAAAAGGCCGTCGAAACCGGTCCGCCGAGCGCGGCGGAAGTGCAGGCGACCGCCAAGGAATTTCTCACCGCCTGGCAGGACGGTGACACTGCCGGGGCCGCCGCCCTCACCGATGACGAGACGGCCGCCGCCAAGGCGCTGACCAGCTTCCAGAAGGATGGCCGCGCCTCGCAGATCCGGCTGACGGAAGGCACTCCTTCGGGGACGAAAGTCCCTTTCAAGGTGACGACGCGGCTCACCTACGAGGAGCAGAGCTCCGCATGGACCTACGACTCCGCGCTGACCGTCGTACGGGACGAGACCGATGGCAAGCCCCTCGTCCAGTGGCAGTCCACCGTGCTGCACCCCAAGCTGGGCGACGGCGAGACCATCGTCACCGACGCCTCCGGTGACCCGCCGGTCAAGGCGGTGGACCGCAACGGCACCGAGCTGACCAAGGACGAGTACCCGGAGCTGGACGCGGTCCTGGCCGATCTGCGCAAGCGGTACGCCGACAAGACCGACGGCAAGCCGGGCGTCGAGACCCGCGTCGTCGGCAAGGACGGCAAAGACGGCGAGACACTGCTCAAGCTCTCCGAGGGCACCCCGGGCACCCTGAAGACCACCCTGGACGCGGAGCTCCAGAAGTCCGCGATGAAGGCACTGAAGGGTAAGAAGAAGGGGTCCGCGGTCGCCATCAAGCCGAGCACCGGGGAGATCCTGGCCATCGCCAACGCCCCGGCCACCGGCTTCAACTCCGCGCTCCGCGGCTCGCTGGCGCCCGGCTCGACCTGGAAGGTCGTCAGCGCGTCGATGCTGCTGGAGAAGGGACTGGCGAAAACCAACGCGTCCCACCCCTGCCCGAAGTACTTCACCCACGGCGGCTGGAAGTTCCAGAACCTCGACAAGTTCGAGATCAAGAACGGCACCTTCGCGCAGAGCTTCGCCGCCTCCTGCAACACCGCCTTCATCAGCCAGGCGCCCGAGCTGAAGGATGACGACCTCACCAAGCAGGCCCGGGACGTCTTCGGCCTCGGCCTCAACTGGCAGGTGGGCGCCGGAACCTTCGACGGCAGGGTGCCGGTGCAGTCCGACGCCCAGATGGCCGCCTCGCTGATCGGCCAGGGCGCGGTCCGGATGAACCCGCTGACGATGGCCTCGGTGGCGGCGACGGTCAAGGACGGCACCTTCAAGCAGCCGGTGATCGTGGCACCGTCGCTGGACAACCGCACCCTCGCCAAGGCACCGCGCACCATGTCCCCGGCGACCGCCCAGGATCTGCGCTCCCTGATGCAGCTCACCGCGACCAGCGGCACCGCGGCCGAGGCGATGGCCTCGGTGAGCGGCGACAAGGGCGCGAAGACCGGCTCCGCGGAGGTCGACGGGCAGAAGAAGCCGAACGCCTGGTTCATCGCCTACCGCGGCGACCTCGCGGCCGCAGCGGTCATCCCGGACTCCGGCCACGGCGGCAAGAACGCGGGGCCGGTCGTGGCCCAGATCCTCAACGCGGGCTGACCCGGCCGGTGCCCGTCCCTTCCTGACGGCGCCTCGCGCCTCCCCCCGGCGGCCTTGGGGGGGAGGCGGCCGTTCGATGACCCCTCGTATCCGTACGGCTACGGGAGTGCGGCCCACTAGGCTTGGCTGCTGATCAGCCCGCGTCAGAGGAGCCCTATGGCCGTCAACCTCGTCAATCTGGAAGCCGTCAGCAAGGCGTACGCCCTGCGCACGCTGCTCGACGGCATCTCTCTCGGGGTGAACGAAGGCGACCGTGTCGGTGTCGTCGGCCGCAACGGGGATGGCAAGACCACCCTCATCCGGATCCTGGCCCGGCTCGAGCCCGCCGATACGGGGCGGGTGACGCACTCCGGGGGGCTGCGGCTGGGAGTGCTCACCCAGCATGACTCGCTCGATCCCGGGGCGACCGTGCGGCACGAGGTGGTCGGGGACATGGCCGACCATGAGTGGGCGGGCGAGGCGAAGATCCGCGATGTGCTGACCGGACTCTTCGGCGGTCTCGATCTGCCCGGCTTCCCGCAGGGACTGGATACCGTCATCGGGCCGCTCTCCGGTGGTGAGCGGCGGCGGATCGCGCTCGCCAAGCTGCTGATCGCCGAGCAGGATCTGATCGTGCTGGACGAGCCCACCAACCACCTGGATGTGGAGGGCATCGCCTGGCTGGCGGCGCATCTGCGGGCGCGCCGCTCGGCGCTGGTCTGTGTGACGCACGACCGATGGTTCCTGGATCAGGTCTGCACCCGGATGTGGGATGTGCAGGGCGGGACCGTCCATGAGTACGAGGGCGGGTACAGCGACTACGTCTTCGCCCGGGCCGAGCGGGAGCGGATCGCCGCCACCGAGGAGGCCAAGCGGCAGAACCTGATGCGCAAGGAGCTGGCCTGGCTGCGCCGCGGGGCCCCCGCGCGGACCAGCAAGCCCCGCTTCCGTATCGAGGCGGCCAATGAGCTGATCGCGAGCGAGCCGCCGCCACGGGACACCGCCGAGCTGATGCGCTTCGCCAACTCCCGGCTGGGAAAGACGGTCTTCGAGCTGGAAGACGTCACCGTCCAGGCGGGCCCCAAGGTGCTGCTGAAGCATCTGACCTGGCAGCTCGGGCCCGGTGACCGTATCGGGCTGGTCGGTGTCAACGGCGCCGGCAAGACCTCGCTGCTGCGTGCCCTCGCGGACGCGGCCCGCAGCCAGGGCGAGACGCAGCCTGCGGGCGGGCAGATCAAGGTCGGCCGGACGGTGAAGCTGGCCTATCTCTCCCAGGAGGTCGCCGAGCTCGACCCCAAGTGCCGGGTGTTGGAGGCCGTTGAGCAGGTGCGCTCACGGGTTGACCTGGGCAAGGGCCGGGAGATGACCGCCTCGCAGCTGTGTGAGCGCTTTGGCTTTGTGAAGGAGAAGCAGTGGACACCGGTCGGTGATCTGTCCGGTGGGGAGCGTCGGCGGTTGCAGATCCTGCGGCTGCTGATGGACGAGCCGAATGTGCTCTTCCTCGATGAGCCGACCAACGATCTGGACATTGAGACGCTGACCCAGCTGGAGGATCTGCTGGACGGCTGGCCGGGCTCGCTGGTCGTCATCAGCCATGACCGGTACTTCATAGAGCGCACCACGGACCGTATTCTCGCGCTGCTCGGCGATGCGACGCTGCGGATGCTGCCGCGGGGGATCGATGAGTATCTGGAGCGCCGGGCCCGGCAGCGGGAGGCAGCGGTTCCGGCGCCCGCGGCCCCGTCGGCCCCGGCGGCGGCGAAACCCGCCAAGCCCGCGGCCGTTTCCCGGGCGGCGCAAAAGGAGCTTCAGCGCATCGAGCGGCAGTTGGACCGTATCGGCGAAAAACAGACGAAGGTCCATGCGGAGATGGCCGAGAACGCCACCGACTTCGAGCGGGTGGCGAAGCTCGACGCTCAGCTGCGGGAGCTGGCTCAGCAGCAGGAAGAGCTGGAGATGCGCTGGCTGGAGCTGGCCGAGGCGGAGTAGCGCGCGGATCGCGAACGCACGGACAGCGGGTAACGGCGGTATTCCGGGCCGGTCTCAGCTGATACGTCCGGCTGGGAACCGGCCCGCCCGCGGTGGATGTCCGGTGATACAAAGGGCATCGCTCAACTGCCATTGAGTTGTCTTGAAATTGGCGGGCCAAATGTCCGATTCGCTCTTCCCTACGGGGGTTTGAGGGGCAGGGGCAATCGGTCCGCGCGTGAAGAAGGAATTCCATGTCGCAGCCCCCTCCGCCGCCGAATCAGCCGCCGGGCCAGCCTCCGCAGGGTGGCTACGGCTATCCGCAGGCTCCCGGCCAGCCCACGGGCCAGCCGCCGGGCCAGCCTCCGACGCCGCCCCAGGGCGGCTATGGCTACCCGGGTCAGCAGCCTCCCGGGCCCTACGGTCAGCCCGGCCCGTACGGTCAGCAGCCCCACCCCTATGGCCAGCTGGGTCCGTACCATCAGCAGCCGACCTACCCCATGCCCGCCGCCGGTACTCAGCCGCCGGGCGGCGGGTCCGGGAACAAGAAGCTTTTGATCGTCCTCGCCTCCGTTGTCGCCGTGGCGCTGATCGCGGTCGGAGGCGTCTTCCTCTTCACCCAGAGCGGCGACGACAAGGACGAGGCAAAGGGCGACAACAAGGGGTCAAGCGACAACGGTACGGGCGGGGATGAACCCAAGCCCAGGGAGAAGGCCGAGGTCACCTGGAAGCAGCCCGCACAGCCGGTGGTGGATGAACGCTCCCTGAATGTGCCCGGCACATGGTTCGCCGGTGACAACGTCATCAAGTACTCGGTCAAGTCGGTCGTCGCCTACAACATGAAGACCGGCAAGCAGGACTGGGAGATCCCGGCGCCACGTGCGAGGGACTGCACGGCCGCCCAGCAGACCGTCAAGGACAAGGCCTTCATCGTGTGGGGCCGCATGTGCGAGAAGGTCATGCTCATCGACCTCCTCGAGGGCGAGCCCGACTGGCAGAAGGACCTGCCCGCCAGAGACGGCGAGGACGATCCAAAGGTGCGAAGCCCCTACGCCGCGATGAACGGCGATATCGCCGGGGTCGCCTGGATCGGCGGCGCGGCCGCCTACCAGGTCGACGACGGCAAGCTGCTCTGGGAGGCACCGCAGGAACGGCAGACCTGCAATGACCGCGCGTACATCGGTGGTGCGGAGTTCCTCTCCATGCAGGAGTGCAGACCGCTGGGCTCCACCGAGACCAGCTCCCGGCTTCAGTCGCTGACGGAGAAGGGCGACAAGAAGTGGGAGTGGAAGGCTCCCCAGGGTGTCGAGATCAAGCGGGTGCTGTCGACGGATCCCCTGGTCGTGGCCGTATCGGCGGGCGGCTACAGCTCCCGGGCCGACGACATCATGGTCCTGTCGGTCAGCGGCAAGACGGCACGGGTCAAGCAGAAGTTCAACTTTGACGAGCAGGAGCGATTCGAGCTGCAGTGCTCCGACATCGGCCCGTCGAGTTGCTTCAACGCCATCGCCGACAAGGACAGCAACGCGCTGTACACGGCGACCCAAATGCACCCGGGCGGCCCCACCAGCCGGATCAATGAGATCGTGGCCTTTGACCTGGACACCGGCAAGGTGAAGTGGTCCTCGGAGGCGGACAACGGCTACTCGACCTCTCCGCTGGCCATCTACGACGGCAAGCTGCTGACCTACGAGAACGGCCTTACCGGCAGCGGATCCATCATGGCCCTCGACGTCAAGAGCGGTAAGGCGAGCCAGTACATGAGGCTCCCCGCGGAAGAGAAGCAGCTCTCCCGGACGGCCCGGTTCGGCAACGGCCGGCCCTTCTGGCACAAGGGCGCGCTTGTCCTCGTGGCGGAGCGGGCGCGGCAGGATCCGAACCCCGATGACTACGAAATCGTGGTCTTCAGCTAAGTTCAGTGAGTTCTGGGAGTTCCGGAACGCTGTGGCGCATAGCCGAAGGGCCGGGTGGGCACGCCGCTCACCCGGCCCTTCGGCGTATACGCGCACGCCGCCCTGAGCGAGGGGGGTTTTGGGTATTCCACGGGTATTTGGACGGTACGGGGCGCGTAACGTCGAACAAGCGTGTAGCTTCCGGGGGCAGCAGGGCCCAGGCTCAGGGGGTTGAGGGCCGTAGGGAGACAACAGGGGGCTGGATGAGCGTGCGGCTCATGGTGGTGGACGATCACCGGTTGCTGGCGGAGGCACTGGCCTCGGCGCTGAAGCTGCGAGGACACCGGGTGATCGCCTCCGCCGCGCCCACCGTGGGGGCGGGAGAGCTTGTGGTGAACAGGGCGCCCGAGGTGTGTCTGTGGGGTACGGCCGCACCCGCCGAGCCGGGGGCGTTTGACCCCATTGCGAAGATCAAGCGGGAGCGTCCGCAGGTCGCGGTCGTGGTGCTGGGTCCGGTGCCGAGCCCGCGTGGCATCGCGGCCGCCTTCGCGGCCGGGGCCTGTGGCTATGTGCGGCACGACGAGCGTATCGAGGGCGTTGAACGGGCCATGGTCAAGGCGCGGTCCGGTGAAGCCGCGGTAGCCCCGCAGCTGTTGCGCGACGCCTTCGAGGAACTGCTCAACCCGGCCACCGAGCCGGACGATGAGGGGGCGAGGCTGCTCCGGATCCTGACGCCCCGTGAGGCCGAGGTGCTGGTCCGGGTGGCGGAGGGGGAGGACACCCGGCTGATCGCCCTCGGTATGGGCATCGCGTCGAGCACCGCACGGACACATGTCCAGCGGGTCCTGGTGAAGCTCGGGGTCGGCTCCCGGCTGGAGGCCGCCGCGCTTGCGGCACGGACGGGACTGCTGGACCGGGCCGGGACGGATGACCCAACTCGCTGACCCGGGCGTGGTGTGGTGCTCTGCTTCATTGTGTCCGGTCCTGTTTGAATAGCACGGTAACGAGCGACATGCCGGTGAACGGCATGCTTGTGAACGGCAGGGTGAGGACGCCCCGTGAAGAAGACTTCGACCCGGCTCGCTGACGGCCGTGAGCTCATCTACTACGACGCGCGGGAGGACGTCGTCCGCGACGCACTCGACCAGCGGCCGCTCGACCCGGTCGCCGTCCGTGTGGAGACCCGCTTCGATCCACTACGCGAGGCATGGGTCTCGATCACCACCCACCGCCAGGGACGTACCCACCACCCACCGGCCCAGCAGTGCCCGCTGTGCCCCTCCCGGGAAGGGCGGCTCAGCGAGATCCCGGCCAGCGGTTATGACGTCGTCGTCTTTGAGAATCGCTTCCCGTCCTTCGCGGGCGATACGGGCCGCTGTGAGGTCGTCTGCTTCACCGCTGACCACAACGCGTCCTTCGCCGACCTCAGCGAGGAGCAGGCGGCACTGGTGCTGGCCGCCTGGACCGACCGTACCGCCGAGCTCTCCACGTTCCCCGGTGTCCAGCAGGTGTTCTGCTTTGAGAACCGTGGCGCGGAGACCGGCGTCACCCTCGCCCATCCACACGGCCAGATCTACGCCTACCCCTTCATCACCCCACGCACCACACGGATCCTGCGTTCGGCCGCCGCGCACCGGAAGCGGACCGGCTCCAACCTCTTCGACACCGTCATCGCGGCGGAGCGCACGGACGGCCGTCGGATCGTCCTCGACGCCGAGCACTGGACGGCCTTCGTCCCCTACGCCGCGCACTGGCCCTACGAGGTGCACCTCTACCCCAAGCACCGGGTGCCGGACCTGCTCGCCCTTTCCGAGGACGCGCGTGGGGAGTTCACCCGGGTCTATCTGGAACTCCTGCGCCGGTTTGACCGGATCTTCGGCCTGGATGCCCCGCCGACCCCGTATATCGCCGCCTGGCATCAGGCGCCGTTCGGGATCGCGGGGCGCGCGGAGTTCGCGCTGCGTCTGGAGCTGTTCACGATCCGCCGCACCCCGGAGAAGCTGAAGTTTCTCGCGGGCTCGGAATCCGGGATGGACGCCTTCGTCAATGATGTGCTGCCCGAGGCGGCGGCCGGCCGACTGCGAGAGGTAGCGAGCCAGTGAGCGTGCCGCAGGGCGCGAGGTGACCGCCGCCGGGAGCTGGGCCGCACCGGGCCGGGTCAACCTCATCGGGGAACACACCGACTACAACGACGGCTTGGTGCTGCCGCTCGCCCTGCCGCAGACGACGCGGGTTACCGCCGCCCGGCGCGGCGATGGCGAGCTGAGGCTGAGCTCAAGCGTGCCGGTGGGCGGCTGGACCGTGTATCCGGAGGGTGTGCTGTGGGCGCTGCGCCAGGCGGGGCACCGCGTGGGCGGCGCGGAGCTGCACTTCGATTCGACGGTGCCGGTCGGCGCCGGCCTCTCCTCCTCGGCCGCCCTGGAGGTCGCCACGGCGGCCGCGCTGAACGACCTCTATGAGCTGGAACTTCCCCGACCGGCGCTGGCCCGGCTCTGCCAGCGCGCCGAGAACAGCTACGTCGGCGTGCCCTGCGGGATCATGGACCAGATGGCCGCCGCCTGCTGCGTCGCGGGGCACGTACTGCGTCTCGACACCCGCGATCTGAGCCAGCGCCAAGTCCCCTTCGATCTCGCCGCCGAAGGGCTGCGGCTGCTCGTCGTCGACACCCGTGTCCAGCACGCACTGGGCGATGGCGCATACGCGAAACGGCGCGCCGCTTGCGAGGCGGGCGCGCGGGTACTCGGCGTGCGCGCGCTGCGCGAAGTAGCATACGACGACCTCGATATTGCCCTGAGGCGAATCGACGAGAAGGTAATGCGGCGCCTCGTGCGTCATGTGGTCACCGAGAACCACCGGGTGGAGGAAGTCATCTCACTTCTCGACACGGGCCGCCCGCGTGCCATCGGCCCGCTCCTCACGGCCGGACATGCCTCGCTGCGCGATGACTTCGCGGTCTCCTGCCCGGAGCTGGACCTGGCCGTCGAAACGGCGAACGAGACGGGCGCGCTGGGCGCCCGGATGACCGGCGGCGGCTTCGGCGGCTCCGCGATCGTGCTGGCCGGGGAAGCGACGGCGGACCGGGTCAGCGACGCGGTAACCACCGCCTTCAGCAAGGCCGGTCACCGTGCCCCGCGCATCTTCCCGGCGGCCCCCTCGGACGGGGTGCGGCGGATCAGCTGAGCGTTTTGACCAGCAGGTGATCGGTGCAGCCCGGTGGGTAGTTCTCGACGATGCCGACGATCCTGTAGCCCAGTTTCTGATAGAAGTCCGGTGCCTGGAAGTGCCTTTTGGGCTCGCTCCGCTCGCGGGCCCAGGTCTCCACCCGGGCGTGCGCACAGCCGTGCTTCTCGCGGGCGATCTCCTCCGCGCGGGCCATAAGGCGAGTGCCGAGCCCGCTGCCGCGGTGGCGCTTGTCGACCCAGAGCAGGTCGATGTGGAGCCAGTGCCCCCAGGCATAGCCGACGAGCCCGCCCGCCAGTTCCCCGCTCGTGTCCGAGGCATAGATGTGCACCGGCTCCTCGTCATCGGCCGGGGTGCCGCTGAGCGCGCTCATCACGGGAGAGAGACGTAAGTTGGTGTCCTCCAGCCGTTCTTCGATCAACTTCCGGCGGCTGTCGTCGGTTTCCATATCAAGGTCAAACATGCGCCCCACTGTGAAGGGGGCCAGTTGCGCCACTTTCGCCAATTGGCCTCCACGGTCGCATCCCGCCCGTACGCTGGGAACCAGCACCGGTGGGGGCCGGTGCCGATCAGGGGGCGAGACAGCCGGATACGACGTCCGGGAACGGGGTACCAGCGGAGCACGGCGGCGGCCGTGCTCTCGTTCCCCGCACCGGGCGCCGTGTCCGCCCCGTCGATTCCCCGGCCACTGGGGGTGTGTGTGCAACGTATCCGCGTTCTGGTGGTGGACGACCACCGCATATTCGCTGAGTCCTTAGCGGCGGCGCTCGCGGCCGAGCAGGACGTGGACGTGGCGGCCGCCGGGAGCGGTCTCGCCGCGCTGCGCTGCCTGGAGCGGGCCGACGCCGATGGCCGACGCTTTGATGTGCTGCTGCTCGACGCCGATCTGACCGGAGCTCTCGCCGCCGCCCGGGACGGCGATGACGACTACGCGGTCCCGCTGATCGCCCGGGTCCGGCGTACCCACCCTGAGCTGCGCACGGTCGTGCTGGCCGAGCGCGACGATCCGCGCCGCGCGGCCGCCGCGCTCCAGGAGGGCGTGTCCGGCTGGATCGCCAAGGACTGCTCGCTCTCCCGGCTGCTCCAGGTCATACGTGGCGTGCTGCGCGAGGAGACCCATCTGCCGCCCGCGCTGCTCACCGGGGTGCTGCGGGAACTGACCGCGACCCGTAAGCACCGCACCGAGAGTGAGCGGCTTGTCGAGTCACTCACCCCGCGCGAGCATGAGGTGCTGCGCTGCATGGTCGCCGGTCTTGGCCGGAAGGCCGTGGCCGAGCGGCTGTTTCTCTCCCCGCACACCGTCCGTACGCATATGCAGAATGTGCTGGGCAAGCTCGGGGTGCACTCGACGCTGGCCGCGGTAGCGCTCGCCCGCCGGGCCGGGGTGGGCCCGGCGGATCTGGAGCGCGCCGTGATGTAGCGGGCGCGGCTGCGTGTCAGCCGGGGATGTTGTCAAACGGCGCCGTCAACTGCCGTAGCAGCCCGGCCAGTTCCTGCCGCTGCGTCGGCGAGAGCTCGATGAGGATCGCCCGCTCCTGTGCGAGCAGCCCAGCCAGGGCCTGGTCGGCGCGGTCACGGCCCTCAACCGTGAGCCGCACCAGCACTCCGCGCCGGTCACTGGGGTCGGGCAGCCGCTCGACGAGGCCCTTCTTCGCCAGCCGGTCGATGCGGTTCGTCATGGTGCCGGAGGTGACCAGAGTCTGGGTGAGCAGCTGCCCCGGGGAGAGCTGATACGGCGTCCCCGCGCGGCGCAGCGAGGTGAGCACATCGAACTCCCAGGGCTCAAGATTGTGCTCAGCGAAGGCGATCCGTCGTGCCCGGTCGAGGTGGCGGGCGAGTCTGCTCACCCGGCTGAGAACTTCCAGCGGCTCCACATCGAGATCGGGGCGCTCACGCCGCCATGCTGCCACCAGTCGATCGACCTCGTCCTCCATGCCGATCAGTGTAGTAGTTCTGTCGGCATGAAGTTTCTTGACGTCAAGGTACGTTGAAGAGGGATGCTGACGCCCCGCCGGTGGAAGGCTCCGTTCGCCAGGACCCGCTGTTCAGGCACGGCAGGTCCGACATTCGCAAGGAGGCCCGTTCATGCCAGCCGCTCCGACGTGGGATCCGCAACAGTATCTCCGGCATGCCGATCACCGCACCCGCCCCTTCCACGATCTGCTCGCCCGCATCCCTGAGCTGCCCCCCACTGGCCGTCCGGCCCGTATCGCCGACCTCGGCTGCGGACCGGGCAATGTGACCGCACTGCTGGCCAACCGCTGGCCCGGCGCGTACATCACCGGCCTTGACAACTCCCCCGAGATGCTGGACGAGGCCCAGCGCCATGCCGGGCCGACGCCCGGCGGTGGCCGCTTGGACTTCGCACGCGCCGACGCGGCGCACTGGGAGCCCACCGAGACCTACGACCTGATCGTCTCCAACGCCGCCCTGCAGTGGGTACGCGGCCACGCGGACTTCTTCAAGTCCTGGCTGGACGCCATTACCCCGGGCGGCGCCCTGGCCTTCCAGGTCCCGGGCAACTTCATCTCACCCAGCCACGCGCTGCTGGGCGAACTCTGCGACTCGCCACGCTGGCGCGAGCGACTACGGGAGCACGGGAGGCGCTATGTATACATCCTCGAACCGTTTGAGTATCTACAGCGGCTTACTGACCTGGGGTGTGCGGTCGATGTCTGGGAAACCACTTACATCCAGCTGCTGAGCGGTGACGACCCCGTCCTGGAGTGGGTCAAGGGCACCGCCCTGCGGCCGGTCCTCACCGCGCTCGCGGAGGACCCCGGGGCGCGGGAGGAGTTCCTGCTCGAGTACCGCGACCGGCTGCGTGAGGCGTATCCGCAGGGGCCGCACGGCACGGTGTTTCCCTTCCGCCGGATCTTTGTCGTCGCGCGGAAGGTTCCGTGACAGCTGCGGGCTGCTGGTCTGAGGCCGCGGGGTCCGGCTCCACGCCGGCATCCGGGTCGATGGCATCGAGGTGTTCGCGGCCCGGCTCGCCGCGTGTGGTTTCCCTCGAACCGGTCTAGCAGGCTGCTTGCCTGGTCGCGGGCGCACGGGGGTGGCCCCGGTGGGTGCCGCCCCTCCCCGGCTGTGCCGATGTGCGGCTCCGCCGCGTGGCGGGGCTTCGCCTGGCTGCGGGGGTGCCCGGGGTGGGTGTCCCCGTATCCCGCCCCTTCCCGGCTGTGCCGGTGTGCGGCTCCGCCGCGCGGCGGGGCTTTGCCTGGCTGCGGGGGTGCGGGTGGGTGTCCCCGTATCCCGCCCCTTCCCGGAAACCGGGGCTTTGCCCCGGGGCCCCGGGGTTGGTCCGGTGCGGGCCGGTGGCCGGGTGTTGTGCCCACCCACAGCCCCTCGCGGGGCTGCGAGTGCCCACAACGGGAGTGGGGTCTGGGGGCGGTAGCCCTCAGGTTCGGGAAGGGGCTGGGTTCGGGGAATCCGTCCGTCGGCAGCAACGGCGGGCGCCGTTAGAAATCAGGCGCGGCGGTGGCCGATGAGGCGGGGTTTTTGTTCCAGGCCGTCCAGGCCATGCCAGGCCAAGTTGACCAGGTGCGCCGCGACCTCCGCCTTCTTGGGCTTACGGGCGTTCAGCCACCACTGCCCGGTCAGGGCGACCATACCGACCAGCGCCTGGGCGTACAGCGGGGCCAGCTTCGGGTCGAAGCCCCGCGCCTTGAACTCCAGGCCCAGGATGTCCTCGACCTGCGTGGCGATATCGCTGATCAGCGATGCGAACGTGCCCGTGGACTGCGCCACCGGCGAATCGCGGACCAGGATCCGGAAACCATCCGTGTACTGCTCGATGTAGTCGAGCAGGGCGAACGCGGCCTGCTCCAGCAGCTCCCGCGGGTGGCCCGCGGTCAGCCCCTCGGTGACCATGTCCAGCAGCTGCCTCATCTCACGGTCGACGACCACCGCGTACAGGCCCTCCTTGCCGCCGAAGTGCTCGTAGACCACCGGTTTGGAGACCCCAGCCTTCGCCGCGATCTCCTCGACCGACGTTCCCTCGAAGCCCCGTTCGGCGAAGAGGGTGCGACCGATGTCGAGTAGCTGTTCCCGGCGCTCCTTCCCGGTCATACGCCGACGGGCGCGCCGGGAGGAACCTGCCGGTTTGTCCTGGATGCTTCTTTCATCGGTCGCCACAGGACCATCATGCCGCCTGAGCGGCATCCTCGTTACGCCGGGCATCGATCCGGCTCCGCTGCGGCCACCGCACGTCATATGCCCAGCCTGCTTTTTCACACCAGCGGATGATCCGGGCACTGGAGTCGAGTTGCCCCTTCTCCACCCCGTGCCGGGCACAGGTCGGGTCCGCGTGGTGCAGGTTGTGCCAGGACTCACCGCAGGACAGCACGGCCAGCCACCAGACGTTGCCGGAGCGGTCCCGGGACTTGAAGGGACGCTTGCCCACCGCGTGGCAGATCGAGTTGATCGACCAGGTGACATGGTGGAGCAGACCGACCCGGACGAGGGAGCCCCAGAAGAACGCGGTGAGCGCGCCCTGCCAGGACCAGGTGGCCACTCCGCCCACCAGGGGCGGGACGGCCAGTGACACCATGGTCCACAGCACAAACTGGCGGGAGATCCGGCGGATCACCGGGTCCTTGATCAGGTCCGGGGCGTACTTGTGCTGAGGCGTCTGCTCCTTGTCGAACATCCACCCCATATGCGCCCACCACAGACCCTTCAGCAGCGCGGGCACCGTCTCGCCATAGCGCCACGGTGAGTGGGGGTCGCCCTCGGCGTCGGAGTACTTGTGGTGCTTGCGGTGGTCCGCGACCCAGCGGACCAGCGGCCCCTCAACGGCCAGCGAACCCGCGATGGCCAGCGCGACCCGCAACGGCCGCTTGGCCTTGAACGAGCCATGGGTGAAGTAGCGGTGAAAACCGACCGTGACGCCATGGCAGCCAATGAAGTACATCGCCACCAGCAGACCCAGGTCCAGCCAGCTCACTCCCCAGCCCCAGGCCAGCGGCACCGCGGCCAGCAGTGCGGCGAAGGGGACGGTGATGAAGAGCAGCAGGGTGATCTGCTCCAGCGAGCGGCGCTTCTCTCCGCCCAGCGTGGCGGACGGCAGCGGTTCTGCGGTGCTGGAGGCGGAGGCGGAGGTGGAGTCGGCACTCGTCGCCGACGGCTTCTCGGTCAAGTGGGGAGTCGTCGTCATCTGTGTCCCTCATGGAGCGGGGCGGGATACGGATCACCTACGGGACCGTAACCTACGGCGACGTAAGTATGGCAGCACTCTGGGACTGGTCCAGAGGGAGGACAGGAAGCACCCCTGACCGCTGAGTGGACAGCCGCGTCCGGCTGGGTAGGCGCGGCCTATCCTTAGGGTGTCGGACAGCGCGGTCCGTGACCTGCCAGAAGCGAAGAGCTGCAAGGAGCCGCCCCTCATGAGCAGTGCCGACGCCCACCCGGAGGCCCCGGAGAACCCGGGAGTCCCGGAGACCTCGGACACCAGCAGCGCCCTACGGGCCGATATCCGCCGCCTGGGCGATTTGCTCGGCGAGACCCTGGTCCGGCAAGAAGGCCCCGAGCTGCTGGAGCTTGTCGAGCGGGTCCGCGCGCTGACCCGCAGCGACGTCGAGGCCGCCGCCGACCTGCTGAGCGGAACCGATCTACAGACGGCCGCCAGACTCGTACGGGCCTTTTCTACCTATTTCCACCTCGCGAATGTCACCGAGCAGGTGCACCGTGGCCGGGAGCTGCGGGCCCACCGCGCGGCCGACGGCGGCAGCCTGGCCCGCACCGCCGACATGCTCAAGGACGCCGACCCGGAGCATCTGCGGGAGACCGCCAAGCACCTCGGCGTCCGGCCCGTCTTCACCGCCCACCCGACCGAGGCCGCCCGCCGGTCCGTACTGACCAAGCTGCGCAAGATCGCCGAACTGCTCGACCGAGCGGACGACGTCGAGCAGCCGCGCACCGAACTGCGGCTGGCCGAGAACATCGACCTGATCTGGCAGACCGATGAGCTGCGGGTCGCCCGGCCCGAGCCCGCCGATGAGGCGCGCAACGCCGTCTACTACCTGGACGAGCTGCACCGGGGCGCGGTCGGCGATCTGCTGGAGGACCTCGCCACTGAGCTGGAGCGGGCCGGCGCACCGCTGCCGCACGGCACCCGGCCGCTGACCTTCGGCACCTGGATCGGCGGTGACCGGGACGGCAACCCCAATGTGACGCCGCAGGTCACCTGGGATGTTCTGCTGCTCCAGCATGAGCACGGCATCAGCCAGGCGCTTGAGCACATCGATGAGCTGCGCGGCGCGCTGTCCAACTCCATCCGTAACTGCGGCGCCACCCAGCAGCTGCTGGACTCGCTCCAGGACGATCTGGAGCGGCTGCCGGAGATCACCCCGCGCTATAAGCGGCTCAACGCCGAGGAGCCGTACCGGCTCAAGGTCACCTGCATCCGGCAGAAGCTCGTCAACACCCGTGAGCGGCTGGCACAGGACGCCCAGCATGTCCCCGGCCGGGACTATCTCGGCACCGGCGAACTCCTCGACGATCTCGCCCTCGTGCAGGCCTCACTGCGTGAGCACCGTGGCGGGCTGATCGCCGAGGGCATCGTTGAGCGGGTGCTGCGCACCCTGGCCGCCTTCGGGCTCCAGCTGGCCACGATGGATGTGCGTGAGCACGCCGACGCCCACCACCACGCGCTGGGCCAGCTCTTCGACCGGCTCGGTGAGGAGTCATGGCGGTATGAGGACATGCCGCGTGACTACCGGCACAAGCTGCTCGCCAAGGAGCTGCGCTCCCGGCGGCCGCTGGCGCCCACCCCGGCACCGCTGGACGCCGCCGGGGCGAAGACCCTCGGGGTCTTCCAGACCATCCGCAGGGCACTCGACACCTTCGGGCCCGAGGTGATCGAGTCGTACATCATCTCGATGTGCCAGGGCGCGGACGATGTGTTCGCCGCCGCCGTGCTGGCCCGGGAGGCCGGGCTCATCGATCTGCACGCGGGCTGGGCACGGATCGGTATCGTGCCGCTGCTGGAGACCACCGATGAGCTGAAGATCGCTGACGAGCTGCTGGACGCGATGCTGTCCGATCCCTCCTACCGGAAGCTGGTCGCGCTCCGCGGCGACCTTCAGGAGGTCATGCTCGGCTACTCCGACTCCTCGAAGTTCGGCGGCATCACCACCTCACAGTGGGAGATCCACCGTGCTCAGCGGCGGCTGCGCGATGTCGCTCACCGGCACGGGGTGCGGCTGCGGCTCTTCCACGGCCGTGGCGGCACGGTCGGCCGGGGCGGTGGCCCGACCCATGACGCGATCCTCGCCCAGCCGTACGGCACGCTGGAGGGTGAGATCAAGGTGACCGAGCAGGGCGAGGTCATCTCCGACAAGTACCTGGTGCCCTCGCTGGCCCGGGAGAACCTGGAGCTGACGGTCTCCGCCACGCTGCAGGCCTCCGCGCTGCACACGGCTCCCCGGCAGTCGGATGAGGCGCTGGCCCGCTGGGACGCGGCGATGGACACGGTCTCCGACGCGGCGCACGGTGCGTACCGGCGGCTGGTGGAAGACCCGGATCTGCCCGCGTACTTCTTCGCCTCGACCCCGGTGGACCAGCTCGCCGAGCTGCACCTGGGTTCGCGTCCTTCCCGGCGCCCGGACAGCGGGGCGGGTCTGGACGGGCTGCGGGCGATCCCGTGGGTGTTCGGCTGGACCCAGTCGCGGCAGATCGTGCCGGGCTGGTTCGGCGTCGGCAGCGGGCTGAAGGCGGCGCGTGAGGCCGGTCTGGACGCGGTGCTGGAAGAGGCGTACGAGCACTGGCACTTCTTCCAGAACTTCCTCTCCAATGTGGAGATGACGCTCGCCAAGACGGATCTGCGCATCGCCCGGCACTATGTCGACACCCTGGTGCCGGTTGAGCTGAAGCATGTCTTCGAGACGATCGAGGCCGAGCACGCGCTGACCGTTCAGGAAGTGCTGCGTATCACCGGCGAGAAGGAGCTGCTGGAGTCGAACCCGGTGCTGAAGCAGACCCTGAAGATCCGGGACGCGTATCTGGACCCGATCTCCTATCTCCAGGTCACCCTGCTGCACCGGCAGCGTGAGGCCGCGGCGCGGGGTGAGGAGCCGGATCAGCTGCTGTCCCGTGCGCTGCTCTTGACGGTCAACGGGGTGGCGGCGGGTCTGCGCAACACGGGCTGACCGGGCGCCGGGGTGGGTTCCCCGTTCCCGCCCCCTCCACGGAACCGGGGCTTGCGCCCCGGGCCCCGGGGGTGGGGCGGGAACGTTGGGTGCCCCCGTTGTGCCCACCCACAGCCCCTCGCGGGGCTGCGAGTGCCCACAACGGGTTGCGGGGTCAGTCCTGCTGGGTGGTGGCTGCCTTGCGGCGGCGGAGGGTCAGGTAGGCGCCTGCGGCGACCAGGGCTGCGGCGCCGGCGCCGAGGGCGCCGACGGGGGCGCCGTTGCCGGTCTCGGCGAGGTCGCCGCCACCGGCCGGGGCCGGCTCCGGGGATGCCTCGTCGGACGGCTCCTCGGAGCCGCCGCCCGCAGGCTGCGGGGAGTTGGCGGAGTTTTCATCCGTCACCGTGTCGTCCTGCGCGCCGCCTGCGGCCTCCTCGGAGGCGTCCTCAGGGGTGTCCTTGTCCTCAGGTGTGTCCTTGTCCTCAGGGGTCTCCTCGTCGTCCACATCATTGACCGGCGTCTCGCCGGAGGTGGGCAGCGACGTGGGGCAGGTGTGGGACAGGTTGAACTTCTCCAGGTCCCCACCCGTGACCTCGGCCTCGATGTCAATGAGCTTCGCCCCGGGGGCCGACCCCAGATAGGCGTGCTTGCCGGCCTTGCCGGGGAAGACGCTGAAGTCGTCGACCGTCTTCGTGCCACCGGGCTCAAAGGTCGCGGTGAGCTTGACGAACTCGGCCTTGTTGCCAGGGAGTACGAAGTGCCAGCCGTCCATGCCGGCCGGGACGGTCGGACACTCCTTGGGGCCCTTCTGCGGCGCGGCGCCGTCAGCTGTGCTGGCGGTCCGGGGCAGCGGCTGACGCAGCTCGGGGGAGTAGGTGCTCTCGGTTGCGAACGCGGGGGCAGCTCCTGCGGCGAGCAGCAGCGAGGCCATTACCACGGATGTGGAGCGGTAGGGGGTGCGCATAGGGTAGTCCAACTTCTCGGGGACAGAAGGGAACTGGGGGGAGGCTGGGAAAGCTTCTTGCGCAGGTGCAGGTCCGGTCAAGCGCGATGCGTCGCATCCGCCCGGTTACTGGCCGGTTGTCGTAAATGCGGAGTGTAACGATCCAGCGAAGTCGTTCACAGTGTGATGAACGCCGCTCCCATCAGCCCCGCGCCCAGCAGCCCCAGCACCCAACCCGTACGGCGCATCCGCAGTCCGCCCGCCAGTACCAGGGCGGCCAGCAGCATCGCGCCCCCCAGCGGCACCCAGGCGTAGAGGATCCCGGGCACTCCGGTCCGTACGACATCGTCCGTGCCCGGCCGGACGGCCACCGGGAGCCGTTCGCCGGTCTGTTGTGCCACCGGCTTCTTCATGCTCACCTTGGCCCGCACGCTGCCCTGGCCGTCATTCGGGACGAAGGGCCCCGTACAGCGGTCCGCGCCACAGGCTTTCACGGTCATCGTGCCGAGTTCACGTCCATCGGTGAACATCGCGTGCCGTGCGCTGTCCCAGGAGGTCCATGTCCCGGCCACCAACAGCAGCAGCGCCACCACGGCCATCAGAGCGTTCTTGGCGAGCAGCAGAATCCCGTAGGCACTCTCACCCGCGCGACGGATACGGCTGCGCTTCTTGGTGCTGGTGGGCATGGCCGTGATACTTGGCCATGACTCGGGCGTCGGTCAACCCGCGATGGACGGATGTCCCCCTACGGGAGTTGTACGGGTTATGAGTTGTACGTGCCCTGTGCGCGCTCCAGGCCGTCCACGATGAGCGTTTCCACGGCGTCCGCGGCACGGTCGACGAAGTAGTCGAGCTCTTTGCGCTCGGCGGCGGAGAAGTCCTTGAGTACATAGTCGGCCACCGGCATACGGCCCGGAGGGCGGCCCACGCCAAAGCGGACGCGGTAGTAGTCGGAGCCCAGCGACTTGGTGATGGACTTCAGACCGTTGTGGCCGTTGTCACCGCCGCCCTTCTTGAGGCGGAGCATGCCGTAGTCGATGTCCAGCTCATCGTGGATCACAACGATGTGGTCGACCGGAACCTTGTAGAAGTCCCGCAGCGCGGTGACGGGGCCGCCGGAGAGGTTCATAAAGGACATCGGCTTGGCGATGACGACCCGGCGGCTGTCCGGTCCGGGCGCGCCGATACGGCCCTCGATGACCTGGGCGCGGGCGGCGCTGGCCTTGTGTGCCTTGAATGTGGCGCCCATCCGCTCAGCCAGGAGATCGGCGACCATGAACCCCACATTGTGGCGGTTCGCCGCGTACTCCCGCCCGGGGTTGCCGAGGCCCGCGATGAGCCAGGGGCTCGCTGTATCCGTCACCTACACCTCTCCTCAACAGTTCAACCGCCGCCCCGCGCTGCGGCGCCGGGCGGCGGTTGAACAAATGTTATCCGGGGAGCGGGGAATTACTCCGCCGCACCCTCGGCGGCCTCGCCCTCGGCCGCGGCCTCCGCGGTCGGCTCCTCGGCCTGCGCGCCCAGGACCTGGAGGACGACGGTGTCCTCGTCGACGGTGAGGGTGGTGCCCTTCGGCAGTGCGATGTCCTTGGCCAGGACCTGGTCACCGGCGACCAGACCCTCGACGGACACGGAGACGGACTCCGGGATGTGGGTGGCCTCGGCCTCGACCGGCAGCGCGTTCAGGACGTGCTCCAGCAGGTTCTGGCCCGGACCCAGGTCGCCCTCGGTGTGGACCGGGATCTCAACGGTGACCTTCTCACCCTTCTTGACGGTGAGCAGGTCGACGTGGACCAGGAAGCCACGGATGGCCTCGCGCTGCACAGCCTTGGGGATGACCAGTTCCTTCTTGCCCTCGACATCCAGGTTGATCAGGACGTTCGAGTTCTTGAGCGCCATCATCATGTCGTAGCTGGGCAGCTCGACATGGACGGGGTCGGCACCGTGGCCGTAGATGACCGCGGGGATCTTCTCTTCGCGGCGCAGTCGGCGGGCGGCACCCTTGCCGAACTCCTGGCGGACCTTGGCGGAGATCTTGACGTCAGCCATGACTCGCTCCTCGTATTTCAGACGATCTGGTGGCCGTCACCCGGCCTACGACAGGCCTGCTACGAAGAGCGCGTCGATAACGGATGAGCCGCACACATCAGTGCGGCCTCCCTCGCCGAGCAACCCTGTGAGTCTACTCGGCCGGAAGGCCACACCGAAATCGATCACGCGGGGTATTCCCCCCACCCCCTGTGTTGTGGGCAGTCGTTCCGCAGGGCGGAACGGGTGGGCACAACACCGCCCACCGGCCCGCACCGGCAACCCCCCGGGGCCCCGGGGCGCAAGCCCCGGTTACGGGAAGGGGAGGGATACGGGGAACACCACCCACGGCGCCCCCGCAGACGTACCGCTCAGCCCTGCTCCTCGAAGAGGCTGGTCACGGAGCCGTCCTCAAAGACCTCCCGCACCGCACGGGCAATCGTCGGGGCCATCGACAGCACCGTGACCTTGTCGATCTCTATCTCCTCCGGGGTGGGCAGCGTGTTCGTGAAGACGAACTCGCTCACCTTGGAGTTCTTCAGCCTGTCCGGCGCCGGGTGGGAGAGAATGCCGTGCGTGGCCGTGACGATGACGTCCGCGGCGCCGTTCGCGATGAGCGCGTCCGCCGCCGCGCAGATCGTGCCACCGGTGTCGACCATGTCGTCGACCAGGACACAGACCCGGCCCTCGACATCACCGACGACCTCGTGGACCGTCACCTGGTGCGCCACATCCGGGTCGCGCCGCTTGTGCACGATCGCCAGGGGCGCGCCCAGCCGGTCGGCCCAGCGGTCGGCGACCCGCACGCGGCCCGCGTCCGGGGAGACCACGGTGAGCTTGTCCCGGTCCACCCGCTGCGCGATGTACCTGGTCAGCACCGGCAGCGCGAAGAGATGGTCGACGGGGCCGTCAAAGTAACCCTGTACCTGGTCGGCGTGGAGGTCCACGCTCAGGATGCGGTCCGCGCCCGCGGCCTTCAGCAGGTCCGCCATCAGCCGGGCCGAGATCGGCTCCCGGCCACGGTGCTTCTTGTCCTGGCGGGCGTAGCCGTAGAACGGGATGACCACGGAGATGCTGCGCGCGGAGGCCCGCTTCAGCGCATCAATCATGATCAGCTGTTCCATGATCCACTTATTGATCGGAGCGGTGTGGCTCTGGATCAGAAAGCAGTCACCGCCACGCACCGACTCCTGGTAGCGGACATAGATCTCGCCGTTGGCGAAGTCGATCGCCTTGGTCGGGACCAGGTCCACGCCCAGCTCACTGGCGACCTCCTCTGCCAGCCTGGGGTGAGCGCGGCCGGAGAAGAGCATCAGCTTCTTCTCACTGGTCGTCTTGATCCCGGTCACTGCACCGTCTCCTTGAGTTCCACTGGCTGTGCGCTTATCACGGTACGCCCTGTCCGGGGCGTCCTGTTTCCGGCCGTTCCCGGTCACTTACCGCTGTCCTCTCGCCGACCAGCGGCCTGTGCCGCCTGCGCGGCGGCACTCCCGGGCCGCTTACGGGCCACCCAGCCCTCGATATTGCGCTGCTGGCCTCGGGCGACAGCGAGCGAGCCGGGCGGCACATCCTTGGTGATCACGGACCCGGCGGCGGTGTAGGCGCCATCCCCGATCGTGACCGGAGCCACAAACATGTTGTCCGAGCCGGTCTTGCAGTGGGAGCCGATCGTGGTGTGGTGCTTGGTCTCACCGTCGTAGTTGACGAAGACACTGGACGCGCCGATGTTGGTGTACTCACCGATCGTCGCGTCCCCGACATACGACAGATGGGGCACCTTGGTGCCCTCGCCGATCTGGGCGTTCTTCATCTCGACATAGGTGCCCGCCTTGGATTTCGGACCAAGATCCGTACCGGGCCGCAGATAGGCGTACGGGCCCACACACGCCCCCGCGCCGATCCGGGCGCCATCGGCGACCGTATTGCTGACCACCGCGCCCTCGCCGACCTCCGTATCGGCCAGCCGGGAGTTCGGCCCGACCTCCGCGTGCGCGGACAGATGCGTGGCACCCAGCAACTGGGAGCCGGGGTGCACCAGGGAGTCCGGCTCCGCGGTCACCGTGGCGTCCACCCAGGTGGTGGCCGGATCGATGATCGTGACCCCGGAGAGCATCATGCCCTCCAGCAGCCGCTCATTGAGCAGCCTGCGTGCCTCGGCCAGCTGGACCCGGTTGTTGATGCCCAGAATCTCCCGGTGGTCCGCGGCGACCGCCGCACCCACCCGGTGCCCGGCCTCCCGCAGAATGCCGAGGACATCCGTCAGGTACTCCTCACCCTGGGTGTTGTCCGTACGGACCTTGCCCAGCGCGTCGCTGAGCAGCGCGGCGTCAAAGGCGAACACCCCGGAGTTGATCTCGCGGACAGCGCGCTGCGCCTCGGTGGCGTCCTTGTGCTCAACGATCTCGGTCACCGAACCGTCCGCGCCCCGTACGATCCGGCCGTAGCCGGTGGAGTCCGGCACCTCGGCGGTGAGCACCGTCACCGCGTTCCCCTCGGCGGTGTGGGTGTCGGCCAGCGTCCGCAGCGTCGAGCCGGTCAGCAGCGGGGTGTCACCACAGGTGACGATCACCGTGCCGTCCAGCGTCACGCCGTCGGCGGACAGTGCCTCCAGACCCATCCGGACCGCATGGCCGGTGCCGTTCTGCTCATGCTGCACAGCGGCGCGGATATCGGGATCGAGGCCGCCGAGATGTTCGCAGACCCGCTCACGAGCGTGGCCGACGACGACCACGAGATGCTCGGGATCCAGTTCCTGGGCGGCCACGACAACATGAGCGACGAGCGACCGCCCGCAGATGTCGTGCAGAACCTTGGGGGTCGCCGACTTCATACGGGTGCCCTCACCCGCTGCGAGAACGACGACGGCTGCCGGGCGGTTGGCGCTCACGGGTGTGCCCTTCGGCTTCGGGTGGATGTCACCCGCAGGATACCGGCCTGATGCCCCTATTCCGCTGGCGCCCCCGGCCCGGGTACCGAGCCCGTCCCTCCTTCGGTGGGGTCCCTGCCGGTCAGCGCGGCCAGGCTGGCGCGCACATGCGACATATGCTGCCGCAGCTCCTCCTGCCGCTCCGCGTGCTCACGCAGCACCCGCTCCGTTTCCCGCTCGATACGTTCCTCACGTACCCGGGCCTGCGCGATGATCTCCGCGGCCTGCGCCTCCGCGTCCTCCTGGCCGTGCCGGGCGGACTCCTCGGCCTCCGCGTACGCCCGCTTCGCCTCACCCAGCACCGCCGAGCCGTGCCCCTCCAGCTCGGCGATCCGCCCGGACATCGCGGCCTCATGCCCGGCCAGCTCCCGGCCGAGGGCGTCCAGGGCGGCCGCGTGCTTCTCCTCCTGCTCGGTCAGCAGGGACGCACAGCGCCGAGTCATCTCATCCAGCGCCGTCCGTGCCTCACCGCAGGTCTGCTCGGCGTAGCTCCGGGCCGCCACCCGGATCTCGTCGGCCTGCGACTGGGCGGCGTCCAGAATGCGTACGGCCGCGGCCTCACCGTTGGCCCGTACCCGCGCTGCCTTCTCGCGGGCCGCCTCACGCACGGTGCGGCCCTCCAGCTCGGCGCTCTCCCGCAGCTCCATCGCCTCGGCCTCGGCGGCCTTGCGGAGATCGGCAGCCTCCTCTTCCACCTCGGCGAGGATGAACTGGGCGCGGGACCCCAGTGATTCGTAGGTCTGCGGCGCCAGCGCGGCCACCACACCACGGAGGCGTTCCGCCTCCTCGGACAGCTCTCTGGCGAGCACGGTCAGCCGGGCGGCGCGTTCCCAGGCCTCATCGCGTTCCTGGTTCAGCGCGGTCACCCGGCGGTCGACCTGCTGGGGCCGGTAGCCGCGGCCTCGTACGACCGTGAAGCCGCGCGGTGACTCCGTCGAAGACATGGTTAGCAGGCTACTGCCCAGACGTATGCCCCCGGGCCCGCAAGCTGGGCGTTTCGCCCGCTCACCTGCCTCATTGAGCGGATGCGCCCGCTCGCTCATCACCCTTGCGAGTGGCGGCCGAGGGTTACAGCGGGTCTGCGAGGGTTACAGCAAGCCGTCCCACATCTGTTCAAGGAGGACGGACCACCAGTTTTCCGGGCCGGACAGCGCCGCCGGATCCAGCGCCGACAGCTGGTTCTGGAAGTCGACCGTCCAGTGCCCCGCCTGCTCCGGCGTCAGCCCGTACCGCAGCCGCCACATCCGCCCAAGCAGCGCCAGACAGCGGGCGAACTCCGGCAGCCCGGTGTTGACGAACTGCGGTGGCACCGGCTGACCACCGGGCCCTGCCTCCAACGGCACCGCGACGATATGCGCCGTGCCGTACTGGACACAGAGCTGACGCCCGAAGTCGCTGCCCATGACGAGATACGAGCCCGCGTCCGAGGCGGGCTGCACACCGCGCTCCTGCGCCAGCTCGGCCAGCGTCGGCACCGGACGGTCCGGCTGGGCCTGGGCCCAGAAGAACGGTCCGAAGTCCACCGGCAGACCGGCCCACACCAGGGTGTGCGCGACGATGTCCGGCACTCCCTGCCGGGAGACCGCCCGCTGATCGAAGCGGAAGATGCCCTGCGGCCCGAAGGCCTGCGCCAGCTCCTGCCCGATGCCGTCCGGTGGAATCGGCGGCGCGGGCGGCACCTGCTGCAGCGGGACGCGCACCGGCGCCGGGCGGGCCGGGCCATCGGCGACCTGGTGCAACTCGCCCTGGTGCTCCACGAGATGGCGCACACCCTGCTGACGGGAGGCGTGTTCGCGCCCGTACGCGGCGGTGTTGGTGATCCGCACCTGCGGCCAGGTCTCCCGGATCATCCGGGCGCAGTAACCGCCGGGCAGGTCACAGGACTCCAGCTCGGTATGCAGCTCCAGCACCTGCTGTGGCGGGACATTCAGGCCACGCAGCTCATGCAGGATCTGCCACTCCGGATGCGGCGCGCCGGGCGCGGAACGGCGGATGAGCTGCTGCTCGGAACCGTCGGGCGCACGGTAACGCAGCACCGCCATATAGCCGGGGCCGACGGTCGGCTGTCCGGTGGGCGGCTGCTGCGGATAGCCGGCCCCAGCAGCGCCCAGCGTCATCGCCGGGGGCTGCGGGGCGTTCGGCGGCGGCGGAGCCGACGGGCCGCCCGGGCTCGCCAGCATCGTCGCCGCCTGGTGTACGCCGCCGCCGGGAGCGCTGGGCTGGCTGGGCGGACCGGGCGGACCGGGCGGGGACGGCGTACCCGGCCCGCCGGACTGACCCGGCTGACCCGGCTGACCGGGCGCGGACGGCGGCGGTACGGGCGGCTGGCCAGCACTGCCCGGGTCGGCGAGCATCGTCGCCGCGTGATGCACCCCGCCCCCGGAGGACGCGTCGGAACCGCTGGGCGGCGAGGGCGGGGCGTCACTCTGGCCCTGCGCCGCCACCTCCTCCGCCGACACCAGCTGCGTCGGCACATAGCCCGCCCCCGGGCTGCCGGGCGCACCGGGCCCCGAGGTCGCGGGCTTCGGCCGGGCCCCGGGTGTGCCCGGCGCACCGGGGGGCGGGGGCACCGACGGACCGCTGCCCCGCGAAGGACGGGCAGCCTGCTGGGGTGCCGACGGTGCCGACGGGCGCGGCGGCACCCCACCACGCGGCGCACGGCTCGTATCGGCGTCCGCGATATCAGCCGCGCCGGGCTGACCCGGCTGACCGGGCGGGCCGGGCGCGGGTGGCGGGGGTACGGGCGGCAGGCCACCGCTGCCGGGGTCGGCGAGCATCGTCGCCGCGTGATGCATCCCACCGCCCGGCGGCCGGGGCGTCTGCTGGGGCGGCTGCGGTTCCTCCAGCGCCGGGGCCACCTGTGTCTTCGGCAGTGCGCTGCCCTCCGGCAGCAGCGCCGTCTTCGCCTCCGAACCGGCGCTGGGCGGTGGCGGAGTGTCGTCGTCATCGCTCCCGCTGATCGGCGGTGCGAACACCGTCGCGGGCGGTGCCAGCGACTCACCGGACCCGGAGCTCGAGGTATCGGCCCACGCGCTCGCGGACTCACGGCGGCCCGGTACGCCCATCCGGTCCGCCGCCTCCTGCAACCACTCCGGCGGCGTCAGCAGGAAGGACGTCGCTTCCAGATCCACCCGCTGCGGTGGCACGGCCGCGGCGGGCTCACCGCCCGCGGCCGGGCCGTACTGCTCCTCGTACCGCCGGATGACCTCGCCCACCGGCAGTCCCGGCCACAGCGTCGAATCACCGCTGTCCCGCGCGATCAGCAGCCGCGCGTTTCCGCCGTCCGAGGCGGGCACGGTTCCCCGGTCCTCCGCCCAGGCCACAAAGCCCAGATCGAACTCACGCACCCGCACCTCACGGTGCTGGTGGCCCGGCACACCGCCGTTGATCCAGCGCTCCGCCCGCTCCTGCGCCTGCGCGAATGTCACCACCGCGCTCACCTCTCCACCGGGACAGCGCGCGCGAAGCCGCCATCCACCATCAGATTGGCCACGGTCTCCAACTCGGGCGGATTTCCCGCGAGCCGCAGCAGAAAGTCATCGAAATCGGCGCCACAGGGCAGCAGCAGCTCCGTCACCCGTTCCTGCACCCCCAGCCCATCCCGGTCCCGGGCGTCGTCATACGCACAGAACCATACGGATCCGGTGCCCTCACCCCTCACCTTCACCGCGACCAGTCCGCCATGGACGAAGCCAACGCCCAGATAATCCTTGGTCAGATGGTCCCGAAGGCACTTATTGACATAGAGGAGGTCATTGACCGCCGCCTCATCCCGCACCGTGAGGAACGGCTGGTCGATCAGGAGACCGAGCTCGGCGTCCAGCGCCACCCCGACCGGGGCACAGCCGCCCGCCGCCTTGAGGAACGAACGGTACGCACCAGGCAGCCGATAGCCCAAGGACTCCTCGACCTGCTGCACTTGCTCCTCAGCGACCGCGACACCATGGGGCACCTCAAAGTGCACAGGCCGGGTCTCCTGCAAGGGACGTGTGCCCCGCTTGCCGTGGTCCACGGCAGCCGTCGCCAGCCCGCCATGGTGCCGCAGCAGCGCCTTCACCTCGACCGGGACCAGCTCCATCCGACGGCTGTGGGCCACGTGATGCCATGTCCAGCCGTGCGGGGTCGCCACCGGGGCGAGATCCGCCCACAGCTCATGACCAGCGGCGTGCAGCGCGGCGTTCGCCGATACGTAATCCGTCAGCCGCAGTTCGTCCACGCCGAAGCCCTCCGGCGGCTCGGCGACCTCAGCGGCGGCACGGGCGTAGGCTGAGAAATCCGGAAAGCCGTTCTCATCCACCCGTACCCCCTTCGGGTGGCGAGCTGCCCGGACCGGATCCGGGAACTGCACGACCTGCCCGGCGTAGGCCGTGTTCGGTGGCGCGGCCTGCTGCCCGAGCCGACCTGTCGTCATGGCGGTGCCCCCTGCTGCGTCTGGCTGTCGAGGCACAGCCTATGTGGTCTCGCCATGCGGTCTCGCGAGCCCCGGACCGTACCTGGTCCTGTCACGAGGTTGGGACATGTTCAGCACAGGTCCAGACTTCCGCAACACCCCCGGTGTTTGGCAGAGTCGATCTCGCACAGGGGGGATGGACGGGGAGAAAGGCGGCACTATGCACACAGCTTCGTATACGGGAGACCCCCGCATCGGCTGGGGGACCCACGGCCAGTCGGCCATCGGCACGGCGCCCGTCCTGCGCCACCGCCGCGACGGCATCATGCCCACCGTCGCCGCCGCGCTCTCCGTCCGCGGCACCACACTCACCTGCACCGCCAGCAAAGCCGAACGGCCACCCACCCTTCACCCACTCGTCCAGGACTTCCTCGACACCCTCACCACCGACCGCCGCGAACGGCACACCGGACGCTGTCCCGAAGCCGTTCTCCTCTCCCGCTACCTCACCTCCGCCGAGGCCTCCCGCTCCAAGCGCTCCAGCCGTAAGCCCTTCACCGGCGGCGACGCACGCCGAGCCCTCAGGCAGGCCAAACTCACCACCCGCCGCATCCGCGAACACGGCGATCCGCAGCACGGCACCTACGCCCCGCCCTGCCGCTCCTGCACCGCGCTTCTCGCCCACTTCGGCGTCCGCGCCGTCGACGCCGCCAGCACCCGATGACCCCCGCCATGAACAGCCGGTTCCCGGCCGCCGTCGATGCCGCCCTGCGCGCCGCCGGCTGGCAGCCCGGCCGCTGGGACATACGCCAGGCCGAGGTCTGGGCCGACACCCTGCGCGCCCACCTCTCACCCGCCGGCCACCGGCACATGGTCTTTCCGGCCGCCGTCGAAGCCTGGGCCGAATTCGGCGGGCTGCGCATCGCCGGCACCGGGCCAGGACGCCATATCGCCCCCACCCCACTGCGTATCGACCCCGAACGCGGCCTCCACTGGGCCCGTACCCTCTCCGACCTCGGCCGCGCGCTGGATACGGAGATCGCCCCACTGGGCGAGGAGTTGCGCGGGGAGTTGCACGGGGAGTTGCGCGGGGAACCGGGCGGAGAAGTGAGCGAGGAAGACGACGGCTCAGCGCTGCTCGCCATCGACATGGAAGGCCGCGTCTACAGCCTGGACCACAGCGGTGACTGGTATCTCGGCCCGCATATCGACGCCGCCCTGACCACCCTCGTCACCGGCGCCAAGCCAGTGCGGCTCACTTACGGTCAGGGATGACCGCCGACACCCGGAAACCCCCGGCCGTCGTCGGCCCGGACACAAAGCCCCCACCCAGCGCGGTGACCCGCTCCTTCATCCCCACCAGACCATTGCCACCGCTGGGCAGCCCGGCGTCCGCCACCCCGGCCGCCGGAGCCGCGTTCTCAATCAGCACCGCGACCTCCGATGGCCGATGCGCCAGCCGCACCTGCGTCTTCGCCCCGGCCGCGTGCTTGTGCACATTGGTCAGCGCCTCCTGCACCACCCGGTAAGCGGTCTGCTCCACCGCCACCGGATAGGGACGCGACTCCCCCTCCACGGACAGCTCCACCGCCATCCCGGCCGCCCGTGACTGACCGATCAGCTGATCCAGTTCCCCCAGCCGTGCTCCGGCGTCACCGGCCTCCCGCTCCACCGCGGCCGCCGCGAACTGAGCCACCCTCGCCAACGGCCTCTCCTCCTGCGGCACCTCGTGCGCCCGCAGCACACCCAGCATCGTCCGCAACTCCGTGAGCGCCTGCCGCCCCATATCCCCGACCAGCGCCGCGTTCTTCGCCGCCTTTTCCGGATCCTTCAGCGCCACCGCCTGCAACGCCGCCGCGTGCACCACCATCAGGCTCACCCGGTGCGCGACCACATCGTGCATCTCCCGCGCGATCCGGGTCCGCTCCTCATTACGCGCCCACTCGGCCCGCTCCTCGGCCCGGTCCGCCAGCAGCGACAACTCCCGCTCCAGGCCGTCCGCCCGCTCCCGCAACGCGTATACGAGCCGCCGCCGGGCGCCGGCGTACAGACCGAGCAGCACCGGCGGCACGGTCACCACCAGCGCCAGCAGCGTGGCGACCAGCGCCAGGAACCAGCCCGGCCCGGTGAGGTCTTCCTGTCCGCTGCTCTCCCGCATCTGGACGAGGGCGATGATGAAGACGCCCAGTGCCTGCATTCCGGCCAGCAGCCCGATGATCCGGCGCGGCACCTCGGAGGCGGCCAGTGTATAGAGCGCGACAATGCCCAGGAGGTGCCCCATATCGGCGGGGATGACCGCGATGGACATCAGCACCACAGCGATGGGCCACCGCCGCCGCAACACCAGCGTCGCCCCGGCGATCACCCCGAGCAGCACGCCCAGCCCCACCGGAATCCCGGCCTCACCCGCGAAGACGATGCCCTGCAGGACACACTCCACCGTGGATATCACCGCGAGTGAGATATCAAGCACCGCACTCCGCGGCCGCGCCCACCACAGCGGCCCCGGCCGCCGCGCCCGTTCCCCGGCGCGGACGTCTTCCCCCGTCTCGGTCATACCGACCAGACTACGACCGGCCGCCAGCCGTTTTCCCGGGGGCGTACGGGGGGCGCACGACCTGCGCACGACCTGCGCCTTTCCCCGCGGCGACGTCCGTGTGCCGGGCGGCGCCGATCTTTACCGTCGCGTTGAGGGGTGGTCGTACGGCATAGTGGTGGGGGCCAGTTCGGCAACCCAGCGAGGTGTTCGAATTGGTACCTATTGCTATCCGCTGTGGTGTAATAGGCAGCACTGCTGGTTTTGGTCCAGTAAGTCCGGGTTCGAGTCCTGGCAGCGGAGCAGAGCTTATGTGCGGGTCCTGACCTTTCGGTCAGGACCCGTCGTCATTTCCGGGTAGCTCCCTCCGCGGGAGGGCTCCCAGCCAGCTCTTAGCCAGCTCCCAGCCAGCTCCTAGCCAGGGGCGTCCGTACCGGCCAGAATCCGGGGTTCTACGGCCTCGTACCGCTGCTGCTCCCGCTGTTGGGTGCGGCGGTCGCTGAATACCGTGCCCAGCCAGCCGAGCAGGAAGCCCGCCGGGATGGAGATCAGGCCGGTGGTGTGCAGGGGGAACCAGCTGAAGTCCCGGCTGGTGATCAGGGCGTGCGGACCGCCGGAGACGACGCTGGAGAAGGTCAGGAGCACCAGGACACAGAGGCTGCCGCCGATCAGAGTGGCGAGGAGCCCGGTGCGGGTGTAGCGGCGCCAGAAGAGGCTGTAGACCAGTGCGGGGGTGATGGCGGAGGCGCCGATGCAGAACGACAGGGTGATCAGCGCCTGGAGCGTCCAGTCCTGGACGAGGATCGCGAGGCCGATAGCGGCCAGTCCGACGCCGAGCCCGGCCAGCCGGGCGGTGGTCATCTCACGGGCGGCGGAGAGCCCGCCGCGGTGTACTCCATGGGCGGCCAGGTCGTGCGCGATTGAGGAGGCGCAGGCCAGGGTCATACCGGCTACGGAGGACAGGAGGGTGAGGAAGACCGCGGTGGCGATGGCGGTGAAGACCAGGGTGGAGAGGGTTCCGGAGCCCTCGACGACGGCTTGGCCGATATGCAGGATGGCGTTGCTGCCCTGGGGGCTCGCGGCGGCGATGTCGCGGGCGCCGATGAGCGCGGTGGCGCCGACGCCGATGACGGCGATGAGCAGGACGACATAGATGACAACGCCGACCGCCCAGGACATGGCGCGCCGTATGGCGGGCGCGCTGTGCGCGGTGTACATGCGCATGGTGACATGGGGGAGGACGGCGGCACCGATGACCACGGTGAGCATGCCGCTGATGGTGTCGAGGCGGCCGGTGAGGTCGGTGCCGAACTGCAGGCCCGAGCTGAGGAAGGCCGGTCCGGCGCCGCTGCCTTGCTGGGCCTGGCTGAGCAGCTCGCCGGGGCTCCAGCTGAAGCGGTCCATGACGAGGATGGCGACGGCTGTGGCGGCGCCGGTCAGTACGACGATCTTGATGATCTGGATGAGGGCAGTGCCCTTCATGCCGCCGATGGTGGCGTAGGCGATCATCAGCAGGCCGAGCACGATGATGCATCCGGTGCGTACGCCCTCGCCGGAGAAGCCCAGTATCAGAGTGATGAGGTAGCCCGCTCCGGCGAGTTGGACCACCATCATCGGTACGAGGGCGAGCAGGGTGACGGCGCTGGTGGTGATGCGTACCGAACGGCTGGGGGAGCGTCGGGTGAGAGCGTCGCCCATGGTGAACTTGCCCGCGTTACGCAGAGGTTCGGCGAGCAGGAACATCAGCAGGAGCAGCGACAGCGCGGTGCTGAGTGCGAGGATGAGGCCGTCGTAGCCGGTGAGGGCGATGATGCCGATGGTGTTGAGGACGGTGGCGGCGGAGATGTAGTCACCGGCGATGGCGAGCCCATTGCGGGTGGGGGACAGGCTGCGGTAGCCGGTGTAGAACTCGCCGAGGTCATCGGCTTCGGCGCTGGTCATGATGCACAGCAGCAGGGTGATGCTGACGACGGCGCAGAAGATGGCCAGGGACAGGGTCTGTGCGGAGGCGTCGAAGTTGTTCACTGGCCGCCTCCCTGGGCGTGCTGGACCCGGCGGGCGAGTGGGTCGACATTGCGCCGGGCGAGGCGTTCATAGGCGATGGCCGCGGCAAAGGCGACGGGTAGCTGGAGCAGCCCCATGAGCAGGCCGATATTGAGTCCGGCGAAGAGGCTGGTGTCCATGAGGCCCGGAGCGAACGCGGACAGCAGGAGAAAGAGGACGAAGTAGCCGAGCGCGGCCAGCGTCATGCTGCGGCGCAGCAGCCGGTAGGCGGAGCGCAGTCGGCGCAGTTCGGCTGTGTTGTCGAACGCGGTGTTGCTGGACACCGTGTTGTGGACAGCGGTGTTGTGGACAGCGGGGTCGTCGAAGGCTGCGTCGTCGAAAGCTGTGTTGCCGAAATGCGTTCGGGGTGGGTGGGGCGGGGGTGGCGGGATGTGCTGGTGGCTGTGCTGCCGGGCGTGCCGGTGGGTGTACTGATGGGGGCGTCCTGCGTCAAATGACATGAGGCGGCTCTTCTGGTGGGGTATGGCCTGGAACTCGCGGGGGAAGAGCGCACGTTACTCACAAGTAGTAAGCGGTGGAAGGATCTTCACAGGATCGCCGCTGAACTGCGATTTATTACTTCGGGTAAGGGTTACGAAGTGTCAACCCCTAGGGGGCGGTACAGGGTTTTGCCCGGCTCTGATTCGTCCTGTCGCAGGACGAGGTGACGGGCCGCTCTCCCTACCGTGGGCCGTGGCTGATCGGGCGTGCCGGAGCGGGAGGGTGGGGCTGGCCCCCGGTCGGATACGCCCATGCGCACCATCGCGGTGCTCACTCTCCGCCCAGCAGGCTGAGTTCAGACGCCGCGCCAGCGCCAGAGCAAACCGATATGGGAGATATACCGTGACTACGGCTGTAGCGAATCCAAGGACCGGGGGCAGTGGGGGAAGCACGGCCGTCGCGGCGCGAGCACGGCAGGTCGTGAAGGCCTACGGCTCCGGCGAGACCGAGGTCCTCGCGCTCGACCGGGTCGATGTGGAGATCGCCCGGGGCGCCTTCACCGCGATCATGGGCCCATCGGGTTCCGGAAAGTCCACGCTGATGCACTGTCTGGCCGGGCTGGACTCGGTGACCTCCGGCCAGATCTGGGTCGGTGACACCGAGATCTCCGGGCTCAAGGACAAGAAGCTGACCCGGCTGCGCCGGGACCACATCGGCTTTATTTTCCAGGCCTACAACCTCCTCCCCACGCTCAACGCGCTGGAGAACATCACCCTGCCCATGGACATCGCGGGCCGTAAGCCGGACCGGGAGTGGATGGACCGGGTCATCGAGACCGTCGGGATGCGCGAGCGGCTGAAGCACCGCCCGAGCGAGCTGTCCGGCGGCCAGCAGCAGCGGGTCGCCGTCGCGCGGGCGCTCGCCGCCCGCCCCGAGATCATCTTCGGCGATGAGCCCACCGGAAACCTGGACTCCCGGGCGGGCGCCGAGGTGCTGGGCTTTCTGCGCCGTTCCGTCGATGAGCTCGGTCAGACGATGGTCATGGTCACCCATGACCCGATGGCGGCCTCCTATGCCGACCGGGTGCTCTACCTCGCCGATGGCCGCATCGTCGATGAGATGCGCCGCCCAACCGCCGAGATGGTCCTGGACCGCATGCTGCACCTTGCGGGGGACGACCCCCACACCGCCGAAGCATCCGACACCTTCGGGCGGGTGTCATGACGGTTCTCAAGACCTCACTGCGCAACTTCTTCGCGCACAAGGGCCGGATGATTCTCTCCGGCCTCGCAGTGGTGCTGTCGGTGGCCTTTGTCTGCGGGACGCTGGTGTTCACCGACACCATGAACACGACCTTCGACAAGCTCTTCGCCGAGACCTCGGCGAACGTCACCGTCTCCCATAAGAAGGCCGGGAACGGCGACGAACGCCCCGCCACCGGCAAGCCCACGACCGTACCGGCCTCGCTCGTGCAGCGGGTGGAGCGGGCCGAGGGCGTGGAGAAGGCCCTCGGCACCACCGCCAGCATGGCCGTGACCGTGGTCGACCGGGACAACAACAACATCGGCCCCACCAGCGGTGCTCCGACCATCGCGTCCAACTGGACCGACCTCGATGTCAAGACGATGGACGTGACCTCCGGACACCCGCCGCGCGGTCCCACCGAGGTGATGGTCGACGCCGATACGGCCAAGAAGCACGGCCTCAGCCTCGGTGACGAACTGCGCACCATCGCCGTCACCGGTGACTTCACCGCCACCATCTCCGGCCTCGCCGCCTTCCAGGTGACCAACCCGGGCGCCGCCGTCCTCTACTACGACGACAAGACCGCCCAGGAGAAACTGCTCGGCTCCACCGATGAGTTCACCCAGGTCTCCGTCATCGCCGCCGAGGGCGTCACCGACGAACTGCTCAAGAAGAACGTCACCGCCGCCATCGGCGACGGCTACAAGGTGCAGACCCAGGAGGAGTTCGCCGCCGAGAACAAAGATGACATCGGCGCCTTCCTCGACGTCATGAAGTACGCGCTGCTCGGCTTCGCCGGTATCGCCCTCCTGGTCGGCATCTTCCTGATCATCAATACGTTCTTGATGCTGGTCGCCCAGCGCACCCGCGAGATCGGTCTGCTGCGCGCCATTGGCTCCAGCCGCAGGCAGATCAACCGGTCCGTGCTCATCGAAGCCCTGCTCCTGGGCATCCTCGGCTCGGTCCTCGGCGTCGGCGCCGGGGTCGGTATCGCCATCGGCCTGATGAAGCTGATGGGCATGATGGGGATGAACCTCAGCACCAGCGATCTGACCATCGTCTGGACCACCCCCGTCATCGGCCTCGTCCTCGGTGTCCTGGTCACCGTGGTCGCCGCCTACCTCCCGGCCCGCCGGGCGGGCAAGGTCTCTCCCATGGCCGCGCTGCGCGACGCGGGCGTTCCCAGCGACGACAAGTCCGGTAAGGTCCGGGCCGCCATCGGCACCCTCCTCACCCTGGCGGGCGCGGCCGCGCTGCTGGGCGCGGCGGGCGCGGACGAGCCGGGCCCCGGTGCGCTGTATCTGGGCGTCGGCGTAGTGCTCACTCTGATCGGCTTCATCCTGATCGGCCCGCTCCTGGCGGGCGTGGTGGTCCGGGTACTGGGCGCGCTCGTCCTGCGGGTCTTCGGCCCCATGGGGCGGCTCGCCGAGCGCAACGCGCTGCGCAATCCGCGCCGTACCGGTGCCACCGGCGCGGCCCTGATGATCGGCCTGGCACTGGTCGCCAGCCTCTCGGTCGTCGGCTCCTCCCTGGTGGCCTCGGCCAACGATGAGCTCGACAGGTCGGTCGGCGCGGACTTCATCATCACCGGGGACCAGGGCAAGGTGATCACCCCGCAGATCGCGGAGGTGGTGCGCAAGGCGCCCGGCCTTGAGCATGTCACCGAGTACAAGGGGCTCGTCGAGGTCGAGCTGACCACTCCCAGCGGCACGTCGGACACCCGCGACCTCATCGCCGCGTCCCCGACCTATGCACAGGATCTGCGCGTCGAGACGGTGGAGGGCGAGCTGGCCGACGCGTACCGCAAGGACGCCATGTCGGTCGACGAGCAGTTCGCGAAGGAGCACGGGCTGAAGAGGGGCGATGAGCTGACCGCCGTCTTCCCGGACGGCACGACCCCGGCGAAGCTGCGGATCGCCGCGATCACCTCCTCGGACAGCACGCTGGACAGCGGGGCGATGTACCTCAGCATCGCCACAGCCGAGCGCTATATCCCCGCGGACAAGATGCCGCAGAACTGGATGATGTTCGCCCAGGCGCAGGAGGGGAACGAGCAGCGGGCCTACAGCGCGCTCAAGTCCGAGCTGAAGCCCTACCCGGGGTACACGGTCCAGGACCAGGCTGACTACAAGAAGCTCCTGGAGGAGCAGATGGGTCAGCTGCTCAACATGGTCTACGGCCTGCTGGCCCTGGCGATCATCGTCGCCATCCTGGGCGTGGTGAACACGCTCGCCCTCTCCGTCGTCGAGCGGACCCGGGAGATCGGTCTGATGCGGGCGATCGGTCTGTCCCGGCGGCAGTTGCGGCGGATGATCCGGCTGGAGTCGGTGGTGATCGCCCTCTTCGGGGCGCTGCTCGGGCTCGGGCTGGGCATGGGCTGGGGCGCGGCGGCCCAGCAGCTGCTGGCGCTGGAGGGGCTCAAGGTGCTGGAGATCCCCTGGCCGACGATCATCACGGTCTTCCTGGGCTCGGCGGTCGTGGGCCTGATCGCGGCCCTGGTGCCCGCCTTCCGGGCAGGCCGGATGAACGTCCTGAACGCCATCGCGACAGAATAAAGCTGGGCGAGGGGTGGGTGGGCGGGAACAAACCACCACGGTGGGAGAGCCGACAACGTCCGGCCGGGCAGCAGCCTGCGAACCACGTACGCTGGAAACTCCCCTCGTGTTGTCCAGCCACCCTGGGACGGAACCCTTCCATGAGCTTGACCGGTCTGCTTGACGCTGTCCTACGGGATCCGGCCCTGGAGGAGGCCGTCAAAGCCGCCGCCGATGGCAATCGGCACCATGTCGATCTCGTCGGCCCGGCGGCCGCGCGGCCGTTTACCGTCGCCGCGCTGGCCAGGTCCGCCGAGCGGCCGGTGCTCGCTGTCACCGCGACCGGCAGGGAGGCCGAGGATCTGGCCGCCGCCCTGCGGTCGCTGCTCCCGCCGGACGGCATCGTGGAGTATCCGGCCTGGGAGACGCTGCCGCATGAGCGGCTCTCACCGCGCAGCGACACCGTCGGCCGTCGGCTGGCGGTGCTGCGGCGGCTGGCGCACCCGCGCGCGGACGACCCCACCGCCGGTCCGGTCAGCGTGGTGGTCGCGCCGGTACGCTCCGTACTGCAACCGCAGGTCAAGGGCCTTGGTGAGCTGGAGCCGGTGTCCTTGAAGCAGGGCGAGACCGCCGACCTCGGCCAGCTGGTGGACGGGCTGGCGGCCGCCGCCTACGCGCGGGTTGAGCTGGTGGAGAAGCGCGGCGAGTTCGCCGTACGCGGCGGAATCCTCGATGTCTTCCCGCCCACCGAGGAGCACCCCCTCCGTGTGGAGTTCTGGGGCGATGACGTTGAGGAGATCCGCTACTTCAAGGTCGCCGACCAGCGCTCCCTTGAGGTGGCCGAGCACGGTCTGTGGGCTCCGCCCTGCCGTGAGCTGCTGCTGACCGACGAGGTACGGGCGCGGGCGGCGGAGCTGGCGGCGGCGCACCCCGAGCTCGGTGAGCTGCTTGGCAAGATCGCCGAGGGGATCGCCGTGGAGGGCATGGAGTCCCTTGCCCCGGTGCTTGTCGATGAGATGGAGCTGCTGCTGGATGTGCTCCCGGCGGGCAGTATGGCCGTCGTCTGTGACCCGGAGCGGGTACGCAGCCGGGCCGCCGATCTGGTGGCGACCAGCCAGGAGTTTCTGCAGGCCTCCTGGGCGGCGACCGCTGGCGGTGGCCAGGCGCCCATCGATGTCGATGCTGCCTCTCTGTGGGGCATCGCGGATGTCCGGGAACACGCCCGTGAGCTGGGCATGCTGTGGTGGTCGGTCAGCCCCTTCGCCGCGGACACTGAGCTGAACGAGGCGGGGCTGGCCGAGGCGGGGCTGGATCAGGCGGGGCTGGACGGAGCGGGCGAGGCGGACGGGGAGCGGGATGACACCCTCCGGCTGGGTATGCGCGCCCCCGAGTCCTACCGTGGCGATACGGCCCGGGCGCTGGCCGACACCAAGGGCTGGCTGGCTCAGGGCTGGCGCTGTGTCTACCTCACCGAGGGCCACGGCCCGGCGGCGCGTACCGCCGAGGTGCTGGGCGGGGAGGGGATCGCCGCCCGCCTCGAAGACGACCTGACCGAGATCGGCCCGTCCGTCGTCCATGTGGCCTGCGGCTCCATCGACAACGGCTTTATCGCCCCGGACCTGCGGCTCGCCGTGCTGACGGAGACGGATCTGTCCGGCCAGAAGGCCGCGGGCCGGGACGCCGCCCGGATGCCCGCCCGGCGCCGTAAGACGATCGACCCGCTGACGCTGCAGGCGGGCGACTTCATCGTGCATGAGCAGCATGGCGTCGGCCGCTATATCGAGATGGTGCAGCGCACGGTCCAGGGCGCGACCCGCGAGTACCTGCTGGTCGAGTACGCCCCGGCGAAGAAGGGCCAGCCCGGTGACCGGCTCTTCGTGCCCACCGACCAGCTGGAGCAGGTCACCAAGTACGTCGGCGGGGAGGCCCCCTCCCTGCACCGGCTCGGCGGCGCCGACTGGACGAAGACCAAGGCGCGGGCCAAGAAGGCGGTCAAGGAGATCGCCGCCGACCTCATCAAGCTGTACTCGGCCCGGATGGCGGCGCCCGGCTATGCCTTCGGCCCGGACACCCCCTGGCAGCGGGAGCTGGAGGACGCCTTCCCGTATGCCGAGACCCCGGACCAGCTCACCACGATCAGTGAGGTCAAGGAGGACATGGAGAAGTCGGTTCCGATGGACCGGCTGGTCTGTGGTGATGTCGGCTACGGCAAGACGGAGATCGCCGTCCGGGCCGCGTTCAAGTCGGTTCAGGAGGGCAAGCAGGTCGCCGTCCTCGTCCCCACCACCCTCCTGGTCCAGCAGCACTACGGCACCTTCACCGAGCGCTACGGCCAGTTCCCGGTGAAGGTGAAGGCGCTGTCCCGGTTCCAGACGGACACCGAGGCGAAGGCGGTGCTGGAGGGACTACGGGAGGGCTCGGTCGATGTCGTCATCGGCACCCACCGCCTCTTCTCCTCCGACACCAAGTTCAAGGAGCTGGGCCTGGTCATTGTCGACGAGGAACAGCGTTTCGGGGTGGAGCACAAGGAGCAGCTGAAGAAGCTGCGCGCCAATGTCGATGTGCTGACCATGTCCGCGACCCCGATCCCGCGCACGCTGGAGATGGCGGTGACCGGCATCCGGGAGATGTCGACGATCACCACACCGCCGGAGGAGCGGCACCCGGTGCTGACCTTCGTCGGGCCGTATGAGGAGAAGCAGATCGGTGCGGCGATCCGCCGGGAACTGCTGCGTGAGGGCCAGGTCTTCTATATCCACAACCGGGTGGAGTCCATTGACCGGGCGGCGGCCCGGCTCCGGCAGATCGTGCCGGAGGCCCGTATCGCCATCGCCCATGGCCAGATGTCGGAAACGGCCCTGGAACAGGTCGTGGTGGACTTCTGGGAGAAGAAGTTCGATGTGCTGGTCTCCACGACCATCGTGGAGTCCGGTATCGATATCTCCAACGCCAACACCCTGGTCGTCGAACGCGGCGACAACTTCGGGCTCTCGCAGCTGCACCAGCTGCGTGGCCGGGTGGGCCGGGGCCGCGAGCGGGGCTACGCGTACTTCCTGTACCCGCCGGAGAAGCCGCTCACCGAGACCGCCCACGAGCGGCTGGCCACCATCGCCCAGCACACCGAGATGGGCGCGGGCATGTATGTGGCCATGAAGGACCTGGAGATCCGGGGCGCGGGCAATCTGCTCGGTGGCGAGCAGTCCGGCCATATCGCGGGCGTGGGCTTCGATCTCTATGTCCGGATGGTCGGTGAGGCGGTCGCCGACTACCGTTCCTCGCTCGACGGCAGCGCGGAGGAAGAGGCGGCCCCGCTTGAGGTGAAGATCGAGCTGCCGGTCGACGCCCATGTTCCGCATGACTACGCCCCGGGGGAGCGGCTTCGCCTCCAGGCGTACCGGGCCATCGCCTCGGCCAACTCGGAGGAGGACATCGCCTCGGTCCGCGAGGAGCTGTCCGACCGCTACGGCAAGCTCCCTGAGCCGGTGGAGAACCTTCTGCTGGTCGCGGGCCTGCGGATGCTCGCCCGCGCCTGCGGCGTCACCGACATCACCTTGCAGGGCAACAACATCCGTTTCTCGCCGGTGGAGCTGCGGGAGTCCCAGGAGCTGCGGCTGAAGCGGGTCTATCCGGGTTCGGTGGTCAAACCCGCGGCGCACCAGGTGCTGGTGCCCCGTCCGAAGTCGGGCGGTGGCATCGGCGGCAAGCCGGTGGTGGGCCGGGATCTGCTGGCCTGGGTGGGTGAGTTCCTGACCACGGTGCTGGGGTCGTAGTCAGCCCCGCTGATTCTCTGTCGGGGCGAGCGCGGTGAGGGGAGGACCGCGCCCAGCCCGGCCAGTGGTATCCCCGGTGTGGGGACCGGGGTGTTCGTCAGAGGGTGAGGGTCCAGTGGGCGGGCTCGGTGGTGAAGTCGAGCAGGTCGACCTCAAGGTCCAGGTTCTTGGCGCTCGCCGGTGCGTCGTAGGCCAGCGTCGCGGTGGCCTTCTTGCCGGGGAGCACCTTCCCGTCGAAGCCTGAGCCGACGGTGTCGTCGTAGATCTGCTCGGCCTCGACGCCCTCCTCGCCCGCGCGGGCGGTGGTGGTGATCAGGTTGGCGTCGATGTTCTTCTCGCCGGTGTTCTCCAGTGTGACGGTGACCTTGTACGCCTTGTTGCCGTCGGTGTGGCCGACGGCGTATTCGCTGGGCGTGTAGGTGGTGGCCTTGGAGATGGTGATCTTCAGACCGCTCTTATAGCTGGCGGTCTCACCCGCCGCGAGCGCGCCGCTCTTCTCGTCCTTGTCCGGGCCCTTGCCCTCTTCCTTCTTTTCCGTGGAGTCACCGGAGCTCTTCTCCTTGGTGGGCTCCTCCGGTGAGCAGGCGGCCAGTCCGCCGATGGCGAGTACGGCGATGGCCGCCGTGGCGGCGGCGAGGGTGCGCTTGCGGGCAATGTGCAGAGCGGGCATGGCGGTTGGCCCCTTTCCGGGTGCTGAATCGAGTCCGTGTGAACCGACGAGTCAATGAGAGCATGAGCTGTGAACCGAGTCAACATGAGTCACGAGGAGTTGCTTATTCACGCGGTGAACCGGAGTGATGCGAGATCCCGGGTATGCTCAGGACCACAGCGGCAACTGGGCACAGGTAGGGAGGCCGGTCAGGTGTCGGACAGCACGCCAGAGGTGAACGCGGCCGGGATCGCCCGGCTCGCCGGTGTCGGCAGGGCGGCCGTCAGCAACTGGCGCCGCCGCTATCCGCACTTCCCCAAACCCGTCGGAGGCACCGAGACCAGCCCGGCCTTCTCCCTCCCCGAGGTGGAGAGCTGGCTCCGTGAGCAGGGCAAGCTCGCCGAGGTGCCGCTGCGGGAACGGGTTTGGCAGCAGTTGGAGTCCGACCCCGAGGGCACCCCCGCCGCCCTCGCCCGGGCCGGTGAGCAGTTGCTGCGGCACGCCGCCGAGCCACAGACCGGCCCGCTCGCCGAACTCGCCGGTGAACTGGGCGCCGAGGCCGCGTACGCCTTTCTGCTGAACCGGTACTTCGACGCCAACCCCCGGCAGTTCACCCTCACCCCGCCCGAGACCGCCGCGCTGATGGCCGCCCTGGCCGGCCCCGCTGACTCCGTCCTCGACCCCGCCTGCGGATCCGGGGAGCTGCTGGCCGCCGCCGGGGCGGGAGGCGGTGAACCCGCGGACGTACACGGCCAGGAGCTCGACCCCGTACTCGCCCGGCTCGCCGCCCTCCGGCTCACCCTGCGCGGCGCCGCCGACCACGCGGCCGTCCACATCCGTACCGAGGACGCCCTGCGCACCGGCCCCGGAGCCGGCCCAGCGGTCGACGTGGTGCTCTGCCATCCACCGTTCAACGAGCGCAACTGGGGCTATGACGAGCTGGCCTACGACCCACGCTGGGAGTATGGGCTGCCCGCCCGTACCGAGTCCGAACTGGCCTGGGTCCAGCACGCCCTCGCCTGGCTGCGCCCCGGGGGCACCGCCGTACTGCTGATGCCGCCCGCCGCCGCCTCCCGCCGCACCGGCCGCCGTATCCGTGCCGCGCTGCTGCGCCGGGGCACGCTGCGCGCGGTCATCGCGCTGCCCGCGGGCGCGGCCCCGCCGCACAGTCTGCCGCTGCATCTCTGGGTGCTGCGCAAGCCCGACGGCACCGCCCCGCCCGATCCCCGGCTGCTGGTCGTCGATACCAGTACCCGGTATCAGGCCGAGGGCCGGGAGCCGCTGCCCTGGCCTGAGCTTCAGCACACCGTGCTGACCGCCTGGCGGTCCTTCGACCAGGACGGCACCGCGCCCGAAGAACCCGGCGTCAGTGGCGCGTTGGCCGTCATCGATCTGCTCGACGACGACGTTGACCTCGCCCCCGCCCGCCATCTCCCGCCAGCCGCCGGTCAGGGCGGGGCCGACGCACTGACCGAGACACGCGATGAGCTCGACCGCACCCTGCGCCGCACGCTCGACCTCGCCCCGTCGGCCGCCGCTCCGGCGCGGACCCCCGCCGCCCCGCGCTGGTCGGTCACCACCATCGGTGAACTGGCCCGCGGTGGCGCCCTGGAGGTGCGGGCGGGCGGAGCGGACGCGGAGCCCGCGGTGACCCAGGTGGGCGATGTGGTGCTCCCGGCGCTGGGCCGGGGCGCCGCGTATGTGGTAACGCCGGAACGGGCCGGGGAGACGCTGGGCAAGCCGCTCTATCTGCTCCGTCCCGATCCCGGGGCGCTCAACCCCTGGTTCATGGCGGGCTTTCTGCGCTCTACCGCCAACACCCGCCAGGCCAGCAGCTATGCCTCCACCGCCTCCCGACTCGACGTCCGGCGGCTCCAGTTGCCCCGGCTGCCGCTCACCGAGCAGCGGCGGTACGGGGAGCACTTCCGTCAGCTGGCCGCCTTCGAAGCGGCGCTGCGGCTCGCCGGTGAACTGGGGGAGCGGCTGACCCAGGGGATGTACGACGGGCTCAGCGACGGGACCGTGACACCCGGCTGATACCCGGCACTGGTTCCGACACCGGATCGAGACCCCGGAATCCGGTCATCGGGGGTACGCCGCACACGCTGATGTATACGCTCACCTCCTGTGATGTCCGTACCGGTAGATATCTGGAGCTGTTGATGTACGGCCCGGCCACGCCCCCGCCCCCTCCGCCGCCGTACCGGCCCCGGGTCGGCACCAGGGGAATGGCTGTACGGCTGCTGTTCGCCGCGCTGCCGCTCGTCACACTCGGCCTGGCCTCCTGGGCGCCTTCCCTGCGCTTCGCGATCATCCGTAAGCGTCCGCTGGACTGGGCCGTCTTCGCGCTGAGCGTGGTCCTCACGATCGTCTACATCGTGCTCTTGGTGGTGGTGCCGGACGACCCCGAGGGCAAGAACATGTCGTCGTTCTGGGCCGGGCTGTACATCATGCTGCTGATCTGCGGAGCCGTCACACACGCGATCCTCGCTGACCGGTTCCCCCGGACCCCCGCCCCGCACTCGGCCCCGCACCCCGCTCCCGCGGGCTATGGCTACCCGGCCGTCGGCTACCCACCGCCCTTCCCCCAGTCCCAGCCGCAGCCGCAGCCGCAGCCGCAGGCCCAGCCCCAGTCTCAGCCGCAGCCCCAGCCCCAATCCCAGCCGCAGCCCCAGCCGCAGTCTCAGCCCCAACCCCCGCCGCAGTCCTCCCGGATGCGACAAGTCGCCTCGGAGCTCGATGAGCTCGACGCGCTCCTGCGCAAGCGGGAGGGGCAGTGATCGGACGGCTGATCGCGGGCCGGTACGAGCTGACCGAGCCCCTGGGTAAAGGCGCCATGGGCCAGGTGTGGGGCGGTCATGACCGTGGACTCGGCGGTCGCCAGATCGCCGTGAAGCTGATGAACTCCGGCCAGATGGCATCCCTCTCCGGCAGCGCGGACCCCGAGGAACTGCGGGAGAGGTTCGAGCGCGAGTGCCGGGTCACCGCCCAGATCGACCATCCGGGCCTGGTCACGGTCTATGACGCGGGCCGGGACATCGATGAGCTGTTTCTGGTGATGCAGCGGGTCGAGGGCAGCGATCTGAGCGACCATCTCGCGGAACGCGATCCCTACCCCTGGCCATGGGCGGTCGCCGTGGCCGCACAGCTGTGCTCGGCGCTCGTCGCGGTGCATGCCGTGCGGATCGTTCACCGTGACCTCAAGCCCGGCAACGTCATCGTGCGGCCCGACGGCCGGGTGGTCATCCTCGACCTCGGGATCGCCGCCGTCGGCTCCGCCTGCGACACCACGCGGCTCACCCGTACCGGCGCCCTCATCGGCACCCCTGTCTACATGGCGCCGGAGCAGGCCATGGGCGGCACCCCGGTCGGTCCGGGCGCCGATCTCTACGCGCTCGGGGTGCTGCTGTACGAACTGCTCACCGGGCAGGTGCCGTTCGCGGCACCGGAGGCCTCCGGGCTGCTCTACAAGAAGCTCCATGAACTTCCGGTGCCCGTACGGCAGATACGCCCGGAGGCGCCCGAGCCGCTTGCCGCCCTGGTGTGGCGGCTGCTGGACAAGGAGCCCTCGGCCCGGCCCGCCGACGCCCATGAGGCGTACGCCGCCCTGGCGCCCCTGCTGCTCAGGCCGGGCCAGCACGGCCCGCCGCTGCCGATGGACCCCACCCGGCCGTTCGCTGAACCGATGGCGCCCTGGCCGGTGCGCCGGACCCCCACCGCCACCCCGCCACCCGGCTTCGGCCCACCGCCGGTCACCGATCTGTCGGACACCCTGGAGGAGGTGCGGCAGCTGCTCGCCGGTGGCTACTACACCCAGGTCGCCGAGCTGCTGGGCCGCGCCCTCCCAGCCGCCGCCGCCGAGCACGGCGAGGGCTCACCGGTGGTCCGTACGCTCCGCAAGCAGTACGCGGCGACGCTGGTCGACATAGGCCAGTACGCCCTGGCGCTGCCCGAGATCAGCCGCCTCATCCAGGAGTTCACCGCCGAACGGGGACCGCACGACCCGGTGGTGGTGCAGCTGCTCCAGGACGAGGCGCTATGCCGCCACCGCATCAGTCACGCGTAACGCAGCACGCGCGACGCCGTCAGCCGGGTGGTTCGCGGACCGTACGCACAGAGTTCACCCGGCCGTCCCCTGGCCGGCATCCGCGCTCGTGATCACGTAGCTACGGTGTGCCGGTGCCAAAGCTTTCTGTCATCGTCCCCTGCCACAATGTTCAGGAGTTCGTCCCGGACACCGTGCGCAGCCTCGCCGCCAACGCCGGGCCGGGGACGGAATTCATCCTGGTCGACGACTGCTCGACGGACGCGACGGGGGAAATCCTCGACCGCGCGGTACGGGACCTGCCACGGGCCAGAGTGATCCGGCATGACACAAACCAGGGCATCGCCCAGGCCCGTAATACGGGTATCGAGGCGGCGCGGGGCGACTACCTCACCTTCCTCGACGGCGACGACTGGTACGCACCGGGCTATCTGGCCGAGCTCCTGACCGCCATCGAGGAGCTGGGCTGCGACTTCGTACGCACCGACCATGTGCAGTCCACCGGCACCGAACGCACGGTGCGGCGCGCCCCCGCGCGCAAGCGGGACGCGGTGCTGGACACCCGGGACGGCATCGCCCCGGCCGAGATGGAGACCATGGTCGACTACCCCTTCGTCTGGGCGGGGATCTACCGCCGTGGCCTCTTCGACGGGTTTGACGGGTTTGACGGGCTTGACGGGTGCGACGGCGCGGCCATGCGCTTTCACAAGAACCTACGGACCGCCGAGGACCGGGTGTTCATCTGGCAGCTCCATCTACGGGCGCGCACCTTCGCCTCGGTCGGGCTGCTCGGGGTGTTCTACCGGCGCGGTGTCACCACCTCGCTGACCCAGATCCGGGACGCCCGGCAGCTCGACTTCATCCCGGCGCACGATCTCATCCTGGAAGAGGTCGCCGCCGACCGGGAGGCGGAACGGTTCCTCCCCAAGATCGTACGGACCTACTGCGCCATGATCGCGTTCCACGCGGCGGCCAGCGCGGACCGCTATGGGCCCGCCACAGCACGGCAGTTGAAGCGGGAATCGGGGGCAGCGTTGCGCCGGATGCCCGCACATGTGCTGGAGAAGACCTTGGCGAGCATGGACCAGGAGCGGCAGAAAGTGCTCCGGCGGCTGCTCGGCGGGGCACGGAAGGCGGCCTGACGATGGGGGGACGCACACGGATGCGTACACAGATCTTCGAGGTCTCCACGCTGTACGGTGCGGCGACGCTCGCCGCCGCACTGGACGCCGGGCAGTTCGGGCCCGGCGCGGAGTCCCACCGCGTACTGCTGGTCTCCAACAACGCGGCCACCCCGGAGACCGCGAGTCAGCTGACGGATATGGCCGGTTGGAGCCGTATCGCCGCCCGCTTTGACACGGTCGTCGACTGGAACCACACCATCCGCCCGCATCACCCCAGCGGCTGGACACCGGCCGCCAATGACTCCCCGCTGTGGCAGCGGATGTTCCGCTCCTCCTGGGGTCTGGGCGACGGGCCGGTCGACCTCGTTGTGGAGTCCGTACACGTCAGCCCGGCCAAGGCGCTGTGCGCGATCTTCGCCGATGCCTCGGTGCATGTGTACGCCGATGGGCTGATGAGCTATGGGCCGACGCGGGAGAAGCTGCCGCTGGCCACGGCCTGCCGCATCCAGCGGCTGCTGCACCTCGACCTGGTGCCGGGGCTGCGGCCGTTGCTGCTCTCGGAGTACGGGGTGCCGGGCGAGCTGGTGCCGAGCGACACGTTCCGCGCGGTGCTGGATGAGATCGCCCACGGCGATGAACTGGAGCTCGAGCATGAGCCCACCGCGGTGATCCTCGGCCAGTATCTGGCCGCGATCAACATCCTGACCGTGGACGAGGAAGAGGCGCTGCATGAGCGGATGCTGCGTGGCGCGGCGGCGGCCGGTCACCGTTCGGTGCTGTTCAAGCCGCATCCGACGGCACCCGCCCGCTATTCGAAGGTGCTCGACAAGGCCGCCGCGGACGCGGGCGTCCAGCTCACCGTGCTGGACCGGCCGATGCTCGCCGAAACCGTCTTCGAACGGCTGTGCCCCCAGCTGGTGGTGGGCTGCTTCTCCACCGCGATGCTGACGGCCGCCGCCTGCTACGGCGTGCCCATCGCCCGGGTCGGCACCGAGCCGCTGCTGGACCGGCTCGCCCCGTACCAGAACAGCAACCGGGTGCCGCTGACCATCGTCGACGCCCTGGTGCCCACCGTGGAGTCCGGCGGCGAGGTCGTCACCGAGCGGGCGGACACAGCCGAGCGGATCGCCCCACTCGTACGGACGGTGGGCTACTGCATGCAGTCGGACCGCTATCCGGAACTCCGTACGGAGGCAGCGTCCTGGCTGGCCGAGCACCTGAACGACGACACTCTCCGCTACTTCAAACGCCGCCGTCTCACGTCCCTCCAACTCCCCGGCGGCTTCGCGACCGGTCTGGTCCGCCGCCTCCCGGGCACGGGGGCGGCACTGCGAGCGGCCCGCAAGGTGAAGGGCAAGCTGAGGCCAGCCGACGGCTAGCCCGGACCGGCTAGCCCAGGAAGCGCCGGAGCCGCAGCTGACCCCAGAGCAGGCTCGCGGCGTACGACAGGGTGACGGTGGCCAGCAGCAGTCCGATCAGCAGCACCCCCGACACCAGCCCGCCCCGGCTGGCCGAGACCATCGGGCGCACCAGCTCCTCGACGAAGAAGACGTGCACCATATAGGCGCCCAGCGCGGCCCCGGCCAGCTTGCTGAGCACCGGCCGCAACCGCACCGGGATCCGTACCCGGCTGACCAGCAGCAGCACACACAGCGTCAGCGCGGCGACAAACAGATGGGCGTTCGGGATGACGTACTGAACCTGGGTGTTGTACCAGAGGCACCCGGCGAAGGCGGCCAGCAGCACCGGCAGCAGCAGCCAGCGGTGCCGGTGCGGCACCCCCGTCGGCAGGGCGAACAGCAGCGCACCGCCGACCGCGTAGACCAGGGAGTAGGTGCCGAAGCCCCAGCCGAAACTGGGGGTGTCCCAGCCGGTCAGCTCACCGAAGGTGGTCAGCACGCTGGGCGCGGTCGCGGTCGCCAGCAGCGCCAGACCAAGCCTCCAGGGCCGTTTGCCCGCTTTGACCAGCATGGCGAAGGCCAGCACCGCGATAATGGGGATGTACGCGTACATAAACCACAGGTGGTACGCGGGCCGTACCGAGCCGAAGAGGGAGTCCACGGCCAGCTCGGTGATGGGCTCCTCATTGCGGCTGCGCATCCAGGCCAGGCTGAGATAGGCACCGGTCCAGATGAACAGCGGCAGTCCATTACGGACGATGCGCTGCCAGATCTGCCCGCTGTCGCGTGGCGGCGCACCCACCAGCACCGCCCAGCCCGCCATGGCGAAATACATCGGCACCGCGAACTCATTGGCCGAGTCGGCTATGTGGCCCACCCAGTAGGCGCCCGGCCCATTGGCCTCCTGCCGGTCGACGGCGCTGATGAAGGTCGCGCCGACATGCCCCAGCATCACCGCGCAGGAGCAGATCAGCCGCATAAGATCAATGTCATAGCGATGCTCCCGGCGCGCGGCCGCCGGTTTCCCTTCTGCGGGCTGTGATGACCTGAGCTGTGATGACCCGGGCTGTGATGATGGAGCGCTCTGTTCCGGTATTTGCACGGCTGCTTCTTTGGACACGGCTTTGGACACAGCCCAACTCTTCGGCAGCCGGGTATACGGAATGGGAACAGCGGGCTAACCGCACGGCGTACAGGTCGTTGAGGAAACGTAGTAGCGAAAGTAGTGGGGCCGAAGTGGTGGAGGCCCGTCGGCCCACTGCCTAAGATCGAACATCGCTAGGTCGTTGCACCGTCGCACGACTGTCGCCGCCGCTGGGAGGCCCCATGCACCGCCGTAGGTCCGCGCTCTCCGTCTCCGCCACAGCCGCGCTGCTTATCGCCGCGCCGCTGGTCACGGGCTGTGGCAGCGACGCCCGCCCGGGTGCGGCGGCCATCGTCGAGGGGGAGCGGATCACCGTGTCGCAGGTGCAGGCGCGGGCCGAAGCGGTACGGGACGCACAGCGCGCCGACCCGCAGAGCACCCAGCTCATCCAGCGGACCGGCCCGCTGTCGCGGTACACCCTCAGCAATATGATCCGTGAGAAGGTGGTGGAGCGCGCCGCCAAGGACGAGGGCGTCAAGGTGACCCGGCGCGATCTCCAGCAGTTCCGGGCGGACCAGGAAAGCGCGGCGCACGGTGCGGAAGCACTGCGCACCCGAATGCTGCAGGAACGGGCCGTCGCCCCCGGGCAGATCGAGGACACGCTGCGGATGGATCTGCTGGTGCTGGAGGTGGCGAAGGCCCTCGGCGTCAACCTGAGCAGCCCCCAGGCGGGGGAAGTGATGGACAAGAAATTCACCGAGACCGCCGAGAGCATGGGAATCGAGATCAGCCCGCGCTTCGGCGCCTGGAGCAATGATCAGGTGTCCCTGACCGGCTCGGAAGAGCCATGGCTGAAGCCCGCGCCACAGCCGGACGAGCCCACCTGAGCTGTCACGGTGTTCTGCTGATCTCCTGACGATCCCTGGTCGTCCCACAGTGTTCACCTGAGGTCTGCTTGCTATGCGTTCGCTCCGGCTGGCGCGCCACTAGCCTCGCCCGAGTTGCTTGATCGCAAGCCATGGGGGGAGGACAGGAGACGCAGTGCCGAAGGTGCCGGGAAAACCGGATAACAAGCCTCGCGATCCCCATTGGGACAACATCCGCTATTTCTCCGGCACCCTGGTGGTCATCGGGCACTCGCTGGAGTCACTGAGCGAGCTCAATGGCTTGCGCTGGCTGCATATCGCCAGCTGGGCACTGCGGGTGCCGGTTTTTGTGATGGTCGCCGGATACTTCAGCAGCGCCGGGCCGCTGAACGCCCGTGAGGCACGACGGCTCATCGAGTCGATCGCGCTGCCCTATCTCCTCATCGGGCTGCTGCACACACTCCAGCTCAAGTACTACTACGGCGACTGGAAGTTCTTCACCGCCGACCCGGCGTGGGCGATGTGGTTTCTGCTCTCCCTGCTCGCCTGGCGGGTGCTGCTGCCCTATCTGGCCGCACTGCGCTACCCCCTGCTGACATCGGTGGGCGCGGCACTGGCGGTCGGCTACATCGCCAAATTCAGCGCCACCTTCTCCGCCTCGCGCACCATCACCTTCCTCCCCTTCTTCCTGCTCGGCTGGAAGCTGCGGCAGGGCCTCGCCGATGAGCTGCTGCGCGCCCGCTGGAGCCGGGACGCCGCCCTGGGCGTGCTGGCGCTGACGTTCGCCGCGGGCTGGGTGTTCCGGCATGACGTCAGTACGACCTGGCTGGCGATGCGGGAGCCCTACGGGGACGAGATTCCGGTCGGCATGGAGTGGGCCTGGGCGGTACGGGGGGCCGTGCTGCTGTGCGGCATGGTCATCGGGCTGAGCTTCATCCGGCTTGTCCCCAAGGGCCGTATCCCGGTGATCACATACCTGGGCGCCGGGGGCCTGTACATCTACCTCCTTCACCCGCTCGCCCTGCGGCCCGTCATGATCAACGGCGGCGTCGACTGGGTGCGCTCCTGGCCCGAGCAGCTCGCCCTGGTCCTGCTCGCGGCGGTGCTGGCGGCGGCGCTGGCCTCACCTCCGGTACGCAGACTGACCCGGCCGCTGGTACAGCCCCGGCTGCCCTGGCTCTTCGCACCGGCGCCCGCGCCCCCAACCACGCCGGTGCCCACGGTGCCCCGGCAGCCACAGCGGGCGGCCGAGGCCGGGGAACCTGAGCGAGTTACATTCGTCAGGTGACTGCCTCCCGTAACCCTGCCGAGCCTGGCCGTGTTGTTCTGCTCACCACCAGTCACCGGGTCGCGCCCGGACTGCTGTCCTGGCCCGCCTGGCAGGCGCTGCACAGCGCCGACAGCGTGGTGTGCGCGGACGCCGGGCACCCCCAGCTGCCGTATGTACGGGAGGCGGGCGTCGAGGTGTCGATCGGCGAGCCGACCGCCCGCGAACTGGTCGACGCATGCGTCGGCGGCCATACGGTGGTCGTCATCGCTACGGCCGAGGGCGAGCCCCGGCTGACCGACGGACTGGCCCGGCTCGCAGGCTCCGGACGCGAGCGTATGCCGGACCTGGAGCTGCTCCCCGGCTCCTACGATCTGCCCGGCGCCCGGCTCCTCGATCTGGTCCAGGTGATGGACCGGATCCGTGGTGAGTGCCCGTGGAGCGGCGTACGGACCCACGAGGACCTGGTCAAATACGGCATCGAGGAGGCGTACGAACTCGTCGAGGCGATCGAGCAGGGCGACCGCGAAGAGCTGAGCGAGGAGCTGGGCGACGTCCTCCTCCAGGTCGTCTTCCACGCCCGTATCGCCCAGGACGACCCGGACGAGCCCTTCTCCATCGACGATGTCGCGGGCGGCATCGTGGCGAAGCTGATCCACCGCCACCCTCATGTCTTCGGCGACGAGGCGGCCGAAACGGCGGACGAGGTGAAGGCACACTGGCTGCGCACCAAGGCAACCGAGAAGCAGCGTGCCTCGGTGACCGAGGGCATCCCACTGGGCCAGCCCGCGCTCGCCCTGGCCGCGAAGCTGGCGGGCCGGGCCCGTACGGCGGGCATCGATGTCCTCCCCTCCGGCGAGGGCATCGGCTACGAACTGCTCACACTCGCCGCCCGCGCGGAGGCCTCGGGCATCGACCCCGAGACGGCCCTGCGGGCGGCGGCCCGCACCTACCGCGACGCCATCCGCACGGCGGAAACCACGACCGGCACCACCACCGGCACCACCACCGACACAACCGAGACCGACTAGCCGGATCAGCCCGGACCAGCCGCCTGCGGCACCTACTCGACCTCGTCGGCGACGCGCACGAGCGCGATGGTGATGTTGTCCGGCCCTCCGGCGTCCATCGCGGCTTTCCACAGCTCGAAGGCGGCCTTACCGCCATCGTGCAGCCGCAGCACATCGTCGATCTCCTTGTCGGGCACCGGGTCGGTCAGGCCGTCGCTGCAGACGAGGTAGCGGTCGCCCAGGGCGAGCGGACGACTGCTGACATGCGCCTCTACGGCGGTGTACTCCGAAGACCCACCGAGCGTCTGTGTAACGACCGACGTGGTGCGCTCCCCGGGCGCCAGCGGCGGGCTGTCGTCCACGCTCGTCTGCCGCAGACCGCCGGTGACCTCGAAGACCCGGCTGTCGCCGACATTGAACGTAAGGATCTCCTCCGACAGCACGACCACACCCGCGATGGTCGTCCCCATCATGATCAACTTCGGATTGTCCGCAGCAGCGCTGTACACCGCCTCATTGCAGGCGTCCACGACAGCACGCACGGCGGTCTCGTCATTGAGCAGAGGCCCGACCTTCGCCAGTCGGCGCACGACCAGCGCGCTCGCCACTTCCCCGCCCGGGTGCCCGCCGAGCCCGTCGGCCACCGCGACAACGAGCGGGGTACCGAGCGGAAACAGCAGCGTCTGGGGGCTCTCGGTCTCGGTGCCGCAGAGCGTCCACGGCCCGATGACCAGGCTGTCCTCGTTGTGCGCGCGGACCATCCCGGCCTGGCTGAGCGCGCTTACGGCGACATAGGCCATCAGTGATCACCGCCTTCCGGCAGGCCGTCTTCCCACCGGCCTGCTCCCCTCCATTCTCCGTCGCCCCCGCCGAACCGCGCATCGTGCGCAGCCGGGATCAGCGGCCCGGCGCGCGCTCACCTTCCCGAAGCCCAGTGGTTGCCGCGGTTACCGGATTACCGTGCGATTACCGCGCGCACGCGATCCGTGCTGCTGAGGTGCCGAGGCCCGAGGGTGGCCGGAGTGGCGATGGCAGCTTTGGGGGTGTGGAGTGGTGCCGCTGGAGGTCGGCCTCCGTATAGCGACGGCAGTCGCGGTGCCAGGTGAGGATGCCGGAGATCCAGTTCTCCAGGTCCCGCACATAGCCCTGCAGGGCCTCCCGCGCCTTCGGTCCGAGGTTGAAGTCCTCGTACAGCACGGGCAGTTCCTCTGTGACGACGTGCTGGAACTGGCTCATGCGCCCGTTCATCAGGTCGCCGGTGATGGCCACCCCGGTGGGGTAGTCGCAGTCGAAGAAGTTCTGGATGACGAGGATCGCGTTGTGCACCTCGCCCTCGAACTCGATCTCCTTCTGGTACGAGAACACGTCGTTGATCAGGCAGGCGAAGTCCATGGCCGCGTTCTCCAGCGACTTCATGATGCCGCTGCCGTAGACCTCCTCGGGGACGCTGCTTCCGTGCGCCAGCCTGCACAGGCTCGTCGTCAGGTCGGAGCCGAAGGTCAGTCGCCGCATCTCCATGTAGTCGACCGGGTCGGGGATGCGGTTCTGCGCCTGGTTCGCCAGCTCCCACAGCCAGCTGTCGGCCATCACCTCGACCGAGGTGCGGAAGGTGCGCCGCGCCGGGAGCGTCATCGGACCGGCCGTACGGGCCCAGAGGTCGGCGAGGCCGCGCTCCAGCGCGTTGGCGGGGGCGAGCGCGGGCGTATCGGGGGTCTCCAGCGGCATGAAGGAGGAGAGCCGGTCGGTGCACACCTTCGCGCCGGCCAAGTCGCGGGTGCGGCCGAAGACCGCCGGGTAGTAGTCGTCGCCGTAGGTGCCCCAGGCCAGCCAGCCCGAGCTGATGTCGAGTTCGGCGGGGGACGCGTCCGGGTGGATGCCCGCCGCGCACAGCGGCAGGTCGTAGTCCACGAGCCGTTCCTCGTCCCAGACGTGCGAGCCGGGGATGCCGGGCTGGGGCTCGAGGATGCCCATGCGGTACGCCCACGCGACGATGTTCCGGCGGGCGGGCTCCAGGTGTGGGCTGAGTCGGGTCTTGAACGGCATAGTGAAGTCGGGCAGTTGGGAGGGACCCACCCGGCCGTACGGAATGTGGCTGAAGCCGCGCGCCCTGGCCGTCTCGGCCCTGCGGGTGGTGGGCACCACCAGGGTGGCGGCCGAGGTGCCGAGCCCGGTCGGCCCGGGAAGTGGGCTCGCGGCGGGGCTGGCGGCTGCCTGGCGTGGCTTCTCGTTCATATAGCGGCTGGAGCGCATATGCCACTCGTGGCCGCCCGACTGCCAGTCCTGGAGCCCTTTCACATACGCCGTCACGTCCGCGGCCTGGCCGGGGCCCACGCCCTTCTCCGCGAAGAGCGGGGCCAGCTCGGTGAGGGCCGTGTGCTCGAACTGCTGGAGGCGGGAGGTCAGCAGATCATTGACCGCGTCCGCCGCTTCCTGGGTGGTGCAGTTGAGGAAGGTCTCCAGGACGAGCACGCCGTTGCTGAGCTCGCCCTCGTCCTGGGTCTCGCGCTGGTACGAGAACAGGTCGTTGCGCAGGTGCACCCCGTCGCAGAAGGCGTCCCGCAGCACCCGCAGCGGCCGGGAGTCCGCGACCGCGTCGGGCACCTCGGCGTGCGCCGCGTACTCGACGAGCCCGGCGGACCAGGGCGCGCCGCCGACCTTGCGGCGCATCTCGATGTACTCAACGGGGTTGGGGACGCGGCCCGCGTTGATGTTGGACAGCTCCCACAGAGACTCGTTGAGGAGATTCCGGGTGGCTTCGGCGAACCGCGCCCGCCACTTCTGGGACATCGCGGGCACGGTACGGGCCCACAGGTCGGCCAGCCCGGCCTCGACCGGGTTCTCCGGCTCGGGCATCGCTTCCGCGCCGGGGTCCATGGGCATGAACGCGGGCAGCCGGTCCAGATATGCCTTGCCGCCCTGCCGGTCGTTCGACCGCTTGAACAGCTCCAGGAAATGGTCATCGAAGAAGAAGACCCAGACGTACCAGTCGGTCACGAGCGACAGGTCGGGGCCGGTCGCGTCCGGGTGGGTGTAGGCGCACAGCAGCGCGTAGTCGTGTGCGTCGAGGTCGGCCTGGTCCCAGATCCCCGACCCCTCCAGCATTCCCATGTCGCGGGCCCACTGCCTGGAGTGGCTTCGCGCCTCATCGAGGTGGGGATTGAGGCGGGCAGGGTACGGCGTGTAGAAGTCCGGCAGTTCGAAGGGCTGCTTACCACGCTTCACGGCGATCGCTGGTCTCCCTCTTCGGGCTCTTCGGGTACGAGGAGCGGCGGGTTGGCTCAGCTCTACCCGTTTCTACCCACGGGCAGCTGACGTGAAGTACACACAAATGGGTGAATGAACCCGCTCGTTGACGTTGGGACGGCCGGGTCGTCAGACTGCCGGGCATGGCGATCACCGCGCGCGGGGCGCGCAATCTGCTGAGGGTGGCGGCGACCCGGCTGGTGCGGCCGGACGGGCATGGCCGTGGCGCGCTCGCCGCGTACGGAGCGCTGGCCGCGGCCGATCTCATCGCCACGGCTACGGTCCCGCGGGGGCCGCGCCGTGCGGCGAAGCCGTTGCTGATGCCCGCGCTGGCCGTGCACGCACTGCGCCGAGGCGGGGACGTACCGAGGCCGCTCCTCACCGGGCTTGCCTGTGCCACCGCCGGGGACACCGCGCTGCTCCTCGACGACCATGAGCCCGCGTTCCTGCTGGGCATGGCCGCCTTTCTGGGCACCCAGGTCAGCTACACGGCCGGTTATGTGAAGCTTGGCGCGCTGGGCGGGATACGGCGGCGGCCCTGGCCCGCTGTTGGCTGTCTCGCCGCCTGGGCGGCGGCCAATGCCGTGCTCGCCCCGACCCTGGAGAAGCGGCTCCGTCTTCCGGTGGCCGGATACAGCCTCGCGCTGACGGCGATGGGCGCCGCAGCGTTGGGCGTCGGTGGCAAGGTCGGTGCCGGAGCGGCTGCCTTCCTCGGGTCGGATCTGCTGATCGGGTTGCAGGCGGCGGGCCATGAGTTCCCGTCCCAGGAGGTCCTGATCATGGCGGGCTACATTCTGGGGCAGTACCTCATCGCAACGGGCTGGCTGGAGCGGGCCGAAGGGCTGAGCGGTCCGCAGGGCTGAAAAAGTCCGCAGGGTTGAAGGAGCCCGAAGCCGGGCGGCCGTACATCACCCCCTTCGGGCGCGGCGGGCGGCCGTGGCCAGGGTGAGCGCCGCTGTGGCGGTGAGGGCCGCGCCCGCTCCCCGCCAAGGGGAAGCCGTCATATCGGGGATGAGGCGTTCGGGGCGGGGGCCGAGCGAGGTGGGTCCGGATGACGCGGGGCCGTCGAGTGCCAGGGCCAGGGCTTCCGCGATGTGGAGTGCCCGGCGTTCCGTCTGCTGGCTGATCTGCTCCTTGCAGCTGAAGCCGTTGGCGATCAGGAGGGTGGTGTCGGGGGCGTCGCGGACGGCGGGCAGCAGGACGCGTTCTCCGGCGGCGACGGACACGTCGTAGCGCTCACCGTGTTCGAAGCCGAACGCGCCGGCCATGCCGCAGCAGCCGGTGTCGGGGAGTGCGTAATCCAGCCCGGCGCGGTCCAGCAGCCGTAGCTCGGCCTCAATGCCGCCTGGGCTGTTCTTGTGGTGGCAGTGGCCGTGCACGAGGGCCGTGGAGTCCAGGCGGGGCGGGCGCCAGTCGGGGGCGTCACGGTCCAGCAGCTCACTGAACTGGACGGCGAGAGCGGTCAGGCGGCGGGCGTCGGCGTCGTGCGGCATGAGTTTGGGCAGTTCGTCGCGGAAGACGGCCAGACAGCTCGGCTCGATGCCCACCACCGGAACGCCCTGCCGCAGGGCTGGGCGCAGGACGTCCAGCGTGTGGCGCAGAAAGCGTTCAGCCATGCCGAGGAAGCCATAGTCGTACAGCGGGCGGCCGCAGCAGACCCGGGAGGAGCGGGGAAGAGTCACCCGGAAGCCGGCGTCTTCGAGCACCCGCACGGCGGCGATGGCCGTTTCGGGCTTGAAGTAGTTATTGAAGGTGTCCGGCCACAGCAGCACCGGCTTGCCGCCGGGGTTGGCCGGTCGGTGGCCGGCGAACCAGCGGTGGAAAGGGGTGGCGGCGAAGGCCGGTACGCGCCGTTTCATCGCCACCCCGCCGGTGAGTTTGACGGCGTGGGACAGCAGCGGCGTCTGCGTGGCGAAGTTGGCGACGGAAGGGGCCAGGGAGGCGAGCCGGGCGGCGTACATGATCCAGCCCATGGCGTACGCGGCGCGCGGGCGGAGCCGTCCGGCGTAGTAGTGGGCCAGGAACTCCGCCTTCAGGGTGGGGATGTCGACAGCGACCGGGCACTCGTGGGTGCAGCCCTTGCAGGACAGGCACAGGTCGAGGGCATCGTGCAGGTCCTCGTCGCGCCAGCCGCCCTGGCTGATGTCGCCCTCCAGCATTTCGGAGAACAGCCGGGCCCGCCCGCGCGTGGTGTGCTTCTCCTCGTGCAGCACCTGGAAGCTGGGGCACATGGTGCCCTCGCCGTGCGGTTCCCGGCACTTTCCGACGCCGACGCAGCGCAGCGCGGCGTGCGCGAGGCTGCCGTTGTCCTCGGGGTAGGAGAAGTACGTATCCGGCTGGGACGGGTGGTAGTCGGTGCCGAGCCGCAGGTGCTCATCCAGCCGGTACGCGTCGACGACCTTGCCGGGGTTCATCTTCCACAGCGGGTCCCAGATCCGCTTGAACTCACGGAAGGCCGCCACCAGTTCCTCCCCGTACATGCGGGGCAGAAGTTCGGCGCGCTGCTGGCCGTCGCCGTGTTCGCCGCTCAGCGAGCCTCCGTAGGAGGTGGCCAGATCGGCGGCCTGCTCAAGGAAGCGGCGGTAGGTGGCGATCCCGTCGGCCGTATAGAGGTCGAAGGAGATCCGGGAGTGCACACAGCCCTGCCCGAAGTGGCCGTACACCGCTCCCTCAAGGCCGTGTCTGGCGTACAGCTCCTTGAGGTCGCGCAGATAGTCGCCGACGCGCGCGGGCGGTACGGCGGAATCCTCCCAGCCCGGCCAGTGGTCGGGGCCGTCCGGCGGGAACGCGGTGGCGCCGAGGCCGCCCTCGCGGATCCGCCAGACTCGCTCGGCCTCGGCCGGGTCGGCGTACCGCCGGACGTCGCGGAGCCGGTCGGTGATCCGCCGGTCCGTCAGCAGCCGTTCCGCACGGGCCTCGGCCTCCGCCGGGCTGTCGCCGTCGACCTCGATCAGCAGCCAGGCAGCGGCCGGCGGCAGCAGTTCGAGCTCCGCCATCGGCGAGCTCTCCCGGCGGAGGTTGTTGACCAGCACCTCGTCCATGGCTTCGCAGGCCAGCGGCTCATGGTCCATCACGGCCGCGGTCCGGTCGGCTGCCGTGAAGATGTCGTCGTAGCCCAGTACGAGGGTGGTGATGTGCGCCGACTGAGGCATGAGGCGCAGGGTGGCGTTGAGGACGGTGACGCAGGTGCCTTCGGTGCCGACCAGGGCGCGGGCGACATTGAAGCCGTTTTCGGGCAGCAGTTCGTCGAGGTTGTAGCCGGACACCCGGCGTGGGATGTCCGGCATACGTTCGCGGATGACGTCCGCGTAGGTGTTGCGCAGATCGCGCAGGCCCCGGTAGATCTCCGCGCGGCGCCCGCCCGCGTCAATGATCCTGGCCAGTTCCCGCTCGCTGGTGGGTCCGACGGTCAGCCGCAGGCCGTCGTAGGTGAGGACCTCCATCTCCTCGACATTGTCCGAGGTACGCGGGCCGCCGCCGCGGAACTGGGACATGACGGAGTGGGCGCCGCAGGAGTTGTTCCCCAGCATGCCGCCGACCGTGCAGTACGCGTGCGTCGACGGGTCCGGCCCCCAGGTCAGCCCGTGCTCCGCGGCGGCGCGCTTGAGGTCGTCGCACACCGCGCCCGGCTCGCAGTGGGCCAGGCGCTTACGGGCGTCGATCCCTTCGACCGCGGTGAGGTGCTTGGAGAAGTCCATGACCACGGCGAAGTTGACCGTCTCGCCGGACAGGCTGGTGCCGCAGCCCCGCGAGAGGACCGGCGCGCCGTAGGCGTGGCAGGCCGCGACGGTGGCCGTCACATCAGCCATGGTGCGGGGGATGACGACACCGATGGGTTCCTGCCGGAAGTTGGAGGCGTCGGTCGCGTAGAGCGCCCGCGAACCATCGTCGAAGCGCACCTCACCCTCGACATGCCGTCTCAGACGCTCCTGCAGGCCCTTGACATTGATCTTCTCGGTAGCGGCCATCCCGCCCGGAAACCGGGTATCGGTCCGGGCGGGAACGGTGACGCTGCGCGCCTTGTGTGCCATACAAACCCCTGATGACGGCGGCCGGACTTTTCGGCTGGCCGCGCGACGGGTACCCCGCGCCATGCGGTCGACACGCCCGTCCCCCCGCCCGTCCCGAAGGGCGCACTATGCAGCACACGCAGCACACGCAGCCCCCGCTGCACAGCCGGAACAATCAGTCAGACCGGGCCGAAACGCCGGTCGCGGAGGTGCGGGCGCGTGCCTGGCGGATTCCCACCGACCGGCCGGAGTCCGACGGCACCCTGGCCTGGGACGGCACAACAGTCGTGCTTGCCGAGGTCCGGGCCGCCGGGCATACCGGGATCGGCTGGACCTATGGTCACCAGGCCGCCGCCGACATTATCGGTACGGAACTCGCCTCGGCCGTCACCGGCACGGACGCCCTCCAGCCGGGACGCGCCTGGGCGGCGATGCTGAAGGCCTGCCGCAACATCGGCGTACCGGGTGTGGCGGCGATGGCGGTCTCCGCCGTGGATGTGGCCCTGTGGGATCTGAAGGCCCGGCTGCTCGGGCTTCCCCTGGTCACGGTGGTCGGCGGGCTGCGCGATACGGTCCCGGTCTACGGCAGCGGCGGCTTCACCTCCTACGGCGAGCGGGAGGTCGCCGACCAGCTCACCGACTGGGTGACGCGGGGCATTCCCCGGGTGAAGATCAAGATCGGCCGCGAGCCGGCGGCTGACCCCGGACGGCTGCGTGCGGCCCGCACCGCGATCGGGGACGGCACGGAGCTGTATGTGGACGCCAATGGCGCCTACCGCCGCAAACAGGCGCTGGCCTGGGCGGAGGACCTGCGTGAACATGGCGTGACCTGGCTGGAGGAGCCGGTCAGCTCCGACGATCTGGAAGGGCTGCGGCTGCTGCGCGACCGTGGACCGGCCGGTCTGGATATCGCGGCGGGCGAGTACGGCTTCGATCTGCCCTACTTCCACCGCATGCTGAGCGCCGGTGCGGTGGACTGTCTCCAGGCGGACGTCACACGCTGCGGCGGTATCTCCGGCTTCCTGCGCGTCGCCGCCCTCTGCGACGCCCGCGGCATCGACCTGTCGGCCCACTGTGCCCCGCAGATCAGCGCCCACGCCTGCGCTGCCGTCTGGCATCTGCGCCATGTGGAGTACTTCCATGATCACGTGCGTGTCGAGCCCATGCTCTTCGATGGCGTCCTCGCCCCCGAGCCGGGCGGCCTGCTGCGGCCGGACCGCACACGGCCCGGCCACGGGCTGACGCTCGTCCCGGAGCGGGTCGAGCGGTACCGGCTCCGCTGAGGCGGCAGGGTTGAGGCAGCCCTTGAGATCCACGTGCGGAAGGGACCGTAGGCGTTGTAGGGGCCGTAAGGGCCGTACTGGTTTAACGGCGGTCAAGCGGGCAACCCAGGGATCCGGTAGCGGCCCCCTCACCCAGGAGATGTGCCATGACCCAGGTCGCCGACTATGTACTCGAACGCCTTCGCGAGTGGGGGGTACACCGTGTCTACGGATATCCGGGAGACGGGATCAACGGCATGCTCGGGGCGTTCGACCGGGCGGCAGGAGACCCCGAATTCATCCAGGCCAGGCACGAGGAGACAGCCGCGTTCATGGCTTGTGGGCACGCCAAGTTCACCGGGGAGGTCGGCTGTTGCACGGCCACCTCGGGACCGGGCGCGATTCACCTGCTCAACGGCCTGTATGACGCGAAGCTCGACCGCCAGCCGGTGGTCGCCGTCGTCGGGCAGCAGAAGCGGCTGTGCCTGGGCTCCGGCTATCAGCAGGAGGTGGCTCTGGAGCAGCTGTTCGCCGATGTCTCGGAGTTCTGCCAGATGGTGGTGCACCCCGGACAGGCCCGCCATGTCATCGACCGCGCTTTCAAGACGGCGCTGACCATGCGTGGTCCCTCCGTGATCATCATCCCGGAGGACATTCAGGAGGAGGACGCCCAGCCTTCGCCGCCCAAGACCCACGGCTCGGTGTACTCCAGCGTCGGCTGGAGCCGCCCCCGCATGCTGCCGGACGAAGCAGAGCTGCGCCGGGCGGCCGCGGTTCTCAACGAGGGCGAGCGGGTCGCCATGCTGATCGGCCAGGGCGCCGCCGATGCCGAGGGTGAGGTCGTGGAGGTCGCCGAGCTGCTGGGCGCGGGGGTGGCCAAGGCCCTGCTGGGCCGGGAAGTGCTGCCGGACGATCTGCCCTGGGTCACCGGGCCGATCGGCCTGCTGGGTAGCAAGGCCAGCGACCAGATGATCCAAAACTGCGACACCCTCTTTATGATCGGCACCAGCTTCCCGTACTCCGAGTGGCTGCCGGACGAGGGCCAGGCCCGCGGCGTGGAGATCGACATCGACGGCCGGATGATCGGCGTCCGCTATCCGATGGAGGCCCATCTCGTCGGCGACGCCAAGGAGACCCTGCGCGCCCTTATCCCGCTGCTGCGCCGCAAGGAGGACCGTAAGTGGCGCGAGCAGATCGAGAAGGACGTCCGGGAGTGGAACCGGATCTGCGAGCGGCGCTCCGAGCAGCACTTCGGCGGGCTGATCAATCCTCAGGCGGTGGCGAGCGAACTCACCCCGCGGCTGCCCGACAACGCCATCGTCACCGCCGACTCCGGCTCCGGCACCAACTGGTGGGCCCGCCACCTCAAGCTCCGCGAGGGCATGCGGGCTTCGCTGTCCGGGACGCTGGCCACCATGGGCCCGGCGGTGCCCTACGCGATCGCCGCCCGGTTCGCCTATCCCGACCGCCCGGTGATCGCCTTCATCGGCGATGGTGCGTTCCAGATGAACGGCATGAACGAGATGATCACCGTCAAGCGGTATATGGACCGCATGGCCGGGTCATCGCCGCTGGTCTTCTGTGTGTTGAACAATCAGGACCTCAACCAGGTCACCTGGGAACAGCGCGCCATGGGCGGCGACCCCAAGTACCCGGGCTCCCAGGACATCCCCGATGTTCCCTACGCCCAGTTCGCCGAGCTGCTCGGGCTGGCGGGCTTCCGCTGCGAGGCACCCAACAAGGTCGGTGCGGCCTGGGACGATGCGCTGGCCTGCGACCGGCCGGTCGTCCTGGAGTTCAAGGTCGACCCGGGGATCGCCCCCATCCCGCCGCACATCATGCTGGAGCAGGGCAAGAAGGCGGCCAAGGCGGCGGTGCACGATCCGGAGCGGGCCGGTATCGCCGCACGCGGGGTGCGCCAGAAACTCACCGAGTTCGCCGAGCATCTGCCGGGCCGTCGCCATGAGCACGGGTGAGCAGGTCCACTGTGACTCAGAACTCCACTGAGACTCAGAACTACTGAGACTCAGAACTGAGAAGCCCCGCTGTCGCTGAGGCGCACCGAGCACTCCAGCAGCAGCGCGTGGACGAAGGCCTGCGGGAGATTGCCACGCAGTTGGCGCTGGCTGATGTCGAACTCCTCCGCGAACAGGCCTGGTGGCCCGCAGGCTGACCGTGTGCGTTCGAACCACCGGAAGGCGCCGATCTCGTCCCCTTGCCGCTGGGCGGCCAGGGTCATCATGAACCCGCACAGCACGAAGGCGCTCTCGGCCTCGTGGAAGGGCTGCTCCCCGTGGCGGAAGCGGTAGAGGTAGCCCTCCCGGGACAGCTGGTCGGCGACGATGGCACGGGTGCGCAGCGCGCTCGGATCGTTGGCCGGTACACAGCCACGGGCCAGGGGCAGCAGCAGACCGGCGTCCAGACCCTCGTCGTCCTCGGCGCGGCACCAGTGGCCGTTGGGGTGCAGGCAGCGGCGTGCGGTCTCGCTCAGGATGCGGTCGGCGAGCTCGGTCCACCGCCGTGCGGCCGACCCGGGCAGTGCGTCGGCCAGTTGGCGCAGGCCGGTCACCACGCTCAGCCGGGAGTGCGCCCACCAGCGTTCGTCCAGCTCCCACAGCCCGGCGTCCCGTCTGGTCCAGTTCCCCGCCACGGCTTCCACGGTGACATCGGCGGCGCGCCGGGCGTCGGTGTCCAGCCGGTCGTGCCGGGCGGCGGCCGCGTACAGCTGGAGAACCTCACCGAAGGTGTCGAGCTGGAACTGCTGCGCGGCGCGGTTGCCCACCCGGTTGCTGCCGCCCGGGAAACCGGCAAGGAAGGACAGCGGACGCTCCGGCGCCACCCTGTCGCCGGTGACGGTGTAGGCCGGACGAAGCTTCGGGCCGTCCTCGAGGACACGCTCGGTGATGAAGCGCACGGCCTGGTCGAGCAGCGGGTGGGGGCCGTGCGCGGCCACCGCCAGACCGGCATAGCACTGGTCGCGGATCCAGGCGAACCGGTAGTCATAGTTCCGGTTGACGTTGGCGCGTTCGGGCAGCGAGGTCGTGGCGGCTGCCGCCATGCCACCGGCCGTGCTGGTGAGTCCGCGCAGTACGGCGTAGGCGTGCCGGGTGTCGCGCGGGGCGGCCAGCGACGAGCAGTCCGGCACGGATCGCCGCCACTCGGCCTCGGTGGACCGCCACAGCCGGTCCGCGTCCAGGGCATCGGTGCCTTCCCGCGTCCCGATCTCCAGCACGATGTCGCGTTCCTCGCCCTCCGGAACGGTGAGCGTGCCCCGCAGCCCGCCGCCGGGCGCCGGGCGCGCCCCCGCGGCGGTGAAGCGCAGATGCAGTCCGCCGCCCCGTGCCGACCAGCAGGTGCCCTGCCACCGCAGGTCCACCATGGCGTCGTGGCCGAACCGCGGGCGGACATCGAGCAGGAGCCGCAGATGGGCGGTGCCGCTCACCGCTCGGACCCGGCGCAGCAGCACAGCGCGGTCGGGATCGGCCGGCATCGCCAGCGCGTCGCGGCACTCGGTCACGGAATCCATGGTGATCCAGCGGGTGACGCGGATCAGGGTGCCGTCCTCGTAGTGGCCGCCCCAGATGTGCCAGGGGTCCGCCGGGCTGAGGTGATACTCCCCGGCGCCGCCGATCAGCGGGGAGATCACCGCGTCGCTGTCCCAGCGCGGTACGCACAGCCACACCAGATCGCCGTGCGGCCCGAGGAGCGCACCACGCTCTCCGTCGCCGAGAAAGGCGTAGTCCCGCAAGACCCGGGGTGCGGGAGGACCGCCCGCGAGTGCCATTCGCCCCATGCCGGACGGGTCTCCCACCTCGGGGCATGGCAAACGGCTGGGGGCGGTACGTACACCTACGCGTTACAGCCCGTGCGGCGTCTTGCGTGTACGGGTCCACGTCAGCAGCTGGGGAGCCGTCCAGGTGTTGATGACCCGTTCCTTCGGGACCCCGCATTCAGCGGCTCGGGCGCAACCGTGGACCTGCCAGTCGAGCTGACCCGGGGCATGGGCATCGGTGTCGATCGCGAAGAGGACGCCCGCCGCCACGGCCTGCCGCAGCAGCCGTCGTGGTGGATCGAGCCGCTCCGGGCGGCAGTTGATCTCCACGGCCGTTCCGGAGGCCGCGCAGGCGCCGAAGACCTCCGCCGCGTCGAACTGCGACTCGGGACGGCTTCCGATCAACCGCCCCGTGCAGTGCCCCAGCACGTCGACCAGCGGACTGGTGGCCGCCGCGACCATTCGGCGCGTCATCTGCGGGGCGTCCATCCGTAGTTTGGAATGGACCGAGGCAACCACCAGATCGAGCTGGTCCAGCAGCTCCGGATCCTGGTCCAGGGAGCCGTCGAGCAGGATGTCGACCTCGATCCCGGTCAGCAGCCGGAACGGTGCCAGCTCTTCGTTCAGCTCAGCGACCCTGTCCAGCTGCTCACGGAGCCGGTCTGCCGACAGCCCGCGGGCAACCGTCAGCCGTGGCGAGTGGTCCGTCAGCACCGCCCAGTCGTGTCCCAGCTCGACGGCGGTACGGGCCATCACACTGACCGGGCTGCCACCGTCCGACCAGTCCGAGTGCAGATGGCAGTCCCCGCGCAGCGCGGCACGCAGACGTGCCGCGCCCTCGTCGAGCGGTGGAGAGGCCGTCTTCGCCTCCGCCTCCAGCTTCGCCAGGTATCCGGGTACGTCACCGCTGGCCGCTTCCCGCACGACCTGGGACGTCTTCGGGCCGAGCCCCTTCAGGGACGCAAGCGAGCCGGCCGCGGCCCGCTCCGCCACCTCCTCGGCGGGCAACCGCGCGAGCACGGCAGCGGCCGTACGGAAGGCCCGCACCCGGTACGTCGGAGCCTGGGCCCGCTCCAGGAGGAACGCGATCCGCTCCAAGGCCGCCACAGGCTCCATGCCATGCACCTTTCACAGTCAGTCAGCAGAGTCGAGTCAGCAGAGTGGGGCAGCACAGCCGGGCCAGCACAGTCGGATTAGCACAGCCGGGTTAGTTTCGAAGGGTGAACGACAAGACGGCGAACGACAGACCTCCGGCGCCCACCCTCTTCAGCTGGGAGTTCGCCGCTGACCCGTATCCGGCCTACGCCTGGCTGCGCGAGCACGCGCCCGTGCACAAGACCGCACTGCCCAGCGGGGTGGAGGCCTGGCTGGTGACCCGGTACGCCGACGCCCGGCAGGCGCTCGCTGACCAGCGGCTGAGCAAGAATCCCGGGCATCACAGTGAGAGCGCGCATGGCAAGGGGAAGGTCGGGATCCCGGGGGAGCGCGGCGCGAACCTGATGACGCACCTGCTCAATATCGATCCGCCGGACCACACCCGGCTGCGGCGCCTGGTATCGAAGGCCTTTACTCCGCGCCGGGTGGCGGCCTTCGCGCCAAGGGTGCAGGAGCTTACGGATCAGCTCATCGACACCATCGTCGCCAAGCAACACGACCCCGTGCGGGGCGAGGCGGACCTCATCCATGAGTTCGCCTTTCCTCTCCCTATTTACGCTATCTGCGACATGCTCGGTGTGCCGCCGGAGGACCAGGACGACTTCCGCGAGTGGGCGGGGATGATGCTGCGTCATCCTGGGGCACAGTCCCCGGACGGCCGGCGTCATGGCGGTGGGCCCAGGGGCGGCGTGGGGCGGTCGGTGAAGAAGATGCGCGGCTATCTCGCCGAGCTCATCCACCGTAAACGCGAGGATCTGGGAGATGACCTCATCTCGGGACTGATCCGCGCCAGCGATCACGGTGAGCACTTGACGGAGAATGAGGCGGCGGCGATGGCGTTCATTCTCCTGTTCGCCGGTTTTGAGACGACCGTGAATCTCATCGGCAATGGAACATATGCCCTATTGTGTAACCCTGTACAGCGGGAGCGGCTGCAGACCGCGCTCGCTGGCGGCGATACGGCGCTGTTGGCGACCGGTATCGAGGAACTGCTGCGCTATGACGGGCCGGTGGAGCTCGCGACCTGGCGGTTCGCGACCGAGCCGATGACGCTCGGCGGTCAGCGGATCGCGGTCGGCGAACCAGTGCTGGTCGTGCTGGCCGCCGCGGACCGGGACCCGGAGAAGTTCACCGACCCGGACACGCTGGATCTGGGGCGCCGGGACACTCAGCACCTTGGCTACGGCCATGGCATTCACTACTGTCTCGGTGCGCCGTTGGCCCGGCTGGAGGGGCAGACGGCCCTGGCGACCCTGCTGCGCCGGTTGCCCGATCTTCGACTTGCGGTGGATCCAGGTGATTTGCGGTGGCGTGGCGGCCTCATCATGCGTGGACTCCGAACGCTGCCGGTGGAGTTCAGTACCGTGACCGTTGCGTGATCTCCACGACACTGACTTGTGATGACTGGTATTCGACGCTACGTTCGGCCGTCAGCCACAGAGTGCGGCTCTCACATGAGCTGTCACGCGAGCTGTCACATGAGCTGTTTACGAGAGGCGATCGCATGCGTTCCGGGACCGGCCGACACCGTCGACCTCGTCAGGCCCCTGCCATCTTCGTCACCGCAGGGGTGACCGGAGCGGGGTTCGCCATGCCGCTCCTTGGCGCATCCGGCGCCCAGGCCGCCGAAGCGGCGACCTGGGACCGGGTCGCCGAGTGCGAGAGCGGCGGGATCTGGAGCTCCAACGCCGAGAACGGCTACTACGGCGGTCTTCAGCTCACCCTGAGTACCTGGGAGAAGTACGGCGGCACCGTGTACGCGGACCGCCCCGATCTGGCCAGCCGTATGCAGCAGATCGCGGTCGCCGAGCAGATCCTCGCGGAGCAGGGCCCGGACGCCTGGCCGAGCTGTGCGGTAGGGAGCGGACTGGCCAAGGAAGTGGCCGACGGAGCGGTCGAGGTTCCGGAGGCCGTGCCCAGCGACGATCCGCTGTCGCCTGCCCCTACGCCCAGCCCCGACCGGCTGGAGACCGAGAGCCCTGCCGAGACCCCCGCCGAGACCCCCGCCGAGAGCTCCGCCGAGGACGGCGCCGTGGACGAGGGGCCGGGTGACGAGGGGGCCCAGCCGGGTGAGCCGGGACAGGACGGGGCCACCGCACCGGACCACCCGTCTCTGACGCCCGATCATCCCGCGCCCGGCAGTGCTGAGGGCACCGGCAAGCACCGTGGTGAGCCGGAGACGGAGCGGCCCTCGGAGAACACCGCCCGGGGGGCTGACCGCGTTGAGCGCGGTTCGGGTGATTATCGGGTCCAGTCCGGTGATTCGCTCTCGGAGATCGCCGAGCGAGAGGGCGTGCAGGGCGGCTGGCCCGCGCTCTACGCGGCCAATGAACCGGTCATCGGCGCCGACCCCGATCTCATCCTGCCGGGCCAGCGCCTCGATCTGGGGCAGCAAAAGGGTTAGTTGGGGCCAGACGGGCCAGATGTCCCATTGGCGAAAGTGTGACGCTACTCTCCCGATTGTTCCGGCGTGTCTTGGGAATCCGTATTGCCCAATACCCCTCCCGACCTGCGGTGATATTAGCTAATGACCGTCAACTCGCCCGAAATGATCGAAGTAGACGGTTATTGAATGATCTACGGCGCTGTGCTTACGGTCCTACCGGCTCGCTACTGCGGGCCCCGTCGACCGCCACGCCGAATCCTGCCGGTGGTCGAAGGGCCGTCGTTGTCGCGTCAGCGCCGTTGGCAGGAGCGGGGGAACCAGGTAAGTGCCGCTACGGCGGCTTGGGGTGAAGCCCGACGCGGTCGCGTCGGACCGGGCCACTCACAGCCCGAACCCGACAGCTCACCTCGCAGGCGTCGGTGAGGAAGAACGACATGCTGTTCACCGGCAAGGGCCACCACCGCCGTCCATCCAAGGTCGTGCGTGTCGCCACGCTGGCAGGCGTCACCGGGGCCGCTGTCGCTGCTCCGCTGATGGCTGCCACGGGTGCCCAGGCCGCCCCGGTCGACACCTGGGAGAAGGTCGCCCAGTGCGAGTCGGGCGGCAACTGGTCCATCAACACCGGCAACGGCTACTACGGCGGACTGCAGTTCTCGCAGTCGAGCTGGGCCGCCGCGGGCGGCACCAAGTACGCCCCGCGCGCCGACCTCGCCACCAAGGGTCAGCAAATCGCCACCGCTGAGAAGCTGCTCGCCATGCAGGGCCCGGGTGCCTGGGGCTGCGCCAGTGCGGGCAACCTCACCGCCGGCGGCCCCTCCGCCAATGTGAACCCCGGCGGCGGTTCGGCCAGCGGCTCGCAGAATCAGCAAGAGACACCGCCGGAGCGGCAGCAAACGCAGCCTCAGAACCCGCCGCAGCGGCCGCAGACCGGCTCCGGAAACTACACCGTGCAGAGCGGTGACACGCTCTCCTCGATCGCCGCCGAGCACGGCACCACCTGGCGGCGGATCTACGAAGCCAACAAGGCCACCGTTGGCCGCAACCCCCACCTGATCTTCCCCGGCCAGAAGCTCAGCGTCTGACAGTGCTCATCAGCGCTGCTCAGCGTCTGACGGGTCTGACGGGCCGACAGGTGAGAGCCCCGGCGCCCTCTGCGCCGGGGCTCCGGCGGCGTCTTTGGGCGGGGCTCCGGCCTTGTCCCACTATTGCGCTATTGCGCGATACCACCGTTCCGCTCGTTTCTTTATCAGCGGAACAAATCTTTATCGCCGTTCTGAGCTGCGGCTTCACACTCCCGACCCGTCCACGACACGGGCAGGAGCCCGCGTGTGGCCCAGCGGACCGTTAGAGTCTCGGAGCAGGAACCCAGATACACAGAAGGAGACCCTCGTGCCGTCCATCGACGTCGTCGTAGCCCGCGAGATCCTCGACTCGCGAGGCAACCCCACGGTGGAGGTCGAGGTCGGCCTCGACGACAGCAGCACCGGCCGTGCCGCTGTCCCGTCCGGTGCCTCCACCGGCGCCTTCGAGGCCCTCGAGCTCCGCGATGGTGACAAGGCCCGCTACGGCGGCAAGGGTGTCGAGAAGGCGGTCCTCGCCGTCATCGAGCAGATCGGTCCGGAGCTGGTCGGTTACGACGCCACCGAGCAGCGGCTGATCGACCAGGCGATGTTCGACCTGGACGCCACCGCCGACAAGTCCTCGCTTGGCGCCAACGCCATCCTCGGTGTCTCGCTGGCCGTTGCGCACGCCGCCTCCGAGGCCTCCGACCTGCCGCTCTTCCGCTACCTTGGCGGGCCGAACGCGCACCAGCTGCCGGTCCCGATGATGAACATCCTCAACGGCGGCTCGCACGCCGACTCCAATGTGGACATCCAGGAGTTCATGATCGCCCCAATTGGCGCGGAGTCCTTCTCCGAGGCGCTGCGCTGGGGCACCGAGACCTACCACGCGCTCAAGGCCGTGCTGAAGGAGCGGGGCCTGGCCACCGGCCTGGGCGACGAGGGCGGCTTCGCCCCGAACCTGGGCTCCAACCGCGAGGCCCTGGACCTCATCCTTGAGGCCATCAAGAAGGCCGGTTACGCCCCGGGGCAGGACATCGCGCTCGCGCTGGACGTCGCCGCTTCCGAGTTCTACAAGGACGGCGTCTACGAATTCGAGGGCAAGTCCCGCACCGCCGGGGAGATGACCGCGTACTACGGCGAGCTCGTCGACGCCTATCCGCTGGTCTCGATCGAGGACCCGCTGTACGAGGACGACTGGGACGGCTGGAAGACCATCACCGCGCAGCTCGGTGACAAGGTCCAGCTCGTCGGCGACGACCTCTTCGTCACCAACCCGGAGCGGCTGCAGCGCGGCATTGACGAGAAGTCCGCCAACGCTCTGCTGGTCAAGGTCAACCAGATCGGCTCGCTGACCGAGACCCTGGACGCCGTTGAGCTGGCCCAGCGCAATGGCTTCAAGTGCATGATGTCCCACCGCTCCGGTGAGACCGAGGACGTCACCATCGCCGACCTCGCCGTCGCCACCAACTGCGGCCAGATCAAGACCGGCGCCCCGGCCCGCTCCGAGCGTGTCGCCAAGTACAACCAGCTGCTGCGCATCGAGGAGATCCTGGACGACGCGGCGGTCTACGCCGGTCGTAGCGCTTTCCCGCGTTTCAAGGGCTGAAGCTCACAGAGCTAGCCAGTCATACGTACGTCCCCGCCCCCGGTCCCGTACCGTGGCGGGGACGTATGTACGTATAGAAGGTGTGCGTATAGAGGCAGGGGAGGCCACGTGGCCGCCGACCGGGATCGGTTTTCCACCGCGACGAGGCTCAAGGCGCTCGGTGAGGAGGCCGCCGCCCGGGTCTACCGTGCGCAGAACCGGCGGCTGCGGGCTCCGCGCCGCAGCCGGCTCACCGGCCGCGCGGCGCTGCTGGCGCTGGTCGTCTGCTCTCTTGTCGTCGCGCTGGCGTATCCGATGCGGCAGTACGTATCGCAGCGCTCGGAGATCGCCGATCAGCGCCGCCAGGCCGAGCAGGCGCGGGAGCGGGTTGAGCAACTGCGCGATGAGCTGGCCCGCTGGCGGGATCCGGTCTATGTGGAGCAGCAGGCCCGCGCGCGGCTGCACTATCTCCGCCCGGGCGAAACCGGCTATATCGTCGAGGACGGCAGTGCCGATCCCCGCCGCCCCAGCGACCGCGGCCCGTCCGACCGCGCCTGGTACCGGAACCTCTGGGACGGCGTGGACGCGGCGGACCGCCGCCGCTGAGCCGCGCAAGACAGGCCCGAGATACTCTCCTGATCCCCAACCCCTGACCCCCCATTCCCTGACCCGATTTCTCCCTGAACCGACCTCCCTGACCCGACCTCCTAGCGAAGAGAACACCCCAGGCATGGAAACGCCCCCGCCGCAGACCGACCGTACGCCGCCGACGGACGCGGATATCGCCGCCTTCCGGGAGCAGCTTGGCCGCCCGCCGCGTGGCCTGCGGGCCATCGCGCACCGCTGCCCCTGCGGTCAGCCCGATGTCGTCGAGACGGCACCGCGCTTGGACGACGGCACGCCCTTCCCTACGACGTACTACCTGACCTGCCCGCGCGCCGCCTCCGCGATCGGCACGCTGGAGGCCAACGGCGTGATGAAGGAGATGACTGCCCGGCTCGCCGAGGACAAAGAGCTCGCCGCCGCCTACCGCAGGGCGCACGAGGACTACATCGCCCGCCGTGACGCCATCGAGGTGCTGGCGGGCTTCCCCAGCGCGGGCGGTATGCCGGACCGGGTCAAGTGTCTGCACGTTCTGGTCGCCCACTCGCTGGCGGCCGGTCCCGGGGTGAACCCGCTGGGCGACGAGGCGATCGCGATGCTGCCGGAGTGGTGGCGCAAGGGGCCGTGTGTGAACCCCGGGGAGGCCGCCGAATGACACGGGTCGCCGCCATTGACTGTGGCACCAACTCCATCCGGCTGCTCATCGCGGACGTGGACCCCGAAACCGGCGAACTCAAGGACCTGGCCCGGCGGATGACCATCGTCCGGCTCGGCCAGGACGTGGACCGTACGGGCCGCCTCGCTCCGGAGGCCCTGGAGCGGACCTTTGCCGCCTGCCGGGAGTACGCGGCGGCCATCAAGGAACATGGCGCCGAGAAGGTGCGCTTTGTGGCCACCTCCGCGTCCCGGGACGCGGAGAACCGGGCGGACTTCGTACGCGGGGTGCTGGACATCCTCGGCGTCGAGCCCGTGGTCATCTCCGGTGACCAGGAGGCGGAGTTCTCCTTCACCGGTGCCACCCAGGAACTGAGGGCGTCCCCGTTGCGGACTCCGTATCTCGTGGCGGATATCGGCGGTGGCTCCACCGAGCTGGTGGTCGGTACGGAACAGGTACGGGCCGCCCGCAGCGTCGATATCGGCTGTGTCCGGATGACCGAGCGCCATCTCGTGCGGGGCGGCGCGATCAGCGACCCGCCCACGTCCGCCCAGATCGACGCCATAAAAGCGGATATTGAGGCCGCGCTCGACCTCGCCGAGCGCACGGTCCCGCTCACCGAGGCGCAGACCCTGGTCGGCCTCGCGGGCTCGGTCACCACGGTCGCCGCCATCGCCCTCGGTCTGGCGGAGTATGACTCCACCGCGATCCACCACACCCGGGTGCCGATCGACCAGGTACGGGAGATCACCGAGCGGCTGCTGCGGTCCACCCATGCCGAGCGGGCGGCCATCCCGGTGATGCACCCGGGAAGGGTCGATGTGATCGCTGCGGGGGCACTGATCCTGCTCCACCTCATGGAGCGGATCGGGGCTCAGGAGGTCGTGGTGAGCGAGCACGACATCCTCGATGGGATCGCTTTCCATACGGCACTCGACGACTGACCTGCACCGGCCGTCAGAGGGCGGCCCGGGCCCCGTCCGGGAAAGTTCGTGAAGTTCTTCACAAGGAAAATGCCCTTGCTGGGGCTGTTTTCCGCGCTCGGCTGCCGAGTCGGCCCCGCAGGGGCCGGTCAGTGCGCGCCAGTAAGGCGTTCTGAGTGTGGGAGCAGGAGCCGGGCGCGGGATTGGTCCAGCTGACAGCAGGACTGAAATCCGCAGCTCATGGCGGACGCAAGACGTTCAGCGTGGGGTCATGGTTCCCCGCGGAGTATGTGGCTCCGGTCACGGGGCGGGGGAGTGTAGCAGAGGCTCGGCAGGAGCTTGTGAAGGGGCTCACGAGCACCCCCCTCAAGGGTGCTGGATACTCGATGGCATGAGCACCACGGAGCGTCCTCGAATCCTCGTTGTGGGCGGTGGTTACGTCGGCCTGTACGCAGCGCGCCGCATCCTGAAGAAGATGCGCTACGGCGAGGCGACGGTGACCGTCGTCGACCCGCGTTCGTACATGACGTACCAGCCCTTCCTGCCCGAAGCCGCCGCTGGTTCCATCTCTCCGCGCCACGTCGTCGTTCCGCTGCGCCGTGTGCTCCCCAAGGCGGAGGTCCTCACCGGCCGCGTCTCCACCATCGATCAGGACCGGAAGGTCGCCACGATCACGCCGCTCGTCGGCGACTCGTATGAGCTGCCCTTCGACTACCTGGTCGTCGCGCTCGGCGCGGTCTCCCGCACCTTCCCGATCCCCGGCCTGGCTGAGCAGGGCATCGGTATGAAGGGCGTCGAGGAGGCCATCGGCCTGCGCAACCACGTACTGGAGCAGTTCGACAAGGCCGACTCCACCACCGATGAGGATGTCCGTCGCAAGGCACTGACCTTCGTCTTCGTCGGAGGTGGCTTCGCCGGTGCGGAGACCATCGGTGAGGTCGAGGACCTGGCCCGGGATGCCTGCAAGTACTACCCGAGCGTCAAGCGCGAGGACATGCGCTTCGTCCTGGTCGACGCCGCCGACAAGATCCTCCCCGAGGTCGGCCCGGAGCTCGGCCAGTGGGGCCTGGAGCACCTGAAGAAGCGCGGTATCGAGGTCTACCTCGAGACGTCGATGGACTCCTGTGTGGACGGCCACGTCGTACTCAAGAACGGCCTTGAGGTCGACTCCAACACGATCGTGTGGACGGCCGGGGTGAAGCCGAACCCGGCGCTCGCCAACTTCGGTCTGCCGCTCGGCCCCCGTGGCCATGTCGACGTCGAGCCCACCCTGCAGGTCAAGGGCACCGACTACATATGGGCCGCCGGTGACAACGCCCAGGTCCCGGACCTGGTCGGCAAGAAGCAGGGGAAGCCTGAGCCCAACTTCTGCCCGCCCAACGCGCAGCACGCGCTGCGTCAGGCCAGGCAGCTGGGCGACAATGTCATCTCGGGTATGCGCGGCTTCCCGCAGGGCGAGTACGAGCACGCCAACAAGGGTGCGGTGGCCGGTCTGGGCATCCACAAGGGTGTCGCGATGATTGCCCTCGGCAAGAAGCGGAAGATCAAGCTCAAGGGCCGGATCGCGTGGTACATGCACCGGACCTACCACGGTATGGCCGTGCCGACCTGGAACCGCAAGATCCGCGTCTTCGCCGACTGGACACTGCATATGTTCCTCAAGCGAGAGGTCGTCTCCCTCGGCGCGATGGAGAACCCCCGCGAGGAGTTCTACGAGGCCGCCAAGCCGGCTGCGCCGTCGGACACGAAGTCGAAGTCCGGGCAGGCTGACAAGTCCGGGCAGCCTGCGGACGACGCGAAGTCCGGGGGGAAGCCGAAGGCCAAGGCCTCCTGACGCCGGGGCGTAAGCCCCTGGTCATACGCGTTGGCCGCACGCGCATACATGCGCGAGTACGTCCGCGCGTATGTACCCGTATACGTACCGAAGAGCCATCCGCCATCCGTGGGGCGGATGGCTCTTCGGCGTTATGGCCCGGCAAGTCCCCGCGGGTGGGCATGCATCTGAGAGCGACTGGTGTTTATGTACATAGCAGTCCTGGTTTCTCGGAGGTGTGCCATGACCGCAGCCGCTGTGCGGCTCCACGCCCTGGCCGAGTCAGCGCTCGGCATCCCGCTCCCGATCCGTATCCGCGCCTGGGACCGCAGCGAGGCGGGTCCCCCCGACGCCCCCACCCTGGTCGTACGCCATCGCCGCGCCCTGCGGCGCATCCTGTGGCGGCCGGGCGAGCTCGGTCTCGCCCGGGCCTGGGTGGCCGGAGAGCTGGACATCGAAGGTGATCTGTACGACGCGCTGGACCGGCTCGCCGGCCCGCTGTGGGAGGGGCAGGGCCGCCCGGCCAAGGGCGCCCGGCTGGCCGCCTCCCGTGAGCTGCTGGCCCTCGCCGGGCCGCTGCCGCCCCCGCCCCCGCCCCGGGAAGAGGTGCGCCACCGAACCGGGTTCCGGCACAGCGTGCGCCGCGACAAGCGGGCCATCAGCCACCACTATGACGTCGGCAACGACTTCTATGAGCAGGTGCTCGGCCCGTCCATGGTGTACTCCTGCGCTTACTGGGACGAGGGCCTCACCCTGGAGGAGGCGCAGCGGGCAAAGATCGATCTGGTCTGCCGCAAGCTCGCCCTGCAGCCGGGCCAGCGGCTGCTCGACGTCGGCTGCGGCTGGGGCTCCCTGGCGCTGCACGCGGCCCGCGAGTACGGCGTGCGGGCGGTCGGGGTCACGCTCTCCGCGGAGCAGGCGGCGTACGCCCGTAAGCGGATCGCGGAGGCCGGTCTGACGGACCGTATCGACATCCGTATTCAGGACTACCGGCACATCCCTGACGGCCCGTATGACGCCATCGCCTCCATCGGTATGGCAGAGCATGTCGGCTCCGCCCGCTACCGTGAGTACGCCGCCACCGTCTATGGCCTGCTCCGCCCCGGTGGCCGCCTGCTGAACCATCAGATCGCCAGACGTCCCGAGGTGTCGGAGGAGGCCTACGAGGCGGATGAATTCATCGACGCGTATGTCTTCCCCGATGGTGAACTGGCCCCGGTGGGCCGCACGGTCACCCATCTTGAGGAGGCGGGCTTCGAGGTCCGCGATCTGGAGTCGATCCGGGAGCACTACGCCATGACGCTGCGCCGCTGGGTGGCCAACCTGGAAGCCGACTTCCCGCGCGCGGCTCGCCTCAGCACTCCGGGCCGGGCTCGTGTCTGGCGGCTCTATATGGCCGCGTCAGCACTCTCCTTCGAACACAACCGCATCGGCGTCAACCAGATCCTGGCGATCCGCACCCCCGACTCAGGCATCTCGGGTCTGCCCTTGCGTACCCGCGACTGGCGCTCCTGAGGTCGAGGGGACCGGGGGACAGGGCCGCCCAACAGGCAAGCACCCCGGCAGCCTGGTGTGCCCGGAGCCGGACTCGAACCGGCACGGCCACGTAGGCCAACGAGGTTTAAGCTCGTCGTGTCTGCATTCCACCATCCGGGCACCGGCTCGGGCCGCACCGAGCTCATGCGGCCCACCCCAGGGTGCTGAACGAGCCTAACCGGGACTGTCCCCCGAACGGCGGTGCGTCGGGCTGATGTTGTCTTATTTTATTGGCAACTGATGTCGCATCAGCGGCAGCCCCCCGCTTGGGAGGCCTCTACGGGCATATGCCCGGTGACCAGGAATGTCGCAAATTCGTCCTCCGGCGCCACGGACCCTCTCAGGGGCGCCGTCATCCCCAGGTAGGACGCGGCCTGTCCCGTATACGCCCGAGGGCTCCCCATAAGACCGGTAGCGGGGCTGATCCGCGGGGCCGGTTCGGCACGGACGATGGAGTGGACCAGTCAGCCTCATCCCCGACAGGAGCCACGTCCCGTGACGACCGCCACCCAGCCCGGCGCCCCCGCCGCCGCTTCCACCGGCGCTGCCGCCGCCTGTGCCAGGGACCTTTCCAAGGTCTATGGCGAGGGCGAGACCAAGGTGATCGCGCTCGACCAGGTCTCCGTCGACTTCCGGCAGGGCCAGTTCACCGCGATCATGGGCCCCTCCGGGTCCGGCAAGTCCACCCTGATGCACTGCATGGCCGGTCTGGACTCGGTATCCAGCGGGTCAGCGCGGATCGGCGATGTCGAGCTCACCTCGCTGAAGGACAAGAAGCTCACCCAGCTGCGCCGCGACAAGATCGGTTTTATATTCCAGGCCTTCAATCTGCTGCCCACGCTCAATGGGCTGGAGAACATCACCCTGCCGATGGACATCGCGGGCCGTAAGCCCGACAAGGCGTGGCTCGACAAGGTGGTGGAAACCGTTGGCCTCTCCGACCGCCTGAAGCACCGTCCGAGCGAGCTCTCCGGCGGTCAGCAGCAGCGCGTCGCCGTGGCCCGGGCGCTGGCCTCCAAGCCGGACATCATCTTCGGCGACGAGCCGACCGGAAACCTGGACTCGCGTTCCGGCGCCGAGGTGCTGGGCTTCCTGCGCAACTCGGTGCGTGAACTCGGCCAGACCGTCGTCATGGTCACCCACGATCCGGTCGCCGCCTCCTACGCGGACCGGGTGATCTTCCTCGCTGACGGCCGCATCGTTGACGACATGGTCGGTCCCACCGCCGACTCGGTGCTTGAGCGGATGAAGGGCTTCGACGCGAAGGGCCGCCCCAGCTGAAGCGGTAGCCCCCTGCCCGCCCTTCCACAGCCCGCTCACTCACCACCACTTCCAGGACCTTCCCATGTTCCGTACCGCCTTGCGCAATGTGTTCGCGCACAAGGCCCGGCTGCTGATGACCGTGCTCGCCGTCATGCTCGGCGTCGCCTTTGTCTCCGGCACCCTGGTCTTCACCTCCACCATCTCGGACGCTTACCAGAAGAGCTCCGAGAAGGGCTTCGACCACGTGGACGTGGCCGTACAGTCCGACCCCGACAACCCGCTGAACCAGCGGCTGCTCGACCAGGCCGCCGCGCTGCCCGGTGCCGAGTCGGCGACCGGCTCCGTCACCGGCTTCGCCGCGCTCGCCGACAAGAACGGCAAGCTCGTCGGCGAGGGCTGGTCCACGCTCGGCGGCAACTACTACGCCGGCCAGGACGGCAAGGGCACCGACGCCCGCTATCCGATGAAGGACGGCCGCGCGCCACAGCGGGCGGGCGAGGTCGCGCTGGACGCGAAGACCGCCGAGCGCACCGGCTACCGGGTCGGTGACACCGTACGTATGTCCGTCGACGGACCGGTCCGCGAGGAGAAGGTCACCGGCGTCTTCACCACCAACGACGGCAATGTCGCCGCGGGCGGCTCGCTCGTCCTCTTTGACACCCCGACCGCGCAGCAGCTGCTGGCCCAGCCCGGGGAGTTCAACGAGATCACCCTCAAGGCCGCTCCGGGTACCTCACAGGGCCAGCTCAGGTCCGAGGTCGAGAAGATGCTGCCGGAGGAGCTTGAGGCCGTCACCGGGCAGAAGCTCGCCGATGACCAGTCCAGGATGATCGAAGAGAATATGAGCGGCATGCAGACCGGCATGCTCGTCTTCGCCGGTATCTCGCTCTTCGTCGGCGTCTTCATCATCGCCAATACGTTCACCATGCTGGTCGCCCAGCGCACCAAGGAGCTGGCGCTGCTGCGCGCGGTGGGTGCCAGCCGCCGCCAGATCACCCGGTCGGTGCTGATCGAGGCCTTTGTCGTCGGTGCGGTCGCCGGGGTCGCGGGGCTCCTCGCCGGTATCGGCATCGGCGCCGGACTGCGTTCCCTGCTGAACGGTATCGGCGCCACCGTGCCGGACGGTCCGCTGATCATCTCGCCGAGCGCGGTCATCACCTCGCTGGCCGTGGGGGTTGTGGTCACCGTGCTGGCCGCCTGGCTGCCCGCCCGCCGGGCCGCGAAGATCCCGCCGGTCGCCGCGATGAGCAGCGTCCACGCGACCCCCACGACCCGCTCGCTGGTCATCCGGAACACCATCGGTTCGATCATCGCGGCCGGTGGTGCGGCGCTGGTACTCGCCGGGACCGGCATGGAGGCGGACGCGGCCAAGTTCCCGATGGGACTGGGCGGCGCCCTGTTGACCATCGGGGTCTTTGTGCTGACCCCGCTGCTGTCCCGGCCCCTGATCGCCGCCGCGGCTCCGCTGCTGCGCGGCTTCGGGGTCTCCGGAAAGCTGGCCCGGCAGAACGCAGTACGCAATCCGCGGCGTACCGCCGCGACCGCCTCGGCGCTGATGATCGGCCTCACCCTGATCACCGGTATGACCGTGATCGCGGGCAGCTCGCAGCAGGCCATCGACAAAATGGCGACGGAATCGCTCAAGGCCGACTACACGATCAGTATGGCCAACTTCCGTGAGCTGTCTCCCGAGGTAGCGCGGACGCTGGCCAAGGACGACCAGGTCACCGCGGTCAGTCCACTGCGCAGCTCCGAATCCGAGATCAACGGCACCACGGAGTGGCTGACGGGCGTCAACGGCACCGACATCGCCAAGCTGGCCCAGCTGGACTTCTCCGCGGGCTCCTTCGACGGGCTGAGCGGTGACAAGGCCGTCGTGGACGAGGACACCGCCAAGGAGCACAACTGGAAGGTCGGTTCGTCCGTCCCGGTCACCTTCGAGGACGGCGAGAAGGGCAAGCTGGCCATCTCCGGTGTCTACGAGGGCAACGAGATGATGCGCGGCATCATGCTGGACACCAGGACGCTGGATCCGCATATGGACCAGGTCAGGGACATGCAGGTGATGGTGAAGACGAAGGACGGCGCGAGCGACGCCGCGAAGTCCTCGCTGGAGAAGGAGCTTGGCAACAACCCGGCGATACTCGTCCAGGACAAGAAGGACGTCTCCGAATCCATCGCCCAGATGTTCAGCCTGATGCTGAACATGCTCTACGGGCTGCTCGCCATGGCTGTGATCGTCGCGGTGCTCGGCGTGGTCAACACCCTGGCGATGTCGGTCTTCGAGCGCTCGCAGGAGATCGGCATGCTGCGGGCGGTCGGCCTCGACCGGCGCGGCATCAAGCGGATGGTCCGGCTGGAGTCCATCATCATCTCCCTCTTCGGCGGGGTCATGGGCATCGGCCTTGGTGTCTTCTTCGGCTGGGCGGCCGGCGAACTGCTCAGCGGCTCGCTCGCCACGTATGAGCTGGTGCTCCCCTGGGGCCGGATGGGCGTCTTCCTGGCCCTGGCCGCGGTCGTCGGTGTCCTGGCCGCGCTCTGGCCCGCCCGCCGAGCGGCCAGACTGAACATGCTGACAGCCATCAAGGCGGAGTAGGGCACCCCTGACCCGCCCCTTCCCGAAACCGGGGGCTCCGCCCCCAGACCCCCGAGGTGTTGTGGGCACTCGGGCCGCCCGAGGGGCGGAACGGGTGGGCACAACACCGGCCACCGGCCCGCACAGGGCCAACCCCGGGGTCCGGGGCGCAAGCCCCGGTTCCGGGAAGGGGCGGGATAAGGGGAACACCCACCCACGGCACCCCCGCACCCGGGGCGAAGCCCCGCCACGCGGCGGAGCCGCATATCGGAACCCGCCCGGGAGCGGCGCCCTCACTCCGCCCGGGTGACCTCCTCCGCCGGAGCGGACCCCTCCGGCGGGGCGGGGTCCTCCGGGGCCACCCGGCGCCGCCGCCGGTGCCGCAGCAGCGCCCACGGCCCCCGAGCCGCCGCCACCTCCGTACCGGCCTCCTCCGCGGCCTCCACCGCCGCCCGGGCAACCGGCAGCAGCCCCTCCCGGCGCGCGGCGTCGGGCCGCTCTTCCGCCTCCGGCCACAGCCCCAGCGCCGCGCACAACGTCGGCAGCACCGCCATCGCCGCCGTCGCATACCCCTCCGCCGAGGGGTGATAGTTGTCCGGCCCGAACATCTCGTGCGGATTCGCCGCGAACTCCGGACCCAGCAGGTCGCCCAGCGACACCGTACGTCCGCCCAGCTCCACCACCGCGATCGTCTGGGCCGCCGCCAACTGCCGGCTGGCCCGCCGCGCGAGCCACCGCAGCGGCTGTCCCACCGGCTCCACCGACCCGAGATCCGGGCAGGTACCGACGACGACCTCGCAGCCAGCCGTACGCAGCCGGGTCACCGCGTCCGACAGATACCGCACCGACCGTGACGCGGACATCCGCCCGGTGACGTCATTCGCCCCGATCATGATCACGCAGACATCGGGCGCCTGGGACGGCTCCCGCTCCGACAGCAGCACCGTCACCTGCCGTTCCAGGTCATCGGACTTCGCCCCCGGCAGCGCTACGACCCGCAGATCCACCGGCCGTTCGGACACCGCCGCCAGCCCCGAGGCGAGCAGCCCGCCCGGTGTCTGCCGGGCCCGGTGCACTCCCTGCCCGGCGGCCGTGGAGTCGCCGAGAAACGCCAGCCGCAGCGGTGGCCCGTCGTGGCGCGCGAAGACGGCCCCGTAGAGTCCGTCCGCCATGGGCGGCGCATCGACGTGGCCGCCCAGCTTCCGCTTTGCGAGCTGGACCTCGGTGAGCAGTACACCGATCACGAAGCCACCGAGCATCCCGATCCCGCCACTTCCATACGCTGCGGCTGTCGCGATCCGCCGCGCCACCCTCGCCCTGGACATCCCGCTGGTCTCGCCTCCCATACGACCCATACCGTCCATTCGACGCACGCACTTAACACTTTGTTGCCCCGTACACCGCACTCTGCAACGCCCCAGAGGCCCTGGCGGCGCAATAGGCTTTCAGCTACGGGCCCGCGACCGCGGCAGCCCCCCTGAACGCGGAGACAAGAGTGCAGTATCACGAGTCGATGATCGAGCTTGTCGGCAACACCCCGCTGCTCAAGCTGAACAATGTCACCTCGGGGACCGGGGCCACCGTCCTGGCGAAGGTGGAGTACTTCAACCCGGGTGGCTCAGTAAAAGACCGGATCGCGGTCCGGATGATCGAGGCGGCCGAACGCTCCGGGGAGCTGAAGCCGGGCGGCGTCATCGTCGAGCCGACGTCCGGCAATACGGGTGTGGGCCTGGCGATCGTCGCCCAGCAGAAGGGGTATCGCTGCCTCTTCGTCTGCCCGGACAAGGTCTCAACGGACAAGATCAATGTGCTGCGCGCCTATGGCGCCGAGGTCGTGGTCTGCCCGACCGCTGTGGACCCTGATCACCCTGACTCGTACTACAACGTCTCGGACCGTCTGGTCCGGGAGACCCCTGGAGCCTGGAAGCCGGACCAGTACAGCAACCCGAACAACCCCCGTTCGCACTACGAGACCACCGGCCCGGAGCTCTGGGAGCAGACAGAGGGCCGCATCACCCACTTTGTCGCGGGCGTTGGCACCGGCGGCACGATCTCCGGCACCGGCCGCTACCTCAAGGAGGTCTCCGACGGAAGGGTGAAGATCATCGGGGCCGACCCGGAGGGCTCGGTCTACTCGGGCGGCTCGGGCCGCCCGTATCTGGTCGAGGGCGTCGGTGAGGACTTCTGGCCGACCGCTTACGACCCGGAGGTCACCGATGAGATCATCGCGGTCTCGGACAAGGACTCCTTCCAGATGACCCGCCGCCTGGCCAAGGAGGAGGGTCTGCTGGTCGGCGGCTCCTGCGGGATGGCGGTTGTCGCGGCGCTGGAGGTGGCCGAGCGGCTGACCCCCGAGGATGTGGTCGTCGTGCTGCTCCCGGACAGTGGCCGTGGCTATCTCAGCAAGATCTTCAACGATGACTGGATGGCCGACTACGGCTTCCTGGAGGAAGGCGAGCCGAGTGCCCGGGTCGCTGATGTGCTGCGCGACAAGGAGGGTGAGATCCCCTCGCTGGTCCATATGCACCCGGAGGAGACCGTCGGCGAGGCGATCGATGTGCTGCGCGAGTACGGGGTTTCCCAGATGCCCATTGTGAAGCCGGGAGCGGGGCATCCGGATGTGATGGCGGCGGAGGTCATCGGCTCGGTTGTGGAACGTGAGCTGCTGGACGCTCTGTTCACCAAGCGGGCCATGCTGACCGACCCGCTGGAGAAGCATATGAGCGCCCCACTGCCACAGGTTGGTTCGGGTGAGCCGGTCGCCGATCTGATGGCGGCGCTGGAGGGCGCGGACGCTGCCATCGTGCTGGTGGAGGGCAAGCCGACCGGGGTGGTCAGCCGCCAGGATCTGCTGGCCTATCTGGCGCGTGCAGCGAAGTAATTGACGGGACGTAGGGATTGACCTCCGAACCAGATCGCACTGGTCCGGGGGTAACCCCGGGCCCGCGGCCGGGAATTGGCATCCTCATCGCACCCAAAGTGTCACGGCAGCGCAAAGTGCGGTTAACACCCGTACGGCACATTGGTGGGTGTCGGCGGAAAGCCGACGAGAGCGTGGCGCCAAGGACTTCCGGAGCGGCTCCCGGACCTCCATGGTCGCCCGGATGTATGCCCGGTCCTGGCCCGGCGTATGTCCTTCGCGGGGACCGCCGTCGTCCCGCCCCTGGTGGCAACACCGGGGTGCGGCGGTCCCCGCGCCACCTCCCGCCCGCCGCTCCTTCTTAGCTCATGGTCACGGGCGCTCATGCGCGTCACCGTACGGGCGGGGACCGTCCATGGCACTGGTAACCCCCCACTTGCCCCGCTGCATAGAGTCATGCAGAGTCATAGATCACTGAATGGTTTCTACGGGCAGTACGGGCAGACAGGCGGGTGAACGGATGAGCAGCGCGAGCGCTCGGCTGCTGAAGCTCTTCGAGGGGCACCGGCTGACCCCGACGCAGCGCCGGATCGCGCACTGCATGGTGCGGCGGGCCGATGACGCGCCGTTCCTGTCGAGTGTTGAGCTGGCCGAGCTGGCGGGGGTGAGCCAGCCGTCCGTAACCCGTTTCGCGGTCGCGCTGGGCTTTGACGGCTATCCGGCGCTGCGCAAGCATCTGCGGGAGTCACCGGCCGGGGACGTGGGTGAGACCGAGGCCGAGGCCACTTCCAATGAGTACCAGCAGGCGGTCTACGCCGAGATCGAGAATCTGCGGCTGCTCGCGGCCCAGCTCGCCGACCCCGCCCCTGTCGCGGCGGCCGGGCGGCTGTTGGCCGCCTCCCGCCCGCTGCTGGTGCTGGGGCTACGGGCCGCCTCCGCCCAGGCACGCGGCTTCGCCTACTTCGCCGCAAAAGTCCACCCGGATATCCGGCTGCTGGACGAGGGCGGCACGATGCTCGCGGACCGTATCGACGCCGCCCTCCGGGCTGGCGCCAGCGCGCTGCTCTGCTTCGCGCTGCCCCGTCATCCGCGCGAGGTGGTGACCGCCCTCGACTACGCCCGTACGGCCGGACTGCGGATCGTCACGGTCGCCGACAGCGCGTTCGCCCCCGTCGGGCACCCCGATGACATCCTGCTGCCCGCGGCCGTGGGCACCGGGCTGGCCTTCGACACGGCGTGTGCGCCGATGCTGCTGGGCCGGGTGCTGCTGGAGGCGATGTGTGACGATCTGCCGGACGCCCAGGCCCGGCTGGAGGAGTTCGACACCAGGGCCGCCGAACGCGGCCTGTTCTTGGAATAAGCGCAGCCTGGAGCAGTCGCGGCTTCAGGGGATGGACTCGGCCATCGCTGTCACTCTGCGTACCGATTCGACCAGCTCCGCTTCCGTGCGTTCTGTGCCCGCCGTACCGGCGGTCCGCAGTGCTTCCGCCAGGTCATGGCCGGCCACCGCCAGCTGGTCGCCGACCGCGAAAATCCCCGCGTCGGGCATCTCCAGCGGCTCCCGTTCCGGCGCCTCCAAGCGCTGTGCGCGCAGGGACAGTTCCCTGGCCAGCGCCAGTCCTTCGGCCGCCGCCCCGCGCTCCAGCGCGCTCTGCGGGAGCGCTCTCAGCCGGGCGGCGAGCCGGTCCACGGCGGTCAGCAGGGAGATCACATCGGGCACGGTGTAAGCCTATGCGCCCCTCGACGGAGTGTTGCCAACGCCCCAACACTCAGGCACGGTGGCGGAAGGACCGTGAAGGGCCGCGAAGGATTCAGCACTGCATCCCACCGGGGGTCACCCCCGTATCCCCGGATATCCGGAGGCGCCAATGTCCCAAGTCTTTGATGACGAGACTCACCAGAACCTGCTCTCCCGCATCCCTCAATGCACCGGCCGCGAGATCTGCGACTGGCTCCGCGCCGTCGACGAAGGCCCTTCCTTCTTCCGCTTCGAAGAGAAGGTGAGCTGGCTGCGGGGCGAACACAACCTCGCCTATGGCCATGCCAAGGCGATCATTCATGAACACGACTTGAGGCGTGGGCGAGCCGCGCGCAAGTTCTAGCGGGCCCGGACACGGAAACACACACAGACACAGAAACACAGGCACAGAAACACGGAAGGGCCCGCGAGGCTGTGCCTCGCGGGCCCTTCCGGCGTGTAGGGCGAGCCCGGTTAATCGCTGGCCAGGATGTAGGCCAGACGCAGGAACTCGAAGTAGATCCAGGCGAGGGTCACGGTCAGACCGAAGGCGGCCAGCCAGGACTCCTTGCGCGGAGCGCCGTACGCGATACCGTCCTCGACCTGCTTGAAGTCGAGGGCGAGGAACATCGCGCCGATGCACACACCGGCGATGCCCATCAGGATGCCGACCCAGCCGGTACGGAAGCCCATGCCGTCACCGGCGCCGAAGAGTGCGAATCCCAGGTTCACCAGGGACAGCAGCGCATAGCCGATACCCGCGACCAGAGCGATCTGGGTGAACCGGCCGTTGACCCGGATGATCCTGGTCTTGTACAGGAACAGCATCACGGCGAAGACCGCCATGGTGCCGATCACCGCTTGCATCGCGGCGCCTTCGGCGAACCGGTTGATGTAGTTGCTGATGGCGCCGAGGAAGAGGCCCTCGAAGACCGCGTAGCCCAGAATGATCGCGGGCGAGGCCTCCCGCTTGAAGGACTGCCAGAAGGCCAGCCCCATCGCGATCAGCGCCGCGACGATGGCGAAGCCCATCCCCAGACCTGTGGTCCACGCGACCGCCGCAGCGACGATCACGGTGCCCAGCGTGATGCCGGTCCGGGTGACGACATCGTCCATCGTCATCCGGTCGGCCTGCGGCGGGGCGGCGGGCGGGAAGCCCTGCTGGCCCTGCTGCGGCTGGGCGTACGGGTTGTTGGCGTACGGGTTCCCGGCCTGCGGCTGGCCGGCGTTGAAGCCCGCCTGACCATCCCGACTGAACCCCCGTCGCGAGAAGACCGGGTTGCTGCTCCTCATCTCACTCCTCCATGGCCGTACGGCACGGCCTTGTCGACCACAGTAATGGTTAAGCAAAGACCGCACGCTAGTGCACTGGCAAGAACGAGGGAAAGAGTCGCGGTTGTTCCTCGGCGTGGCGCGGTACGCCATAGGTGAGGGCCCCGTAGGTGAGGGCTGCGAGCCGCATCACACCATGGGAGCCGTGACCTTAGCGCTACGTGCGGGTAGCTTCCCTCACAGTCCTGTCACAGCCGTGCCGCCCTTTTGGAGCCGTGATGCCCGAAGCAGTGATCGTTTCTGCCGCCCGCTCGCCTATCGGACGCGCGTTCAAGGGGTCGCTCAAAGATATCCGCCCGGATGACCTGACGGCCGAGATCATCCAGGCGGCGCTTGCCAAGGTCCCCGAGCTGGACCCGACGCAGATTGATGACCTGATGCTCGGCTGTGGGCTGCCCGGTGGTGAGCAGGGACATAACCTCGGCCGGATCGTCGCCGTGCAGATGGGGATGGACCACCTCCCCGGCTGCACCATCACCCGGTACTGCTCCTCGTCTCTGCAGACCACCCGGATGGCGATGCACGCCATCAAGGCGGGCGAGGGCGATGTCTTCATCTCCGCGGGCGTGGAGATGGTGTCCCGCTCGGTGAAGGGCTCCTCGGACGGGATGCCGGATACCCACAACCCGGTCTTCGCCGAGGCCGAGGCGCGTACCGCCGCGCGGGCCGAGCAGGGCGGCGAGGGCTGGACCGACCCGCGGGCGGAGGGCAAGCTCCCGGACGTCTATATCGCCATGGGGCAGACCGCCGAGAACCTCGCCCGGGACAAGGGTGTCTCCCGGCAGGAGATGGATGAGTTCGGCGTACGGTCGCAGAACCTCGCCGAGAAGGCCATCGCCGACGGGTTCTGGGAGCGTGAGATCACCCCGGTGACCACCCCGGACGGCACGGTCGTCGCGAAGGACGACGGCCCGCGTGCCGGAGTGACGCTGGAGGCCGTGCAGGGGCTCAAGCCGGTCTTCCGGCCCGATGGGCTGGTGACGGCGGGCAACTGCTGTGCGCTGAACGACGGCGCCGCCGCGCTGGTGGTCATGTCCGACACCAAGGCCCGGGAGCTCGGTCTGACGCCGCTCGCCCGGATCGTCTCGACCGGCGTCTCGGCGCTCTCACCCGAGATCATGGGCTATGGCCCGGTCGAGGCCAGTAAGCAGGCGCTCCAGCGGGCCGGGATGGCGATCGGGGACATCGACCTCGTAGAGATCAACGAGGCATTCGCCGCTCAGGTGATCCCCTCGTACCAGGATCTCGGTATCGACCTGGACCGGCTCAACGTCAACGGTGGAGCCATCGCGGTGGGTCATCCGTTCGGGATGACCGGCGCGCGCATCACCACGACGCTGATCAACTCGCTCCAGTGGCATGACAAGCAGTTCGGCCTGGAGACCATGTGCGTCGGTGGCGGCCAGGGAATGGCCATGGTGATCGAGCGTTTGAGCTGAGAAATGTTATCTAAATCACGGCCGTTGCGGCGGTGAGACCGAAGCGCCTCCAGGATGTGATTTTTCCCCTGGGGGCGCTTCGTTTTGCCTGCTCACAAAGGGTGTGTATCAGCGGAATGAGGCCTCTTTACACCTGTTTTATTGCCTTTTGCGCTGCGGCCGAGGGGTGTCGTAGGTAAAGCTGAGGTAGGAATTCAGGGGGCCGAATCCGAATGGGGAGTACGTCAGTGAGCGCCATATCCCTCATCTTGCTTCTGGCCGCGGCTACCGCCGCGGTCCTGGGCGGCGCCGCCCTGCACACCACCCGAGGGCTGCACCGCCAGGTCACCGGGCTGCGCGAGGAGCTCGCCGCAGCCGGTGCCACCGTGCCCGCGGCACGGCAGGCGCCCGCTGTGGAGGAGGTCCGGGCGGCGGTCGCCGACGCGCTCGCTGAGGAGCGGGAGCGCGAGCTGGCCGAGGCGCGGGCCTTCTGGGCCGCGCACGAGGCCAGGGACGCCGATGCCGGGGGCGGCTCACTGCTGGCGGGACAGGGCGCGGAGTACATCGAGGCCACCGAGTATGAGGTGAGCGCTATGGACGCCGAGCTGTTCGACGCCTTCCTGGAGGAGATGCGTCCGGATGAGACGGGCGAGGGTCAGGTCTTTCTGCCCCGCCAGGCTGACCGTGACGAGGCTCAGGCCCAGGCGCCCGCTGACGCCGATGCCGGGTCCGCCGAGCTGGCCGCGGCGCGCCGCAGACACCCTTCGGACCCGCACTTCACGCTCTCCGGTGACCCTGCCGTCCCGGCCCCGGCCGCGCCGGAAGCGCGGCCGGTCGGGGACCATGAGCGGACCGTCGAGCGGCTGGCCGGGCTGGCCGGGGCGCGGACCGCGCTGGCGGATGTACGGCCCGGCCCGCTGGGCACGCTCGATGTGTATGTCTTCGCCGACGGTACGACCGTGTGCATGTCCCCGGGACACCGTGAGACGGCAGACCGCCTCGCGGCGGCACTGCGGGACGGCATGTCCCCGGTCCTGCTGGGCGGCTCCGGTGTCTCCGGTGCGTACGCCCTGACCTTCGCCTTCGGCGAGGACGACGAGGAACTGGTCTACGCCTTGGCGGACCGCGTCATCGCCTCGCTCTGAGGCGTCAGCAGGGCGGGGTCAGCGCGTCCCGCTGACCGGCTCCGGACTCCGTGACGATCTGGTCGAGGGTCTGGGGCCGCCGTACGGTCGCGAACCGCACCGTCCCGTCGCCGCTGGCCCAGTAGCCGTAGACCCCGGGCCGGGGCAGGCTGTTGTAGCCGAAGGGGTTGGAGAAGTAGTAGGCCCCGGTGTCGAGCAGCGCCACCAGGTCCCCCGCCTCCAGACCCGGCAGCGCCCGCTCTCGGCCCACCAGGTCCCCCGCGAAGCAGCAGGGCCCCGCGACATCCTGGGCGATGGGCGCACCCTGCTTGGGCAGCCCCTGCGGGCCGTACACACCGATACGGACCGGCCAGGCGTCGGGGGCGAACACGGTCCGTGCGGCGATCTGGGCGCCCGCATGGGTCACCGCGATGGGGCGGCCACCGGCGGACTTGGTGTACTCGACACGGGCGACGATGGTGCCCGCCTTGGCCAGCAGGGACCGGCCGAACTCGGTGACCAGACCGTAGCGGCCGTCGAAGAGGCCGGGGACCTGGGCGCTCAGCAGCTGAGCGTAGTCATGGAAGGTGGGTTCCGTGGACTCGGAAGCGAAGTTGACCGGGAGCCCGCCGCCGATATCGAGGGTGTCGATCTGCTGGCGGCCCACGGCACCGTTGATCTCCTCGGCCAGCTCATAGGCGTCCTTGACCCCCGCGGCCATCAGGTCGAGAGGGATGCCCTGCGAGCCGCTATGGGCGTGCAGCCGGGTGAGCCAGGGGCGGTCGGCGTAGGCCCGTACAAGCCATTCGCGGGCGCCCGGGTCGCGAAGTGCGATACCGAACTTCGATGTGGCGGTCGCGGTGCTCATCGCGTCGATGGAGCCGCTGCCGAGCTGTGGATTGATCCGCAGGCCGACGGCCGACCGCAGCGGCGCCGCACCGACGAGAGCGTCCAACCGGGCCAGCTCCTGCTGGCTGTCGGCATTGACCGCGACCCCCAGGTCCAGCGCCGTACGCAGCTCGGCGGGGGTCTTGGCGGGGGAGTCCAGCACCGTGCGGTCCGGTCCGATCCCGGCTGCCTGGGCCAGTGCCAGCTCACCGGGGCTGGCCACCTCGGCGCCGAGCCCGTTGTCGGCGAGCAGCCGGAGCACCGGCACCAGGGCGGCGGCCTTGACGGCGAAGGCGTGCAGGAGGGGCTGCCCGGGTGCGGCCACCTCCTCGAACGCCGCACGCAGGGCGGCGGCGGACGCCCGTACGGAGTCCACATCGAGGAGTGCGGCGATGGGCTGGTCCTCGGTGATCAGTGCCTGCTCGACTGCGGCACGCACGGTCAGGTCACGGCGGGTGGCGGAGGCGAGATGCATACGGACCAGCCAAGCACGACCGGCTCGCTACAGCCCGGCGGTCTTCGCCGCTGTGCGCAGGACGTCGCTGAGCATGGCCGGGGTGAGGCGGCCGGTGAAGGTGTTCTGCTGGCTGACGTGGTAGCAGCCGAACAGGTCCAGGGGCGTGGGGCCGTGCAGCGAGACGTGGGCGGCGTGGGCGAAGGGCGGGCGGGGGCTTGGGACGGTCCAGCCCGCGGCGGCGAGGACGGGCAGCGTGGCCTGCCAGCCGAAGGCGCCGAGGACCACCACCGAGCGCAGGGTCGGGCGGAGCAGGCGCAGCTCCTCGCTCAGCCAGGACCGGCAGGCGTCACGCTCCGCGGGCGTGGGCTTGTTGGCGGGCGGCGCGCAGTGGACCGGGGCGGTGATGCGCACACCGGACAGCTCAAGGCCGTCGCCCTGATGGGTGGACGTCGGCTGGCTGGCCAGCCCAACGGAGTGGAGGGCGGCGTACAGGAAATCGCCGGAGCGGTCGCCGGTGAACATACGGCCCGTGCGGTTGGCGCCATGCGCGGCCGGGGCCAGGCCGACGATCAGCATCCGGGCGTCCGCCGGTCCAAAGCCCGGCACCGGCCGCCCCCAGTAGTCCCAGTCGGCGTAGGACCGGCGCTTGGTCCTGGCCGTCTCCTCCCGCCACCGCACCAGCCGTGGGCAGGCGCGGCAGTGGCTCACGCGCTCGTCCAGATCGGCGATGGTCTCCATATCGGACAGTCTTCCAGAAATTCACCGGTGACCAGCTGGTTCACCGGTCGGTTGTTGACTAGTTCTATTCACTGCGTAGAGTGAATGAATAGGCTGATCCAGTCGAGGAGAGCAGGGAGGCAGGGGCCATGTCAGGACCGCGACCCGTGCGAGCGCCGCGTGGTACGGAGCTGAGTGCCCGGGGGTGGCAGCAGGAAGCCGCTCTGCGGATGCTGCAGAACAACCTCGACCCGGAGGTGGCGGAGCACCCGGACCGGCTCGTCGTCTACGGCGGTACGGGGAAGGCGGCCCGCGACTGGCGCTCCTTTGACGCGATGACGCGCACGCTCAGGACGCTCAAGGGCGACGAGACGATGCTCGTACAGTCCGGGCGTCCGGTCGGCGTGATGACCACCCATGAGTGGGCGCCACGTGTGCTGATCGCCAACTCCAATCTGGTCGGTGACTGGGCGAACTGGGAGGAGTTCCGGCGGCTGGAACAGCTCGGGCTCACCATGTACGGCCAGATGACGGCTGGTTCCTGGATCTACATCGGAACGCAGGGGATCCTGCAGGGGACGTACGAGACGTTCGCGGCGGTCGCGGCGAAGCTCGCTTCTCAGAACAAGCACAGCGGCTCGCTGGCCGGGACCATTACGCTGACGGCGGGCCTTGGCGGTATGGGCGGTGCCCAGCCGCTGGCGGTCACCATGAACGACGGCGTCGTGATCTGCGTCGACTGCGACCCACGGGCGATCCAGCGCCGAATCGAGCACCGCTATCTGGACGTACGCGCCGATTCCCTGGACCACGCGCTGGAGTTGGCGACGACCGCCCGCGACCAGCGTAAGCCGCTGTCGATCGGCGTCCTCGGCAACGCGGCGGAGCTGGTGCCCCAGCTGCTCGCCATGAACGCCCCCATTGACATCGTGACCGACCAGACGAGCGCCCATGACCCGCTCGCCTATCTCCCGCTCGGTGTCGACTTCGACGATATGGCGTCCTACGCGGCCGAGAAGCCCGCCGACTTCACCCAGCGGGCGAGGGAATCGATGGCCCGGCATGTTGAGGCCATGGTGGGGTTCCAGGACGCGGGCGCCGAGGTCTTCGACTACGGCAACTCCATCCGTGGCGAGGCGCAGCTCGCGGGCTATGACCGGGCCTTCGCCTTCCCCGGCTTCGTACCGGCCTATATCCGGCCGCTCTTCTGCGAGGGCAAGGGCCCCTTCCGCTGGGCGGCGCTGAGCGGCGACCCGAAGGACATCGCGGCGACGGACCGGGCGATCCTCGATCTCTTCCCGGAGAACGAGTCGCTGGCCCGGTGGATCAAGATGGCGGGGGAGCGGGTCCATTTCCAGGGACTCCCGGCCCGTATTTGCTGGCTGGGCTATGGCGAACGGGACCGGGCGGGTGAGCGCTTCAACGACATGGTGGCGAGCGGCGAGATCTCCGCGCCGCTGGCGATCGGCCGCGACCATCTGGACTGCGGCTCGGTGGCCTCCCCGTACCGGGAGACCGAGGCGATGCTCGACGGCTCCGACGCGATCGCGGACTGGCCGCTGCTCAACGCCATGGTGAACGTGGCGTCGGGGGCGTCGTGGGTCTCCATCCACCACGGCGGCGGCGTCGGCATGGGGCGGTCCCTCCACGCGGGCCAAGTCTCCGTGGCCGACGGTACGGATCTCGCCCGCGCGAAGCTGAACCGGGTGCTCACCAACGACCCCGGGATGGGCGTCATCCGGCATGTTGACGCGGGCTACGACCGCGCGGACGAGATCGCCGCCGAGCGTGAGGTCCGCATCCCGATGCGCGAGGGTGAGAACGGGTGAGGGAGCACGGTGGGGGAGGGACCGGGGCATACCACCCCGCGTTCCAGGAGATGTGGCGTGACCTCGCGCCCATCGGCCGCAGCGCCGAGTCCGGCGGCTACCGCCGGTATGCCTGGACGGGGGCGGACGCCGACTGCCGTGCCTGGTTCAAGGCACAGGCCGAAGCCCGCGGGCTCGCCTACGAGCTGGACCGCAACGGCAATCAGTGGGCCTGGCTGGGAGACCCGGCCGCCGGAGACGCCATCGTGACGGGGTCACACCTCGACTCCGTCCCCGATGGCGGCGCCTTCGACGGCCCGCTCGGCGTCGTATCGTCCTTCGCCGCGCTGGATGAGCTCCGCAGGAGGGGGCTCACGGGGCTCTCCAGACCCATCGCCGTCGTCAACTTCGGCGATGAGGAGGGTGCCCGCTTCGGCCTCGCCTGCGTCGGCTCCCGCCTCACCGCCGGGCAGCTCACCCCCGCCAAGGCGCGGCAGCTGCGCGACGCGGATGGCGTGACCCTGCCCCAGGCCATGGAACGGGCGGGCTACGATCCGGACGCCATCGGCCCCGACCCCGAACGCCTCGCCCGCATCGGCGCGTTTGTCGAGCTGCATGTCGAGCAGGGCCGGGCTCTCGCCGACACCCCTCACCCCGTGGGCGTCGCCTCGGCGATCTGGCCGCACGGCCGCTGGCGGTTCGACTTCCGGGGGGAGGCCAACCACGCGGGCACCACCCGTATTGATGACCGCCGTGACCCGATGCTCACCTACGCCCATACGGTCCTGGCCGCCCGTCAGAAGGCGGAGCTCACCGGCGCTCTGGCCACCTTCGGCAAGGTCAATGTGGACCCGGGCGGTGTCAACGCCATCGCCTCCCTCGTCAGTGGCTGGCTTGACTCCCGCGCCCCTGACGAAGGGACGCTGTCCACCGTTGTCACCGCGATCGAGCGGGCGGCGATCGAGCATGGCGAGGGCGAGGGCGTAGCCGTCCAGGTCACCCAGGAGTCCTTCACCCCCGTCGTGGAGTTCGCCCATGGGCTGCGCGACCGGCTCGCGGCGCGGCTCGGCGGTGTCCCGGTGCTGCCCACCGGGGCGGGCCATGACGCGGGGATCCTGTCCGCGCGGATACCCACCGCCATGCTGTACGTACGCAACCCCACGGGGGTATCGCACTCGCCCGCCGAGTTCGCCGGGGAGGACGACTGCGTGGCCGGAGTGACCGCGCTCGCCGATGTACTGGAGGATCTGGCATGCCAGTGACCTACTGGGCGGAGTACGCCTGGCTGGGTGACACCGTCGAGCCAGACGTTGCCATCGAGGTGTCGTCGGACGGGCGGATCACGGCCGTACGGACCGAGACCGAAGCTCCGCCACCGGGCGCGACCGTACTGCGCGGCTGCACGGTCCCAGGGCTGGCGAACAGCCACAGTCACGCCTTTCACCGCGCCCTGCGCGGCACGGCCCAAGCCGGCTCCGGAACCTTCTGGACCTGGCGCGAGGCGATGTACCAGGTCGCCTCCCGCCTCACCCCGGATACGTACCACGCCCTCGCCCGGGCCACCTACGCCGAGATGGCGCTCGCGGGGATCACCTGCGTCGGGGAGTTCCACTACCTCCACCACGCCCCCGGCGGCACCCGCTACGACGACCCCAACGCCATGGGCCAGGCCCTTGTCGCGGCCGCCGCCGAGGCCGGGATCCGGATCACGCTCCTGGACACCTGCTATCTCGCCGCCGGCATCGTGAACGAGCACAGCGGCATCGCCCCCAACCAGCACCAGCTCCGCTTCTCCGACGGCACGGCCGCCGACTGGGCCGAGCGGGCGAGCGAGCTCAAACCGGATGACCACAGCCGTATCGGTGCGGCCATCCACTCCGTACGGGCCGTACCCGCCGACCAGTTGAACACCGTCGCCCAGTGGGCGGCGGACCGTGGCGCGCCCCTCCATCTCCACCTCTCCGAGCAGCCCGCCGAGAACGAAGCCTGCCAGCAGGCGCACAGCCGTACCCCCACCCAGCTCCTCGCCGACCACGGCGTACTGGGCGCCCGTACGACCGCCGTGCACGCCACCCACCTCACCGACACCGACATCGCACTGCTCGGCGGCTCGTCCACCGGGGTGTGTATGTGCCCCACCACCGAGCGGGACCTGGCCGATGGCATCGGCCCGGCCGTCGCCGTCCAGCGGGCCGGTAGTCCGCTCTCGCTCGGCAGCGACAGTCACGCCGTCATCGATCTGCTTGAAGAGGCCCGCGCGATGGAGCTCAATGAGCGGCTGCGCACCCGTACCCGTGGCCACTGGACGGCGGCCCAGCTGCTGCGCGCGGCGACCGGCAATGGCCACGCGGCCCTGGGCTGGCCGGAGGCGGGCCGCCTTGAGGCCGGCGCGCTGGCCGACTTCACCACCATCGCACTGGATACGGTCCGTACGGCCGGACCCGCGCCACGGCTCGCCGCCGAGGCGGTGGTCTACGCGGCGACCAGCGCCGATGTCCGCCACACTGTCGTCGGTGGCCGGCAGATCGTCCGTGACGGGGTCCATCAGCTGGTGCCGGATGTCCCGGCCGCCCTCGTCGCCGCTGTCGCATGACAGCCAGCCGCTGTGCCATGACAGGGGCAGGAAGCCAACGGACGGGAAACCACCGGACGGGAAACCAACGAGAAAACAGGGGAACCTCTATGACTGAGACCAGTGTCATCCAGCACATTGGCAGCCTGGTCACCAATGACCCGGCCCTCGGGGAGGGACCCTTGGGGCTCATTGAGGACGCCGCCGTCGTCATCGACGGTGAGCAGGTCGCGTGGGTCGGGCCAACCGCCAAGGCTCCGGCTGCGGACGCCCTGTACGACGCGGGTGGCCGGGCGGCCATTCCCGGCTTTGTGGACTCCCACTCCCATCTGATGTTCGGCGGCGACCGGACCCAGGAGTTCAACGCCCGGATGTCCGGCCGCTCCTACACCGCGGGCGGCATCCGCACCACTGTCACCGCCACCCGGCTGGCCAGCGACGACGAGCTGTCCGCCAACCTCGGGAGGTTCATCCGGGAGATGCTGCGGCAGGGCACGACCACCCTGGAGACCAAGTCGGGCTATGGCCTCACCGCCCATGAAGAGGCCCGGGCCCTGCAAATCGCCGCCATGCACCTGGAAGAGGTGACCTACCTCGGCGCCCATATCGTCGCCCCCGAGTACGAGGACGACCCGGCCGGGTATGTCCGGCTGGTCACCGGCGAGATGCTTGACGCCTGTGCCCCGTACGCCCGTTGGGTGGATGTCTTCTGTGAGAAGGGCGCCTTCGACGGCGACCAGGCCCGTGCCATCCTCACCGCGGGCATGGCACGCGGCCTCATCCCACGGGTCCACGCCAACCAGCTTTCCTACGGCCCCGGCGTTCAGCTCGCTGTCGAGCTGGAGGCGGCCTCGGCCGACCACTGCACCCATCTGACGGACGCCGATGTGGACGCGCTGGCGCAGGGCTCAACCGTCGCCACGCTCCTCCCGGGCTGTGAGTTCTCCACCCGTGCCGAGTACCCCGATGCCCGCCGCCTCCTTGACGCGGGGGTGACGGTCGCGCTGTCCACCGACTGCAACCCGGGCTCTTCCTTCACCAGCTCAATGCCGTTCTGTGCCGCGATCGCCGTCCGGGAGATGGGCATGACCCCGGATGAGGCGGTCTGGTCGGCGACCGCAGGAGGCGCCGCCGCGCTGCGCCGCACCGATATCGGCCGCCTCGCCCCCGGCAGCCGGGCCGACTTGGCCCTGCTGGACGCCCCGAGCCATGTTCATCTCGTCTACCGGCCGGGCGTTCCGCTGGTCACAGATGTCTGGCAGCGGGGTGAACTGGTGCGGCACTGAGCAGCGACCGATGAGTTTTCGCCGCCCGCCGGGTCTGTACGGATGACGGTCGCCAACCGGCTGCCAATCGGCCTCAAGCCATCCATAGACCTCAAGGGAGTGGCCATGTCACCGACATCAACCCGGAAGAACCCGCATCTGGGCGGCATCGTTTTGGGCAGCACCGATCCGGACCGGCTCTGGGAGTGGTACCGGACGGCGTTCGCACCTGGTGCGGCGAAGGAGGGGCCGGTGCTCGCGCTGGAGCTCGGCGGGACCTATCTGATCTTCGAGAGCCGCGATGACGTCGGGCCGAAGGCCGCTGAGCCCGGTCGTATCCTCGTAAACTTCGAGGTCGACGACATCCGTGCGACCGCGGACCATCTGGCCGCGGAGCTGGATGTGCGGTGGATCCGCCCGGTGGAGGAGCCCGCCCCCGGTGAGCCGGTGCTCCTTGCCACGCTGGAAGACCCGGATGGAAACTACATCCAGATCTTCCAGGACCTCAGCGCATAGCGGCGCGGCGGCCGATGACCGGGCCGGGCGGGCCGGGCAGTACAGGCAGCACAGGCAGTACGGAGCTGCTGGAACGCGCGATCAGTTACGCCCTCGGTACGGTCCGGCCCGTCACGCCGGAGCTGCTGCACCAGCCGACCCCCTGCCAGGGCTGGGATCTGCGGATGCTCCTGCGGCATCTCAACGAATCCCTGGCCGCCTTGCTGGAGGGCGTCGGCACCGGCGCCATCGCGCTCGGCCCGGGGCCGGAGGACGGCCGGGCGGCCGATGACCCCGCCGAGGCGTTCCGGCTGCGCGCTACCGGACTGCTGGCGGCTTGGGCCAACGACGGCTGTGCTGGTGGTGCTGGCGGCAGTGACCGTACCGGCCGCCTGATCACCGTTGCCGGGTGTCCGCTGACGGCCGGTGCTGTCACCAGCGCGGGTGCCCTGGAGATAGCCGTACACGGCTGGGACATCGCTCGGTCCTCCGGGCAGCGCCGCCCGGTGCCCCGCGGGCTCGCTACCGAGCTGCTGGGGCTCTGCCCGCTGCTCGTTCCGCCCTCCAACGCCCGCAGCCCGCTCTTCGCACCCGCCGTCGCCCTGCCGTCATCCGCCGGACCGAGCGACCGTCTGGTCGCCTTTCTGGGGCGTGACCCCGGGTGACGGCGCTACGGTCGGCCCTATGAGGTTGACGTAGCGGGTCCTCACCCGTGTCCGGGCTCGCCATGGCGGGGCTGGCGGAGGTCGTCCGGCAGGGGAGTAGGGCTGGTCACCACGGGAGGCGGAACGATGGTCGGCGGGCTGGGGCTGGGACGGGGGCTTGTCTTCGGGATGATTTCCACCTCGTTGGACGCTTCGGAGACATTGCCCGCCTCGTCGATCGCCTTGACCGTGAAGGTGTAGCTGATTCCGACCTCCAGGCTGGAGACGTCCGCCTCCCGGGCGTTCTGGCCGAGCTCGTGGATGGGAGTGGCGGTGCCCTGCTGGATGACCTGGTAGCCGGTGACGCCCACGTCGTCGGTGGCCTCGTCCCAGGTGAGATGGGCGGTAGCGGGGCCGGTTGCCTTGCCCCTGAGGTTGGCGGGGGCGCTTGGTGGCTCCGTGTCCGAGCTCGGTTTCTTCTGGTCCGGCGATGGTGTCGTCGGGCTGATGTGCGGGTCCGGGCCGGGTGGCTTCCGGAGGACTCTGTCCTTTCCGTTCTTGCCGTTCTCGCCGTTCTCGCCGTTCTTGCCGCCGCCGACGGGCCGCTCGATCCAGATGTTGTTGGGGGTGTCGACGATGACGATGTCCGTCAGCGGCTGCGGCGCCGGGGTGACCACGACCGTCTGGGCCGGGTGGTAACCGTCCCAGGCCGGGCCCGTATAGCTCGCGTCGCCCTCCAGCGGGGCCGGTGAGGCGAGCGGGCTGCCGCTGGCACAGCGGACCCGGGGCAGGCCCTTGTCGTCCAGCAGAACCGCGGTGCCGGTCTGCAGCACCGACTGGAATTCGCTGGCGCGGTCGTTCACAAAGCCATGGTTGGTGACCCGGGTGTCCGCGCGCAGGACTACCGAGGTCAGCCCGCGCAGATAGGGCGGGAGACCGGACTCGCTGATGCCGAGCGCCCCGGCGAAGGCACGCCGCTTGTCCTGCTGCTGGGTGAGGAGACGGATCTGCTTCTCCACATCACAGCTCGCGGTGTCCCTGGAACCGCCGTACAGACCTGCGGTTGAGCCCGCCATGGAGCGGTACGTGGCCAGCTCTGTGGGCGGCGGTGTCGTGGGCGGTGGAGAAGTGGCGGGCGGCGGCGACGGCTGGGCCGGGGGACGGCTGACCGTCGAGTCGGTGAAGGGGTCCGGGCCCGCGTCCGCGGCGGGCTGGAAGAAGAGCTCGTTGGCGGAGTCCCCGTTCGCATTCCGGTCGGTGCCGCCGTCACAGGCCACCGCCGAGACTGTGACCGCGAGGGCCACGGCCGTGGCTCTGGCTATGAGTGCGGGATTACGTACCGAACGCCGGCGGGCCACGGGACTACCTCCCCGGGTGGGGTTTAGTACCTTCCGCACCAATTGTTGGGTTTATGGCTGCAAATTCCGCAACCTGGGGGCGGCCAATCGGGGCGGGGGATCCGGAGCCGCTCTGGCACCCGCCTCGGTCAGCAAGCGGATCACCCGCAGCGCCTGCAGCGGATCCACCGGGAGGGCGTGCCGGGCGAACCAGGCGGCCTGCTCCGGCGAGGGCGAGAGCTCCGTGAACTCCGCGCCCGCATAGGTGTCCAGCGGCGCGTCGTAGAGATACCCGGTGGTGATGTGGTGCCGTGCCAGCTGGTCGATCATCGCGTCCCGGTCAGCGACCATGAGCGGCACCCGGAAGAGCGGCTGAGCGAGCTCCGGTCTCAGCGCGCTGAGCCGGAGCGAGTCCGGCGCCCAAGGGCTGCGGGCCAGCAGCCGAGTGCCCGCACGGCGCGCCGCCATCCGCTCCTCGATACGGTCCAGCCGATGGTGGATACGCCGTAGCTGGGCAGGCCCCTGACGCTGCCGGTAGCCGTGCATGTCCACCCGGATCCAGGAGTCCAGGGCGTCCAGCCCCGGCGGACACAGCCGGTCCGGCGGGCCCGGCGGCTGCGTTGACCGGGCGAGGGCCGCGCGCAGCTCATCCGGCCGCAGCGGCATCCGGATCTGGGCGTATCGTTCATCCATGCCCAGCACCCGGACGGTGCGCCAGGCGAGCCGGGTCAGTCGCAGTCCGCGCACCGTCGCCTCGGCGGCCGGGCGCACCGCGTGCAGCAGCTCGCCGCTGATCCGGCGGCCCAGCAGTAACTCCTCCCGCAGCGAGCTGAGTTCCACCCGCTTCGCCGGGTCCTCAAAGGTGAGAAAGCCACCGGCCTTGGCCGCACCGTGCTTGGAGAGGCTGAAGGCCGAGGCCACACCGAAGGTGCCGACGCGCCGCCCAGCGATCGCGGTGCCGATCGCGTGCGCCGCGTCCTCGATCAGCGGGATACCCAACAGATCGCATCGGGTGCGCAGTTCGGCGACACGGTCGGGCTGTCCGTACAGATTGGTCGTCAGTACCGCGGCCAGCTGCGGCCATACGGACTCCGGGACCGCGTCCGGATCGATATTGCCGTCCGCCGTGGATACGGGCGCCTGCACCGGCCGCATGCCGGCGGCCAGGGTGACAAAGAGGATGACATCGTCATTGACCGGCGACATCAGTATTTTTCCACCGTGCGGACACCAGTGCCGCAGGGCCAGATAGAGCGCGAAGCGACAGGACGGAACGTACAAGCACTGCCGGCCGAGGCGGTCACTCATGAGCTCTTCGAGCTCTGCCACCCGGTGGCCCTCCCCCTGAGCCATACATCCCCCATATGGCGTGGAACCCTGGCAACCTGTTCCAAATGTCCCGGGGGGTGGGTGATTTCGTCAAGAATTCTAGCAAAGTCCGAAAGACGTCCGTGTGTTGCACGGCTTTATGTACACACGGCTGCATGTACACACGCACGGACATCACCGGGCATGCGCATCACAGGGCCGCACCAGCTCGGATGGCTGGGGCGGCCCTGTGATGTACATGGTGCGCAGGTACGCGCTTTCGCACGCCACTTGCGTCACTCATGTCACTCTTCGATCATCAGCCCCTTGCGGAGCTTGCCCAGGGTGCGGGACAGCAGCCGGGAGACATGCATCTGAGAGATACCCAGCTCCTCACCGATCTCGGACTGGGTCATATTCGCTACGAAGCGCAGCGAAAGTATCTTCCGGTCACGCGAGGAGAGTTCGGCGATAAGCGGCTTGAGTGATTCGACGTACTCGATGCCTTCGAGTCCATGGTCCTCATAGCCGATACGGTCCGCGAGGGCGCCCTCGGTGTCGTCTTCCTCGGGCTGGGCGTCGAGCGAGCTCGCGGTGTACGCGTTGCTCGCGGCCATGCCCTCGACGACCTCATCCTTGGAGATGCTGAGGCGCTCGGCCAGCTCGGCCACCGTGGGGGCGCGGTCCAGCCGCTGGGCCAGTTCGTCGCCCGCCTTGGCCAAGTCGAGGCGGAGCTCCTGCAGACGGCGCGGGACGCGCACGGACCAGGAGGTGTCGCGGAAGAAGCGCTTGATCTCGCCAACGATCGTCGGCATGGCGAAGGTGGGGAACTCGACGCCGCGGCCGAGCTCAAAACGGTCGATCGCCTTGATCAGGCCTATGGTGCCGACCTGGACGATGTCCTCCATGGGTTCACTGCGGGAGCGGAACCGGGAGGCCGCGAACTTCACCAGTGCGAGATTCAGCTCGACCAGGGTGTTGCGTACGTACGCATATTCATGCGTGCCCTCTTCAAGGGATTCAAGACGCTCGAAGAGGGTCTTGGACAGGGCTCGTGCATCCAGCGGCCCCACCTCGTCGAACGGTGGAATCGGCGGAATTCCAGCGAGCTGATCGAAGAGTTCCTCGATGGCCGCGCCGTCGATCTCGGTCTCGATCTGTTCGGGCGGGGTTGTCGACGGCGCGGCCGGTGCGGTCTCATAGGCGTCGTGGTCGGTGACGCTCCGCTCGGTGCGCGACTCGTCGAGCTGGGGTGACATGGTGTCCTCCATCATTCTCGGCATATGGCTGCCGAAGCCGTGACGTGCACTACGGGGTGCGGCGCCTCCAAAGCCGGCGTGTTCGGGTTGTCTCTCCTAGGCCTACCTGCTCTTGCGCGGGCATGGCAAGTGCAGTATGTCCGAATCGCGCGTATTGCGCGGGTTGTTTGGGTACCGTCCGCGACCGTCAAGGCGTAGGGTTTTGGTTCTGCGCAGACGGGGAGCAGATAGGCCGCAAGCGAGCAGAAGAGGTGTACATGGACCGCGGGATGCCCGGCAGCACAAGCCACCGGGGCCGGCTGACGGTCGACGTACGACGCCATGGCGGCAGCGCGGTGATTACGCCCGAAGGTGAGCTCGATCACCACACTGCCGACGTGTTGCGTGTGCCACTCGAGCGCTGTGTCGAAGACGGCTGCGGCAGACTTGTAGTTGACTGCTCACGGCTTGAATTCTGTGACTCCACCGGGCTCAATGTGCTCCTCGGTGCCCGGCTCAAGGCCGAGGCCGCCGGAGGTGGGGTCCATCTGGCCGGAATGCTTCCCTTGGTCGCCCGGGTCTTTGAGATCACCGGCGCTGGAGCGGTCTTCACGGTGCATGACTCCCTGGCCGATGCGCTGGCGGAGTCACCCGACTCGTGATCTAGGCGTTACGTTACGCGCGTCACACCAGTCCAGCGGCCTCAGCGGGTGTTCTCACGGTCCGCTAGGGCAGGAGACCTCTGGAATCTGTCAGGTGTTCCGTTTTCTGCGATACGGCGAGAACGGTGAGGAATACGACTCGGTGAACCGGCGAGGTGAAGCACTGATGAGCACCACCCGGCCGTCCCCGGCGGGCGATCGCGGCCCCGAGCCGGAGGGTGCCGCCGTGACCCCGGCTACGCCGGGCGGCCAGGTGCGCGAGCTGCGGCAGGTGCGCCGTCTGCGGCTCGTCGGAGCGAGCGGTGCGGTGCAGCGAGCCCGTGACTTCACCCGGCAGGCGCTGCGTGACTGGGGATGGCTGCCCGCCGCCACCGCGGAGCAGCGTGCCGCGGCCGAGGACGCCCTGCTCGTCGTCTCGGAGCTGGTCACCAATGCCTGTCTGCACGCCGACGGCCCCGATGAACTGCGCATAGGCTGCGGTCCCAAGATCCTGCGGGTCGAGGTCGTCGACGCGGGCAGCGGTCAGCCCACCCCCCGTACTCCGCACCGCGCGGGGCGGCCCGGTGGGCACGGCATGTTTATCGTCCAGCGGCTCTGTCTGGACTGGGGCGTGGTCCGCAGCCCCGAGGGCGTCGGAAAGACGGTCTGGGCCGAACTGGCCGGGCCGTCCTGAATCAACAGAGCCCGTCCTCCGCTCAGCCCCGCCAGCCAACCCTGCCATGGGGTTCCCCTTTCAAGGTGCTCGGCGTACTGTCGGCGCCCGATCTGATGTGACGTCAGTAACGTTCGTCCGCTTACGTTGGCGAAGGGGGATCCCGGTGTCCCAGAGCAAGAAGGCCCACCACCACTGCCACCGCCGCGGGGCAGCGCTCGCGCTGGCCACGGTGGTCACGGCCGGCTCGGCGGTGCTGCTGGCAGCCCCGGCCGCGCATGCCGAGACGGTGGATGTCGACTACCAGTGCAAGACACCGATCGGCGAGAAGGGCGCTGTCTCGCCGATCGACATATCTGCCGAAAAGCTGGGCCAGGGCGACAAGGGCGGCAACGGTTACAAGCTCACCATGTCGTTCGAGAAGGGCGTCTCCTCCAGCCCGGTTGAGCTCGGCAAGGGAGCGATGAAGCCCAGCGCGCTGATCAAGCTCGGCGGTGCGGAGAGCGGCACCGTCCCGGTGAGCGGCCCGGCGAACAGCGAGGCGATACCCGCCAACACCCCTATCAAGATCAACGACCTGAGCGGTACATACACCCCGAAGAAGAGCGGCAAGGTCACCTTCACGGCGAGCACCTTGACCATCAAGGCGCTGGGTACGACCACCACCTGCACCCCGCAGAACAGCCCCAAGCCCTCCCTGACGCTCGACATCAAGCCCGGTGAGGTGGATGAGTCCGCGGCCACAGGCCCCGGCGGCGGCCCCGGTGAACTCCCCAAGACCGGCCCCGCGGACTCCGCCCTCGCCCTTGCCACCCTGGGCGGCACGGTGCTCCTCGCCGGAGTGGCCGGAACTCTCTGGCTCACCCGTCGCGGCCAGCAGCCCGCCCGCTGACCGGCCCCGCCCATGCAGAGCAGCCTCCGTGGGGTCGCTGGGGTCATCGCCGCCTTGTGCTGTGTGCTGGTCGCTGCCCTGCCGGAGGCCGGGGCGGCAGCGCCGGAGTCCGGGCCGGGGGCCGGGCCGGACGGCGGGGTGTGGAGCGCCGCACCGGTCGCCGGGGGCGGCACCTCGGCGGACCGGCCGTACTTCTATCTGGAGGCCGGGCCCGGGACCGTGCTTGAGGACACCGTGGCGATCACCAATCGGGGCAAGCGGGCGCGTACGTATGAGCTGCGGGGCGCGGACGCGTACAACGAGCGCGGCGGCGGCTTCGCGGTGCGGGAGGACGGTGAGAGCCGGGGCACCGGGGCGTGGATCGCGCTGGCGAAGGAGCGGGTGACGGTCCCGGCGCGGACCCGGGCCGAGGTGCCGTTCACGGTGACTGTCCCGCCGGACGCGGTGCCGGGTGACCACCCGGGGGCGGTGGTGATCTCCGCCGGGAAGCGGGAGGCGGGCGTACGGGTGCATCTGCGGGTCACCGGCCCAGCACTCTCCGCGCTCAGCGTGGAGAACGTATCGGTGGTGGGCGAACAGGTCCGCTACTCCCTGGTCAACCGGGGCAATACGGCGCTCACGCCCCGGCTCGCCATACGCGCCGACGGCGTGCTCGGCCCGCTCTTCCAGCGCGAGGCCCGCGTACTGCCGGTGGAGCTGCTGCCCGGCCAGCGAGTCACCCTCCGCGAGCCCTGGCCCGATCCGCCCACGCTGGACCGGGCCACCGTCGAGCTGACCGTGACCGCGCAGGGCGGCGCGAAGAGCACTGCGTCGGCTGGCTATACCGCGCCCTGGGCCGCTCCGGCCGTCCTTGGCGTGGGGGCCGCGCTGGTGGTGGGCGGTCTGTGGTGGGTCCGCCGCCGGATGCGCCGAAGCGACAGAACGGGAACAGGAGCGGCGAAGTGAGTGGAGCGAGGGCAGCGCGGGGAGCGAGCGCAGTGGGGGCAGCGAGCGCAGTGCGGGGTGCGCGCCGGGAGTCCGCCATGGGCCGCGTCGGGGCGGCGCTGGCCGTGGTCCTGCTGACGGCCGTCATGCTTGCCACGGTGTCCTCCGGGGCCGCCCACGCGGCGGCGGACCCCAGCGTCTCGGTCTCCAGGGCGCAGGCGGGTGCGGGCAGCAGCGTCACCGTGACCGGTGCGGACTGGCGGCCGAAGACGCTGCTGACCCTGCTCATCTGCGGACAGAACGCGATGGGCGGCACCAACTCCTGCGCCAACGCCCAAGGCCGGGCGGTCACCACGGACGGCGATGGGGCGTTCGTCAAGAAAATCCCCGTCGCCGAGCCGCCGAAGGCCTGCCCCTGCGTCATCCGGGCCTCCACCGTCACCGGGGAACACGCCTTCGCGGACGTCGAGTTCGCCATCGCCGGACATCCGGTCAAGCCGCTCCCCAAGGACGAGCCCGGTGGTGAACGGATCTCCGTACTGGCCGCGCGGCTGGCGGGCTCCAGCGGGCTGCTGACCTGGTTCGGGGCGCCGCCGCAGCGGCAGCTGGTGCTGACCGTGGCCAATCAGGGGTCGGTCCCGGCCAAGGATCCGGTCTTCCAGGTCGGCACCTCCCATGGCGTCTTCGCCCCGCGGTGGGAGGAGCGGCAGTGGCGCGGCACCGTTGATCCGGGCAAGAAGGCACAGGTCAAGCTGGCTGTTGAGCTGCCAGCGGGAGCGCATGGCGACTACCGGGTCTCGGTGAAGTACGGCAAGAAGGTGCTCGCCGAGCAGCCCTGGGAGGTCGGGCGGCCCTGGGGCGTGACGCTGTTCTGGATTCTGCTCTTCCTGGTCGTACCTGCCGCGGTCTTCCGGATCGGGATGGCGATCGTCGACCGGGTGCGGCCTCCCGCGGGCAGGGCACGCCAGCGGTCCACCGTACGGCTGTCCAAGCCCGGTCCGGATCCCAAGCCGGAGACCGGGGCCGACACGCTCCCGTGGTTCGCCCCGGACACGTTTTCCGCACCTGACGAACAGAAAGGACGACCGTGAAAACGCAACGATGGCGAGCGGCCGGAGTCGCGATGATGTTCGGCGGTGCGGCCGCGCTCATGGCTGCCACCCCGGCTCAGGCTGCCGAGGTCTCGTACGCGACGGAGTGCATACCACCGCCCATCTCCGGGCTGCCCCCGGTGCAGGGGACGACCAAGGTCGATATCCAGGCGCCGGAGACGGCCAAGGTCGGCGAGGAGATCGAGATCGTCTGGAAGACGGTCGCAGCGGCCGCCGGCAATCCCGATCTCCTCGATCTGGGGGAGAACACTGTCAAACCGACCGGCAAGCTCGGTATCGCGGGAGCGCAGGACGACACGCTGGATATGGCGGGGCCACGGGAGAACCCGCCCATTCCCAAGGGCAGTCCCATGGTGCTCTCGGATATGAAGGGCACGCTGAAGGTGACGGCGGTGGGGAAGATCACGCTCACACCCGGCGACTACAACATCAATGTCAGTCAGCCGATCTCCACGGACACCAAGTGCTCGCCGACGGCGGAGGTTGACGCTGCGGCCACCGTCACGGTGACCGACGGGGGCGACACCGGAGGCACGACCGGCGGCGACAGCGGTGGCGACAGCGGTGGCGATACGGGTGGGAATACCGGCGGTGATACGGGCGGCGACAGCGGCGGGCATACCGGGGGTACCACTGGCGGTGACAGCGGCGGGACCAGCGGCGGCGATACCGGCGGCGACACCGGTGGCGACACCGGTGGTGGGGGCGATCCGGACGGCACTGAGTACGAGGGCAAGGAAGTCTCCGTCGACTACGAGTGCAAGACCCCGATCGGTGACCGGGAAGCCACCTCCCCGGTGCAGATCAACGCCAAGAAGGCAGGTGAGAACTTCGACCTCACGGTGAAGTTCAATGAGTCGGTGATGGACAGCCCGGCCAACATCCCCCGGGATTCCGTCAAGCCGTCCATGGACGTCGTCGTCGGCGGCGATGACCAGGGCACGGTCAGGACCGAGGGGCCGACCAACAAGGAGCCGATCAACGCGGGCGACCCCATCGAGATCCCGGATCTCAAGGGCACCTACACCCCGGGAGCGACCGGCACCGCCACCCTCACCCCGGGTGTGCTGACCGTGGAGGCGATGGGCACCACCACGACCTGCACCCCGGCCAACGACCCGGCGGTGTCGCTGGAACTGGACACCACGGACCAGGGCGGGGCGAGCGGCGGCAGCACAGGCGCTGACAGCGGCGGCGCCCAGGGCGGCGGTGACAGCGGCGGCGCCACGGGCACGGCGGGCGGCGGCAGTACGGGCACCGACAGCACCGGCGGCAGCCTCGCCCAGACCGGTGCCTCCGACAGCGGCGTCCTGCGCGCCCTCGGCCTGCTGGCCGGTACGGCCATCCTGCTGGGCGGCGCGGTGTTCACCTTCACACCATGGCGCCGACTGCGCGGGCTGGGCTGATCCGGCACCTGATCCCGCGACTGGCTCCCAGCTGTCCCCCAGCGAAGGAGACCCGGGTGGGCACACGCACCCGGGTCTACGCCGTTGGGCGGCCCAGGGCTCGGAAGGTCCAGCCCTCCTTGCGCCACAGGACCGGGTCCAGTGCGTTCCGGCCGTCCAGGATGTGGCGCTCGGTGACCGCCTCGCCGAGCACAGCTGGGTCCAGCTCGCGGAACTCACGCCACTCGGTCAGGTGCAGCACGACATCCGCACCGCGCACCGCTTCCAGGGCCGTGGGGGCGTAGGCCAGGGTGGGGAAGATCGCGCGGGCGTTGTCCATGCCCTTGGGGTCGTAGACCGTTACCTGCGCGCCCTGAAGGTGGAGCTGGCCGGCGACATTGAGCGCCGGCGAGTCCCGTACGTCGTCCGAGTCCGGCTTGAATGTCGCGCCGAGCACCGCGATCCGCTTGCCCAGCAGCGCACCGCCGACCGCTTCCCGGGTCAGCCCGACCATCTGGCCGCGCTGCCGCATATTGATCGAGTCGACCTCCCGGAGGAAGGTCAGCGCCTGGTCGGCACCGAGCTCACCGGCGCGTGCCATAAAGGCGCGGATGTCCTTGGGCAGACAGCCGCCGCCGAAGCCGATCCCGGCGCGCAGGAACTTCTTCCCGATCCGCTCGTCATGGCCGATCGCCTCGGCCAGCTTCATCACATCGCCGTCAGCGGCCTCGCAGACCTCGGCCATGGCGTTGATGAAGGAGATCTTGGTGGCGAGGAAGGAGTTGGCGGAGGTCTTCACCAGCTCAGCGGTCGGGAAATCGGTAATGACGAAGGGCGAGCCCTCGGCGATGGGTGCGGCGTACACCTCACGGAGCAGCCGCTCGGCACGGTCGGAGCAGACACCGGCGACGATACGGTCCGGGTGCAGGGTGTCCTGCACCGCGAAGCCCTCCCGCAGGAACTCCGGGTTCCAGGCGAGCTCGGCATCCTCCCCGGCCGGGGCGAGTTCCGCGATACGGGCCGCGATACGGGCCGCGCTGCCGACCGGGACGGTGGACTTGCCGACGACGAGTGCGGGACGGGTGAGCAGTGGAGCGAGCGACTCGATCGCGCTGTCGACATAGGACATATCGCAGGCGTATTCGCCACGCTTCTGCGGGGTATTCACACAGACAAAGTGGATATCACCAAACTCAGCGGCCTCCGCATAGGAGGTGGTGAAGCGCAGCCGTCCGGACGCCCCCTCGATGCCCGCCACATGCCTGGCCAGCAGCTCTTCAAGACCTGGCTCATACATCGGGACCCTGGCCCGGGAGAGCAGCTCGATCTTCTCGGGTACGACGTCCAGCCCCAGCACCTCGAAGCCCAGCTCAGCCATGGCGGCGGCATGGGTGGCGCCGAGGTAGCCGGTGCCGATCACGGTGATCCTGGGGGCCATGGGCGGAACTCCTGATATGACGGGCGGAACGCTGTCCGCGAGCATAACCGGGCTGTCGGCAAGCTCACGTATCCCCGGGCTGGGCCAGGCCCCTAGAATTGGGTTACTTAACGGTAGTTAGCAAAGACATCTTCTCTGGGGAGTGAGACACCGTGGCGGGAGCCGCTGATTTCGACCTGTACCGGCCGTCCGAAGAGCACGACATGCTCCGTGACTCGGTGCGCTCGCTCGCCGAGGCGAAGATCGCCCCGTACGCGGCCGAGGTGGACGAGGAGGGCCGCTTTCCGCAGGAGGCCCTGGACGCGCTCGTCGCCAACGACCTGCACGCCGTACATGTACCGGAGGAGTACGGCGGCGCGGGCGCCGACGCGCTCGCGACCGTGATCGTCATTGAGGAGGTCGCCCGGGTCTGCGCCTCCTCCTCCCTCATCCCGGCCGTCAACAAGCTCGGTTCGCTGCCGGTGATGCTCTCCGCCTCCGAGGAGCTGAAGAAGAGGTACCTCGGCCCGCTCGCCAAGGGCGAGGCGATGTTCTCCTACTGCCTCAGCGAGCCGGACGCGGGCTCCGATGCCGCCGGTATGAAGACCAAGGCGGTCCGGGACGGCGACCACTACATCCTCAACGGTGTGAAGCGCTGGATCACCAACGCCGGTGTCTCCGAGTACTACACGGTGATGGCCGTCACCGACCCCGAGAAGAGGTCCAAGGGCATCTCCGCCTTCGTTGTCGAGAAGAGCGATGAGGGTGTCTCCTTCGGCGCCCCGGAGAAGAAGCTCGGTATCAAGGGCTCCCCGACCCGCGAGGTCTACCTCGACAACGTCCGTATCCCCGCCGACCGCATGATCGGCGAGGAGGGCACCGGCTTCGGCACGGCCATGAAGACCCTGGACCACACCCGTGTCACCATCGCCGCCCAGGCGCTCGGTATCGCCCAGGGCGCGCTGGACTACGCCAAGGGCTACGTCCAGGAGCGCAAGCAGTTCGGCAAGCCGATCGCCGACTTCCAGGGCGTGCAGTTCATGCTGGCCGACATGGCGATGAAGCTGGAGGCCGCCCGCCAGCTGACGTACGCGGCCGCCGCGAAGTCGGAGCGGGTTTCCGCCGGAGGCGACAAGGAGGATCTGACCTTCTTCGGCGCCGCCGCGAAGTGCTACGCCTCGGACGCCGCGATGGAGATCACGACCGACGCGGTGCAGCTGCTGGGCGGCTATGGCTACACCCGGGACTACCCGGTCGAGCGCATGATGCGGGATGCCAAGATCACGCAGATTTATGAGGGCACGAATCAGGTCCAGCGGATCGTCATGGCCCGCAACCTGCCGTAACCGCGGCTACCCCTCACCGCAGCTGCCCCTCGCCGGACTCCGGCTAGGGGCAGCTTCACGTTCCGTGCCTCAGCCCTCATTCACAGCCGGTGCCATCGCCGTCGCGGTCGAGATGGCGCCCGTAGCCGGGATCGCCACGGCGTACGGGAGCAGCACCATCGGCCCGGGCGGCGGCGCAGTTGGCGTAGTACACATCTCTGTCCCCGCCCCCACCGCCTCCGCTGGTGCTGTCATCGCCGCCGCCGGCGGGCTGAGCGGTGACCGTTCTGGTGGCCCGTACGGTCACGGTGGGCGCGGGCGCTGCCTCCGCGGTCTCAGTAGCGGTGGCCGTGGCGGTGGCGGTAGCTGTATCCGTAGCCGTGACGGTGGCCGTGGGCTGCGGCTTGCCGGCGGCGGACTCCTTGTCGCTTGCGTCCGACGCGCCCGCGCCGATGCCGAGGAAGAAGGCCAAGCCGATCGCCGGCAGCACGTACCGCTTACGGGCCCACCGTGGTGCCGTACGTGCCGGGGCAGGCTGTGGCCCCTGGTACGGGCTGGTGTGCGTCATGTTCCCCCCCAGAGCGCGAAGTGGTGGGGGTGGCAGCCAGACCGTAGCGCTGCGGCTGTGCCGAGCGGGGGAATCGGTCCCAACGTGATGGAACCGTGACCCACTGTAGGGGCGGCTGTGGTCAGGCGGGTGCTCCGTCGAGCTGCGTGATGCTCGCGATGGACGGGCCGCGCCTGGGCTGAAGGCCGCGGGCGGCCGCTTCCGCGTCGCGTAGCACCCGGACCGCGTTGTGCCAGGTGAGCTTGGCCAGATCGGGCTCGGACCAGTTCCGGTCCAGAAGCTCGGCGATGAGGTTCGGGTAGCCCGCCACGCTGTCCAGGCCGTCCGGGAGGAAGGCCGTGCCGTCGTAGTCGCCGCCGATGCCGATGTGATCGATGCCCGCGACCTCGCGCATATGGTCGAGGTGGTCGGCGACCGTGGCGGGGGTCGCGGCCGGGCGGGGGTTGGCGGCCTCGAAGGCGCGTTGGACCTTCATGGCCTCCGGGGTGGTGTCGAGATGGTGCAGGCCGTGCGCGTGCATGTTCTCGTCGGCGCGCTGGGTCCACTCGACGGCTGCGGGGAGGATGAACTTGGGGACGAAGGTGACCATGGCGACACCGCCATTGCGGGGCAGTCCGGCCAGGACGTCGTCCGGGATGTTGCGGGGGTGGTCGCAGACCGCGCGGGCGGAGGAGTGGGAGAAGATCACCGGGGCCTCGGTGACCTTCAGGGCGTCACGCATCGTGGAAGCGGCGACATGGGACAGGTCGACCAGCATGCCCAGGCGGTTCATCTCATGGACGACCTCCTCGCCAAAGCGGGTGAGGCCGCCGTGCCGTGGCTCGTCCGTCGCCGAGTCGGCCCAGTCCGTATGGTCGTTGTGGGTCAAGGTCAGATAGCGCACGCCGAGTTGGTGCAGCGCACGCAGGGTCGCCAGGGAGTTGTTGATGCAGTGGCCGCCTTCGGCGCCCAGCAGTGAGGCGATACGGCCCCTCCCACGGGCCGTCTCCATATCGTCTGCGGTAAAGGCCAGTTGGAGGTCGTCCGGGTAGCGGGCGGCCAGCCGGTGCACCACATCGATCTGTTCCAGACAGGCGCTGACCGCCGAGTCACCGGACATATCCGTCCGTACGTATACCGACCAGAACTGTGCGCCGACGCCGCCCGCGCGCAGCCGGGGGATGTCGGTGTGCAGATGGCCGGACTGGTCGACGGCTATATCGCGCCGGTCGAGGTCGTAGCCGACCTGCTCGCGCAGCGCCCAGGGCAGGTCATTGTGGCCGTCGACGACCGGGTGAGCGGTGAGGAGTTCGCGGGCGCGGGTGAGGTGGTCGGCGGCTGCCATGGTCAGCTGCCGAAGCCGAAGCTGTCGGCGCCCGCGACCTTGTTCCGCAGTCGCCTGCCCTTCTCCGTCGCCTGGTCGTTCAGCTCCTCCTGGAACAGCCGCATCCGTGCCAGCAGAACGGGATCGTGGGCCGCGAGAATACGGGCCGCCAGCAGCCCGGCGTTGCGGGCGCCGCCGACCGAGACCGTGGCGACCGGGACTCCGGCGGGCATCTGCACGATGGAGAGCAGCGAATCCATGCCGTCGAGGTACTTCAGCGGGACCGGGACACCGATCACCGGGAGCGGGGTGACTGAGGCGAGCATGCCTGGGAGGTGGGCGGCTCCACCGGCTCCCGCGATGATCGCCTTGAGGCCGCGGGATGCCGCGTCCTCGCCGTACGAGATCATTTCGCGCGGCATCCGGTGGGCGGAGACGACATCGACCTCATAGGGGATCTCGAACTCGTCGAGGGCCTTGGCGGCGGCCTCCATGACCGGCCAGTCGGAGTCGGAGCCCATCACAATGCCGACCAGGGGGTCATTCATTCGGGCCTTCTCACTCATTCGACTCACTCATTCGACCAGCGTCCCTCGTAGATAGTCGGCGGCGTGCCGGGCGCGCTCGCGCACCTCGGCCAGGTCGTCGCCGTAGGTATTGACGTGGCCGACCTTACGGCCGGGCTTCACATCCTTGCCGTACATATGGATCTTGAGCTGTGGGTCGCGGGCCATGCAGTGCAGATACGCGTAGTACATGTCCGGGTAGTCACCGCCGAGCACATTGGCCATGACGGTCCACTTGGCGCGCGGGCGCGGATCGCCCAGCGGCAGGTCCAGTACGGCCCGGACATGGTTGGCGAACTGCGAGGTCACGGCCCCGTCCTGGGTCCAGTGGCCGGAGTTGTGCGGGCGCATGGCCAGCTCATTGACGAGGGTGCGGCCATCGCGGGTCTCAAAGAGCTCGACCGCGAGATGACCGACGACGCCCAGCTCCTGGGCGATCTTGAGGGCCAGCTCCTGGGCCGCGGCGGAGCGCTCCGCGGGAAGCCCGGGCGCCGGTGCGATCACGGTGTCGCAGACCCCGTCGACCTGGATCGACTCCACGACCGGGTAGGCGACGGCCTGGCCGTGCGGTGAGCGGACGACATTGGCGGCCAGCTCCCGGACGAACTCGACCTTCTCCTCGGCCAGCACCGGCACCCCGGCCTTGAAGGGCTCCGCGGCCTCCGCCTCGGAGCGCACCACCCATACGCCCTTGCCGTCATAGCCGCCGCGTACGGTCTTGAGGACCACCGGGAAGCCCCCGCCCTCAGCGGCGAAGGCGGCGGCGTCGGCCGGGTCGCGCACCAGCCGGTGCCGGGGGCAGGGCACCCCGATCTCATCGAGCCGCGCCCGCATGACGCCCTTGTCCTGGGCGTGTACGAGCGCGTCCGGGCCGGGGCGTACGGGAACGCCGTCGGCCTCCAGTGCCCGTAGATGCTCGGTCGGAACATGCTCATGATCGAAAGTGATCACATCGCAGCCCTGGGCGAACTCACGCAGCGTGTCCAGATCGCGGTAGTCGCCAATGACGACATCGCTGACCACCTGGGCCGCTGAGTCCTGTGGGGTATCGCTGAGGAGCTTGAATCTGATGCCGAGGGGGATGCCCGCCTCGTGGGTCATACGGGCGAGCTGGCCGCCACCAACCATGCCGACTACCGGGAACGTCACAGTCCCAGGGTACGGGGAGGCCGGTCGTGGTTAGCATGTGGGACGGGTCTGACGCCCGCAGAACGCCGACCAGAACGCCGACCGAGCCGACCGAACGGGGCGATGACGATCACTAAGGGTGAACGGCGAACGCTGCGCTCCCGGCTGAAACGGCTCGCTCACGAGATGGGCAAGTTCGGCACGGTCGGCGCCTTCGGCTTCCTGGTGAATGTCGCCGTCTTCAATCTCTGCATCCACACCCTGCAGCTCGCCCCGGTGCGTTCCGGCGTGATAGCGACGGCTGTCGCGATCTGCACCAACTATCTGGGCAACCGGTACTGGACATACCGGCACACCGACAAGAGCCGGATGCGGCGCGAGGCCACGCTCTTTCTGCTCTTCAGCGGGGTCGGCATGGTGATCGAGAACGGTGTGCTGGCGCTCTCCCACTATGGCTTCGGCTTCACCTCACCGCTGGCCGACAATATCGCCAAGAACATCGTCGGCCTCGGACTGGCCACCGCCTTCCGCTTCTGGTCCTACCGCACGTGGGTCTTCCGCAGCGGCCGTGGCGAAGGCACCAGCCGCACCGGCCGCACCGGCCCGGGCTCCGGCTCCTCAGCCGGAGCCGGACGGCTCTTCGGCCTCACGGCTCAGGAAGAGCGCGAAGACCGGCGGCCGCTGCTGAAGTAGCTCCAGCCGTCCGCCGTCCGCCTCCGCCAGATCGCGGGCGACGGCCAGACCGAGCCCGGTGGAGTTATGGCCGCTGACCGTGCGCTCAAAGACCCGCGAGCCCAGCTCGGGGTCGACGCCGGGGCCCTCATCCGTGACCTCGACGACCACCTGGTTCCCGGCGACCCGGGTACGCAGGGCGACGGTGCCGTCCCCGTGCATCAGCGCGTTCTCCACCAGGGTGGCCAGCACGGTGGCCACCGCACCCGGGGTGCCCACCGCCCGTAGGTTCGGCTTGCCGGAGTGCACGATGGCCCGGCCCGCGCCGCGGTAGGCGGGGCGCCACTCCTCGACCTGCTGGAGGACGACCTCATCCAGGTCGAAGGCGACGGACGAACCGGAGTGCGGGTCCCGGGAGTTGGTCAGCAGCCGCTGTACCACCTCGGTCAGCCGCTCCACCTGGGCCAGCGCGATGGCCGCCTCCTCCTTGACCGTCTCCGGCTCGGTGTCCGCGGTCTCCACGATCTCCTCCAGCCGCATGGAGAGCGCGGTCAGCGGCGTACGCAGCTGGTGCGAGGCATCGGCCGCCAGCCGCCGCTCGGCGGTGAGCATCCGGGCGATCCGCTCCGCGCTGGCGTCCAGCACATCGGCGACCCGGTCCAGCTCGGGCACCCCGTAGCGGCGGTGCCGGGGCCGTGGGTCCCCGGAGCCGAGCCGCTCGGCGGTCTCTGCGAGGTCGGTGAGCGGGGCGGCGACCCTGCGGGCCTGCTGTACGGCGAGCAGTATGGCGGCGAAGACGGTCAGCAGGGCCAGCGCCAGCACGATCACCAGGATGCGGCCGATCTCGTCGCTCACCACGCTGCGCGACTGCTGCACGGTGACGGTCTCCCCGTGGCTACCGTCCTCCTCACCCTCGATCACCCCGCCACCCGGCTTCTTCCCCAGCGCGAAGGCCGGCTGCCCGGCGAGCTGGATCCGTACATAGCGGTCGACGGGCACCTGGCCGCGCATCGTCTCCGTGGTGACCTTCTCCCCGGCGGCGATACGGGCCTCCACCACCGCGACAATCCGGGCGGCCTCGGAGCGGACGCTTTCCTTGGCGCTCTTCTCGATCGCCTGGGCCTCCACGATGACCAGCGAGATACCGAAGACGGCGATGACGACGAGCACCACAGCGAGAGTGGAGTTGATCAGACGGCGGCGCATGGGGGTCGGTAGCTAGTTCTTCTCGAAGCGGAAGCCGACACCGCGCACGGTGGCGATATAGCGCGGGTTGGCGGCGTCATCGCCGAGCTTCTTGCGGAGCCAGGAGATATGCATGTCCAGGGTCTTGGTGGAGGACCACCACGTGGTGTCCCAGACCTCGCGCATCAGCTGGTCACGGGTCACGACCCGGCCCGCGTCCCGCACCAGCACCCGCAGCAGGTCGAATTCCTTCGCGGTGAGCTGAAGCTCCTCGTCGCCCATCCAGGCGCGGTGCGACTCCACATCGATCCGCACCCCGTGAGTGGCGGGCGGCTGGGCGGCCTCCGCCGTGCCGCGCCGCAGCAGGGCCCGGACCCGGGCGAGGAGCTCGGCCAGCCGGAACGGCTTGGTCACATAGTCATCCGCGCCCGCGTCGAGCCCGACGACGGTGTCCACCTCATCGGCGCGGGCGGTGAGCACCAGCACGGGGAAGCCGAAACCCTCCGTACGCAGCCGACGGCAGACCTCCAGCCCGTCCATCCCGGGAAGACCGAGGTCGAGCACGACCAGGTCGATCTCCGCGTGCAGTCCTGCGTCAAGCGCGCCGGGTCCGTCCTGGCGCACCTCGACTTCGTATCCTTCGCGGCGCAGAGCGCGGGCGAGCGGCTCCGAGATGGACGCGTCGTCCTCGGCGAGCAGTACTCGGGTCATGCGCCGATGGTAGTCCGATTGACGTTCTCCAAGGGACGCACGGGGTAGCCGCCTGCACATGCCCTGGGTAAAGCAGGAATTTACCTGTGACCTGTGCCGCATTCGTTTTCGATGGGCCTGTCAACGTGACGTATGGTGAGTTCGCTTCCCGAGTGGGAGCTGAGGGTCCTTGGCCCGGTACCACCGCCGCCGAGGGTCCTCTTCCTGTGCGGACCGGCGCCATCGGCCCGTGCCACCCACCCCCCCCCAAAAAAAGACGGCGGAGCCGCAACCCGGCACAGCCGGGCGCGCGCCCACACCCCAGCTGGCGTGCGTCCTGAACCAGCGAGGAACCCCCCCATGGTGTCCAGCGTGACGAAGGACGCTGCCCCTTCCGGCGGCAAGACCTTCTTCGGCCACCCCCGCGGTATGGCCACTCTCTTTATGACGGAGATGTGGGAGCGCTTTTCCTGGTACGGAATGCGCGCCCTGCTCGTCCTCTATCTGTACACCGCGGTCACTGATGGCGGTCTGGGTATCGACGAGGCCACCGCGGTCGCGATCTACGGTGTGTACAACGCCGTCGTCTATATGACCTCGATGCCCGGTGGCTGGGTGGCCGACCGGCTCTGGGGCGCCCGTAAGGCCGTTCTCATCGGCGGCATCATCATCGCCGCCGGCCACTTCACGCTGGCCATCCCCAACGCGGCGGTGTTCTTCATCGGCCTCGCGCTGATCGCCATCGGCACCGGCCTGCTGAAGCCGAATATCTCCGCGATGGTGGGCCACCTCTACAAGGACCAGCCCAGCGGCCGCCGGGACGCGGGATTCACCCTCTTCTATATGGCGATCAACATCGGCGCTCTGGCCGCGCCGCTGATCGTCGGCTACCTCGGGGAGAACGTCAACTGGCACCTCGGCTTCGGTGTCGCCGGTGTCGGTATGACCCTGGCCGTCGTCCAGTATGTGCTGGGCAGCCGTCATCTGGGCGACGCCGGTACGGTCCCGGCCAACCCGGCGACTCCCGGGGAGAAGCGCGCCGCCCTGCGCCGCACGCTGATCTGGTCCGGTGTCGCGGTCGCCGCGCTGCTCCTCGATATCGTGCTGGGCGCCTACGACATCGAGCACATCGTCAATGTGCTGGCCGTCCTCGGCATCGTTGTGCCGATCGGCTACTTCGCCATGATCTTCCGCAGCCCCAAGCTGCTCCCGGCCGACAAACCGAAGGTCATCGCGTTTCTGTGGTTCTTCATGACCGCGGTGCTGTTCTGGATGATCTTCGACCAGTCCGGCTCGCTGCTGAATATCTTCGCCAAGGAGAAGGCCGACCGCACCATCCTGGGCTGGGAGTTCCCGGCGTCCTGGATGCAGTCGGTGAACCCGGTCTGGGTGATCATCCTGGCGCCGGTCTTCGCCGCGCTGTGGGTCAGGCTGGCCCGGCGCGACCGTGAGCCCAGCACCCCGGTGAAGTTCGCCCTGGCGATGCTGCTCATCGGCGGCTCCTTCGCGCTGATGGGGCTGGCCGGCGCGGCGGCCGCCGCCAGCGACACCGGGAAGGTCACCGTCCTGTGGCTGCTGGGTGTCTACCTGGTGCAGACCCTGGGTGAGATGTGCCTCTCGCCGGTCGGTCTGTCGCTGTCGACCCAGCTGGCGCCGAAGCAGTTCGTCAGCCAGATCATGGGTCTGTGGTTCCTGGCGGTCGCCACGGGCAACGCCCTCAACGGCTGGGTCACTCGGCTCAACGGCCCGCTGGGTGACGCCGTGTACTACACGATGTGGGCAGTCATCGCGGTGAGCGCGGGCCTCGCCTTTATGGCGGGATCCCGCAAGCTCCGCTCGCTGATGGGCGAGGTGAGCTGACCGTCTCCGCCGCAGGCCGGTGGGGCGTCAGGCCGACTCCGCAGGCCGGAAGGGCTGACGTCCCCGCGCCGTCAGGAGAAGGTCACCGCTCCTGGCGGGATGTGGGCGGCGCACCAGACGCGGATGCCGCCGCGTAGTTCATTGTCGTCGCCGATCACCGCGCCGTCGCCGATCACCGCGCCATCGAGAACCGTGCGGGCGCCCACCCGGGCGCCCGCGCCGATCAGGGAGTCACGGATATCTGCGCCGGGGGCGATGACCGCACCGTCCAGCACGGTGCTGCCGTTCACCCGGGCACCCGCGCCCACCTCCGCGCCGGCCCCGATGACCGTGCCGCCGGTCAGCTTGGCGTCGGGGGCGACGCGCGCGCCGTCGAGGACCAGCCGGTCGCCGCGGCGGCCCGGGACCGCCGGGGAGGGGGCGTGGCCCAGCACCAGGTCGGCGGAGCCGCGTACGAAGGCCTGGGGGGTGCCGAGGTCGAGCCAGTACGTGGAGTCGACCATGCCCTGGAGGTGGGCGCCGGAGGCCAGCAGGCCGGGGAAGGTCTCGCGTTCCACGGAGACCGGGCGGTCGGCCGGGATGCTGTCGATGACCGAGCGGTTGAAGACATACGCGCCCGCGTTGATCTGGTCGGTGACGATCTCCTCAGGGGTCTGGGGCTTCTCCAGAAAGGCCGTCACCCGGCCGTCGGCGTCGGTCGGCACCAGACCGTACGCGCGGGGGTCGTCGACCCGGGTGAGGTGGAGGGAGACATCGGCGCCGGACGCCGTGTGCGTATCGACCAGGGCGCGGATGTCGAGGCCGGTGAGGATGTCACCGTTGAAAATGAGGACCGGGTCGTCCGGTCCGGCGTGCAGCCGTGAGGCGACATTGCGGATGGCGCCGCCCGTCCCCAGCGGCTCCTCCTCGGTGACGTACTCCAGACGCAGGCCGAGTCCGGAGCCGTCGCCGAAATACGGCTCGAAGACCTCCGCCAGATAGGAGGTGGCCATCACGATGTGCTCGACCCCGGCCGCCCGGGCACGGGCCAGTTGATGGGTGAGGAAGGGCACGCCGGCCGCCGGGACCATGGGCTTTGGGGTGTGCACCGTGAGGGGGCGCAGCCGGGTGCCCTTGCCTCCGACCAGGAGGATCGCTTCTGTCACCGTCGTCTCTGCTTCCTGCCGGGGCCGCGCGTGGTCGGCGGCCAGTCTATGCAGAGGGGAGACGTCGCGGGCCCGGACCGGGTTGCCCAGAACGCAGCTGGACCCGCGACGTGCTGTGTGGGTGTCAGCGGCCCTGGAGGCGTGCGGCGGTGGAGCGGATGGTGTCAAGCCTGCTGTAGAGCTGGGCACCGGGGCATTCGGTGCTGAAGCCGTCCCGGTGACCGGAGACCGCTCTCATCCTCACCTTCGACCCCTTCTTGTACTTGCCGCCGCCCGAGACCATGGTGACGCTGCCGATCGGGTTGAGGCCCCACAGCCCGAGCTTCCAGGAGGTGAGCTTGGCCACGCCGTTCACCGAGGCCCTGGTGGGCCTGGTGGAGCTGTAGGAGCCAAGGACGGCGATTCCCATGCTGCTGCCGTTGAAGCCGTAAGTGTGCGCGCCCCGCACGGCTTTGGTGACACCGCCGGCGCGGCCCTCGTAGATGGTGCCGCACTTGTCGATGAGGAAGTTGTAGCCGATGTCCCGCCAGCCCAGGCTTTTGACGTGGTACCGGTAGATGCCGCGGATGATCGAGGGGGCCTGTCTGCAGGTGTAGTTGTTGCTCATCGCGGTGTGGTGGATAAAGGCCGCTTTGAGCGACTTGTTGTAGGGGAATGACTTCTCCCGCAGCTTCTCGTTCGCCCGCCAGCCCCTCCGGGTGACGATGCCGGGGCGCGGGCCGACATACGGGCGTGACTGGGAGCCGCGCGCTTCTTCGGTTCCGTCAGCCAGCCGGCCGTCGTGGGCCGCCACCAGATCGGCTTCCGTCTGCTCCTTGCTGAGCGGCGGGATGAGCTCCGCGCCGATGCTCGCGAGCTGTGCGTTGACGGCGCTGCTGGCGGATTCCTCCGGGGTGAGCTCCGGTGGCGGTGCGGCGCCGGCCTTGCCGTCCGCCCCGCCGGCGGGGGCGCTGCCCGGGTCGACCAGTTCGACGCGCAGTCCGCGGGGCAGCGGGGCCGGCTCATGGGCCTCCGGGCGTACCCGGACCTGTACACCGTCGGAATCACCGACCCACATGGGTGCGGTACCGCTGCGGACCGTACCGCCGCGGTGCTCGTCGGAGTCCTGGTCGGGGGCGTCGTCGCCGTGCGCCTCGAGCTCTTGCCAGCCGGACCATTCGGCGGTGCCGGTGGCCCGGCTCCGTACCTGTACCTGTCCGTGCAGCTCGTCCGCGCGGCCTTCCCAGACCACGCCGACAAGCGAGAACGGTTCGACATCGCGGGCCGCCAGCTCGGCCCCGGCCGTGCCGGAGCCGTCGGCGGCGTCCTGGGACGCGGCACCCGCACGCTGGGTGGCGTTGTCCGCGTCAAGTGGGGTCAGCGGCAGTGACTGGGTGCTGGCGGGGCGCCCGGAGTCCTGGCCGGGGCCCGCCGCCGGGCCGGACGCGGCGCCAGCGGGCGCCGCCAGCGGGGCCAGGAGAACGGCCGTGCACACGACACCGATCGAGGAAGCAAGAATTGCACGCATAGCGTGATCGTGGTCATAACTGGATAAGTCTGTCTATTCAGAAACGGATCCTTCAGCGTCTCAAGCCCCCTCAACCACCCCTTCTGGCCCACCCCGCTGACGCACTGCCAGAGACCCGGGAACGTACCCTGGCGCGCATGAATGCCACCGACCGCACCCCCGCCGACCTGCTGCGATCCGAGCTCGCCACGGACGCCGCGCGTCCGCTGGTGACCTTCTACGACGACGCCACCGGTGAACGCGTCGAACTCTCCGTCGCCACCTTCGCCAATTGGGTGGCGAAGACCGCTAATCTCCTCCAGGACGAGCTGTCGGCCGAGCCCGGTGACCGGCTGGCGCTGCTGCTGCCCGCGCACTGGCAGACCGCGGTCTGGCTGCTCGCCTGCTTCTCGACCGGCGTCGTCGCTGAGCCGCACGGCGATCCGGCGACCGCCGATCTGGTGGCCAGCGGTCCGGACACCCTGGAGACGGCGGGCTCCTGCACCGGCGACCGGATCGCCCTCAGCCTGCGGCCCCTTGGCGCGCGCTTCCCGCAGCCGCCGACGGGCTTCATCGACTACGCGGTGGAAGTCCCCGGTCAGGGTGATCACTTCACGCCATATGGGGCAGTCGACCCGGACGACCCCGCGCTCATCATCGGCGGCGAGCAGTTGTCCGCGGCCCAGGTCGTCGAGCGGGCCCGCGCCGACGCCGGGACACTTGGCCTCACCCCCGGTTCCCGGCTGCTGTCGGCACGGGACTACGACAGCTGGGCCGGGCTCTCCAGCGGGCTCCTGGCGCCGCTGGCCGCCGGTGGTTCGGTGGTGCTGTGCCGCCATCTTGACCGGCTCGACGCCGCTGGGCTGGCGGCCCGTAAGGAGAGCGAGCACATCACCCATACGGCCGAATGACAGTGGCCGGTCACCGGCCCCGCCCTGATGATCGGTAGAGGACCTGCCCTCGTCCACCACTGGGCAGGACCCGCTGTACAACCCTGCGCGAGGGATGGACGCAGCCGTGACCGAAGCCGAGGGTGACTCCGAGGGCACACCGCGGACTCCGCCCGCCCCGGGTGCCGGGCAGGCCGGGCAGCGGGGCCGGCCCTCCCCGCAGCGGTGGCGCTACTGGCTGCGCTGGGTGGCGCTGGGCGTCTCGCTTCTCATCCTCGTCGTGAGCGGAGTCGGCTGGGGGATCTACTACAAGCTCGACCGGAACATCACGACCGATATCGCCACCGCCCTGGAGCTGGAGCGCCACAAGAAGGAGCGACCGGAATCGGCGGCGCACGCGGCGAAGAACATCCTGATCCTGGGCTCCGACACCCGCAGCGGCCGCAACCGCGAGTACGGCCGGGACAGCGGCACCGCGCGCTCCGATACGGCGATCCTGCTGCACCTCTCGGGCGACCGGAAGAGCGCCACCGCCGTCTCCATACCGCGCGACCTCATGGTGACGATCCCGCGCTGCGCCCGGCCGGACGGGTCCCGCACCAAGGAGCAGTTCGCGCAGTTCAACTGGTCCTACGAGTTCGGCGGCCCGGCTTGCGCCATTCGTACGGTCGAAAAGCTCACCCGAATACGCATGGACCACCATGTAGTCGTCGACTTCAAGGGGTTCAAGAAGATAGTGAACGCGGTAGGCGGGGTGGAGGTCTGCCTCACCGAGTCGGCCTCGGACCCTGACTCCCGGCTGAACCTGCCCGCTGGGCGGCAGACCCTCAAAGGGGATGACGCGCTCGCCTACGTCCGCGCCCGGCATGGCATCGGTGACGGCAGCGACAGCGAGCGGATATCCCGGCAGCAGGCGTTTCTTGCCTCACTCTTCCGGAAGCTGCGCAGCAACGGGGTGCTGATGAACCCGACGAAGCTCTACCCGGTGCTGGACGAGGCCACCTCCGCGATCACCGCGGACGCTGGCCTGAATTCTTTGACGGAGCTTTACGATCTCGTCCGCAGCGTCAGGGACATGCCTGAGCGGAATGTCCACTTCCGCACCGTGCCGCGCCGGCCGTACGCGCGGAACAAGAACCGCGACGAGCTGGTGCAGCCAGCCGCGGACTGGCTCTTCGCCATCCTGCGCAATGACCGGGTAGTGGACAAGGACGCTGCTCAGGAGGACACCGGGGACTCCACTGACGACCATCGGCCGGACGGCCCCGCCCCCGTAGCCGAGACCCCGTCACCACATCCCCTCGCCACCGAACAGGGGCACACGGCTTCCACCGATATCTGCGATGAGAGGCAGCAAAGCACCCCATGACCTCACTGGTAAGGGTTGAGGGGAATTGCCCACTTCTCGGGGCGTGGAATTTGTCACCGCCGTGGCCCGCTGCTGAGCCGGGCGGATAGTGTGAGCGCTCCAAGCGACCGCCCCGACCGCCCGGAGCGCTCCGAGGGGAGAGGCGCAGTCCGGCACAACGGAGGACTCACGCGACGTGGACGCGCAAGGCCGTGGGCACGCGGGAGACATCGACCCCGCGGATCAGTGGGTGTACAACCCGAGCACCAACAGCTATGAGCTGCGCCTGAATCCTTCTGCTGACCAGCCGCGCGGCTCGAACGGCGCTCGGCCCGGCGCCCCGCGCTCGCGTCGGGCAGCCGCCTCCCCGGCTTCCTCATCCCCCCAGCGTCCCGCCCGGTCCGCCCGGCCTTCCCGCTCCTCCGGCTCCACCGGCGGTGAGGGCGACGCTGACCGGCGGCTGCCCGGCCAGCGCTCCCGCAGGGCGGGCGCCGGGAACGGCTCGACGGGGCACAGCCGCCGTAAGCCCAGGGCCAAGCCGTCCGGCAAGCAGCGGGTGCTGCGCTGGAGCGGCGGAATACTCGGCCTGCTGCTGATCAGTGGCTGCGCGACGGTGTACTGGGCGTATCGGCACTTCAACGACAACATCGACAAGGTCGATGTCGGCATCGACAACAAGGCGACCTCCAACGCCCCGGTCAATATCCTGATCATCGGCACCGACGCCCGTACGGGCGAGGGCAATCAGGGCTATGGAGACCGGGACAACAGCCAGGGTCACGCGGACACCACGCTGCTCCTCCATGTCTCCAAGGACCGCTCACACGCGACCGCGCTGAGCATCCCCCGGGACATGGTCACGACGATCCCGGACTGTCCCACCAAGCAGAGCGACGGGACCAAGAAGGTCATCCCCGGCCAGGAGAATGTGCGGTTCAACGAGAGCCTGGGCCAGCTCGGCCGGGACCCGGGTTGCACATGGCGCACCGTCGAAGAGCTGACCGGTCTGAAGATCAACCACTTCATGATGGCCGACTTCGACGCGGTCAAGACGCTGTCCAGCGCGGTCGGCGGCGTCGAGGTGTGCGTAGCGAAGGACATCAACGACAAGAAGTCGCACCTCAAGCTGAAAGCCGGAACGCATCGCATTGAGGGCGAAGATGCCCTCGCTTTCGTCAGGACCCGGGACTCGGTCGGCTTCGGCAGTGATCTGAGCCGTATCGAGCTGCAACAGCAGTTCCTCAGCTCGATGTTCCGCCAGATGAAGGACTCGAACACACTGGGCAACCCGAAGAAGGCCTGGGGACTCGCCGAGGCCGCGACCGACGCGCTCACCGTCGACACCAACATCGGGAACGTCCCGAAGCTCCTGGATCTGGCGCAGGATCTGCAGCGGGTGAACCCGAAGAACATCACCTTCGTGACCGTCCCCGTGCTCGACAACCCGACTGAGAAGGTCAGGGCCACCGTCATACTGGACGAGGCCAAAGCGGAACCGCTGTTCCAGATGTTGCGGGCCGACAAGTCACTGGCCGGAACCAAGAAGGGCAAGGGCAAGTCGAAGGGGGAGAAGGTCAAGAAGGCCCCGGCGTCCGAGGTACGGGTCGATGTCTACAACGGAGGCGGCCCCATCGGGGCCGCGCAGCAGACCGTCGACTGGCTGCAGAACTCCAAGTCCGTGCAGCTGTCCACCAACGCGGGCAACGCCGAGGGCAAGCAGGCCAGAACCACTTTGGAGTACGGTGCTGACCAGGCCGGACAGGCGGCGACGCTGGCGGAGATGATGGGACTGCCCAAGTCCGCGCTGAAGAAGTCGTCGCAGGACGCGGGAGCCGGGGTAGCGATGACGCTGACCCTGGGCAAGGACTTCTCCTCGGCCGGCACCCCGATCAAAGCCCCCGATACGGTGCCCGACGGAGTACAGAACATAAACGGCGGAAACAAGAACGTGTGCGCCAAGTGAGTCGGACGCGGACAGATTAACGGGGAGGGTCCCGTGCGACAGCGGACCATCGACGGGGGCGGCGAGCAGCGCATCCCGGACGCAAGCGAACTGGGCTGGGTTGACGGGCTGTACGAAAACCGGCCGCCAAGGCAGCGCGGCGTCGGGGATGCTCCCGATGACGCTCCGGATGACGACGGCCACAAGGCCGCCACCGGCGGCGGGCGTAAGGGCGGTGGAGGCCCGCGCCCGCGGCGAAAACGCCGGGTCCTGCGCTGGATCGCGGCCGTACTGGCGCTGCTGATACTGGGCACCGCGGGCGCGGGCTATCTCTACTACCGCCATCTCAACGGCAATCTGACCAAGGACGTGCTGCATCTCGGCGAAAACAAGCTCGACAAGAGCACGCCGAACGCCGCAGGACAGACCCCGCTCAACATACTGCTGATGGGTTCGGACAGCAGAAACTCCAAGGAAAACGTGCGGCTTGGCGGCGCCAAGGCGGACGAGGGCCGTCCGCCGCTGGCCGATGTGCAGATGCTGGTGCATGTCTCGGCCGACCGCAGCAATATGTCGGTGGTCTCGATACCCCGGGACACCCGGGTGACGATCCCCAAGTGCACGGACCCCAAAGACGGCAAGGTCTACGCACAGCGCTCCGACAAGATCAATACGAGCCTGCAGAACGGCGGCCCCGGCTGCACGGTGGCCACCTGGGAGGAGCTGACCGGCATTCCGATCGACCACTTCATGATGGTCGACTTCTCCGGCGTGGTCTCCATGGCTGACGCGGTCGGCGGTGTCCCCGTCTGTGTGAACAACAACGTGTACGACCGCCGCTCGGGCCTGCGGCTGGAGAAGGGCGAGAACGTCGTCAAGGGCGAGCAGGCCCTCCAGTGGCTGCGCACCCGGCACGGCTTCGAGGACGGCAGCGACCTGGGCCGGGCCAAGGCCCAGCACATGTATATGAACTCCATGGTCCGCGAGCTCAAGGCGGGCAGCAAGCTCACCAACCCGAACAAGCTCCGCAAGCTCGCCGAGGAAGCGACCAAGGCACTCACCGTCGATGACGGGCTCGGATCCGTGGGGGAGCTTTACGACTTGGGTGAGGACATCAAGCGGGTGCCGACCAAGCGGATCACCATGGCCACCATGCCGTGGGTGTACTCCCAGGGCGGCTCCTATGTGCTGCCCAAGGAAGGCGACGCCGAGAAGGTCTTCTCGATGGTCCGCAATGACGTCGCACTCGACGGCAAGGACAAGAAGAAGGCGCAACCGACGCAGAGCCCCGAGCCCAGCGATCCGGCCGCGCCCCATGCGCAGATCGCGGTACGGGTCTTGAACGGCACCGGCACGGCGGCTCAGGCCCCGGTCACCGGCCGCGCCGCGGTCATCACCGATCAGCTGCGGCGCGCCGGCTTCAGCCGGGCCGTCGCCGACCGGACTCCCAAGTCCCAGTGGGATACGACGCTGACCTACCCCAGCGCGGACCTGCGCGGTGACGCGCTGGCCGTGGCGAAGACGCTGGGGATCCCGGAGCGTTCGGTCAAGCACTTCGCCGGTGACAGCCAGATCACGGTGGTGGTCGGCGCGGACTGGCGCGAGGGCGCGGTGCATCCGAAGCAGGCGGACAGCGGTGACACCGACAGGGACGACGGCAAGGCCCCGGAGAGCCTGGACGGCCTGAACGGCGACGACAAGACCGCCTGCATGGACGCCAACCCCAACTACACCTGGTGACCACCCGAAGTGTTGTGGGCACTCGGGCCGCCCGAGGGGCGGCACGGGTGGGCACAACACCGGCCACCGTCCCGCACCGGGCCACCCCGGGGGCCCCGGGGCGGAGCCCCGGTTTCCGGGAAGGGGCGGGAATTGGGGAAACCCACCCCGGCACCCCGCGCCCGGGCGGAGCCCCGCCGCGCGGCGGCGCCCCGAGGCGCTGCTAGGGGGTCACCGGCTCGCGCCGGCTGGCGGTGACCCTATGCGCCAGCCGCCGCGGACTCGTCAAGTACCCCCACCCCCAGGACATATGCATGGTGGCCAACGCCACCGGAATCCGCAGCCGGGCCCTGGCCGGAAGGCCCTTGCCCGCCGGGAGGGAGCCCGCGGCGATCGCCGCGAGATATCCCGCCGGGACGACAAAGCCCCACGGGGTGACGGCCGCACCGAGGACCGTACCCGCCGCGATGGCGAGGAGCGCCGTCGGCGCCGCGAGATAGCGGAGGTTGATCGACCCGGCGTGATAGCGGGCGACAACATGCCGCCAACGGCCGTAGTTGCGGTACTGCTTGGCGAGCGCACGTACGCTCGGACGAGGCCGGTAGGAGACCAGCAGCTCGGGTGAGAACCAGATCCTGCCGCCCGCCTCGCGGATGCGGTAGTTCAGCTCCCAGTCCTGAGCCCGGATGAACTCCTCGTTGTAGCCGCCCTGCTGCTCCAGCACCGCACGCCGGAAGACCCCGAGATAGACGGTTTCCGCCTCACCGGCCGCGCCGCCGGTGTGGAAGGCGGCGTTCCCGACGCCGATCCGGGAGGTCATGGCGGCGGCCACCGCCTTCTCCCAGTCGTTCTCGCCCTCCGCGTGCATGATCCCGCCGACGTTGGCCGCGCCGGTCTCATCCAGGAGCCGTACCGCGGTCGCGATGTAGTCCGGCGAGAGCATGCCGTGGCCGTCCACCCGGACGACGACGGGGTGCCGGGACGCCTTGATGGCGGCGTTCAGACCGGCGGGCGTGCGGCCGGTCGGGTTCGGGACCGTATGGACCCGCCCCCAGGAATTCCCGGCCGTCTCGGCGACGAGCTCGGCGGCGATCTCGGCCGTACGGTCCGTGGAGGGCCCCAGGGCGATCACTACCTCCAGCTGCCCCGCGTAGTCCTGCTCCAGGATGTGCCGGACGGAGGCGCGCAGATAGCGCTCCTCGTTGAGCACCGGCATGATCACAGAAACGGCGGGAAGACTGGCGGGCTGATTTTCTGCGGAGGTCACCCGATCACGTTACCGCGAACGGGGGACGGCCCCGCACGGCAGCAGGGGCGGCCCACCGTATGGGCGTACGGTGCCAGCACCGTATGCCCGCCCGTGACCCGTCCGTCGCCGAGGTGTCCGTTTTGCCGTCGTCTCCGCCCCGTTCGACGCGTCCGCGTCGCCCCGCCGTCCGCCGCTCCCCCCGGTGGGGGCTGCGGATCAGCGCCTTCACCGCCGGCGCCGTACTGGCCGTCAGCGGCTTCGGGCACGCGATGGTCAACGGTCTGGATATGAGCATCAAGCGGGTGGACCCCTTCAGACACCTCAGAGACCGGCCTGACACCGGCAAGGGGCTGAACTTCCTGGTCGTCGGCGTCGACGAACGCGGCACGATCGCCGCCGAGGAGAAGCACAAATACAAGCTCGGCGGCGCCCCCTGTAACTGCACCGACACGATCATGCTGGTGCATCTCTCCGAGGACCGTGACCGGGCCAGTGTGGTGAGCCTGCCCCGCGACTCCTACGCGGAGATGCCCCCGCATACGTACAAGCCGACCGGCGAACGCCATCAGGCGCATCAGCAGAAGCTCAACGCCGCCTACGCGCACGGCGGACCGGAGCTCACCGTGCGCACGGTCGAGAAGATGACCGGGGTGCATATCCACCACTACCTGGAGGTCGGCTTCACCAGCTTTATGCGCACCGTGGACGCCCTGGGCGGGGTGCCCGTGTGTACCGTAAAGCCGCTCAAGGACAAGTACTCCGGGCTGGATCTACCGGTCGGCACCAGCCAGCTGAACGGCGGCGAGGCGCTGCAGTACGTCCGGGCCCGCTCCGTCGACGGCTCCGCCGACCTGGGCCGTATGCAGCGCCAGCAGCGCTTCGTCGCCTCCGTCATCGACAAGGCGACCAGCAGCGGGGTGCTGATGAACCCGGCGAAATTCCAGGAGGTCACCGCGGCGATGCTCAGCGCGGTGCGCGCTGACCGCGACTTCGGCAGCGAGGAGATGCTCGCGCTCGGCCGGGCGATGCACGGCTTCAGCCCGGCCTCCGCCGAGTTCGCCACGGTGCCGGTCGCCAAGGCCAAGTACCAGGTGCCCGGTCTCGGCGAGACCGTGAAGTGGGATGACAAGAAGGCCAAGAGGCTCTTTGAGGCCCTGCGCCAGGACCAGCCGCTGGCACCTCATAAGCCAACGTCCTCGGGGGAGCCGGAAGACCCGGATGACGCCAAGAAGGCCCGGGAGGCGAAGAAGCGGGCCATCCCGGTCGAGGTCGCTCCCGGCACCATCCGGGTGCAGGTGGACAACGGCACCGAGACCGCGGGACTCGGCCACCGCGCGGACAAGGAGCTGCGCGCGACGGGCTTCAACACCACCGGCATTCCGGGCAACGCGGAGCGGCAGGATGTCAAGAAAACGGAGATCGCCTACGACCCAAGATGGGACCGCTCGGCGCGCTCGCTGGCCGTGGCGCTGCCCGGCGCGAAGCTACGTAAGGTCAGCGGCCAGGGTCCGTTGATGAAGGTAACGCTCGGCGACAACTTCCGGCGGGTGGCCCCGGTCCGGGCAGAGCCGGTGCTGGACGCGAAGGCGCTGGAGAGCGGCGGATTCGCGGCTGTCACCGGCGACGACGTGGTCTGCCCCTAGCCCCGCCCCGGCCCCGCAAGTCTCCAGTCCCGCAAGCCCTCAGTCCTGCAAGCCCTCCGACAGCCGCTGGTTCCGCAGCTCCTTGATCGCACGGCGGCGGGCGAGCCGGTGGGTGCGGCGGATCTGCGCCTCCTGATAGCGCCGCTTGTCCCGCTCGCTCTCCGGGATCACCGGCGGCACGAGCCGGGGCTTGCCGTCACTGTCCACCGCGGCGAACACCAGATACGCGGTGCCGACCTGGGTGGCGGGAGTGGACTCGTTCCACCGTTCGGCCAGCACTCGCACCCCGACCTCCATGGAGGACCGGCCGGTCCAGTTGACCTGTGCCTTCACATGGACGAGATCACCCACCCGGACCGGCTCCAGAAAGACCATCTCATCCATGGAGGCGGTGACCGCGGGCCCCTCGGAGTGCCGCCCCGCGACGGCTCCGGCCGCGTCATCCACCAGCTTCATGATCACGCCACCGTGGACCGTGCCGAGGAGGTTGGTGTCGCTGTGGGTCATGATGTGGCTCAGCGTGGTGCGCGAGGCCGCTGTGGGCTTGCCCGGAAGGTCTATTTCCGCGGCGGAAGTGACAGGGTCGGTCATAGCACCACCCTAAGCGCGGCGCACGGCTCCCTCCGCCCGTCCGACCTGCTGCGGAGCGGTACCTGCGGGCATGCCCGGAATCTCATGTTCCGGGTCCTGAGCCTGATTGACCATGCCCCGCCGCCTATGCCCCGCCGGAATGCATCAGCTCTGCAACAGCCCTGCTCGTAATCGCTTCCCGGTCTGTGTTCACACCCGCCCGAGCAGGCACACTGCCCCCCATGAATGACTGGCCCGATGGATGGAACAACGACCGCAGGGGCGGCGATCGCTACGGTCGTGGCGTCGGCAGCCCGCGCCCGGAAGGTGCCCGGGTCATGCCGACGGTGCAGGGCGGCACCACGGTCCCCGCCCAGTCCAGAGGCGGCTACGACGCTGCCTATGGCCAGGGCCAGGTCTACGGCGGTGGCGGGCCCGGCGGCGGCTCATACGACGGCGGCTCGTACTACGGCGGCGGACGGCCCCGGCCGGGCTGGGGCCGCCGGATCAAGACTGGCGTGATCACGCTGGTGGTCGTGCTGCTGGTCGTCACCATCGGCACGTACTTCTGGGCCGACTCGAAGATGCGCCGCGAGGTGGACCTCAGCAAGGTCGAGGACCGGCCGGAGGGCGGCAAGGGCACCAACTATCTGATCGTGGGCTCCGACAGCCGCGAGGGGCTGACCAAGGAAGACCAGAGGCGGCTGCGCACCGGCTCGACCGGCGGCAAGCGCACCGACTCCATCATGATCCTGCACGTCGGTGCCAACGGAAACACCATGGTCAGCCTGCCCCGTGACTCCTGGGTCACCATCCCCGAGTTCACCGGCTCCACCTCCGGCAAGCGGATCCCGGAGCAGGCGGAGAAGCTGAACTCGTCCTTCTCCTTCGAAGGCGCCGAGCTGCTGGTGCGGACCGTCGAGTACAACACCGGACTGAAGATCGACCACTACGCCGAGATTGGCTTCGGCGGCTTCGCCAACCTCGTGGACAAGCTCGGCGGTGTCGAGATGTGCTTCGACAAGCCGGTCAAGGACAAGAACTCCGGTGCCGACTTCGCCCAGGGCTGCCACCAGCTCGACGGGGCCGAGTCGCTGGCCTTCGTCCGCAACCGCTACAACGCCGAGGGCGGCGACCTGGGCCGCACCAAGAACCAGCAGAAGTTCCTCTCCACGCTGGCCAACGAGAGCGCCGCCCCCAGCACCGTACTCAACCCCTTCAAGCTCTATCCGACGATGGGCGCGGGCCTGGATTCGCTGATCGTCGATGAGGAGATGAGCCTGTGGGACCTCGCCTCGATGTTCTGGGCGATGAAGGGCCTGTCCGGTGGTGACGGCACCCAGATGAACATGCCCGTCGCCGGTCCCTTCACCGGCCCCAAGGGCCAGAGCGCCCTCAAGTGGGACATGCCCAGGGTCAAGCAGCTGATGCAGGAGCTGAAGAACGACGAGAAGGTGACCGTCAAGGGCGACTAGTCGACAGGGCGACCAGAGGCAGAGCTAGAAGCAGAGACAGAAGGGGTGACCGGCGGGGTCGGCGTAGACCCGCCAGTCGCGCTTGCCGCCGTCGTCGCCCTCCAGCAGCTTCGCGCCCAGTGCGAGCACCTGCTTCTCGGCCTCGTCCAGCCGTTCCCTGTCGACATCGAGGTCGAGATGGAACTGCTGGGCGCGGTCCGTGCTCGGCCACCGCGGCGGCTGGTAGCCCTCCGACCGCTGGAAGGCGAGCGTCCGGCCGTGCGGCCCGTTCAGCTCGACCCAGTCCTCATCGTCGGCCTTGACCTCCCAGCCCAGTACGGCCGCGTAGAACTCAGCGAGCGCCCGGGGGTCCGGGCAGTCCAGCACGGTGACTCCCAGTGTGGCGACAGCCATGACCATGTCCCTTCTCGGGTGATGACCTCATTAACGTCGTTACATCGTTACCCTTGGGCCTTGCTTACCGGTAACGGTTACCCACAATCCCCCATTACCGGTAACACCGCAAGCGGGTTACCGTGGCAGCCGTGAGCGAAACAAACGCACCGGGCGATCTCGCCCTGGTGCAGGCACTGGTCAACACCCTGGACGTGGAGTCCGGCGAGGATCTGCTCACCTCCCCGGGCGGGCTGAAGGCGTTCTCCCACGAACACGGTCTGCGGCTGGCCGCGCCCGAACTCCCCCTCGTACAGGAGCTTCGCGAGGCGCTGCGCGCGGCGTGCCTGGCCCACACCGGCACCGACGCCCCAGCCGAGCGGCTGGCCACCCTCGAGCGGCTGCTCACCGCCGCCCCCCTGGTGCTGCGCATCGACCACACCGGGGCCGCCACGCTGTCCCCGGACGCCGCGCTGTCCGGCGTCCCCGCGCTGACCGCCCGCCTGGCCACCGCCATCGTCACCGGCGAGGCGGACGGCAGCTGGCGGCGGCTGAAGGCCTGCGAGGCCCACGACTGCCAGTGGGCCTATTACGACCGCAGCCCGGCCGGCCGTCGCCGATGGTGCTCCATGCAGGTCTGTGGCAGCCGCGCCAAAATGCGGGCCTACCGGGCGAAGCACCGCAAGGGGTAACGCGCCCTGAGAGATGACGCACCGCAAGGGAGGACACAGCCCTCTTTCGGCCCCCCTCGGCTCGCTTGCCGGGACTCCGCAGGACACCTTGGGACAGTCAGAACCGGCACATAACCGCCACATACTGACTGGCAAGATACCGAGGGAGAGAACACGGTGAGAACACTGCTGACCGCCCGACTGGACACTCAGGCATCAAACGCCGCGCTGAAGGACGGCAGAATGCCCACCCTGATTGAGGGAATTATGGGAGAGCTCAAGCCGGAGGCCGCCTACTTCACTCCGCTGGACGGTCGGCGTGCCTTCATGATGATCTTCGACCTGAAGGAGTCCGCGCAACTGCCGGGGGTCACGGATCCGCTGTGGAGGGAACTGGGTGCGGAGATCACCGTCCAGCCGGTGATGAACGCCGAAGACCTCAAGAAGGGTCTGGCCGCCGTAACGCAGGGCCGGTCTTAGGCCGTAGCCTTGCGCAGGTGTCCGTCATCCGTCGCTGGGCCCCGCCCGCCCCGTACGACCTGTTCCGCACCCTGCGGGTGCTCCAGCGTGGGCCCTACGACCCCGCCTGCCGGATCACCGGCGGCGCCGTGTGGCGGACGAGCCGTACTCCCGAGGGGCCGGTTACGCTGCGGATCGAGCCCGGGATCGTGGCGCAGGCCTGGGGCCCGGGTGCCGACTGGGCGCTCGACCAGCTCCCGGCGCTGCTGGGCGCCGAGGACCGCCCAGCGGACTTCGTGCCGCACCACCGGCTCACCCAGGACGCCCACCGCCGCAACCCTGGTCTGCGGCTGGCCCGCACCGGGCTGGTCCTGGAGTCGCTGATCCCCTCGGTCCTGGAACAGAAGGTCACCACGGACGAGGCATACCGCGCGTGGCGGCTGCTGCTGCGACGCCATGGCGAACCCGCCCCGGGACCGGCCGAGCGGATGTACGTCATGCCCGCTCCCCGCACCTGGGCGCTGATCCCCTCCTGGGAGTGGCACCGGGCAGGAGTGGACACCAAACGCTCCTCGACGGTCATCCGCGCCTGCCGCGTGGCGCCCCGTATCGAGGAGGCCGCGGCCATGGATCTGGCATCCGCCCTGCGCCGACTCCAGCTCATACCCGGCATCGGTCCCTGGACGGCCGCCGAGACCCTCCAGCGCTCCAATGGCGCTCCCGACGCGATCACGGTCGGCGATCTGCACCTCCCGCGCATCGTCGGCTACGCGCTGACCGGAAACCGGGACACGGATGACGCGGCGATGCTGGAACTCCTGGCCCCGTACGAAGGCCAGCGTCACCGCGCGGCGCGGCTCATCCTGTCCACCGGCCGCACACCGCCCCGCCGGGCACCCCGCTTCCCCGTCGGCGACATCGCCCGCCTCTGAGCCTCTGAGCCTCTGAGCCTCCGACGCTTCTGACGCCTCTGACGCCTCTGACGCACGTCTAACGCACGACGGTGAAGTCGTCGCCCGCCCGCACGGGCCGGGCCTTCGGCGGGGCCGCCGGATGCCCCACAGCCACCGCGCCCATGGGGTCCCAGCTCCCGGGCAGCCCGAGAACGTCCCGTACGACAGCACGGCAGAACATCGTCGAGGACACCCAGGCGGAGCCCAGCCGCTCCCCGGCCAGCGCGACCAGAAAGTTCTGCACCCCCGCGCCGGCGGCGACCACGAACATCTCCCGCTCCGCCGCGGCCCGCCGCTCATCCGGATAGGGATGCGCACCATCGGTCACCAGGCACGGCACCACGAGATACGGCGCCCGCCGCAGCACATCGCCGCGCCGGACCCGCTTCGCGATGGCCTCCTCGCGTTTGCCGTCCCGGCGCAGATCCGCGATCCAGGCCTCCCGCATCGCGTCCAGGAGCCGCGTCCGGGATTCCGCCGTCTCCAGCAGGACGAACCGCCAGGGGGTCGTATGGTGCGGCGCCGGAGCAGTGACCGCCAGCGATACGGCCCGCCGAACCGCCGCGCCGTCCACCGGCTGATCCGTGAAGTCCCGGACAGTACGGCGCAGCGACACCGCCTCCCGTACGGCCTCCGAGGTGCCGAGCCGGAACATATCGTTCTCCGGCGACCGCACCAGCGCCCCAGCTCCTGCTGTGCCTGCATCCGGACCGGTGTCGTCCGGACCGGTGTCCAGGACGTGCTGCGGCAGCCCCCGCAGCACCGACACCGGCATCCCGTCGGCTTTGCCCTTCACCAGCTCGCCCGCGGCCGCCAGCTCATCACCGACGGCGGTGACGGTGACGCCCAGCGGATTGCCGTAGGAGTCGACGCTGCCGCGCAGGTCTTCGAGAACCCGTACGCCCGCCGCCCCGATCGCCACATCCGTCTGGCCCTTGCGCCACGGACGGCCAAAGGTGTCCGTGACCACGACGCCCACCCTGACACCCAGCACATCGCGCAGACCATCCCGGATCCGCCGGGCCGAGGCGTCCGGGTCCTCAGGCAGCAGCAGAACCGTGCCCGTGGAGGTGTTCGACGCGTCCACTCCGGCGGCGGCCATCACCAGGCCATGCCGGTTCTCTACGATCCGGGTCGTCCCGCGCCGCGCGACGACCCGTACGGCCTCGGCGTCGATCGCCGACTCACGGTCCGCAGCCTCGACTATCCGCCCCTCGGCCTTGCTCACGATCTTGGAGGTGACCATCAGCACATCACCGTCCGCGAGCCCGGGCAGGCCGTCCCCGGTCGCGGCACCGGCGATGAGCTTCACCAGATCGTCGCCGGGCCGTACTTCGGGGATCCCGGGCAGCGCCCACACCCGGTACGACGGCGTACCGTCCATGCCTTTCCCGCTGCTCATGCCCGCACCTCGCGGGCCAGGGTGAGCGCTTCGGCGGCCATCCGGGCCGTGGCGTCCGTATCCGTCATCATCAGCGGTACGGCCCGGCAGCGGATGCCCGCGGCTTCCACCTCGGGCACCGCGCCCGCGTCCGCGGTGTCCACGAGCCAGCCGTCCAGCAGCCCGGAGCCATAGTGCCGGGCGACGGCCGAGGCGGAGGTCTCGACGCCGATCGCGGACAGCAGCTTGTCTGCCATACCGCGTACGGGGGTGCCCCCGACGATGGGGGAGAGCCCGACGACCGGCACCCCGGCATCGGCGATGGCCTCCCGGATGCCGGACACGGCCAGGATGGTGCCGATGCTCACCACCGGGTTGGAGGGCGGGAAGACAATGACGTCAGCGTGCGCGAACGCGTCCAGCACCCCGGGCGCGGGCTTTGCCTGGTCGGCCCCGACGGGCACCACGGCATGCGCCTCCACGGCGGCCCGCAGCCGTACCCAGTACTCCTGGAAGTGCACGGCCTTCTGGCCGTCACCCTCAGGGTCCTTGATGAGGACGTGCGTCTCGACCCGGTCATCGGTCATCGGCAGCAGCCGGACCCCGGGCTGCCAGCGCTGGCACAGCGCCTCGGTGACGGCGCTGAGCGGGTAGCCCGCGGCCATCATCTGCGTACGGACGATATGCGTGGCGAAGTCACGGTCGCCGAGGCCGAACCACTCGGGCCCGACCCCGTAGGCCTTCAACTCCTCCTTCACCGTGAAGGTTTCGTCCGCCCGGCCCCAGCCCTGCTCCTCATGGATGCCGCCACCGAGCGTGTACATCACGGTGTCGAGATCCGGGCAGACCTTCAGGCCGAAGAGGTGGATATCGTCACCGGTGTTGCCGATGACCGTGATGTCCGCGTCAGGTGCGGCCTGCTGGAGGCCGCGCAGAAAACGGGCACCGCCGATGCCCCCGGCCAGAACCACAATGCGCTGCATGCGGCCCAGTCTGTCAGTTGACCGGCACACTCCGGCTCGCGGGCGAGCACTGCGGGCTGTGCATCGGCATCTCGGTGAGACCGGGGAAGTAGATGTGCAGGCTGACGGCGGGCTCCAGGGCGTCATTGACGACCTCGTGGACGTACCCGGGGGCGAAGACCCGCTGGGCGCCGGCACTGAGGGCACGGGTCGCCGGACCCGTGTGCTCGGTCAGCTCGCCCTGGAGAACGGTGAGCACACCGGAGGACGGGCCATGGTCATGGAGCCCGCTGCCCTGCCCGGGCACCCAGCTCAGCAGCCACACCTCATAGCCGGGGCCGGTACGCAGCCGGTGGTACCAGCGCGTGGTGGCGTCGTACCGCACGAGCGGCGCCCAGCTCGCCCGGTCGGCCGCGATCGTACGGGCCAGCCCGGCGAAGCCGGAGACGGTCGTGGGGTGAGCGGGAGCGGGCGGGAGAAGGTGCGGGATGGCGAGCGGGTCGCCAGCGATCTCGACGTCGCTGTTCACAGGGGATGTCCCTCGGGGTGATGGCTTGCCTGCTGGTGGCTGGTGGCTGGTGGAGGAGCGGAGCGTGCGCGCGAAGAAGCCTCAACAGCAGCGACAGCGACAGCGGCAGTGATCCTGGGCAGCGCGGAGAGACCCACCGTTGTGGGCCGGGCTGAGCGCAGAAGTCACTGGCATGAGAACAAGGAGAGCGGGTCACTCGCCTTGCTGTCAACCTGATGTCCCGTTTGGGGGCAATGTTTCACCTCATCCGGTTGCTGTGGTCGGCGAAAGGTTTGTGCGCGCTGGGGGCGGAGAAGTGGCGCACCAACCGCGCACGCAAACGCCGTTATGCTTCTGTGATCCAGTTGTGATCCAGTTCGCTTCGGTGCGCGGGGTGCAACGGTGTCGATGTTCGCCGCGTCTCCTCGTTGGAGAGGTGACGTGTTCGAACGTACCGATTGACGTTGTCATAGTTTGTGGCGATTTGAATACTTTCTGCGGGGCCTTGGTTCCGCAGAGTGAATAACGGGCTCAATAGCAGATCTCAGCTTGACTGGCCCGTATCGGCACACCTGTAATTTCACTCGTGTCGTTCAAGCGGGACCGATAACAACGGCATCACGGGGACGCAAAGACAGGACGAGGGGCGCGCACATGACCGAGCTGTTCCAGCAACTGCTGGTCGAAGAGGCGGATGAGGAGCTCGGCTGGCAGGAGCGCGCATTGTGCGCCCAGACCGATCCCGAGTCGTTCTTCCCCGAGAAGGGCGGCTCCACACGCGAGGCCAAGAAGGTCTGCCTCGCCTGTGAGGTCCGCTCCGAATGCCTGGAGTACGCGCTCGCCAACGACGAGCGTTTCGGCATCTGGGGAGGTCTGTCCGAGCGCGAGCGCCGCCGCCTGAAGAAGGCCGCCGTATGACCTTTTCTTAACGGCGTCCTCGCATTGTTCGGCCCCGGGGGGCCTCACAAGCTTCGGACTCCCCCTAGCCCTGGCGGGCTGGGAGGTGCCCCCAGCGCCGGACTCCGTCCGTCGGTGGTGGCCGAGCGCCGTTGCCGACGAGGAATTCGCCTAACCCGGCCCCTTCCCGAAACTGGGGGCTTGCGCCCCCAGACCCCCACAGTGTTGTGGGGAGGCGAGCCCCGAGGTGTTGTGGGCACTCGGGCCTCCCCCAGACCCCACCCCGTTGTGGGCACTCGCAGCCCCGCGAGGGGCTGTGGGTGGGCACAACGCCCGGCCACCGGCCCGTACCGGGCCAACCCCGGGGTCCGGGGCGCAACCCCCGGTTACGGGAAGGGGCGGGAATTGGGGAAACCCCACCCCGGCACCCGGGCGGAGCCCCGCCACGCGGCGGAGCCGCATACCGGCACAGCCGGGAAGGGGCGGGATAAGGGGACACCCACCCACGTCACCCCCGCAGCCGGGGCGGAGCCCCGCCGCGCGGCGGCGCCGCGTAGGGGCCGCACTGGGGGCCGGGGGAAATCACCCGAATCCGGTCGGCGGGCGGCAACCTGCGCCCGGGCCCAGCACCCCACCCACGGCCCCCATTAGTGTGGGGCACCGTCCAAGAGACGCACCGCGTCCTCCGCAACCCACCGACCGGGGCCGTAGCTCGATGTCCGTGCACAGCCACTCGGCGGCCCAGTACGAGCAGGCCGCTCCCGAGTTCCCGAAGCACGTCGTTACCGCCGTGCTCGTTTCCCACGATGGCGAGCGCTGGCTCCCCGACGCCCTGACCGGGCTGGTCGGCCAGATCCGCCCGGTGCAGGACGTCATCGCCGCCGACACCGGCAGCGCCGACGCCTCCGCCCGGCTCATCGGCGAGTCCCTCGGCGCCGACCGGGTCCTGCACCTCGCCCGCCGTACCGGCTTCGGCACCGCCGTGGACGAGGCCGCCCGTACCGCGCCCGTGCTCACCCCGGACCAGCTGCCGTATCTCAAGCGGCCCAGCGGCTGGGACCCGGTCAGCCGGACCTGGCGGGACGACGCGTACGACATGCCGGAACTGCCGTACGGCGAGCCGGTTCACTGGCTCTGGCTGCTGCACGATGACTGCGCCCCGGAGCCGGACGCCCTCCTCGAACTCCTGCGGGTCGCCGACGCCGGCACCCCAGCCGGTACCGTCGCGATCGTCGGGCCCAAGCTGCGCAGCTGGTACAACTCCCGTCAGCTGCTCGAAGCCGGCGTCTCCATCGCCAACAGCGGCCGCCGCTGGACCGGCCTGGACCGCCGTGAGCAGGACCAGGGCCAGCACGACCAAGTGCGGCAGGTGCTCTCCGTATCCACCGCCGGAATGCTCATCCGGCGCGATGTCTTCGAACGGCTCGGCGGCTTCGACCGCAGGCTGCCGCTGATGCGTGACGACGTTGATCTGTGCTGGCGCGCCCAGGCCGCCGGGCATCAGGTGCTCATCGCCCCCGGCGCCGTCGTCCGGCACGCCGAGGCAGCCGCCCGAGAGCGGCGGCCCATCGACTGCGCGGGCCGTACCGTGGTCGGCCCGCACCGCGTCGACAAGGCGGGTGCCGTCTATACGCTCCTGGCCAACGCCCGTGCCAGAGCACTGCCCTGGGTCCTGTTGCGGCTGATCCTCGGCACCTTGGTGCGCACCCTCGCCTATCTGGTGGGCAAGGTGCCGGGGCAGGCGCTCGACGAGGTCACCGGGCTCTCCAGGACCCTGCTGCGGCCGGGACTGATCCTCAGCGCCCGCCGACGGCGCGGCAAACCCGCTGTCGACCCGGGTGAGCTGCGATCGCTCTTCCCACCCCCCGGCGCGACCGTACGGGCCACCGTCGAACAGGTCGCCAGCAACCTCGGCGGCCGTTCGGAGCCCGATCTGGCCTCCGGCGGACGGCATGGCGCCGTGGAGTCCGGGCCCGGCGGCGATGACGCCGACTATCTGGAGGTCGAGCAGTTCGTCCGGCTGAAGCGGATCGCCCGCAAGCCCGCGCCGGTGCTCTTCATGCTGCTGCTTCTCATCTCACTGATCGCCTGCCGCGCTCTGCTGGGCGGCGGCGCCCTCGCGGGCGGCGCGCTGCTGCCCGCGCCCGCGGACATCGCGGGTCTGTGGTCCCGTTACGCCGACATCTGGCACCCCGTCGGCATCGGCGGCACCGAGTCCGCGCCGCCCTATGTGGGGATCCTCGCCGGTTTCGCCGCCGTGTTCCTCGGCAGCACCGGACTCACCCTCACCCTGCTGCTCGTCTGCTCGGTGCCGCTGGCCGGGCTCTCCGCCTACTTCGCCTCCCGGCCCCTGGTCACCTCCCGGCTGCTGCGCGCCTGGGGCAGCGTGGCCTACGCCTTCCTGCCCGCCATCACCGGTGCGCTGGCCAGCGGCCGGATCGGCACCGCCGTCCTCGCCATCCTGCTGCCGCTGATGGCCCGCGCGGCCGTGGTCGCCGCCGGACTGCGCTCCGGCGGGAAGTACAAGCCGGGCTGGCGGGGCGTATGGGCCTACGCGCTGCTGCTCACCATCACCACCGCCTTCACCCCCATCGTCTGGCCGATCGCCGCCGTGCTCGCCGTGGGCGTGCTGGTGCTGCGGATCCGCCAGAGCGCCTACGTATCCGCCTACGCGGTACGCACCGCCGTACTGCTGAGCACGCCCATGGTGCTGCTCGCGCCCTGGTCGCTGTCGCTGCTGACCAGCCCGTCCGGCTTCCTGCGCGAGGCGGGCCTGCCCTATGAGAGCGGCCCCGCCTCCGCACTCGATCTGCTCGCCCTCACTCCGGGCGGTCCGGGCTCAACCGGCGGCCTGCTGCTCATCGCTCTGGTGCTGGCCGCACTGGCCGCGCTGCTGCGTCCCGAGCGGCAGCTCGCCATCCGGTCCGCCTGGATCGTGGCACTGACCGGGCTGCTCTTCGCGGCGCTGGCCAACGGCTCCGGCTGGGCCGGGCCCGCCACCCTCGTCTACGGCCTGGCACTGCTCGGCGCCGCCGTGCTGGGCGCCGAAGGGGCGCGGGGACGGGTCGCCGCCCAGAACTTCGGCTGGCGGCAGCCGGTCGCCGTCCTGATCGCCGGTGCCGCCGCGCTGGCGCCGGCCGTCGCCGCCGTGAGCTGGATGATCAGCGGCGCCCATGGCCCCCTGGAGCGGCGCGACCCGGTGCAGGTGCCCGCGTTCGTCGCCGAGGAGGCCGGCACCCGCGACCAGCCCCGCACCCTGGTGCTCGACGGCGGTTCCGGCTCCGAGGTGCTGTACGCCCTGGTACGCGGCTCAGGTGCCCGGCTCGGCGACGGCGACCTGGCCCAGGCGGCCGGGGAGGACACCCGGCTGGGTGGCGTGGTCGCCAATCTGGTCGCGGGCTCCGGCGCCGACCAGACCAGCCAGCTCGGTGGTTACGGCGTGCGCTATGTGTTCGTACGCGAGGGAACCCCCCGCGAGATGATCCGGGTGCTCAACGCCACGCCGGGCCTCGAACGGCTCAGCAAGCAGGCCGGTGGTGAGCTGTGGCGGGTCGGCGGGGACACGGAAGGGACCATCGCCCGGGTCACCATCGTCTCGCCGGGCGTGCCCGCGGTCCCCGTCGCCGCCGGTCCCGTCGAGGTGGGTACCGAGATCCCGGTCGGGCCGCAGAACCGGATCCTGCGGATCGCGGACGCCGCCTCGGATGGCTGGCAGGCGACGCTGAACGGCCGGGAGCTCGAGCCTGTCACCGTCGACGGCTGGGCACAGGGCTTTGAGCTGCTGCCGGAGAGCGGCCGTCTTGAGGTGACGTACAAGACCCCGGTCAGTCACACCGGCTGGATCTGGGCGCAGGGCTTCCTCGCGCTGGTGGTGCTCGTTCTGGCGCTGCCCGGACGCCGCCGGGACCACGACGACGATCTGCCGGAGACGGTGGCCCCGGCGACCGTACCCGCCCAGCCGGTGCCCGGCGAGGGTCGCCGGGCACGTCGGCTGCGGGCGGCGCAGGAGGCGCAGGAGGGAGCAGTGGCGGGGGAGACCGCCCAGAGCCCCGGGCAGGGGCAGGGCGAGCAGCCGCCACCGCCGCCGGAGCCGCCGTATGTGCCGGAGCAGCCGTACGGCGACTGGGACACCCAGCAGAGCCAGCAGCAGCCCCAGCAGCCGCAGCAGTACGCCGGGCCGTATGACTACGGCAGCGGTCACGGCGACTACACCGGCAGCCACGGTAACCACGGCGACTACGGCGACTACGGCACCCAGGACGGCACGACGTACGACAACCGGAGCCAGCAGTGAGCCTCAACCGCACCACCCTCGCCCTGATCGCGGTGGTCACCGCGCTCGGCGCCATCACCGGGTTCGCCACGCTCACCGCGCCTTCGACGGAGCCCACCGGGGGCGCTGCGGCCACGGCGGCCCAGCTGCCGGTGGAGCGGTCCACCCTGGTCTGCCCGCAGCCGTCCTCCTCCGAGCTGGGCGAGACGACGTACACCGCTTATACGCCGAAGGGCGAGGTCCAGCGGGAGTCCGGGAACAAGGGCAGCGCCGGGCTGTTCCCGGCCGGGCACACCCTGGAGGGCGGCGGCAGGGGCAAGCACAAGGACAACAAGGAGAACGAGGGGGACGAGAAGGCGCCCAAGCCGGAGCTGCCGCTGAAGGCGCCCGGCACACCGGTCGTCCATGAGACCAAGCGCACCGACGCCCCCGCGCTCACCGGCTCGGCCGATGGCCCGCTCGCCCCCGGCTGGACCGTGCAGCAGACCACGGCCATCACCGCGGGCACCGGGCGCGGCATGCTCGGCGTGGGCTGCTCGGCACCCGATACGGACTTCTGGTTCGCCGGTGTGAGCACCGCCGAAGGCCGGCATGACTACATCCATCTGACCAATCCCGATGACGCCCCGGCCACCGTCGACCTGCAGCTGTACGGCAAGGACGGCAAGGTGGAGTCCGAGAGCGGTTCGGGCATCAATATCCCCGGCGGGGCCACGGTGCCGGTGCTGCTCTCCACGCTGACGGCGGACCCGGTCACCAATGTGACGCTCCATGTGGCGGTCCGCAGCGGCCGGATCGGCGCGCAGGTGCAGGCGCTCGACGAAAAACTCGGCGGCGACTGGATCGCCGCGTCCGCCGCCCCGAGCGGCAGCGTCGTACTCCCCGGCATCCCGGCCGATGCGACGGGAGTGCGGCTGGTGGCCTTCGCGCCGGGTGAGCGGGACGCCGAGCTGGCGGTGAAGTTCGCCGGGCCGTCCGGTTCGATCTCACCGGCCGGCCGGGAGACGCTGCATGTCAAGAGCGGGATGGCCACCGCCGTAGACCTCAATGACCTCACCAAGGGGGAGCCCGGCGCGCTGCTGCTGAGCCCGGCCGAGGGCAGTGGACAGGCACCGGTGGTGGCGGGGCTACGGGTGCTGCGGGGCAAGGGAGCGAAACAGGAGATGGCGTTCATCCCGGCCACCGCGCCGGTCGAGGAGCGCACCACGGCCGCGGGCAGCTCGGCCAAGGGCAGCACGCTGTTCCTGGTGGCGCCCGGCAAGGCGGCGAAGGCGAAGGTCACCGCCTCAGCGGGCAGCGAGGGCGGCAAGCCGGTCAGCAAGACCTACGACCTGAAACCAGGCACGACAACGGCGATCGACGGTCTGCGTCCGGAGGGCGGCAAGGGGACCTTCGCGCTGACGGTCGAATGGGTCTCGGGTGGTCCCGTGCACGCGGCCAGAATGCTGGAGACGGCGAAGAAGGGCATCCCGATGTTCACGGTGCAGACGCTGCCGGACGACGGGGGCATGGTGAGGGTGCCGAAGGCGGCTGAGGACCTCTCGGTTCTCGGCGACGGCTGAGCGCGGCAGGCGGTGACCGTTCCGGTCACTCCTGGCCGTAGCGCGGATCGATCGACTCGGGGGAGAGCCCGAGCAGTTCGGCGACCTGCTCGACAACCACCTCATGGACAAGGAGGGCGCGCTCTTCCCGGCTCCTGGTGCGCAGCTCTACGGGGCGGCGGTAGACGATCACGCAGTCCGGCCGGTCACCGTGCGCGGGGATGAGACGGCCGAGTGGTACGGAGTGTCCGGCGCCGTCCCAGCCATGCACGTCGCCCGCCGGTTTGGAGTCCTGCCGCGGCACCTCCTGGACCGCGAAGTCCACCGAGGACAGCTGCGGCCACTGGCGCTCCAGCCGGTCCGCGGAGTCGCGCACCAGATCGTCGAACGACTCGGCACGGCTGATCGCGAGCGGGACCTGAGGCGGCGCGACAGGGCCGCGCATGCCGCGGCCATGGCGGTCTCGATGGCGCGGCCGGGCATCGGGCCGGCGCGGCGGTACGGGGTTGCTCATCACTTCTGAGCGTATCGGTCCGCGCCACACCACCACGCTACTGCCAGGCATACGGCTGGATGTCGCCGGATGATCAGTCACATCACGGTTTCGTTCGGATCTGGCGAACTGGTGACTGTGGATCAGGCCTTGAATGACGTCATTTGGCCAGACCGATGACCACGATCATCGCCGGGAGAAGCCATGGTTCTGCTCCTTTGTGCAGGTCAGTCCTGGTTCCACAGAACAGGCTTTCCCGGCGAACCAGGACGACACGGCAGGGTGACGTCCTGGAGAGTCGTCGCAGCCCGCTCAAGAGTGCGGTACCGTCCAACGTCGTGAGCCCTGTACGTCGCTGTTCGCGCACCGCGTGCGGCCGTCCCGCCGTGGCGACGCTGACGTACGTCTACGCGGACTCGACCGCCGTCCTCGGACCGCTCGCCACCTATGCCGAGCCCCACTGCTACGACCTGTGCTCCGAGCACTCGGAGCGGCTGACCGCCCCGCGCGGCTGGGAGGTCGTCCGGCTCGCCGTTGACTCCAGCCCCAGCGGTCCCAGTGGCGATGACCTCGAAGCCCTCGCCGACGCCGTACGGGAGGCCGCCCGGGCACCCCGTACGGAGCCCGCCGCGAAGCCACCCTCCCCCGGACGCGACACCAGCCCCATAGAGGTCGCGCGGCGCGGCCATCTCCGGGTGCTCCGGTCACCTGACTCCTGAGCGGCTTGCCGGCAGGTAGATTTGGCCCCCGAGACGGACTTCAGGAGGGGTGGGCTGTGCCCGACTTGTCGCAGATCGTGAAGGCGTACGACGTACGTGGAGAGGTCCCGGACCAGTGGGACGAGTCCCTGGCTGAGCTCTTCGGCGCCGCGTTTGTGCAGGTTACGCAGGCGTCGGCGATCGTCGTCGGCCATGACATGCGGCCATCCTCACCGGGCCTGACCCGGGCCTTCGCCCGAGGCGCCGCCGCCCGCGGTGCGGATGTCACCGAGATCGGCCTGTGCTCCACCGATCAGCTCTACTTCGCCAGCGGCCAGCTCGGCCTGCCAGGCGCGATGTTCACCGCCAGCCACAACCCGGCCCAGTACAACGGCATCAAGATGTGCCGCGCGGGCGCCGCCCCGGTCGGCCAGGACACCGGGCTCTCGGAGATCCGTACGCTGGTCGAGCGCTGGGCCGACAGCGGTCTCCCGGCCGACGCCACCACCGGCACCACCACCCAGCAGGACGTCCTGACCGCTTACGCGGACCATCTGCGCACCCTGGTCGATCTGACCGCCATCCGTCCACTGAAGGTCGTCGTCGACGCGGGCAACGGCATGGGCGGCCACACGGTGCCCACGGTCTTCGCGGGGCTCCCGCTGGAGCTGGACCCGATGTACTTCGAACTGGACGGCACCTTCCCCAACCACGAGGCCAACCCACTCGACCCGGCGAACATCGTGGACCTGCAGCAGCGGGTGCGGGAGACCGGCGCCGACATCGGGCTGGCCTTCGACGGCGACGCGGACCGCTGCTTCGTTGTCGACGAACGCGGTGAGCCCGTCTCCCCCTCCGGGATCACCGCCCTGGTCGCCGCCCGCGAACTGGCCAAGCACGGCGGCAGCGGCACGATCATCCACAACTGCATCACCTCCTGGTCGGTTCCCGAGGTCGTCAGGGAACACGGCGGCACCCCGGTCCGTACCCGCGTGGGCCACTCCTTCATCAAGGACGAAATGGCCCGCACCGGCGCGATCTTCGGCGGCGAGCACTCCGCGCACTACTACTTCCGCGACTTCTGGAACGCGGATACGGGCATGCTCGCCGCCCTGCACGTCCTCGCCACCCTGGGCGGCCAGGACGGGCCTCTGTCAAAGCTGGTCGCCTCCTACGACCGCTACGCCTCCTCCGGCGAGATCAACAGCAGGGTCGCCGACCAGGCCGACCGCGCGGCGGCGGTCGAGGCGGCCTACGCGGGCCGCGACGGCCTGGAGCTGGACCACCTGGACGGTCTGACGGTCACCGCCGCCGACTGGTGGTTCAACCTCCGCGCGTCCAACACGGAACCACTCCTGCGCCTCAACGTTGAAGCCCGAGACGCGACCACCGCCGCCCACATCCGCGACGAGGTTCTGGCCATCATCCGCGCCTGACCCCGTAGCCCCGCCGTAGCAGGCGAAAAAAACCACCCACGGGGGAACCCGGCAACGCATGGCCGGGCGGCAGCCTGCTCACCCGCGTAGGCTGGTTCACGTCAGAGTCGCAACCCGGAGGGACACCATGCCGCTCGAAGCCGGTCTCCTAGAGATCCTCGCCTGCCCGGCGTGCCACGCACCCCTCCGGGAAGAGTCCGCACCGGCCGACCCGGACGGCACCGGCCCCAGCGGCGAGTTGGTCTGCACAGGCGGCCCCGGCTGCGGCCTCGTGTATCCCATCCGCGACGGCATTCCTGTCCTGCTCGTCGATGAGGCCCGCCGTACGGAGTAGGGGCGTAACGCCATGCTGGACGAGTCCCTACTCGACGACCCCGAGGCCCTCGCCCGGGCCGACCGCCATGGGCTGCTCCATGGCGCGGCGGAAGCCGGTGCCCGGGTCCGTACCGCCAGCCGCTACGCCCATGAGGCCGGGCTGGCCGAGCTGCGCCCCGACGGCCGCCCCCGCGCGCTCCTGGTCGCCGGTCCCGGCCCCGTCGCCAGCTGCGCGGCCGACCTGCTCGGTGCCTTCAGTAACGGCGCCGTCCCGGTCACACTGCTCGACGCCACCGGCCCCAGCGCCGCACCGGCCGTGCTGCGCTGGGCGCTGCCCGGCTGGGCAGGCCCGCTCGACCTGCTGCTGATCGTCACCCCGGACGGCACCGAGCCCGGCCTGTCCACCCTGGTGGAGCAGGCCTACCGGCGCGGCTGCACCGTGGTCGCCGTCAGCCCGGCGAAGGCCCCGCTGGCCGAGACCGTCGGCCAGTCCCGTGGCATGGCTGTGCCGGTCGCCGAAGCGCCGTATGAGCTCGCCGAGCACACGGTGCAGCCAGCCGCCCCCGGGACCCTGTGGGCCCTGCTCACCCCCCTCCTGATCCTCACCGACCGGCTCGGCCTGAGCCATGCGCCGCCGGATGCCCTGCAGGCGCTCGCTGACCGCCTTGACCAGGTCGCCGAACGCTGCGGACCGGCGGTCGCCCTCTACACCAACCCGGCCAAGACCCTCGCCGCCGAACTCGCCGACGCGCTCCCCCTGCTGTGGAGCGAGAGCCCCGTCGCCGGCGCCGCCGCCCGGCACTTCGCCACCACCCTTGCCGCCCTCGCGGGCCGCCCGGCCCTCGCCGCTGGACTGCCGGAGGCGCTCACCACCCATGGGACCCTGCTCACCGGCGCTCTCGCGGGCGCGGGAAGCCCGGACGATTTCTTCCGGGACCGGGTGGAGGAGCCACAGGGCGAGATGCGGGCCCGCGTCGTGCTGCTCCGGGAGGGCGCTCCGGCCGGTACATCCGCCGCCACAGCCGCCCGGGACCTGGCCTACGCGCATGACACCGCCCTCAGCGAGCTGGAGCCCCTCGAGGGCAGCAGCCCCGTGGAGGCGGCCGCCGAGCTGATCGCCACCACCGATTTCGCCGCGGTTTACCTCACGCTCACCGCCAGCGAATAAGCCAAGGGGACCTTCGTACGCACCACTCGTACGCACCACAGTCAGGATCGCCTCCTATGGACCGCCTCGCGAACACCGTGCGCCCCTACGCCTGGGGCTCCACCACAGCCATCCCCGAGCTGCTTGGCTACGAGCCCACCGGCGAGCCGCAGGCCGAACTGTGGATGGGCGCACACCCCAGCGCACCCTCGCGCATTGACCGGGGCACGGGGCCCCAGCCGCTGTCCGATGTCATCGCGGCCGACCCAGAAGGCGAGCTGGGCGCCGAGTCCGTACGGGCCTTCGGGCCCCGTCTGCCGTTCCTGTTCAAAGTGCTCGCCGCGGGTGCGCCGCTCTCCCTCCAGGTGCATCCCGACCTCACCCAGGCGAAGGAGGGCTTCGCCGGCGAGGAGTCCCGCGCCATCCCCGTGGACGCCCCACACCGCAACTACAAGGACGCCAACCACAAACCCGAACTCCTCTGCGCCCTCACCCCCTTCGAGGGCCTGTGCGGCTTCCGCCGCGCCGACGAGGCCGCCGAGCTGCTTGCCGCCCTGGACATCGACGGGCTCAAGCCCTACGCCGACCTGCTGCACGCCCACCCCGAGAACGACGCACTGCGCGAGATGCTGACCGCCGTCCTCACCGCGGACCGCGAGGCGATCGCCGAGACCGTCACCCAGGCGGTGGCCGCTGCAGAGCGGCTGGGGGCCCAGAACGGTCCGTACGCCGCCGCCTACACCGCCTGCGCCGCAGCCGCCCACCACTACCCGGGCGACCCGGGTTTCATCGCCGCGCTGCTGCTCAACCACGTGCGGCTGCAACCCGGCGAAGCGCTCTACCTCGGCGCTGGAGTCCCACACGCATATCTGGGCGGGCTCGGTGTCGAACTCATGGCCAACTCCGACAATGTGCTGCGCTGCGGCTTCACCCCCAAGCATGTGGATGTCCCCGAGCTGCTGCGCATCGTCCGCTTCGACCCGGGCGACCCGGGGGTGCTGCGCCCCGAGGAGGAGTCCGACGGTGAGGAGCTGTACGCCACCCCCATCGACGAATTCCGGCTCTCCCGCTATGTCCTGGCCCCCGGCGCCCCGCCCCGCCCGCTCTCGCCTTCCTCGGTCCAGATCCTCCTCTGCACCGCGGGCAGCATCACCCTGCACGGTGAGGACGGCACCGAACTGGCGCTGGACCGTGGCCAGTCGGCGTACATCCGTGCTGGCGAGCAAGTGGAGATCGCCGGGGAGGGTATGCTCTTCCGCGCCACGGTGGCCGTATAAGTACGAAGGCCATACAGGCACAGGGTCATAGCGCCATAGGGGCACAGGGCCATACAGCCGGAAGGAATATCGCGGGGATGAGCGCAGCGGGCGGTACGAAGGCCATCATCGCCGCCCTTGTGGCGAACCTCGCCATCGCTGTGGCGAAGTTCGTCGCCTGGGCCTTCAGCGGTTCATCGGCGATGCTCGCCGAGGGCGTGCACTCCCTCGCCGACTCGGGCAACCAGGGTCTGCTGCTGCTCGGCGGCAAGAAGGCGAAGCGGGAGGCGAGCGAGCAACACCCCTTCGGCTACGGCCGGGAACGCTATATCTACAGCTTCCTCGTCGCCATCGTCCTGTTCAGCATGGGCGGTGTCTTCGCGGTCTACGAGGGCTACGAGAAGATCAAGCATCCGCACGAGATCGAGCACTGGTACTGGCCGGTGGGCGTGCTGGTTTTCGCGATCATCGCCGAGATCTTCTCCTTCCGTACCGCCATCAAGGAGTCCAACCAGGTACGCGGCTCGCTCAGCTGGGTGCAGTTCGTACGCCGCGCGAAGGCGCCCGAGCTGCCTGTCGTTCTGCTGGAGGACCTGGGCGCCCTGGTCGGTCTCATCCTTGCGCTGGGCGGTGTCTGTCTGGCCCTGCTCACCGGCAACGGGGTCTGGGACGGTATCGGCACCGTCTGCATCGGTGTGCTGCTGGTCCTGATCGCGCTGGTGCTGGCGGCCGAGACGAAGTCCCTGCTGCTGGGCGAGTCCGCCGACCCGGCCGAGCTGGACAAGATCCGCACCGCGATGGTGGACGGTGAGACCGTCACCGGCATCATCCATATGCGAACGCTCCACCTCGGCCCGGAGGAGCTGCTGGTGGCCGCCAAGATCGCGGTACAGGGCGATGACGCGGTCGCGGAGGTCACCCGCGCGATCGACGCAGCCGAAGCCCGCATCCGCAAAGCGGTCCCCATCGCCCGAGTCATCTACCTAGAACCAGACCTCCCCCGCTAACCCCCCGTTGTGGGCACTCGCAGCCCCGCGAGGGGCTGTGGGTGGGCACAACACCCGGCCACCGTCCGCACCGGCCACCCCCGGGGGCCCCGGGGCGAAGCCCCGGTTTCCGGGAAGGGGCGGGGCCGGGGAAGCCACCCCCGCTACACCTCACCGCGCCACCCAGCAGACAAGAGCGACAGTGTAGATTCGGAACGCACAGACGTCGCTGCTGATGGCGGTCGGGCGCCCCGCACCGCGGGGTGACCGAGGGAGAGAGGGCCTCCGACGGACTCCGGTGCGGCCAGGGGACCGGTGCGTCCGCATGCCCCGCCGCAGCCAGTCAGCCGTACACCCTCGATCGATACCGAGGAGCAGCTCGCATGACGACGACCGACACCGCCCAGGACTTCAAGGTCGCTGACCTCTCCCTGGCCGCCTTTGGCCGTAAAGAGATCACCCTGGCCGAGCATGAGATGCCCGGCCTGATGGCGATCCGCAAGGAGTACGCAGCTACTCAGCCGCTCGCCGGTGCCCGTGTTACCGGTTCACTGCATATGACCGTGCAGACCGCGGTGCTGATCGAGACCCTGGCGGCGCTGGGCGCCGAGGTCCGCTGGGCCTCCTGCAACATCTTCTCCACCCAGGACCACGCGGCGGCCGCCGTCGTGGTCGGCCCCGGTGGCACCCCCGACAGCCCCCAGGGCATTCCGGTCTTCGCCTGGAAGGGCGAGACCCTGGAGGAGTACTGGTGGTGCACGGAGCAGGCGCTGACCTGGCCGGACAGCCCCACCGGCGGCCCCAACATGATCCTGGACGACGGCGGCGACGCCACCCTCCTGGTCCACAAGGGTGTGGAGTACGAAAAGGCGGGCGAGGCACCTGCCGTGGACACGGCCGAGAACGAGGAGCACCGCGTCATCCTCGAACTCCTCAACCGCACTCTCGCCGAGAACCCGAAGAAGTGGACCCAGCTCGCCTCCGAGATCCGGGGTGTGACCGAGGAGACCACCACCGGCGTCCACCGTCTCTACGAGATGCACCAGGACGGCTCCCTGCTCTTCCCGGCGATCAACGTGAACGACGCCGTGACCAAGTCGAAGTTCGACAACAAGTACGGCTGCCGCCACTCCCTCATCGACGGCATCAACCGCGCCACCGACGTCCTGATCGGCGGCAAGACCGCCGTCGTCTGCGGCTACGGCGATGTCGGCAAGGGCTGCGCGGAGTCGCTGCGCGGCCAGGGCGCCCGAGTGATCATCACCGAGATCGACCCGATCTGCGCCCTCCAGGCGGCCATGGACGGCTACCAGGTAGCGACCCTGGACGACGTGGTCGACAGTGCCGACATCTTCATCACCACCACCGGCAACAAGGACATCATCATGGCCTCGGACATGGCCAAGATGAAGCACCAGGCGATCATCGGGAACATCGGGCACTTCGATAACGAGATCGACATGGCCGGTCTCGCTGCTGTCCCCGGCATCGTCAAGGACGAGGTCAAGCCGCAGGTCCACACCTGGACCTTCCCCGACGGCAAGGTGATCATCGTGCTCTCCGAAGGCCGTCTGCTGAACCTGGGCAACGCCACGGGGCACCCGTCGTTCGTGATGTCCAACTCCTTCGCGAACCAGACGATCGCGCAGATCGAGCTGTTCACCAAGCAGGAGGAGTACCCGACCGGTGTCTATGTGCTGCCCAAGCACCTGGATGAGAAGGTCGCCCGCCTCCACCTGGACGCCCTGGGTGCCAAGCTGACCACGCTCCGCCCGGAGCAGGCCGCCTACATCGGCGTCCCGGTCGAAGGCCCCTACAAGCCCGACCACTACCGCTACTGATCACGCACCAGCAGCCGGCAACAGGCCCCCGCTCCGCATGCCCGGGGCGGGGGCCCGTCGTATCAAGGACCCACCATGCCCCGCGGCCGCTACTCGCTCCACGATCCGCACGACCACACCCCCCTCGGTGAAGAGCACTTTCACTGCGCCACCGGCCCCTCCGGCTGGCGCTATGTCTCCCAGGTCACCACCCCCTCCGGAGACCACGCGGGCTCCGTCGATCTCACCCTCGATGAACTGGGCCGCCCGCTGCGTCTCGAACTTCACGCCGCCAGCTGGCAGGTCCGCGGCGCTGCCCTGGAGGGCGTCACCTGGGTCCGTACCGACCCCAGTGGAGAACTCGCCCAAGAGGGCAACGTCCCCGCTCACGCGTTCACCGGCGCATCCCCCGCCTTTCTCATCGCCACGGCCCGGCTGCTGCGCCCCGCCCCCGGCGCCCCCGCCATCCGTGTCCGCCTTGTAGCCTTCACACCCCCCGTGCTCGCCCCCCGCACTCTCGACCAGTCCTGGGCACTGCTGAACAGCGAAGCACACACCACTGACAATGGCCCGTTGACCGTGGACAGCTACCAGGTAAACGACTTGCAGACCGGTGAGCAGCACACCGTGCACATCGCGGGCGATGTCGTTCTCGCCGCCCCCGGCATCGAGCTGGAAGACCTGGAATCCCCGCCCTCGACCTTCACCTGACCGACGGCCTGCCTGACGGCCTGACTGACGGGTACGCCCCTCACGCAGGCGGCACGAACCCGCCCGCCGGACGTTCATCCCGAGGAGCCGGAGCCGGAGCCGGAGCCTGGGGAGGCTCCGAAGGCCTCTGGGGCTGCGGCGCCCGTACGGTCTCCGGCGCCGCTCCGCCCGTCGTGGCAGCGGCCTCGGCCCCGCCACTCGCCGCCCCGAACGCACGCCGCGCGTCCCGCGCCTGCCGCTCCGCCATCACCCCGGTCAGATACCCCGCCGCGGGCACCCCCTCCGGCGGAGGCGTACCCGTGCAGGCGGCGACATCGGCCGCCAGCCGCTCCGCCAGCGACCAGCTCACCTGCGGATCCAGCTGCCCCATCCGCATCAGGTACTGCCGCACCGCCAGCCACAGCCCATCCGGCACCCGGGACAGATCCAGCTCCCCGAAGTATCCGGCCAGCCAGGGCGGCGGTGGCGGCATCGCGACCGGTTGCCCCACCGGAATCCGCTCGCGTATGACCAGCGTCCCGGCGAAGACATCACCCAGCCGCCGCCCCCGTGCGGACACCAGCGACGCGATACAGGCGACCGTTCCGATGGTCAGCTGGATCTCCACAAAGCCGATCAAGCCGCGCACCAGCGCATGCCGGAAACGAATGGGCCCGCCGTCTTCCCGTACGACCCGCAGCCCGCACACCACTTTCCCCAGTGAACGGCCATGGGTGAGGGTCTCGACCGCGACCGGCCCGCCCATGAGCACCAGCACCAGCAGCGCGACTGCCACGGCGGCACCAGCCGCCTCGTCCAGCCCGGCCATTGCGGTCAGCAGCACCAGCGTGAGCGTCAGATAGACGGCCCACAGCACCACCAAGTCGATGAATATGGCCAGCGCCCGGCTCGGCAGCCGCGCGGGCCGCAGCCCGAGCACCACCGCGTCGCCCGTCACCAGTTCACTCACCCGGCACATCCTTTCAGCTCGTACGAACAGTCTGCCGGTATGCCAGGCTCTCCCCATGGACTTGGACGTCTTCGTCACCGCTCATCGCGCCGAGTGGGACCGCCTGGAGGAGCTGCTGCGCCGCCGTCGCCGACTCACCGGCGCGGAGGTGGACGAACTCGTCGCTCTGTACCAACGCACCTCCACCCACCTCTCACAGGTCCAGTCAAGCGCCCCGGATCCGGTGCTCACCGGGCGGCTGACGACCCTGGTGGCCCGCGCCCGCAGTGCGGTAACGAGCCCCCGCCGCTCCTCCTGGCGCGATGCTGCCCGGTTCTTCACGGTCGGCTTCCCCGCAGCCGTCTACCGAACCCGTCATTGGTGGGTACCGACCGCGATCATCTCCACGCTCGTCGCCGTACTCATCGGCTGGTGGATCGCCGCCCACCCCGAGGTCCAGTCCGCCATCGGAGCCCCACACGAGCTCCGTGAGATGACCCGCCCAGGAGGGCAGTACGAGACGTACTACTCGAGCAACCCGGCAGCCTCCTTCGCCGCTCAGGTCTGGACGAACAACGCACAGGCTGTGGCCATCGCCCTCATCTTCGGCGTCTTCCTCGGCATCCCCGTGCTGTGGGTCCTCTTCATCAATATGGCCAACCTGGGAGTCGGCATCGGCCTGATGTCCTCAGCCGGACGCCTCGACGTCTTCCTCGGCCTGATCCTGCCGCACGGCCTGCTGGAGCTCACCGCCGTCTTCGTCGCCGCCGGTACGGGGCTACGCCTGGGCTGGACCGTGATCGACCCAGGCCCACGCAGCCGCCGCGTCGCCCTGGCCCAAGAGGGCCGCGCGGCGATCGGCATGGCCATCGGCCTGGCCGCGGTCCTCTTCGTATCCGGCGTGATCGAGGGCTTTGTGACCCCGTCGGGCCTGCCCACCTGGGCACGCATCACCATCGGCGTGATCGCCGAGCTGGTGTTCCTGGCATACGTGTTTGTTCTGGGACGACGCGCGATACTCGTAGGGGAGACGGGAGACATCGAAGCCGGAGACCGTTCGGCTGAGGTCCCCACGGCCGCGTGATGTGCGCGGGCGTGCCCGAACCTGCTAGTCTCCTCTTCGCCCCAGGGGGCCCTTTGACACGGGCGCCCCAGGGAGGTAGATTTAAACAGTTGTGGTGGAGGTCAGAAGACCCCGGTAGCAACGGTTAGTATCTACATCGTTTCGAGCGGTATCCAGAGGATGCCATGAGAAGCACTCCGAACGATTTATGGGAA